>CAVYZY010000008.1:0-344688 GCA_963773095.1 uncultured Gemmatimonadales bacterium
TCTACGAGACGACGGTGCGCCCACGCCTCGCGAAGTCGTTCGCGCTGTCGAACCCCCACCAGGTGCCGAAGCTCACCAAGATCGTGCTGAACGTCGGCATGGGCGACGCGGGCAAGAACCCGAAGCAGCTCGACGCGGCGGTCGAGGAGCTCGCGGCGGTGACCGGCCAGAAGCCGGTGATCACCAAGGCGAAGAAGTCGATCGCGAACTTCGGGCTGCGCACGGGGATGCCGGTTGGCTGCTCGGTGACGCTCCGCGGCGCCCGGATGTACGAGTTCCTCGACCGGTTCATCTCGCTGGCGGTGCCGCGCATGCGCGACTTCCGCGGCCTGCCGAACCGGAGCTTCGACGGTCGCGGGAACTACACCTTCGGCATCAAGGAACAGATGGTCTTCCCCGAGATCGACTACGACAAGGTCGAGAAGATCCACGGGATGGACATCACGATCGTGACCACGGCCGGGCGCGACGACCTCGCCCTGGCGCTGCTGCGGGAGTTCGGCTGGCCGTTCCGCGGTGAGACGCCGCAGCGCGCGGCATAGGGGAGAGTAAATGGCGAAGACCTGTTGGATCGAGCGGGCCAAGCGGACGCCCAAGTTCAAGGTGCGCGCAGTACGTCGGTGCCAGCGTTGCGGGCGCTCACGTGCTGTGCTGCGCAAGTTCGGCCTGTGCCGTATCTGTTTCCGAGACCTTGCACTCCAGGGAATGATCCCGGGCGTGCGCAAGGCGAGCTGGTAGGGAGATCGAGGACCATGAGCCTGACAGATCCCGTCGCCGACATGCTGACCCGCATCCGTAATGCGTGTCATGCTGGCCATCGGCGCGTGGACGTGCCTGTGAGCAAGTTCAAGACTGAGCTTGCCCGCATCCTGCGCGACAATCACTACATCGGCGACTTCAAGGTCCTCGATGATGGTGCCGCCGGCGTACTCCGGCTGTACCTCAAGTATCACAACGAGCTGCCGGTCATCCGCGAGCTGCGGCGGATGTCGACGCCCGGTCTCAGGCGCTACGTGAAGTGCCGCGAGATCCCCCGCGTGAAGAACGGCCTCGGCATGGCGATCGTCTCCACCCCGAAGGGGTTGATGAGCGACCGCGAGGCGCGCACCGCCAACCTGGGCGGCGAACTCGTCGCCCTGATCTGGTAGGGGGCCGACATGTCGCGTATCGGAAGGCGGCCCGTCACGGTGCCGGCGGGTGTGACGGTGACGCTCGCAGGGTCGACCGTCACGGTGAAGGGTCCCAGGGGCGAGCTCACGCGCACGCTGAACCCGGAACTCGGCTACAAGGTCGAGGGCGCCGAGTTCACCGTCACGCGGCCGAGCGAGACGGAGCGGCACAAGGCGCTGCACGGCCTGAGCCGCACCCTCGTCGCCAATATGGTCGAGGGCGTCACCAAGGGCTTCTCGAAAGTCCTCGAGATCCAGGGCGTCGGCTACAAGGCTGAGATGAAGCCGTTCGGGGTCAACCTGATCGTCGGCTACTCCCACCAGGTGCCGTACAAGGCGCCGGCGGGGATCAAGATCTCGGTGGAGAACAACACGGTGGTGAAGATCGAGGGCGCCGATAAGGAGAAGGTGGGCCAGGTGGCCGCCGAGCTCCGGCTGGTGCGTCCGCCCGAGCCGTACAAGGGCAAGGGCATCCGGTACCAGGGTGAGCAGGTCCGCCGCAAGGCTGGCAAGACGGGAGCGAAGTAAATGCGCGCCATTCATTCTCCGAAGACGCGGAATGACCGCCGCTACCGCCGGCACCTCCGGGTGCGCACGCGGGTGGCCGGCACGGCCGAGCGGCCGCGCCTCGTGGTCTTCCGCTCGCTGAAGCACATCTACGCGCAGCTCGTGAACGACGACCAGGGCGTGACGCTCCTCGGCGTGAGCGATGCAAGCGAGGGCGTGGACAGCACCACCGCGGGCAAGGTGAACCGGGCCAAGGCCACGGGAAAGCTGCTCGCCGAGAAGGCAAAAACTGCCGGCGTCACCAAGGTGGTGTTCGACCGCGCCGGGTACCGGTATCATGGACGCGTGCAGGCGGTCGCCGAGGGCGCGCGCGAAGGCGGACTGGAGTTCTAATGGCTGACGAACAGGTGTCGGGAGCCGAGGCTCCCGCGGTGACGGAAACGACCGAGCGTCCCGCAGGCGAGCAGCGTCAGCAGCGGGGCGGTGGCGGCGGTGGCCGTGGTCGTGGCGACCGCGGCGGCCGGGGCGGTGGCCGCGGACGTGACCGCGAGCGCGAGCGCGATGGCAACGAGCTGGTCGAGAACGTCGTTGCGATCAACCGTGTCGCCAAGGTCGTGAAGGGTGGCCGGCGCTTCTCGTTCAACGCCCTGGTGGCGGTGGGCGACGGGCGGGGCCGGGTCGGTTTCGCGACCGGCAAGGCGAACGAAGTGTCGGAAGCGGTGCGGAAGGCGGTCGAGGCGGCGAAGCGGAGCATGGTCGAGGTGCCGCGGACGGGGTCGACGATCCCGCACGAGGTGATCGGTCACCATGGTGCCGGCGAAGTGCTCCTCAAGCCGGCCGCGACCGGTACGGGTGTCATCGCCGGTGGCGCAGTGCGGTCAGTGCTCGAGTGCGCTGGCATCACCGACATCCTGACCAAGAGCCTCGGCTCGAGCAACGCGCACAACATGGTGCGGGCCACGATGGACGGCCTTCGCCAGCTGGTGTCGGTGCGCCAGGTGGCCAGCGAGCGGGGCATCGAGGTCGACCAGCTCGCGTACAAGCCACGGCAGGGAGCGTAAGCCATGGGACGCAATCCGGTAGTCGGCCGTCAGGGCCCGGCCTATCATGCGGCCACGATTCCGTCGGAGGAGGATGCTGCGCGCCTTACGGTGAAGCAGATCCGCTCGACGATCGGGCATGCGGAGACGATGGCGCGCACGTTGCGTGCGCTCGGCCTCCGGCATCATCAGCAGACCATTGAGGTGTCGAACACGGCTTCCGTGCGCGGCATGCTCTTCAAGGTGCGGCACCTCGTCGAGGTGACGCCGGTGGAGAAGAACTGATGGCGGACGAGATCAAGCACCTCTCGCTCTCCAGCCTGAAGCCGGCCCGGGGGTCGACCCAGTCGCGCAAGCGCATTGGTCGTGGCATCGGGTCCGGGATCGGCAAGACGTCGGGCAAGGGTCACAAGGGCCACAAGGCCCGCACCGGTGGCGCCACCAACCCCGGCTTCGAGGGCGGCCAGACGCCGCTCTACCGCCGGCTCCCGAAGCGCGGGTTCACCAACCCGTTCAAGATCACGGCGCAGCCGGTCAACCTGCGGAAGCTGAAGAAGCTCGCCGGCCAGGACGTGACGCCGGAGACGCTGTTCGCGGCCGGGCTGATTTCCAAGCAGGACGTGCCCGCGAAGCTGCTGGCCGCCGGTGATGCCGATCGCGCCTACACGGTGCGCGGTGTGCAGGTGTCGGCGTCAGCCAAGACCAAGATCGAGGCGGCGGGCGGCCGGGTCGAGGCCTAAGTGACCGCACCCAAGGTCCCGGCGCTTGCGATCGACAGCGAGCTCCGCCGGAAGCTTCTCTTCACGGCGCTCGCCCTCCTGATCTATCGCGTCGGCGCCCACATTGCGGCGCCGGGCGTGAACGTGCAGGCGCTCGCCGACTTCATCCGCAACTCGGGCGCGGCCGGGTTCTTCGGCCTGTACGACATGCTGGGCGGCGGCCTCTCCCGGGCCACCGTCTTCGCGCTCGGCGTCATGCCGTACATCTCCGCGTCCATCATCTTCCAGCTGGCCGGCGGCGTCATTCCGTCGATTGGCAAGATGCAGAAGGACGAGGAGGGCCGGAAGCGGCTGACGCAGTGGACCCGGTACACCACGGTCCTCATCGCGCTCACCCAGGCCTACACCTTCGCGCTCTTCACCGAGTCGATCCCGGGCGCGTTCGCGAGTCCCGGCTTCGCCTCGCGCATGATCATGGTGGTGACGCTCACGGCGGGCGCCATCTTCGTCATGTGGCTGGGCGAGCAGATCACCGAGCGGGGCATCGGCAACGGCCAGAGCCTGCTGATCACCTTCTCGATCCTGGAACGGCTCTGGCCGGCGACCCTCCAGCTGGCGGGCTTCGTGAAGGGTGGGGTGGTGGGCCCGATCGGCGTGCTGTTCTACTTCGCCGTCACGGTGGCGGTCATTGCGGCGGTGGTGGCCATGACGATCGCGTCGCGGCGCATCCCCGTGCAGATCCCCCGCAAGGTCATGGGGCGCGGGCGCATCCGCGAGGGCCAGAAGACGTTCATCCCGATCCGGATCATCACCGCCGGCGTGATGCCCATCATCTTCGCCCAGACGATCATCATCGTGCCCGGCACGATCGCCAACTTCCTCAAGGTCCCGGCGCTCTCGGACATGGCGGCGTTCTTCGCCCCGGGCACGGCGGCGTACAACATCGTCTTCGCCTTGATGATCGTGCTGTTCAGCTACTTCTACACGTCGATCATCTTCAATTCGGTCGACCTGTCCGAGAATCTGAAGAAGCAGGGTGCGTTCGTTCCCGGCGTCCGGCCCGGTGCCGCGACCGCCGACTACATCGATGCGGTGCTGGCCCGCGTGACGCTCCCGGGCTCGCTCTTCCTGGCCCTCATCGCGATCCTGCCGATGGTGGTCTCCCGGAAGCTCGGCATCCAGTCGCAGTTCGGCGGTACCTCGGTGCTGATCGTGGTCGGCGTGCTGCTCGACACGATCGCCCAGGTGGACCAGCACCGGACGCTGCGGAAGTACGACAGCTTCATGAAGACGGGCCGCGTCAAGTTCAGGGGTCGGCAGCAGCGGTTCATGTAGGTCACGGGTCGTGAGTCGTGGGTCGTGAGTCGCGGGTCGCGGATCGTTCTCCCACGACCCAGCACCCACGACCCACGACGTCTTTTCGGGGACACCATTCGATGGACATTCTCCTGATGGGCCCGCCCGGTGCCGGCAAGGGAACGCAGGGCGCCTTGCTCGCCGAAGCGCTCGGGCTCCCGAAGTTCGCTACCGGTGACCTGCTCCGCGACGCGGTGAAGCGGGGCACGCCCGTCGGGCTCAAGGCGAAGGCGGCGATGGAAGCCGGTCACCTCGTAAGCGACGAGATCATCATGGGCGTGATCCGGGAGGAACTCGCCAAGCCGGAGGCGGCCCACGGCGTCATCTTCGACGGGGTGGTGCGTACCATTCCGCAGGCCGAGGGGATGGAAGGCCTCCTGGCCGAGCGCAACCGCGCGATGGACCACGTGCTGTTCTTCGACGTGACGGACGAGGAGATCCTCGGCCGCCTGGTGAAGCGCTTGGCCATCGAGAAGCGGGCTGACGACGATCCCGCGGCCGTCGCGGTGCGGCTCAAGGCGTATCGGGACCAGACGGCGCCGGTCCTGGCGTACTACGAGGGGAAGGGCCTCGTGCGTCACGTGCCTGCGATCGGCGCCGTCGACGCGATCGCGTCCAGGGTCCGGGCTGCCATCGGCCGGTAGCAAATGATCACGCTCAAGTCCGCCAGGGAAATCGAGGTCATGGCGCGCGCGGGTGATGTCGTTGCCCGCACGCTGGAAATGCTGCGTGACATGGTTCGACCGGGCCTCACCACCGAGGACCTGGATGCCGAGGCGGAGAAGTTCATCCGCAGCCACAAGGGCGCCAAGCCGTCCTTCAAGGGCCTCTACGGCTTCCCCAAGACCCTCTGCGTCTCGATCGACGAGGAAATCGTCCACGGCATCCCGTCCCCGAAGCGGGTGCTCGCCGAGGGCAGCATCGTGAGCATCGACTGCGGCGTGTATCTCGAGGGCCTGCACGCCGACTCGGCCACTACCGTCGCCGTGGGCACCATCCCGGCCGAGGCGCAGCGGCTGATGGACGTGACGCAGGAAAGCCTTGCGGCCGGCATTGCCCAGGCAATTATCGGGAATCACATCGGCGACATAGGGCATGCGGTGCAGACGGTGGCGGAGGGGGCGGGCTACGGCGTGGTGCGCGAACTGGTGGGCCACGGCATCGGAACGCGGTTCCACGAGGAGCCGCAGGTGCCGAACTACGGCCCGCCCAAGCGGCGGGAGCGGCTCGTGGCCGGCATGACCATCGCCATCGAACCCATGATCACGGCGGGCGCGCCCCAGACTCGCACGCTGGCGGACAAGTGGACCGTGGTAACGGCTGATGGCTCGCTGGCGGCGCATTTCGAGCACACCGTGGCGATCACCAAGGAAGGACCGCGGATCCTCACCCGCGCAGCGTAGTTCCCCGCCTCATCGCAGCTACGGCGGCGGAGCGGACAGCGGCGGCCGCCGCATCGTCCCCGAGATTCTTCAGGTCTGCTTCCACGTTGCCCAGTGCGCCCCGTGCCGCCGCCCAGGCGAGGTATCGCGCCGTTGCCACATCGGCACCGAGAGCCGGGCCGAGGCCGTCCTCCAGGCGATGCGCCAGCTCCATAACCTCGATACAGTGCTCGATCAGGGCCGCTTGCAGCCGCGCGGCCGCCAGTTCGGCGTCGTGCAGGGGGATTGATGGCGCCGCTCCGGTGGGGACACGCCGCGCGGCCATGACAGCCGCATAGGCGCGATCGTCGGCATCGCCGACCGCGAGCAGGAGGGGGCGAAGCGCCGCGGCCCTCGTCGCGACCTCTTCGGCGACCGGGTGCAGCGCGGCGCGACCCTGCGACCGCAGGACGATGCGGCCGATCTTTTCCACCAGCGCCGCGGCGAAGGCGCCGGCCAGCGACGCGACCCGGCCGCCCGCCGGCAGCGGTTGTGGCGCCGCCACCGCCTCCAGCCAGCGGCCAAGGGGCAGGGCGCCGTCCCACCGCTCGCGACTCATGCGGTTGCTCCCGAGGCGGCCGTCTCGCGGATGACACCGCTCAGCCAGGCATGCATCGCCGGATTGCCGGCGACGACGGAAGCATGCCGGAGCATGTCGCCGTTGCCCTCGTAATCGGTGACGATGCCGCCCGCCTCCCGCACCAGGAGCGTGCCGGCCGCCATGTCCCACGGCGCGAGGTGCTGTTCCCAGAAGCCGTCGAACCGCCCGGCTGCGAGCCACGCAAGATCGATGGCGGCGGAACCGGGTCGGCGGATGCCGCTCGTGGCCCCGGCGACGAGCGCAAACTGACGCTGGTACTCATCGAGCCGGTCGATGTTCTTGAAGGGGAAGCCGGTGCCGATGAGCGCGAACTCCGGCGCTTCGATGGTGGAGACGGCGAGTGCCTTGCCCGAACGCGACGCACCGTGACCTCGTACCGCCTCGAATTGCTCGTTGGCCGGCACGTCGAGGACGATGGCGGCCTCGAGGACGCCATCCACGGCTGCCGCGATCGAAACCGCCCAGATCGGTACGCCATGGAGGAAGTTGGTGGTGCCGTCGAGCGGGTCGACGATCCACACCAGGCCGTCGCGCACCAGCTCGGGACTCAACTCCTCACCGACGATCCGCCCGTCGGGCGTGGCCCCGGTGAGGACCGCCGCGATGAGCGCTTCCGAGGTCTGGTCCACCTCGGTGACGAAGTCGCGCTGGTCCTTGACCCGCCATCCCTCGGGGCCCGCCGGACGAGTCACGCTGCGGAGGTACTCGGCCGCCCGGCTGGCGGCGAGCCTGGCCGCGTGCAGTAAGTCAAATGATGACAAGGTCTTGCGACGCTCCGTGAGGCTTGGTTACGTTACCAGCATGCCCCGCATCTTTTCCGGGATCCAGCCGTCCGGCGAACTGCACATCGGCAACCTGCTCGGTGCCGTGCAGAACTGGGTGACGCTGCAGGCCCAGTACGAGTGCTTCTACTGCGTGGTGGACCTGCACGCGCTCACCGGTGCAGGCTACGAACCGCTGCGCCTGGCCCAGCGCACCCGCGAAATGGCGACGGGCCTCCTCGGTGCCGGGATTGACCCGGCGCGCGTGACGCTGTTCGTGCAGTCGCATGTGCCGGAGCATGCGACGCTCATGTGGCTGCTCAACACCGTGGCGCCATTGGGTGAGCTCGAGCGCATGACGCAGTTCAAAGATAAGTCGCAGGAGATGGAGAGCATCCCGGCCGGGCTGCTCAACTATCCCATCCTCATGGCGGCCGACATCCTGCTGTACCGGGCCGACATGGTGCCCGTGGGCGAGGACCAGATCCAGCACCTGGAGCTCGCGCGGGAAATCTGCCGGCGGTGGACGGCGCGCTTCGCGCCCCAGCGCCCGGTATTTCCCGAGCCGAAGCCATTGCTCACCGCGGCCAAGCGCATCATGGGCCTGGACGGCGACTCCAAGATGTCGAAGAGCCTCGGCAACACCGTCGGGATCACCGACTCGCCCGAGGAGATCTGGCAGAAGCTGCGCCCGGCGAAGACGGACCCCGCGCGGCAGACGAAGAAGGATCCGGGCACGCCCGAGATCTGCAACATCTACGCGCTGCACCGTCACTTCTCGCCGCCGGCGACGGTGGATGAAGTGGCGGTCAAGTGTCGCGGTGCGCTCTGGGGATGCATCGACTGCAAGCGGGTGCTGGCGGACAACATGACGGCGGTGCTGGCGCCGCTCCGTGCCCGCACCCTCGACCTGGCGGCGCACCCGGCGCAGGTGGACGAGATCCTCGGCGACGGGGCGCAGGCCGCGCGGCGCGTGGCCACCGACACGATGCGTGACGTGCAGGATGCGATGGGCTTCCTTCCGGCGCCGGTTCGCGCCGAAACCAGGGCGGGATCATGAATACGAAGTCCGAAGGCGCGATGGAGCGCATCATCCGGGCGGCGGTCGAGCGCGGGGCCTCCGACCTGCACATCAAGGCCGGTGACGTGTTCCGGGCCCGCATCGACGGCAAGCTCGTGCCGCTCACGAAGCAGCGGCTCACGCCCGACCAGACGCGCGCGATCGCCCTCAAGCTGCTCACCACCGACGAGGACCGGGCCCGGCTGGAATCGCTGCGCGACTACGACTGCTCCTGGGGCATGCCGGGGGTCGGGCGGTTCAGGGTCAACATCCTGCGGCAGCGTTCGTCGATCATGATCGTGATGCGGGTCATCCCGTTCGCGGTGCCGACGCTCGCCTCGCTCAACCTGCCACCGCTCCTCGGGCGACTGGCCGAGTCCGACCGAGGGCTGCTGATCGTGGCCGGCATCAGCGGCGGTGGAAAGTCGTCGACGATGGCTGCCCTGGTGCACCACATCAACCAGACCCAGCAGAAGCATGTCGTCACCGTTGAGAACCCGATCGAGTTCCTGCACCGCGACCTCACCTGCTCGGTGACGCAGCGCGAAGTGGGCGTCGACACCGGCACCTATGCGGCTGGGTTGCGCGCCGCGCTCCGGCAGGATCCCGACGTGATCGTCATCGGTGAGCTGGCCGACGCAGACACAGTCGCCACCGCGATCAAGGCAGCCGAGAGCGGCTTCCTCGTCATCACGTCGATGCCGACACCCGACGTGGCCACCACGGTGGAGCGAGTGGTGTCGATGCTCCCCAAGGACGAGCGCGAGATCGGGCGGGTACGCTTTGCGGAATGCCTGCGCGGTATCGTGGCCCAGCAGCTGCTCCCGCGGCGGGATGAATCGGGCAGCATGGTCGTGTGCGAGGTGCTCCTCGGCACACCTGAGGTCCGGGCGGCGCTTCGGGACACGGCGCGTTACGACGACCTGAAGGACCTCATGGCTGATGGTTCCGCGGCCGGGATGCAGAGCTTCGAGCAGAACCTCGCCGCGCTTGTCGCGGCAGGCCGCATCACCACGGAGGCTGCGCGCGCCGCCACCCTGCCGAGCGTGACACCGCCGCCCGCGGGAGTGCCGGAGCGCCGGAAGCGGTCCAAGGGGTAGCGAGTGATGCCGCGCCGGGCGCGGGCGCTCGTCGTGAGCCTCATCGCAGGTGGTCGCGAGGCGGGAACAGCCGAGACCGAGGCGGCCCGCCGCTCCGTTGCCCATTTCCTCACCCAACTCGGTTACAACGTCCAGGAACATCCATTCAGCTTCAACACCGGCGTCTATCGCGCGCTGCCGGCCGCGGGAGCCATGCTCGCCGTCGTGGCCCTGCTCGAGATCCCGCTCCTGCAGCGAGGGTCGCCCGCCTGGGCCGCGGCGGTCGTCCTGCTGGTCCTGGCAGTGATGGTCGGGGTCGTCGTGATGCGGCTCGTGCGTGGCAGTGGCGGCCCGGCGTACGACCGGGTTGATGCCAACCTGATCGCGAGCCGGCCGGGCTCCACCGTTCGCTGCTGGCTGGTCGCGCACCTCGATACCAAGGCGCAGGCTCAGTCGATGGCGGGGCGCCTCGTCGCCGTCTGGGTGACGGCCGTGGCCGTGATGGTCCTCCTTTCGCTCGCGGTGCTGCGAATCAATGGTCCGTTGCCGGCCGGCCCGGCGGTCGCGATCGGGGCGCTGGGCTGCGTCGCTGGCGTCCTGCTGGGACGCGGCCAGCTCTCCGGTGCCTCACCCGGTGCCCGGGACAATGGCTCGGGCTTGCTCGCCATACTGACGGCGGCGGAACTCACCTCGGACCCATCGATCGGAGTCATCGTCACCGGGGCCGAGGAGTTCGGGCTCGTGGGGGCGAGGGCACTGGCGCGGGACCGGGCCGGGCTCTTCGCCCAGGCAAGGGTCCTGAACGTGGACACCGTGGATGACGAGGGAACGCTGTTCGTCGTCAGTCACTCGCGAGGCAGTACGGAGCTGGCGGGCCGGCTGCTCGAGCGGCTTGCCGGATTGGCCCCCGTCAGCCGGGCACGTCGCCTGCCACTCGGGATCATGGTAGACGGTGTCCCGCTGTCCAGGGTGGCTCTCGAGGCGGTCACGATCGGGCGGCTCGACTGGGGCACCCTGAGGCGCATGCATACCCTCCGGGACAATGCCGATGGGTATCACCTGGGCACTGCCGAAAGCCTCGGGGAACGGCTGGCCACCCCGATTTGACCCGTCGCGGCCCGGCCGCTAGCTTCCGCCAAAGGATTCAACAGCCCCGCGAGGGGCTTTTTTGTTGCCATAAGGGGAGATGCCATGTTCGACGCCGGCACCCGATGTGTCGTCGTAGTGGGCGCGCAGTGGGGCGATGAGGGGAAGGGCAAGCTGGTCGACGTGCTCGCCGAGCGCGCCGACTTCGTGGTGCGCTATCAGGGCGGCGCCAATGCGGGGCACACCGTGGTGATCGGCAGCGACCTCTACGTCCTGCACCAGATCCCGTCGGGCATCCTCCATTCCCGCGCCACCTGCATCATCGGCAACGGCGTGGTGCTCGACGCCGAACAGCTCTTCGCCGAACTGGACGACCTCAGCAGGCGGAGTGCGATTGCCGACGGCCGTCTCCTGGTGTCCGATCGCGCACACCTCGTGCTTCCCCTGCACAAGCAGCTCGACGTCGCCAGCGAGCGGAAGCAGAACATCGGCACTACCGGGCGCGGCATCGGTCCCTGCTACGAGGACAAGGTCGGTCGTCGCGGGCTGCGGGTGGGGAACCTCAGGAACCTGGAAAACACCGCCGAACTCCTGGCCGCGCGGGTGGACCGGGCCAATCATCAGCTGCACGAGATGGGCTGTACCGAGCGTGCCTCGCTCGATGAGCATGTGGCGCTGATGGAGCGCCTGGCGCCGCGCCTCCTTTCGCACGCGACCGATACCGGGCTGATCGTGCATCGCGCGGTTCGCGAGGGACGGAGCGTCCTGCTCGAGGGTGCGCAGGGCGCGCTGCTCGACGTCGATCACGGCACATATCCGTTCGTCACGTCGTCCAACACCACGGCCGGAGGTGCCGCGGTCGGCGCCGGGATCGGCCCCACTGCGATTCACGGCGTGCTGGGCGTGGTGAAGGCGTATACCACCCGGGTCGGAAACGGACCGCTCCCCACGGAAGCGGAGAAGGGCGCGGCGGAACAGCTTCGCACGCTCGGCGGCGAGTTCGGCGCTACGACGGGGCGCCCCCGCCGCTGCGGATGGTTCGATGCCAGCGTGGTGCAGTACTCGGCGCGGGTGAACGGACTCACCGGGCTTGCAATCACCAAGCTCGACGTGCTCGACACGTTCGACGAGGTGCCTGTTGGAACCGGCTACAACCTCGAGGGCAGCACTTGTGAAGGGATGCCCGCCGACGTCGAGGCGCTCGAGCGCGTGAAGCCGGTGTACGAGCGGTTGCCGGGCTGGAAGCGCGCGACGGGCGAGGCGCGGAAGCTCGCTGAACTCCCGTCGCCCGCGCGTGCGTACCTCGATCGCATCGAGGAGCTATCGGGTGTACCCATCCGCTACGTCAGCGTCGGGACCCGCCGTGACCAGATCATCGAGGTCTGATACCCAGGTCCTCGTGGTCGGCGCCGGGCCGACCGGGCTGGCGGTAGGTATCGCGGCGGCCAAGGCGGGAATCAGCTGCATCCTGCTCGACCGGGCCACCGTGGTCAGCGCCATCGAGAAGTATCCCCTTGGCATGACGTTCTTCTCGACGCCGGAACGGATCGAGATCGGCGGAATTCCCCTCGTCACCAGTTCCGAGAAGCCCACCCGCCGCGACGGGCTGATCTACTACCGCCGGGTCGCGGAGCACTATCACCTCGATGTCCGGGTACGGGAGGCGGTCAGCGCCATCCGTCGCGAACCCGACGGCACCTTCCTCGTTTCAGCCCGCCGGCCACACGACGAGGTGACGTACCACGCGAAGGCGGTAGTAATCGCCACCGGTTACTACGACCAGCCCAATGCGCTGGGCGTGCCGGGCGAGGACCTGCCGCACGTGAGTCACTACTTCGTGGAGGGCCATCGCCACTGGCGCCAGAAGGTGGTGATCGTCGGCGGCGGCAACTCGGCGGTGGATGCCGCGCTGGAGAGCTGGCGCGCCGGCGCCGAGGTCACCATGGTCCTGCGCGGCGACAGCCTGCACCCCACCGTGAAGGCATGGGTGCTTCCGGACATCACCAACCGGCTCACCGAAGGCAGCATAAAGGTCCGCTACCGCTCCCGCGTCCGCGTCATCACGCCGACGCACGTCACCATCGCCAACGATCGTGGCGTCACCGAGGAGATCCCGGCTGACCGCGTGCTCCTCATGACCGGGTATCGCCCCGACCTCGGCCTGCTGCGCAGCCTGGGCGTGCCGATCGACACCGAATCCGGTGTTCCCGCCCACGATGAAGAGACCATGGCGACGCCGGTGCCCGGCCTGTACGTTGCAGGCGTCATCGCCGGCGGGTACGATGACAACCGGCTGTTCATCGAGAACACCCGGCACCATGGTGAGTTGATCGTGGCCGACCTCATGCGCCGGGCGTAGCAGCGCGGTGACCGAGATCAGCCGGCGTGAGTTGCTTGCGGGGATGACGGGCATTGCCGCCAGCATGAGCCTTGGCCCGCACCCCCGGCCTGTCTTGTCCGCTGATTTTCCCCGCAAGTCCGATTTCCTGATTCCCGACGGGTTGGTCTACATCAACTCGGCCTACACCCACCCGATGCCGAAGGTCGGGGTGGAGGTGCTACAGGCGTACGCCCGGAGCCGCGCCCGGCCGACGGTGGACCTCTTCGACACGTCGGCGACGGTGCGCCGGGTCAAGGCGGACTACGCGGCGCTCATCAATGCCACGCCCGGGGAACTGGCCTTCATCCCCAATACCAGCACCGGCGAGAACCTGGTCGTTCGCGGGCTCGGCATACCAGGGTCGGGCGGCAACGTCGTGACGGATGGACTTCACTTCGACGGGGCGATCCTGCATCTCCAGGCGCTCCAGTCACAGGGGCTGGAACTGCGGATGGCCATGCCCACGATGGAGGGGCGGGTCGAGCTCGCCGACCTCGACCGCCTCATCGACCGGAACACGCGGCTGGTCGAGGTCTCCTCGGTGGCGATGTACAACGGGTTCGAGCACGACCTCACGGCGGTGTGCGAACTGGCGCACTCGCGCGGGGCCTACGTCTATGCCGACATCATCCAGGGGGTTGGGGCGGTCCCCTTCGATGTCCGGGCCACCGGGGTCGATTTCGCGGCGGCGAGCGGCTTCAAGTGGCTGATGGGTGACTTCGGCCTGGGGATCCTGTATGTGCGTGCCGACCTGATCGAGCGGGTGCTCAGGCGCACCACCTGGGGGTATCACTCGGCGCCTGACATCGAGACCCACTTCCTGCCGTCCGATGTGCCTGGCGCGTCACCGTTCACGTGGGAGTTCGGGACGGACGCGTCGGCGACGTTCGAGGTGGGGAGCAGGGCGGCGGCCTCGCTGATGACGCTGGGCGCCTCCCTGCCGTACATCCGGGAGCTCGGCGTCGAGCGCATCCAGGCCTGGCGGCAGCCGCTCCTGGAGACGCTCAGGACCGAGTTGAGCCAGCGGGGGCTGGTGCCGGTGACGCCACCGGGGACCACCTCGCCAATCCTGAGCTTCACCTTTCCGGCCGCGATGCCGGTGGCCGACCGGCTCCGACGGGCCGGCATCAACGCCCGGGTCGGCAGTCGCTACCTGCGGCTCTCACCATCAGTCTTCAACGACCCGGCCGACGTGGGCCGGGTGATCGAGGCACTGGGCTGACCGGGCCCCACGGCGTCGGTTTTGATTCTCCCGCCTGAAGGGGCTATCTTGACGCCCCTGAACGACTTCCGATTCCTCTTGCGCTCGTGAACATGGCCGAAAACACCCTCATGGAAAAGCTCGTGTCGCTGGCCAAGCGGCGCGGCTTCGTGTTCCAGTCTTCCGAGATCTACGGGGGCCTTGGCTCCGTGTGGGACTACGGTCCCCTGGGCGTCGAGCTCAAGAAGAACGTCAAGGATCGGTGGTGGCGGGCGATGGTGCATGCGCGGGACGATATCGAGGGTCTCGATGCCGCGATCCTGATGCATCCACGGGTGTGGGAAGCGTCGGGCCACGTAGCCGGCTTCACCGATCCGCTGGTGGACTGCAAGCAGTGCAAGAACCGCTTCCGGGCCGACGACAAGCGGATCAAGGGCACGCCGGGACAGCCCGATGCGCAGTGTCCGGTGTGCGGCTCCAAGGGCACCCTGACCGAGCCGCGCCTCTTCAACCTCATGTTCAGGACCTTCATGGGGCCGGTGGAGGAGCAGGCGGCGGTGGTGTACCTGCGGCCGGAGACGGCGCAGGGCATCTACGTCAACTACCAGAACGTGCTCAACTCGTCGCGGCAGCGGGTGCCATTCGGCATCGCGCAGATCGGCAAGGCATTCCGTAACGAGATCACGCCGGGCAACTTCATCTTCCGGACCCGCGAGTTCGAGCAGATGGAGATGCAGTTCTTCGTGAAGCCCGGCACCGACATGGAGTGGTTCGAGCAATGGCGCGAGTGGCGCATGGAGTGGCACAAGTCGATCGGCCTCACTCCGACCAAGTTGCGCTGGCATGCGCACGGCCCGGGCGAACTGGCCCACTACGCCAAGGCGGCGTACGACATCGAGTACGAGTTCCCCTTCGGCTGGCAGGAAATCGAGGGCGTGCACAACCGCTCCGATTTCGACCTGGGCCGGCACCAGGAGTTCTCCGGCAAGAAGCTGGAGTACTTCGACCAGGCGGCGAACGAGCGCTACCTCCCGTACATCGTGGAGACCTCGGCAGGCGCGGACCGCGTCACCCTGACGCTCATGGCCGATGCGTACCGCGAGGAGACCGTGGAAGGCGAGACGCGGGTGGTACTCGGGTTCGATCCCGGCATCGCGCCGATCAAGGCGGGCGTTTTCCCGCTGGTCAAGAAGGACGGCATGCCCGAACTGGCCGACCGGATCTATCACGACCTCAAGAAGCAGTTCCCCGTGTTCTATGACGACAGCGGGGCCATCGGCCGCCGCTACCGCCGCATGGACGAGGCGGGCACGCCGTTCTGCATCACGGTGGATGGCGAGACGCAGGCGGGCCAGACGGTGACGGTCCGGGCGCGTGATACGATGACTCAGGAGCGCGTCGGTATCTCCCAGCTCGCGGATTACGTGGAGTCGCGCGTCCGGGGCTGAGCGGGCGCCCAACGAAGGAAGGACCATGAGTCCGACCAGGAAGCCGGAACTCGAGCTGGAGGGCCGGCGGTTGCGGCCTGAGAGCCTCATGATGAGCCACGGCTACGATCCGCGGCTCTCCGAGGGGGCGCTCAAGACCCCGATCTTCCAGACCTCCACCTTCGTCTTCGAGTCGGCCGAGGAGGGGAAGGCCTTCTTCGAGATCGCCTACGGCCTCCGGGCTCGCGGAGCCGGCGAAGAGTACGGCCTCATCTACAGCCGCCTCAACAATCCCGACCTCGAGGTGCTCGAGGACCGGCTCGCGCTGTGGGATGGTGCGGAGGCGTGCGCCGTGTTCGCGAGCGGCATGGCGGCGATCACCACGGCCCTGCTCGCGTTCGTGCGGCCGGGCGACGTTGTCCTGCACAGCGAGCCGATCTACGGCGGCTCCGATCACTTCCTGCGCTACTACCTGCCTCGCCTGGGCGTGGAGGCCATCGGCTTTCCGGCCGGCGTGCCCTTCGCCATGGTGGCCGACCACCTGGAGCGGCAGGTCGCGGGCCGGCCGGTGGCGTGTGCGCTGATCGAGACTCCAGCCAATCCAACCAACGGCCTGGTGGACATCGAGGCCCTCGCCACCTTCGTGCACGACTATGCCCGCGCCGACCGCTCCCCGGTGGTCATGGTGGACAACACCTTTCTCGGGCCACTCTGGCAGCAGCCGTTGCGGCATGGCGCCGACCTGGTGCTCTACTCCGCCACGAAGTTCATCGGGGGGCACAGCGACGTCATCGCGGGAGCGGCGCTCGGCAGCGAGACGGCGATGGCGCCGGTCCGTGCCCTCCGCACCTTCCTCGGCACCATGGCCACGCCCTGGGCGGGGTGGCTGCTCCTGCGCAGCCTCGAGACCCTGAAGATGCGCATGACGGCGCAGATGAAGAACGCGCGGTATGTCGCGGACTTTCTGGGGGAGCACCCGAAGGTGACGGTGGTGCACTACCTGGGCTCCCTGCCCGAGGATCATCCCATGCAGCCGGTGTACCGGCGCCAGTGCCTCTCGCCGGGCTCCCTCATTTCCTTCGAGGTGGACCATGGCGAGGCGGGTGCGTTCCGGTTCCTCAATGCGCTTCGACTGACCAAGCTCGCGGTGAGCCTGGGGGGCACGGAGTCGCTGGCCGAGCACCCGGCGAGCATGACCCACGCCGACGTTGCACCGGACGCGCAGGCGCGCATGGGCATCACCCCGGGCATGGTCCGGATGTCGGTGGGAGTCGAGCATTACGAGGACCTGATCGCCGACGTGCGACAGGCGCTCGAAAAGGTCTGATCGCTTCGTAACCGGCGGGCGAAGTGGCTAGATTCCCAGTCGCCCGCAGCGTGTTTCCCTGTGCAGAAGGAAGTTGGCATGCCGAGGCTCCTGTTCCTCTCCGCCCTGCTCGCCCTGGGCACCCCGGCGCCCGCCGCGACCGGGGTGCCGGCCGACCCGGAGTACCGGCTCGTCGTGGTGAGCGAGTCGGGCGACATCATCACCTGGATCAGGGTGACGGACGGGCGGCTCGAAACGGAGCGCGTCGTGCCCATCGGCATCATGCCCGCCGACATCGACGGCCCGCACAACGTCACCGTCGCCCCCGACAACAAGAGCTACTACGTCTCGGTGGCGCACGGCACGCCGTACGGCTCGCTCTGGCACCTCGATGCATTCAACGACACGCTGATCGGCCGCGCACCGGTCGAGCTGTTCCCGACCACCATCTCCGTCACGCCCGATGGCGACCTGGCCTTCGTCGCCAACAGCGATTTCTACGGTGACCGGCCCCGCGTCAATCCGCTGTCGATCGTGCACACGCCGACCATGACCACGATCACCAACCTCCCGGTGTGCGACATGCCGCACGGGGTGAAGGTGAACCACGCTGGCAGCAGCGTCTACGTATCGTGCATGCACTCCGACGAGCTCCTCGAACTCGACATCTCTACCCTGAGCATCGTGCGGCGGGTGAAGACCGGCTCGGGCCACGCCATGGCCGGCGGCGGGCATGACCTCGACGCCCACAAGGATCACGTGGCGGCCGCCCCGGCCCCTGCGGTGGCGCCAGCTTCCGCGCCGACCCCGGCGCCAGCCGGGGCGGAGCACGCCGGACACGACATGAGCACCATGACGGGGCCGAAGGGCGGGCCGGATCTGAGCAAGGAGTGCGCACCCACGTTCGTGTCGGTTTCTCCCGACGACAGGACGCTCTACGCCGCCTGCAACGTGGGCTACACGATGCAGGTGTGGGACGCGGCGACGATGACGTTCATCAAGGAGCTGCCCACCGGGAAGGGCGCCTACAACGTCGAACCCTCGCCCGACGGCAAGTTCGTGATCGTGACCAACAAGAAGGACCAGAGCATCAGCGTATTCGATGCCCGCACGCTCGCGGAGGTCGCGCGCATCCCGACCACGAAGAAGATCGTGCACGGCATCGCGTACTCGCCGGACAGCAGGCTGGCGTTCATCACGCAGGAGTCGATCGGGGCCGATCCGGGCGCGGTCGACATGATCGACCTGACCACGCTCAAGAACGTCGCGACCCTGGCGGTCCCGGCCCAGCCGACGGGCATCTCGACCTGGCGGAAGCCATGACCTTCGAGGCGCTGACCACGCTCGACGGGCCGACGGTGCTGGCGCGCGCCAAGGAGTTCTTTGCCCAGCGCGTGCCGCTCAATGCCGCGTTCCCGGAACGCGAGGGCGCCGGGTGGCTCGTCCTCCGCGGGCAGGGCGGGGAGGAAGTGGCGATCGCGGTGGCGCCGGCGGACGGCGGCGTGCGCGTCCGGGGTTCGACGCTCTTCTTCGACCAGGCGCTCGATCGTTTCCTGTCCACACTGCCGCCCATGGCCGGGGCGTGAGCGCGGCCACGGTGCTCCCGGTGCGCGTGATGGTAGAAGACGTGTGGAATGAAGTCAGCGTCGAACTGCCGTCGTCCACCCCGCTGGGCGACCTCAAGGCCATGGCACTCCGGCAGGCCGGCGTGGCGGGCGATGCCTCGCACTACCTCATGAAGTACCTTGGCGCGGAGTTGCAGGACGAGGACCGCAGCCTGGCCGACGCCGGCGTCGTGCCGAATGCGGCCCTCGTCGTGCTCCCGCGCCGGAGACGCCCACTCCGCTGACCGGTCCTCGTGCGGGCGCGCGCCGGTCCCGGATGACGCGGGCGATGGTGCTGTTCGCGTCCGCGATCCTTGCGTTCGACGGGGTCGCCGTGATCGCCCTCGGTGTCCTGGCCCACCGTCCGCTGTTCATCGTCATGGGTATCGTCGTTGCGGCAGCGGCGGTCGCGACCCTGGTGTCCTGGAGTCGCCAGCGTGCGCGCCTCGAGGAGATCAAGCGGGAGCACGACGACCTGAAGCACGAGCTCCGGTCCCTGGACAATTACATCCAGCGCCGCTGAGCCGTGGCCCTCCCTGTCTTTACCCATCCCGCGTGCCTGTCCCACGACCCGGGACCGGACCATCCCGAGACGCCGGCGCGCCTGACGGCGGTGCTGGCCCTCTTCCGGGGTGATGCCGATTTCGACGTACGGGACGCGGCGCCCGCGACGCTCGAGCCGATCCTTCGCGTGCACCCGCAGGCCTACCTCGACTCGGTGAGGGCCTTCAGTCTGGCCGGGGGAGGTGCGCTGACTGGCGACACCACCCTCAACGCGCAGAGCTGGGATGCGGCCCTCGGGGCCGCCGGGGCCGTGCTCGCAGCCACGGACCTGGCGCTCTCCGGCGGACGCCATGCGTTCGCCGCGGTGCGGCCTCCGGGGCACCACGCGCTGCGCGACACGGCGATGGGTTTCTGCCTCGTCAACAACGTCGTGGTGGCTGCGTACGCCGCGCTCGCCGCCCGCCGGGAGCGCGTGCTCATCGTCGACTGGGACGTTCACCACGGCAACGGCACGCAGGCGCTGGTCGAGGCCGACCCGCGCATCCGGTTCGTGTCGCTGCACCAGCATCCGTGGTACCCGGGAACGGGGCTGGCGACGGAACGTGGTGTCGGCAACATCTTCAACGTGCCGCGCGGGGCCGGCCGTCCGGCCGAGTGGTACGTCGAGGACCTGTGGGACGCGATCGTCACCGCCACGCGGGACTGGACGCCCGATATCGTGTTCGTCTCCGCCGGGTTCGACGCCATGCTGGGCGACCCGCTCGGCGGCTTCACCCTCGAGCCAGCGCACTATGCGGAGCTCACCCGCCGGCTGCGCGAGTCACTGCGCGACCGGCCGATCGTCGGGCTGATGGAGGGCGGCTATATTCCTGCCCGACTCGCCGAGGGCGCGGCGGCGCACTGCCGCGCGCTGGGCTGAAGACCCGATACCACTCCGTTCCGAGGCACGCCCGTGAGCGCATCGCTCCGCCTGAGCGCCGAGATTCTCGAACTCCGCACCCGTCACCCGTTCATCATCGCGCGCGGCGGCCAGAGCGAGTACCGCACGGTATGGGTGCGCCTCACCGACGCCGATGGCCGTGAGGGCTGGGGCGAGGCGGCGGCCACCAAGTTCTACGGCGAGACCGCCGAGACGGTCCTGGCGGCGCTCAACATCTACGCCGCGCACACGCCGAGGGACGCGTTCGACCTCGAGGAGGGCGAACGCGCGTGGGAAATGGCGCTGCGCGGCAATCCCGCTGCGCGCGTGGCCCTCTCCACCGCGCTCCACGACCTCGCCGCGCAGCGCGCCGGCGTACCGCTCCATCGCTTCTGGGGACTCGACGCCACACGCGCGCCGAAGTCCACCTTCACGATCGGCATCGACACCAGCGAGAAGATGCAGGCCAAGGCGCGCGAGGCGGGGTCGTATCCCATCCTCAAGGTCAAGCTTGGCACCGACCGCGACGTCGAGATCCTCCGCGCACTCCGCGAGGTGACCGACCGCGAAATCCGCGTGGATGCCAACTGCGCCTGGACGGCGCGGCACGCGGTCCGCATGTTGCCGGTGCTGGAAGAGTTCGGCGTCACCGTGCTGGAACAGCCGGTGGCTCCCGCCGATCTCGACGGATTCGCCATTGTCCGGGCGCGCAGTAACATCCCGATCATCGCCGACGAGAGCTGCAAGACCGCTGCGGACATCCCGGCGCTCGTGGGCAAGGTGGACGGTATCAACATCAAGCTCGCCAAGTGCGGGAGCCTCCGGGAGGCGATCCGGATGGTGGCGGTGGCCCGTGCGCATCATCTGCAAGTCATGCTCGGCTGCATGATCGAGAGCTCGATCGCCATCACGGCGGCCGCGCACCTGGCGCCACTGATGGATATCGTCGACCTCGACGGCGCGGCGCTCCTCTCCAACGATCCATTCAAGGGTGCCAGCATCGACGGCGGCCAGCTCACGCTTCCCACTGGTCCGGGGCTCGGCGTCACGCGGCGATGACTGACGCGTACGCCCGCGTCGCTCTCCCCCTCCCGCTTCACAACGGATACCTCTACCACATTCCCGAGCCGCTTCGCGGCTCGGTGATGCCGGGCATGCGCGTCGTGGTCCCGGTGCGGGGCCGCGAGCTGATCGGCGTGGTCGTGGGACTCGAGACCGATCCACCGCCGGTCCGGGCCCTCGAGCTGCTCGCGGCGCCCGACCGCGAGCCCCTGCTGACGGCGCCGCTGCTCGCGACTGCCGAGTGGGTCGCGGGCTACTACGGCGCGCCGCTCGGGCTCGCCCTGCGCGCCGCGCTGCCGGCGGCCATGTGGGGCGAGTCGAAGGTCATCATGCGACTGGTCGACGCGGCGCTGGCGGAGGGGCCCGTCGCCGCCGAGCTGGTTCGGTGGCTGGCGCCACGGCTCGGCGGTGGCACGGTGTCCGCAGCATCGCGCGCGCTCGGGCGGAGCGTGTGGGAGACGGTGTGGCGGCTGGTGGACCGTGGAGCCATCGATCTGGAGATCGTCCCGCCTGACACGGGCGAGAAGCGGGTAAGCGAGCGGATGCTGTTGCTGGCCGAGCATGTGCCCGGGTTGCTGGAGCGCGACGCGCTCTTCCGGCGCAGCCCGAAGCAGCGCCACCTCCTCGAACTGCTCGAGGCGCTTGGCGGCATGGCGGCCGTCCGGGAACTGCGCGAGCGCGAGGGCATCACGGACGCGGTAATGCGCGGGCTGGTGGATCGCGGCCTGGCACGCGTCGGCGAGGCGGAACGCATCCGGGATCCGTTCGCCGGCGTCGGGGGCACACCGCCACCGGAAAAGCCGACGGAAGGACAGCAGGCCGCCATCGCGGCGATCGATCTGCTCGGCCCCGGCGAGGCGGTGCTGCTGCAGGGCGTGACCGGAAGCGGAAAGACCTTCGTCTACCTGCAGGCGGTGCAGCGAGCGCTGGCCGCCGGCCGCGGGGCGATCGTCCTGGTGCCGGAGATCGCGCTCACGCCGCAGACCGTGAGCCGGTTCCGCGGAGTTTTCGGGGACCAGATTGCCGTGCTGCACAGCGGGCTCTCCGATGGTGAGCGCGCCGATGCCTGGCGCCTGCTGCGACGCGGTGAGCGCCGCGTCGCCGTCGGGGCGCGATCGGCCATCTTTGCCCCGGTACGCGACCTCGGCCTCATCGTCATCGACGAGGAGCACGAGACCAGCTACAAGAACGGCGAGGCCCCACGATACCACGCGCGCGACGTGGCGATGGTGCGTGCCCGGCTGGAACAGGGGCGCGTCGTGCTCGGCAGCGCCACGCCCTCACTCGAGTCGCATGCCCAGGCCGGCACGGCGCTGCAGTTGCTGCGCCTGCCGAACCGCATCGAGGCACGGCCGATGCCGCCGGTGGAGCTGGTGGACCTGCGGAGTGCCGCGCTGGTGCGCGAGGCCGCCCCCGTGCCCTGGTCCGAGGCGCTCGATGCGGCCCTCGGCGCTGCGCTGGCCAACCGGGAACAGGCGCTGCTGCTGCTCAACCGGCGGGGCTATGCCTCCTTCCTGCAGTGCCAGTCGTGTGCTGCGGTGGCCGGGTGCCCGAACTGCAGTATCTCGCTCACGGTGCATCGCGCGCCGGAAGGCCTGCGCTGCCACTACTGCGACCATCACGAGGTGATGCCGTCGGCATGCGCGGAGTGCGGTGGCGTCGTGCAGGTGGGTCGCGGCGTGGGCACCCAGCAGCTGGAGCGCCTGGTGGCCGAGCGGTATCCCACGGCGCGGGTGGCCCGTATGGACCTCGATACCACTGGCGGCAAGGGTGCGCACCAGCGCATCCTCGCCGCAGTCGACAGTGGCGACGTCGACATCCTTCTCGGCACGCAGATGATCGCCAAGGGACTGGATTTCCCGAGGGTGACGCTCGTGGGTGTGGTGGACGCCGATACCGCGCTGCACCTGCCCGATTTCCGCGCATCGGAGCGCACCTTCCAGCTGCTGGCGCAGGTCGCGGGGCGTGCGGGGCGGGGCCCGCGCGGCGGACGGGTCATCGTGCAGACCCGTTCGCCCCGGCACCATGCGCTCACCTTCGCCGCGGCGCACGACACCGATGGGTTCGCCGCGGCGGAACTCGAGCTGCGTCGCTCGCCGGCCTATCCGCCCTTCGTGAGCCTCGTCAACCTGATCATTTCATCAGTGGACGAGGTGACGACGGCCGACGCGGCAGAAGGGGTGGCGGCGTGGTGCACGCGGCTGGTGGAGGGGCGGGGGCTTCCGGTGATGGTACTCGGCCCGGCACCGTGTCCACTGGCGCGGCTCAAGGACCGGTGGCGCTGGCACGTGATGCTCAAGGGGCCATCACGTGCCATCGGGCAGGTGGTGCGCTACGCCGCGCGGCGGCTGCCGAAGTTCCGCCAGGTACGGGTGGTGATCGACCGCGATCCCGTGACCCTGCTGTAGGAACGGGTCCTAGCTGCGCGTCCTGAACCCGATCTCCGCCCCGATATAGAAGTTGCGCCGGGCCGAGGGCTCGAGGACGCGTCCGCCGAAACCGTTGACGGTGACCGCGCCGATGTACTTCCGGTCGAACAGGTTCGCGAGTCCCACGTACGGCAGGACCGACACGTCGCGCCACTGCTTCGACCAGCTCAGCCGCAGGTTGGTCACGCCCGCACCCCAGTTCTCCACCCAGATCGTGTTCTGGTCATCGGCCGTGAGCGAGGACGAGAGCGTCTGGTCGAGGTCGACCACGAACCCGAGACCCGGCTGCGAGCGCAGCCCGATGCGGGTGAAGAACTGCGGCACCCCGGGCACCCGGTTGCCATTGAGCGTGTCGGTTGCCGTGCCGTTCACCACCACGTACTCGGTGAACTTGTAGTTCGCGTACGTGAACGACACGCTGGCGCTGAACTGCTTGACCGGCGCCGCCGTGACGCTCACCTCGAGGCCGTTGTTGTTGAGCTTGCCGGCGTTCGTGTAGTAGACCCGGCCGCCGACATCGCGGAACGGCACGATGGCGTCCGTTACCTTGCTGAGGAAGCCGGCGACCGAATAGCTGAGCCAGGTCGCAGCGCGTCCGCGCACGCCGAGCTCGCCGCTCAGGGTGCGCTGGGGCAGGATCGCGTCGTTGAACCCGCCCGCACCATCGGGCCGGTTGGCTAGCTCGGTGGTGGTGGGCGTCTCGAACGCGGACGCGACGTTGACATATGGCGTGATGGCTTCGGTGATGTAATAGCTGACACCGGCCGTGCCGCTGGGCGCGTCCTGCGGCAGGCTGCCGCTGGCGTCGCCGCCGGCGATGTTGTTGTCCTGCACATCGAACGTGACCCAGTCATACCGCACGCCACCGTCGACCGTCACCCGCTCGGTCGGCGTCCAGTGCGCCTGGACGAATGGTCCCACTTCCGTCACCGTCTCGATCTGGTCGAGCAGCACGCTGTCGGTGGGCGCGCCGCTGAGTGAGCGGAAGTTCTGCCGGTCATCCCGCATCCGCTGGAAATCGAGGCCTGCGGTCAGCAAGGGTGAGCGCCAACTCGTGCCCGGCCGGTACGCGCCCGTGGCACGCGCGCCGCCGGCCTGGCGCGCAATCTGGACGTACACGCCGGCAATCGGGGTATCGGCACCCTGGTTGCCTGGTGGCGCCGTGGCGAGCGGGTTCTGCACATCGCGCTTGAGCCCGAAGGCCGAGACGTTGATCGCGCCGCCGTGGGAGTCGAACCGCTGCTGGTAGGTAAGGGACGCCTGTTGCTGGGTGTTGTTGTTCTGTGCCCCGCGCCGGATGTTCGCGGCGGCCGCCGAATCGGGGTTGACGTTGTACTCGGCGTAGGTAAGCGCGCCGGGATTCTCCTGGAGCGGGTCGTTGGCGAGCAGGACCCGCAGGTCGAGGGAGCTCTTCTTCGTGGGCGTCCAGGTCAGGCCCACGTTGTAGATCCCGATGTCGGCCGCGCTGTTCTGCCGGAACCCGTCCCAGGTAAAGCGGGACAGGGACAGCACGCCACTGAAGTTCCCCTTCCGCGCTGTAGAGATGGCCTGCCACTTGTCCATGCCATACGATCCGGCCTGGAACCGCACGCTCTGGGTGAAGAGTTCCGGCGCGGCGTCCCGGGAGTGCAGGGAGACCACGCCGCCCGACGCATTGCCGTACAGCGACGAGGCGGGCCCGCGCAGCACCTCCACCTGGTCGAGGAGGCCGTAGTCCACGTTGGTGAGCTGGCTCTGTCCGTCGGGCAGCGTCTGCGGAATGCCATCGAGCAGCACCTTCACGCCGCGGGCGCCGAACTGGGCCCGGGCGCCGGCGCCGCGGATCTCAATTCGCTGACCCTGCGAGTACTGGGAACGGTTCTGGACGTAGACACCGGGAATGTTGTTCAGTGCCTCGTCGGCGGTCAGCGTCGGCTGGGCGCGGGTGATGTCGCGCGGGCCCACCACACCGATGGCCTGCGGCACCCGACTGAGCGGCTCCTCAGTGCGGGTGACGGTGACGGTGATCTCCTGGAGGACCTGCACACTGTCGCCGCGAGCCGAGTCCGGGCGCGGCGGCTTGACCGGCTCCTGCGCCGTGGCCAGGGACGTCGCGAGGATCGGCATTGCGAGCAGCAGAATGAGGGACCGCGTGGCGGCGGCGGATGGAAGCAGCATGCATTCTCCGGAAGGGGGCGGTTCGATGAGCGCTGCCATAGCAGGGGGTATGCCGCCGGTCACTCACCGCGCCTGTCCAGTGCAACGTGTTGCTGTGCAAGGCTGTAGGCTTCGGGCCCGGCCGCACGCAGCGAGCCTGGGGAGAACATGGCGGGTGTGGTCACCCACCCAATTGCGCCTTATCACCCAAGGTGACGCGCGCGGGAGCCGGAGAGGGTGCCTTTTCTTGAATAGACCGGGGCGATCTCCTACCTTCCGGCGCACGATGACCAAGCCATATGCTGAACCGGACTTCACGATTGCGCCGTTCGCCGGAGCCCCGGAGGCCCGGTTCGCACCCCTTCCGGCGGACGGCGTGCTCCCCGAGGGATTCTTCTCGACGTCCAACCTCCCGACCTACGTCAACGTGGGCGGGCGCTGGCGGATGCCAATACGGCCGCGCATGGATTGCGTGATCGTCAACCGGGGCGACCGGCTGGAGACCATCGAGCCGCGGCGCCTCCGCAAGGGTGACCTGGTTGCGGTCGGCGAAGCGGAGGATGGCACCGAAGGCATCGTGGTGCACACCGTCGGCTTCCTGGGTGGCAGCCACTCCGCCAACGAATTCCAGTTCATGGGCACCGAGGTGAGCCGGGAGAAGCCGGTCAATTACGAGGAGCTCGCCTTCCAGCTGGAAAAGGAGCGTCGCGCCGGCGGGTATGTCCTCTGGGTGGCGGGGCCCGCCCTGGTGCACTCGCGCGCGCGATCGGACTTCGAGTGGTTCATCCGCAGCGGATACGTCCAGGCGGCGCTGCTGGGCAACGCCGTGGCGGTGCACGACATGGAGGCCGCCATCTTCGGCACGACGCTGGGCATGAGCAACACCGGCGTGCCCACTGACGGCGGTCACGGCCTGCACATGCGCGCCATCAACCGGGTGCGCGCGGCCGGATCGATCGCGAACGCGGTGAAATCGGGGGTCGTGAAGACCGGCATCATGCACACGCTCGAGACCTGTGGTGTGCCATACGTGCTGGCCGGGTCGATCCGGGACGACGGACCGCTGCCGGGCGTGTTCAGCGACACCCTGGCTGCGCAGGAAGCGATGCGCGAGCACACCGTGCTCGCGACGGGGGCCGTCTTCATCGCCACGGCACTGCACGCCATCGCCGTCGGGAACATGCTGCCCGCCTTCCACACCCGGCGCGGTCCCCCGGAGCCGCTCATGACGATCTGCGTGGACCAGACCGAATTCGTCGTGAACAAGCTCAAGGACCGTGGCACGCACCAGGCCTTTGGCGTCGTCACCAATGCGCAGGACTTCATGCACGTGCTGCGGTACTACGTGGAGCTGGCGCGGGCCGCCGCATGACCGCGCCCATCCGAGCGACCTGGCGTGGTGGCTGGGCCCGTCTGGCCGAGGCGGCACTGGCCGTCCTGCCGGTCGAAGAGGTCGAGGGGATCTGGCAGTTCCAGCCCATCCGGCTCGAGCGTCGCGAACTGGGCACCGCGATCCTGGCGCTCCGCGACGGCGACCGGCGCCGCATCTGGACCGCGCGATATGCCCTCACCATCAGGGGCCGTGAGCGCGGCGCGTTCGAGCACTCGCTCGAGGAAGTCGGCGGCGGTCCGGTGGAGGCGCTGGAAGAACTGCTGCTGAGTGTGCGCCGCCGACTGGGCGAGGACGACGCGCCGGTGCCTGTGCCTGTCGAACAGTGGCGCGAGGCAGCCCTCGATGGCGCACCTCAGCCGTGAGGAGGCGGCCGGCCTCCTCGAGCGCTTCCACCGGCACCTCCGCGATCATCGCCTTCCCGTCACGCCGCAGCGAACCCTGATCGCCCGCGTGCTCTTCGAATCTGACGAGCACCTCTCGGTGGAGGCCATCGAGCGGCGCCTCAAGCAGATGGGCGCGCGTGTCGGGACCGCCACCGTCTACCGCACCCTGGATACGCTGGTCGAGAGCGGATTGCTCCGTACCCACGATTTCGGCGAGGGGTTCCGGCGCTACGAGCCGGTGGCATCGTCCCAGCAGCACGAGCACCTGGTGTGCGTGCGATGCGGCGCCGTGCACGAGTTCCACAATGAACGACTCGAGCGGATGCTTCCCGTCATTGCCGATGAATTTCATTTCCAGCACCAGCGCCATCGTATCGAGATCTACGGGCTCTGCCGTGAATGCCGGCAGCGAGACCTGGGCGGCCTGCTCCGGTGAGTGACACGCCGAGCCTGAGCCTGTTCGTGGCGTTCGCGGCGGGATTGCTCAGCTTCCTGTCGCCCTGCGTGCTGCCGCTGGTGCCGAGCTATGTGGGTTTCCTCACCGGCATGTCGCTGCCGGAGCTCGGGGCCCGTCGCCGCTACGCGCTGCTGCACGCCCTCTGCTTCGTGGTGGGGTTCTCGCTGATCTTCGTCCTCCTCGGCGCCAGTGCCACCGCGCTGGGACGGACGCTGCGGTTCTACCAGGTCTGGCTCACCCGCGCTGGCGGCGTGCTCATCATCGTGTTCGGGCTCTACTGCCTGGGGCTGCTCAAGGTCGGCGTCCTTCAGATGGAGCGGCGGATACATGTGCAAGACAAGCCGGTTGGGTTCCTCGGGTCGGTCCTGGTGGGGATGGCGTTCGGCGCGGGTTGGACGCCGTGCATCGGGCCCATCCTCGGCGCCATCCTGAGCCTGGCGACGGTGGAGCAGGACCTGGCGCGCGGGATGCTGCTGCTGGGCGCCTACTCGGCTGGTCTCGCGGTTCCGTTCCTGCTCGCAGCCCTGGCTGTGGAGTCGTTCCTCGAGTGGTTCCAGCGCTTCCGGAAGTACCTGCCGTGGGTCATGCGGATCAGTGGCGTCCTGCTGATCGCCGTCGGGGTCCTGATGATCTCGGGCGAGTTCACCCGGCTGGCGGGCTGGCTCCAGTCACTCACGCCGGGATTCCTCAAGAGCAGGATCTAGGTCACGTCACGAGTTGCACCATGGGGATTCTACGGATTGCGGTCCACGCCGGGGCGCCGTAGGCTGGATTGTTGTGCGCTGCAACCAACCCCCTCTCCTGGTCGGAGGGAACATGCGCTTCCAGCGTCTGGAAATCACGCTCCTCGTGTCACTCGCCGCCTGCGGTGGCGGCGATCCGGTCGCGACGATGCAGTCGAACGTCGTCACCATCAACATTTTCGACTTCTACTACTCACCCGTCAGCAAGACGGTCCCGGTAGGAACCAGGGTTGAGTGGGTCAATCAGGGGCCTTCGCCGCACACCACCACCAGCGATGTCGGCGCTTGGGACAGCGGATCCCTGAGCCCGCCAACCCCGGGAGGTGGCGCCACGCCACCGCCCCCGACGACCCCTCCGCCGAATCCCTATGGCATGGTGGTGGCAGGCGGTGCCTTCTCATTCACCTTCAACACGGCGGGGGTGTACGGGTTCCACTGCTCGCTCCACCCACCAGCCACCAACCCGGCGTTTGTGGGCACGATAACCGTCACCGAGTAGCATGCGCCGGAGCTAGCCCGCCATGCGGTCAGCTCCAGTTCCTCCTCCGCCTCCTGCCGGCGCAGCAGTTCCCAGTAGCGGCCGCGTGCCGCGATCAGCACCGGGTGCGTCCCCCGCTCAACCACGCGTCCCTCGTCCAGCACGATGATCTCGTCGGCATCGCGCACGGCGGCCAACCGGTGCGAGATGATGATCGTCGTCCGGCCCTCGAGTGCGCTCCGCAGGGCGCGCAGGATCTTCGCCTCGGTGTGCGCATCGACCGCGCTCAGCGCGTCGTCGAGGAGGAAGAGGCACCTGCGCAGTGAAGTCATGTGGTGCCTCGCAGCGGCAATCGAGCGGCTTGACAGCCCTCCGGCGCGATCGTATTAGACGAGAGGCACGGCTCGCCGGTTCTCTCTCCCAGGTGCAACTCATGCCGATCGCCTTCCGACGCCCGTTGGCGCTGCTGCTCTTCTTCGCCTACCTGCCGCTCGCTACGGGTTGCTACCATAATGTCGCCCGTCCTGTCTCTGAGGTCACGCTTCCGGTGACCGACGACATCGTGGGTGCGACTCTGAAGAACGCCACCGTGATCCACTTCGATGGTGCGGGCACGCTGAGGGACGACACGCTCTTCGCCTCGGCGTCGACGCACCCGGTGGCGCTGCCGGTGGACAGCCTCCAGACCATTTGGCTTCGGCGTAGCAACACGGGCGGGACGGTGCTCCTGGTCGTCGGCGTGGCGGTGGGCGTGCTCCTGGTGGCGGGAGGTATCGCGGCCGCCACGAAGGAGTCCTGTCCCTTCGTGTATTCGTGGGATGGCACGCAATACGTATTTGATGCGGAGCCCTACGGCGGCGCTATAAGCGAGGGGCTGGCCCGTCATGATTATGGTCAGCTGGAGCATCTGGCCTCAACTGGTGGGGAGTATCGACTTCTCGTCACGAACGAAGTGAACGAGTCCCAGTTCACGGATCTGTTCGAACTCTGGGTGGTGGACCACGCTCCCGGCCTGCCCATCGTGCCTGACGAGTTCGGGGGGCTGCACACGATTGCAGCACCGCAGCCACCGCTCGCGGTTCGCGACGCTGCAGACAACGACCTGCTGCCCTGGTTCGCATCGACGGACCAGCTCGTCTGGCAGAGCGAACCCGTCGCGGACGCCTCGGGCGGAGTGCGGGAGGAGATCACGCTGTCATTCGCCCGGCCGGCCGGGGCGAAGGAAATGAAACTCGTCACGCGCGTGGGCACGGGAAACTGGGGGTCCCATATGATCCGCGTGTTGCTGGGCCTCCGCGGACGGGCTGTGGATGACTGGTACGCCGACCTGGACGAGAACCTTGCGGCGGCCGACTCGGTGAGGACGTGGAGCGTCAGTGAGGGCCTGTACGGGCTCGCGATCGAGGTAGGCGAACGGGGTGGGTGGGAGCCGGAAGGCATCCTGGTGGGAGGTGGACCGTTCACAACCGAGGATCGCGTCATCGTGCTGGACATCAGTGCGGTGACCGGGGACACCGTCAACCTGCGACTGCGTCCCGCGCGCGGGTTCTGGGCGTTCAACTCGTTTGCGGCTGATTACTCGACTGACGCGCCCCTGCGGGTCGACACGCTGGTAGCCCGGTCGGCCGAGGATGCGAAGCGGGGCGACGTCAGCATGCTGCTCGCGACCGCGGATGGTCGCTACCAAGAGCTGCCCGTCCCGGGCGACTTCGCCGTAGTGACGTTCGATGCGCCACCGGTCCGGCCCGGACTCGAGCGCACAATCCTGCTGCACAGCGCCGGGTACTACCGGCTTCGGGGACTGCCGGCTGGAGCCGCTGACACCGCGCTTGTCCGGCAGATCCTGACGGAACCGGATGCCGCGGCCAGGCTGGCCGCTGAGGAGTATGCGCGCGCTGTCGCGGCGCTGGCGGCTCGCTGAGTGCGCCATTACTGGCTCGACCGGATCATACGGCTTGAGCCTGGCGTCGGTGCGACGGGTGTGAAGGGCGTCGCGCTCGCCGAGGACCACTTCGACTATCACTTTCCCGGAAACCCCGTTCTACCGGGCGTCTGCGTGCTTGAGGGGCTGGCGCAGACCGGTGGCGTCCTCCTGCACCAGTCGGTGGACTGCCGGCTCGTGGCCCTGATGGTGTCGGTGGAGCGTGCGCGATTCCTGGCGTTCGCCCGACCCGGTGACCAGCTCACCTACGATGTGGCCATCGAGTCCCTCGATGAACCGCATGCGCGCGTCCGGGGCGAGGCGCGCGTCGGTGACCGAACGATCGCGGCCGCACGCTTCACTTTCCGGCTCGTGCCGCCCGATCAGCTGATTCCGGACGCCTATCGTGCGCTGTGGCAGCAGGGCATCGAGACGTGGCTCGGCCGCTACCCGGAGATTGCCGGTGAATGAGCGGGTAGCCATTACCGGGGTGGGACTTGTCACACCGATCGGTGCGGGCGCCGACGCCTTCGCCGAGGCCCTGTTCGCCGGGCGCTCCGGCATCCGTCACATCACGGCCTTCGGCTGCGAGGGGCTTGAAACGCGGATCGCGGGCGAGGTGGATGATTTCGATCCAGTGCAGTGGGTCGATCCGCCGAAGACCGCCAAGCTGCTGAGCCGCGCCGCTGCATTTGCCATGGCAAGTGCGGCGATGGCCAGGTCGATGTCTGGCCTGGGCTCCGACCACGTCGCCCCGCAGCGCATGGGCGTCTCGATTGGTGCCGGGGGCATGGGGCCGACGGATATCGAGTTGCTCGCGCTTCAGGCGGAGGCCGTGATTCAATCGGCCCGGGACATCGGCGCGGATCGATTCGACGTCCCGGCCTTTGCGCGCCGCTACCGGGCTGCTACGAATCCCCTCGCCATGCTCAAGGGGCTGCCCAATGGCGCCGCTGCGCACATCGCCATCCAGCAGGGCGCGCGCGGGCCCAACAACACGTATGCCACGGCGTGCAGTGCCGGCACGCAGGCCATCGGAGAGGGGCTGCGCCAGATTCAGCGAGGAGACGCCGACGTCGTCTTTGCTGGAGGCACTGATGCTGCGGTCAACCCGGTCAGCATTCTGGGTTTCAGCCTGCTCGGCACCCTGTCCCGGCGCAACGAGGTGCCGGAGGCATCCAGCAGGCCGTTCGACCGGGACAGGGACGGATTCGTGGTAGGTGAGGGAGCCGCCATGCTCGTGCTGGAGCGGGAGAGCGTGGCGCGGGCACGTGGGGCCACCGTGCTGGCCGAACTCGCCGGCTACGGGGTCACTTGTGATGCCTATCGCATAACCGACGAGCGGCCGGATGCCGGGGAGGCCGCCCGCGCGATCCGGCTGTGCCTCGACGACGCAGGCGCGATGGCGAGTGACGTCGGGTACATCAACGCCCACGGCACCGGCACCCGCATGAACGACGTCGTGGAGACTCGCGCGATCAGGCGGAGCCTGGGCACCGCGGCAGAATCGGTCGCGGTGAGCTCTACCAAGTCCATGATCGGGCACCTGCTGGCGGCGGCCGGCGCGGTGGAGCTCGTGGCAGCGATCCTGGCGCTGCGGGCGGATCTCGTGCCGCCCACGATCAACCTCGACACTCCCGATCCGGACTGCGATCTCGACTACACACCGGGGGTGGCACGCCGTCGCAGCCTGAGCGCCGTCCTCAGCAACTCGTTCGGGTTCGGCGGACAGAATGCCTGTCTGCTCGTGCGCCGATGGTGAGCGGGGAAGCCCTCGACGCGCTGGTACGGCGTGTGGTCGCCGAAACGCTCGTCGTCGATGCCGACCGGGTGCATCCCGACACGGCGCTGATCGCGGACCTCGGCGCTGAGTCGATCGATTTCCTGGACCTGATGTTCCGGCTGGAGGAAGAACTCGGGGTGGTGGTGCCGTTCGATCGCTGGTCCCGGTATCTCGCGATCAGCTTCCCGGCGCAGCCGGTGGAGCAGAAGATCACCGCTTCGGTCGTACGGGAGTTTGCCGAAACCATGCTGAGGGAAGCCGCCACCTCCGCGCCATCCCATGGTCCGCTGGATGGCGAGCGACGCAGTAGCTAGGCGGTGAGCTCCAGTTCCTCCTCCGCCTCCTGCCGGCGCAGCAGTTCCCAGTAGCGGCCGCGTGCCGCGATCAGCACCGGGTGCGTCCCCCGCTCAACCACGCGTCCCTCGTCCAGCACGATGATCTCGTCGGCATCGCGCACGGCGGCCAGCCGGTGCGAGATGATGATCGTCGTCCGGCCCTCGAGTGCACTCCGCAGGGCGCGCAGGATCTTCGCCTCGGTGTGCGCATCGACCGCGCTCAGCGCGTCGTCGAGGAGGAAGATCGGCGGGTCCTGCGCCAGGGCGCGCGCGATCGCGGCCCGCTGCTTCTGCCCGCCCGAAAGATTGATGCCGCGCTCGCCCAGCATCGTGTCGTAGCCGCGCGGGAGTTCGGGAATGGCGGCGGCGAGCTGGGACACTTCGGCGACCCGCTCCAGCCTGCCGTCATCGGGCGCCCCGAGCAGCACGTTGTGTCGCAGAGTGTCACTGAAGAGGAAAGTCTCCTGCGGGACGATCCCCAGCGCCCGCCGCAGCTCGGTCAGGGCGAGCCGGTCCAGTGCCACGCCATCGATGAGCACCTGCCCCTGCGCCGGGTCATAGGCGCGTGACAGGAGCTCGGCGATCGTCGATTTCCCGGATCCCGTAGCACCCACGATGGCCAGCGAGCGGCCGGCGGCTACGTGAAACGACACGTCGGACAGGGCCCAGCCACGATCCTGCGCCGAAGGATAGCGGAACCACACCTGCTCGAACGTGACGCTCCGGGCACCCACGGCGGGCGGCAGCGAAGCGGGCTCCTTCGGCGAAACGATGAGTGGCTTCTCCCGCAGGATCTCGCCGATGCGCTGCATCGCCGCAGTGGCACGCTGCACCAGGTTGACCGCCCAGCCGAGGGCGATGAGCGGCCACACGAGCATCGCCAAGTACACGCCAAACGCGACGAACGCGCCCGCCGTCACCGTCCCGCTGATGACGAGCTGTCCGCCCAGGAGCAGCACCACCACGGTGCCCAGCCCGCCGAGGAGGGCCAGGAGCGGGTGAAAGGCACCCTGCGCATAGGCGAGCGACAGGTTCCGGTCGAGGTACTCGTCGTTGAGCCTGACGAACACCGCCGTCTCGGCGCGCTCCTGGCGGTACGCCCGCACCACCCGCACGCCGGAGATGTGCTCGTGCACGTGCGACGTGATCACGCCGAAAAAGGTCTGGATCGCGAGCGAGCGGTTGTGGATCATCCGGCCGAGAAATATCATGACCAGCGGCAGGCCGACCATGGGAAGCAGGGCCAGAAGCGTCAGCCGCGCGCTGATGTGTGCCATGGCGGGTATGACGAGCATGGCGCGCATGGTGGTATCCACCAGGTACATCAGGGCCGGGCCGGCCACCATGCGGAGCGACGTCAGGTCGTTGGTGGCGCGCGCCATGATGTCGCCGGTGGGATGGCGGTCGTAGAAGCTCGCGTCCTGGCGGAGCAGGTGGGCGAAGATGTCGTCGCGCATGTCGGTTTCGACGCGCCGGCTGCCGCTGTTGAGGCACTCGCGCATGCCGTAGCGCGCCGCGCCGCCCACGACGGCCACGATGACCATGAGCGACGCGCTCCACGCTACGGCGCGCAGCGGGGCATTGCGGGTCAGCTCGTCAATGGCGCGCTCCAGAAAGCGCGGACCGAGCGTGGTGAGGATGTTCGAGACCACGACGAACAGCAGCCCGAAGACATAGGTGCTGCGGTAGCGTCGCATGTAGGGCAGGAGGCTACGTAACTCGCGCATGTGAGTGTAGAATTTCAGGGGAGTCCCGATTGCCAGCAAGTACCACGAGGAGATTCAGTGTGAGACAGCGTCATTTCTGGTCCATGAGCTTGACAATCCTGCTCCTGGCCTGTGGCAAGGGCGAGCAGAAGGCCGTTGTCGCCGCTGACACCGCCGGTCGCGACCTGCAGCTTGCGCCGGTCGATACCACCGCCAGCCTGTCCGATGTGCCGGCCCCGGCCGACAGCATGCGGGTGGCGGCTGCCCCACCCGAGACAGTGGTGGTCTACAAGAACGCGCCGACGGCCAAGCCCAGGCCCAAGCCGGTGGCGCCCGCGGCCGGAGCGCAGCCAGCGCCGGCCGCCGCGGCAGCCGCCCCGAAGCGGGAACTGGCGGCAGGTGCCACGATCCACGCTACGGTCATCGACACGATTACGTCCGCGAGGGACAGTGCAGGCGCCGCGAGGGACAGCGCAGGCGGCCTGGTCAAGCTGCGCGTGGCTGAGCCGGTACTGGATGCCGCTGGTGAGACGGTCATCCCCTCGGGATCCACGGTGACGCTCAAGATCCAGGCGATCAAGTGGTCGGAGAACAAGAACGACAAGGGCACCCTGCGGATGTCCACCGAGAACGTCGTGATCGATGGTTCGCGCTACCCGCTGGTGGGATCGGTGAGCACTCCGGCGTTCACCTACAAGCACCGGGGAAGCTCGCTCGGTGACGCGGCGAAGGTCGCGGGCGGCGCGGGCGCCGGCGCGATCTTGGGCGGGTTGATCGGGAAGGGCACCGGTGCCGTGATCGGCGGAGTCGTGGGCGGCGCCGTGGGTGCGCAGCGCATGACCCAGACCAAGGACAACGACATCTTCGTGGTGCCCGGCAGCGCGATCACCATCACGCTGAGCGAGGCCTTCGCGCGCTAGGGCGTGCCGTTTCAGTACCCCGCCGTCCCTCCCCCCGACCGCGGGTCGCTGACCCCGATCCAGCCGCCGTCGACCGGCTCGATCGCCTCCACGTCCCCGCCGGGCTGGGACTCGTTGAGCTCGTAGCCCATGGTACGCAGCGAATCGAGAACTCCCGGCATGTAGCCTCCACGATCCACGCGTACGACATCTGGCAGCGCCTGGTGGTGGATGCGCGGCGCCGCCACGGCATTTGTCAGGCTCATGTCGTGGTCGATCACATTGCTCACCACCTGCAGCACCTGCGTGATGATCGTGGCCCCGCCACGCGAGCCGAGGACGAGCCGCAGCGTACTGTCCCGCCCGAGCACGATCGCGGGAGACATGCTCGAGAGCGGGCGCTTGAGGGGGGCGATCGCATTCACGTCGCCCTGAATGAGCCCCCAGCCGTTCGGACGGCCCGGTGCAACTGTGAAGTCATCCATGATGTCGTTCAGCAGCACGCCGGTGCCAGGAACGGTGACGCCGCACCCGTAGAGATCGTTGAGCGTGTAGGTGTTGGACACGGCATTTCCGTCCACATCCACGACCGAGAAGTGCGTCGTCGATCCGGTGCCGGAGCCCGTCTGCGCGTCGAGCGTGGGCGTCGCCTGGCCGGGCTTCATCGTGCGCCGGAGGGAATCGGCCAGTGCAGTCGACAGCAGCCACGTCTCCGGTACGGTCACGAACCCGGGGTCGCCGATGACGGCGTTCCGGAGGACGAAGCTGCGGCGGAGCGCCTCAATCTCGATCTGCAGCAGCGCCGCCGAGCCGAATGGTGGGAGTTCCGGCCAGGTGCTGAACAGGTTGAGCGCCACACCCATGGTGAGCCCGGCCGACGACGGCGGTGGTGCGGCTAGAATGGTGTAGCCCCGATAGTGCAGCGTGATGGGCTCGCGCCAGTGCACCTTGTACTGGTCGAGGTCCGCCTGCCGGATGAGCCCGCCGTTCCGCACCATGTCTGCCACCAGGGAGTCGGCGACCCAGCCCTTGTAGAAGCCGTCCGCGCCATGGTCCCGGATCGCCTCCAGGGTCCGTGCCAGATCAGGTTGCAGCAGCACGCTGCCCGTGGCTGGCACCTGCCCTCCCGGCAGGTAGATCGCGGCCGACGCCGGGAACATCGCAAGCTTCGTGCTGTCGTTGCGGATGTGCGCGCTGCGAATCGAGTCGAGGACGAAGCCGTTCCGGGCGAGGCCGATCGCCGGCTCGACCAGATCAGCGAATCGCAACCGCCCGAAGCGGCGTTGCGCCTCGGCGAGTCCCAGGACCGTCCCCGGTGTCGCCGGCGCGAGATATCCGACCTGGCTCCTGTCCGTCGCCTTGCCATCGGCGTCGAGGTACATGTCACGGGTCGCCGCCAGTGGCGCCTGCTCCCGGTAGTCCAGGAAGTAGGTGCTGCCGTCGGCAAGGCGGATCAGCATGAAGCCGCCGCCGCCCAGGTTGCCTGCCTCCGGATCCACCACGGCCATGGCGAAGGCGACGGCGACCGCCGCATCCACGGCATTCCCGCCCCGTCGCAGCACGTCCCGCCCCGCCGAGCTCGCGATGTCGTTGCCCGAGGCAACCATGGCGTGCGGGCCGCGCTCCGAACGGGTGTGCTCGGGATACGTCCAGGTAGCCGGGAACGGTGATGCCCCGATAGCCGCCTGCGGGTTGGCTGCCGCCGGTGCCTCGCCGCGAGGTGCGGGGGCGGTGCTGGCCGACGGCGTGCAGCCGGCGAGGATGAACGACAAGAGGACAGCGCGCAGTCGAGTCACGAGGCTCTCTGGCAGTGGCATGACGGGACCCATGGTTGCCCAAGGCATCAGGCGGGGTCTAATTTAGCCGCTCGCAGCCACCTGCCCACCCGTACCCCCAGCCCATGCCCGAGCGCTTCCGCGATCCCCGCCTCACCGAACGTCGCAACCCGAACACGCGCGACATCGATGTGGCGTCACCGATCGAGCTGGTGGACCTGATCGCCACGGAGGATGCCGGCGTGCCCGGCGCGGTGGTTGGTGCGCGCGAGGCGATCGCGCGCGCGATCGAACTGGTGGAAGATGCATTCCGGCGCGGCGGCCGGCTGCTGTACGTCGGGGCTGGTACCAGCGGTCGCCTCGGTGTGCTCGACGCGGCCGAGTGCCCCCCGACCTTTGGCACCCCGCCCGAGATGGTCGTCGGGATCATCGCCGGCGGGGCCCGGGCGCTGATCAAGGCCGTCGAGGGCGCTGAGGATGACGTCAACGCCGGGATTGCTGGGATGGACGATCATCACGTCCGCGAGCGCGATGTCGTCATCGGCATCGCCGCCAGCGGCACCACGCCGTACGTGCGCGCGGCACTGGGACGGGCCCAGGCGCTGGGTGCGCGCACCGGGCTGGTGGCGTGCGCCGAACCGCCCAAGGTCCTTCGCAACGCCTGTGATGTCTGCATCGTCGTGCTCGTCGGTCCCGAGGTCATCACCGGGTCCACCCGCATGAAGGCCGGCACCGCCACGAAGCTCGTGCTCAATACCATCACCACCGGTGCGATGATCCGGCTGGGCAAGACCTACGGCAACCTCATGGTCGACCTTCGCGCCTCGAACGCGAAGCTCGAGGACAGGAGTCATCGCATCGTGATGGAAACGACCGGGCTCGCGCGGGACGCGGCCGCCCAGGTGCTGGAGCGCGCCGACGGCCGCGTCAAGACGGCCATCGTCATGGCGCGCCGCGGTGTGGACCGGGAGGAGGCGGAAGCACTCCTTGCCGCCCACGCCGGCCGGCTCCGGGCCATCGTCGGCGACCCGCCCCCGGTGGCGCCGTGACCGAGCGCCCCGCCATCGGGATCGGCCTCATGTCGGGCACGTCGCTCGACGGCATGGACGCGGCGCTCGTCCGCTTCCACGGGCCCACCCACGCCGAACTCATCGCCTTTGTCACGCGCCCCTACAGTGCCGCGGAGCGCGCGTCGATCATGAGGGGACTGGATGGTGCCAACGCCGCCGAGCTGGCGCGGCTGCACGCCGCCATCGCAGAGTGGGCGGCCGACGCGGTGGAACAACTCCTCGCCGCCGCGCATGCACCGGCCTCCGCGGTCGACTTCATCGCGCTGCACGGGCAGACGGTATGGCACGAGCCGCCGCTCGTGAGCTGGCAGCTGGGCGAGCCCGCCGTTCTGGCCGAGCGGTTTGGCCGGCCCGTCGTCAACAATTTCCGTTCGCGCGACGTCGCGGCGGGAGGGCAGGGGGCTCCGCTGGTGCCCGCCGCCGACGTGCTGCTCTTCGGGGCCACCGACGGCCCGCGGGTGCTGCTCAACATTGGTGGCATGGCGAACGTCACCTATGTCGGGCGTCGCGCGATCGACGATGGCGCCATGGCGTTCGACACCGGACCGGGAATGGTCCTGGTCGATACCCTGGCCCGGCTGGTCGATCCATCGCTGCCGTACGACCATGATGGCGTGCTGGCGGCGCGCGGCAGGGTGAACGAGGCTGAAGTGGCACGGTTGTTCACTGATCCGTTCTTCGACCAGGCGCCGCCGCGCAGCACCGGACGCGAGCACTTCGGCGATGCGCTCGCGCGCGCCATCCATGAGCGCGTCCCCGGTCCTGATGGCGTGGCCACCGCAGTGGCACTGACCGTCCGGTCGATCGCCGGCGCGATCCAGCGGTGGTTGCCTGGTGCACCTGAAGTGGTCGTGTCCGGTGGCGGCGCGCGGCACCCGGTGCTCTTCGAGTTGCTGGCGGCGGCACTCGCCGCGCAGGGCCGCCGGCTGCGCCGATTTGACGACCTCTTCTTCAACGGCGACGCCAAGGAGGCAGTGGCGTTCGCGCTGCTCGGCTACCTCACCTTGCATGGCCAGCCGGCCAACCTGCCATCATGCACCGGCGCGCGCGGCGCACGGGTGCTCGGGAGCATCACGCCAGGATGACGGTCTCGCGGCTCATCTTTCCCGCCCTCCGCTGGCGGGACAGCACCGGATTCGATCACGAGTGGGAGTCCATCCGCCGGGCCCTGGATCTCGGTGTCGGCGGGTTCATCATGTTTGGCGGCACGGCCGAAGCGGTGAGTGCGCTGACCGCGCGGCTGCGCCAGGAGGCGGGTCGGCCCCTTCTCCTGGCCGCCGACCTCGAGCGCGGCGCGGGCCAGCAATTCGAGGGACTCACGCAGTTCCCGCCGCCGCGTGCGCTTACCGCCCTCGATCGGCTGGAGGTGACCCGCTGGGCTGGCGAGGTCACGGCGCACGAGGCGCGGGGTGTGGGTATCAACTGGGTCTTCGCGCCGGTTGCGGATCTCGACCTCCTCCCCGACAACCCCATCATCCAGACCCGCTCCTTTGCCGCCGACCCGGCGCTCGCCGCGCGCCACGTCGCCGCATGGATCACCGGATGCCAGGCCGCCGGCGCGCTCGCCTGTGCCAAGCACTATCCCGGGCATGCCCGCACCACCGCGGACTCGCACATCACACTGCCAGTCGTTTCCGCGTCGCGCGAACAGCTGGCGATCGACCTGGTGCCGTTCCAGGCGGCGATGGAGGCCGGCGTCGCGTCCCTCATGACGGCGCACGTGAGCTATCCGGCGCTGGATCCGTCGGGTCTCCCGGCCACACTGTCGAGGGCGATCATCGGGGATCTGCGGCAGGGCGGCTTCGACGGACTTGTCGTCAGCGATGCACTCATCATGGAAGCCGCCCTCGCCGGCCGCTCGGAGGCCGACGCCGCGGTCGCGGCGCTCGCGGCAGGCGTCGACATCCTGCTCTATCCGCAGGACACTGTCGCGGTGGCCGCGGCGCTCACCGCGGCACTCGCGTCGGGCAGGCTCCCGCTGGTCCGGGTGGAGGAAGCTCAGCGCCGGTACGAGCGGGCACTGCTGAAGGCCGAGATGCCGCCGGCGCCGCTGCAGCGGGCGCCTTTCGACGGTGCGCCGGCCCTCGCCGATGCGCTCGTCGCGGCCGGAGTTACGCGTGCGCGGCTGGAGCGGTTGCGCGCGCCGATCGAACTGGTCACCGTGGACGACGACCTGGGCGGCCCCTACGCGCCCGTCCCGAGCGACACGGTGGCTGCGACGCTCCAGGCCCTGGGTGTCTCGCTGGGGTCGGGCGGCAGCCGCATCGTGCTGGCGTTCGCCGAGCCGCGGGCATGGAAGGGTCGGGCCGGGTTTGGCGAGGGGTCACGCGCGGCGCTGCAGGAACTGGTGCCGGGAAGCGAACTCACGGTCCTGTTCGGCCATCCACGGCTTGTCGGAGAGATTCCCGGCGATGGGGCGGTGCTGGTGGCCTGGCACCGGCAGCGGCTGATGCAGTCCGCGGTCGGACGCTGGCTCAATGAGCGGTCGCGCTGACCTCGTCCGGCGGCGGCGCCGCGCGTGAGAGGAACGGCAGCAGGGCAAAGCCCGGAAGCGCAAGCACGAAGGTGAACAGGAAGAAGGCCGCGTAGCCGAAGCGCTCGGTCAGCCCTCCGGCAATCGGCCCCACCACGGCGCGCGTCAGTGCCAGCAGCGCCGAGAGCAAGGCGTACTGCGTCGCGGCGAACCGGGGTTCGCACACGGACATGAGGTACGCGACGAATGCCGCCGTTCCCATCCCACCCGAGAAATTCTCGAACAGCGCCGCCGCGATCATCAGCGCCTTCGACGGCGTGACTGCCGCGGCTGCCCAGTACCCGAGGTTCGACACGGCCTGCAGCAACCCGAGCGACCAGAGCGCCGTGCGCATGCCCCATCGCGTCGTCAGATAGCCACCCAGCACCGCCCCGCTCACCGTCGCCACCATGCGGCCGGTGGTCAGCACCGCGCCGATCTCCTCCAGCGAAAATCCGCGATCGACCCAGAACGGGCGCGTCATCGGGTCCATCGCGGCGTCACCCAGCTTGAACAGCAGGGCGAAGGCCAGCACCCATCCGACTCCCGGGCGTGTCATCAGCGCGCGCAGCGGCAGCCACAGTGACTGGCCCGCCGGTGGCCGCACCTGGCCGGTATCCGGAATGAAGAGTGCCGCCGCGGCGAGCAGGGCTGTGACGACGGTTGCCGTCGTGAAGGCCGCCGGCCAGCCCTGCCTCCCAGCGAGCCAGATGAGCGCCCCACCTGACACGAGCATCGCAGCACGATAGGCACCGATGCGCACCGAGTTGGCCACGCCGAGTTGTGGCCGCGGGGTTGCCTGGATGGTGAACGCGTCGATCGCCACGTCCTGCGTGGCCGACAGCGTCACCGCGAGGACGATGAGCGCGAAGAAGAGTTGTCCGTGCTGCGCAGCGTCCACGCGCGCGATGAGCGGGATGACGAGTGCAAGCAGGATCAGGCATCCGGCGATCCACTGCTTGCGGGTGCCGATGCGATCGAGGATCGGCGCCCAGAGGAACTTGAAGGTCCAGGGGAAGGTGGCGGCCGCCACGAGGCCGACGTCAACGAGGTTCGCCCCCCGGCTCCGGAGGTAGACCGGGAGGGCTTCGTTGATGAGGCCGAACGGAAACCCGGAGGCGAAGGCGAGGGCCGCGATCCACGCGAAGGGTGCCGCAGAGCGTCGCTCAGCGGTCACCGGCACTCCCGCTGAGGAACGCCGCGATCGCGGGGGCGGGCACCGCATCGAGCAGGCGCGCATCGGCACCGCCGGGGAGCAGCATGCCGATGAGCGTTCCCGACCGGTCGAACACCGGGCTGCCCGGCGCGAGCGCGGCGCCGAGCGGTTCGAGCTGGAGCAGGTTCTCGTTGGCGATGGTCACCGCCGCGAGGGCCGTTGCCTGCGCCGGTGCCGTCGTGGCATTCCCCTGGCCCGCGCTGGGATAGCCCACCAGCACCGCGGCCTGGCCGATCAGCCCGCCCCCGACGCTGGTGGCCAGCGTGGGGGGGCCACCGGCATTGCTGCCCGTCGGCACCTCCAGGACGGCGGCGTTGAGCGCGCTGTGAGATGCCAGCGCCCTGGCTCGCAGCAGCTTGTCCGCGCCTGACACACGCAGGGTAATCGTGGCTGCGGGGTGCCCGGCGACATCGAGCAGGATGTCCTTGACCGTGACGAACACGAGGGCGCCGCCAGCCCTGCGCGCCGTGAATGCCGCCGCCGTGCGACTGGTGCCGTCCTCATAGGTCGCCTCGACCAGTGCCAGCGATCCCTCGTTCGTGCGCGCGATCTGCTGAGCATCCAGTGCGGCCGCGGCGGCGAGGCGCTCGAAGCTCGAGGCGAGGTGGTCCAGGCTGTCACGCAGTGGCGCCAGCACCTGCTGGTCGCGGGGTGCGCGACGGATCCGCGACCGGAGCCGCGCGGTTTCCGCCTTGGCCCCGTCGAGGGCGCCGCTGATGCGAGTGTCTCGGTGACCGATTGACTCGAGCGTGGCAAAGAGACTGTCGGCCTGGGCCAGCAGCACGGCGCGCTCATCCACGGCGCCCTTGCTCACGCGGGCCCGCCACATCGCCAGCCCACCGAGCGACCCCAGCACCGCGACCACGAGGAACGCCGCCACCCACGGTGCATGCTGGCGTGTGGCCGTCACCGGCGCGACGAAACGCCCGTCGTCGCTTGCGGCGGTGGCTGTACTGGGGGGCGTCTTCGGCACCGCGGTGGTGGCATCAAGGGGCCCGGGCGCCGCCGACGGCTCGGCAGGCGCCGGCACGGGGCTGTCCGACGGCCGCCACGTATCGCGGATCACACCGAACCGCAGCATCGGGCCACCATCGCCCAGGCGAATCAGGTCCTGGTCGCCGAGCTGGTGCTCACCCTTGATCCGCTCGCCGTTGACGAAGGTGCCATTGGTGCTGGCCAGGTCGCGGAGGATCCAGTCTCCGTCGCGGAAGACCACAGCGGCATGCCGCCCGGATACCGGGAGGTCGTGGTCGGGACCGAAGCGGACATCGGCCTGGGGCGCGCGCCCCAGCATCGCGTAGCTCTTCTCGACGACGACCGCCTGCCCCGCGCGTCCGCCGGTGAGGTAAGTGAAGATGGCCTTCATGCGGGACGATGTCGCGTCAACGGAGGAGGAACCACAGCGCGGCCGCGAGCACCAGGAACGCGATGCCATAGACTGCGGCACGGCTGCTCGGAGGCGCAATGGCGCCGGCCTCGTGCGGCACCGGCGGTGTCGGGGCGGTGGGCGCCGCCGGCGCCGGGTGTGGCAGTGGCGTCAGGGCGTCGTCGGAGGATGTTGAGGAGCCGGGAAGCCTCAGGACGGTGTGCTGCGGCTCCTCCTCGGAGTCGCTCGCCTCGGGGAGGCCCTCGCCATGGAAGCGCGCCGCAACCACCGTGATGTTGTCCGGCCCGCCGCGCTCATTGGCCAGCGAGATCAGCGTCTCACAGACTTGCGCGAGGTTGCTCTCGCTGGCCACGACGGCCGCGATCTCCGTCTTTCGCACCAGGCCCGTGAGCCCGTCCGAACAGACCACCAGCACGTCGTCCCGATTGAGCTTCTGGACGGACAGCACGACCTTGACCCGCGGATCGGGGCCGAGCGCCTGCAGGATGATGTTGCGCCGGGCGTTGGTCTCGGCCTCTTCCTCGGTGAGTTCGCCGGCATCGACAAGGCGCTGGGTGAGCGACTGGTCCTTGGTAAGCTGGAAAGCCATCCCGTCGCGGATCAGGTAGGCGCGACTGTCACCCACCTGGGCGAGAAACAGGTTGGGTCCGTGAACGCCCGCTGCCGTGAGCGTCGTACCCATGCCGCGCACTTCGGGATGCTCGCTCGCGTACGAGTGGATCTCCGCGTTGGCGTACTCGACGGCCTCACGCATGCGCAGGGCGAACTGCTGCGGGCTGTTCTCGGGGTCGTGGCTCCACACTTCGGCCAGGTGATCGTAGATCTGCTGTGCTGCCATTGAACTGGCGATCTCGCCGGCCGCCGCGCCACCCATGCCGTCGGCCACCATGAACAGGGATCCCCGAGGCCCGATGACATGTTCTGCCACTGTGAGCGACGGCAGGACCTGCGGTGCATCGAGGTCCGCTACGAGGAAGGTGTCCTCGTTGTGATCCCGAGTGCGGCCGAGATCGGTGCGGCCGAAGACGCTGACCCGGATGTCCTTCGCCATGTCGTCCCTCAGCGGGTCAGGTGATAGGTTGGCAGAATCTAGGAATCCCGCCCCAAGGCGTCAACGTGGAACGATGGCGTAACTGTAATCGCACAAGTACCTTGCGCCGATGAACCGCCGTCGTCTGGGTCCACTCGGCGCCCTGCTGCTCGCTCTCGCCTGCGCCCCGAATCCATCCGCAACTGGTCCCGTTCCCGGCGACGGAAAGCACGCTGCCGGGGGTTCTGTCGCGGCGCTCCCGATCCCGCCAGTGGTGGGTCCCGTGCGCATCGTCGTCCAGTATCCCGCGCAGGACGCCACCACCGAGACGCGCGATTCCATGTTCCTGCTTGGCAGCGTCGAGACGGGCGATGCCACCCTCAGCATAAACGGGCGACCCGTGAAGGTCTGGCCCAATGGCGCGTGGCTGGCCTGGATTCCGCTGCCACCACCTGACTCCGCCACAACGCCGGACGGTGCGCCCCCCGCTTCCGAGGCGTTCACGTTCCTGCTCGAGGCCCGCTCGCCCCGCGACTCCGCCGCGTTGCTCCTGAAGGTACGTCGCGCTGCCGCCTGGCGTCCGGACAGCGCTGGGACGTACATCGACCTGACGTCGTTCGTCCCGAGCGGCGTGGCGTGGGTGCCGGCCTCGGAAGACCTCCGCCTTCAGGTGCGTGGGGCCCCCGGGGCGCGGGGAACGCTCATCCTCGCGGATGGTTCCACCGTGCCGCTGACGGAAGAGCGCGGTGGGGACGACGTACCGGCCGGCATCCGCGCCTTCGACCGCGACACCACCAGTCTGCGCCAGGGCTCGCGCTCGAGCCGCTACGTGGGCGTGATACGCGGCCGGCCACTCGGCGATGCGCTGGGGCCGATGCTGGACTCCGCAGGTCCATCACCCACGCCGGGCGCCTGGGCCCGCGTCCAGCTCGAGTGGCCCAGCCGCACTCTGGAGGCGGTCTGGCCCCTCCGGCTCGCGCTGACCGACTCGATACCGCAGGTCGTGCGGCTCGATGATGACCCGGCGCACGCCGGGGGATCAGATAGCATCACCGTGGGGCGCGCGGCACCAGGAGCCACCTACTACTGGTTCTTCCCGACCGGAACCCGGAGTATCGCCGATCGCCGGCAGAACGGCGACGTGCGCCTGCGACTGTCGGCGGACACCTGGGCATGGGTCTCGCTGGCCGACGTGCGGGCATTGCCGCCCGGCACCTGGCCTCCGCTCGGCCGAGTGGGCTCCCTGACGGCGAGCGCCGGTCCCAACTGCGCCACCGTGCGGATCCCCATCGGAGCGCGGGTGCCGTTCCACGTGTCGGAGACCGATCGCGCCCTGTCGCTCGAGCTCTACGGCGCCATGGCCGACATCGACTGGACCCGATACGCACCGACCGACACGTTGATCCGGCGCATCGACTGGCGGCAGGACGGCGACGTTGTCCGCATCGACGTCGAGCTTGCACGCGCCCTGTACGGCTACCGTACACGCTGGGAGGGCACCGACCTCCTTCTCGACATCCGCCGTGCTCCCGTGATCGATCGCTCGGCTCCGCTGCGTGGACGACGCATCGCGGTCGATCCGGGACATCCACCGGCTGGCGCAACGGGCCCGACCGGGCTTCGTGAGGCCGAGGCGAACCTGGCCATTGCGCTCCAGCTCCAGCGCCTGCTGCAGGCCGCGGGGGCGACCGTGATCATGACCCGGACCGCCGATACGCCTCTCGACCTGGGACCGCGCATCACGCTGGCCGAATCAGGGGAGACGGATGCGCTCGTCTCCATTCATAACAATGCGCTCCCCGACGGGGTCAACCCGTTCACCAACAATGGAACGTCGGTCTTTTACAATCACGCCGCGAGCCTGCCGCTCGCCCAGGCGGTCCAGCGCGGCCTGGTTCGGCAGCTCGGATTGCGCGATCTGGGCGTCGGCCGGGGCGACCTCGCCCTCGTGCGGCCGACCTGGCAGCCGTCCATTCTCACCGAAGGCCTGTACATGATCATGCCGGAACAGGAGGCTGCGCTTCGTTCCACAGAGGGACAGCGTAGATACGCCCAGGGAGTGCTCGATGGCTTGCGCGCCTGGTTCCTCGAAATAGCCGGTCACGAAATGTGAATCAGCGATAGCCTCGAACGTCCCTGAATCTGAATGCACCTGCCACGTCCATTCCCTCTCGTCGCTGCTCGTCCAGCCACCGGACTCACGCCCGGCGCGTGTCTCCGTGCCGTGATGGCGCCCATTCTCCTGCTGGTCGGGTTGGCGGCGCCCGCCGCGGCACAGGATCCGGACCAGCGGGCGAGCCTCGAGGCGTTCCGCGACTCTATCGCCGGAACCGTCGATTCCGTGGGGTTGGAGGAACTCGAGGCCCAGCTCATCGCCGCGGCCAAGGCCGACCGGAATGATGCAATGCGGCATCTCCGGCTTGGCTTCCTGGCGATCCGACTGGGCGAGCTCGGCGGCTTGGGGCACTACGATGACGCCGCATCGGAGTTCCAGTGGGCCATCGACCTCCAGCCCAGCTGGCCCTACGCCTGGTACGGGATGGGCCTCGCCGAGTTCGGCATCGGGGACTCCCAGGTCACGGTCGTGGCCGGCCTCAAGACGATGTTCGGCAAGGACGCCCTTGCGCGCTCGGCGGCCGCGTTTGCCAGGACGGCCGAGGTGGATCCGTCCTTCGTGCGCGGGCTGGTGGAGCTTGCGAATACCGCGCTCCGGCAGCGCGTCAACATCAAGCTCGACGTGGCGCTCGATGCCCTGCGCCGTGCGGCCATGACGTCGGCGGGGAACAACCCGCAGGTGCTGCTGGCACGCGGCAGGGTGGAGCGGGAGGTGGGCAGTCCCGATTCGGCGATCGCCGCCTTCAGCCGCTACCTCCAGACCGACGGCCCGAAGGCCATTGGCGAGCTCGAGCTCGCGCGCACGCAGCTCTGGCAGGGTGACCGTGTCGCTGCCGCGGGCTACTACAGCGCCGCCGCCAGTGACGACTCGGCCGTCGTCGCCATCATCCGCAACGACCTGTTCCCCATCGCGGCCGACACCATGCTGGCCGACTACGACAGCAAGCGCGGGATCCATCGGGCGGCGTGGCTGCAGCAGTTCTGGGGGCCGCGCGACGACCTGACCATGGGCACGGCCGGTGACCGCCTGGTGGAGCACTATCGCCGCTGGTTCTATGCGCGACGGAACTTTGCCCTGGTGACCGTTTCGCGGCACTACAAGATCGAGGAGCGCTTCAAGTCCGGGAGCCAGGACTTCGACGATCGGGGCATCATCTACGTGCGGCACGGCGAACCGACAACGCGTGCGTCCTTCAGCGGATCGGGCCGCAGCATCACCGACCGGGTGGAGCCGAACTTGTCCTGGTTCTACGTGCGGACCGATGGCAACATGTACTTCCACTTTGTGGCCCGCGAGGACGTGCAGGACTTCCGCCTGGTCGAGAGCCTCCTCGACGTCCTCGGGTACGAGCGCGCACTGCAGCTGCAGACCGGCGGTGACGATCTCGCCATCGATCCCATGGCGAAGGACCTGCTGGTGTCCCGGCAGGATTTCGCGCCGATCTACCAGCGGATACTCAACACCTCAGGAACGGGCTTCCAGCGCGCCGTGTCCGATGAGCGCCAGCTCGGTCGCAGCTACCTCACGCGCGGCGTGACTACCGACACGCACGAGAAGCACTTCCCGAACGATCTGGAGGGGTTGTGCCAGGTGCTCGCCGTGGGCGCCGAAGCGGACGAGCCGCTGCTGCACGTCGGCTGCGCGGTTCGGGGCAGGAGTCTCGTGCCGCAGACCGTGCCGCAGGGCCTGCTCTACACGGTGCGCTTGCGCTTCGCCGCGGCCGACCTGAACGGCAGGGTCGTCGCGAGCATCGACACGACCCGACGGTTCATCGCGGCCCAGCGGGTACCCGACGATGAGTATGTGGTGGGGCTCGTCACCGTGCCGGCAAAGGCGGCCGGGGTACTCGACTACCGCATCATGCTCGCCGAGGGGGACAGCATCGGGCACGTGTTCCCGATGGAGGTCGTCGTCGCACCTCCGCCCCAGTCGGTGAGGCTGACGTTGAGCGATCTCGTGCTCGGCAACCGCAATCACAAGCTCATCTGGCGCCCGACGCCCGGGGATACAGTTTATCTCAGCCCCCTCGGGACCTTCCGCCGGAACGAGACGCTGGAGCTCTACTACGAGCTCATCGGCGCCGATCCGTTCGAGACGCATACGACGACGCTGGTGGTGCGGAAGGGCACTGGAACGGGGGCGGCCTATATGATGGGCCTGACGTCGGCCGGGTCAGCGCAGATCACGCTTAGGTTCGAGGAAGAGGCCCCCCGCGGCCGCTGGGTGGCGCAACGCAGTGTGAGTCTGGAGAAGCTCAAGCCGGGCAACTACACGCTGGAGATCACGGTCACGGCCGCGAACGGCATGAAGGACGTGCGTCGCCGTTCGTTCCGCGTAGTGAACTGATTCCCCTCGCTCAGGCCGCGCCAGCGGGCTGGGCGAGTCTCCGTGAATCACTTGGACGATGGCTTGAATGCGGCTGCGGGACGTGGGGTTCCTGCTCGTCCTGTCATTGGGGCAGGGAGTGTCCCTCTGGGGGCAGACTCCCGGTCCCGGGGATGGCTCACGCCTGGGCGCGTGGCGCGCCCAGCTCGCCGCCGAGGGCGACACGGTCGCGCTGCTGGGGCTCGAGCAGGAAAAGATCGCCGCCGCCAAGTCGCAACGTGACAGCGCCCTGCTGCACCTCGAACTGGGTTTTCTCGCGCTGCGCCTCGGTGAATTGGGCGGGCGGAGCCATTTCGAGGATGCCGCAGGGGAGTTCGAGTGGGTCATCGAACTCGAGCCGCGGTGGGCGTATCCATGGTTCGGCCTCGCACTGGTCGAGGAGGGGCTCGGGGACTCGCGGCTGTCGGCGGTGGCCGGGGTCCAGGCCATGCTGCGGCGTGACAAGCTGAGCCGCTCGGCCGCGGCGCTGCGGCAGGCGCTAGAGGTCGAACCGGCCTTCGCCCCGGCGCTGATCGAGCTTTCGCGCGTCGCTCTCACCCAGCGGTTCAATGCCAGCCTGTCGCAGGCCCTCATCGCACAGCGCCTCGCAGCCGGCTCACCGGCTGCTGCCGAACCCGAGGTACTCCTGGCGCGCGGCCGGATCGAGCGGCTCGTCGGCTCGCCCGACTCGGCGCTGACAGCGTTCCGCGCCTACGCGGCCGCCGGCGGTGACCCGGCGCTCGCCCTCCTCGAGGAGGCGCGCACCCTCTTCGTGCTGGACTCCCTCACGGGGCAGGTGCCGTACTACGCCGGTGCTGCGATGAACGACTCGGTTGCGGTGAGCGGCTATCGCGAGGATCTCGTCCTCATCGCATCGGCCCCGGAACTGGCGGCGCTCGACGCGGCCAGCGGCGCGGAGCGCGCCCAGGTTCTGCGGGGCTTCTGGACCCAGCGCGACCGCCAGGACCTTCGCGAGAATGGCGAGCGGCTCCAGCAGCATTACCAGCGGCTGCAGGTGGCGAGGCTCAACTACCGGCTCGCCATCACCAGGCGTCGCTATGACACCGACGAACGCTACCGGTCGGGCAGCACCGAGTTCGACGATCGCGGCATCATCTACGTGCGGCATGGCGCCCCGACTGACTCGGCGGCGTACCTGGGTGTCGGTGCATGCTACAACCTGAGCTGGCTGTATCAGCGTCCCGAGGGCGACCTGATCTTCCACTTCGTCGCGCGTGACGATGTGGATGACTACCGCCTGGTGCAGAGTCTCATGGACATCGCCGACGCCGGCGGGATCCAGCGCATCGGCACCAACAGCTGCAAGTCGGGCGACGCCTCGGACCTTGTCCGGAGCCGGGCCGGTTTCTCGCCGTTGTACGACCAGCTGCTCGTGGCCAGCATCAACCGCTACTCGGCGCTCGTCAACGAGGATCGCACCCAGGGCATCCGCGCGATCGCCGAGGGCACCACTACAGATCGCTTCCCGCTCACCTATGCGACGCCAATGGAGGTGCGCGCGCTCGGCGTGGCGGTCGGCATGCTCGACGACGAACCGCTGCTACAGGTCGCCTTCGGCGTGCGGGGCGCCACCGTGCTCCCCGATTCCGGAGCGACGGATGTGACCTACATGCTGCGCGTCCGGCTTGTCGCAATGGACGGGGCCGGCCGTGTGGTTGCCTCGGTCGACTCGACGCAGGCCTACCGGGGCAGTCAGCGCGTGAGTGACGACGGTTTCCTCGTGGGACGCGTTGCCCTGACGGTGCCGCCCGGGGTGGTGAGCTGGCGCCTTGCGGTTGACCAGGGCGGGGACCGCGGCGCCGTCGTACCCTTGGACAGCCTGGTGGCGGCCCCGGTAAACGCCGGGCTGGCACTCAGCAGCCTGGCCCTGGGCGCGACTGGGAGCAGCGCCCAATGGTCTAACTCATTGGGAGAGAAGGTCTTGATAAACCCCTTGGGCGCCTGGCGAACCGGGGACGAGCTGGAGCTGTACGCTGAGATCTACGGCGCGAAGGCGGGCGCGCCTCTTGCAATCGAACTGGTAGCCACCCGCCGCAAGAACAGGGGTGGCTTCGTAAAGATCGGAACCAGGGGGAGGTCGCTGACCGTGAAGAGTGACGAGTTCGCGCGGGGGCCGTTGAGCCCCATCCGGAAGACGTTGTCGCTGGCGAGTCTCGCGCCGGGCAACTACGTCATCGCGCTGCGCGTCACCGACGCTGCGGGCACCACGGTCGAGCGCCAGCGCAACATCCTCGTGCGCCCGGCGGCCAAGTCGGCGTTGAGTTCACCGTGACACCCCGCCATCGCGTCCTGTAGCCTCCCTTCCCATGTTCTGTTCGCGCTGTGGTATCGAATTCACCGGCCAGCCGAAGTTCTGTCCATCCTGCGGCCTTGACCTCATGGCGACCACGCCAGTCGAGGCCGTTGGTGCCACCGGGGAGCGCACCGATCGCGAGATCGTGAGCGAGGCGCTGGCCGCGGAGTACGAGGTGCAGGCTGAGCTCGGCCGCGGCGGCATGGCCCTGGTGTACCAGGCGCTCGAGCGCGAACTCGGCCGCGAGGTGGCCGTAAAGGTCCTGCCGTTCGCCCTGGCCTTCGACGCGGAGTTCGTCGAGCGGTTCCAGCGCGAGGCCCGGACCGCCGCCCAGCTGGAGCACCCGAACATCATCCCGATCTACCGGGTGGGCCTTTCCGGCCGTGTCATCTACTTCGTGATGAAGTTCCTCCGGGGTGGCTCGCTGGCCGGTCTGCTGGAGAAGCGCGGACGGCTCACCGCACCTGAAATCCGCCGGCTCCTGGTCGACTGCAGCAGTGCCCTCGCCTACGCCCACCAGCGCGGCATCGTCCATCGCGACATGAAGCCGGACAACGTCATGTTCGACGAGTTCGGCCAGGTGCTGCTCACCGACTTCGGCATCGCGAAGGCCATGTCAGGCGGACGGCTGACCGGCACCGGGATGTCGATCGGGACGCCGCACTACATGAGTCCCGAGCAGGCGCGCGCCCAGGCCATCGACGGACGGAGCGACATCTACTCCCTCGGGGTCGTGGCGTATCAGTGCCTGACCGGCCAGGTGCCGTTCGACGGCGAGGACAGCTTCGCGATCGGCTACAAGCACATCACCGAGCCGCTCCCGCCGCTGACGCTTGCCGGCACCGATGACCGGCAGCTCTACGAGACGATCCGCCGCATGATGATGAAGGACCCCGGCGACCGTCCGCAGGACTGCGCCGAGCTCATCGCGTCGCTGCAGCGGCAGCCGACCGCGGCGCCCGGCTCGTTGATCAGTGCTGCAGTGGCGCTGGCCGCGCCCATTGTTCCGACTGCTTCCGGGCGACCGACGACGCCGATCACGCCGACGCGCTCGCTGCACACGCCCCGCTCGGGAACGCGGCGCGCGCCAACGATCCAGCCGGTCGCGAAGAGCAGTTCCTCGTTGCCCCTGCTCCTCCTCCTTGCCGCGGGCGCCGCCGGTGCCGGCTTCTGGTATGTGCAGCAGCAGGATGCCTCCGCGACGACGTTGCCTGCCATGAGCCGTGTGGACACCGTGCTCGTGAGCGCGCCGACACCCCCGACGCCGATGCCGGCGCCCGATTCCGCAGCAGTCCACGACACCAGCACGGGCAGCGCGGCGGTTGCTCCGGCGGCGGATTCGACCGTGGCCGCGCCGGTTCCAGCACCGGTCGCGGCGGCCGACAGTGGTGCACTCAAGATCGTCGGGCTGCCCGCTGGTTCGAGCGTGCTGATCGATGGTGAGCCGGTGAGCGACGCGGTAACCCGCCTTCCAGCGGGCCGTCACACGGTGGGCGTGTCCGCGCCGCTGCACAACTTCTACGAAGAGACGGTGCAGGTCGTGGCCGGCGATCTCTATGAACTGGAGCCCGTGCTGGTGCGGCAGGGCGTCGCGACGGCGCGCCGGTCGATCGCGCAGCGTCGTCTTGCGGCGCGAGGCGTGGTGCCGGTTGGCTGCGCGCAGCCCGGCCCCTCCTACAACGCCGACCGCAGCTGCTACGACGTGAGGCCGCGGCCCATGGAAGCGGCCAACGTCATCCTGACGCCCGACATCAAGGGCATGCCCTCACCCAGCACCCTGCTGGTCAAGGTATCCATCGACGGGCATCCGCTCGAAGTGAGGGGCTTGCGGCCCTCCAGCGACCTGAAGTTCGAGTCGCTCGCCCGACAGTTCGCCGCCAACACCTCGTGGGTGCCGGCGATGCGGGATGGCGCGGCGGTCGAAGGATGGACGACCTGGGCCTTCATCCCGGTACGCCAGTAAACGGTGAAGGGTGAGCGGTACACGGGGGCCTTGAGCCGGCTTCCCGCTTACCGCTTACTGTTCACCGTTCACGATCGGACACTTCTCGCGCCCTCACGCCTTCACGACCATGTCCATCCACCCCACCGCCTTCATCGCCCCCAACGCCACCGTGATGGGTAATGTCACCCTTGGCGCGGATGCCAGCGTCTGGTACGGCTGCGTGGTCCGCGGCGACAGCGAGGCGATCGAGATCGGCGCCGAGACCAACATCCAGGATCTCACGGTGGTCCACGCCGATCCCGGCTCGCCGTGTCGGATAGGCCGGCGGGTGGCGGTGGGTCACCGGGCCATCCTGCACGCCTGCGTGGTCGAGGACCTCTGCCTGATCGGGATGGGGAGCATCATCCTCAACAACGCCCGGATCGGCACGGGCAGCGTCGTGGCGGCCGGCGCGGTGGTGCCTGAAGGAATGATCGTCCCGCCGGGCTCGGTGGTGATGGGCGTACCGGCGCGGGTGGTGAGGTCGGTGGACCCGATCCTGGCGGAACGGATCGCCGGAACGTGGTCCCGGTACGTGGAATTCGCCCGGCTGCATCGTCGGGGTGACTTTCGGGCGGTGCCGACACAATAATGGGACTGTTACGGCAGTGGACTTGGCGGCGTGACCTGGTTGTGGCAGATTTGTGATGTGAGTATCGAAAAAGCGCGCTCCTACGTGGCATTCCCGGCGTATTGTGTCGGTCCGGAGATTCTCCTACTTTTGCCCTCCCTTGCCGAGCCGATGAGTGCTCACGGCGGCGCAAGGACGAGAGCCGCGGCGAGCCGCAGCCGCAACGAACAACACCGCCAAAACTGAGGTCAGTGCCTATGAACGGGTCCACGCCACGGGACGAGGTTGGTCTGTCTCCGAATGCCATCACGGTGCTCGAGAAGCGCTACCTCCTGCGCGACGAATCCGGCAAGCCCGTCGAATCCGCCGCATCCCTGTTCTGGCGTGTCGCTCGTACCGTAGCGGAACCGGACCGGAAGTACGGCGCATCCGATGGGGCGGTCGAGGCCCTCGCCGAGGCGTTCTTCGATCTCATGTCCGAACGCAAGTTCATGCCCAACTCGCCCACGCTCATGAACGCGGGGCGTCCCCTGGGTCAGCTCTCGGCCTGCTTCGTCCTTCCCGTGGACGACGCCCTGTCGAACGGCCAGGCTGGCATCTACGACACCCTCCGGTCCATGGCCCTGGTGCACCAGTCGGGCGGCGGCACCGGGTTCAGCTTCTCCCGGCTGCGTCCCAAGAACGACATCGTCCGTTCCACCATGGGTGTGGCGTCCGGTCCGGTCTCGTTCATGAGCCTGTTCGACGCGTCCACGGATGTCGTCAAGCAGGGTGGCACCCGCCGGGGTGCCAATATGGGGATCCTGCGCGTCGATCACCCGGACATCCTCGATTTCATCAGCTGCAAGGACGACATCACCAAGATCACCAACTTCAACATCTCGGTGGCGGTGACGGACGCGTTCATGCAGGCGGTGGAACTGGACGAGGAGTACGACCTGGTGCATCCCAACACCCGCAAGGTCGTGGGCCGGCTCCGTGCGCGCGACGTCTGGGAGAAGATCATCCACGGCGCGTGGCGCACGGGCGAACCGGGCGTGTACTTCACCGATCGCGCCAATTACTACAATCCGGTGCCGCACCTCGGGTCCTACGAGGCGACCAATCCCTGCGGTGAGCAGCCCCTCCTGCCGTACGACGTCTGCAACCTCGGCTCCGTCAATGTCGGCGTGTTCATCAAGGACGGCGAGATCGACTGGGACAGTCTCCGCCAGGTGGTGCACCTCTGCACCCACTTCCTGGAGAACGTGATCGACGCGAACAGCTACCCGCTGCCGCAGATCACCGACCTGGCGCATCGCATCCGCCGCATCGGCCTTGGGCTCATGGGCCTGGCGGACGCGTTCATCCACCTCGGCGTGGCGTACGACTCCGACGAGGCCGTCGATCTGGGCCGCCGCATCCAGGCCTTCATCGATGAAGAGGCCAAGCGCGAATCCGAGCGGCTCGCCACCATCCGCGGTGTCTTCCCGGAGTGGGAGCGCAGTATCTGGGGCCCGGATGAGACCTGTGCGCGTGGCCCGAACGGTGAGCGGATCCGCCCGATGCGGAAGCTGCGCAACTGCAACGTGACGACCGTGGCGCCGACGGGGACGATCTCCATCATCGCGAGCTGCAGCTCGGGCATCGAGCCGCTGTTCGCCGTCGCGTTCATGCGGAATCAGGCCGGTGTGCTGATGCCCGACGTCAACGAGGAATTCGTGGCGATCGCGCGGCGCGAGGGCTGGTACAGCGACGAGCTCATGAAGCGCATCGCCGAATCGGGCAACATCCGGTTCCCCGAGGTGCCGGCCAAGTGGCAGCGGGTGTTCGTCACCGCGAACGAGATCAAGCCAGAGTGGCATATCCGGATGCAGGCGGCGTTCCAGGAGCACAACGACTCCGCCATCTCGAAGACCTGTAACTTCGCGAATGACGCCACCGAGGCATACGTCGAGGAGATCTACCGCCTGGCGTACAAGCTCGGCTGCAAGGGCGTCACGGTGTACCGTGATGGCAGCCGCGACATGCAGGTGCTCTCGACCGGCTCCGTGGCGAAGAAGGTCGCGGAGCAGGCCACCTCGAGCGGCAAGGCCGAGGCGCGGTCCGACCTCGCCGGCATGAGCAACTCATCGGCTGAAGCGGAAGCCGCGCGGGCCGACCTGCATGGCGAGCTGGCAGAGCTCCGGGCCGAGAACGAGCGGCTCAAGAGGATGGTGCACGAGCTCGAGGCCGAGACGCTGAACCGTCGGCAGAAGCGCTCGCGCCCCGAGCTGCTGCGCGGCACCACCCGCCGCATCGAGACGCCGCTCGGTACGCTGTACGTTACCATCACCGAGGACGACCGGGCCCAGCCGTTCGAGGTGTTCATGAGCCTCGGCAAGGCGGGCGGTGCGCTGATGGCCGACGTCGAGGCCATGGGCCGGCTGATCAGCCTTGCGCTGCGCTCGGGCATCCCCTTGAAGGAGATCTACCGCCAGATCCGCGGCATCAGCTCCGACCGGGTCATGGGCCTTGGACCGACCAAGGTGCTCTCGGTGCCCGATGCCGTCGGTATCGCCATCGAACGCTGGCTGCAGGAGAAGCAGGGCATCCAGCAGGAACTGCTCACGACCAGCGAGACGCAGGTGCCGGCGCCCGAGGTTGTCCATCCGGTCATCTCCGGCGACGAGCAGCAGCTGGCCCTGGGCGGGATGCAGAACACCTTCTCCGGCGCGTGCCCCGATTGCGGTTCGCAGCTCGAGTTCGCCGAGGGATGCGTGAAGTGTCACGTCTGCGGCTACTCCGAGTGCGGCTGAACTTCCTCGCGCGGTCCTGACAACCGCGATCCTGGAGGGCGAAGCGCCCGCTGATCATCGATCGGCGGGCGCTTTGGCCTAGATTTGGATGGTTGTTTCGAGGCAGCCCCATGGGGCGGGTGCCGGTCCCGAACGATGGAGACAGGTCATGATCGTGAAGCGCTTCTACGACGAGACCCTGGCGCAGACGAGCTACCTCATCGGCTGCGGCCGCACGGGCAGCGCCGTCGTCATCGACGCGAACCGTGACGTCGACCAGTACCTCCGCATGGCGGAGTCGGAGGAGGTCGCGGTCACCCACGTCACCGAGACACACATCCACGCCGATTTCGTTTCGGGCAGTCGCGAGCTCGCGGAGCGCACCGGTGCCGCGCTCTACCTGTCGGCGGAGGGGGGCAGCGACTGGCAGTACGCCTTCGCCCGCGCGGTGGGCGCCGCGCTGCTCAAGGACGGCGACAGCTTCATGGTGGGCAACGTGCGCCTGGAGGTCGCTTACACCCCCGGCCATACCCCCGAGCACCTCGCGTTCCTCGTAACCGACACCGCCGCGGCCACCGAGCCGATCGCGATCGTGACGGGGGATTTCGTGTTCGTGGGCGACGTGGGCCGGCCCGACCTGCTGGAAAAGGCGGCGAAGGTGCACGGGACCATGGAGGCCAGCGCCCGCACCCTCTTCCAGTCGCTCCAGCGCTTCAAGGCATACCCCGACTACCTGCAGGTGTGGCCCGGTCATGGTGCCGGTTCCGCGTGCGGCAAGGGCCTGAGTGCCGTGCCGCAGAGCACGGTGGGCTACGAGCGAAGGTTCAACTGGGCACTGGCCGTCGATACCGAGGATGAGTTTGTCCGCCAGGTGCTCACGGGCCAGCCTGAGCCACCGGCGTACTTCGCCGAGATGAAGCGAATCAACAAGGAAGGCCCGCGCATCCTCCACGGATTCGCCACCCCGCAGTGGCTGCCGGAGGTGCGCCTGCCGGAAGTGCTGGCGCGGGGCGCGTTCGTGATCGATGCGCGCCCCGCGGCGCAGTTTGCCGAGGGGCATGTGCCGGGCTCCATCAACATCCCGCTCAACCGGAGCTTCACGACCTGGGCGGGATGGCTGACCCCGTTCAACGAGGACTTCTACCTCATCGTCGATGACTCGAGCAGCGACCGGGGTGCACACAACGTACAGGAGGCCGCGAAGGACCTCGCAATGATCGGCCTCGACCGGTTCGCGGGATACTTCGGGGTCGATGCCGTGACGGGGTGGGTCAGGAGCGGCAGGGAACTCGCGACCATCCGGCAGCTCGGCGCCGCGGAACTTGCCGCGCAGATGGCCCGCGACGCCGTGGCGGTGATCGATGTGCGGGGGCACTCGGAATGGGAGGCCGGGCACCTGCCAGGCGTGCCGAACATTCCAGTGGGGTACCTCGTCCAGCGACTGGCAGAAGTACCGCGCGACCGGCCGGTGGTGGTGCAGTGCCAGGCCGGCGCGCGGTCGGCGATCGCCGCCAGCGTGCTCCAGGCGAAGGGCATTCCCAACGTCCTGAGCCTCTCGAACGGCTATGAGGAGTGGGAGGCTGCCGGGCTCCCCGTGGAGCATGCGGCCGATATCGTGAGTTCCCCACCCTGAGATCGCGGCGTCGCGTCACTTCATCGACGCCATGTCGATCACGAAGCGGTACTTCACGTCGCTCTTGAGCATGCGCTCGTAGGCCTCGTTGATCTTCTGCATCGGGATCACTTCCACGTCCGAGACGATGTTGTGCTCGGCGCAGAAGTCGAGCATCTCCTGCGTCTCCCTGATCCCCCCGATGAGCGAGCCCGCCAGCGACCGCCGCTTGAAGATGAGGGCCCCGGCACTCGGTGACGGATGCGGGTGCTCGGGAACGCCGACCAGACACATCGTGCCATCGCGCTTGAGCAGGTTGAGGTAGGCGTCGAGGTTGTGCTGCGCCGACACGGTGTTCAGGATGAAATCGAGGCTGTTGGCCTGCTTCGCCACCTCGTCGGCGTTTCGCGTCACCACCACTTCATCGGCACCGAGGCGCCGCGCATCGGTGGTCTTGCCGGGCGACCCGGTGAAGAGCACCACATGTGCGCCCATCGCATGGGCCAGCTTGACGCCCATGTGCCCCAGCCCGCCAAGTCCGACCACGCCGACCTTCGTGCCCGGCCCGACATCCCAGTGCCTGAGCGGCGACCACGTGGTGATGCCGGCGCACAGCAGCGGCGCCGTGCCGGCCGGGTCCAGTTTGCCGGATACGCTCAGGATGAAATCCTGGTCGACCACGATGCCGGTGGAGTATCCGCCGTACGTCATGCCGCCGAGGTGCTTGTCCTTGCTGTTGTACGTGAAGGTCTGGCCGTTCTGGCAGTACTGCTCGAGACCTTCCCTGCAGTCGGGGCAGGTGCGACAGGAGTCCACCATGCAGCCCACCGCCGCAATGTCGCCCGCCTTGAACTTGGTGACCTGATCGCCGACACGGACGACGCGACCCAGGATCTCATGGCCCGGCACGACGGGGTACGTAGTGCCCTGCCATTCGCTCTTCGCCGTGTGCAGGTCTGAATGACAGACGCCGCAGAACAGGATCTCGATCTGGACGTCGCGCGGTCCCGGCGTACGGCGGGCGAAGTCGAATGGCGCAAGCGGCGACGAGGCGTCGTACGCCGCGTACGCCCGCGCCGGGATGGTGCTGATGAGTCCGGCGGTGGCCGCCGGTGCGGTAGAAGCGGTCATGTCTGCCTCCGTGCGTGGCAATGGCGCGCGCTCCTGCAGCCGTTCAACCTGTCGGGGTGGCGATCGCGCGGGTGTGCTGGGTGAACCTGCGGCTCCTCGCGGATATTGTCAAGTAGTTGTTAAAGTGTTTAAGTTATCAGTTGCCGGGTAACCCCGCCCATGGAGCAATGTCGATGACCACCGAGCCAGTCATGCCGCCGCTGTTCGAGCCCTTGCCGTTGCGCGGGCTCACACTGCGCAACCGGGTGGTCGTGAGCCCCATGTGCCAGTACTCCAGCGTCGATGGCGCCGCGAACGACTGGCATGTTGTACACCTCGGAAGCCGCGCGGTTGGCGGTGCGGGGCTCGTCTTCACCGAGGCGACCGCCGTGACGGCCGCGGGCCGGATCTCCGCGCAGGATCTCGGCATCTGGCAGGACGGGCACATCGAGGGGCTCACCGCCGTCGTGAACGCGATCCGCGCGCAAGGCGCCGTCGCGGGCATCCAGCTTGCCCACGCCGGGCGGAAGGCCAGCGTGGCGCGCCCCTGGGAGGGCGGCCAGCAGGTGGCGCTCGAGGCCGGCGGATGGCCGACCGTCGCTCCCAGTGCCGTCCCCTTCAAGGCTGGCGAGCGCACACCTGCCGCTCTCACTAAAGCCGGCATCCGTGACGTGAGCCAGGCGTTCCAGGCGGCCACCGCCCGTGCCCTCGCGGCAGGCTTCGAGGTCATTGAGATCCACGCGGCGCATGGCTACCTGTTGAACGAGTTCCTGTCGCCGCTCAGCAACCATCGCACGGACGAGTACGGCGGCGCATTCGACAACCGCATTCGTCTCCTGAGCGAGGTGGTGCAGGCCGTGCGCGGCACCTGGCCGGCGAACCTTCCGCTGTTCGTACGGATTTCCTCGACCGACTGGGCGGAGGGAGGCTGGGACATGGAGCAGTCCGTCGAACTGGCGCGGAGGCTGGCGCCGCTCGGTGTCGACCTGGTCGACTGTTCCTCCGGTGGCCTCGTGCCGGGGGTGAAGGTCCCCGTCGGACCGGGCTATCAGGTGGCATTCGCGGCGCGGATTCGCCGGGAGGCCGGCATCCTCACAGGCGCCGTCGGACTGATCACCGATGCCCGGCAGGCCAACGACATCATCGCGTCTGGCCGGGCCGACCTCGTCCTGCTGGCGCGGCAGCTGCTGCGCGATCCCTACTGGCCCCTGCACGCGGCGCGGGAGCTCGGCGTGCGTCCGGCGTGGCCGCCGCAGTACCTGCGAGCGGCCGATTAGGCGAGTGTAGATTCCGCCATGGCCAAGGCCCGGACACCACTCACGCCCGAACAACGGGCGGCCGCGTTCAAGGCACTGGGCGAAGCCACGCGCCTCCGCATCGTCGATTTCCTGCGGGAGCGCTCGGAGGAGGCCACCGGCACCGAGGTTGCGGCCGAGACCGGCATCAGCCTCGCGCTGCTCTGTCATCATACCGACGCGCTGGTCGAGTCGGGCATCGTGATCAAGCGCAAGGAAGGGCAGACCAGCTACTGGCGCATCAATCGCGATGCGCTCGACCTGCTCGTGCGCGATCTGGGCGGCTGAGCGATGCTCACGCGAAACCTCCGTTACCTCCTGACTCGGTCCGTCGAGCATTACTTCGCGCGGGCGGCCGCCGTCTTCTAGCCCGGAGCGGCCGTCAGCTCCGAAGGAACAGAGTCGTTCCCCAGGGATCGCTTGCACGAACCCCGCCTTCCCCCCGCGTCACCTGGTGACCGGCGCCTTCCAGGCTGCGCGCGGTCCGTTCGACCCCCATACGATCTGGCAGCACGATCTCCCATTCGAGCAGCCGAGCGTCATCAGCCACTGGCCGCGGTGCATTGTCGCCCGCCCAGGTATTGACGCCGAGATGGTGATGGTATCCGCCCGCCGCGAGGAACAGCGCACCGGGATAACTCCACACCGTGGGCTCGAGCCCGAGCGCATCGCGATAGAACGCCGCCGCCCCGTCCAGGCTCCCGACGTGCAGGTGAACGTGCCCCATGACAGTCCCGGGTGGCATGCCGGTCCAGGGAGTGCCGCCGCCTGCCGCCACCACACCCTCGATATCCAGCGGCCTGGTATCCATGACCAGTTCACCGCCCTGCTGTTGCCACGTCGACCGGGGACGGTCGGCGTAGACCTCGATCCCCAGGCCGTCCGGGTCGTGCAGGTACAGCGCTTCGCTCACGAGGTGGTCCGAGGCCCCGACGGGCGCGTCGATGCTGGCAAGGTGGCGGAGCAGGCGCCCCAGCGCCGCCCGGTCGGGCAGCAGGATCGCGAAGTGGAAGAGGCCGAGGTGCCCTCGGCGACGCACCGGACTGGCCCCCCGTCGCTCGTGCAGTTCGATCAGCGGCGCGTCGGTGCCCTGGGCGCCGAGGGCCGCCGTATCCTCACCGCGCTGGACGACGCGGAGCCCGAGCACCTGCTCGTAGTAGGCGATGGACCGGGCCAGGTCGGACACCTGCAGCCGCACCTGTCCCAGGCGCGTGGCGGCGGGCAACCGGTGACCTTCGCCTGACATCAGCGTGCTCCTGTTCAGGGTCCGGCGCGGCGGCGGGCCAGCGCTGCATCGACGGAGAACGCACCGGGGCCCGTAAGCGCGAGCGTGGCGCCCGCAGCGAACAGCATCAGGACGAACTCGACACCCTTCGGCACGAAGAACCCGCCGGCGAGATGCACGATGAAGATCGCGCCAAGCATGTCGATGGCGAATCCCAGCCCCACGAGGCGTGTCAGGAGCCCGATGATCAGGGCGATGCCACCAAAGAACTCGAGACCCGACACGAGGGGGCCGGTGATCGTCGGCATGGGGGCGCCCATCTGGGTAAACGCCCCGGTCACGCCCGTCAGGCCGAACACGAACAGCTTCTGCGCGCCATGGGCGAGGAAGACCGAGCCGGTGATGATCCGGAGGAGGGCAAGCCCGGCGTCGAGCCGGGAATCGTCGCGGGCCATGTCGATGCCTTCGAGTGGAAGGTCCGGTTTGATCGTCGCCCGGTGCGGGTGCCAGCCGGCGAACTTCATTACAAAAGTAGCGCATCCCGGGTGTCCAGCGGAGCGGGGATCACGGCTTATATTCCGGGGTCTGCACCACCCTCATCCGCCCCCAGGAGACGCGCCGATGACCAACCCGCCGAGCCAACCCAAGCCGATCGCCGCGTCGCGCGTGGCGCGGGAACTGGCCCACCTGAGCGATATGCGCACCAATGGCGAACTCGATCGCGACGAGTACGAGCACCGCTTCTCGCGCATGATCAGCGAACTGCGCGACCGCCGCATCGAGGGAAGTCGCCAGGACATCATCGCCGCGATCAAGCCGCTGCTCGAGGACGGCAAGATCCACGCAGCGGAGTACGACCGGTTTATCCAGCAAATGGGCCTCGTGTAATGCAGCAGCGCCCGCTCGGCCGCGGGGCGCCGCCGGTCTCAGTCGTTGGCTACGGGGGCATGCACCTGTCCCTTGCCGGCCGCCCGCCGGAGGATGTTGCCGTTCGGGTGATCCATGCCGGCCTCGATGCCGGCATGACGCTTATCGACACCGCGGACGTGTACTGCCTCGACCAGAACGACATCGGCCACAATGAGCGTCTCGTGGCGCAGGCCCTCAGCACCTGGGGTGGACCGCCCGACCGGGTGGTCGTTGCGACCAAGGGCGGCATGATCAGGCCGGATGGACGCTGGGAGCGTGACGCGCGTCCCGAGCGGCTTCGGAGGGCCTGTGAGCGCTCGCTGCAGGCGCTCAGGGTGGACCGCATCGACCTGTACCAGCTCCATGCGCCGGACCATCAGGTGCCGTTCGAGGAGAGCGTCGGCGCGCTGGCCGACCTGCAACGCGAAGGGAAGATCCGGTGGATCGGGCTTTCCAATGTGAGCGTGGCGGAGATCAAGGCGGCGGAGGCCATCGCTGAGGTGGCGACAGTACAGAACCGGCTCAACCCGTTCTTCCGCGAGGCCATCGAAACCGGTGTCGTCCGCTACTGCGGCGAGCGGGGCATCGGATTCGTCGCCTACAGCCCGACCGGCGGGGGCAGGCTCACGAAGAAGCTGCCGGCGCATCCCGTATTGCAGCGCCTGTCCGCCGAGCTCGGCTTTTCGCCCCATGCGCTCGTCATCGCATGGGCGCTGGCGCAGGGCCCGAGTGTGCTCGCCATCCCGAGCGCGCGCACCGAAGCGCATGTGCGGGACAGCGCGGTCGCGGGCAACCTCGTGCTCAGCGACGCCGATCGCTGGGCCATTTCGGAAGCACACTTCGACCGGTCGTAGGGGCGGGCGCAGCCCGCCCCTGCACGTCCCCCGCCTCACGCCTTACGTTCCAGCCATGCCACTCGCCTTGCGTCGTGCCACGCCAACCGTCCATGTGGGCGCCGTTGCCGTCGGGTCGTGCCATCCCATCGTCGTGCAGTCGATGACCAACACCGACACCGCCGACGTGGTGGGCACCGTCCGGCAAGTGGCGGAACTCGCGCGGGCCGGCAGTGAACTGGTGCGGGTGACGGTCAACAACGAGGATGCCGCGCGCGCGGTGCCCCAGATCCTCGACGGGCTCGACCGGATCGGCGTGCATGTGCCGATCATCGGCGACTTCCACTACAACGGCCACCTGCTGCTGACCCGCTATCCCGACTGCGCCCGGGCCCTCGCCAAGTTCCGCATCAATCCCGGCAACATCGGCGGGAAGCACGCCGACACGAATTTTCGCGCTATCATCGAGGTGGCGCTCGCGCACGGCAAGCCGGTACGGATCGGCGTCAACTGGGGGTCGCTCGACCAGCAGCTCCTCACCGAGCTGATGGACGCGAACGCGCGGCTGGACGTCCCACGCGACGCCCGCGACGTGATGATGGAAGCGATGGTACAGAGCGCCATCCGCTCTGCCGCCCTTGCGGAGGCCGTCGGCATGGCGCCCGACCGGATCATCCTGAGCGCCAAGGTCTCCGGCGTCCAGGACCTGATCGACGTCTATCGCATGCTGGCGCGACGGAGCGGCTATCCGCTGCACCTCGGCCTCACCGAGGCAGGCATGGGCGCCAAGGGGATCGTGGCGAGCGCTGCGGGGCTCGCGGTGCTGCTCCAGGAAGGCATTGGTGATACAATCCGGGTGTCACTGACCCCGGCGCCGGGCGGCGACCGTACGGAGGAGGTGCGGGTGGCGCAGCAGATCCTCCAGAGCCTGGAGCTGCGAAGCTTCACGCCACAGGTGACCAGCTGTCCCGGCTGCGGCCGCACGACCAGCACGTTCTTCCAGCACATGGCGCAGGACATCGAGGGTTACCTCCGGCAGAAGATGCCGGTGTGGGGTGCGGAACGCCCCGGCGTCGAGGAGATGAGAGTGGCCGTCATGGGCTGCGTGGTGAACGGGCCGGGCGAATCCAAGCACGCCAACATCGGGATCTCGCTGCCGGGCACGTTCGAGGAGCCGAAGGCCCCGGTCTATGTCGACGGCAAGCTGTTCGTGACGCTCAAGGGCGACCGGATTGTCCCCGAGTTCCTCGAGATACTCGAGAACTACGTCGCGACGCGATACGGCGTGGCCGCTACGGCCGGCGCGACAGAGGGCGGCCAGGGTCGGTAGTGGCCGTACCCTACTCGATGCTCAATGCCCCCCTGGCCGAGACCCTGCGCGAGCGTCCGCTCGCGGCCCTGCCGCTGCTCTTCGGGGCGGGCCTGCTCACCAGCTTCACCCCCTGCGTCTATCCCATGATTCCCATCACCGCCGGGCTCCTCGGCGGGGCTGGCGCGGCCGGGCGGTCGACTCGCGCCCGCATCGGCATGATGGCGCTGTACGTCTTGGGCGTGGCCCTGGTCTACGCGACGCTTGGCCTCATCGCCGGATTGACGGGGTCGATCTTCGGCAGTATCAGCACGAACAGGTGGGCGCTGCTGGTCATGGCGAGCCTCCTGCTCGTGTCAGGACTGGGCCTCCTGGACGTCTTCAGCATACGGGCCTCGTCCGGGCTGCTTGCGTGGGCGGCACGCTTCGGGGCCGAACGGCCCTATGGCGCGTTCATGATGGGAGCGACTTCCGGGCTGGTAGCCGCGCCGTGCGGCGCGCCGGCCTTCGCGGCGGTGCTGACGTTCGTCGCGGCCACCGGGAGCGCGGTGCTGGGCTTCACGTACCTGCTGGCGTTCTCGCTCGGCATGACGGCGCTGCTGGCCATGGTGGGCATCTTCTCGGGAACACTGGCGGCCCTGCCGCGAAGCGGCGTGTGGCTCGCCTGGCTCAAGCGTGCCGGTGGCGTCGTGCTGCTCGGAATGGCGGAGTACTACGTGTTCCAGGCGGGGCGCAACTCATGAGGCGGCTCGGTGCGATCCTCCTGTTGCTCGCGGGGTTGGCGGAGCGGGCCAGCGCGCAGGACGAAGGAATCGCGATCGGTGCAATGGCCCCTGCCGTCGTCGTCAACGACATCGACGGAAAGCCGGTGGACCTGGGGACGTACCTCGGCAAGCAGCCGGTCCTGCTCGAGTTCTGGGCCACATGGTGCAACGTGTGCGAGGAGCTCCTGCCCAGGGTAAGGGCTGCGCACCACACCTATGGCGCAAAGGTCGTGTTCTTCGGCGTCAACGTCACGGTGAACCAGACGCCCGAACGCGTGCGCCGGTGGATTGCCAGCCACAACCCACCGTATCGCACGCTGTACGACGACAAGGGCGTGAGCACCCGGGCGTACGAGGCGCCGATCACGTCCTACATCGTCATCATCGATGCGGCGGGCAAGGTTGCCTATACCGGTACCGGCGCAGACCAGGACCTATCCAGTGCCCTTGCCCGTGTTGCCAAGCCGTAGGCGTCGCCGCCCGGCGCGGTCCGGCCAGCTCGCGGGCCTGGTGCTCGTGGCGCTGACCATCGGCGGCGCCACCCGGTCCTGGGCGCAGGCGAATCCCCAGGGGCCACCGCCGCCGACCGCGCGCATCGTGAAGGGTCCCGAGACGGGCCAGCGCGCCCCGGACTTCACGCTGCCATGGGCCAACAAGGACGCGGTCGGTTCCGAGGAGCAGTCATTCCGGCTGACGGACAATCTCGGCAAGGTGATCGTCCTCGCGTTCTTTGCGCGCGACTTCACGCCCGGCAGCACCGCGGAGTTGCAAGGACTCGCCACGGTGGCTGAATCTTCCGGTCCGGAGGTGGTCGTGGTGGCGATCAGCAGTGATTCCCTGGAGACCCATCGCCGGTTCGCGAGCAGCCTTGGTATTCCGTTCCTGCTGCTGAGCGATCCCGACCAGCGGGTGGCGCGGCGCTATGGCAGCGACGGCACCGAAGGCGTTGACCGGCCAACCGTGTACGTCATCCGCCCCGACGGCAAGGTGAGCTACCGCGACTTGGGGCTCGACGCGCAGGACAAGAAAGAATATGAGTCGCTGAAGCGTGCCGTTGCGAAGGCGGCCCAGCCGTGAGGGCCCTCGCGGCGCTGGCGGTGCTGCTGGCGCTGGGACGGCCCCTGGCGGCTCAGGGAGGGAATGAGGGGGCTTGGCAGTTCAGCAACCTGCAGCAGGGATACTGCATCACCTTCCTCGTAAGCCCGGAAGACGCGCCGGGTGTCCTGCCCGACGATGCCCAGCCGGTACGGCTCAACGCCACGACCGACGCCTCGCCCGTGCTCGCGCGGGTGCTGGCGGACCAACCCGAGTACGGTGCCTGGATGCCCGCAGCCGTCTGCATCTACCGGTTCGGTCGCGCGGACATCGCCGGCCGCGAACTCGTCGCGCCGGCGGGGGGATCCGAGATGATCGGGACCGTGTCGTACGCGGCGCGAGTCGCCGTCAACCAGCCGGACAACGGCGTGTCCGTGAGCGTGGTGTTCACCAACGACAAACGGGCCGCAAGGCTGACCGATTCGACCCAGGTCCCGTTCCGGCAGATCAAGGCCACATTCGGCAAGGCGGCGCACGGCGACGATGAGCGGCACGTGATCCAATTCGGGAAGACGACGCTGATCTGGGACGGGCATGCCGCCAGCGATTCCGCCGCGCTCAGCACCCCCCTGGACCACGTTTGGGTGGTCATGGGGCGCCGGGGCAAGCCGGTACTCGTTCGGTGGCAACTGAACGCTTCCTCCAGCCGTTCGGTGGTGGGTGCGCTGGTCGTACAGGGGAAGGACAAGCTCGCAAAGCTCATGCGGAAGTCACCGATCCGGTACCTGGGCCCGATGTATCAGGGTGGGAGAGGGGAAATGACCCTGATTCCGGACTAGCCGTCGTCTGGATTGTGGGGGGACTGAGGGTCATGGATTCGACAGTGGCGCTACCGGTTCTTGCGCTGTGGAATCTGTTCGCAATCTGGAAAGTGTTGGCTATTTCACTTGGTAACGACAGTGTCATCATGCGATACCCTGCTTGAGACGTGGCATGGTAAGCCATTGATCAACATGGAATTACCACCACACCATCAGGTTGCTTCTCGTTCCATTTGAGCCGCGCATTCGATTTTCGATCCTCACGCCACCGAATGAAATCGGCAGTTTTCAACATGTGGAAATCGATTGTCCTCGGAACGGGATTCCTCCCGGTGGACCTGGCCACAGATTCGTTTTCAAGCCGAATGTTGAAAAGTCTTCCACACGGCCAGTGTGGGTATCGCGGTGGCGTGCCGCAGCACCCATTCGCGAGGCTGGGACAGGGGTGACGCGACAGCAAATTTGGTTCCTCGTGACCCTGCCCGGTGCGCAAGCGATCCCGCCGCGTTAGACTGCCCCACCGTGACCTATTCACTGATTCGAAGGACCAAGATCGTCGCCACGCTGGGGCCCGCGTGGGACTCACCCGAACAGATGACTGCGCTCCTCGACGCCGGAGTCGATGTCGTGCGCGTGAACGCGTCCCATGGCTCCGCCGACGTCCGGGAGCGCTGGATTCGCGAGCTGCGCAGGGTATTCGAGGAGCGCGCCGCGCATCACGCGGCGGCGGTGCTTGTCGATCTTCGCGGACCCCGCATCCGGGTGGGAGCCCTCCCCGAACCGCGGCAACTCACGGCCGGCGCCAGGGTGGTGTTCGCGCCCGAGGCCCTGGCTGCGCCGAGCGAGATCCCGACAACGTACGAGGGCCTCGCCCGCGATGTCGCGCCCGGTGTCACGATCCTCCTGGACGACGGCCTCCTCAGTGTGGAAGTGGAGGATGTGAAGGGTGAGCGGGTGACCGGGGTCGTGCGGTATGGCGGCCTGCTCAAGCCCAACAAGGGAATCAACCTGCCCGGCGTCGAGGTCAGCGCTCCGGCCATCAGCGAGCGGGACGCGGAGGAGGTCGACCGGGCGGTGGCCGCCGGCGCCGACTTCATCGCGATGTCCTTTGTCCAGCGGGGTGAGGATGTGGAGGCCCTGCGTCGCCTGGTGCCTTCATCGGTCCGCATCATCGCCAAGATCGAGAAGGACACGGCGATCCGGAACATCAAGGGAATCCTGCGCGCGGCCGACGCCATCATGGTGGCCCGGGGTGACCTGGGAGTGGAACTCCCGTTCGAGGAGGTGCCGCTGACCCAGAAACGGCTCATCCGCGAAGCGAACCTGCACGGCAAGCCGGTCATCACGGCGACCCAGATGCTCGAATCGATGGTGCATGCCCCGCGGCCGACCCGCGCCGAGGCCTCCGACGTCGCCAACGCGATCCTGGACGGGACCGACGCGGTGATGCTCTCCGCCGAGACCGCTGTCGGAGACTACCCGAAGGAGTCGGTCGAGGCGATGGTCCGGATTGCGCGCGAGCTGGAGCGCCAGCGGCGGGGGCGCAGCCCGGCGTTCGACCTGGCTGTGGGTCGCCGGGTGGAGAAGTCCGACCGCCTGCTGAGCGATGCAGAGGCCGCGGCCATGACCACCCGCACCGAGTCGGCCATCGCCGTCGCCGTCTGCGCGGCGGCCGACCTGCTGGGGGCGCCGGCCATCGTGTGCCTCACGTCCAGCGGCTTCACCGCCCGCACCGTCGCGGCCTACCGCCCCACCGTCCCGATCCTTGCGGTGACACCCGAGCCCGAGACCTTCCGTCAGCTTTCGCTCGTTTGGGGTGTGGTACCGGTGCTAGTACAGCATTTTCCGTCGTATGATGCGCTCCTGCCGGTCGCGCGACAGCAGCTGCTGTCGCGGGGGCTCGCGTCGCTCGGCGATCGCATCGTGGTGACCGCGGGAGTGCCGTTCGACACCCCGGGCACGACCAACCTTCTCAAGGTCGAGGCTGTGTAGCAGGCGTGCGGCTGACCTTTCTCGGAACGGGAACCTCATTCGGGGTACCGCAGATCGGCTGCACCTGTGCCGTCTGCCTCTCTTCCGATCCGCGCGACCGCCGTACCCGTACCGGCGCCCTCGTGGACGTCGACGGTGTCACGCTCCTCATCGACACCCCGCCGGAACTGCGCCTCCAGCTGGTCGCCGCCGCTCGATCCAATGTCGACGCGGTGCTGTACACCCACGAACACGCCGACCACATCAACGGCATCGACGACCTCCGCATCTTTTCCGTGAAGCAGCGGGGGGCGCTGCCGGTGTATGGCGCGCCGGAGACGCTGGCGCGGCTCCGGGAGAGCTTCCGCTACATCTTCGACGCCGACGTCACCGCCTACGAGGGCACCTCCAAGCCGCTCCTGGCACCCAACGCGCTGGAGCCGGGGCGGTGGCAGGACGTCGCGGGCGTGCCAGTCCTGCCGCTCGCGTTCCGGCACGGCCATGGCCGCGTGTTCGGTTACCGGATCGGGGATCTGGCGTATCTGACGGACGTGAAGGAAGTTCCCGAGGCTGAACGCGCGCAGTTGCAGGGCCTCGAGGTGCTGGTGCTGAACGCCCTGTGGTGGCGTCCGCATCCCACCCACCTCAGTATCGGCGAGGCGGTCGACGTGGCCGGCGCCGTCGGCGCCCGGCGGACCTGGCTCACGCACCTGACCCATGAGACGGGGCACGCGGAGCTCCTGGCGCAGCTTCCATCCAATGTCCTTCCGGCACATGACGGCCTGATCGTGGAGCTCTGAGCTATGCTGCGACTCGAATACGGACGGATGCTGCAGGATGGCCTCGACGGCGAGCACGGACTCACGCGGACCCAGCTCGCGGAACTGGTCCGGCGTTTCCCGGGGGTGCAGGCCGATGTCCGGGCCCGCCGCGCCGCCGGCGAGTACGGGTTTTACGACCTGGCGGAGCAGGGGAGCGCCATCCGGAGCATCACTCAGTTCGCGAACGGCGTCGGCCAGGCCTTCGACCATGTACTCGTGCTCGGCATCGGCGGGTCGGCGCTGGGCGCGCGTGCACTGCTGACGGCACTGCGCGCGCCGGCCTGGAACGAACTGGACGACGAGGGCCGCGACTTCTACCCGCGGCTCACGATCCTCGACAACGTGGACCCGGCCAGCGTGCATGCCGCGCTCGGTCGCATCGATCCGCGGCGAGTGCTGGTGAACGTGGTCAGCAAATCCGGGTCGACGGCGGAGACCATGGCGCAGTACCTCGTGGTCCGCGCCTGGCTCGAGGAGGCCCTGGGCCCGGCGGCGACACGCCACCTGGTGTTCACCACCGATCCGGAGCGCGGCATCCTGCGGGAGATCGCCCGGCGCGAGGGGATCGCGGCGGTGGACGTTCCACCTGCGGTGGGCGGGCGCTTCAGCGTGCTCTCTCCGGTGGGATTGCTGCCCGCGGCGCTCGTGGGGATCGACATCGCCGCCCTGCTGAGCGGGGCGGAGCGCGCCCTCCGGGATGCGGAGTCACCCGACCTGCTCGCCAACCGTCCGGCGCTCCACGCCGCGCTGCACTGGGCGGCCGATACATGGCTCGGCGCGCGCATCGACGTCCTCATGCCGTACTGCGACCGCCTGCGGGACGTGGCGGAGTGGTACCGCCAGCTCTGGGCGGAAAGTCTTGGCAAGCGCCATGACCGGCGTGGCGCCGAGGTCTTCGCCGGGCCGACGCCGGTCGGTGCCGTGGGTGCGACCGACCAGCACAGCCAGGTGCAGTTGTTCATGGAGGGGCCGTTCGACAAGGTGCTGACGATCGTCTCGGTGGACGACCACGGCACCGAGGTAGTCATTCCCGACCGCGCGGAACTCTCCGCCGACCTGTCGTACCTTCCGGGCCGCTCGCTCAACGAACTGCTCGCGGCCGAGTGCCGCGCTACATCGGGCGCGCTGGCATCGGCGGGTCGCATGCACGCCATCCTGCGCCTTCCCGAGGTGACCGAAGACACGGTGGGCGAGCTGCTGATGTTCTACCAGCTCGCGACGGGGTTCGCCGGCGCCTGGTATGGCGTCAATCCATTCGACCAGCCTGGGGTAGAGCTGGGCAAGCAGCTCACGTTCGCCGCCATGGGGCGTTCCGGGAGCGGCAATGTGCCCACGCCGCCGGCCGATCCGGGCGACTTCGCCTAGGCTTGCGTCTAGTATTCCATGTCGGCCACTGACGGGCGACGAGACAACAGGGGGTGCAACATGCGCGATCGTGGGCGCGAGGTCGTCTATGTCGAGCGGGGCGGCGACGTCTCCGCCAAGTGGTTCCTTTGGGGTGCGCTGGCCGGTGCCGCCGTGGCGCTGCTGTACGCGCCGGCCACCGGCGAGCAGACCAGGCGCGGGGTACAGCGCCGGCTGCGGAAGTTGCGGGCCATGGCCGAAGAGAAGATGGACGAGCTGACCGAGCAGCTCGGTGATCGCCGGCAGCGGGTCGAAGACTGGCTCGAGGACGCCGAGGAATCACTCGAGATCGATGATGATGGCTTCGAGGAGGAAGGGGAGGAGGAGGAGGAGGTTGCGCCCGTGACCCCGCGGGCTGAGCTCGAGCAGCGCCTGGCCCGGGCTCGCGCGCGCCGCCGCGGTGTGGCCGATACATCGGAGGAACAGGGCGCCTGAGCGCGCCCACCCGGGTGCGGAGCTGGCACCGCTCGGTCTGGGGCTTCATCCGGCGCACCCTCGAATCGGCCGACGAGAACAACGTCCCGTTCCTGGCCAGCGCGCTGAGCTTCGATGCCCTCCTGGCCGCGGTGCCGTTCGCGCTCCTCCTGCTGGTGCTCTTCACCGTGCTGCTGCAGGGGCTGGCGCCCGAGGGGACGACGCTCGACCCGGACGCCCTCTTTCACCGCTTCCTGCCGCCGCACAACAGCACCCCGGGCCAGGATCCCTTCGGTCCGGTCGAGCGATTGCTCACCCGCATCTTCGACAATCGTGGCAACCTGTCGCTCGTGGCCGTGCCCACCTTCCTCTGGTTCAGCACCCGCCTGTTCGCCAGCATGCGGAACTCGCTCAACTTCGTCTACGACGTTGGATCGCGGCCGGGCACGAGTCACGGCTTCATCGGCAACTACCTCAGGGGCAAGTCGCGCGACGCGCTGCTGGCGCTGACGGTGGCGACCCTCTTCCTCCTGAATACGGTTTTCAGCGCCGGCCTGGTCATCCTCCGCTCGCGGAGCGAAGCGGCGATTCCCGCCTACGCACTCGTGATCGGCACGGTCGGCCGCCTGTTCACCGACCTCGTAGCGTTCGCGTTCTCCATCACTCTCTTCTTCGTCAGCTACCGTTTTGCGTCGCCGCGTCGCATGAGCTTCACCTCGGTGCTCATCGCGTCGACCTTTTCGGCCTTCGGCTTCGAGATCGCGAAGCGCCTGTACGGGCTGTACCTCGCCAAGTCGGTGCTCCCCGCCTCCGCCTTCGGCGGCGGGGCCCAGCTCGGCGCGCTGCTGCTCTTCGTGCTCTGGGTCTACTACATGGCAGTCGTGTTCCTGATCGGCGGCGTTGTGGCGGAGCGCTGGGAGGCGTTGCGGCTGCAACGGAGGCAGGGTGTCGTGGTGTAAGCGGCAGGAAGTCAGGGCGGCAGGAAATGACCGTGGCAGCCGTGCTTGCCTGCCGCCTTGTCCTCCTGCCACCTTGCCGCCTATTTTCCTCCCGCCTCAGGTCCGAAGGGTGCCGGCGCGTGAATCGCGTCAGGACCTTGCCGGTAGCAGCGCTAAGCGATGTCCGGTATCGCTTCGGGGAGCCTGAGGCACTTTATTTCCCCCATGATCGCCCTCGCCCGCCGTTACCGTCCCAAGCGCTTCAGTGACCTGCTGGTCCAGGATCACGTCACCGCCGTGCTGCGCGGCGCCGTGGCGAGTGGCCGTGTCGGCCACGGCTACCTGCTGACCGGACCGCGAGGGGTCGGCAAGACGACGGCCGCGCGCATCCTCGCGATGGCGCTCAACTGCGCCAATCGCGATGCGCTGGGTGATCCGTGCGGCGAGTGCGAGAACTGCCGCCGTACCTGGAGCGGGTCGGCCAGTCTCGACGTGGTCGAGATCGACGCGGCCAGTCACCGCGGTGTCGACGATGCCCGGGAGCTGCGCGAGCGCGCGATGTATGCCGCGTCGCAGGAGGGCCACTACAAGGTCTACATCGTGGACGAGGCGCACATGCTCACGCGCGAGGCGTGGAATGCGCTGCTCAAGATCCTGGAGGAACCGCCGCCACGGGTCGTGTTCGTCTTCGCCACGACCGAGCCGCAGAAGATTGCTTCGACCGCGGCCCCGGTGCTGTCCCGGCTGCAGCGCTTCGATTTCCGCCGCATCGGGCCGGCCGCAATCCGGAACCGGCTGACGGAAGTGCTCGGTATCGAGGGGATCAAGGCCGCCGATGACGCGCTGACCCTGATCGCGCGCCACGCCGACGGAGGCATGCGCGACGCCCTGTCGCTGCTCGACCAGTGCCTGAGCTTCGGGGAGGGCGCCGTCACGGTCGATCGGGTGCGCGAGGTGCTCGGGCTGGTGGCGGACGACTCGTACGCGGAGGTCTGCCGCATCGTGGTGGAGCGGGACGGCGCCGGGGTGTTCCGGCTGGTGGAGCAGGTGCTCGATTCCGGCGCCGACCTGGGCGAGTTCATGAACGGCGCCGCCGAGATGCTGCGGGCCCTGCTTATGGTGCAGGTGGGCGCCGAACCCGAGGGGCTGACGGAGTCGGCGCGCGCCATGCTGGAGCGGTATCGCTCGCAACTCGAGCCGGGCGACATCCTGCGCATGCTGCGGCTGCTCACCGACAACGAGACCGCGATTCGGCGGAGCGGCAACGCACGGCTCGTGGTGGAGACGCTGCTGCTGCGCTGGGCGATGCTCGACCGGGTGGTGGATCTCCAGGCCGTGCTCGACGGTGCCCCGCCAGCGCCTTCCGGCCAGGGCGCGCGCGGGCGCACGCCGGAGCCTGGACCGGCCGCAGCGCGTCGCGCCGTTCCGGCTGGGACCCCGGTGCCGGTGGCTCCGCCGGCGCCCACCGCGCCGGCCCCGGTGATCGACCGGGTAGCCTTCAACCGTGAGGCGCTCGCGGCGGCCTGGAGTGACATCGTGGCCGCCGCCCGGGCCGAAAGCCCGCTGCTGGGTACGGCGCTGGCCGCCACCGAGCCGGCTGACGTGGTGCCACCCAGGGTGACGCTGCGGCTCACCGACCGGGACGCCGGGCTGGCGCTGACGCTCGAGCGCCAGCGCCATCGGCTGGCCGCCCTGCTGGTCCGGATCGTGGGGGCCCCGGTGGAACTCGTGGTGGCGGAAGCGGATGCCGCGGAGCAGCCCCCCAAGCGCCTGTCGGCGGAGGGGTTGCGCGCCGACCGGCTCAAGGGCCTGAGGGTGCGGGATCCGGCTCTCGATGCAGCCGCGGAGGCGTTAGATTTGGAGATCGTGGAGTAGGGCTGTGCTCTTTACCCTGGCCGGTGGCAGTGAACATGGCAATGGTTGACCTTCAGCAGATGTGGCAGCTCGGCCAGCAATGGCAGGGTCGCCTTCAGGAACTTCAGACCGAACTCGCCAACCGGACCGTCGAGGTCCAGGCCGGCGGCGGTCTTGTGCGCGTCACGGCCGATGGTCGCGGTAACATCCGCGACGTGCGCATCGATGCCGAAGCCTTCGCCGGTCGCGATGCCGAGTTGCTGTCCGACCTGGTGCTGTCGGCGGTCGCCGAAGCGCAGCGGCGCGCGGCGGAGCTGGTGCAGGCCGAAATGAAGAAGTTGCCGACGCCGCCCATCGGTCCGGGGCTCTGAGCCGAGGGTGAGCGTCATCGAGGCACTGGTCACGGAACTGGCGCGCCTGCCCGGCATCGGGCGCAAGACCGCGCAGCGGCTCACCTTCCACCTGCTTCAGCAGCCCCCGGACCAGGTCGTTCGCCTTGCCGCCGCCCTTCAGGCGGCTGCGGAGCGCGTGCGTCCCTGCGATACCTGCGGCAACCTCACGGAAACGGCGCTGTGTGCCATTTGCGCCGATCCCCGTCGGGAACCCACCCTGCTGTGCGTTGTCGAGGAACCTTCGGCCGTGTCGGTTGTCGACCGCGCGACCGGCTTCCGTGGGCGGTACCACGTCCTCGGTGGCCGGCTGTCCCCGCTGGAAGGGGTGGGTCCCGAGGCGCTGCGCATGGATCAGCTGGTCCGCCGGGTGGAACAGGACGGCGTGCTGGAGGTCATCCTCGCGACGAATCCTTCGATGGAGGGTGAAGTGACGGCGACCTACATTCAGCAGCTGCTGGCCGGCCACGCGGTGCGGGTGACGCGGCTCGCGCGCGGGCTCCCGATGGGCGGCGAGCTGGAATACGTCGATACCGTGACGCTGGCCCACGCGCTGACGGCGCGTCAGGATCTGCGCTGATGCGCATGCGCACGTGGGCCCTGCTCGGCGGCACGCTGGTTGGTGTGGCCGTGGCGCGCGAAGTGAGCCGGCGCCGGCAACGGTCGCATGGCGCCGACCTCTTTCATGCCCGGCCTCCCATGCGCCACCAGGCGCTGAGCTGGCTGTCGCGGCACCCGAGCCGGGTCGCCCTCGCGCGGCTCCGGGAGTACGTCGCGTGGGAGCCGATCCCGATGCTGCAGCGCCGCGGGACCACGATTCTCGAGCGGATGACGCAAGTGCTGGGGCAGGGGGGCGCCGCGTGAGCGGTTCCTCGAGCTGGGCCTTCCGCGAGGAGGACGCGCGTCGCATCCAGAACATCCTCAGCGTCTTCCTGGCCGACTCGAGCGCGCGGACGGCGCTCATCGTCGACCGCACCGGGCAGCTCGTCGCCACGGTAGGCGAGCCACCGGTGTTCGACTCGACGGCGTTCGCGACGCTCACGGCTGCCGATTTCAGCGCCAACGACCAACTGGCCCGCATGCTGGGCGAGCCCGAGTTCGGCGCCCTGTTCCATCAGGGCGAGCGGGAGTCGATGTATCTCGCCGACGTGGCCCGGCGGGTCATCCTCGTGGTGCTGTTCGACAATCGCACGACGCTGGGCCTGGTGAAGCTCCGGGTGCGCACCACGGTGCCGGAGCTGGTCAGGGTGTTCGAGGAGATGTTCCGCAGCCAGGGGAAGGCAAGCCAGCAGATGGAATCAGGGCTGCTGGGCGAAGCCGAAGACGAGATCGACAAGCTGTTCGGGGTGTGAGGGAGCGTCGTCCATGTCGATGATCAACTACGCGTCTCGCGAGATCAACTGCAAGCTCGTTTACTACGGGCCCGGTCTCGGCGGCAAGACGACCAATCTCGAGCACGTCTACCAGAAGGTGGCGCCCACCGCGCGGGGGAAGATGATTTCCCTGGCGACGGAGACGGAGCGCACCCTCTTCTTCGACTTCCTGCCGGTGGACCTCGGTACCATCCGCGGGTTCAAGGTCAAGTTCCACCTCTACACCGTGCCGGGACAGGTCTACTACAACGCCTCGCGCAAGCTGATCCTCAAGGGTGTGGACGGCGTGGTGTTCGTGGCCGACAGCCAGATCGAGCGCACCGAGGCGAACATCGAGGCGATGCAGAACCTGTACGACAACATGGTGCAGCACGGCTACGACCTGACGCGCATTCCGTTCGTCATCCAGTACAACAAGCGTGACCTCCCCAACGCCGCCCCCATCGCCGAGCTGCAGGCCGCGCTCAACCCGGGCTGGCCGGTCGAGGACCCGCAGAAGCAGCGGGTCACGCCGGACCCGTTCCGGCCCGGCGAGTACCTCGTGCAGCAGCAGGAGGGGCAGTGGATCGAGCGCTCCCCGTACTTCGAGGCGGTGGCCATGACGGGCGAAGGCGTGTTCGACACCCTCAAGGCAGTGAGCAAGCTCGTCGTCAAGACGCTGGGCTGACATGCCGCCGGCGGAGATGTCCACGAAGGTGTGGACCGTCGCGAACATCATCACGGTCGTGCGGATCTGCTTCACGCCCGTCATCGCGCTACTCCCCTTCATCGACGGATACTGGCCGAAGCTCATCTGCTTCATCGTGTTCGTGCTGGTCGCGTTCACGGACATGCTGGACGGCTATCTCGCGCGCAGCCGCGGCGAGGTCACCGACCTGGGCAAGCTGCTCGACCCCATCGCCGACAAGCTGCTCCTCTTCGCCACCTTGATCCCGATCTACTGGATCTCGCGCGAGCGTCAGGCCGAGTACGGCATTCCCGTCTGGGGCAGCATCCCGCTCTGGGCCACGTTGCTGATGATCGGTCGCGAGGTGGCGATGACTGCCTTCCGCCAGTGGGCGAAAGCCAGGGGAGTGGTGATCGCGGCCGGGGGCGCCGGCAAGCTCAAGGCGGTGTTCCAGAACATCTTCGTCGGTGCCGTGATCCTCTGGTTCGCGTTCCGCGATGCCCGCAAGCCGCTCGGGTGGGAAGACAACCGCTACGCGTATTTCTGGAACCAGTTCCATGGCTCCTTCGTCGCGGTGACACTGGTCATTGCGGTCGTGCTCACAGTGTATTCCTTCGGCGTGTATCTCTACAAGAACAGGGCGTTGTTCAGCAGCAGCAAGTAGCACGTCCAGCCGCCTGCTGCCCTGACTCCCTGCCGCCATGAAACTCGAACTCCTCACCGTCGGCACCGAGCTCCTCCTCGGCCTCACCATCGACACCAACGGTGCCGAGATCGCGCGCGCGCTGGCATCGATCGGCGTCGAGGTGACGCGCCGGACGTCGGTGGGTGATGAGCGCGGCACGATCCAGGACGCCGTGAGCGCGGCGCTCGACCGCACCGGCATGGTGCTGGTGACCGGCGGCCTCGGCCCCACGCGTGATGATGTCACGAAGCACGCGGTCTCCGACCTGCTCGGCATGCCGCTCGAGTTCCATGAGGAGATCTGGCAGCAGCTCGTCGAGCGCTTCCGCAGCCTGGGCCGCAAGCCGGCGGTGACGAATCGTTCACAGGCGGAAGTGCCGCGCGGGGGCACCGTGCTGCGGAACCGGTGGGGTACCGCGCCGGGACTGTGGCTTGAATCGCCCCGTGGCGTGGTGATCATGCTGCCCGGTGTGCCCATCGAGATGCGCAACCTGCTCGCGCACGAAGTGCTGCCGCGGCTCGTACCGCGCGCCGGCACGCTGGTGATCCGGTCACGCACCGTGCGCACCACCGCGATACCGGAGAGCACGCTTGCCGAGCGGCTCGGCGACATCGAGTCCGCGGTGCGCCCCCTCGGGCTCGCCTACCTTCCCGGACTCGAGGGAGTCGACCTTCGGCTCACGTCCTGGGGCGCTGATGCATCGGAGAGCGACGCGCGGCTCGACGCCGGTGCGGCGGAGCTCCGGCGCCGCGCCGGCGAGCACGTGTATGGAGAAGGTGAGGAGACGCTGGCCGAGATCGTGGTCGGCCTGCTGCGGGCGCGGGGCAGGACCATCGGCGTGGCGGAGTCCTGCACCGGCGGACTGCTGGGCGGAAGACTCACCGACGTGCCAGGGAGCTCGGACGTCTTCCGCGGCGGGATCATCGCCTATGACAACAGCGTGAAGGTTGGCGAACTGGATGTTCCGGAGGAGCTGCTGCGCCTCCACGGCGCGGTGAGCGAGCCGGTCGTGGCAGCGATGGCGGACGGCGTGCGTCGCAGGCTCGCGGCGGACGTGGGCGTCGGGATCACCGGGGTCGCCGGGCCTGGCGGGGGCACGCCCGAGAAGCCGGTGGGCACGGTCTGCCTGGCGGTTGCGGGCCTCGGGGAGTGCCATGTGCGGCGGACCATCTTCCCTGGCAGCCGCCCGGAGGTCCGGGCCCGCGCCGTCCAGACCGCGCTGTTCATGGTGCGCCAGCAGTTGCTCGCGGGGCAGGGCGCCGCAACCCCTGCCTAGAGCGATGGTTCACCCCGGCGCGTGTCTGCCATTCCGGCACCTCCTGTCGGCATCTCCGTTGCTGCTATCTTCCCGCTTATGACCAGATTCCCTGATTTCATGGGTCCCTCGGGCCCGATCGACGGCGCCGGTACCGAAGCGGGTGAAGCCACCGGCCTTCCCGTCGAACCCGACACTTCGGCAATCAAGCGTCTCGAGGAGGAGTTGGCCGAGGTACAGGACCGCCACGTGCGCCTGGCGGCTGAGTTCGACAACTATCGCAAGCGCTCCCTTCGGGAGCGCAACGAGCTGGGCGAGCGCGCCCAGGCGGCGCTCGTGGCCAAGCTGGTGGACGCGCTGGACGACCTGCACCGCGCCGTGAGCAGCGATCCAGCCAGTACGCCGGGGGAAGCGCTGCGGGTCGCCATCAACGCTGTGGACCAGAAGGTGTGGAAGGAACTCCAGTCATCGGGCCTGGAGCGCATCGACCCGGTGGGCGCTCCCTTCGACCCCACGACGCAGGAAGCGGTGGGTGTCGTGCCGGCCCCGTCGCCCGAACTGGAGCAGACGGTGGCGGCCACGTTCCAGGTGGGATACCGGTTCAAGGGTGTCCTAGTGCGGCCCGCACGCGTCCAGGTGTACTCGGGGCAGGGTAACGCGTAGTGGCGACAGGCGACTACTACCAGGTGCTGGGTGTCGCCGACAATGCCACCCAGCAGGAGATCAAGAAGGCGTATCGGCGATTGGCGAAGGAGCATCATCCCGACGCCAATCCGAACAATCCGAAGTCGGCCGAGCGCTTCAAGCAGATCTCCGAGGCGCACAGCACGCTCTCCGACCCCACGAAGCGAAAGCAGTACGACCAGATGCGCCGGCTGGGCGCGTTCGATACGCGCGCCCGCCGCCCGGGCGCCGGGCCGAGCGCGCGCTCGGCTGGCGGCCCATCGGTCGAGGAAGAGGTCGATTTCGGCGACATGGGTGGTCTCGGCGGGCTGGGCGACATCTTCTCGTCCATCTTCGGCCGCAGCCGCCGTGAGGAACAGCAGGGCGAGACGATCGAGTCGATGCTGGAGGTGCCGTTCCGCACTGCGGTGCTGGGTGGCAAGATCGCGGTGACGATGCCGGTGACGGATGCCTGTCCCACCTGTCACGGTAGCGGCGGCGCGCCCGGTGCCAAGATCGAGACCTGCGACGAGTGCAACGGTCGCGGCACGATCTCGTTCGGTCAGGGCGGCTTCGCTGTGAACCGACCGTGTCCCAAGTGCCGCGGCCGGGGAAAGATTCCCTCGAAGCTGTGCCCCACGTGCCATGGCGCGGGCGAGGTGCGGACGGAGCGGACGGTAACCATCACCGTGCCGCCCGGCACGGAGAGCGGTTCGCGCGTACGCCTCAAGGGCCAGGGCCAGCCGGGCCGGGGCGGCTCGCCGGCAGGCGACCTGATCATCAGCTTTCAGGTCCAGCCGGATCATTTCTTCGAGCGTGACGGCGACGACCTGCTGGTGGAGATCCCGATCAACGTCGCGCAGGCCATGCTCGGCACCAACGTGCGGGTACGGACCATCGACGGGAAGAAGGTCCTGCTGCGGATTCCGCCCGGTACGCAGCCGGGGCGAAAGTTCCGGATCAAGGGCCAGGGGGTGGAACGGAACGGCAAGCGGGGCGACCAACTCGTGCAGGTAAAGGTCACGCTGCCCGAGAAGCTCACCCCGGAGCAGGAAGAGTTGATGCGGAAGTTCGCCGAGGCGGGAGGGATGGCAGGATAGGTGGGCGCGCCCGGTCCTGGCCATGACGCCTTCGTCGCCGCGACGCGCGCCTGGGTGGAGCGCGCGGTGATCGGCCTCAATCTCTGCCCGTTTGCGAAGGCCGCAAGTGCGAAAGGGCAGGTCCGCTACGCGGTGAGCGACGCCACGAGCGTGGCCGCCTTGCTGGCGGACCTGGAGGCGGAATTGCGTCTGCTCGCGGCCACGGCGGCGGACAAGGTCGATACGACGCTGCTCATTCACCCCCACGTCCTCACCGATTTCCTCGACTATAACGACTTCCTGGACGTGGCAGACGACGCGGTAGAGCGGCTGGGCCTCGCCGGCGTGATCCAGGTGGCGAGCTTCCATCCGCACTACCAGTTCGAGGGCACCAGTCCCGACGACGTGACGAACTTCACCAACCGCTCGCCATATCCGGTGCTGCACCTCTTGCGCGAAGCGAGCGTGGACGCCGCGGTCGCCGCGTATCCGGACGCGGCGCTCATCTACCGGCAGAACATCGACACGATGCGACGGCTCGGCATCGACGGATGGATCGCGCTGGGCCTGGAGCCCTGACCGTTCCGGAGCAGGCGGACGCGAGGCTTCACGCGGCGGCCGACATGGCCAACTCGCACCAATGCCACGAGAAACAACCCGGACGACGCATGTGCCCCGCCGGGAGCGTCGATGCCCGCACCGATACTCCCGACCTGCATCCAACGACGTCTAGAGCGATTCCAGGAACTTCACCAGCGCATTTCGCTCGTCCGACGAGAAGCGCTGCACGGCCCGCCGCGACCGCTCCGCCTCACCGCCGTGCCACAACACCGCCTCGAGCAGCGAGAAGGCCCGCCCATCATGGAGGAACCGGCTGTGCCCGTTTACCGTCTGCACCAGCCCGATGCCCCAGAGCGGCGGCGTGCGCCACTCGCTGCCGGAGGCCTTGAAATCGGGCCGGCGGTCGGCCAGTGCCGGACCCATGTCGTGCAGCAGCAGGTCGGTGAAGGGTTGGATCTGCTGCCCGGACACCTCGGGGACTCCGGGCAGGTTGCCGGTCCTGAGGGACGGGAGGTGGCAGCTGGCACAGCCGACCCGGCGGAAGAGCGCCTCACCCAGGATGACCTGCCGGTCATCGAGACTCCGCCGGGCTGGAACGGCAAGCGTCTGCGTGTAGAAGGCCACCGCGGCCACGATATCGTCCTGTACCTCGATGGCATGGGCACTGCATTCGGGTCGGTACTCTTCGCATGACTCGCCCGGGAACATGGTTGACGTGATGCCCATGTCGCCGTTGTAAGCGCCCGCTGCCTGCTGCAGCAGGTTTGGCGTGTTGGCCTTCCACCCGAACCGGCCGATCGCCCGTTGGCCGGTGACCAGGTCCTCCATGTAGTTCGCCCGTCCCGAGATGCCGTCGCGATTGCGGTCGCCCGGGTCAGCGTTCGCCTCGATCAGGGCCGCGGGCACCGCCTCCAGCAATCCGAGGCCGAAGACCACGGGCGCGACGCGAGGGGAAAACATGAGCCGCGCCGGAAGGGCCGCGTAGGCCCCGGTCAGCACATACCGTGGCGACTGCAGCGTGAACGCCGTGCCGTCGGCGAAGCGGCCGCTGGAGTCGACATACGTGACGGCCGCTGTTATCTCCGGCACCTGCCCATCGACCGCGCGCATCTGCAGCTGGGTGCCGAATCCCGGCACCGGCGCGGGTGCCTCGGCACCGCGCGGGTTGCTGCGCCTGCCGGACCGCATGGCCCCCGCCACGCTGGCACGGAACAGCATGGACGAGAATTGCTCGCCCTGCCCTGGCGGGCGCCCGCGCCCGTCGCCGAAATGACAGCCCTCGCACGATTCGTTGTCGAACACCGGCCCGAGCACGCCCGGAGGGAAGGCTTCTTCGAAGCCCTCGTCGCCGATATCGTGGATCGCCACTGAGGCAGCGCTGAGGTTCGGCGCCGGCTGGCTGAAGGCATCGGCCGTGATGTCGAAGATCGTGGTGGCACCGCCGGCGAGCGCGTTGCGATAGCGGTCATTGCGGACGCCCAGCAGCTCATCGTCGGTGATGGGCCCTTCAGCGACTGGCGGCGTGGACGCGGGCTGGTCGGGGTCGGACGCGATGGTCTCCCCGCTGCACGCAGCAGCGGCGAGAAAGCCGACCGTCAGGAATGCTCGTGACATGAGCATCCTCCTCGGTGAGCGCCGCACGAGTGCGGCGCGAGTTGTGAGGCGAAGTACGCGGAATCGGCGAGGCGGGAATCCCGTCTGGCTGACGGGAGACAATGAAGTGCTACGAGGCTGTCCGCCACCCGCAACTTTTGGACAGTTCAGCTGTTCAACATGCGGACGATTTTGCGTGCGCCAGATCACACGCGTGCACAAAACTGCACCACCAAATCAGCCGCGCGTAACGCTGTCCCGCGCGAGGTCCATCAGCACCCGGTGCGTACCGCGTTCATCTGCGGGGTTCGACGGTCGCCGTTGCTCGTAGTTGCCGTCGGCCTGCAGTTCCCATGTCTGCCGGTTGTCGCGCCACATGAGCTCGAGAAGGTCGCGCACGGTGTTCCGGTGCACGGCATCCAGGATCGGCACCGCCGCCTCGATGCGCCGGTCGAGGTTGCGTGGCATCCAGTCGCCGGAGCCGATGTAGACCTCTTCCTGGCCCCCGTTCCGGAAGTAGAACGCGCGCGAATGCTCGAGGAACCGGCCGATAATGCTGATTACACGGATGTTCGCGCTCACGCCCCGAAGACCGGGCCGGAGGCAGCAGATGCCGCGGACGATGAGGTCGATCTGCACGCCCGCCCGCGACGCCTCATAGAGGGCCGCGATGATGTCGGGGTGCACCAGCGCGTTCATCTTCGCGAAGATGCGCCCGCCGCGTCCCGCCAGCTGGTGCTCGATCTCGCGGCGGATCAGGGCCAGGAAACGCTCCAGCATGTAACGCGGTGCCACCAGGATCTGGCGATACTGCGCCGGCTGGCCAAAGCCGGTGAGCACGTTGAAGAGGTCGGTCAGGTCCGCGCCGAGCGCGGGATCGCATGACAGGATGCCGAAGTCGGTGTAGAGCCGTGCGGTCTTGGGGTTGTAGTTGCCGGTGCCGATGTGCACGTACCGGCGGATGAAGTCGCCCTCGCGGCGCACGACCAGCATCACCTTGGCGTGTGTCTTGAGACCGGCCACGCCGTAGCTCACGTGCACGCCCACGTCCTCCAGGCGCTGGGCCCAGATGATGTTGTTCTCCTCGTCGAAGCGCGCCTGCAGCTCGATCAGCACCGCCACCTGCTTCCCCCGCTCGGCGGCCTGCTGGAGCAGTTTGGCGATGCTCGAGTCACCGCCGGTACGGTACAACGTCAGCTTGATGGCGAGAACATCAGGGTCGTCCGCGGCCGCCTGGATGAACCGCTCTACCGTGGTGGCGAAGCTGTCGTAGGGATGATGCAGGAGAATGTCACCCTCGCGGATGACATCGAACATGTTGCGGCCCTGGGCCAGCCGGGGCGGCGTCACCGGATGGAAGCTCGGGTCCTTCAGCGCGGGCAGGTCGAGGCCGGCGAGGGACAGAAAGTCGGCCGTGTCGAGCAGGCCATGCACCTCGTAAACGTCACTAGCGGTGAGCGGGGGCGCGATGTCCTGCTGTTCCTCGTTGAACTCGGCCAGCAGCAGCTGCCGCAGCGAATAGGGCATCGAAGAATGCACCTCGAGCCGCACGACCTCGGCGAAGCGACGGTTGCTGACTTCCTCCTTGATGAGGCTCAGCAGGTCCTCGGCCTCCTCGCCGTTCTCGATGACGATGTCGGTGTTGCGCGTGATGCGGAACAGGTGCCAGCTCAGGATCTCGATCCCCGGGAAGAGGTACTCGAGGTTGGTCCCGACCACCTGCTCCAGCGGCACGAACGTGTTGGGCTGCAGGCAGGGAACCCAGCGGGGCAGGATCTTCGGCACCTTCACGCGGGCGAAGCGGTCCTCGCCGTCGGTGCCCCGCAGCACCACGGCGACCGAGAGGCTCAGGTTCGAGATGTACGGAAAGGGGTGGCCGGGATCCACCGCAAGCGGGGTGAGGACCGGGAAGACGTTGGCCTGGAAGTACCGGTCGATGTGCTCGCGGTTGGCGCGGTCGAGGTCGCCGAGATGGCTGATCACCTGCACGCCCTGCTCCGCGAGCGCGGGCAGCACGTCGTGCATGAGCCCCTGCCGGTGCTGCGCCAGCTGTTCCCGCACCACGACCGCGATGCGCGTGAGCTGGTCCTCGGCGGTCAGGCCATCAGGCGTGCGCTCGGTGAATCCCGCCGCGACCTGGCGCTTGAGCCCGGCCACGCGCACCTGAAAGAACTCGTCGAGGTTGCTGCTGTAGATGCCCAGGAACTTGAGGCGCTCGAGCAGCGGCGTGCGCGGGTCGAGTGCCTCGTGCAGCACCCGGCGATTGAACTCGAGCCAGCTCAGCTCGCGGTTGACGTACAGCGATGGATGCCGGACGTCGAGGTCGAGCAGCGTTCCCGGCGGCACAGGGGCTGGTGTCGCGGGCTGGATCGTGGTCATGTCGCGTCAGTCACCGGTTGATGGTGAGTCGCTCAGTCGCCGTCCGGAATGAGCAGCGACAGCGCGGTGCTGATGATCCCGATGACGACGCCACCGAGCAACGCCCACCAGAGGCCATCAACCTGGAAGTTGAATCCCAGCTTCTGCGAAACGTATGCCGTGACCAGCAGCATCACCCCGTTCACCACCAGGGCGAAGAGCCCGAGGGTCAGGAGGATGAACGGGCAGGTCAGGACGGTCAGGATCGGCTTGAGGAAGGCGTTCAGCACGCCAAACACGAGTGCCACGCCGGCGAGTTGCACCGCGGTACCCTCAAAATGCAGCCCCGGGAGCAGCTTCACGGCGGCGAAAATGGCGAGGGCATTGACCAGCAGGCGGAGGACGAAGGCCTTCATCAGCGGCTCCCGAATAAGGATGGGCCTACGCAATGACGCCGCCGCCCAGCACTCGGTCGGCATTGTCGTAGAGGACGCCAGACTGCCCCGGTGTGATGGCCCGGACCGCCGTCTCGAGTGCCAGGCCGATGCCCCCGGCATCGAGCGACACGACCGTCGCCGGCACGGCGGGCGCGCGATAGCGCAACTGGATCCGGCAGTGGTCGCCGGCGGCGAGCGGGGCCGCGAGCCAGTTGATTTCGTCCAGTGTCACGCGGTGGCCCTCCAGGTCCTCGAGCGAGCCGATGACCACCTCGCGCGCCTCCGGCCGGATGGCCACTACGTAGCGGGCCTCGCTGAAGCCGCCCGGGAGGCGCTTCCGCTGGCCGATGGTGAACCGGGCGAACCCATCGTGTTCCCCGACAACCTCGCCGGTCGTCGTGACGAGGGGGCCACGGGCCAGAGCGGGGGCATCGGCCGGCAGGTGCTGCTCGAGCACGCCGACGTAGTCATCGTCGGGGACGAAGCAGATCTCCACCGACTCGGGCTTGTCGGCGGTTGCCAGGCCGAGGCGCCGGGCGTACGCGCGGGTCTCTACCTTCGAGAGTTCGCCCACCGGCGTGAGCATGCGTGCCACGACCGCCTGGTCGATGCCCCAGAGGAAGTAGCTCTGGTCCTTGGAGCGGTCGCGGCCCCGGTAGAGTGCGCCATCGCGCGCCACGGCATAGTGGCCAGTCGCGATCCAGTCGCACTGCAGCGCATCCGCATGGGCCAGCAGGTCGCGGAACTTGGTGAACGAGTTGCAGCGCACGCAGGGAATGGGCGTGCGCCCGCGGCTGTACTCACTCACGAAGTTCTGGATGACGTGGACCGAGAACCGGTCCTCGAGGTTCAGCACGTAGTGCGGAATGCCGAGCCCGTGCGCGACGTCACGGGCGTCGTTGATGGAGTCGAGCGAGCAGCAGGGCCGGTCGGGGACGGAGTCGCCGTAGCAGAAGAGCTTCATCGTCGCACCCACGACGTCATAGCCCTGCTCCACGAGCCGCGCGGCCGCCACCGACGAGTCGACCCCGCCGGACATCGCTACCAGTACGCGCCCTGCGTCAGGCACGGCCAAGGGCCCCCGCCAGCTTGCGCGCCCGCGCCGCGACCTTGGGAAGGACCGCGGCAACGCGCTCCACGTCCGCCACGGTGCTCTCGTGCCCGAACGAGAAGCGCAGCTGCCCGAGGGCCAGTTCGCGCGGCACGCCCATGGCACCGAGGACGTGCGACGGATCCACCGCGCCGGTGGAGCAGGCGGAGCCGCCGGACGCGGCCACCCCCTGCATGTCGAGGTGCATGAGCAGCGTTTCGCTGTCGGCGCCGGCCACGGCCACCGTAAGGATGTGCGGCGCGCGGCGGCCGGCGGCACCCACCACGACGATGTCGGGAACGTCACGCAGCACCAGCGCCTCCAGCTGGTCCCGAAGCGCGGCCAGCCGTGGCATCTCGGCGGCCTGTTCCGCCGCAGCGAGACGGGCCGCGCACCCGAGCGCCACCGCCCCGGCGACATTCTCGGTGCCGGGCCGGATGCCGTACTGCTGTTCCCCGCCATGGATGATCGACTGCACCAGTCCCCGGTCACGCACGACCAGCGCGCCGATGCCCTTGGGAGCGCCGACTTTGTGGCCGGAAAGCGTGAGGAGTGCGATGGGAAGCTCACTGAGGTCGACCGCCACCTTGCCGAACGCCTGGACGCCATCGGTGTGCAGCGGCACGCCCGCGGCAGCGCAGTGCCCGGCGATCTCCGCCATCGGCTGGAGAGTGCCCACCTCGTTGTTGACCCACATCACCGATACGACTGCGGGGCTGCGGGTGAGGGCAGCGTCGAGCGCCTCGAGCTGGAGCGATCCATCGGCATGGACCGGCAGGACGATCTCCTCCCCGCCAAGAGTGGCGACCGTGTGCGCCGCAGCCAGGATCGCCTTGTGCTCGATGGCCGACACGGCGACACATCGTGGACGGCCACGTGCGCTCGCGGCGAACGCAGCGCCGATGATCGCAAGATTGTCCGCCTCGGTGCCGCCGGAGGTGAACACCACCTGGGTCGGCTCGCAGCCGACCGCCTCCGCGATCTCGCGTCGAGCCTGCTCCAGCCCGGCCCGCGCCGCGCGGCCAAACCGGTGCGAACTCGACGGATTGCCGAAGACATCGTCGAAATACGGCCGCATTGCCTCGCGCACTTCGGCGCGAACCGGCGTCGTGGCGGCGTGATCGAGGTAGGTCAGGGACGGTTCCATAAGGCCTGAAATATACACGACTTACGGGAGGGGCGTGAGCACTGCACATTGGATCATGCCCTCCGGTCCGCATCCTCTCTCCGATGACACCTTCCTGGCGCTGCAGCAGGCGCTGGCCGGCAGGTATTCGCTCGAATCCGAGCTGGGCCGTGGGGCGATGGGCCTCGTGTTTCGGGCCCGGGAGGTGCGCCTCGACCGGCCGGTCGCGATCAAGCTGCTGCGGCCTGACATCGCCACCCGGGGCGACATCGGCGAGCGCTTCCTGCGCGAGGCCCGAACCGCCGCCCAGCTCAACCACCCCAACATCGTGCCGATCTACCACGCCGACGAAGTCGACGGGCTGAGCTTCTTCGTCATGGCCTGCGTGGACGGTGAGACGCTGGCCCGGCGGGTGGAACGCAAGGGCCCCATGGCGCCGTATGAGGCGGCGAGACTGCTCCGTGACATCGCCTGGGCGCTGGCGTATGCACATGCGCGAGGCGTGGTGCATCGCGACATCAAGCCGGAAAACATCCTGATCGACCGCGAGAGCCGGCGGCCGCTCGTGGCGGACTTCGGCATTGCGCAGGTGAGCCGCATTCCCGGCAGCACGCTGGTCGGCGAGATCGTGGGCACGCCCGAGTTCATGAGCCCGGAGCAGTGCGCCGGGGACAACATTGACGGCCGGAGCGATCTCTATTCGCTCGGGATCATCGGCTACTACGTCCTCACCGGTGCCGTGCCGTTCACCGGACCCGATATCCGGTCGATCCTGACGCGTCACATCGCTACCGAGCCGCGCCCGTTGCGCGAGCTCCGACCGGACCTTCCACCCCACCTCGTCGCCACTATCAGCCGCTGCCTGGCCAAGGAGCGGGAGGCCCGCTTCGACAACGCCGAGGCGCTCTCCCAGGCCCTCGAAGAATCCATGGATGCGCCTCGCCTGGTCCCGCTGCCGATACGCACTTATCTGCGCCGCTTTCGCCGACCCCAGTGGGAGATGCTCCTGCTGGCGAGCGTCGCCTGCGCGGCGGCGTTCGGCATCGGACAGATGGTGATACGCGGGCATGGTGGCCTCACGACGGAGGCCTTGGTTGCGGGGGCGGCGCTGGGACTCGCCTGGCTCGCGTTCACCGAGTTCCGGGAGACACGCGCGCTGGTGCGCGCGGGATACGGCCATGCGGACCTGATGCGCGCGCTCCGGGCCGAGCGCGAGGCCGAGCGACGGGAGCTGTGGGCCTCGAGTGACGACACCGCGCCCGATCCGGTACGCGTGCGGGTAATGCGTGCCGTGTTCGTGGCGGGTGTGCTCGCGACCCTGGCATCACTCGCCGGTGCAGTGCTGTTCCAGCCGGGCCTGCCGATGGGCGAGGCCGTGACCCGGATGCCGCTCCGGTTCGTCATTCCCCTGACTCTGGCGGTGGTGGTCGCCATTGCGGGAGGGGCGCGCCTGATCCTGGCGCGTGCGACCCTCTTCGGCGACGTGGCGATCCGTCTCTGGGACAGCCGGCTCATGCGCGGCGCGTTCGCGCTTGCGGGGCTGCGGGTGGAGAAGACCGGAGGGCCTCGCGGTGACCGGCCGACCGAAGTGGCGGTCGGCTCGGCGGTGATGGCGCTGCTCGACTCACTGCAACCCACCATGGCCGCGGAACTGGGGGAAATATCCGAACTGAGCCAGGGGCTCGAGGACCAGGCGCGGCGGCTTCGTGGAGAGATGATGCAGCATCCTTCGCTCGGACTCGAGCGCCAGCTCAGCGATGCCGTCGCGGTGCTGGAGGAATTCAGGATCGGATTGCTTCGGTTGCGGGGCGAGTCGCCCGATCGGGCGGGCCTGGAGCGCGCTATTGGCCGCGCACGCGTCCTGCTCGGGCAGGAGGACGGTGGCGGGTCAGGACCGCCGAAGTAGCGGACGGACGGCGGAAAGCAGTGCGGCGCTGGTGAACGGTTCCCGCAAGATGGGCACGTCGGCAGGCAGCTTACGCTCCAGGTCCGGTGTCGACCGCCCGTCGTTCGCCAGGTACAGGATCGAGAGCCAGGGCAGCCGTTCCCGCAGGTCGGTGATCAGGTCCACCCCGGCCCGTCCGCCGACGCGGGAGTTGCTGATGACCAGGTCACAGGACTTGAGGCCAAGCGCGAGCTCGGTGGCGGAGACGCCGTCATAGGCCCAGAAGACGGAGTGCCCCTCGGCCTCCAGTGTCTCGATCACGAAGTTGGCAATAGTCCGGTCCTCGTCTGCCACGACGATGTAGCTTTCCCCGGTGCCGGGGATGCGGGGACACATTCTGAGACCTTGAACCCGGGAGACGTCCGGGAGTGGCAGGCGGCTGGGAGGGACTGCACATGCAATATACCCCGGCGGTTCGGTTTACATGCTCTGCACCCCGAGTTGCGTCACGTCGTCGACGGCGAGCGTCTCGTGGGTGAAGAATGGCTCGCCGTAGCGCGTGCGGATCTGAGAGCCGTAGTGCGCGTTCTGGATCTCGATCAACGAGTAGAGATCCTGGCCGGTCGGGAAGATCTCGCCGGCGGCCCTGGCGCCATCGAACTGGCTCCCGTAGCACCGGATCGCCTGCATCTTCCGCGTGAACTGATCGGTGATGTCCACCACGAACGTCGGCTTGAGCGGGTCCTCGCGGTAGGCGAGCGAGTAGAGCAGCTTGTGCGGCCGGTGCGGAGCGCCATCGGCCGGGAATCGGGCCAGCCCCGCGAGGAACGCGGCGTCGCGACCAAGCTCGGAAGCGATGCGATGGTCGGGATGGCGGCCGACCGGGAAGGGAAGGATCACGACGCGCGGCGCAAAGTGGCGGATATGGCCCGCCACGATGCGCCGCGTTTCGTCAGTGTTGAAGAGCCCGGCGTCGGGCAGGCCGGCATTCCGTCGTTCGGCCACGCCGAGAATCGCCGCGGCCCGCTCCGCCTCCTCGGCCCGCAGGGCCGCGCTGCCCCGAGTCCCGCTCTCACCGGCGGTGAGGTCCAGGATGCCGGTGCGGTAACCCTGGTCGACCGCGCGCAGGAGAGTACCGGCGCAGGTGAGCTCGACATCATCCCGATGCGCCGCGATCGCCAGGATATCAACCGTCATCGTTCAGTTCGTCTCCATGAGGCCAGCTAGGCCGGCTGGGGAAGCGGACGGCGCCGGCGACGCAGCGTCCACCAGGTGCCAGCCCCGATCAGTCCCACCGGAATCACGACGCCAGACCAGCCGATCGCAAGGGTTACCAGGCCAAGGAATCGCCCCCACGCCTGCCGCACGGCATCAACCAGTGGCGATTGACCGGTCTTCTCCAGCACCGGTACGGGCTCGTGCACCGACAGGGTCAGGCGGCTGGTCGCGGCGCGCGACTTGAGGTAGCGCAGCCGTCCCTCGTAGCGCTCGATCTCCTCCCGAACCCGCGCCAGTTCCCGCTCGATCTCCAGGATATCCTGCAGCTTGCCTGGGCGCCGGGCGAGCACGTCGATCAGCCGATCCTCCAGCCGGTGCGCGTTGGCAACTCGTGCGGCGATGTCGGTGAACTGCTCGCCCACGTCCTCAGTCGTCACCTGTACCGTTTCCAGCTTGCCCAGTCCGTTGAGGCCGGAGACCGCCGCGTCAAACTGCTCGTTGGGGATGCGGAGCTCGATCGAGGCCGAGCGCAGCCGATCGTTACCGGCCTGGATGCTGGTGTTCGCCACGAATCCCCCCATGCGGCTCGCCAGCGCCCGCACCATGTCGATGGCCGGATCGAGGGAGCGGACCTCGATGCTCGCATTGCCGGTGCGGATGAGCATTGCGTCCACCGGCAGTGCCGCGACGGTGCTCCCCGGCAAGGCGAAGCCTGCGGCTCCGTCGGCGCCTGCCGTGGCATCCTTGCGATCGATCGTGCCCGCCACCATCTGGGCCGTTTCCGCGCCCGGCGCATCGGCCGCCGCTTCACTCTTCATTGCCTGCTTGCGGAGGGCCTCGTAGTTCGACGCCCGGTCAAGGCACGCGGTGCCCAGGAGCAGGGCCAGGGCCGGGAACAGCACTGAATGACGCATATCCCACCTTCGGTTCGGGTCGGGCGGGAGATGCGGTGGGCATGGAACCGTGCACAGCGCACGGGATTGCAGTTCGATCGCCGTTCGCTGCTCGCCGATTACGCTGATGCTACTCGTGTCGCAGCGCCTCCACCGGGTCCATCCTTGCCGCCCTGTTGGCGGGAATCAGGCCGAAGACCAGCCCGATACCGATGCTGACCGCCGACGCGACCACGGCGCTCCAGATCGGCACCGCCGCGGTAAACCCGAAGGCCTTCTTCACCACCTCGCCGAAGCCGAGCCCGACCGCGACGCCGATGAGGCCGCCGAGGAAGGTCAGCGTTGCCGCCTCCACCAGGAACTGCCAGAGGATTTCCCGGCGTGTCGCGCCCAGCGCCTTGCGCAGGCCGATCTCCCTGGTGCGGTCGGTGACCGACACCATCATGATCGCCATGACACCGATGCCACCGACCAGCAGCGCCACGCTGGAGAGCGCCACCATGGCGACGAAGAAATAAGTGGTGAAGTTGCCGACGATGCTCAGGATCTGGTCCTGGGTGATGAGGTCGAAGGTGTTCGGCATGCCGGGCCGCAGGCCGCGCCCCCGGCGCAGGGCGACCGTGACGGCGTCCTGCGCCTCGGTCACGCCGGCGGACGACCGGGGCTTCACCGCAATGAAGAGGCTGTTCGTTTCATCGTAGTGATAATTGCGGCGCACGGTCTGGAACGGCATCACCGCGCCGTACTCCTGCCCCGGAGGCATGAAGATGTTCGCGGCGTTCTGGAAGATGCCGATGATCCGCATGGCCTTCGCGCCGATGCGAACGGTGGCGCCGATGGGGTTCATCTGGCCGAAGAGGCGATGCGCCATCTCCTCCTCGATGAGCGCCACGTCGTCGCCATCGAGCTCCGCCTGGGTGAAGAAGCGCCCCTTGAGGAGGGTCCCGCCATTGATCTCGAGATAGTGATCGTCGGCGCCGAAGACACTCACTGATTGCGTGTTGACGCCCTCGAACGAGAGGCGCTGGAAGATCTGCACCCAGAGCCCGGCGTAGGAGATCTCCGGCAGCTGCGCGACCGCGGCGGCATCGGCCTCGTTGACCGGCGGGCGGATGCGGACCTCGTAGGGGAGGCGGTCGGGATTGAGGGGCACCTGGGAGAAGAACCGCATCACGTAGAAAGTGGTGGGCCCGGCGACCTCCACGGCGTTGAAGATCTGGGTCCGGATGCCCTGGACCATCGACGCGATGGTCATGACCGTCGCCACGCCGATGACGACGCCAAGGACCGTGAGCCCCGACCGGAGCTTGCTGTTCCGCATCGTGTCGAGGGCGATGACCATGCCCTCGGCCACGTTCGGGACGCGTGCCATGTCGCTATTCCGCCCGGAGCGCGGTGATCGGGTCGAGTCGTGCTGCGCGCGCGGCCGGATACACCCCGAAGATGATGCCGGTCGCGGCACCCAGCGCGAGCGCCACCCCAACCGACCAGAGCGTGACCTTGGCCGGCAGCGGCGTCAGGGCCGACACGGCGTAGCTGAAGAGCCAGCCCGCGCCGACCCCCATGAGGCCGCCCAGAAAGGACAGCACCACCGTCTCCACCAGGAACTGCCGGTGGATGTCCCGGTGTGTCGCACCGAGTGACTTCCGGAGCCCGATCTCGTAGGTGCGCTCGTTGACCGACATCAGCATGATGTTCATGATGACGATGCCGCCTACCACGATGCCGATGCAGACGACACCCGGGATCATCCGGAACAGCACCCGGGTCAGGGTCTTCCAGAAGGCCACGAGGGCGTCGGCCTTGTCGACGGTGAAGTCGTTCTCCTCCCTGGGCCGCAGGCGGTGGGCGACGCGCATCGCCTCCTCGGCGCGAAGCATGGCAGCGTCGATCTCGCCGGCATCGCGCATCTTGACCGAGACGACGGTGGTCTTCCGCCTTCCGTACATCGACTCGAAAGTGCTGATCGGGAGCAGCAGGAACCCGTCGAAGGACTGCCCCAGCACGCGGCCCTTTTGGGCGATGACGCCCCTCACCTCCAGTTCGCGCCCGGCGACCCGCACCTTCCGGCCCACCGCCCGCGACGGGACGTCGAACAGCTTGCTCGCCACCTCCCAGCCCAGCACCACGACGGGCCGTCGCTCGTTGACGTCCGGCTCGCTCAGGGGATCGCCGGCGGCGAAGGTGTAGTCCTGGACCAGCTGGTAGGGTGGGGTGACGCCGAAGATGAGCACCGAGCCCACCGTCTTGTTCCGGTATTGCACGTCGTTGATCGGGGTGGGCCACCCGGATTGCATCGAGACGGCCTCAGCATCGGGAAGTGCGCGACGCACCGTCTCGGCGTCGTCGTCCGTGATGATCGGCCGGCGCGCGAGCTTCTTCACCGTCTCGTCGTCCAGCAGCCCGACCGTGATCGGCGTGCGGCGCACCTGGAACGCGTTGGTGCCGATCATGGCGCCCGTGAGGTTCTCTCTTACGTAGGCGTTCATCCCCTGGATCACCGCTACCACCACCACCAGGAAGGCGACGGACACGATGATGCCGAGCAGCGTGAAGAACGAGCGCAGCTTGGCCGACCAGATCGAGTCGAAGGCAAGGCGAAGGGATTCGAGGAGGGACATTGGATACGTGAACAGTAAACGGTGAACGGTGAACAGGGGATGCCCGTTCACCGTTCACCGTTCACTGTTGTTTACTCGAATCGAAGCGCCTCGACTGGATCCAGGCGCGCGGCCCGGAACGCTGGATACAGCCCGAACAGGACGCCAGTGACCACCGAGGCCGCCAGCGACACCACAACTGACCAGAGCGGCACGCTGGCTGGGATGGTTGAGGTCGACCGGATGCCGACCGCGATCAGGGCGCCGAGGGCGAGCCCGATGGCCCCACCCACGAGCGTCAGCGTCGCGGCTTCCACCAGGAACTGGAACATGATCTCGCGCTTCGTGGCACCGAGTGCCTTCCGCACCCCGATCTCCCGGGTGCGCTCCGTGACGGAGATCATCATGATGGCCACCACGCCCACGCCGCCGACCATCAGCCCCACGCCCGAGAGCGCCACCATGACGGCGAAAAAGCCGGCGGTGATGTTGTTGAACGAGTCCAGGATCTTGTCCTGAGACAGCACGGCAAAATTGTTCTCCTGCATCGGCTTGAGCCCGCGCTTCGCGCGCAGCGCGGAGATGACTTCCTCCTGTGCCTCGAGGCTGGTGGCACTGGCCCTGGGGAGGACCGAGAAATCCATCCAGCCCTTCCAGTAGTCGGCCACCTTCACGAACGTGGTGTGGGGCATGGCCATGCGCACCTGGTCTCCACCGCCGAAGAGCGATGCCGCCTCGACGTGCACCCCTACGATGTCGAAGGGCTCGCCGAACACCCTGATGCGCTTGCCGACCGGGTCGACCCCGCGCGGAAAAAGCCCCTCGGCCAGCTTGTCGTTGATCACGGCGACGTGCGCGCCGGCGGCATACTCCGCCGCGGTGAAGGTGCGGCCCGCCACGATTTCGCCGCCGGTCACGAGCACCCAGCTTGCCCCGAGCCCCGCGATCTGGACGCCCTTCAGGTTGACGTCCTCGTAGCTGACCGGGCCGTTGGTGCCCTCGCTCACGGCGACGTCCTGTACCGTGGGCAGCTGGCGCACCAGTTCGGCGTCCTCGACCGTGATCCAGGGGTTCTTCCGCCATGGCGACAGTTCGTCCGAGCCATCGCTGATGTTGAGCCCGCCCTGGAAGAACCGCTGCACGAAGAATGTCTTGGGCCCGGCCGACTCGAGCATCGTGGTGATGCTGCGGTTGATGCCGGTGATGGCCGAGGCCATCGCGATCACCACCATGACGCCGATCGCGACACCCAGGATCGTGAGCCCGGCCCGGACCTTGTTGGACCGGATGGAGTCGAGGGCGATGCCGACGCCCTCCAGCGTGCGCTCGAAGTTCATCGCCGCCTCACTCGGCCCGGAGGGCCACAATCGGGTCCAGCTTGGCCGCGCGGTTGGCTGGGTAGATCCCTGCCACCATGCCGACCAGCACACCGACCACCACGCCGAGGACGATGGACCACGGCGCCACGGCCGCGGGGAGCGGCGTGACGGCGCGCACCACGAAGGCGAGGCCGATGCCGAGGGCGATCCCCATCGCCGCCCCGACAGTCGAGAGCGTGGCGGATTCCACCACGAACTGCGCCAGCACGTCACGGCGCCGGGCGCCAAGCGCCTTCCGGATGCCGATCTCCCGGGTGCGCTCGGAGACGGACATGAGCATGATGTTCATGATCACGATGCCGCCGACGATCAGCGAAATGGACACCAGCAGCGGCAGCGCCGTCATCAGGATCCGCGAGATCTTCGCCCAGCCCTCGAGCGCGGCCTCGGACGTCTGCAGGAAGAAGTTGTTGTCCTGGCCGGGCTTGAGGTGCCGGCGAGTGCGCATGCTCGCTTCCACCTCGCCCATCGCGACGGTCATGGTGCCCGGGCCGCTCGCCTGGATGATCAGGTGGTCCAGCACGTTGATCGGGCAGATATACCGGCGGGCCGGGGCGGTGAAGGGCATGATCACGAACTTGTCGAGCGAGAGCCCGAACAGCGTGCCCTGGCGCTCCACGACGCCGATCACGCGATAGGGCAGGCCGTACATCGTCACTTCCTTGCCGATCGGGTCGATGCCCTTGAAGAGCTTCTCGGCCAGCTCGCTGCCGAGGACCAGCACCGGGAGCCCCAGCTGCATTTCCTGGGCGGCGAAGGGCCGTCCGGCGGTCAGCTTGTAAGTCTTGATGTCGAAGTAGGTCGGCTCGGTGCCTACCAGCTCGATGTCCTTGGCCGCCCGTCCGTCGTAGTTCACCGTGGCGCGGTCGGAACAGAAGTTGGCGTAGACCACCGGGGTCTTCACGTGCGCCTTGATGTACGCGGCGTCATCGTAGCTGATGCGCGGACGCCGCGACCACTCGCGCCACATGTCGTCGGTGACGTTACCGCTGGTGAAATTGGGTCGCTGGCGCAGCTGGAAGGTGTTCAGGCCAATGAGCGAATTGGCGAACTTGTCTTCCATGTAGTTGTTCATGCCCGTCACGATGGACACGACGGCGATCAGGAAGGTGACCCCGATCAGGACGCCGATGAGCGAGAAGAAGCTCTTGAGCTTCTGCGCGCGGATCGTCTTCAGCGCCAGGCGTACCGCTTCGAGCCAGGGCATCAGGCCGCAGCACCCTGGGTGACACGGTCGGTCTCCACCTTGCCGTCACGCAGCACCACCGTGCGCTCCGCGTGCGCCGCGATATCGGCCTCGTGGGTCACCATGATGACCGTCTGCCCCTGGCGGTGCAGCTCGGCGAACACCTGCATGATCTCCTCGCTCGTGGTGCTGTCGAGGTTGCCGGTGGGCTCGTCGGCCAGGAGGATCGAGGGCTCGTTGACCAGCGCCCGCGCAATGGCGACGCGCTGCCGCTGGCCGCCCGACAGCTCGTTGGGGCGATGGCCCATGCGGTCGCCAAGGCCGACGCGAGCCAGCGCGGCACTGGCGCGGTGACGGCGCTCCTTCGCCGAGACGCCGGCGTAGACCAGGGGCAGCTCCACGTTGTGGAGCGACGTGGCGCGGGGCAGGAGGTTGAACGTCTGGAAGACGAAGCCGATCTCCTTGTTGCGCACCCGCGCGAGCTGGTCGTCGGTCAGCTGCGACACCTCCTGCCCGTTGAGCCAGTACTCGCCGCCCGTGGGGGTGTCGAGGCAGCCGATCATGTTCATCATCGTCGACTTGCCGGAACCCGATGGCCCCATGATCGCCACGTACTCGTTGCGGCCGATGTCGAGCGAGACGCCGCGCAGGGCCTGTACGGTCTCCGTGCCCATCACGTAGTGACGGGTCAGGTCCCGGATCCGGATGATCGGCTCGCTCATGAGCGCTTCGCCTCCTTCTTCATGTCGGGGGCCTTCGCCTCCTTCACCTTCGCGCCGTCCTTGAGGTCGCGGATGGCCTGGTAGGTGCCCGCCACGATGACCTCGTCGGTGCGCAGGCCGTCGAGCACCTCGAAGTACTCGTCGCCGGCGATGCCCACCTTGACCGGGCGGAACGTCGCGATCCCGTCGCGGACGACGAACACACCCTCCCGTTCCTTCTTCGGCTTGCCACCCTTGCCACTGTCGGGGCCGGCGGCCACCGACTTGCCCGCGGCGGCCGGGGTCGCCTTCACCTCACCCGCGGCGGCGGTGCTCTCGTTCGGCACGGCCTCGTGCTCCCGGACCGTCAGCGCGATGATCGGGATGGCGAGCACGTTGGCCCGCGTGTCGGTGACGATGCGCGCCGTGCAGCTCAGGTCGGGCCGCACGTCGCGCGGCGGTGCCGCAAGCGTGATCTCGACGTCGAAGTCCACCGCCCGGTCGTTGTTGCCACCCTGGCCCGAGGTCATCCCGGCAGTGAGCTTGGCACTGTTGCTGATCTTCGTCACCCGCCCGACGAAGGTGGTGTCGGGAAAGGCGTCGATAGTCACCTGCACCGAGTCGCCGGCGCTCACCCGTACCACGTCGGTCTCATCCACCTGCACCTTGGCGATGATCGTCGACATATCCGCAATCGTCATCAGCAGCCCGGTCTCCTTGGAGAACGTGCCAGGGACGGCCACTTCACCCTCTTCCACTGCCAGGCGCGTCACCCGGCCTGCGATCGGCGCAAAGAGCCGGGTACGCGCGAGGTTGTCCTGGGCTTCCTTGAGCGCCGCCCGAGCCTGGGCGACCTGGGCCTGGTTGGTCTGGTAGATCGCGACGCCGACGTCATAGGCCTGCTGGGCCTGCTCGACGGTCTCAGCCGAGATCAGGTTCGGGTTCGTCTTCTGGAGGTCCTTGGCACGGTCGAGCTGCCGGAGTGCCTGGTCGCGGTTGGCCTGGGCCTGGATGAGCGAGGCCTGGCTCGAGGCGAGGAACGCCTGCCCGCGATTGACCGCACCCTCGAACTGGGCCGGGTCGATCTGGATCAGGAACTGGCCCTTGGTGACCAGGTCGCCTTCCTTGACCGCGATCTTGAGGATGCGGCCGGTGACGTCGGCACTGATGTCGACCTTGGTCTCGGCCTCGATCTTCCCGCTCGCGGTGACGGCGGCCACGAGGTCCTTGCGGCCCACCGGCTCCATCCGCACTTCGGTCGCCTTGTTCTTCACCTGCTGCTTCCTGAAGAAGACGCCACCCCCGCCGAGCGCGGCGAGGACTGCCACCGCGATGCCGATCTTCATGCCACGTGACATGCTCAATTCCTTGCGTTGGTGTAGTCCCGGCCAATGCTCGCATACAGCGCGACCAGCGCCCGGTGGTTGTCATAGACCGCGTTGATGTAGGCGGCGTCGGCCCGCGTGACCGCATTGAGCGCGTCCGACAGCTCCAGCACGGTGCCGCTGCCGAGGCGATAGCGCTCGTTGGCGAGGGTGAGCTGCTCTCTCGCGGCGGTACGGCTCCGGTCCTGGATCGCCAAGGTCCGCCAAGTCGTGTTCACGGCCAGCACGCGGCTGGTCACGTCGGCCCGGATCTGCAGGTCGATGGACCGCAGGCGCTCAGCTGCATCCATCTGGTCCGCGCGCGCGCGCGTGACACGCGTGGTTCGGTTGAACCCCTGGAAGATGGGCAGCTCTACCCGCAAGCCGTACGCAATGGGGTTGTTCGTGAAATCGAATGGGAAGCTGCTGAGAGTGTCCGAGCCCACATCGTTCGTAAAACCGCCCTTGACGGCAGACGCTGACAGGGTCGGGAAGTAGGCCGACTTCGCCGACTTGAGCGTGGCCTGTGCTGCGGCCTCCCGGGCCTCGAGCGCCTTGATCCGAGGCTGGTTGTCCCGTGCCTCGGCAAGCAGGGCCTCGAGGTCGAACTGCGGCTCGCGGACCGGGAACGAATCGCTCAGCGCCACCTCCTGCACCGGGGCCGGAGGATTCACGCCCATACGGCGGAAGAGTTCGATCTTGGTGTCCTGCTCCAACTGCAGCGAGCGCAACAGGTCCACCTCTGAACCGTTGAACGCCACTTCGGCCTGGCGCACGTCGTACATGGAGGCCTGCCCTACCCGGTTCCGCGCGGTCGTGAGCACGAGGAACTCGCTGTTGCGCCGCACCTGCTGGCGCGCCACGTCGGTGGTCGCTGCGGCCTGCATGCCGTTCAGGTACTGGGTCACCACGTCTGCGTCGATGGCGATCCGGGCGCTGTTGACGTCGGCCTCCACGGCACGCCTGTTTGCCTTGGCCTGCGACGTTCCGTAAAACATCGGGCCGCTCAGCGCCCAGTCAAAGGAAATGTTATACCGCGACTGCGACAGCGACGGCTGGGGCACCGACACACCGGCGACAACTACCTGTGTGCCATTTATCCAGTTTGCGCTGGCGTTCGCCGAGACAAACGGAATGAACTGTCCCCAAGCGTTGCGCACTCCCGCGTTGGCCGGTGCCACCTGGTTCTGCGCGATCCGGTAGTCCGGGTTGTTCTGCCGCGCCTGGGCCACCGCGTCGCCCAGGGCGAGCGTCGTCGTGATCTGCGGCTTGGCGACCATCGTCGTATCCTGCGCCTGGAGCGGCGCGGCGGCTAGAGCAGCCAAGGCAAGAAAATGCCACCGGGACATGTCGCTTCCTTCCGTTCGATTTCGTCGAAGTGCTGCAGATGGCCCCACTTACGATAGGGCAACGGACTTGGTTTCAATCTGAGACAGCCGCTGAAACGAAAAGTCCGTACATCCGGTGTACCGGATGTACGGACAACAACTTAGGAGGTTTCGCCGGAAAGGCTACGAAGGCAATCTAGTAACGGTTATGCCGGATTGGGGCAGGTCCATCCGGTCCACATGGCCATTCGCGTCCAGTTGCATCCGCCCGTTGAGGTCGCCAGTGAGTTCCACCACGGTGCCGCGGGGCCCACCCTCGACGCGCCGCGCAGTAATGTTTGCCCGCTGACCTGTGCGCGGGTACACGGCGGTGACGCGTGTCCCCCCGGTCGTGGCCAGGTCGGCCACCAGCAGCAGCAACGCCTGCAACTGCTCGTCGAGCAGGATGACGCCGGGTCCTCCCGGCATTTCCTTGCCGCCACGTGTGCCCTGCGCGCTGCTGAGCGTGACGTAGATGCGGTTGCCGCGCTGGGCAGCGCGAAAGGTCTCGGTGGCGGCGCCCCGGCGCACTTCCAGCTGCAACTGGTCGAGCGCGCCATCATTGCCACGGGTGAGGGTGCCCCGCAGGGTTTCCTGGCTTGTCGGGAACTTGCCCTCGAACTCGAGCCGAAGCGCCGACGTGCCGCCCCCGGTCGCGCTGCTCTGGAGGACGACGTGTTCGGTGCCGATGTCCTTTCCGCGCTGCTGCACGGAGTAAGTGGCCTCAAATACGACCTGCGCGGGCAGCGACGCCGGAATGCTAAGTGCTGCGGCAGCAAGCAGGTGGCGCATATTCATCCGACCTCCGTGAGAGCCGCGTCCACGAGGTGCAGAATCCGTTCCAGAACGGAGTGATACAGGTCACCGGCACGTTCCCGGGTGGCGCGGCGCGCGCCCCGCATGAACGCGTCGCTGCTGGCTGATGCTTCCTGCATCGCAGCGTCGCTGGTCACGAGTTCCGGCGCAATGTGCAGCAGCAGGGAGGTGGTGAGTTCTCCGGCGCGCTCCAGCGCGCCGGTGGTGAGCAACTCCGACCCGTGGTCGAGTCCGAGGACGTCATATGTGTAGAGTTGCGCATGCTCGGTGCGCACCGTGCTGAGAGCCTCCATCTGGGCATCGCTCGACCCGGCAGCGAGCACGACGAATCGTCGAATCCCTGCACCGTCCTCCCACGAGTCGATAAGTTCGTTCATGACCCGATGGAGCGTCTTGCGCCGGAGTGCGACACCGCCGTCCCGCGCGTGGGCGACCGGGTACACGCTGTACTCGAGCACCGGCGCGCGAACAAGGCGCCGGGCGGCGGACACATCATCGGCGAGGCGGTCGACCACGATGGTGTCGGAACCCAGCGGCAGGCGGGAGCCCAACGCGGCAATGCCGCCAACCGGTACGATCAGGGTCGGCCGCTCCCGCAGCAGCGTGCGTGCGGCATCAGGCGTCATCTCCCTCAACCGCCAGGGTCGTCCTTGATCGGTCATCCGGTTCGCTGGTGGAGGTTTGCCCTCGGCGCCACGGTGCTCTGTGGCACCGAGTGGCTTCACGCTTTCGAGCGGCCCTGGGCCTGGGCGGCCGGCATCGGCGCGCTTGGCACCATGTTCCTGCTGTTTCCCGCCCGTGACTGGCCGCGGCGCGGGCTCGTGGTGTCGCTGGCGCTGCTCGCCCTCGTCATTCCGCTCACTCAGCGCAGCCTCGACCGCATCGACCGGGACTGGGATGGCGAGCACGGTGAGCGCGAGGCGCTCGTCAAGGCCGCTGGTGACCGCCTGGGTGGCGACCTGCATTCCGCCTTCCAGCTCACGCAGCAGCTGGCCGACGTGGGCGCTGCGGCGGCGCTGGGCAACCGCGATGCCGCCTTCCGGATCCTGGCGCAGGCAACCCGCTCCCAGCGGCTCGAATCGGGCATCGCCATTCTCGAGGCCGACGGGACGCCCTGGGCGTGGTCCGGCAGTCACCGCCTTCCGCCGCGCGTGGCGGGGGATTCGATCGCGTCGGCGAGCAGCCAATACTACGTGACGCTCGAGAGTCGCCGCCACTCCGGTCGGGCGCGGGTCGCGGTCGCCAACGTGCTCGTCTGGGCGCATCCGGCGGTGCCCGACGTTTCCGGCAGCCTGGCGGAGCGCTTTCGCGAGAGGACCGATGTGGCGCTCGCCGTCTATCGCACGGACAGTGCGCCGGATAACCGCGACGTGTTCGACTACTGCGAACCGACGACCGCCGGGCGCCGCTGTCTCTTCAGCGCGCAGCCGATCCCGCCGCAGCAGGCGGACGCGCGTGCTCTCGAGGTGTCCCGGGGCGGGCGCGCCGCCGCGATTGCCTTGCTGCTGGTCCTGGCGCTGGGCCTGCTGGTCGAGCAGGCGTCTGCGGGGCGATGGATGCTCGCCGTGATCGCCGTCTGGCTCACTGTCCATGCGCCAGTGGGCTCGCTGCTCGGCGCGAGTGACCTCTTCTCTCCGGCGTCGTACCTGTTCAATCCCCTGGTCCCGCTCACGAGTTCCGCCGGCACCCTCGGGCTCGGTGGTGCGCTCCTCACCATGGGGGCGGTGTGGCTCTGGCGGCGCCGGCTTCCGCGGCGATGGTGGAGCCTGCTCGCCGGGATCGGAATGTTCTTCGCGATTCCGTTCGCCATCGTCGAACTGAGCAGTGGCATCACGCCGCCGCCCGAAGGGGCATCGCTGGGGCTTTGGCTCACCTGGCAGATGGCGCTGTTCCTCGTTGCGACCGGGCCCATCGTGCTCGCGGCCGCGCTCCTGCGGGGCGACGCCGAGCCCCGCCGAACCGGGTGGTGGTCGTGGCTGGGCGTGGCGACCGCAATCTTCGCCGCCATCGTGGGGCTGTACATCTGGCAGCCATCCTCCGAATGGCCGCGCTGGTTCCCGCTGCTGTGGGCGCCGGTGCTGCTGGTGGCGAGCCTGCCCCTGCCGACGGGCCAGGCCGTCGTGAGCATTGCGCTGGCGGCCGGCAGTCTCTCCTCGCTCTTCACGTGGCAGGCGGAGCATCGTGGCCGCATGCTCCAGGCGCAACGCGAGGTGTTCCGGCTGGGGAGCGAGACGGACCCGGTCGCGCCGGCGCTGCTCGACCTCTTCGGCAACGCGGTACGGCAAGCGCCGCCACCCGCCACGGCGACGGAACTCTATGCGCTGTGGCGCACGTCGGTGCTCGCGGACCAGGGCTATCCCGCCCGACTGGCACTGTGGACCCAGGGTGTCGGCTGGGGGGCGGAGCTGTCACTCGACTCACTCGAAGTCGGGCGGCTGGCGCTCGACTCCCTGCTGTCAACCGTGCCGCGACCCGACACGGTCGTCACCATCATGGCACCGCCGGGTCTTCACTACATGCTCGCGACCCCGCTGGCAGAGGGGAGTCTGCTGGTCACGGTGATCGGCCCACAGACACAGTTGATCACGCCCAGCCGTCTCGGGCGCCTGCTCGAGCCGACCGTGCACCGGCCGCCAACCTATGTGCTCGCCCTGTCGCCACCGATGGCGCAGGCGGCCCCGACGGCGACACTGCGCTGGCAGCGCGAAGGCTGGGTGCTTCGCGCCGCGCGGACCCTGTCGGTCTCCGGCGCGACGCGCGAGGTCTACGTGCAGACCGCGCTGCGCGGCCCGGTACCGCTCATGGTGCGGGGTGCGGTACTCCTGCTGATCGATATCCTGGTGCTGGCGCTCGTGTGGCTGATGGCCGACTACTGCGGGCGATTTCCGGTGCGCGTCGGGCCATGGCGCACGGCGGCGCGCTCCTTCCGTGTCCGGCTTGCCGTCACCCTTGCGCTCTTCTTCCTCGTCCCGGCGGTCGGCTTCTCGGTGTGGGGCATCCAGCGCATCGCCCTGGACACCGCACGCGTCACCGACGCCCTCATCAGTGGCACGCTGCGCGACGCCCTCCGCAGCTCCGGTGTGCTCGCGACGCGGGACTCGGCCTACGGCGCCCACGAGCTCGAGGCACTGGGCCAGCGCATGGACGCCGACTTCGGGCTGTACGGCGGCGGCCGGCTCAACTCGGCCAGCGCGCGCATCCTGCAGGATCTCGGCGTGCTGGGAGAGCTGATGGACCCGGACGCGTTCCGGCAGCTCGCCTTCGGCGGACAGCTCGAGGTGACCCGGAACGGACCACTGCCCACGCTCGCCGAGCGCGTCGGGTACCGGCTGCTGCTCCCCGGCTCTCCGTCACACCTCGGCGTGCTGGCGACACCGCGTCGCGTGGGCGAACTGTCCACGGACTCGCAACAGGATCTCGCCATGGCGGTGCTGCTGGTGCTGCTGCTCGGGCTCGCGGCGGCGCTGCAGGGTGCGCAGTCGGTCGCGCGCGCGCTGTCGCGTCCCGTCGCCGACCTGCGCCGCGCGGCGCTGGCACTGGGTGAAGGCAAGCCGGCACCGCTGCAGGAGCGCAGTCCACCGAGCGAGTTCGAGCCGGTCTTCGGTGCCTTCAACCGGATGGCCGCCGACGTGCGCGCGAGCCGCGAGGCACTCGAGGCGGCGAGGCGGCGCACCGAGACCGTCCTCGCCACGGTGGCGACCGGGGTGATCGCGGTGGACGCCGGCGGCCGGGTGCTGCTCGCGAACCGGCAGGCGGAACAGTTGCTTGGTGTGCGCCTGCGCGAGGGCGTTCAGCTGCGCGGTCACTTGAGGGAGGAGTGGACGCCGCTGGTGACGCAGGTGGAAGAGGCGCTGGCCGGCCTGGCGTCGGCGGAGGTGCCGACGGAGCACACCGTGGGGGGACGGCGGGTGAGCGCGCAGCATGCCAGGCTGGCCGGGCCCCTTGGGGGCGTGGTCGTGGCGCTCACCGATGTCACCGACATGTCGAGGGCCGAGCGCGTGCTCGCGTGGGGCGAGATGGCGCGGCAGGTAGCACACGAGATCAAGAACCCCCTCACGCCCATGCGCCTCGGCATGCAGCATCTGCAGCGCGCGTGGCAGGACGGGCGCAGCGACTACGATCGCGTGCTGACGGAGACGTCGGAGCGCATGCTGGGCGAGATCGACCGGCTCGATCGCATTGCGCGCGCCTTCAGTCGCTTCGCGGCACCGGGCGATGGCGAGGACCCGCTCGAGCCGATCGACATTGTGGCGGTGGTGCGCGAGGTGGTGCAGCTCTATACCCTGTCGGACGCGGGCGCGCGCGTGGAACTGCATGCACCGCAGGCGCTGACCGGGCGGGCGCGGCCCGACGAGCTCAAGGAGGTGCTGGTGAACGTACTGGAGAACGCGCGCAACGCCGGCGCGCACCGGGTGCAGGTATCGATTGAACCCGGACGTGTCGTCGTGGAGGACGACGGCTCGGGCATCTCCGCGGAGACATTGCCGCGGGTATTCGAGCCGCAGTTCTCCACCACCACCAGCGGGTCGGGGCTCGGTCTCTCGATCGTGAGGCGACTGGTGGAAAGCTGGGGCGGAGCGGTGGCGATCAGCAGTGCAGAGGGGCAGGGCACAACCGTCACGATCCGGTACGTGCCCGCCTGAAGGCAGCGATGCCCAGAATGAGAGCGGGCCTTCCCGCTACAAGCGTCACGGCGCGATTGGCTGCCGCAAGCGCTCGCAAGTGCCCGCGTGCGCGCAATCGGTACCGTGGTACGCGCCGCTCGCCGTACCATGCCACATGCTCGCCCGTGTGTGCTCCGCCGCCGTGCTCGGCATCGACGCCTACCTGGTCGACGTCGAGATCGACATCAGCAGCGGGTTGCCGTCGTTCAGCACCGTGGGCCTGCCCCAAGGCGCAGTGCGTGAGGGCAAGGAGCGGGTCGCGGCGGCCCTGGCCAATGCCGGATACAGTCTTCCGCTTCGGCGCATCACGGTCAACCTCGCGCCCGCAGACGTTCCGAAACAGGGCTCGGCTTTCGACCTGCCGATCGCGCTGGGCGTCCTGATCGCGAGCGAGCAGTTGCCGGCGGCGACCCTGGATGGGGAGGCGCGACGCATCGTGGTCGCCGGTGAGCTTGGCCTCGAGGGCGACCTTCGACCGGTGCGCGGGGCTCTGCCGATCGCCCTGGCAGCGCGGGCATCGGGCGCTGCCACGCTCATCCTACCGTTGCCGAACGTGCCCGAGGCGGCGGTCGTTTCCGGCCTCACGGTGCTCGGCGCGGCTTCGCTGGCGGAGGTCTGCCGACACATTGGCGGTGCCGCTCGGCTCGAGCCTGCCGCAGTGGATCCGGCGCGCTACCTCGCGGCAGCGATGCGCGACGAGGCTGACTTCGCCGACGTGCGCGGGCAGGCGGGGGCCAAGCGAGCGCTCGAGGTGGCGGCCGCTGGGGCGCACAACATCCTGCTCATTGGTCCACCCGGGTCAGGCAAGACCATGCTCGCGCGCCGGCTGCCCGGCATTCTCCCGGCGATGTCGCTGGACGAGGCGCTCGAGACCACCAAGGTGCACAGCGTGGCCGGACTGCTCGGTGCCGGGCGCGCGCTCTGCACCACCCGGCCGTTCCGCGCGCCGCATCACACGATCAGCGACGCCGGCCTCGTGGGCGGCGGCACGCCACCGCGCCCAGGCGAGGTGAGCCTCGCGCATGGCGGGGTGCTCTTCCTCGATGAACTCCCCGAATTCCGCTCCAGTGTGCTCGAGGTGCTGCGGCAGCCGCTCGAGGACGGCACCGTGACACTGAGCCGTGCCGCGATGAGTCTCACCTATCCCGCGCGGATCATGCTGGCTGCGGCCATGAATCCATGCCCCTGCGGCTATTCGGGCGATCCGGCGCATGCCTGCATCTGCCCGCCGCAGTCGGTGCAGCGCTACCGTGCCCGTGTGTCGGGCCCGTTGCTCGACCGGATCGATATCCACCTCGAGGTGCCCGCCATCCCGTACCGCGATCTCACGGGTGGCCAGCCTGCGGAATCGAGCGGCGTCATTGCGGCGCGGGTGGAACGGGCGCGTGCGGCGCAGCGGGGTCGCTTTGCGGGGATCGCGGGCATGCATGCCAACGCGCACATGAGTGCCCGCGAGGTCCGGCGCTTCTGCCACCTTGGCCCGGAATCGGAGACGATCCTGCGCTCAGCGATCACCCGGCTCGGGCTGTCGGCGCGCGCATACCATCGCGTGCTCAAGATTGCCCGGACCATCGCCGACCTCGCTGGCGCCGAGTCGCTCGAGGTGGCGCATGTGGCGGAGGCGATCCAGTACCGGAGCCTGGACCGGGGGCACCCGGCGCCCGTGCCGCTGGCCGGGGGTCCATGATTCCCGGCCGGCCCGGACCATCCCCCTCCCGCCATTCAGCCCGACACGCTTTCTTCCGTCATTCCCATACCACATCCCATGAACCTGCGCGCGTGCGTCGTGGCAACAGGCGCTTTTCTCGCCTTGAGCCCCCAAGTGGCTCGTTCCCAGGACGCGGCCGCGGCGCCGGCACCTGCGGGCGACGTAGCCCAGGCGTTCCGGAAACTGGCTCCCGCGGTAGTGCGCATCGAAGTGCGCGAGACCGGCGCGGTGGCGCTGAGCAGCGTCGGCTCCGGATTCTTCGCCGCCCCCTCGGGCCGGATCGTCACCAACTATCACGTGATCTCCCGGCTCGTGAACGAACCCGACCGCCACCGCGGCCGGGCCACATGGGGCCGCGACACGGTCGATATCAGGGTGCTGGCGGTGGACGTGGTCCACGACCTCGCGGTGCTCGAGGCACCCGATGCCCATGCGGAGGCGATGCTGACGCCCGTCACCGCGAACCTGTCGAAGGGGGATCGCGTCTTCGCGCTCGGCCATCCGCGCGATCTCGGCCTGAGCATCATCGAGGGCACGTACAACGGGCAGGTGGAGCACGTGCTTACGCCGCGGCTGCATTTCACCGGGCCACTCAACCCCGGCATGAGCGGCGGTCCGGCGGTCACGCCCGCCGGCGCGCTCGTGGGCGTCAACGTGGCCACGATGGGCGAGGAACTCGCGTTCCTGGTGCCGGCCGAATTCGTGACCCGACTGCTGGGAAGGCTGCCCTCGGTGCTGCCGGCGGCCGAAGCATTGCGCTACGACATGGCTGCCCGGCTCGGGAGCTTTGGTGTCGAGGCGCTCGACTCCCTCTTCGTGCCCGGTGCGCCCACGGTACGGCTCGGCCCGTACCGCGCGCCGACGGAGCCCTCTGCCGCCTTTCAGTGCTGGGGCGACGCCCATGAGCCGAAGGACGCCGCCTACCGGCTGGTGATTCACCGCTGCAGTACCGATGAGTCGGTCTTCCTGTCGGAGGATCTGAGCGCCGGCCTGGTCTATTTCTCCCATCAACTGCTCGATGGGGAGTCACTGAGCCGGATCCGCCTGCTCACCGCGAGTGAACAGGTCTTCAACGACAAGCTCACGTTCGACGGCACGCCACGGGAGACGACGCGCTTCCGCTGCACCACCCACAACGTGCGCACGGCAACGCTGACGTTCCGCACCGAGTTGTGCGCGCGCCGGCTCAAGAGCCTGTCCGGCCTCTATGAGGCGGTGCTCCGGGCCACGCCCCTGGGCGCGACGGCCCAGAGCCTGGTCACGACACTCACGATGTCGGGCCTCCGCTTCGACCTGATCCAGCGCATGGTCGCGCGCTATCTCGCCTCGATCACGCCGTCGCTGGAGGCCGCTGAATGAGCTGGATCGAGGTGGTGGACGCGGCAGGGCGGGTGGTGGCGCGGCGCACGGCCGAGGGCGTGCCGTGCACCGTGGGGAGCGCCGTGGACAACACGCTGCTCATCGAGGGTGACGACGTGGCGGCGTACCACGCGCGCATCGACCGCGAGGCCGATGGCAGCCTCACCGTGACGGTACTGGGCCAGTCGTCCGGCCTGTCCCGTCCGGGTGCGCCGGAGCGCGCGATGTCGCTCGCACTCACGCCCTCCGCGCCGGTGGCGATGGGCGGTAACATCATCCGCCTCGTCGACGAGGCGACGCGCGACACGCCGCCCGTGAGTGTCCGTGCCGCCGAACCACCAGCGGCAGGCTGGAGGGCTTTCGTGGCGCGCCGGCCCGTCCAGTGGGGTGCAGCGGGCCTTCTCGCGCTGGGCGGCGCCGCGATCGGCTACTTCACGATGCCGGGATCGGAGCGAGCGGTGAACGCCCTCGTGGTGGCGATCGCGCTCGTCGTGGCCGAGTGTGCGTGGGTTGGCCTGTGGGCAATCACGGGGCGCATCCGCTACGGCCAGGCGCGGTTCGGCCAGCACTTCGTGGTGGCAACTCTCATTGCGCTACTCGGCTGGGCGGTGGGCGAACTGGAATCGTGGCAGAAGTTCCTGCTGCCGGGAGCCGGCGCCTTCACGGTCGCGCTCACGGCGCTGACCGCCCTGATCTGGCTGGTCGCGATCCTGGCCCACCTGCGCGTCATGAACCGCGGCAACTGGGACCGGCACGTGCGCATCGCCGCCGGTTTCGGCGTTGCCCTGTTCGTCATGGTGCTGGCCAGCCGGGCGTACAAGGGCCAGTGGAGCAGCGACGTGGAGTTCTCGTCTGTCCTCAAGCCAATCGCGGCGATGCTGGTGCCCGCCAAGGACCCCGAGCAGTTCAACGCATCGCTCAAGGCGCTGCAGGACGAACTCGAAGGAGACGGCTCGGAACCGGTATCGAACGAGCCTGTAGAGGCACCCGAGCCGTGAGCTAGAGCGACGCGCCCGAGTCTCCCGGGAGCAGGAGGCGACGCATCAGCTTGATCGGCATGCCCCCTTCCCGCAGGAAGGCATCGTGGAAGCCTTGCAGGGAATACCCCCGTCCCTTGCTCCGCTCGTAGTCGGCCCGGAGCTTGTAGATCTGCAGCTTGCCCAGGGTGTAGTAGAGGTAGGTCGGGTTGTAGGCGCCACGCCGCGACTCCTCGTACGCGTTCGCCGGTTCCTGGAAGGCCTGATCGACAAAGCACCTGGCCCCATCCCTGACGCTCATCGCCCGTGTGTGAAGCTTGATGCCGACCACGAAGCGACAGTCCCGTACCAGCGCCTCCTGCAGTTGCGCCAGCTGGATCTTCGGGTCACCACCACCGAATCCCTCTTCCAGCATCATCTGCTCGCTGTAGTGAGCCCATCCTTCCACGTTGCTGGCGGCGTACAGTTGCTTGCGGGTACGCGTGGGGAACTGCTTCGAATAAAGAAACTGCAGGTAGTGGCCTGGATATGCCTCATGCGCATTGATCAGGGCCACCACGGGCCGGTTGAACAGCCGGAGGTGCTCCTCGGTATGGAGACGGTCCCAGCCTTTCTCCGGCGGCGTCACGTAGTAGAACGCCTCCGTGGCACGCGTCTCGAACGGACCGGGTGGGTCGAGCGATGCAAAACCGCCGGTCCGCGCATAGGAAGGCGTCTCCTCAATTCGGGGACGAACGTCGGACGGAAGCGTCGCGATCCGGCGCTCCACGACAAAGCGACGCGTCGCTTCGATCGAGTTTTGGACCGAGGCAAGCAAGCTGTCCGCCGACGGATGGTCGTCGGCCATCGCGGTGATCACGTCGAGGGGCGGTCGCGTGGAATCGATGCGGCGCGCTACGGCCAGCGCCGCCTGATGGTCGCGGGCCAGGGTTGCTTCGCCAATGAGGAGCAGCCGGTCCAGCGGAATATCCACCATCTCCTCGTACCGGAGCTTCAGGCCGAACAGTTCCGGGCCCAGGGCGTAGGCTCCGTTCGAGCGCGGCAACAGGTCGGACTTGAGCCACTTCGCGGCGGCCGTCATTGCGGCCGTGGCGGAATCGTTCGCGGCCGTGAACAGGCGCAGCAGGCTGCTGTCGCCACCGGCTGCAGACCTTCCCCAATCCCCTACGGTGCCACTGAAGAAGCCGACGGAGCCGTCGGCCATGCGGATTGCCAGGTCGGTAAACTCGCGGGGCGGGTTATCCATGTTCTCGCGCATCGCGGCCAGCGCCGTCGGGACGAGGCGGAGACGGGCGATAACCGAGCGGAGCCGCTGATTCGCGGGGGCGAAGTCGCGCTTGATGAGGCCGTGGACAGCGCTACTGGGCAGGTAGATGTACCACATTGGATTGTGCCGCCATCCCTGCACGCGCTCGAGCTCGAGAAGCTCCGCATCAATCGCGTTGCCGATCAGGACGGCGTCGATGGAGTCGCGTGGCGTCTGGTGGGTACGCGCTGCATCAAGGCGGGCGCCGAGGCGATGCAAGGAATCGATCCGCGCGGCGAAGGCAGCGGCAGACATGTCATCCAAGGCATCGTCGTAGTCATGAACGCCGAGGGCAGTCGCGGAGCTCGGTGAGTAGCGGTAGTACTGATCGAAGTAGGAGGCCTCGACCACGGCGAACGCGGAAGGGCGCTGTGGCGACGCGTCCCGCTTGCAGGCGCTGAGGGTGCACGCGAGTATCGCGCCGTGGAGGATGATGCGAGCCGCTCGGTGCCGTCTCACGATGCCTGCCTGAGGGGTGACGCACCAGCATGGGGCGCGTGGGCGGCAGCCGCAAGGTGGGATGAACGGCCCAGCCCTCCCTGACGCCGCACCTACCAGCCGGCCGCGCCTCCGACCACCCGCGGGTCGGCCACCCCCTCCAGGCCGTGCGGTGTCGCGCGGATGGCGTTCACCGTACCCATGTACTCCGGCTCCTTCCAGAGTGAATAGCCCATTGCCCGCAGCTCGGCCTGCACCCGTGGTGTCAGGCCGGCAGGTTCCCATCCCACGAAGTCGGGCAGGCCATTGTGGTGGATGCGCGGCGCCGCGACCGCCTGGGCCAGGCTCATCCGCTGATCGACCACGTTGGAGATCACTTCAAGTACCGACGAAATGATGGTAGCGCCGCCGGGCGAGCCCAGGACGAGCGACAGCCGCCCGTCGGGATCGAGGACGATGGTCGGCGTCATCGAGGAGAGCATCCGCTTCCCGGGTTCAATCGTGTTGGCGGCGCCCACCTGCTGGATGCCCATCGCGTTCACCGCGCCCGGCTGGGCGGTGAAGTCATCCATCTCGTTGTTGAGCAGGAAGCCGGTGCCGGCCACGACAAATCCCGACCCGAAACCGGTATTGATCGTGGTGGTGATCGACGCGGCATTGCCGGCGCTGTCCACCACCGAGAAGTGGGTCGTGTGCTGTCCCTCGGCGAGCGCGGAGCCCTCGAGCGGCGTCGCGCGGTCGGCCGCGATGCTGCTGCGCTGCGTGGTGGCGTAGGACTTGGACGTCAGCTCGATGATGGGCATGTTCACGAACGCGGGGTCGCCAAGGAGGGTGTTCCGGTCGAGGAAGGCACGGCGGAGTGCCTCGACCTGAAGGTGTGCCAACGCCGCCGTGCCGGGCGACGGCAGGTCGAATCCCTCCAGGATGTTGAGCGCCTGAATGAGTGTCGCGCCGCCGCCGGACACCGGGGGCATGGTGATGATGCGCCATCCCCGGTAAGTCGCCTCGAGTGGCGTGCGCCACAGGGCCTGGTACCGCGCGAGGTCTTCGCGAGTGATGAGCCCTCCTCCCAGTTGCACTTCTCTCGCTATCGCGTCCGCGATGCTTCCCCGGTAGAAGATGTCCGCGCCGCTGTCGGCAATGAGTGCGAGCGTGCGGGCGAGGTCGGGCTGGCGCAGCGTGTCGCCCGCCTGCCACGCGCGGCCGTCACCGCGGATAAATACCGTCGCCGAGGACGGGAACCGCGCAAGGCTGCCGGCGCCGTCCGCGAGCCACTCTGCCCGCAGGCTGTCGAGCACGTGCGCCTTCGCGAGCGCCGTGGCGGGGAGGACCACGTCGCGCCAGGGCAGCGCGCCGAAGCGATGGTGCATCGCCCAGAGCCCGGCCACCGAGCCGGGCACGCCGCCGGCCAGCGCGCCCACGAGCGATGCATCGGTGACCTTGCCGGTCGAGTCCACGTACATGTCGCGCGTCGCGGTCAGGGGTGCGGCCTCGCGGAAGTCGAGCGCGAACACTTCGCCATCGTGTTGCCGGAAGACCAGGAACCCGCCGCCGCCGATGTTACCTGCGGCGGGGTTCACCACCGCCTGCGCAAAGGCAACCGCCACGATGGCGTCGATCGCGTTGCCGCCGCGGTGCAGAACCTCCGCCCCCACTTCGCTCGAGCCGGGGTTGTCCGACACTACCATGGCATGTGGTGCCGTCACGGGCGGAGCCACGTCCGCGAACCGCCAGCGCTCTGCCTTCTCGCGATCCCGCGCACACCCGCTGCCCGGCATGGCGAGCAGCAAGGGCAAGGCGCTCCCCGCCCATGCGACGACTTTTCTCACTCGGCTCCCGTGGTCAAGGTATGGACGTCATCGCGCTGCGCGGCGCAGGCGATCGTGCACGGCGTTCCATTGAGGATCTTCGGGGGGCAATTCTACCAGGATGCGATCGCACCCGGCAGCGTCCAGCTCGTGCAGGGCTGCATACAATCCGCGGGCATAGCCGTCGGCCTGCGATGGCAGGCGGACGATCTGGCTGTGCTGCGGTACGCGGGCGTCGGAGTACAGCACTGCGCCAAGGGACGTCCTTCCCGTTTCTCCCCGGCCGCGCCGGTCGGCCAGCTCCTCCAGCTCCGCGCGCGTCAGCAACAGCAGCGTCGCGCGGGGTGCGTAGTGCCGCTCCACCTGGCCTGGTGACAGGCGTGGCGCATCACCCACCGGCTCGCCGGCGCTGTGCTGCAGTGGACCGATCACTTCCTCGAGTGCGGCCACCGAGATCATCCCGGGCCGCAGGAGCCGCGGTTGGGGGCCGGTGAGGTCCACGACCGTGGATTCGATGCCCACCTGTGCTGGACCACCGTCGAGCAGTACATCCACCCGGTCACCCAGCGCCTGCGCCACATGGTCGGCCGTCGTCGGCGAGAGTTGGGTGAAGCGATTGGCGCTCGGTGCGGCGACCGGAATGTCAGCGGAGCGGATCAGGGCCAGCGCCACAGGATGGGCGGGCACCCGAATGCCGACCGCGTCGAGGCCGGCCGTCACGATGTCCGGCACGGTGACGTCCTTTGGCACGACCAGCGTGAGCGGGCCGGGCCAGAAGCGGTTCGCCAGGCGCGTGGCTTGTGCGGGCCATCGCCGCGCGAGGCGACGCGCCTGCTCGGTGCTGGCGACGTGGACGATGACCGGGTTGAAGGCGGGGCGTCCCTTCGCTTCGTAGATCCGGCGGACCGCAGCAGGATCGAGTGCGTCGGCGCCGAGGCCGTAGACCGTCTCGGTCGGGAAGGCCACGAGGCCACCCGCCCTGAGCACTGCCGCGGCGGCGGCGATGGCCACGGGATCGGGTGCCACCGGATCAACCCTCAGTCGGCGCATGCGGTACCCGCGCGGGCTGGCCTCAATCGTCGCGCGGCGGACGCCGCTCGCGCTTGGTTTCTCCGCGGCGCTTCTTGCTCGCAAGCCGGCGTTCCCTGGACGCCTTCGTGGGCCTGGTGGCCCGGCGGGCCTTGGGGATGGCAAGGGCACGGGCCACCACGCCGGCGAGGCGCTCGAGCGCCGCGGCCCGGTTCTGCAGCTGGCTGCGGCGGTCGGACGCCACCACGTGCAGGTCGCCGTCGCCATCGAGCCGGCTCGCGAGCCGCAGCAGCAGCCGGGCGCGCTGCGCCTCCGTCAGGACCGGCGAGCCCGGGACATTCCACACCGCCTCGATGCGGGTGGAGCTGCGGTTGACGTGCTGTCCGCCGGGGCCGCTCGAGGGCGTGGCCCGGATGGCGATCTCGGCGAGCGGAATCGACAGCGCCGGGGTGACTGCAAGAATTCGTTCGGACATGCTCGATGCTAGCGGCCGCCCCCGTGAGATGCAAAGGCCGGGCGAGATCCGCTCGGCTTCCGTTGACCGCACGGGACGTTACGTTACTCGCATGGCTTACCGGGTACTCATTGTCGATGACGAAGCAGGCATCCGCCAGGCTCTCAAGCAGGTGCTCGAGTATGAGGGCATGCAGGTGCGAACGGCGAGCTCCGGGGGCGAGGGCATTACTGTCTTCCCCGAGTACCGGCCCCACCTGTCGTTCCTCGACGTCAAGATGGCCGGCCTGGACGGGCTCGATACGCTCACGCGGCTGCGGGAGCTCGACCCGAACGCGATCGTGATCATGATCTCGGGTCACGGCACCCTCCAGACGGCGGTCGAGGCCACCCGTCGCGGCGCGTTCGACTTCCTCGAGAAGCCGCTCGATACCGACCGGCTGCTGATCACGGTGCGCAATGCCCTGCGCCACGCCGACCTGACCGGCGAGAATCAGCGGCTCAAGGAAGTGGTGGGCAGCCGCTACGCGATGATCGGCAACTCGCCGGCACTGGCCGGCGTGCGCGAGCTGATCAGCAAGGTGGGTCCCACCAATGCCCGGGTGCTGATCACCGGGGACAACGGGGCGGGGAAGGAGCTGGTGGCCCGGGCGCTGCACGATGCGTCCTCGCGCCGGACCAAGGCCTTCATCGAGCTCAACTGCGCGGCCATCCCGTCCGAACTGATCGAGAGCGAACTGTTCGGGCACATGCGGGGTTCGTTCACCGGCGCCGTGACCGACCGGGCCGGGAAGTTTGAGCAGGCCGACGGAGGCACCCTCTTCCTCGACGAGGTGGGCGACCTGTCGCTCGCGGCTCAGGCCAAGCTCCTGCGGGTGCTGCAGGAAGGCGTGGTCACGCGCATCGGCGGCACCAAGTCCGTGAATGTCGACGTGCGGGTGCTCGCCGCCACCAACAAGGACCTGCGCGAGGAAATCCTCGAGAACCGGTTCCGCGAGGACCTTCTCTACCGGCTCAACGTGGTGGAGATCCACGTGCCGGCGCTGCGGGAGCGGGTGGATGACATTCCGCTGCTGGTGGCGCACTTCGCCGACCAGCTCGCCGCCACGGCGGGGGTGCCACTGCGCAAGTTCGGAGAGGACGCCATGACCCGGCTGCAGCAGCGGCCGTGGCCCGGCAACGTACGCGAGCTGCGCAACGGAGTGGAGCGCCTGATGATCCTGGCGGCCGGCAAGATGGTGACCGGTCCGGATGTCGAGCGTCTCCTGCCGGTGCTCGACCCGGGTGTGGCCGGGGAGAACGTCGCGGTGACACCGCACACGTTTGAGACGTTCAAGCAGGAAGCGGAGAAGAACTTCCTGCTGCAGAAGCTCCGCGATCACGACTGGAACGTCTCCGAGACTGCGCGCACGCTCCGGATGCCCCGCTCCAACCTCTACAAGAAGATCGAGCGTTACGGACTGCGGAGGGAATCGGCATGACGGGACCACGCGATTGGGATAAGGACCTCGCGGCCGTCGACAAGGCGATCGAGAGCTGGAAGGCGACCACGCCCGGGACCAGCTCCTCGAGCGCCAAGCCGACCCCCGTCGTCGTCGCCGCGGCGAAGGAACCGCAGAAGGGCGCGATGGCCACGTGGCTCCGGGTGCTGCTGGTGCTGGCATTCGCGATCGCCGTGCCCTTCTGGCCTTACCCGCGCGCGTGCGGTATCAACCTGTTCCTCTACATGGGCGTGATCAGCCTGCTGGTCGTGGCCGGCGTCTGGGGAGCTGCCAACAGCTGGGGCCGCCGGCTCGGTAATCCCCACGTTCTCTCGCTGCTCACCGTAGTCTGGGGACTTGCGCTGCTCGCCGCCGAGGTGCTGCCCCGGATCGGCTACGCGGCGCAGCAGGCGCAGTGGATGTGCCCATAAACAGCGGTAAGCGGTGAGCGAGCGGGGCGTCCCGCTTACTGCTCACCGCTCACGTTCCTGAATCACCTTTCGTCCCCGACATAGTCCTTCATGGCCAAGACCTTCAAGAACTTCATCGCTGGCAAGTGGGTCGCCCCTTCGACCGGCGATTACTTCGAGAACCGGAACCCCGCCGACACGCGCGACCTGATCGGGCGCTTCCCCGATTCCGGAGCCGCCGACATTGAGGCGGCGGTGCAGTCCGCCGAGCGCGGCTTCCGCCTGTGGTCGCGCACTCCTGCGCCGGCGCGCGGCGACGTGCTCCGGCGGGTCGGTGACCTCCTGGTGTCACGCAAGGAGGAAGTTGCCGACGCCATGACCCGGGAGATGGGCAAGGTGCTCGCGGAGACGCGAGGTGACGTGCAGGAGGGCATCGATACCGCCTTCTACGCGGCCACCGAGGGCCGCCGGCTCTTCGGCCACACGGTGCCGAGCGAGCTGCCCAGCAAGTGGGCGATGAGCTATCGCCGCCCGATCGGCGTCTGCGGGCTCATCACGCCGTTCAACTTTCCGCTGGCGATCCCGACCTGGAAGGCATTCCCGGCGCTGCTGTGCGGCAATTCGGTCATCATCAAGCCGTCGGAAGACGTGCCGCACACGGTCACCCTCCTGGTTGAGATCCTCCTCGAGGCGGGATTGCCGCCGGAGGTGATCCAGCTGGTGCACGGACGCGGCGAGACCGTCGGCAAGGCGCTGGTGGAACACCCGGCGGTCGGGGTGATCTCCTTCACCGGCTCCACCGAGACCGGGGCCGCCATCGGCCAGACCTGCGGGCGCATGCACAAGCGGCTGTCGCTGGAGATGGGCGGGAAGAACGCCATGATCGTCATGGACGACGCCAACCTCGATCTCGCGCTCGAGGGCGTCCTCTGGGGGGCGTTCGGCACCACCGGGCAGCGCTGCACGGCCACGAGCCGGCTGCTGCTGCATCGCAGGGTCCACGATCGCTTCGTGCGCCGCCTCGCCGACGCGGCGGGCAAGCTGCGCCTTGGTGATGGACGAAAGGCCGGCACCGAGGTGGGTCCGCTCATCCACGAGGAATCCCGCATGAAGGTGGAGCGGTACGTCGAGATTGGCCGGGATCAGGGCGCCGAGCTGGTTACGGGCGGCCGCCGGCCCGCTGGCGCGAAGTATGCTCGGGGATTCTTCTATCAGCCGACCATCTTCGCAGGCGTCAAGGCGGGCAGCCGGCTTGAGCAGGAGGAGATTTTCGGGCCGGTACTCAGCGTGGTGCGCTTCAATTCGTTCGACGAGGCGGTGCGCATCAACAACGGTGTAAGGTATGGGCTGTCGAGCAGCCTCTACACCCAGGACGTGAACCTGGCGTACCGGGCCATGGTGGAGCTGGACAACGGCATCACTTACATCAACGCTCCCACGATTGGTGCCGAGGCGCACATGCCGTTCGGCGGCGTGAAGCAGACCGGGAACGGACATCGGGAGGGTGGCTGGGAAGTGTACGAGTTCTATTCAGAAACGAAGGTTTGTTACGTCGACTACTCGGGCCGGTTGCAGCGTGCCCAGATCGACAACTACGACACCTGAGATCATGCTCGCGCCCGTTGCGCTGCAGGAGAGGCACGGGTAAGGTTCGATCGCAACGTGGCAGGCTGTCGCCGCGTTGCACTCTGTCCCAACGAGGGTGAGCTTCATGCGCCCCATGCAGGTCCGTTCCGGCAAGCGCACTTCCTCTTCTGCAGACGAGGGTTCGCTCGACCTCTACCTGAGGGAAATCAGCCGCTACCCGCTGATTCCGCAGACCGAAGAGGTACGGCTGGCCCAGGGCATTCGCGTCGGCGATGCGGAGTGCCTCGACAAGCTGGTGCGGAGCAACCTGCGGTTCGTCGTGTCCGTGGCCAAGAAGTACCAGAACCAGGGCGTCTCCCTCTCCGACCTGATCAACGAGGGCAACCTCGGCCTCATCCGCGCGGCCCACAAGTTCGACGAGACCAAGGGGATCAAGTTCATCTCCTATGCCGTCTGGTGGATTCGGCAGGCCATCCTGCAGGCGCTGGCGGAGCAGAGCCGGATCGTGCGCGTGCCGCTCAATCGCGCGGGGACGCTGCACCGCATCGGCAAGCGGTCCTCGATGCTGCTGCAGGAGCTCGGGCGCGAGCCGACGCCGTCGGAGATCGCCGAGGGGATGGACATCACCATCGAGGAGGTGCAGAAGACGCTGAGCATCTCCCAGACCCACCTGTCCCTCGATGCGCCGATCACCCCCGGCGAGGACAACCGGCTCCTCGACTACCTGCCTGACACCCAGAACGGCGGCTCCGACAGCGACACGTTCGAGCACGCCCTCACCGAGTCGATCGAGGAGGTCCTCGCCACGCTCAAGGAACGTGAGACCAAGATCCTCCGCCTCTATTTCGGTCTCGACGGGCCGGAGCCCATGACACTGGAGGAGATCGGCAGCCTGCTTGGCATCACGCGGGAACGGGTGCGGCAGATCAAGGAGAAGGCGCTCAGCCGGCTCCGCCACGTCAGCCGCGCAAGGGCGCTGGAGACCTTCCTGGGCTGAACCGCACGCGCCTGACCCTCGCCGGCCTCCTGGCCATCCTGCTCGCCCTCATCCTCGCGAGCATCCCCGGTCATCCCATGCAGATCGACGAGCCGTGGCTCGCCGAGCAGAGTTGGTTCCTTGCCCGCGACGGCTACGTCCACAGCAATTTCTTCACCGGAATCGACGGCGCCGAGCGGTACATCGTCCTCTATCACCGGCTGTTCATCCAGGCGCAGAGCGTGGCCTTCCGCTTCCTGGGCCTCGGGGTCCTGCAGGCGCGCCTCGTTTCCATCGTCGCCGGTATGGTGCTGTTGGGACTGGTCGTCGTGTATGCGCGGCGCGGACTCGGCTTCAGCACCAACATGACGGTGGCCGCCGTGGCGACCCTCCTGCTGAACCCGGTCTTCTTCTTGAGCTTCAAGATCGCACGGCCCGAGATGCTCGTGGCCCTGTTCGGATTCGCCAGCGTCGCCGCGACGGGGCAGGCCACCCACTCCGCACGCTCGGTCCTGTGGGCGGTGGCCGGGGGCCTCCTGGCCGCGTGCGCCATGCTCGCACACCTCTTCGGAGCGATCTTCGTGGGTGCGGGGTGCCTGGTGCTTCTGGCACGCCGCCGTTTTCCCGAGAGCGCGGCGTTCGCCGCGGCGGCCGTGCTGGCGCTCGTCCCCTACACCCTGGACGCAGCGCACCACTGGGGGCTGTTCGAGGCCCAGCTCCACGGCAGCACGGCGAGGGCCGTCACGACGTTCTCGCCCGTGAGCCCCCTGCTCAACCTGCTGAACGAGCACAAGCGGATCTTCCGCACGCCGCAGATCATCTTCCCGTCCGCGCTGTTCTTCCTGAGCCTCGGCCTGGGCTGGCGCCTCGCCAGTCCACGTGTCCGCTTTCTGGCCGGGTACACCCTGCTGCTCATGGTGGCGCTCGGCGCCATCGCCGTGCCGAAGCAGGCCCGTTACGCGACATGTCTCGCGCCGCTCGAGACGCTGGTGGTGGTGGGCATCATGTCGCGCCTGGGCGGGCTCGACCGCTGGCGCCGGCAGGCCCTGCTGGCCGTCGCGGTGATGTTTGCGGCGTCCGGCGCCTGGAGTGACGGGCGCGATCTGGGAGGGAAGACCAGGCTGGAGCCGCTGCACCGGATCGTGGCGGGCACGATACCCGACGGCGCCTGGTGCCTGACGCCGATGCCGCTGCTGTTCAACGAGGTCGCCAGGCTCAACCTGGTGTCTACCGTCGCCCTGCGGTCGTCGGTCGGCACGGAGCCGGGTGGAGGCGCCGTGCGGTCGTTCGTTGCCTCCCGGAGGATCCAGTACGTCGTTGCCATGCACGGAGAACCGAGCGACACCCAGCTCCAGGCGATGGAACCACTGGAACTCACCTCCGAGGGCATGACGGACGGAACGGCCTACCGTGTCTTCAAGGTGGTGTACCCCGACGCGGTTCGTTGAGCGGGGCAGGCACAACGTCACACGCGTGGTTCCCGGCCAGGATCCGGGACACTTGAGCCCATTCGATCAGGAATGCGTCATGCCCATACGGGGATGAAATCTCCTCGTACCGCGCGTTGACGCCCGCCGCCCGGTAGGCGCTTATCCACTCCCGTACCTCATCTGGATAGTACAGGATGTCGGTGTCGATCCCGACGCCCACGACCTCACCGACGCGCTGACGTGTGCGGGCCCCGGCGACGGCGAGGTCCCCGAGGTCGTGCGCGTCCATCGCCGCCATGAGGGCCACGTAGCTTCGCGCGTCGAAGCGCTCCACCAGCTTCTCTCCCTGGCGCCTCAGGTAGTGCTCCACATCGTAATGCGCGCGGTTCCGGGTGGAAGCGCGCCCGAACCGTTCATCGAACTCGACGCCGGAGCGGTACGTGATCATGGCGATGGCGCGCGCCGCCGCGAGGCCGTCAACCGGGCCGGCGCCCGGCGCGAAGTGTCCACCCTGCCACCGGCTGTCGGCCTCGATCGCCATGCGCTGTGCGCTGTTCCATGCGATGGCCTGCGCGCTGGTGGCCGCCGGGGCGGCGAACACGACGAGCTGGTCGACCGGCACCGGCGACACCGTGCCCCAGGCGAGCGCCACCATGCCGCCGAGCGATCCGCCGGTGACCAGCGCGAGCCGGTCGACACCGAGGTGTTCGAGCAGGGGCACGTGGACCCGCGCCATGTCCTCCGGCGTGAGGGTGGGGAAGGGCGTGCCGTTGGTGTCTGCCGGCCCGGTGGAGCCGTAGCAGCTGCCGGGGAGGTTGGCCGCGATGATGGCGTGACGGCTGGTGTCGAGTGGGGCGCCGGGGCCGAGCAGCGGCCCCCACCACGCATCGACGTCGGGACTGCCGGTGAGGGCGTGGAAGACGAGGATCCACCCGTTCCGCGCCGCGGCGGCAGTGTCCCCGAAGACGCGGTAGCTGAGCCACGCGTCGCGCAGCACCTCGCCGCGCGAGGTACGGAAATCACCCAGCGAGAGCCGCTCACCCGTTCCGGTGAGCGGCTGGCCGGGTTCGGTCACGGTGTACACTCGGCGCGCATCACGGAACGGCTTCGGCCGCAGGGACCGCCACCTCGGTGATCCGGCCGTTGTGCACGTCATACACGAAGCCCCGGACCGGAACGCCCTCCAGGAGCAATGGTGACTCCCGGAGGAAGGCCACGTCATCGGCCACGCTCCGCTCGAGGTCCTCGAACGGCTGGAAGTCGATGGCCGAGGCGTCGGCACCCAGTTCGGTTCGCACTTTCGCCTGCAGCTGCTCATTGGTGAAGGTGAGCATGCCGCAGTCGGTGTGATGGATCACGACGATCTCGCGCGTGCCGAGGAGCTGCTGCGAGATGACCAGCGAGCGGAGCGCGTCGCGTGCCAGGCCGCCGGCATTGCGGATGACGTGGGCGTCGCCCTCCTCCAGTCCGAGCGCCCGGGACGGAATGAGCCGGGCATCCATGCAGGTGACGATCGCGAGCTTCCGCGCCGGCGGCAGGGGCAGGCTGCCCAGTGTGAAGCCGGCGGCGTAGCCGGCGTTCGCGTCAATGAGTTCTTCGGTGACAGGCATCGGATCCTCCTAGGCGGACGCGGCGGCGGTCGCCGCGCGGGTGGAAGTGCTGGCGGACTTCTCGCCCAGGGCCTGGTCGAGGTCGGCGATGAGGTCGTTGATGTTCTCGAGGCCGACGGACAGGCGCACGAGCTCGGGCGTCACGCCGGTGGCCTTCTGCTGCTCCGGGGTGAGCTGCTCGTGCGTGGTGGATGCCGGGTGGATGATGAGCGACTTGGCGTCGCCCACATTGGCCAGCAGCGAGAAGAGCTTCACCCGGTCGATCAGCGCCTTGGCGGCGGGCGTTCCGCCCTTCACGCCGAAGGTGAGGACGCCGCCGAAGCCGCCCTGGAGGTACTTCTTCGCGTTGCGGTGCTCCGGATGCGACTCGAGGCCGGGATATGACACCCACTCGACGCGCTTGTCCTTCTGCAGCCAGGTGGCGACGGCGAGCGCGTTCTCCGAGTGGCGCTGGATGCGCAGCGGCAGCGTCTCGAGGCCCTGCAGGAACAGGAACGCATTCCAGGGCGAGAGGGCCGGCCCGAGGTCGCGGAGCAGCTGGACCCGGAGCTTCAGGATGAAGGCCAGGTTGCCGAACGCCTCGGTGTAGACCAGTCCGTGGTACGAGGGATCGGGCGAGCTGAACTCGGGGAAGCGCTTCCGCGCCGCCGTGCTGTTCCAGTCGAACTTGCCGGCATCGACCACGACGCCACCGATCGCGGTGCCATGACCGCCGATCCACTTGGTGGCCGAATGCACGACGATGTCCGCGCCGTACTGGATGGGGCGCGCCAGCGTGGCGGCGCCGAAGGTGTTGTCCACCACCAGCGGAATGCCGGCGGCATGGGCGATGTCGGCCAGGGCCTCGAAGTTCGGCACGTCGAGTCGCGGATTCCCGATGGTCTCCACGTAGAGAAGCCGGGTGCCGTCATCGATGGCAGTGCGCACCGACTCGAGGTTGTGGATGTCGACGAACTTCGTCTGGATGCCCCACTTGGGCAGCGTGTACTCGAACAGGTTGTAGGTGCCGCCGTAGAGCGTCTGGGACGAAACGAGGTTGTCGCCGGCCCGGGCGAGGTTGAGGACGGTGAGCGTCTCCGCCGCCTGCCCGCTCGCCACTGCCAGCGCCGCGATGCCACCCTCGAGCTCGGCGACGCGCTTCTCGAAGACGTCGTTGGTCGGGTTCATGATCCGGGTGTAGATGTTCCCGAATTCCCGGAGGCCGAAGAGGTTGGCTGCGTGCTCCGTGTTGTTGAACACGTAGCTCGTGGTAGCATAGATGGGCACGGCGCGCGAATTGGTGGCGGGATCCACCACCTGGCCGGCGTGAATGGCGAGTGTTTCCGGATGGTACGGCATGACAACCTCCTCGGGTGCGTGCTGGTGACGGAAAAGAAAAAGGGTCCGGTCCACTCGAGTGGACCGGGCCCGGGATGTCCTGGGGAAGCGTCGACCTAGGGTCGGTGGCTCTCCATCGCATGCGCCATGACGTCCGTCCACTCGCTCGCCGAGTGACAGATACACATCTGGGGGCACATGCAAATTCGCTGCATGAGGGACGCTACAAGCAGGGTGGGGTATCTGTCAATGGGGTGGATAAATATTCAGAATGGCGGGGAGGGCGGGGAGGGCGTGAAGATTTCGGCCCGCCCTTCCCGCCTTACTCCCAGACTGGCCCCCGACTTAGACTTACCCAACACCTTTCAACCCGACTCATGGCCACCACAAGCTCCTTCGACATCTCCACCGGCGCCGATCTCCAGGAAGTGGACAACGCCGTCAACCAGACGGTGAAGGAGATCACGCAGCGCTACGACTTCAAGGGCACCAAGTGCACCGTCGACTTTGACCGGGAGAAGGCGGAGATCCGGCTGGCGGCGGACGACCAGTTCCGCATGGACGCGCTGGTGGACGTGCTCCAGACCAAGATGATCAAGCGCGGCGTCCCGGTGAAGAACCTCAAGGTCGGCGACATCGTGGCCGGCAGTGGTGAGTCGGTGCGCCGCACCGTGACGCTGACCCAGGCGATCGCGCAGGACATCGCGAAGAAGATCACGAAGGCCATCAAGGACCAGGGGTTCAAGAAGGTCCAGTCAAGCATCCAGGGCGACGAGGTCAGGGTTTCGAGCCCGTCGCGTGACGAGCTGCAGCTGGTGATGGCATTCCTGCGAGGCGAGGACTTCGGGATCGAGCTCAAGTTTGGCAATTACCGCGGCTGAACGGCGGGCACTCACCGCGGCGCTGCTGCTGGCGCTCGCCGGGTGCATCCGCAGCGACGTTTCCGTTCCGGCCGCCCCCTCGGCGGATGGGGGCGCAGGCGTGGAGCCGTCACTCCGCATCGGCCTGGCGGTCGCCGCGGCCTCGCTCGAGGTCGGCGGCTCCGCCGGCGTCGCGGTCAGCGGCCCCGACCGCGCCCTGATGGCGCGGCTGTCCCCCGGCGGCACGGCACGGGTGACACCGCGCCCTGGCAAGGTGCTCCTGAGTGGACTTGGTCCCGGCGCGCGAGCGGAGGCAACCACTCTCGTGCTCCGCGCCGAGCCGGGCGGGTTCGTGCGGGTGAACGGTCGCGACTATCGCGGAGACGTGGTGCTCCTGCGCGACCGGACGGGCGTGACGGCCATCAATCGCGCCGGCATCGAGGATTATCTCGCCGGCGTTGTGAGCGCGGAGTCGGGCATCAAGGATCCAGGCGACGTGGAGGCCCTGAGGGCCCAGACGATCGTCGCGCGGACCTACGCGCTGCGGAACGTGGGGCGGCGCGAGGCGGAAGGCTTCGACCTCTACGCCAGCGTCGAGGACCAGGTGTATGGCGGCGTCGGCGCGGAGACGGCGCTGGGACGCGATGCGGTGGCTATGACCCGTGGGCAGGTGGTGACGTACCAGGGCGAGCTGATCGATGCGTTCTACTCCTCCACCTGCGGCGGGCGCACGGCGCTTGGCACCGAGATCTTTCTCGGCGCCAACCGGCCCTACCTCCGCTCCATCAACGATGCGCCCCGGGGTGGTGCGGCGTACTGCAGCATCTCGCCGCGCTTCACATGGCGCGAGGAATGGAGCGGCGAAGTGCTGCGCGCCACGCTCCGGAAGACGCTGCCGGTCGTGGCCCAGGTACCGGCCATTGAGGCCGAGGGACTCCGGAGTCTCGCCGTTGACGGACGGACCGTGTCGGGCCGGGTGGCGACGCTGGACATCGTGCTGCGGCAGCGCACCGTCGCGGTGGTTGGACCGCAGGTGCGGCAGGTGCTCCGCCTCCCAGATGGACAGCTACTCCGCAGCACGCTCTTCACCATGAACACCCGCACTCGGGGTGGGAAGGTCACTGGCATCGTCCTTGATGGCCATGGATCGGGGCACGGGGTGGGCTTGTGCCAGTGGGGGGCCATCGGTCGGGCCCGCGCAGGTCAGAAGGCGTCGGACATCATCACCGCATACTACGCGGGAACCACCATCGTCCGGCGCTATTGAGCGGCGGGCAAGACAGCAAGGGGTGACGTCATGAGCGATCCGCTTCGGCTCGCAATCATCGGCGCGGGCGCCGTGACCCAGGTGGCGCACCTGCCCGTGCTCAAGCGCACGAAGGGTGTCGAGGTGCTGGCGCTCGCCGATCCCGACCGCCCGAAGGCGCGAGCCCTGGCCGACCGGTTCGGCATTCCCGACGCCTTCGAGGGGATCGAGCAGGTGCTCGACTACGAGTTGCTCGATGCGCTCGTCATCTGCTCCCCGACGCACCTGCACGAGGGCCACATCCTGGCGGCCCTCGCCGCCAACCTGCACGTCTTCTGCGAACGCCCGGTCGCGATGAACGCGGCGTCGGCGCAGCGCATCGTGAAGGCTGCGGAGAAGAAGAACAAGGTCGTCATGGTGGACATGAACCACCGCTACCGCACCGATGCGCAGCTCGTCCGGAGTTTCGTGCAGAGCGGCGAACTGGGCCAGGTGGACAGCGTACGGGGCAGCTGGCACGTGTTCCGGCCGAGCCGGCAGCAGGCGCCGTGGCGCCAGCGGCGCGACCAGTCGGGTGGCGGCGCGATCCTTGACCTGGGCCTCGCGATGTTCGACCTCGGCCTGTGGCTGGCTGGCAACCCCACCCCGGTGCGGGTCAGCGCCACCTGGGAAAAGCCGTCCCGCGACCGCGGCGTCGAGCGGTCGGGCTCCGCCTTCGTGGTGTGCGACAACGGCGCGTCGATCTTCTTCGATGTCACCTGGCATCACCTGGGCGAGGGGGAGCGCTTCGGGATGGGGCTGCGCGCCGAGCGTGGTGCCGCCTCGATCAACCCGCTCACGGTGTGGAAGGAATTGCACGGGGTCGCGACCGACGTGTCGCCTCGGACCTCAGCTACCCGCGAGAATGCGTGGCTCTCGTCGTACCGCGCGGAGTGGGCCCATTTTCTCGCGGTGGTAGCGGGTGAGGCCAAGGGTCCCAACCTTGCGGAGCACGTCACGCTCCACCGCGTCATGGACGCGATCTACAAGTCGGCGGAAGACGGTCGCGACGTGGCGTTGTGAGGTTGCGATGGGCCGGGGCGGTCTCGCTGCTCTTCGCGCTGGCCGGACGGGCCTCCGCGCAACAGGTGCCGCCTGAGCCCGCTGCCGATACCGGCAGCGGGGTCACTGTGGGCCTGCTTACGATCGGACCGGGTGAGGAAGTCTGGGAGCTGTGGGGCCACAACACGATCGTCGTCACCGACCGCGATCCTGGAGTCAGCCGCTCGTACAACTGGGGGCTGTTCGATTTCCGGCAGGAGAATTTCATCCTCCGGTTCGCGCGCGGCCAGATGTGGTACTCGATGGGAGCGAGAAGGACCGATCGCGACCTGGCGCTGTACGTGTACCGGGACCGGTCGATCGTGCTGCAGGACCTGGCGCTGACGCCCGCGCAGGCGGCGGCACTCCGGGACTTCCTCGCCTGGAACGACACCGAGGCCAACCGCCACTACCACTACAACTACTACCTCGACAACTGCTCCACGCGCGTGCGCGATGCCATCGACGGCGTGCTCGGTGGTCAGCTGAAGGCGCGATTCGACACGATGCCGTCGGGGCACACCTGGCGCTGGGAGACCCGGCGGATCCTGGGGTGGAACCTGCCGCTCTACGTGGTGATCAACCTCGCGCTCGGGCACCCGGTCGATTCGGGGATGACCGCATGGCAGTCCATGTTCCTTCCGCTGCGGGTCAGGGAATACCTGCGGATCGCACAGGTCACGGAAGCATCGGGACAGCAGGTGCCGCTGGTGCGCGGGGAAGAGGAACTGAACCGGAGTTCGCGCTTCGATGACCCCGTGGCGCCGAGGCCGACGTGGGTACCGCTCGCTCTGGCCGGGCTGTCGATGGGAGCCCTGTTCCTGTGGCTGGGCGGGGCGGCACGCGCGTCGGCGCGGGCACGCCGTTGGTTCGGTGCGCTGAGCAGCGCCTGGTCCTTCGTGGCAGGGTTCCTCGGGCTGCTACTGCTCGGGCTCTGGTTTCTCACCGATCACTGGTCGTCGCGGCAGAACGAGAACGTGCTGCTGCTGACGCCGCTGTCACTCGCCCTCGTGGTGCTCATCCCGCTCGCACTCAGGGGCCGGGTCGGAGCCGGTCGCACCGCGGCGAGGCTCGCGTCAGCGGTGGCCGGGCTCGCCGCCCTCGCGCTGGCGATCAAGGTCCTGCCATGGTTCCACCAGTACAACATCGAGCTGATTGCGCTGATCCTCCCGGTGCATGCAGGACTGCTCGCGGGGCTCAGGCGCGCGATCGTGCCGGCCTAGCGCCGCCGCGCTGCCTGGGCGATCGCCACGTATTTCGCCAGCGGCACCCTTCCGACGATCCGCCCGATGGTGTCGAGGTCCAGGTCGTCCGCCTCCTTGAAGCGGATGCACGCCTTTCCCATGCTAAGCTTCTTTCCAGCCTTCTTGAACCCCGCCTTCAGCTCCCTCGCCAGCGCCGGGCTCCCGTAGACCGTCATGAGGTAGAGGCTCGAGTATCCCTTCTGCGCGGCAATCGCGGCGTAGCAGAGCGGCTTGCCGTTGTAGGTGTCGGGATACACCCGTAGCGGCACTCCATAGGATATCATGCCCCACTCGACCCCCTCCTTGTACCCCTTCGGCAGGTGCTTCCTGATGACCCGGCGCACCTTCGCCACTTCGGCGCGGCGATCGGCGGGCAGTGCGGCGAGATACGCGGCAACCGTCATGGCCGTCACCCCTTCACCCGTCGCAAGGCTTCCTTCGCCTCCGGAAAATCCGGCGCGCTCTGCAGGGCGCGCTCGTAGAGGCTCGCCGCCTTGGCCTTGTCACCGGCATCCTCGGCCTGCAGGCCAAGGCTGAACGCAATCACCGCGGCACCCGGCACCACGGCCTGGTTCACCGGTGCGGGTGGCAGCTTCAGTTCCTGGAGAATGCGCTGCGCGATCGCCTGCGTGATCAGGTAGATCTGGTCGCGATCCTGCATCTTGGGGTCCTCGTTCGAGAGCCCCTTGATGATCGTGCCGCTCTGCGCGTCGACCACGCGCACATTGAGCCGAAACTTCCCGTAGTAGTCGACGAAGTTGCCCATGATCACGTAGCGCGCGCCGACCATCTTCCCGATCCTGGCCGCGGTGGCGGCGTCGATGCGGGTGTTCTTGCCCAGCTCCTGGCTCGTGATGGCGCCGGCGGTGGTGCTCCGCGGCGCGGCGCTGCCTCCCGGACTCAGGCTCAGCTCGCTCGCCAGGATCTGCGCGATCCCGCCACCGAGCGCGCGGAGGCTTTCCTGGTCGAGGCCGAAGGACTGCTGGCTCTCGAAGGGCACCACCGCAAAGCTGGTCTGCTGCGAGTGCAGCGTGAGGGGGCCCAGAACGAGTGCGAGCAGGGCGAGCGGCATGCGTGTCATCACGACCCCTGATCTAGAGATTGAGGACGAGGCCATCGCGCGCGGCCAGGACCTCGAGGGAGGGCGCGCGCCGGGATGCCTCTTCCCGGGCTGCCGCCAGCATGGCATCCACCATGTCGTCGCTGCGACCGGGGTCATGATGAAAGAGCACGAGGCGCGCGGCACCGGTGTCGGCGGCAAGGGCAATCGCCTCCCCGGCGGTGGAGTGGCCCCAGCCCCGCCGCGCGGTAACCTCGCTCTCCATGTACATCGCGTCATGGACGAGGGTATGGGTGCCCGACAGCCAGGCAACGAGCGCGTCGCGCCAGGCCGCGGACCAGGCGTGACCCGGGCCGAGTTCGTTGTCGGTGACGTAGGCGAAGGCGTCCATGCCCGGCCGCTCGAGCCGGTAGCCGAAGGTTACGCCGGGGTGATTCAGCCGAAAGGGCCGCACGGCGTACCCGGGCAGTTCAAAAGGCTCCGCCGCCATCTCGCGGACGCGCGGTGGCTCCGCGAACTGCGTGAACGGGACGGGAAACACGTCGGCCTCCATCTGCCGCTCGAGCACCGAGGACAGGGACGCGCGCTCCGGACGGGGACCCACGATGGTGAGGGAGGTCCCATGGTGCCAGAGCGGCGTGAAGAACGGCAGGCCCTGGATGTGATCCCAGTGGGTGTGGGAGATGAGCAGCTGGCCGCCGGTCAGGGGGCGGTTCCCGAGGGAGGCGCCGAGCGCGCGAATACCGGTGCCGGCATCGAGGATCGTGAGCGGTGCATCCGCGGCTTCGAGCGTGACGCACGGCGTGCTGCCGCCGGTGCGTGCCGTCGCAGGTCCGGACACCGGGATGCTCCCGCGCGTGCCCCAGAAAGTGAGTGTGACGGTCACGGAGAGGTGGCTAGACCCGGCGCGCCGCTTGGGCGAGCGTCGCGCGGTCCTTCAGGAGAATTTCCTTGCGGCTCACCTCGATGACGCCGTGCTCGACCAGGTTGCGCAGGGTCCGGGACACGGTCTCGCGGCTGGCGCCGATCATCTGCGCGATGGTGTGATGGGTGAGGCGCCGCGTGATCCGGTCGCCGCCTTCCTCCGAGGCCATGGTAAGGAGGAGGCTGGCGACGCGCCCGTTGACGTCGAGCAGGACCAGCCGGCCGATCTGCTCGTCGGCGCGCCGCAGGCGACGTGACAACTCGCGCAGCAGGGCCACGCTGACCCCCGGCGATGTCCGGAGCTGGGCCTGGAAGTCCTCGCGCCGGAGGGCGAGCAGCCGGCTGTCCTCCATCGCGATGACGTGGGCCGACCGCGGCTCATCATCCAGCACGCTCATCTCGCCGAAGAAGTCACCGTCCCGGAGTACCGACAGGATGACCTCGCGGCCGTCCTCGGCCACGAGCACCACCTTGACCTGGCCATCCGCCACCACGTACAGCGCGTCGCCCGGATCGTCACGAAAGACGATCACGGCACCCTTCGGGTAGCGCCGCTCGCGGACCAGCCCGGCGAAGGCCGCCAGGTCGGACTCGGCAAGGCCACTGAAGAGCGGAACGCGGCGCAGGATGTGGATGGCAGGCAGGCTCACGGCGGGGTCCGGAGAGGGGTCATGGACGTTACCTGTGGTTAGAGGACCAAGTCAAAGGGCTGGTGACGGCAGCCTTGCTCCCGCGTCCTTAGCTCGTTATACTCCAAGGCTTTACAAAACCACGCCCCGACCGAAAATGGCGCCCGGTGATCACGCCCGGTGCCTCGAAGGGGCCGCTGTCCAAGGAGAAGGCCCGTGAAGTCCGATCTGCATCCGATGTACCGCACCCTGACCGTCATCTGCGCGTGCGGCAACTCCTTCGAAACGCGTTCGACGTCCACGTCGATCCACGTCGAGGTGTGCTCCCAGTGCCACCCGTACTACACGGGCAAGCAGCGTCTTCTGGATACCGCCGGCCGGGTGGATCGTTTCCGTCGGAAGTACAAGACGAACGACGCGGTCGCGAAGGCCTGATTCATGGACGCACGACTCCGCGCCGCGCTCGCGCGGGCCGCGGAGGTCGCGCGCGAATTGTCCGGACCGGAGGTGGCGAAGGACACGGCCCGCCTCCAGGAGCTTGGACGGGAACACTCGAGACTGGAGCCGGTCGTGCGCACGCACGACCGGCTCGTCCGTCTTCAGGAGGAGCTGTCCCAGGCGCGGGAGATGGCGGCCGAGCCCGATGCGGAGCTGGCGGCGCTGGCGCGCGCCGACGTGGGCGAGCTCGAGCCGCAGGTGGCCCGGCTCGAGGTGGAGCTCAACGAGCTGCTGGTTCCCCGGGACCCGCTCGACGATCGTGACGCCATCCTCGAGATCCGCGCTGGCACCGGCGGTGACGAGGCCGGCATCTTCGCCGGCGACCTGGTGCGGCTCTACCGCCGGTTTGCCGAGCGGCGGCGCCTCACGGTCGAGCCGATCTCCGTGAGCGAGGGTGGCATGGGCGGGGTGAAGGAGGCGATCCTCGCCATCAGGGGGCCGGATGCCTTCGGCCTGCTGCGCCGCGAGTCGGGGGTGCACCGGGTGCAGCGCGTACCGGCCACCGAAACCCAGGGGCGGATTCACACCTCGGCAGCGACGGTCGCCGTCCTGCCCGAGGCGGAGGAGGTCGACGTGCAGATCAATCCGCAGGACCTGCGGATCGACGTCTTCCGCTCCTCCGGCCCGGGCGGGCAGAGCGTGAACACGACGGACAGCGCGGTGCGCATCACCCACCTGCCGTCGGGGCTCGTGGTGTCGCAGCAGGACCAGAAGTCGCAGCTCCAGAACAAGCTCAAGGCGATGGAGGTGCTGCGGGCGCGCCTGCTCGACCGCAAGATCGCGGAGCAGGAAGCGGCGCGCTCATCCGAGCGCAAGGCGATGGTGGGCACGGGCGACCGGTCCGGAAAGATCCGCACATACAACTTTCCCCAGAGCCGCGTCACCGACCATCGCATCAATCTTTCGGTGCACAACCTGCCCGACGTGATGGACGGGCACATCGACGAGCTCATCGAGGCGCTGCGAATGGCGAGCCGGGAGGAGATGGAGCGTGACTGAGGCCGACATGGCGCTGGGTGACCTCGTGGCCGATGCCGGGCGCATGCTCGCGGCCGGTCGCATCCCCGAGCCGCGTCGCGAGGCGCTGCGGCTCTGGGCCGACCTGATGGAGGCGTCACCGGTCGACGCGATCCTGGGACGGCGCGCGCCGGTATCGACCGAACAGGTCGGTGCCTTTCTGGCGGCGGTCGAGCGACGGGCGGGAGGCGAGCCCTTGGCCTATGTTTCCGGCAGGGCAGGATTCCGTCGCCTTTCGCTCCACGTGGACCGGCGCGTGCTCATCCCGAGGCCCGAGACGGAGGGGCTGGTGGAGCTGGTGCTGGCCCGCGCACCGCGAGGCATCGTCGCCGACGTGTGCACGGGCAGCGGGTGCATCGCGCTAAGCCTGGCGGACGAGGGACAGTACGATCGCGTGCTGGGCCTGGACCTGAGCGGCGGGTCACTCGAAGTGGCTGCGCGCAACGCACGGCGAACCGGCCTGTCGGTGACGCTGGTCCGGGCCGACCTCACGGCGTCGCTGGCGCTGGCATCGCTCGATGTGCTGGTGGCAAACCCGCCGTACATCGCGGCCGCCGAGTACGCGGCGCTCGACATGTCGGTGCGCGACTGGGAGCCGCGGATGGCGCTGGAGAGCGGGAGCGACGGGCTGGCTGCCACTCGCCGGCTCCTCGACGACGGCCGCCGCGTGCTGGTCCCGGGCGGATGGATCGCCCTCGAACTCGATGCGGCGCGCGCCGCGGACACGGCGTCGGCGGCAGGGGCGTATGGCTGGCAGCACGTCATGATTCACCACGACCTATTCGGCCGCGAGCGGTACCTGCTCGCGCAGAGGAGCGAGATCCCGTGATTCCGGAAAAGGCGCAGGAGTTGGGACGTCTGATCGGCCAGTCGAGCGAATACCAGGCGATGCGGCGCTCGGAGCAGGACCTTCGCGGCGACGTGGACACCCAGCAGAAGCTCGAGCGCATCTCGGTGCTGGCCAAGCAGGTGGATGCGGTGATCGCGCAGGGCCAGATGCCCGACGAGGCGACGACGCTCGACTATGAGACGGCCGTTCGCGACCTCGAGACGAGCACCATCGGCCAGCGCTACGTATCGGCCCGCGCCAACTTCGAGAAGCTGATGATGAAGGTGAACGAGCAGATCAGCGCGGGCATGGAGAAGGGCGCCGCGAGCAGCATCATCACCCTGTGATGCGCGGATTCTTCCTGGTCCTCGAGGGGCCGGAAGGCGCGGGGAAGAGCACGCTCGCGGCCACGCTGGCGGCGCGCGCGAAGGGCACCGGGGCGGCGGTCGTCGCGGTGCGGGAACCAGGAGGGACGACTGCCGCCGAGGCAGCCCGCGCGATCGTGCTGGATCACGGGCATGGCGTCGGTCCCGAGGCGGAACTCCTGCTGATGCTGGCGGCGCGCGCCGACCTGGTCCGCCGCGTGATCGTCCCGGCCCTCGAGGCGGGATCGCTGGTGATCGCGGACCGGTTCGACCTGTCCACGCAGGCGTACCAGGTGGCGGGACGGGGTCTTCCGGCCGATCTCGTGGCCGCCGCGAACCGCCTCGGGACCGGCGGGCTGGTGCCCGACCTGACCCTCGTGCTCGACGTCACGCCGGAAGAAGGGCGGGCGCGGCAGGCGGCGGCGGGCAAGGTCAGGGACCGGATGGAACTCGAGGGCGAGGACTTTCACGCGCGCGTCTCGGCCGCGTATCTGGCGGCTGCGGGAGCGGGTGTGCAACATTTGAATGCCGAGCAGCCTGCCGATCGCCTCGCCGAGGCGGCGTGGGCAGCGCTGGTACAGAGGTGGAGGAAGTCATGAAGCATCGCTGGAGCATCACCGCGCTCATTGCCGCGCTCTCATTCCTGAGCGGCGGCTGGCTCCTGCAGCGCGGCACCGGCGGCGACGGCGGGGTGTATCGGCAGGCGCGCCTGTTCGATGACGTCCTGAGCCACGTCCGCAATTTCTACGTCGATTCGATCCCCGAGGCCGACCTGTATACCAAGGCCACCAACGGGATGCTCGACGAGCTCAAGGATCCCTACTCGGTGCTGCTCACCGGTACCGATTTCAAGGAACTCACCGAGAAGACCTCCGGCAACTACGCCGGACTCGGCATCCAGATCGACGTACGCGACGGGTGGATCACCGTGGTGGCGCCGCTGCCCGACTCTCCGGCCGAGCGGGCCGGGATCCAGACCGGCGACCAGATCATCGAGGTGGACGGGAAGTCCACGCAGGGCTGGAACAGCGAGCAGGCGGTGAAGTCCCTGCGGGGCGAGCCGGGCTCGGACGTGGCGATTCTCATCCGGCGGGCCGGCTTTGACGAGGCTGTCCCCTACAAGCTCAACCGCGCGACGATCCACTTCAAGTCGGTGCCCGCTGGCACCGAGTTCGATGGTGGGGTGGGGTACATCTCCCTCAACCCCGTGCAGGAAACCTCCGCGCAGGAACTGCGCGACGAGATCGTGGCGATGCGTGGCAAGGGGATGAAGGCAATGGTCCTCGACCTGCGCAGTAACCCCGGCGGCCTGCTCGACCAGGGGATCAAGGTGTCCGACCTGTTCCTCGATCCCGGCCAGGAAGTGGTGTCCACCCGTGGCCGCGCCCGGGGCAGCACCCGGCAGTTCTACGACGAGGAGAAGCAGCTCGATCCATCCCTGCCGATCGTGGTGCTGGTCAGCGAGGGCACGGCCAGTGCCGCCGAGATCATCGCCGGCGCGCTGCAGGATCATGACCGTGCCCTGATCGTGGGCACGCCCACCTTCGGGAAGGGGCTGGTGCAGACGCTGTACCCGCTGGGGCAGGAGACGGCGCTCAAGCTCACGACGGCGCGCTGGTTCACGCCGAGCGGTCGCACCATCCAGCGGAAGGCCGACAGCGAGCAGGACCAGGTGCTGCAGGCCATCGCCGAGGGCAACCCGGTGGCGCCGGGCGATTCGTCCGCCGCGGCCGATTCGGCGATGAGGGCGCGCCCGATCTTCCACACCGATGACGGGCGGGTCGTGCGGGGCGGGGGCGGCATCGTGCCCGACCTCATCATCCGGCCCGACACGCTTACGACGTCGGAGCGCGAGTTCATCAAGGGACTGGGGGACAAGGTCCAGGCCTACCGCGACGTGCTGACCACCTACGCGCTCGACGTGAAGCGTGACAAGGCCGTCAAGAGCGAGACCTTCCAGGTGACGGCGCAGATGCGCCAGCAGGTGTACGAGCGGCTCAAGGCCAAGGGCGTCACGATGTCCCCGACGGCGTTCCAGGCCGGGGCGCCGCTGGTCGACCAGCAGCTGGGCTACGAGATCAGCCGCTACGTCTTTGGCCGGCCGGCGGAGTTCCGGCGCCGGGCGCAGGACGATCCGCAGGTACAGAAGGCCATCACCCTGCTGCGCAAGGCAGAGTCGCCGAAGCAGCTCCTGACGCTTGCGAGCGCCGCTCCGGCGCCAGGTGCGGCCGCGCGCTGAAGCGGTGGCATCCCCAGAGGGTTCTCGCCCGACCGTTGCCATCATCGGTGCCGGCCGGGCGGGACGGGCCCTCGCGCTGGCCCTGACACGCGCATCGGTTCCGGTGGTCGTGTGCACCCGCAGGAAGTCCGATCTCCCATCTCCCATCAGCTGCTCCCTCGAGCCGTGGACGCTTGCCCTCGAGAGCGCGGGCGTCATCCTCGTCGCCGTGCCTGACGACGCCATCGAGGATGTCGCGGCCCGGCTCCGGGAGGCATCGCTCGCTGGCACAGTCGTGCTGCACTGCTCCGGCCTGCGGGATCGCACCGCGCTCTCGGTGCTCGAAGGCCGTGTGGCAGGACTCGGATCGTTCCACCCCCTCCAGACACTGGCAGGCGATTCGGAAGCGGCGGAGCGGCTCCGGGCGGCGTATGCGGTGCTGGAAGGCGATGCGACGGCGGTGGCGGCCGGGCGACTGCTCGCCACGCAACTGGGGATGAGGGCGATCGAGATCCGTGGCGCGGACAAGCCGCGGTACCACGCAGCCGCGGTGATCGTCAGCAACTACACGGTGGCACTGGCGTCGGTGGCCGAGCGGCTCGCGGGTGAGGCGGGGATCCCCGCGGACGCCGCCGGCCGCATCTACCTGCCCCTGCTGGAAGGGACGTGGCGCAACCTCGAGATGCGAGGCACCACGGACGCGCTCACGGGGCCGATCGTGCGGGGCGATGCCGGGACCGTGCGGGCGCACCTCGGGGCGCTCGATGGGGAGACGCGGCGGCTGTACGCGGTGCTGGGACTCGAGGCGGTGAAGCTGGCTCGGCGGGGCGGACTCGCGGCAACAAGGGCCGACGAGATCGAGGCGACCCTTCGCGGCGCGCTATGACTGCTCGATAACCCGCACGCCGCTGGGCACGTCGAACTGGAAGGTCTTGTCCGTCACGGGGTCGTTGGTCCTGAGCTTCGAGAGCGTCAGGGTGCGGGTCCCGCCGGCGCGCTCCTCGATGACCACCTTGCGGGGCAGGGCGGTGTCACGATCGAGCCAGAGCGTCGCCTTCCGGAAAGGGATGTCGTCCGCCATCGGCACCAGTTCCACCACGTCGGTCTGCACGAAGTCGACAAAATCCCGCTTGAGGTAGCGCGACCGGTAGCGTTCCGCCGGCTTGTCCAGCAGCCACGCCAGCACGTTGAACCCGTAGACCGGCCCGGTGGGGATGGGCATCCGCAGCACCTGGCCCGGCGTGGTGCTCGGGGTGTAGACCCAGACGTACTTGCCGTCGAGGACGATGGCGTCGCCCTTGGGATCGCTGAATCGCATCGTCAGCTTGTTCTGGCCCGACTGCACCATGATCCCGTGGCTCTCGAACGTGCCTACCGCGTCGTCGTCGATCACCTGCTTGAAGTCGGCCCGCAGCGAGGCCAGGCTGCGATAGACCCGTGCGGCCCGGCCGACGATCACGCCGGCATCGTCCTGCGCCACGGCGGGAGAGGCCGAGAGTACCGAAAGCACCGACAGACTGAGCAGGAACTTCACGCGGATGCTCCCACGGGCACGGGAATGCTGCGGCCGATAGCCTCGGCGATGACACGGGCTTCACGCATCAGCGTGGCGAACTGCGCGGGGTCGAGACTCTGCACGCCGTCCGACAGGGCCCGTTCCGGCGTGGGGTGGACCTCGATGAGGAGCCCGTCCGCCCCGGCGGCGACGGCGGCGCGGGCCATCGGGATCACCATGTCGCGGCGGCCGGTGCCGTGGCTCGGGTCAGCGACGATCGGCAGGTGCGACAGGTGATGCACGACCGGAATCGCCGAGAGGTCGAAAAGGTTCCGGGTGACGCTGTCGAACCCGCGCAGGCCGCGCTCGCACAGGATGACGTCGGAATTGCCCTCGGCGAGGATGTACTCCGCCGAGAGAAGGAGGTCCTGCACCGTCGCCGAGAGCCCGCGCTTGAGCAGGACCGGCTTGCCGCTGCGACCCGCGCTCCGGAGCAGGGAATAGTTCTGCATGTTGCGCGCCCCGATCTGCACGATGTCGGCCACCTCGACGACCAGGTCGAGCTGCTCCGCATCCATGGCCTCGGTGATGATCAGGAGGCCGGTCTCCGCCCGCGCGAGCGCCAGGAGCCGCAGTCCCTCCAGGCCGAGTCCCTGAAAGGAATAGGGTGAGGAACGCGGCTTGAAGGCCCCGCCACGGAGGATCGTAGCACCGGCGGCGCGTACCGCGCGCGCCGCCTCCATGAGCTGCGACTCGCTCTCAACTGAGCAGGGTCCCGCCATGATGGCGAGGTCCGGGCCGCCGATGGTCACGCCCCCGGCGAGGCGCACGATCGTCGGCTCGGACTTCCATTCGCGCGACACCTGCTTGTACGGCTTGGTGACGTGAATGACCTCGGCCACGCCCGGCAGTGCCTCGATCCGGGAGCCGTCCACCCTTCCGTCGTTGCCGACCAGGCCGACGGTGGTGCGCTGGCGGCCGGGCATGGGACGCGCCTCGTATCCAAGCTCCTCGATCGTGCTGACGACCAGCCGCACTTCTTCGGCGGTTGCGCCGGGGCGCATGACTACGAGCACGATCGAGCTCCGTGCCTGAGCGGCAGGAAGTCAGGGCGGCAGGACGGCAGGAGAAAGCGGCTCATGCCTGCATGACCTCCTCGACTTCCGGGCTCGCGTCATCCTGCCCGCTTGCCGTCTTGCCGCTCAGTTCCTCCTGCCGCGGTGCCGCCGTGCCGCCCTCTCCCTCGTGGTGCTCGCCCAGCCGCACCCCGACGATTGTCGACACGCCCGGCTCCTGCATCGTGACGCCGTATACGGCGTCGGCGGCCTGCATCGTGCGCGGGTTGTGGGTAATGACGATGAACTGGGTCGAGTGCTTGAACTCGTCCAGCAGCCGCGTGAACCGGCCGACGTTGGCGTCGTCCAGTGGCGCGTCCACTTCGTCCATGAGGCAGAAGGGGCTGGGCTTCGTGAGGTAGATGCTGAACAGCAGGGAGGTCGCCACCAGCGTACGCTCGCCCGAGGAGAGCAGGTGGATACGCTGGGTCTTCTTGCCGCGGGGCGATGCGTGGATCTCGATCTCGCTCTCGAGCGGATCATCGGGGTCGGCCAGGCGCAGTTCGCACTCCCCGCCACCGAAGAGCGTCTGGAACACGGTCAGGAAGTGCCCCTGCACGGCGGTGAAGGTTTCCATGAACAGGTCGCGCGCCGTTCCGTCGATCTCGCGGATGGCCTGCAGCAGTGACTGTCGGGCGCTCACGAGATCGTCGCGCTGGGTCGTGAGGAACTCGAGGCGCGTACTCTCCTCGGCATGCTCCTCCACCGCGAGCGGATTGACCGGGCCGATGCCCTCGAGCTGCTCGACCACTCGCGCGGCCTCGGCCTCCAGGGTCTCGACATCCAGGTCGAGGGGAACAAAGCCCTCGAGCAACGACGCCAGCGGCTTGCGCCATTCCGTCTCCACCCGTTCCTCGATCCGCCGGCGCTGGCCCGCGGCCTCCGTCAGTTCCACCTGCAGCCGATGACTCTCCTCCACCAGGGCCTCGACCTCGCTCCGGGTCAGCGTCAGCACGCGCTCGGCGTCGGCGAGGTCGGCCTCGCCCTCGGCGAGCGCCAGTTCGGTGTCACTGGCGGCGGCTTCCAGCTCCAGCCGCGCGACGCGCCGCTCGTCGCGCGCCGTGCGCCACTCCGCCTGCTGCAGTTCCAGCGCCTGGGTGGTGCGATCGAGCTCATCGAGTTCCGTGCTCAGGGCTGCGGCGGACGCCACTGCCTGGGTGCGCAACTCGTTCACGCGCTCGGCACGCTCCACCGCCGCGCGCAGCCGCGCCGCGACGTGCGCCTCCTGCACCTGCCAGTGGACCCGCTGCTCCCGCGCCGTCTCCTGCTCCGCCTCGAGTGCCTGCTGCTGGCTGCGCGCGGTGCCGATCGCCTCGTCACGACGCGCCCGCCCGACACCCAGCTCCTCCAGCAGCGTGCTGATCTCGGCCACCCGGCGCTCGGCGGAGACGAGCCGCTCCCGCAGGCGGTCGACCTGCTGCTCACTGGACGCGAGTTCGCGCTGCAGCGAGGCGACGTGGCGCAATGTTTCCTCCCGCGCCGATACCGCCTGCCGCTCGAGCTCGCGGGTGGCATCGCAGGCACTCACCGCTGACACCAGCGCGGCCTCGGCGGCGGCGAAACGCGCCAGCGTGCCGGTGAGCGTGGCCTCCGCCTCCTGGAAGTGCCGTTCCGCCGCCGCGACATCGTGACCGAGACTGCCCAGTTCCGCGCGCCGCCGCAGCGGTCCGCTCTGCGTGACGGCGCCCGACAGGAAGACCGCCCCGGTCGCGCGGCGCAGCACGAGGCCGGCGTCGTCGAGCACCTCCGAGCCATGCAGAATCGCCTGGACCCAGGCCGCTGCCGGACCTTCGGCGCGGACGCGGTCGGCCAGGGGATGCTGATCGCTGCCGAAGCGGGGACCGGGGTCGGCGGGCAGCAGTACCAGCGCGCCCGGCTGGTGCTCGGCATGCCACGCCTGGATTGCCGGGATCGCGTCGAGATCGCGCACCAGCACCGCATGCACCCAGTCACCCAGGAGGCGCTCGGCCAGGTCGGCGTCCTCGCGCGAGGTGCTGAGGTAGTCGCTCAGGGGCCCGAGGATGGCACTGCCGAAGCGCTCCCGCGCTGCGAGCAGCGCGGCTGCCGCCGGGGCCAGGCCCACGCGCTCGCGCTCCAGCTCCTCGAGCGCCTGGCGCCGGGCCGTCAGCTGGGCCAGGGTCTCCTCGGCGCTCCGGCGCGCGGCGCGGTCATGTGCCTCACGCTCCCGCACCTCGGCGACGTGATGTCGCGCCGCCTCCACCTCCGCCCCCGCGCGCCGCAACTCGAAGCCGTGGAACGCCGCGCGCTCCACCTGGTGATCGCGCCGGCGCTCGCCGTCGGCCAGTTCCTTGCGCAGGCTCTCCCGCTGGGCCATGGCCTGTTCAGCGCGCTCGCGCAGCCCGGCGAGCTCATGCTCGAGCGCCGTTCGCTCACTCTCGAGTGACGTGCTGCTCTGCAGCGCCTGTTGCGCCTCCTGCTCCAGCCGCCGCACCACGTCGCGCTGGCCGGCGAGGCGCTGACGCACCCCTTCCTCGTTCTCCGCCCGCGAGCCGAGTTCCGCCTGCAGCCGCGCGTGCTCGGCGTCGGCATCGCTGCGTTCCACCAGCGCCGCCTCATGCTCCACGGCAGCCTGGGTGGCTCGCGCCTCCATCTGGCCGCGCTCATCGCTTGCCCTCAGGCGGCGCACCGCCGAGTTCGCGAGCCGTTCGGCTGCCACGCCGAGGTCGCCCTCGAGGCGGCCGAGCTCCACCCGCACCGACGCGAGGCGCGAGGACACCTCGGTGCGCTCCGCCTCCGCGGAGTGGCGGGCGCGGCCCGCCTCTTCACGGCGCTGCTCCGACTCGGCGAGCGCCTGGCGCCGGGCCGGCAGGACCGGCTCGAGCTCGGCGTAGCGCCGGGTCATGCTGTCGGCGTCGGCGGAGAGGCGCTGCAGCAGGCGCTGGGCGAGGGTCAGCTGCAGCGCGAACTTCTCCTCGGTGAGCTTCACGTGGCGCTCAGCGCGGCCCTTCTGCCGCGCCAGGCTCCGAAGCTGGGACTGCACCTCGGCGATCAGGTCCTCCACGCGCTGCAGGTCCTGGTGCGTCTCCTCGAGCCGGCGCTCCGTGCTGTGCTTGCGGTCGCGGTAGAGGCTGATGCCCGCGGCTTCCTCGAACAGCGACCGGCGCTCGTCGGCGCGATCGGACAGAAGCAGCTCGATCATCCTGGCCTCGATGACCACGCCGGCGTCGCTGCCCAGCCCGGTGCCGCGGAGCAGGTCCTGGATGTCGCGCAGGCGCACCGGGGACTTGTTGAGCAGGTACTCGCTGCTGCCGGAGCGCGAGAGCCGCCGGGTGATCACCACCTCGCGATAGCCGATGGGCAAGTCGCCGTCCGCGTTGTCGAGGTAGAGCGACACCTCGGTGATGTTGACCGGCCGCCGGGTTGCGGCGCCCTGGAAGATCACGTCCTCCATCTTGCCGCCTCGCAGCAGGCGAGCCGACTGTTCGCCAAGCACCCAGCGCACGGCGTCGGACACGTTCGACTTGCCGCAGCCGTTGGGGCCGACGATCGCCGTGACGCCGGGCTCGAAGGTGAGCTCGACGGTGTCGGCGAACGACTTGAAGCCGGAGAGCTCGAGTTTCGTGAGCTTCATCGGAGGATCCTGGGCTGTGAAGGAATGGTCAGGGCGCCGGCGTGCCGGGCCCGCTGATGACGAATGACGGCATGCCGAGCGAACGGCTGGCCGAATCGGCCTGCTCGCGCGAGCCGAACGGGCCCACGACGACACGATACACGTCGTCCGCATTGGCCGGGTCAACGACGCTCGCCTTGATCCCGGCCGCGGCAATCTTCTCAGCCAGCTCCCGCGCCCACGCCGGATTCCGCGAACTGCTCACCTGCAGGAAGAATCGCTGGGCCGAGCCCGGGGCGGAGGAGTCGGCCGGACCGGCGAGTGAGTCGCCGCCGGAGGCGGCCACCACCGCGTCGGCTGACGCCGGGGCCCACGCGAGCGGCACCCAGATGTCGTCGGCGCCCTTCGCCACCTGGCCCCGGGGGCGCAGGCCGTCGCGCTCGAGGTCGAGCCCGACCACGTCCCGCCCCTTCCGCACCAGCAGCAGGAAGGGCGGCGCGATCAGCGGCAGGTCCTCGTCCCAGGCGGTGACGGTGCGCGCCACGACACCGCGTGCCGTCAGGTCCACCACGCTCAGGGTGTCACCCTTCCGGGAACGAACCAGCATCCACAGGCCGTAGAGGTCGCCGCGCAAGTCGATGGCCCCGCCCGGCACGTCGATCCCGTCGCGCTCGCGCCCGGAATAGCGGTCGAAGGTCATGACCTCGTCCTTGTCGCGCCCCACATACAGCCGATGCCCCGAGGGCGAGAACATCACGGCCCTGGCGTGGCCGGACACGTCGATGAAGTCCGGCTTCTTCGCCCCCGACGGATCAGCGAGCACGACCGAGGAATCGACGGCCACCGCGACGAGGTCGCCCGCGAGAGTGGCAGTGGCGTGGCCGGTCGGCACAGCGATGGTCTCGCCCGGTCCCTCAGGCTCGAAGACGGTGAGGTCGGGACGCCGAGGTGTAGGCAGCACCAGCAGCCGACCGGAGGCCGTGCCGACCAGTGCGGTGGCGCTCGCGGGCAGGGCGTCGGTGAGGGTGAGCGGACGGCGGCCCCGGACCTCCGTGACCCTGCCGGTGGTGTCCACGGCGAACAGGGTCCCGTCCGGCCCCAGGGCGGCGTTGCGGACGCCCTTGCGCAGGACGCGGGCTCGGCGAGCGCGGAGATCGATGGCGACGAGGGCACGGGTCGAATCGAGGGCGTAGACCAGGCCCTGATCGAGATCGACGCCGATGTACCGCCGGATGGCGGGCACCTTCGCCACCGACCAGCCGAGCGGGGAAAGGTCGGTGCTGCGGTAGGCAACCGCCTCGCCGCCGCGCGCGGGCAGCCGGAGGAGGGTCGTCGGACCGGGGGAGTGGAGCACCAGGGGCAGCGCGGCGAGGGGCTCGCGACCGGACTTGTCGCAGGCCGCCGCCAGCACGGTGCCGACCAGGAGGATGTGGCGGACATTCACGACGCCAAAGATAATGACGCCGGCGCGGTAGCGCGGGGAAAATACCCTAGAAAGTGGGACCCAGGGTCAAGGTCACGTAGTTGCCATAATAGGGCTGGCGCTGCAGTGGGAAGGCCCAGTCGAGGCGCAGGATCATGAGGCCGTAGAGGTTCATGCGGGCTCCTACGCCCCAGGCGGCGATCGGCGCCCGGTAGTTGAGCGGGCTCGAGTCTTCCACGGTCCAATCAATGACACTGTTCTGGTTCCACGACAGGCCGGCGTCGAAGAACGCGACCCCCTCAATCGCCGGCAGCCCCTTCGGCATGAACTTCATCTGTGGCGTGAGCAGGGGGAAGCGCAACTCGAAGTTGGCGATCGCCAGCTGCTGGCTAACCAGGCGGTTGAGGGGACGACAGATGGCGCCCGAGTTCTGCGCCTGGCACTCGTTGCGCTGATACGAGCCCGAGGTATGGCCGCGGACCAGGTCGGGCGTGCCGATGAAGACGTCGAACTGGTCGGCGTCGGGGCCGCGCCGCCCGTAGAAGAGGCCGCGGAAGGCGAACACGACGGGGCCCTTGATCTGGGTGTACCGGCGGTAGTCGAGCAGAAGCTGCGTGTACTGCCAGGTACCGATGCTCTGGCTCAGCGCCACCCGGTAACGGGTGCCGAGATACGGCCCGACATAGCCGAAGATGGTGTTGTCGAAGGTGTACGCCAGCGTCGGGAGCACGAAGAAGACGTCCGGCTGGCTCAGCGTCTGGTATTCGGGGTTCGCCGTCGGGAATCCCTGCGCGTCGTACTTCTGGACGTAGCTCACGAGCGCGTCGTCCATGAAGCCCACCCGCACGTCGCCCTCCAGCCGACGGAAGCGGCTGAGCGGATACCATCCGGTTCCCTGTACGTACCGGCTCACGAGCCGGCGCGTGTTGACCCGCGTCTCAAACCCGCCATCCAGCGTCGGCGTGATGGTGCTGGGCTCGGCGAAGTAGTACGGGATCTGCGTGGCCCCGATCGACCAGTTGATGCGGCTGGCCAGGTTCGCGTAGGAGGCCGTGGCAAACGCCTCGCCAATGCGCCCGTTGATCGCGATGCCGAAGGCGAGCTGGTTGTTGCCCAGCACGTCGCTCAGGGTGATCGCCGTGCTGCCGTAGATGCCGTTGCCGGTGTTGTCCCGCACATACCCGATCTGGGGGCGCGCGACGTAATCGGGCGTATAGTGCGTCCGGTACTTCTGGAACGCGAATTCGCTCGTATCGGGCAGCGCCAGGGTCGCCGAGTCGAGCAGGCGCGCGATGGACACCGGCTGCGGGGCAGGGATGTTCGCGCTGTCCGCCGGCTTCGGCACCGAGTCGGCCCGGCGGAAGCCCTGCTTGCCCCGGTAGATCGATCCGCCCTCACCCACCTCGGGCCGCGCCCGGGTGCTGTCCGGCGCCACCTGCGTCACCACCTCGATGGCGCGACGCGTACTGTCTTCCGGGGCCGGGGCGCGCCACGGCGTGCGCGCCAGCCCGCGCGGGTTGCTCAGCAGGTAGACGTTGAAGCCGCCCTTCTCGTAATACATGAAGGCGACCTTGTCGGCATCGGGCGCCCAGCTCAGCACCGGCGACAGCGGCGTGAATCCCGCGGACCCGGTGAGGAGGTGGGTGATCTGGAAGACCTCGTTCTGGTTGAAGTCGTAGAGATAGAGGTCGCTCACCCCGCCACGGTCGGAGACGAACACCAGCGCTTTCCCGTCGGGCGACCAGGCAGGGTTGATGTTCTTGCCGTGGTCCATGTGATCGAGCACGCGTGCCTCACCGGACGCGAGGTCGAACAGCCCGATGCGGAAGTTCCCGGCGCTCAGCACCTCGAAGTTCGTGCCGGGCCCTCGGTCGGTGGTGAAGGCGATCGACTTGCCGTCGGGCGACCAGGCTGGGTGCAGGTCGGCGTACTCGTCATTGGTGAGGCGCTTCAAGCCGGAGCCGTCGACATTCACGGTGAACAGGTCGGAGAACCCCCCGACGTAGCCCGTGAAGACGAGCTGCTTGCCGTCAGGGCTCCAGCTGGGCGTCGTCAGGCCGTCGATCTTCACCGTAATGCGGTGGATCGTCTTGTTGCGCTTCGGCTCGAGGATGATGATGTCGTCGTACTTCCCGCGGCGCCCCGTGACCGCCAGGTACTTCCCGTCGCGCGACCAGGACGCCTGGCTGTTGAGGAAGCGGAACGTCTCGTAGTTGCTGCTCCAGGTGGGCTTGAGCAGCCGGCGCTTCACCTGGCCGGTGCTGGCGTCGGCGAGGAACATGTCGATCGAAAAACCGTCCCTTTCGCTGAAGTACGCGATCCGGCTGCCATCGGGCGAGATGGCGGGCGCGATGTGGAGGCGGCCCTTCGATCGCACCTCGTTGAGCGACACGGCGGCGATCTGCTTCGCCTGCTCCGCCTCGCCGAGTTCCGGCAGGTACTCCTTGAACACGGCATCGCGCCACTGCTGGGAGAGCTGCTGGCTGCTGAGCCCGAGGGTGCGCCGGATCGCGCCGTCGATGCCGCCCGAGAGCGTGCCGTTCAGGATCGCGCCGACCGCCTCGTCGCCCCAGCGGCCGCCGATGTAGCTCCACAGGGCGTGGCCGTACCGGTACGGGAAGATGTTCGGGTCGAACGCCAGCTGTTCGATGGTCGGGAGGTCGTTCTCGAAGACCGCATCGCGCAGCCACATCGCCGTTTCCGGCGTGGTCGGGCCCAGCGACAGGTACTCCGACATGCCCTCCATGAACCACAGCGGCGGCGCCACCGACGCGATAATCTGCACGTTGGCGCCGGCCTTGCCGCGCGAGAAGATGTCGAACTGGAACTGGTGCACCATCTCGTGCGTGAGCACGTGTTCGGTCTCCTTCAGCGCCCCCTGCAGGAACAGCACGTTCCGCTGGCGGAAGAAGTCGGTGACGCCCTGCGTGCCCTCGCCCACCTCGGTCGTGTTGGTCTGCCCGAAGTCGGTGGGGGAGGCGTACAGGATGATGATCTTCCGCTCCGTGAACCGGTGGTTCAGGATGCGGGAGAGGCGGGCATAGGAGCGCTCCGCCATGCGTGCGACATCCAGGGACGCCTGCCGCTCCGACGGATAGAAGTAGATGTCGAAGTGGTCCGTCTGGATGATCTGGAAGTTGAACTTCGAGTACTGGACCTTGTTCTGGCCGAAGTATCCGTTGAAGTAGTACTGGGCGTGCGCGGTGGCGGGCACGGCGAGGGCCAGCGCCACAAGCGCCGCGGCAACGCGCCCCCGGCCGCCGAGGCTAGGAGTCGTCACTGCCGTGGTAGACGACCGGCGCGTCGCCCCAGAGGCGCTCGAGCTGGTAGAAGGTCCTGGCCTCCGGATGAAAGACGTGCACCATGAAATCGACATAGTCCAGCAGCACCCAGCGGCCGCCCTGTACTCCTTCGACGTGATGCGGGTCATTGTCCTGCTTGCCCAGCGCGTCCACGACCGCATCGGCGATGCCGCGGACATGAGCGTCGGACGTGCCCGACGCGATGATGAAGAAGTCGGCCGTGTCGCTCACTGGCCGCAGGTCGAGCACCATCAACCCCCGCGCCTTGCGATCCTCGGCGGCCTGCACCGCCTGCGCCACGGCGCGGGGAAGGCCGTGGTGCCGCCGCCCGGACTCCACCGCGCGGGTCATGCGGGCGGCACGCGCGCGGGGGTCCCGTCCTCCACCTGGTAGAACACTGCCCAAGCCCCGAAGCCCACATGCGTGCCGATCACTCCCGTGACCAGCGACACGAACACGTCCTTCGGCTTGTACGCAGCCACGAGCGCATTGCGCAGCCGCTCGGCCTCTTCCGGCGCGTCGGCGTGAGCGATGCCGAAACGGATGGCCGTCGGGCGCGGCGTGAGCTTCTTCTCGAGCAGCGACAGCACCTTCGGCACCACCAGCTCACGGCCCCGCACGCGGTCGACCGGCGCCACCCGGCCGTCGTCGGTGAGCGTGAGAATCGGTTTCACGTCGAGCAGGCCGCCCAGCCACGCCTTGCCCCGGCTGACCCGGCCGGAGCGGATCAGGTTGTCGTACGTGTCGACCGACAGGAACATGCCCGACTGCCGGCGGACCCGGTCGAGCTCCGTGACGATCTCGGCCGCGCTCCATCCCGACTCGGCGAGTTCCGACGCCCGGAGGCCCAGCATCCCGAGCCCGAGCGACGCGCTCCGGCTGTCGAAGAGGTGCACGCGGTCGATCCCGGAGGCACGCAGCGCCGCGTTGGCCGACTGGAACGTGCCGGACAGCGTTCCGGATACGAGCAGCACCACGGCTTCGTTGGCCTCATCGCGGGCGTTCCGGAAGGCCCGCACGAACTCGCCGGGCGTGGGCTGCGAGGTCGTGGGCAGTTCCCTGGCCGCGCGAAGGCGGCGGTAGAACTCCTCCGGCTTGAGCTCGAGCCGGTCCCGGAAGACCTGGTCCCCGAAGATGATCTGCAGGGGAACGAGGGCGATGTGATGCCGATCGAGTACGGCATCGGCAAGGTCCGCGGAACTGTCACAGACGACGGCCACCGGGCGGCGTTCCGGATGGGCCAGCTTCCGGTGCTGGGCCCGCATGTCATCGGCCTTAGTCGATACGACCTCGCCCCAGCGCGCCGTATAAGTAAAGACGGCGTCGGGGGTGTCGGTATGCACATGGATCTTCAGGATGTCCGAGACCGTCGCGACGACGATCGAACCGCCGAACGCATGCATCGCCTGCCGCACCTCGTTGGCCGGAGGCAGCTGTTCGCCGCGAACCAGCACTTCGGTGCAGTAGTGGAAGTCACGCTCCGCGGCCACGTCGGCCAGGGCCGCCGGCGAAAAGTCCAGCTCGCCGGCCCGGAACGGCTCTGCCGGCAGGATGGGATCCCCCTCGATGAACCGGACCACGCCCTCGAGCATCCGGACGAAGCCCATGCCGCCGGCATCCACCACCCCGGCCTGCTTGAGGACCGCCATGAGCTCCGGCGTGTTCGCGAGCGCCACCTCGCCATCACGGAGCATCTGGAGCATGAAGTCGCCGATGTCGCTGGTATCGGCGGCGGCGCGCTCGGCCGAGTTGGCGGCCTCGCGGGCGACGGTCAGGATCGTGCCCTCGCGGGGCTCGTCCAGTGACTGCTCGAGCTTGTTGGCCCCACTCCTGATGGCCGCCGCCACTTCGGCCACCGTCGCCGTGCGCTTGTCGCCGACCGACTCGGCGAAGCCCATGAGGAAGTGGGCGAGCATCATGCCCGAGTTGCCGCGTGCGCCGAGCACCGATGCGCGCGCCATGGTCTTCGCCGTGTCCGGGAGCGACGCGTCGCCGAGCGCCCGGAGGGCGTCGGCGACGGCGCGGAGCGTGAGGCTGAAGTTCGTTCCGGTGTCGCCATCGGGCACCGGGAACACGTTGATGCGGTTGATCTCGTCGCGGCCCGCGGCCACCCAGTCGGCGGCCGCGAAGAGCGAGCGGGCCAATCGCGGCCCGTCGACGTAAGCGATGCGGGCGGGCATCGTTCTATTCCGGGACGATGTTGACCTTCACCTCGGCGTGAACGTCCGAGTGGAGCCGCACGGTCACGGAGTGGAAGCCGACCGTCTTGATCGGGTGTTCCAGCTCGAGTTTGCGCTTGTCGACCGTGAATCCCTGCGCCGTGAGCGCCGCGGCGATGTCCTGCGACGTGATCGAGCCGAAGAGCTTGCCCTCCTCGCCCGCCTTGCCGCGCAGCGTCACGGTGATGCTGGCGAGCTTTGCGGCCAGCTGCTCGGAGGTGGCCTTCTCGGCGCTGGCCTTGGTGGCGCGCGCCCGGGCCTCGGCATCGATCCGCTTCTTGTTCCCCTCGGTGGCCTCGAAGGCCAGGCCACGGGGCAGCAGGAAATTGCGGGCGTAGCCCGGCTTCACCCGCACCAGCTGGCCCGCCTTGCCAAGGAACTGCACATCTTCCCGCAGGATCACTTCCATCATCACTTGGTTCCTCCGGTGGTCGGCGCCATGCGGCGCCGGAAGTCGAGCCACGTGTCGGCGAGCCCGAGAATGGTCAGGCCGCTCGCCACAAAGGCAAACATGAGGATGGTGAGCACCGTGTACAGCGCGATGCCCATCGGCGACACGCGTCCGGTTCCGGCGCGGAAGACAGCCCCGCCACGGAGCGCATATAGCACCAGCATGACCAGCAGCACATTGACCGCGACCTGCTCCACCCCGGGGATGGAGGTGTCGCCAGGGAGCAGCAGCAGTGCCAGGCTGATCACCACCAGCCAGACCGCGTGATCACCGAACGTGAACGCCGCGACCGGCTTCGGAGCCGGGCCGAGCGGCTCTGCCGCGAGCGCGAAATGACCGCGCCACGCGAGGGCCAGGCCCGCCAGCGTCATGAGCACCAGCCCGGCCGGCATCAACTGCGCGATCATCCGCGCCTGGCCGGCCAGGTCGAACAGCGGCGTGCTCAACTGCGTTCCGGCTTCGCCCCACAGCTCCTCGGCCATGCGAGCCTGCTCGAGGAACGTGGAGGAGAACCACCGCGCCGTGGCCGACTGGACGTCGCCCCAGCGGATACCGAGCGCGAGCATCCAGCCGAAGGTTACCGCGCTGGCCGCCACGATGGCCAGCATCGCCTGCCGCAACCCCTTTTGGGGAGCCCGCGGCGCCAGGATGACCCAGGCGCCGATCACCGCGACGCTGTACGCGCGCAGGAACTGGCCGGGCAACTCGTCGCGCTGGACCAGCCAGAGCAGGCACCAGGTGACGGCGAGGACGACGGTGATCCAGGCCTGACGTGAAACTGGCCGGGCCACCAGGAGGAGCCCGGCCAGCGGTCCGAGCAACAGGATGCCCGGGGCGACCAGCAAGTACGTGACGACCAGCAGCAGCCAACCAGGCGACACGCGGGCCGATCCCGGCGCCGCCGGGCTGGCGTGCGTCAGTTGCTGCCCCTCTTCACGTACGGCAGCAGGGCGAGGTAGCGCGCCCGCTTGATCGCTACGCTGATCTGGCGCTGGTGCCGGGCGCTGATGCCCGACAGGCGGCTCGGCAGGATCTTGCCGCGCTCGGTCAGGAAGCGCTGCAGCAGCTTCTCGTCCTTGTAGTCAATGTACCGGATGCCCTGTTCGGCGAGTGGATCGCCCTTGCGGCTGCGCTTCATTCTTCTTCCTCCTCGAACTTGCGGTCACCCGGCTCGCGGCTGACGGTGTAATCCTTGTCGTCGGCGACGACCAGGAAGCGCAGCACGCCATCATCCAGCTTGATGGCACGCTCGAACTCGGGCAACGCCGTCGTATCCGCCTGAAAATTGGCGACGACGTAGTACCCCATCTCACGCTTCTTGATCGGGTAGGCGAGGGAACGCTTGCCCCAGTGGTTGATCTTGGGGTCTTCGCTGTCGGCGTACTTCACCAGCGAGTGATACCGCTCGAGCCGTTCGTTGATCGCCGGCTCTTCGAGCGCGCTGTCGAAGATGTACACCACTTCGTACGGTCGGACCATGGCACCTTTCCTGTGGACGTGTGCCCCGGGCGACTGGTGCGGCCCCCGGGGAGGGTCTGTAGAGCCACCAAAGCTAGTCGGTCCGGGATCTTGCCGGAAGGGGAACGGCGTGAACCGTAAACGGTGAACGGTGAACAGGATACGGGCTCCCCGTTTACTATTTGCGGTTCACCCTTCACGCACTCGGGATCATGCGCCTCCTCTCCATCCAGATCGGCACCCCCAGGGTCTACGGCGTTCCCGGATCGGAAGACCCGATGGACCGGGTCTTCACCAGCGCCATCGGCAAGGACCCGGTGGGCGGCCGCGTATGGGCCGCCCAGCTGGGGCTCTCCGGGGACGCGGTGGCCGATCGGAAGAACCACGGCGGTGCTGACCAGGCGCTCCTGGCCTACTCGGCGGAGCACTACGCCCGCTGGCGGAAGGAGTGGCTGCGGGAGGACGTGGGCCCCGGGGCTTTCGGCGAGAACCTGACCGTCACCGAGACCGACGAGGACCGGGTTTGCCTGGGTGATCGCTGGCACGTGGGACCGGTGGCGTTCGAGGTGTCCAAGCCGCGCACCCCTTGCAACACCCTCGCGCGGCGGCACCGGCGTCCCGATCTCATCGCCACCGTGTTCGCGAACGGCCGGTCGGGCTGGTACCTGCGGGTCAAGAAGGAAGGCTGGATCGAGGCGGGAATGCCGGTGACGCTCACCGACCGGCCCTACCCGCAGTGGCCAGTGCGGCGGGTGGCGCAGATCATGTCAGAACGCCAGGACCGGCCCGATGAGGCGGCGCTCCTGGCGCAGTGTCCCGCCCTGGCGGAAGACTGGCGCTACCGGCTGGGCCGGGACGCGCCAGTCTCGAGCTGAGTCAACGGCGGTTGCCGAACAGCCGCAGCAGGCTCAGGAACAGGTTGATGAAGTTCAGGTAGAGCGACAGTGCCCCGCTCACCGCGTAGGAACCCACCTGCGGGCCTTGTACCGCGAGCGCCATCTGCTTGAGCCGCTGCGCGTCGTACGCCGTGAGCCCGGTGAAGACGATCACCGCCGCCACCGACATCACGAAGCTGAGCGCCGGGCTCTTCAGGAAGATGTTCACCACCATCGCGATGATGACGCCGAACAAGCCCATCATGGCGAAGGAGCCGATCCCGTCCATGCTGCGCTTCGTCACGGTGCCGTAGAGCGCCAGGCCGCCGAACATGCCGGCGGTGGCCAGGAACGCCGTGACGATCGATCCTCCCGTGTACACGAGCAGGATCAGCGACAGGGTGATGCCGTTGAGCGCGGAGTAGAGCAGGAAGAGCCCCGCGGACGCCCCCGGCGACAGCGTGTTGACCTTGGCGGAGACGACGTACACCAGGGCCAGCTCGGCGATGAAGAGCCCGAAGAACAGGATCCTGTTGGTCACGAGCGTCTGCACCATTGCCGGCGAACTGGCCACGGCAAAGGCGACCGCGGCGGTGACGAGCAGCCCACCGAACATCCAGCCGTACACACCGCGCAGGAACGTGGCGACCCGCTCATCCGCGGCAGCGGTGCCGCCGGTCATCGTGGTCGAAGAGCCAAAGGGACTGGTCATGTATTTCCTCCCGGACTGAGTCCGGTTGTCAGACGTTGAAACGGAACAGTAGTACATCGCCGTCGCGCACGACGTATTCCTTCCCTTCTGCGCGGGCCAGGCCCTGCTCCCGCGCTCCCTTCCATCCACCCACGCGCACGAAATCGTCGTACCCCACCGTCTCCGCGCGAATGAAGCCCTTCTCGAAGTCGGAATGGATCACCCCGGCAGCGGCCGGCGCCCGGTCGCCGCGATGGATGGTCCAGGCCCGGACCTCCTTTTCGCCTGCCGTAAAATAGCTCTGCAGGCCCAGCAGGTGATACGCCGCATGCGCCAGGCGATCGAGACCCGATTCCTCCAGGCCGAGCGACTGCAGGAAGTCCTGGCGATCCTCGAGCGGCAACTCGGCCAGCTCGGCCTCCACCTTGGCGGAGAAGGGAACGATCTCGGCCTCCTCGCCGTCGGCCGTCACGGCGGCGCGGAGCGCCTCGACATGACGGTTGCCACCGGTAATCTCCTCTTCCCGGACGTTGGCGGCATACAGCACCGGCTTGGCGGTCAGCAGGTTGAAGGCGCGATAGGCCGGGCGCTCCTCTTCCGTCGGCACGACGCCGCGTGCGGCCTTGCCGTCGGCGAGGGCCTCGCGCAGGCGGTCCAGCAGGCGCGACTCGATCTTCGCCTGGGCATCGCCGGACTTGGCGGCGCGGGCCGCCTTGTCGAGCCGCTTCTCCACCACCTGCAGGTCGGCCAGCCCGAGCTCGATGTTGATGACCTCGCGGTCACGGGCGGGGTCGACCGAGCTCATCACGTGCTGGATGTCGTCGTCCTCGAAGCAGCGCACGACGTGGACGATCGCGTCCACCTCGCGGATGTTGGCGAGGAACTGGTTGCCCAGGCCCTCACCCTGGCTCGCGCCCTTGACCAGCCCGGCGATATCGAGGAACTCGACGGTGGCGGGCAGGGTGCGCTCGGGCTGGACGATTTCCGCCAGGCGCTCGAGGCGCGGATCGGGCACCTGCACCACGCCGGTGTTCGGCTCGATCGTGGCGAAGGGGTAGTTGGCCACGAGCGCCCCCGCCGAGGTGAGGGCGTTGAACAGTGTGGACTTGCCGACGTTGGGAAGGCCGACGATACCGAGGCGCAGCATGTGGTGTTCCTACGATCCCTTGTTGAAACGCGTCATGGCGCGCTCGATGCCTTCGGTGAGCCAGCTCTCGACGGCGTCGGTCATCGGGTCGAGCAGCGCGTCGATCGCGTCGCGCTCATCGCGCGTGAATGGTGCCAGCACGTAGTCGGCCAGGTCATCCCCGGTGGGCTGGGGCCCGACGCCGATGCGGAGGCGCGCGTAGTCCTGGCGCTGCAGCGTAGCCTCGATGCTCTTGAGCCCGTTGTGGCCGCCCGCGGACCCGGCGCCACGGAGCCGGAACCGTCCCACCGGCAACGCCACGTCGTCGACGAGCACGAACAGGTCGGTGGCGGGGTCGAACGTGCCACCGAGGAGTGGTGACAGGGCCGCACCGCTCCGGTTCATGTATGTCTGGGGCTTGAGCAACTGGACGGATTCGCCCTGCCACTGGCCTTCGGCCACGCGGGCCCGGTCGCCACGACGAAAGCTTCCGAGCCCCCAGCGGCGGGCGATGTGATCGGCAAGCAGGTACCCGGCATTGTGCCGGGTGCCCTCATACTCCTGGCCGGGATTGCCCAGCCCCACGATGACGCGCAGGGCCGGACCCCGCTACTTCTCTTCGTCCTCGGCGTCAGCCTTCGCCTTGCGGATCAGCTCGGGCTCGGTCGTCGCAGGCACCTCAGCGGCCGCGGCCACCGGGGTTTCCTCTGCGCGCGGCGCCGCCACGACGGCCACGGTCTGGCTGGCGTCGGCGATGATGTCGGCCTTGGCAACCGTGAGGTCACTCACGTGCAGCGACTGCCCGATGCCGAGCGACGTGACGTCGATCTCGATCGTCTCCGGGATGTCGGCCGGGAGCGCCTTGATCTGGAGGGCATGGAGCTGCTGCTCCAGGACGCCGCCGTGGTTCCGCACGCCTTCGGGGGTACCGACCAGCTTGATGGTGACTTCCACCGCCACCTTCTCGTCCGCGCGGACCTCGTAGAGGTCGATGTGGACGATCGTGCTGCCGCGGAGCGGGTCGCGCTGGATCTCGCGGATGAGTGCCTTGACCGGCGAGCGGTCGTCGACCGTGACGTCGACCAGCGTGCTCGAGTGGGCGCTCACGAGGAGGCGCGTCAGGGCGGGCGCCTCGATCTGCAGCGACTCCGGCTGCCGGTGATGGCCGTAGATGACGCCGGGAACGATGCCGGAGCGGCGGAGGGAGCGCGCCGCGCCCTTGCCCTTGTTGCTGCGAGTGTGCGCCTGCAGGGATGCCTTGCTTGCCATGGTCGTGTCCTGTTCCTGGAATCAGTCGAACAGCGAACTGACGGACTGGTCGCTGTGCGTGTAGCCGATCGCCTTTGCCAGCAAGCCGGCGATCGAAAGAATCTTGAGCCGGTCGAACTTCCGTTCCGGCGGGATCGCGATGGTGTTGGTCACCACCACTTCCGACACCGGTGACGCCGAGAGCCGATCGACCGCCGGTCCCGACAGCAGGGCGTGCGTGGCGCAGCAGTAGATCTCCCGCGCGCCGAGCCGCTTCAACGCGTGCACCGCTTCGGACATGGTGCCGGCGGTATCGATCATGTCGTCCGGGATGACGCAGTCGCGCCCGGAGACTTCACCTACGACGTTGACCACTTCGGCGACGTTGGCCGACGGGCGGCGCTTGTCGATGATCGCCAGCGTCGCGTTCAGCCGCTTCGCGAAGCCGCGCGCCATCTTGGCCGAACCGACGTCGGGCGCCACGACCACGGGATCGCGGAGCTGCTTCTGGCGGAAGTGGTTCACGAACACCGGCGCCGCGTACAGATGGTCCACCGGCAGGTCGAAGAACCCCTGCATTTGATGCTGGTGGAAATCCATGCCCAGCACGCGATCCGCACCGGCCTTGGACACCATGTTCGCCATGAGCTTGGCGCTGATGGCGACGCGAGGCTGGTCCTTCCGGTCCTGCCGCGCATACCCGAAGTAGGGAATGACGGCGGTGACCCGGGCGGCGCTGGCCCGCTTGGCCGCGTCCATGAGGAGCAACAGCTCCATCGTGTTCTCGGCGGGCGGATTGGTGGGCTGGATGATGTACACATCCCGGCCGCGCACGTTCTCGTCAATTTTTACAAACAGCTCGCCGTCCGCGAAGCGCTTGATGGTCAAGGCGCAGAGCGGTTGTCCGAGATGCTGCGCGACCTCTTCGGCCAGTCCGCGGTTGGCGGTGCCGCTGAGGAGAAGCATCTGGCTGCGGGAAAGCGAGATCTCAGCCATTTAGAGCCCACAAGGATAGCTGCGAGGCGGGGTTAGGTCAATTCAGCGAGCCCGGAGATGTGCTGACCGCCATGGCAGGGGCGCAGCCGGAGACCCCGGGGGCGCATCACTTGCGTATGTTGAGTGTATTCTGGGGCGCGACCCTGATTCATTGCGCCGCGAGCCCCGGACCAGGCGCTCACAAGGTGCCAAGCTAACCGGTTATTTGACAGCGCTTTATCGAGCCGTCGTACGGGTCAACACATTCCTCTCCCTGGAGCAGATCCAAGCCATGCGAGTACCGCCACTGTTGCTTCCGATCCTCGCCTTATCGTTCGGCTTCACGCTGGCCGCTTGCGCGGGCGCCGGCGATCCGCCACGGGTCACGACCGGGCTTCGATGCGACACCGGGGGCGGGCAGACTCAGCAATGCACACTGATCCTGACCGCGCCAGCGGGCTACACCATCACACTGACCACCAACAGCTGCGACGCGATCAACGACGAGATCGAACTCACGAAGTCCTGTGGCGGTCGTGTTGACGACGGACGCCTGCCGGGAACCCAATGGCCGGTTGTGGGACTACTCGACCCCGATCAATCCGGCCGGCACCGAGATCGACATCCTGTTCAACTCGGACCAGTTCGCGAACCCGCCAGGCGCGCGCGTCACCGGGGCGTACCCCACCTGGACGGTGAACTTCGAGGATGGTGGCGACACCGACTTCAATGACGTCATCCTGACGGTCACCGCCGTTCCGCAGTGATCGAGGCGGTTGAGTAGCAGAACGCTCCGGCCAGGTGGCCGGAGCGTTTTTCATTCATTGCCCCTGCTGGGCTCGAACCAGCATTGACGGATCCAAAGTCCGCTGTCCTGCCAGTTGGACGAAGGGGCACAGCCTACTTTCAGTACGGTTCAAGGATAAACGGGAGGCGCTGCCATCGTCATTACTGACCGCACCTCCCCGTGCTTCCGCCCCAGCATCATTGCCGCATCATCGCGTTCGCGCACCGAGCGATAGATCGCGAAGAGCGTCGAGCCCGACCCCGTCATCCGGCACACCAGCGGATGCGTAGTGCAAAGCGCCTCGAACGCGGCCCGTACCGTGGGCAGTCGCGCGAACACCACCGATTCGAAATCATTGCCCGCCATGCGCCCGATGCTGCCCCACGACGAGAGCGCATCGAGGTCGAGCGCGAGCGCTCCCCGTCGGCCGTCGTGCTTCCGTGCGGCCGAAACCCAACCATAGGCCTCGGCGGTACTGACACCCACCGGCGGGGTGACGAGGAGTGCCGCGGCGGCCGGCAGCGCGGGCAGGCGAAGCAGCCGCTCCCCGTGGCCCCACCCGAGCGCCAGTGGGGCCTGGGCGACAAAGAAGGCGACGTCGCTCCCGAGCCTGGCGGCGAACTGGAGCAGTTCATGGCGCGGAACAGCGTTGCCCGCCAGCTGGTTCACCGCGAGCAGCGCCGCGGCGCCGTCGCTCGATCCTCCACCCAGGCCGGCGCGCACGGGAACGCGCTTGACGAGACGCAGGCGGAGCCCGAACTGCCGGCCGGTGGCGTCGAGTACCCGGTTCGCGGCTCGTACGGCCGTGTTCTCCTCCGCAGGGCCGGTGTCAGGGCCGTCCACGGTGAGTGTCACCTCGCGACCATCCACCCGCTCGGCAATCAGGCTGTCGTGCAGGTCGAGCAGCGCGAAGACCGTCTCGATGCCATGGTAGCCGTCGTCCTCGCGCGCCAGCACCCGGAGCAAGAGGTTGACCTTGGCGTGCGCCGGGACCTCGACCGAGGTCATCGCGCCGCCTGGGCCCGAATGTCCCGGAACGCGATGGGACTGACTGCGAGCGACACCATTCCGAGGAGCGTCACCGGCAGCAGTGTGGTGATGTGGTAGGTGACGGCGTAGGAGAAGCCGGTCGTGTCGGAAACCCCGAAGAGCCCGAGCACGGCGACGATCGCCGCCTCGAAGGGCCCGAAGTAGCCGGGGGTCGATGGCACCGCGATACCGAAGGCCATCGCGCTCTGCAGCAGCAGCGCGCCGCCGGGGCTGACGTCGATGTCGAATGCGGAGAACATGGCGTAGAACGACGCGGCACTGACGAGCCACATGGCCAAGCGACCAGAACACGACCCCGGCAAGCCGTGCAGGAGACCGCAACCCGCTCAGCCCCTCGGTGATGCCGTGGCCGATGGAGATGAGGGTCGCCTGCAGCCGCCCCTCGGGCAAGAGCCGCCGGAGGAGCCGCTCCGTCAGCTGCGGCCGCGCAATGACTACGGCACCGACCGCGACGGCCAGCATGGCCCCCGCGCCGGCAAAGGTCGCAATGCGCGCCAGCGGAATGCCGGCGATGACTGTCGACGCGGGCAGGCTGGAGAGCAGGAGGCCCAGCGAAAGCAGCAGCACCAGGGTGAGCGCGTCGAACACACGTTCGACCACGAGCGAGGTGATGGCACCGGTGAGGCTCACGTGGCCCAGGGTCGAGATCGCGTAGGCGCGCACCAGTTCCCCGGCCCGGAGCGGGAGCAGGTTGTTGGCCATGAAACCCATCGCCACCGCATGCCAGCGCGGCCAGAACGGCACGTCGACACCGGTATCGGCCCGCAGCAGGAGCTTCCAGCGGACGGCGCGCAGGCCGAAGGAACCGGTCGCCAGGACGACACCCAGCAGCACCGGCAACGGCTTCGCGGTGCGGATCTCGGCCATCATCTCGCTGAAATTGACGTTGCGCATCGACCAGGCGAGGAGGGCGACGGAAACCGCAACGCCGATCAACGCGGTCCAGAGATGGCGGCGATTGCCGCCGGGCGGCTCAGTGGCCGTCAAGGGCGAGCGGGACGAGGTCGAGAAGTTCGTCGAGGAGGGGGCGCAGGACGGCGATGTGCTGACCACGTTCCAGCTGGGAGCGCATCTCGAGCCGCAATTCGGCGGCGCGGAGCAGGGCGGGGCGTCCGCGGTAGAGCAGGTCGTCAATGGAGACGACGGGGGGCTCCTCCACCGGTGGCGCCACCATGACGGGGGGGGCCGGGGCCGCCGTCGCGGTAGCCGAGACACCGATGAGTTCCTCGAGCGACGCCTCACCGACGCCGAGGTCGTGCAGCAACTCGGAATAAGCGAGGAGGCTGGCCTCGAACGCTGTTGGCGGGCGGTCGGCCGGCGTCACCGCCGCCATCTGGCGCTCCACCTCCTCCACCTCTTCCACGACCTCGACGGATTCCACGGACTCGACGGTGATCACGGCCTCGATCGCCTCGGCCTTGATCAGGGTGAACATGTCCGGCGCCGGTACGTCGGGCGCGAGCGACTCGATTGGAACGATCTCCTCGAGGAGCGCCATGATCTCCGGATCGGGCGCCTCGAGCTCGACCTCGGGTTCCAGATCGGGTGCGAGCCCCTCGACGGGCACGACCACCGCGGGCTCAGGTGGGGCACCGGCCCGCATGGTCGCCACTGCAAGCGCCCAGTCGTCGTGCCCTGGCGCCGACGCGTCGGCGGCCCCCCGGAGGAGCGCGCCGACCCGACGCAACTGCGCGGCGAAGCTTGTGGCGGTGGCGCTCGCGTCGCCGCTCGTGATGCGCATGCGCGCGAGCGACGCCCATTCGCTGACGGGAAGTGTGAGCTCCCGGGCACCGGACGCGAGGGCGCCAAGCGGTGCCAGCAACCCGAGCAGGCGCAGGTCGCGCTCCGTGCTGCTGCGCGCGCCGGTGATCCGGTCGGCCACCTGGGCGAGAAACTCCCCGTGGCTCACGAGTTCGACGGCACCGAGGGCGAATCGGCTGCGCGCGCCCTGGGCGGCGGGCTCGCCGCTGAGCAGGAGCGACTCGATCGGCACCACGTCTTCGTCTTCGGCGAGGGTGCGCCGGAGGAGGTCGGCGAAATGGCGGGCCTCCGGGGCGTCGGCGGTGGGCTGGCCGGTTTCGGTGACATCCTTGCAGATGCGGCTGAGGGCGTGCGCGGCCGCGTCCACCATCTCGGGGGCACTGGCAGGCGGAGCGAACGAGCGCGCGAGCTCGCCGACGGCCAGCTCGACGCCGTCGAGTATCTCGGGAAGCGGCACGAACTCGGAGAGCTCGGCCAAGCCGCGGAGCTGCTGCATGCGCCGGAGCACGGCATGCAGGGCCTCGCGTGAGTCGGTGGAGGTGCGCATGGCCCGGGCGGCGCGATCCAGGGCACTCGCAATGAGCGCACCCTCCCTGGCCACGAAGGCCCGGACGCCGGTCTGGGCGCTCCCGCTGCCGGCGGGGGCCGGCGTCGGGGCCTGACCTGTCATTCGTTCGAGGTCGGTGGCGATGCGCCGGGCGCGGGCGGTGTCGCCATCACTCCACTGACCCACGCGCCGCACCAGGGCACGGAAGTCGTCCACCACCTGCAGGGCTATCTCCCGGGTGGCCGCGTCCCACGGCCGCAGTCCGTCACGGATGCCGCGCGCGAGTGCCTCGAAGGCAGCGCCCGCCTGCGCCACCGGCTGCAGGTTGGCCATCAGTGCCGCCCCGCGAAGCAGGCGTACCTGCCGCACGAACTCCTCGCCGGACACGCCTTCGGGGCGCGCGAGCAGCGCCTCGAGGCGGTTCAGGCATTCCCCCGCCTCGAGGGTGAAGAAATCGGCTGTGCCGAGCGAGTGGCTCATGGGGCGGCGTTGAGTCCGGAGGAAGTGTCGTGAAGACTAGGCCGCGTGAAACAACGGAGCAAGGACACTCAGCGCCGCGCCGCCGCCACCAGCACCGCCATCGCCGCGACGGCGGGTTCCATGCCGTCCAGCACCGCCCGGCTTACGATGCTGTGCCCGATGTTGAGCTCCTCGATCTCGGGGATGGCCGCCACCGGCTGGACGTTCTGGTAGGTGAGGCCGTGGCCGGCATGGACGGCAAGGCCGAGGCTGCTCGCGGTGGCCGCGGCACGCCGCAGGGTGTCGAGCGCGCGCGCGTCCCGCCTCCAGTTGTGGGCATAGTCGCCGGTATGGAGTTCCACAGCCGGCACGCCCAGCGCCCGGGCGGTGCGGATCGCGCCTTCATCGGGATCGATAAACAGACTGACGCGGATGCCGGCGTCCTTGAGACGGTGGATGGTCTCAATAAGCCGCGGCCCGGGGCGGGTGAGGTCGAGTCCGCCCTCGGTGGTTACCTCTTCGCGCCGCTCGGGCACGATCGTGGCCTGGAAGGGGCGGAGGTCGCAGGCGAGTGCCACGATGTCCGAACTGGTGGCCAGTTCCAGGTTGAGCACCGTCGTGACGGCCGCTGCCAGTTGCCGGACATCATCGTCCTGGATGTGGCGGCGATCCTCGCGCAGGTGCGCGGTGATTCCGTCGGCGCCGCCGCGTTCCGCAGCCAGCGCCGCCAGGACCGGATCGGGCTCGTCGGTACGCCGTGCCTGCCGTACCGTGGCTACATGATCGATGTTGATGTAAAGGCGCATGAAAACGTTGCTGGAGGGGGTGGGATCCGATTAGTTTCGCTGTTCAACGATAGCATCGTGAGGCATCTGTTGGCACGAATGCAGAAGGTAGTCCTGGCGCTCGCCACCGCATGTGTGGCCATGCTCCCAAGCCGGGTGGCGGCTCAGGTCGAAACCACGCCCGAAGGGGCGGTGAACGCCTTCATGAAGGCGGTTACCGACAGCAACCTGGCGCGAATGACCCAGTTGTGGGGTACGTCCGACGGCTCCGCGGCCACCACGCGCAAGCCGGCTGACTTCCAGAAACGCATGTACATCACCTATGCGTTCCTGAAGGGCGGCACGTACAAGATCTCGGCGACGGAGCCGAGCCCGAAGGAGACGGATCAGCGCTACATGATCCTCGAGTTCACCCGGGGCGACTGCAACAAGCTGGTGCCGATCACCGCGGTGAAGACGAAGAAAGAAGGCTGGATCGTCAACTCGCTCGACCTGAGCCAGGTGGGCGTTCCGGGCCGGAGCTGTACCGGTGCCCCGTCGCGGCCCGACACCGGCGTGACGGTGGTGACCGACACGATCAAGCCGGACAAGTCGAAGTAGCCTCAGCGGGCTTCGGTGAGCTCGATCAGGATCCCGGCGGTGGACTTGGGGTGGACGAAGGCGATGCGTCGGCCATGGGCGCCGGTGCGGGGTGTCTCGTCCACCAGGCGATAGCCGGCGGCGCGGCAGCGGAGCAGGGCGCCGTCGAGATCGGCCACCTCGTAGCACACGTGATGAATGCCCGGGCCGCGCTTCGCGAGGAACTTCGCGATGGGGCCGTCGGGTGTGGCGGGCTCGAGCAACTCGACCACGGTGCCGCCAAAGGGCAGGGACACGATCGTGGCGCCATCGGCCGACTCGGGGGCGCGGGGTTCGAGTCCGAGAACGTCGCGGTAGAAGGCAAGGGCGTCACCCAGGTTCTCGACGGCGACGCCAATGTGGGCGATACGTGGCTGATCGGACACCGGAAACTCCGCGAGAGTGGAGGCCGGCTTGCACCGCCGGCGCGACGCCGAATCTTAATCATCGTGCCGCAGGCGCGATGGGAGAAAGGAAGCAGAAAGAAATGGCTGGCGTAAATACCAAGACTCCTCCCGTGACGGATGATTCGTTCTCGGCTGCTGTCGATCAGGCGCGGGGTCTCGTGCTGGTGGACTTCTGGGCGGTGTGGTGCGGACCGTGCCAGATGGTCGCCCCGGTGCTCGAGCAGCTGGCCGGCGAGTACGATGGCCGCGTCAAGATCGTCAAGCTCGACGTCGACTCGAACCAGCGCACGTCGATGAAGTACAACGTCCGGTCGATCCCGAGCATCCTGTTCTTCAGGGACGGGAAGCATGTGGACACGGTGGTCGGCGCGGTGCCGAAGCCGGTCATCGAGGCGAAGATCAAGCAGCACCTGGCCTAAGGGCAGGCCGGGGAGGGAAGGCGGGGCGGCAGCGAGGCGAGCGTCCTCCTGCCGCCCTTGCCGCTTCTGCCGGTCCGGTCTCCAGCGGGGTTTTCATGGCCGCTCTCTATGTCGTCGCGACTCCGCTGGGCAACCTGGGCGACTTGAGTGCCCGGGCGATCGAAGTCCTGCGCACCGTGCCGGTCGTGGCGGCCGAAGACACCCGCCGTACGCGGGGGCTCCTCGAGCACCTGGGCGCACATCCGCAGCTTCGCAGCTTCCACGCACACTCCCCCGAGCGCCGCCTCGAGATGCTCCTCGAGATCCTTTCGGATGGCCGCGACGTAGCGCTGGTATCGGATGCCGGCACGCCCGGCGTCAGCGATCCCGGCACCGACCTGGTCCGGGCGGCGCGGGAGGCGGGCCACGTGGTGGTACCCATTCCCGGTCCCTCGGCGATTGCCACCGTGCTCTCCGCGTCCGGACTGCCGGCCGATCGCTTCCTCTTCCTGGGCTTCGTGCCGCGGCGCGGGACCGACCGCGCCCGGCTCCTGGCCCGCGCTGCTGCCGAGGAGTGGAGCGTAGTGTTCTACGAGGCGCCGGGACGGGTGGTGGAGTTGCTGGAAGACCTGATGGCGCTGGCGGGACCGGCCCGGCGCGCAACGGTCGGGCGCGAGCTCACCAAGCTGCATGAGGAAATCCTCCATGGCTCGCTGGAGGAGCTGACGCAGCATTTCACCGCAACGGAACCCCGGGGCGAGTTCGCCGTAGTACTGGAGGGAACGGGCCTTCCGCCTGTCGCCGTGGACCGGACCGAGGAAGCAACCACGAGCGCCCGCCAGCTGCTCTCGGACGGCATTACGCGCCGCGAGGCATCGCAGCGCATTGCCGCCGAATTCGGCCTGTCACGGAACGATGCCTACCGCCTCGTCATGAGCCTCGCCTGATGCGATCACGCCCGCTCCTTGCGCTGCTGCTCGTGCTGGCCTGTGCCGGCCCGGCCACGGGACAGCAGGCAAGCGCGCGCGTACCGCTCAAGGCCGGGGAGGCGCGCGCCGAGCCGCTGCAGACCATTGGCCGGCTGCACTACGAGGGCGGCGGCGACTGGTACGCCAACCCGTCGAGCCTGCCCAACCTGCTGGCCGCGGTGCGGGCGCGCACCGGTATCCCGGTGGAGCGCGAAGAGCGGACGGTCACGCTCACCTCGGACGAACTCTGGAGCGTGCCGTACATCTACATGACGGGTCACGGGAACGTGCACTTTTCCGATGACGAATTGCGCATCTTGCGGTCGTATCTATCGCAGGGCGGCTTCCTGCATGTGGACGACAACTACGGCATGGACTCCTCGATCCGGCGCGAGCTCGCGCGGCTCTTTCCGGGCCAGGAGCTCACCGACGTTCCCCTGGATCATCCCATTTACCACCTCGCCTACGAAATGCCGCGAGGCATCCCCAAGATCCATGAACACGACGGCAAGCCGGCGCAGGGCCTCGGCCTCTATCTGAACGGCCGGCTCGTGGTCTACTACTCGTATCAATCCGACCTCGGCGATGGCTGGGAGGATCCTGAAGTGCACAAGGACCCGGCCGAGAAGCATGAGGCCGCGTTGCGGATGGGCGTGAACCTCTACGCGTACGCGGTAGGCTTCGGCGGATGAGCCTCACCGAACGCGCCCTGGAACAGGTGGCGCGGCCGCTGCGGCTGCGGCGCAACACGGCGTGGTTCGTGGCGGCGCTCGGGGCGACGACGCTGCTGCTGGGTGTGGCAACGTGGCTCGCCCGGCTCGACCTCATTCGTACGCTGGCGTGGGTGCCGGCGGCCTGGATCGGCGTGGCGCTGGTGCTGGTCGCGGCGGCATGGGGGCGGCGGCGCACGATCTCCGGCCTGGCTGCGCGATCGCTGGCGGAGTGGCTGGAGCATTCGGGAGCGTGGCGGCTCGGGGCGCTGCGCGCGCTCCTCGAGCGCACGCAACAGGGATCGAGCACGGAGCTGGCGCAGGCAGCGGATGCCGCATCGGCGGCGGCGGTTGGCGCGCGTGCGCCGGGAGCGCTGGGGCCACTGGACGACCGGCTGGCGCGTGAGCTTCGCGGCGGCATCGGCCTGCTGGCTCTCGGCCTCGTGGCGCTGGCCAGTTCGGGCCCGCTCCGCGGCCCGGGCGCCGTGCTCTGGCACCCGTTCCGGGCGTGGCGCGCCGTGGTGTCGCCGGTCCAACTCCGCGCGTCGGCCGACAGTGTGGACCGCGGCGCCCCCGTGACGTTCACCGTCACCACCTACGGGCGTCGCGAGGCAACGCTCTGGCTCCGGGCGCCCGGCGAACAATGGCGTGAGACGCCGCTCACGCTCGATCCCAATGGGGTCGCGTCGCACGTGATCCAGATGATCGAGACGGACCTGTTCGCGCGCGTCTCGAGCGGAGAACGCGGTTCGGACACGGTGATGGTCCATGTCCGCCAGCCCGTCTTCCTCGCGTCGCTCGAGGTCACGGCGCGGTACCCTGCGTACCTCAAGCTCGAGGACGAGCCCATCCCCACGGCCGGCGACACGGTCCTGCTGCCGGCCGGGACCCGGCTGGAAACGCGGGGCGAGGCTACGGCGGAGCTCGAGATCGCGTCCTGGAGCGCGGGCGATGCGGAAAGCGCACTGCCCGTCAACGGGAAGCAGTTCGAGGGCGACTTCACCCCACTGCGGTCGGGTGCCTATCGCCTTACGCTCCGCACGGCGAGCGGCGCGCCGCTGGCCGGCGATTCCATCGTCCTGCCGCTGCGGATCATCCCCGACAGCGCGCCGGCGCTCGAGCTCCCGGTGCCCGGCGCCGATACCACGGCCTCGCCGGACGCGCGCGCGCTCATCGTGGTCGATGCCCACGACGATCATGGGCTCAAGAGCGTCGTGCTCGAGTTGCGCCGCGTGTCCAGCCTGGGCACCGCCGATCCGGTGCGGGAACAGGCCGTGGCGCTGCCCGGCGGAACGCCGGATCGCGCCGTGCTCAGCGCACAGGTGAGCATGCAGCAGCTGGGGCTGCTCCCGGGCGACACGCTGCACTATCGCGCGCGCGGCGTGGACAACGCGCCACGACCCCAGGCGGGGTGGTCGCGCGAATACGTGCTCCGCATCCAGACACTCACGGAGCTCCGGGCGGAGCAGCGCCGCGATGCGTCGTCGCTGCAGCACCGTCTCGACTCGCTGGCGGCGGAGAGCAAGAAGCTCGAGCGGCAGACGGAGGATCTCGCGCGCTCGCAGCCGCGCGACGCCTCGAAACCGGGTGACAACTCCGAGAACCTCAGCTTCGAGCAGGCGAAGAAGGCCGAGGCAGTCGCCGAGTCGCAGCAGGAACTGCTGAAGCAGGCGGAGCAGGCGCGGCAGGCGCTCCAGGAACTGCAGAAGAACGCGGAAACCGCCGGCGTCGCCGACTCCGCGCTGATGGCGCGCCTGGCGGAGGTGCAGCAGCAACTGGACAAGGCACTGACGCCCGAGATCCGCGCGAAGCTCGAGGAGTTGCGCCAGGCGCTCAAGGAACTCGATGCCGAGCGGACGCAGGAAGCCCTGAAGGACCTCGCCGAGAAGCAGAAGGAACTCCGGGAGGCGCTGGAACGGAGCCGGGAGCTGTTCGAGCGGGCCGCGATGGAGGGCCAGCTCGAGAGCCTGGCGCAGGACTCGAAGGAGCTGCACAAGGACCAGGCCGAATGGAACAAGCAAGTCGCGACGGCGGACAGCCAGCGTGCGGCCGCAGCGGAACAGGCACTCGCGTGGAAGGCGGAGTCACTCTCCTCCGAGCTCACGCAGCTCTCGGAGCAGATGAAGGACACTCCACGGGGAGACAAGCTCGACCAGGCCGCGCAGCAGGCGGGCAAGGCTGCGCAGAAGATGCAGCAGGCATCGAAGTCGGCGAAGGCGGGCCAGAAGCAGAAGGCGAAGAGCGAGGGCGAGGAAGCGGAGCAGCAGCTGGCACCGCTGGGTGACGACCTGCAGGAAGAGCGGGAGCAGATGGCGCAGGACTGGCGCGACGAGGTGCTGGCGCAACTCGACCAGGCCCTGGCCGACCTGAGCCGTCTCGGCGAACGGCAGCTCGCCGTGAGCCAGGGCTTCGAGCAGGGCGAGTCCGCGGCGAAGCTGCGCGCGGAACAGGGCGCGGTGGAGGAAGGCGTGCAGCGGCTGCAGGAGCAGGTGCGCCAGGCCGCCGGCAAGAACGCGCTGGTGTCTCCGGAGATCGGCACGTCGCTGTCTGCCGCGAGTCGCTTCATGCAGCAGGCACGCGACGCGGTCTCGTCGGCCAATGCCAATCCGCGCGAAGCCGGCGACCGCGCTGGTGACGCGCTCGATGCGCTCAACTCGGCGGCGCACGGACTGATGCGGGCCCGCGGCGACGTGAGCGGGTCCGAGTCGGGGTCGGGGCTGGCGGAGGCGATGGAGAAAATGGGGCAGCTCGCGAAGCAGCAGGGGCAGCTCGGCGAGCAGGGGGCGTCGCTGATCCCGCAACTGGGCGCGGGGGGTGCGCAGCAACAGTTGCAGCAGCTCGCGGCCCAGCAGCGGGCGCTCGCGCAGGAGCTGGAGAAGCTGCGCGGCCAGGGGAAGATCCCCGGCGCCGGCGAGATGGCGAACGAGGCCGAGGATCTCTCGCAGCGGATGCAGGCTGGCCGGCTCGACCGGCAGACGGTGGAGCGGCAGGAAAAGCTGTTCCGCCGCATGCTCGATGCCGGGCGCACGCTGCAAGGCGAGCAGGAAGACGAGCAGAAGGAGCGGCAGAGCACCACCGCCACCGGCGACAGCGTGCTGCTCCCGCCGGCGCTGCGGGCCCGGCTCGAAGATGCGGACGGACGGCTGCAGGTGCCGAGCTGGGAGGAACTGCAGCGCCTGTCGCCCGCGGAGCGGCGCATCGTGGTCGACTACTTCCGTCGCCTCGCCACCCCGGGCACGAAGTAGCATGCGACTCGCCCTCGCGCTGCTCCTCGTGGCGGGTCCACTCGCGGCCCAGGCCGACTCGCTCAATCGCGCCTTCGACATGGAGCGGCGGGGCAACTACGCCGGCGCGGTGCTCGCGTATCGCGCGGTGCTGAAGAGCCGCCCGGCCGAGGTGAGTGCCGTACTCGGCCTGGAGCGCTCGCTGCAGCCGCTCAATCGCTCGGCCGAAATGGTGCCCGACGTGAGCGCGGCGCTGGCCGCGAATCCGACGTCGACTGCGCTTTGTGGTGTCGCGGTGCGCACCTATGGCGCCGCGGGGATGTCCGACAGCCTCCGCCGCGTGGCGGAGCGCTGGGCGCAGCTCGCGCCCAAGGACGAGACCCCGTACCGGGAATGGGGCACTGCGTTACTGGCACGGCGAGACCGCCCCGGTGCGCGCGCGGCGTACCTTGCCGGCCGGCAGCAACTCGGCCCCAACGCGCTGGCACCGGAGCTGGCACAGCTCGCGGTGCTGGAGGGCGACTACGCCACCGCAACGAAGGAGTGGCTGCTGGCCATCAGGAAACTGCCGGGGTACCGGTCGGGTGCCGTCGTGACGCTGCGCCCGACGCCCGACGCGCAGAGGGCTGCGGTGCTCAAGGTCCTGCACGACGATGGTTCGCCCGATGCGATGAGGCTCGATGCCGAGCTGCGTGCGCGATGGGGTGACCCGCTCGGCGGGTTCGAGCGCCTCGTACAGGTCTTGCCGGCCGATCCCGTCGAGGCGCGTGACCTGCTGCGGCAGTTCGCCGAGGCGCTTCGCGGCAACCCCGCACCGCCGTACCGGCAGGCAATGGGCCGCGCGCTCGAGGCGATGGCTCAACGCACCAACGGGGCGCAGCGTTCCCGGCTGCAGCTCGAGGCGGCCCAGGCTTACCTCGATGGTGGCGACCGAACCTCGGCGCGCCGGATGCTCGCGAGTCTCGCGGGCGACGGTGCGACCCCGGCGGCGTTGAGCGCGAGCGCTTCGGGTACGCTGCTGCGGCTGCTGGTGGAAGAGGGAAAGATGGAGGAGGCGGAGCGCAGTCTGGCCCAGTACAAGGGTGTGCTGTCGACGCAGGAAATGGCTGCGGTGACCCGGCGGGTGGCGATGGGATGGGCGCGTGCCGGGAAGCTCGATCGCGCCGAGGCGCTTGCCGCTGCCGACAGCTCGGTGGAAGGGCTGGCGCTGCGTGGCCAACTCAAGCTGTTTCAGGGGGACATCGCCACCGCGGTGGAACTTCTCCGCGCGGCGGGTCCTTATGCCGGCACGCGTGAGCAGGCGACGGCGCGCACGTCGCTCCTTGCCCTGCTGCAGCCGATCGAGGAAGACACGCTGCCCGGGCTCGGCGCTGCGTTCCTGGCCCTGGAACGTGGAGATACGACAGTGGCGGTGGCCGGTTTCGCGTCGCTCGGTGCCAAGCGACCGCGCAACAAGGGCGGTGCCGAACTCCTGCTGCTCGCCGGACGACTCGAGGCGGCGCGTGGTCAGGCACCCGCGGCCGAGAAGCTGTTCCGGGCCGCGGTCGATACCACGGCACCCGCCACCGCCCCGGCGGCACTGCTCGAGCTGGGCCGTCTGCTGGCCAGTTCCGGGCGCGGAGGGGAAGCCGTGCCGGTGTTTGAGCAACTGATCCTGGATTACCCGCGCAGCGCGCTCGTGCCCCAGGCGCGCCGTGCGCTCGACGAAGCGAAAGGCGCGGTGCCCCAGTAATGTGCCTTGCAAGTGTATCACGCCGCGATTTCCTGCGAGTGGCTGCGGCGGTGCCGATTGTACCCTCGCTCCTGCAATTCCGTGAGCCGACGCGCGCCGACTGGCTGCTCATTCCCATGGACGACGTGCAGGCCGAGCACCTCAAGGCCTACGGCCTCACCTTCAGGGCGATCCAGCGCGGCGTGAAGGCAGAATGGCTGCTCAACTACCGGGGCGGCTCGTTCCTGCTGCCGAACGACGCGGCGGCGGCGCGAGACGCCGCCCTCAACGGCATCACGGTCGAAGGACTGAGCGATGCTGCGGTAACGCAGATCCGCGGCGAGGTCGCCACGTCGAACATGGACGCCGTGCCGCTGGAGAAGGCGCCCAGGGTGGCCGTCTACGTGCCACCCTTCGCCGCGCCGTGGGACGACGCGGTGACGATGGCGCTGAGCTACGCCGGCATCGAGTATGACAAGCTGTGGGACATCGAGGTAGTGGAGCAGGGGCTCAAGACATACGACTGGCTGCACCTGCATCATGAGGACTTCACGGGCCAGTACTCCAAGTTCTACCTCAACTACGCCGGCGCGCCGTGGCTCGCGGAGATGGTCTCGCGAAACCGGGAAGTCGCGCGCCAGCTGGGCTACGCCAACGTTCCCGCGCTCAAGAAGGCCGTCGCACAGAGGATCAGTGCCTTCGTGGAGCGGGGCGGCTTTCTCTTCGCCATGTGCACCGCGACGGAGACGCTCGACCTGGCACTGGCTGCGGAAAACGTGGACATCGCGGCTTCCTATGCCGACGGCACGCCGGTCGAGCCCGGTGCCAGCTCCAAGCTCGACTGGAGCAAGGCACTGGCCTTCCAGAACGCGACGCTCGAGCTGAGCCCCACCACGCCGGTGTACTCGGACATCGACGGGCACCAGGTCAATTCCGCCGACCGCCGGCAGCAACTCGGCACGTTCACCATATTCGGGTTCAGCGCCAAGATCGATCCCGTGCCCACGATGCTGGTGCAGAACCATCGCGACGTGATTCCCGACTTCTACGGCCTCACGACGTCGTTTACCCGGAAGACGCTCAAGCCCGGCGTCACCGTGCTCGCTGATGAGCCCGGCGCCCCGTGGGTGAAGTACATCCATGGCGAAAAGGGGCAGGGTACCTGGACCTTCTACGGTGGTCACGATCCGGAGGATCCACAGCACCAGATCGGCGACGCGCCCACGGATCTCACGCTGCACCCGCACTCCCCGGGCTACCGGCTGATCCTGAACAACGTGCTGTTCCCGGCAGCGAAGAAGAAGGAGCTCAAGACGTGAGGGCGGCAGCGGTGGCGGCGGCGACAAGGCGGCAAGGCGGCAAGGCGGCAAGAGGTGGCTGATCGCGTCGCGCCGGGCATCACCACATATCTGGCCCAGCAGATAACAGCCGCTGAGGGGCGAGAGGTCTCCTTCGTTGCGGAGCTGGATCGGGATGGCGTCATTGTCGCGGCCCGGGCGGTGGCGCGCGGCACAGTCGATCGCGTCCTGGCATTGCCCGGCATCGCCCGCTCGGGCGAGATGCTGCTGCACAACCACCCCAGTGGACACCTCTCGCCATCCGGCGCCGACCTGGCCGTCGCCGCCCAACTGCACGACAACGGCGTCGGGTTCGGCATCATCTCCAACGACGCCACTCGGCTGTACGTCGTGGTCGAGGTGCCGAAGGGGCACACCGAGACGCGGCTCGACACCCTCACCGTCGTGGCAGAACTGGGCGAGCACGGTGCCGTGGCGATGGCGATGGGCCAATTCGAGGACCGCCAGAGCCAGCGCGACATGTGCGCGCATATCGCCGATGCGTACAACGACGGCGGCGTGCTCATGCTCGAGGCCGGCACCGGCGTGGGAAAGAGCTTCGCCTACCTGGTCCCGGCGCTGGCGTGGGCCCGCGCCAACGGCGAGCGAACGGTGGTCAGCACCAACACGATCAACCTGCAGGAGCAGCTGGTCGGCAAGGACCTGCCCTTCCTGCGCGAGGCGCTGCGCACGGAGAACCACGAACCGTCCTTTGCCTTGCTCAAGGGATGGCGGAACTACCTGTGCCTTGCGCGCCTGCACCAGGCGGTTGGTGTGCAGCGCACGCTCCTCGAGCCCGACAAGCTGGACGAGCTCACGTCGGTGGCCGCGTGGGCCAGCCGCACGTCGGATGGTTCGCTGAGCGACCTGCCTTCGGCGCCGAGCCCGGAGGTGTGGGACGAGGTGAGCGCCGAGTCCGACCTCTGCCCCCGGCTCCAGTGCGAACACTTCGACCGCTGCTTCGTATTTCGCGCGCGGCGGCAGGCCGCCCAGGCCGACGTGGTGGTGGTGAACCATCACCTGCTCGCAGCCGATCTCCAGATCCGGCAGGCCAGTGACAACTGGCAGGAAGCGGCGGTGCTGCCGCCGTACCAGCGCATCGTGCTCGACGAGGCGCATCACCTGGAGGACGTCGCGGCCGGGCACCTCGGCACCCAGGTATCGAGCCGCGGCGTGCGCCGGCTGCTGGGCCGCTTCGAGCGCAACGGCCGCGGCCTGATTCCCACCCTCTTTCACGAGTTGCGATCCATCGACGACCTGCTGGCGCGCGCGAGCCTCGACCTGCTGCGCGACCGGCTGGTTCCGGCACTGGCCGATGCCCGCCGCGCCTCAGACCAGCTTTTCGCGCGCCTGGTGGGCCTGCTCGACGAGGCACCGGGCGGGCAGCGTCGCCTGGACGACGACTTTGCCGCCGATCCGGTCTGGGCGGCGGGGCTCTCGGCCGAACTGGAGGCCGCGTTGCGTGCGTTCCAGGTGCTGCGCGATTCGGTGGAGACGATCTCGGGCCGGCTGGAGCAGGCCGATGTGTCCGAGCGCCGGCTGCGGCTGCTGCAGGAACTGCGGGCGGTGCTGGGCCGCCTGGAGGTGGTCTCGGAGGGGCTGGTGCATACGCTGCGGCCCGCGGCCGCCGATGATCCGGTGGTGCGATGGATCGAGAGGAGCGGCAAGCGCGGCGGCGACGTGAAGCTCGCCGCGGTGCCGCTCGACCTGGCGCCGGTGCTGCGCGAGCTGCTGTTCGAGAAGGCGAAGACCATCGTGCTCACCAGCGCCACGCTGGCGGCCTCGGGCGACTTCGGCTTCATGGAGGGGCGGCTCGGCCTGTCGGGGGGCGACTCTCCGGTTACGGTGCGCGAGACCTTCCCCTCGCCGTTCGACTACCCGAGCCAGTGCGTCTTCGGCATACCCACCGACATCCCCGATCCGCGCGAGGATGAGGCGGGTCACGCGTCGGCGACGCTCTCCGCGATCATCGACCTGGCCTACGCGTCCGACGGCGGCATGTTCGCCCTATTCACCAGCCACGCGTCGCTCCAGCGTACCGCGAGCGCGCTGCGTCAGGCGATCGGCGGCCGGTGGCCGCTGCTGGTGCAGGGTGAGGCGTCGCGCGACCAGCTCCTGCGGCGGTTCCGCGAGGCCGGCAATGCCATTCTGCTCGGCACCGACTCCTTCTGGGAGGGCGTGGACGTGCCGGGCCGCGCGCTCCGCGCCCTCGTCCTCTGCAAGCTACCTTTCAAGGTGCCCAGTGAGCCGCTCACGTCGGCGCGGCTCGAGCGATTGGCGGAGCAGGGTGATGACGGTTTCATGGGCTACCTGCTGCCGCACGCCGCCCTCAAGCTCAAGCAGGGTTTCGGGCGGCTCATCCGCAGCCAGCGCGACGTGGGCGTGGTGGTGCTGCTCGACAGCCGCGTCGCCACCAAGCGCTACGGTCCGCTGGTGCTGAGCGGCCTGCCGCGGGCCGAGCGGATCATCGCGCCGTGGGCACAGGTGCGCATCAAGTGTGAAGACTTCTTTGCGCGTCACGGCATCGGGGCCCCGGTATGACTCTGGTCGTGCAGCCATCGAAGATCGTCTGCATCGGCCGCAACTATGCGGAACATGCGAAGGAACTGGGCAACGAGGTACCGAAGGAACCGCTCATCTTCCTCAAGCCACCGAGTTCGCTGCTGCCCGCGGGAGGCACGATCATCCTGCCCCCGGTGTCACGTCAGGTCGAGTTCGAGGGCGAGATCGGCGTCGTGATCGGCAAGCGGGCGCATCGTGTGACCGAGGCAAGCGCCGAGTCGTTCATCGCCGGCTACACCTGCGTCAACGACGTCACCTGCCGCGACCTGCAGAAGACGGACGGTCAATGGACGCGGGCGAAGGGCTTCGACACCTTCTGCCCGGTGGGTCCCAGGGTAGTGTCGCTCGACTGGCGTACGCTCTCGATCGTCACGCGGGTCAACGGGGTCGAGCGCCAGCGGGCACCGTCGAGCGACATGATGTTCTCCATTCCCCGGCTGGTGGCGCATGTCAGCGGCATCATGACGCTGGAGCCGGGTGACCTCATCGCTACCGGCACGCCCGCCGGGGTAGGCCGGCTGGCGGCCGGCGACGTGGTGGAGGTCGAGGTCCCGGGCATCGGCATTCTTTCGAACCACGTAGCTGCGCAGGAGTCGGCATGATCCGCTTCAGTGACCGGTTGCAGGCACTGCCGGGCTATCCGCTCGCCGAAATTCCGTCCATCAAGCGCCGGCTCATCGAGGCGGGCATGGACGTCATCGACCTCGGTGCCGGTGACAACGACACGCCACCGCCCGATACCGTGCTCGCGGCCATGCACGAGGCGCTCAAGCAGCCGGCGCTCAGCAAGTACGGTTTCCAGCAGGGCCTCATGGGCTATCGCCAGGCGATCTCGCGGTGGGTGGAGCGGCGTTTCGGCATCCGCTTCGACCCGGCCACCGAGACGCTGCCGCTGCTCGGCTCCAAGGAGGGCCTCTCGCACCTTCCCGTGGCCGTGGTGAACCAGGGCGACGTGGTGCTGGTGCCGGAGCCCGGGTACCAGGCGTACATCGGCGGCGCGATCCTGTCCGGCGCCGTGCCGCATATCTGCCCCCTCAGGGCGGAGCGGAACTTCCTGCTCGAACTGGACGACGTGCCGGCCGACGTGCTCAAGCGGTCGAAGCTCGTGTTCGCGAACTATCCCAACAACCCGACGTCAGCCGTCGCGAACACGGAGTACCTCACTCGCCTGGTGAACAACTGCCGCAAGCATGGCATCCTGCTCGCCTACGACAACGCCTACTGCGAACTGACGTACGACGGCTATCGCGCGCCGAGCATTTTCGAGATCCCCGGTGCCAGGGACGTCGCCATCGAGTTCTTCTCGCTCTCGAAGAGCTATTCGATGACCGGCTGGCGCATCGGCTTCGCGGTGGGGCGGAGCGAGCTGATCGGCGCACTCACGCGGGTCAAGTCGTACGTCGACACCGGTCCGTGGCTTGCGATCCAGCAGGCCGCGGTGGCGGCGCTGGACAACTCGGACGCGCTGGTGGCACCGGTGCGCGCCGAGCTGGAGCGCCGCCGCGATGCGGGAGTGGCTGCGCTCAACGCGAACGGCATTGCCTGCGAGGCGCCCCGTGCGGCGATGTACCTGTGGGTGCCGCTGCCCGCCGGCATCAAGTCGGCGCCGTTCGCGCGGCGGGTGCTGGAGGACACGGGTGTCGTGCTGCTGCCCGGCAGCGGCTTCGGCCCGGCGGGCGAGGGCTACTTCCGCATTGCCCTCACGGTGGGCGCGCCGAGGCTCGAGGAGGCGGCGCGACGCATCGCGTCGGTGCTGGCAGTGACGCCGCGGGACGAGCTCGCCGCGGCGCGCTGAGCATGAAGCTGCTCGATACCGACGAGACGATCCTGCTCGTCACCGGCACCGGCATCGCCGCCGAGGAGCGGGACCGGCCGCTGGCCTACTGGCTCAAGGGAGAAATCGACCAGCGTGGCGCGTCGCATCCCTACCGGCGGGGCATTGTGGTCGGGGACGCATGGTACTTGGAGAACAGGATCTTCCAGCTGAACCCCGCGATCACGATCGGCGGCCCGGGCGTAAACGCCGCCGCCCGTGAGTTGTCCGAAACGCTGCCAGTGGTGCACAGCGAGGAGGACCGGGTCTTCGTGCAGATGGGTACTTCGGGTGAGGTGACGAAGGTATGCCTCTGGGGTGCCGACCTGGCCGCGACCGCGCGGGCGGTACAACTGTTCGTGCAGGAAGGGATGCTGGAGGAAGTGCTGGGCCGCCTGTGGCGGCCCCGTCCGAACGGTGGCGTGTACGTCTGATCAGTCGCCCAGCAGGTCCTCGAGTGCCTTGTCCACCACTTCCGTCGTCTTCCCCTCGATCAATCGCCGCAGGATGTCCGCCGCCTCGAGCGGCAGGTTTCCGGGGTGGACCCGGTCCTTGTCGAACCGCACGATGTGGCCGAGCGGAAACGCGACGAGCTGGTCGCTGATCTCGTCCTCGTCCTCTCCTTCCACCGCCGCATCGTAGCTCGCCCCGGGCACCGACGACGCCCACGGCTCCTCTTCCTCGTCGGGTTCATCCTCAGTCAGCCCCGGGGGCAGTTGCAGCAGCGCATACAGCTGGCACTGCAGGCCGGGCGCGGCCTCGCGGGCCACGAGCACCACGGGCACGGGACTGCCGAACAGGTTGTGCTCCGTGACCTGCGCCCACATCTCGGGCGGCATGACGTAGCGCGCGATGAGGCGCGTGTCATGATAGGTGGCCATGCACACCATTCCCTCGGGTGTGCGCTCGTCGTCGATGAGGCTCACACGCAGGGCAACCGGCTCCTCGGCAGCGGCATACGCCGCCGGCGGGCCGTCGCCCTCGGGGAGCTCAACGGGTTCGGGTTTGCTCATGATGCAAGATAAGGCGGGTAGGGTGGGTAAGGCGGGTAGGGCGGGTAACAAGGTGCGGCGCCTAAGCGGGCGCCGCGTCCTGTGCCCGCACCTGGGCAGCGCGGATGCGGGCCAGGCTCTCGTCGCGACCGACCACCGCCAGCAACTCATTCACCGGCTCGGATACGGTCCCACCCGTCAGGGCCACGCGCACCGGCTGCATGGCATCACCCAGCTTCACGCCGTGCGTCTCGGCGGCATGCTTCACCGCCTCGAGCAACCGGTCGGGAGTCCAGTCCGCTGCAGCGAGTGGCTCGAGCGCTGCTGCCGCGAGGGCAAGACTGGCGCCGAAGGCGGGGCCCATCTTCTGCAGCAGCTTCGCCGCCTTCTCGTCCCGCACGATGCGGCTCGCGTCGAGCCGCACCGCGACCTGCTCGGCCAGCTGCAGTACGGTACGCGAGCGTGCCTTCGCGGCATCGACCAGGGTATGCAGGTCGCGTCCCTTCGCGTCGACTCCCATCCGCTCGAGTTGGCGCAGCACCGGGGGGAGCAGCTCATCAGCGCTCGTGTGGGAGAGATACTGCCCGTTCATCCACTCGAGCTTCGCCGTATCGAAGACTGCGGGCTTGCTCTGGATGGCATCGAGGGAGAACAGCTCGATCAGCTCCTCGCCGGTCAGCACCTCGCGGTCGCCGCCGGGCGACCAGCCCAGCAGGGCCAGGAAGTTCCGCATCGCGGAGGGGAGGATGCCCTGATCCTGGTAGTCGCCCACAGCGGTGGCACCATGCCGCTTCGAAAGCTTCTTCCCGTCAGTGCCCAGGATCATCGGCACGTGGGCGAAGACTGGCAGCGGGGCACCGAGCGCCTGGTACAGCGCGATCTGTTTCGGGGTGTTGGAGACGTGGTCGTCACCCCGCATGACATGCGTGATCCGCATCGCGATGTCGTCGGACACCACGGCAAGGTTGTAGATGGCCGTGCCATCGGAGCGGAGGATCACGAAGTCGTCGAGGTCGCGGCCCTGAAAGCTGATCCGGCCGTGCACCGCGTCCTCCCACGCCAGTTCCGCATCGGGAACCGCGAAGCGGATCACGAAGGAATCGCCCGCGGCAAGGCGGCGAGCCTCTTCCTCGGGGCTCAGTGCCCAGCGGGCCCGGTCGTACCGGTAGGGCCGGCCGGCCGCCACCGCGAGCTTGCGCTCGGCATCCAGTTCCTCGGCGCTGGCAAAGCACCGATACGCCAGCCCATTGGCGAGCAGCCGCTCCGCGTCGGCACGGTGTCGCGGCCCCTCGGCGCCCTGGAAGCAGGGGCCCTCGTCCCAGGTAATGCCGAGCCAGGTGAGCCCCTCGAGGATCACCTGGGTGTGCGCGTCAGTGCTGCGCTCCTTGTCGGTGTCCTCGATACGAAGGACGAAGATGCCGCCGGTCTTCCGGGCGTAGAGCCAGTTGAAGAGCGCCGTGCGGGCGCCCCCAACGTGCAGGTAGCCAGTGGGCGACGGGGCGAAGCGGACGCGAACGGGGGAGGAGGCTGTCATGGGCGGGGCGAAACATAGTTTCGGCGCGCACTAGAGCAACCGGGCAATCCGGTTCCCGCACTACCCTCGCGGCCAGACGGTAACGCTTTCGACTTGAGCGTCAAGTCACCTAGGACTGTCCGAGGACTCTTACTGGCGACAAGCGCGCCGTTGTCGTGCCGTCCCCCAGTTGGCCGACGCTGTTGTTGCCCCAGCAGTACATAACGTTGTCGGGATCCTCCGTGCGACCACATGTGTGCTCTGCGCCGGCGGTAAGGGTCGCGAACCGCAGGCCACCGGCGACCGGAACGGGGACGCGGCTTGGCACCGTTGTTCCGTCGCCGAGTCGACCGCCTGCGCCCCAGCAATAGGCCACCCCAGCGCCGGTACGGCCACAGGCATGATCCTGCCCGACCACAATTTCCCCCAGGATCAGCCCCCCACCAAGCGGAGTCGGCACACTGGCTCGGTCAAGTGTTCCATTGCCCAGCTGACCGCTTCCATTCCATCCCCAGCAATAGTTCCTGTCGTCAATCGTTGTGCCGCACACCGTGCCGGGCCCGCCCGTCGCTCCTCCCACAGCGATCACCACGAACTGGGCGCTCGACGACACCTCCGCCGGAACCGCGCTGGTGATGCTGAAGCTCCCCGTGCCCAGCTCGCCGTCCGCGCCGTTGCCCCAACAGTGAAGAATTGCCGTTCCGTTCTCCGTGCCACATGCGGTGCTGGGACCTACGCTGATCCGGGTCAACTGGAGCCCACCGGAAACCAGCGCGGGAGAACTCCGCGCGCTGGTATTGCCTGTGCCCAACTGACCCAGCCCGTTGGGTCCCCAGCAGTACACCTCCGCGCCTGTGGACCCGCAGGTGCTGCCCCCCACATCGATCTCCTCCCAGGCCAATCCTCCGGCGACCGCAACCGGTGCGCTCGAGGACGCTGTGGCGCCATTCCCCAATTGGCCCTCCGTGCCCTGACCCCAGCAATAGGCGGCGCGCGTCAGGGCAGCGATCGCGCAGGTGTGGTTGCCGGCGCGGATGGTCCCGAAGGTCTGCCCTCCGGTGACCGCAACCGGAGCAAGTCGCCTCTCGAGCGTTCCATCGCCCAGCTGGCCGAAATCGTTTGCTCCCCAACAGAAGGGACTGCCGAGGCTGTTTGTAACGCAAGTCGACCGATCTCCAGCGGAGATGATGCCGAGCTCACCGATGGGAACCACCGGCACCGTTGGTTCGTGGTCATCACTGCATCCGGCGAGCAGGATGACCGCCAAGGTGATGCAGGGCAGGCTCGATCGTGAAGAGAGGCGCAGGAGGTGTGAGGCAGCAGGCATGGTTCCTCCCGGAAGGGGGTTATGCCACGCAATTGAAATGCAGCCACTTGACGGAATGCGGAAGGGGATGGCAGTGGCCAGCCGAGAGCCGACGAGGCTATGGCATTGAGAGGGTCGAGCCTACGGAGTGGGAGGGATTCGAACCCTCGTTAAGGGCTTTAGACCCCTAAAACGGTTTAGCAAACCGCCGCCTTCAGCCTCTCGGCCACCACTCCAATTTGTGCCGCACTAACATAAGCCCGAGTCTACCGCATCCAAAGGGGCCGCCCTGGATCGCGACGGCCTACCGGGCTGCCGCTTCAGCCGCGTCAGCCCGGCGTTCCATGGCACTCCACCGGAAGAAAAGAATCGCCATGGATACCCACATGATCGGGTCGGCGACCGCCTTCATGAGCAAGCCGGCCATCTGCTGGTCGCTGTGCGCCTGGATGTTCCCGACACGCGGTGCCAGTTCGTAGAGCTTGTACGCAGGCAGCTCCGAGAACGTGAGCATCGCTGCGGGCACGGTGGGGACGATCGTGGCCGCGAAGAGATACCCGATCTTGAGGGGCTCGTTGAGCCGCGCGATGCCAGGAGGGGCCAGCACGGGCCACCAGAGCGCCAGGCCACTCAGGAACCAGGCAGCATCGATAGTGAAGGAGCCGAGCTGCGACGCCATCAGGGCGTCGGTGACACTGGGCACGTGAGTCACCAGCAGCACCCCGTTGAAGACCACCAGCCCGAAGATCCCGCCTGCGGCGCGGTGCAGCAGCCCCGTCCAGCGGGGTGACGCCCCGAGCCGGTGCCAAGCCGCGGGTGGGACGCCGAGCATGAGGAAGGGCGGGGCCACCTGGCTCAGCAGCAGCCACTGCACCGAATGCATGCTCGCGAGGTAGCCGCCGCCGAGCGTCCCGATCGGCCAGTCGAGCGCGCCCCACACGAGCAGGAGCCCCAGCAGGAAAGTGGCGATGCGCCCGGCGCCCCACGCGAGCGTGGCATCGGCGGACAGCGCGCGCTTCCGGCTCCGGAAGTACAGCACGGCGATCAAGCCGACCGCCATCCACACGCCGGGATAGGCGCGCCACTCCCAGCTCCAAGGCGTGTTCGTGGCCGAGCACCACCAGTTCATCGCGCCGGCACCTCGGTCACGGGGCGTCACCGTAGGCGCGCACCGGCAAGGCGACGTTCACGGCGCCGGCGCGAGCGAAGGTGAGCGTCACGGCAATCGTGTCACCCGGCCGGGGCAGCCGGTCGAGCGTCATGAGCATGAGGTGCGTGCCGCCCGGCGCCAGCACGAGGCTGTCGCGCGGCGGAACGGCTGGCGCATCGATGTGCACCATGCGCACCATTCCCCCGTCGGGCACCTGGCCGTGGATCATCGCCCCGCCCGCGATCGGCGACGTGAGCGCGAGCAAGGTATCCGGCAGGCCGCCGCGGTTCACGACGGTGAAGTAGCCGGCGGCCTCGGACGTGGTGGGTGGCGCAAAGGCGAAGGCGCCATGCACCTCGAGATCTCCCGCCGCAACGACGCCCGGCCCGCGCACCGTGCAGGCGCCCACCAGCACCAGCAAAGCAATCCGCCTCACGAAGGATTGTCAGACCAGGCGACGAGGAGCGGAAGGTCGTGGGCCCAGTTGGCTTGCCGGAACCCGAAGGGATAGAGGAAGCGGCAGATGTTATCGGGGGTGCAGGCATACACGTATGCCGCGTGACCGATGAGGTACCCGCCCGTGCTGGCGCCCACCGTGGTGTCCCGTTGCGACGGTGGGATGCGCGCCGCCGCCTCGGCGGCCGAGATCTCTGCCTGAGTCCCGCGCAAGCCGATGAACGTCGGGTCGAAAGCGTCGAGCCATCCCCGCAAGCGGGTGGCCGTGTCGCGCTCCGGGTCGTTGGTGACGAATACCACCTTGATCCGGCTCGCAGCGGTGGCTGGCATATTCTTGAGCGTCTGGGCGATGTTCGACATGTGCACCGGACAGACATCGGGGCAGTGGGTATAGCCGAAGAAGAGCAGGACGACGTATCCGTCGGTTTCCTTGCGGAAGTCGAAAGGGCGGCCTTCGGTATCGGTCAGCGTGAACGCCGGCTTCTCCTTGGGTGGCGACAGCGCGAGGCCGAGGACCTGGCTGGTAGTGTCGACGGGGGTCGCGGCCGCCTTCCGGTCAGCCGGGGCGTTACGGCACGAGCCGAGTCCCGACGCGAGCAGTATCGCGACGGCAGCGATTCGGAAGCGAACACGGAAATCCCGCGGGAGAACCAGGAAACCCATCAGATGATCAAGGTGGTTAAGCATAGGGAAAGTTACCGGACCGGAGGAGGCGTGGGCAACCACGCGCGCATCCTGCTGGCAGGCTCCCTCCTTCTCGGCACCGGCTGTGCGCGCCCGCCGGATATCGGCGCCAGGGGAAGCATCGGGTCCATTTCGGTGACACGTGCTGTCGCCTGGGGCGCCGCCGACGTGAAGGCGGCCACGGTGGGAATGGAGATCAACAACACGGGCGACGTTACTGACACGCTCATCGCCGTGACGTCTCCGGCCGGCGCCGCAATGCTGCATACGGAAGTGCCAGGGCAGGGCATGGCCATGGTGCCCGTCCTCCCACTTCCGCGTCGCAGCGCGATCCGGATCGGGCGTGGCCTGCACGTGATGATCGAGAACCTGCAGGCGACCCCCGCGGCCGGGACGACGATCCCGGTGACGCTGCGGTTCGCGCGCGCCGGGACGATCGATCTGTCGGTTCCGGTGCTGCGCTACTCGGAGGCACTCACCGCTTTGGGGGAGTGACGGGCGCGCCGGGGCAGGTGACGCGCCGGTAGGGAAAGGCCACTTGCTTGTCGCCCGGGGCGAGCCCAGCGGCAATGCGCGCGATGAGCGAATCCGGGCCGTGCCGGTGGTAGGCGATGAGCCTGGGGAAGTCGTGGCGCGGGTTCTCGAACTGCAGCAGTGTGTCGGATATCACGGTCGCGGTGAATACCGCCGTGGGCTGCATCATCGGGTGCGCCTCGTAGTCGACCCGCCCGTCCTTCGCGCGGATCAGCATGAGTTCGTAATCGTCGAGCCGGCCATCCCTGATGGTCCGGCCCATGCCGAGCATGGTGCCACCGGCCGGTGCCATCCACTGCTCCTCGACTGTGGCCGGCCCACGGTGCGTGACCCAGCAGCCCGCGAGCCAGCCCGCGTGCTCGATCCTTGCCGGCGCCTGTGCCGTCGCCGCGCGGCCCGTCAGCAGCATGAGCAGCAGCGTGCCCACAGCGGCCCCGCGCATGGTGTTCGCAATCATCCGAATTCCCCTACCAGACCTTGATGTACCAGTCGCGCGGCTTCGCCTCGCCGGAAACGGTCCAGTCGTTTGTGCCGCGGGCGAGGGCGAAGTAGCGGATCGTGCTCTTCTCGGCACCGTCGGCACCGGGCGCCGTGACCTTGGCGCGCGCGATGACGTTGTCGCTGAAGCCCCGGATGCCGGTGATCCGCACCTGGATCGCGGTGTCCGCGAGCATGCGCTGGGCCAGCAACGGGTCGATCACGTAGCCCTCCTTCGTCTCCTGGCTGCTGATCGCCGCCTGCCGGCGATCCGCGGCCACCCAGCGGGTGATGGCCTGGGTTGCCGCGGGGGGCGCCGTCGGCTTGGTCGCCACGTACTGGGCCACGAACGCGAGGAGGACGACGCCGAGGAGGAACATGAGGCCGCCGCCCGAGCGCTTGCCGTCACGATTGGTCATGGGATGGTCCTCAGCCGCTCTGCGGCCTGACGGAGGGTGTCCTCGCGCTTGCAGAAGGCGAAGCGCACGAGGCGTCGCGCGGGATCCGGAGTGCTGAAGAAGCTCGACCCGGGCACGGGCGTGACACCGATCTCGGTGGTCAGCCACCGGGCAAACTCGGCGTCGGGCAGGTGGCTCAGCGCCGAGTAGTCGGCGAGGATGTAGTAGGCGCCGTCGGGCAGCGTGGCACGGAAGCCAGAGGTGATGAGCGTCTCGTACAGGAGGTTGCGCCGCCCCGCGTATTCGCAGGCGAGCGTGCCGTAGAATCCGGCATCGTACTCGTCGAGCGCCACCGCCACCGCTTCCATCAGCGGCGCCGGGGCTCCGACGGTGAGGAAGTCGTGCACCTTCCGGATGGCACCCGATACCACGGCCGGCGCGATGGCCCAGCCGATCCGCCAGCCGGTCACCGCGAAGGTCTTCGAGGCGCCGCTGATGGTGACGGTGCGTTCCGCCATTCCCGGCAGCGTGGCCATGGGCACATGGGGCCCGGCATAGCGGATGTGCTCGTAGATCTCGTCGGTCACCGCCCAGGCATCGAAGCGCTGGCAGAGCGCCGCGATGGCGGCCAGCTCCTCGCGCGTGAGCACTCGGCCGGTGGGGTTGGCCGGCGTGTTGAGGATGATCGCACGGGTCTTCGGGGAGAATGCGGCGGCGAGGCGCTCGAGGTCGAGGGGGGCGCCGATCGGCAGCGGCACGTGCCGCAGCGAGGCGCCGCAGAGAATCGCGTCCGGACCGTAGTTCTCGTAGAACGGGTCGAAGACGATCACCTCGTCGCCGGGTTCCACGATCGCCATGAGGGTCGCGACCATCGCCTCCGTGGAACCGCAGGTAACGGTGATGTCCGTCTCCGGGTTCACCGCCATGCCGTACCACTCGCCGTACTTGCGGGCGAGTGCCTCGCGCAGGCGACGCGAGCCCCAGGTGATGGCGTACTGGTTCACGTCATCAGCGATGGCGCGCGCGGCTGCCTTCTTGAGCAGGTCGGGGGCGGGGAAGTCGGGGAAACCCTGCGCGAGGTTAATGGCGCCGTGTTCCCGGGCGAGCGCCGACATGCCGCGAATGACGGACTCGGTGAAGCCGCGCGTGCGCCCGCCAAACGCCGCTGCCATCTACTCGGACGTCGCGATCGAGTCCTGCAGCTGCACCCGGCTGCCGGCGGAGTCGGCCACCTTCATTGCCTTGCCCACGCCAGTCGCGCCCGGAATCTTCGATTGACCGAGGACGCTGTCGCGCTCGCGCTCGGACTGGACCTTTGTGGCTGCCGCGTCCTTGTCCTTCGAGCATGCCGGCACTGCGAGCACCAGCAGCAGCGTGGCACGCACCGTCGGTCATGATCGGTCTCGTGCTCAGGAATGGTGCTCCGTCTCGTCGGCCTTGTGGTGCCGGAGCAGGTGGCTGAAGACCGGCGCAAGCAGCAGGCCAGTCACCACGAGATACGCCAGGCCCGAGTAGAGCGCATACACGCCGGCGAAGACCTTCGAGGCGTTCGTGGGATAGGTGCCGGAGGGCCCCTCGCCGCCCAGCAGCAGGGCAGCCTGGGAGAAGGACTCGACCAGGTCGTAGTCAGCGGTGATACGGAAGCCCAGCATGCCGACGCCAAGGGAAGCCACGATCAGCACGACGGCACGCACGAGGTTCCGCCGCGCGAGGTGCCTGACGGTCGGGTGAATGCGGTGAGCGGCGGGCGTGGGCTCAGGGTCGCTCGAACCGGGCGTCATCGCCTCACCCGCGGTCAGCGCGGGATCTCCCGCACGGCGTCGACCCCACGGTCGCGGACCTCGGGGCGGGCCAGGAGGCGCTCGGCGAAATCGAGCCGTTCGTGCACTTCACCCAGTTCGCGACGGAGGTCGTCCACCTCGCCGCGCAGCGACTCGAACTCCTCCCGGGATCCGCCCTCCAGGCGCAGCCGCGTCTCCTCGAGGCGCAGTTTCGCGTACCGCTGGAACCCGGCGAACAGGAGGCCCAGCACCGGGATCGACAATGCCATTATGGGGATGAGCAGGACGAGTGAGTGCCGATCCATAGCATCTCCTCCAGACGGTCCAGCTAGGCGTAGTGCAGTATCGCGACGTAGTGGCAGGTGGTGCCCGCGAGCACGAAGAGGTGCCACACGAAATGCCCGTAGCGGATGCGGTCGGCGGCGAAGAACAGTACGCCCGCGGTATAGGCCAGGCCGCCGGCAGCGATCCAGAGGAGACCAGGCAGCGGCATCTCGCGCAGAAAGGGCCGGGCGGCAACGACCGCGAGCCATCCCATGGCGAGATAGAGCGTGGTGGAGAGCCGGGGCAACACGATCCCCTTCGTGGTCTTGAGGGCCACGCCGAGTGCCGCGAGCAGCCACACGATCGTCAGGAGCGTCCATCCCCAAGGCCCCCGGAGCACCCCGAGGGCGAAGGGCGTGTAGGTGCCGGCGATGAGCAGGTAGATGGCGCTGTGATCGACGACCTGGAGCACGCGCTTGGCACGGCTCTCGGGGATGGCGTGATACAGCGTGGAGGACAGGTATAGCAGTACAACCGTGACCGCGAAGATCCCAGCGGCGAGGATGAGCATCGCGTCACCGCGACGCAGCATCGCCCCGATGAGGAAGGGCGCGGCGGCCAGGCTCGCCACCAGGCCGATGCCGTGGCTCACGCTGTTGGCGATCTCCTCGCCGAGGGTCTGCGCGCGCAGGCTCATGCTGGAGCGGCCTAGCTCGCCATCCGTTCCTTGAGCCACGCCATCAGGCGCTTATCCACTTCAAGGGCCTCCTGGTCAGGCGAGTGGGGCATGACTTCCCACCGCTTGCCCGCGCTCATGAGGAACCAGGACGCCTCGGTCGCCTCGATGGCACGGGCGGCATTGGCCACCTGGCCCTCGTAGGAAACGAAGTGGAACTCGCGTCCCTTGAACACGAGACGCCGCTGTTCAACCTTGTGCTTGTTCATGGAGCCTGCCCTTCCGGAGAAACCCACAATTCCGTACCCGACTGGAATCTAGTCGGTTCGGCCCCGGACCAGGCTTTTGGGGGTCAGGACGCGCCCATCACCTCGCGGGCGACGACAGGCGGGGCCTTGGCGGCCACGGGCCTGGTTTCCTCGATCGCGTCGAGGTCCGGGTGGACCTCGTCGGCCAGCCCAACCCGGTTACGGTCGGCCCGCACCATGCGCGAAAAGAGCGACAGCTCGCGGTCGAAGAGGAACTGGAAGAACAGGCGGGTCCAGGACTTGTAGGACTTCAGTTCCCGGTAGAACTCGGGTGCCGCAGCCTTGATCTTCGGAAGGCGGTTCCATGGCACCGAGGGAAAATCGTGGTGCTCGTTGTGGTAGCCGACGTTGAAGGTCACGGCATTGAGGAAGCCGTAGTAGCTGAACGTCTCCTGCTCGCCCTCACCGGTGAGGTAGTGCCGCTGGATCCAGCGGGCGCCGAGCGGATGGAGTCCGATGGAGAAGAAGAATGACATCGCGAAGTATGCCACCGCCTTCGGTCCGAGCATGTAGTACACCGCCACGTTCACCATGACCTGCACCAGCAGGTTGATCACCTCGAGGCGCTGCATCACCTGGACTTCCTTCATGCGCATGGGGCGCAGGGCCTGAAAGAACGGGTAGAACAGGAGCCAGAGCGCCTTCCCGAAGGCGGAGTGGCCGATGAGCCTCGCCTCCCACAGGCTGGGCACGTCGGCGTCCAGCTCATAGACGCCCTGGAAGGCGTGGTGCTTGAGATGGTACTTCTGGAAGGGCGCGATCGACGGGAAGAACAGGGGCATGTTGGCGATCAGCCCCGTGATGAAGTTCGGCGCCTTGCGCTTGAACACGAGGCGATGGGTGCACTCGTGGATGAGCACGAACAGGCCGTGGTTGGCGAACGCGCCAATGCTGTAGGAGAGGAGGAACACCACCCACCAGGGGCTGGTCGCCGCCACCCACGCGACGACACCCTGGAGCGCCACGACCACCAGCGTCCACCAGAAGGTCGACTGGCTCGGCCCGATGAGCGACCGGATCTCCGGATGCGCCCGCAGGATCTCCTTGGTGCGCTTGCGGTGCGGCTCCGGGGCGTTCGAATGCTTGAAGTCTTCGGTGGCGGCGGTCATAGGCCTCGATAACAGGTTCCTGGGATGGACCGGACCGGAGCACCGATGCGGAACCGTCTATTTGGCAAAATCTATTCGGGCGCAGGTTGCCGAGCCAGCGCCGCACGAAGGATAGACCGCCCCGGCGATCGTGAACCCCGCATCACATTGAAGGGTCTTGACAATGCCAGTTATAACATGTAATATGTCGTCATGTTGAGAGGACTTCGTGAAGAGATCAAGCAGAGCCGGCCCTTTGCCCGGCGGAGCGCCGAAGCCCTGGTGAGCGTCCTTCGTACGGCGGCGGTGCTGGATCACGAACTCAACGACGTGCTCAGGCCGCACGGCCTGACGCTGACCCAGTACAACGTGCTTCGCATCCTTCGCGGGGCGGGGGAGCAGGGCCTCTGCGGGCGCGAGATAGGGGAGCGGCTTATCTCCTCGGTGCCCGATGTCTCGCGCCTGCTCGAGCGCATGGAGGATCTCGGCGCCGTGCGGCGTGAGCGCGACGAGCAGGACCGGCGGCATGTCACGGCGCGCCTCACCGAGGCCGGCCGGCGGCTGCTGGAGACGGTCACCCCGGAGTTGGACGCGGTGGAGCGGGCCCGGTTCGGGCGGCTCAGCGAGTCGGCGCTCCAGGCGATGATCACGGCGCTGGCCCATGTTCGCGAGACGGCTTGAGTTCTCATTATTTGCAGTGTATCTGTTATAACAGTTAGCGTTACAACTCACAGGGAGTCTTCACCATGCCTGCTTTCACACTCGATCTCGCCACCCTGAGCGCCGGCCTGCTGGTCGCGCGACTCGTGCTGGGGCTCGCCATGGCCGCCCACGGCAGCCAGAAACTCCTCGGCTGGTTCGGCGGCTATGGCATCAAGGGCACCGGAGGTTTCTTCGAATCGCTCGGCTTCCGTCCCGGCGCGGCCTTCGCCACTGCGGCGGCAGTGAGTGAGGTCGCCGGCGGCCTGCTCGTGGCCCTCGGGTTCCTCGGGCCGGTCGGTCCGGCGCTCATCGTGGGCGTGATGATCGTCGCGGCCGTGACCGTGCACCTCAAGAACGGGTTCTTCGCCGGCAGCAACGGCATCGAGATTCCGTTCCTCTATGCCGGCGGCGCTGTGGCCCTGGCGCTGGCCGGGCCGGGACTCTACTCGGTCGATGCCCTGCTCGGCATCGAATCGCTGTGGACGCCGGCGGTGGCGTGGGGCGTGCTCGCGGTGGGCATCGTCGGCGGGTTTGCCAACCTGCTCCTGCGGCGCAGTGTGCCCGCGCCGGTGGCGGCCCAGCGCTAGCGCATTGCTGGTGGCGCGCGGCCAGGCATCTCTCTAGGTGGAGGGGTACCTGGCCGCGAGTCGCGTCACGGTGTTGATGTTGCGGAAGGTCGCCTTCCCCTTGAGGGTCCGCTCGAACACGGTGTTGGACAGCTTCGAATCGCCCTGCCCGCCCGCACAGCGCCAGTACATTTCGCGCCCGTTCACGTGGAAATCATCGATGTCGGTCCGGAGCGCCAGCACCGCCCGTGTCGCGGCGGCGTCGGGGGGCGCGCGCAGGAAGCCGACCACAAGGGCGCCGGCCGATGCGAGTGCCGCCGCGGTAAACGGTCGGTACGCCGCCACCGTCGCCACCTCGCTGGCGCTGCGGATAAAGGTGGCCACCTCGTAACCGAGTGCCTGGTGCAGGTGCCGCTCGATTTTCGACTCGAGCGCGGCGGGCTTGGCTGGCGAACGGAAAATCACGTTGCCGCTCGCGATGAAAGTCTCCACATCCTTCAAGGCCAGCTCTTCGAACAATTCGCGCAGCCGGTTCATAGTGACCGTATGACCGCCCACGTTGATGGCGCGCAGGAAGGCAATGTGCAGCGGCATCAGGTGCCCCCCTCCAGCATGTGCTCCATGCCGAACGACTCCTCGTCGACGCCGCATTCATGCAGCGTCCGACTGCTCCGGAACACGGCATAGCCGCGGCGGCGGTAGAACTCGAGTGCACGCAGGTTGAGCGCGGAGCAGGTGAGCCAGCTGCGGGAGAAGCCACGGTCCTGGATGATCTTCTCGCCGTGCCGCAGCAGCAGCGTGCCGATTCCCTGGCCCTGGAAGTCAGGGTGGATCCAGAGGCCGTCGATCTCGTCCACGGTCGGCTGCATGAGGCCTGCAATCAGGCCATCGCGCTCCAGCACGAACATCGCGGCCCAGTCGCGCGGGTAGGAGGTGGCTTCGCCATCGTTGCGAACCCACTGCTGGATCAGGGGAAACGGGGCAGTCGTGCCGAACGCGCTCAGGAACGACCGGCGGGCGACCTCGATCATGCGGGGCACGTCGGCTTCGGCGGCGGTGCGGACGGATTGAGGCATGGCGGCAGAAGGACGGCGGCAAGAAGTCAGGGCGGCAAGGTGGCAAGCAACTGCGTCAGTGGTCGGCGCGCGGTGTTGACTGGCGCTCGGTCGTCAGAAGCCGCTCAGAGAAATCCAGGCGCTGCTCGAGCTGCGCGACGCGCTGGTGCATCTCCTCCAACTGCTCCTGCCGGCGCGCCAGGTCTTCCTCGAGGCGGGCCTGCTGGTCATCCAGGCGCTTCTGGCGGTTCCAGAGGACGATGCCGATCCAGACCGCCCCGATGATGAGGCCGTTCATCAGGGCCCACGCGAAGGTGCCGACCATGGATGATCCTCGATGACGAAGTCGGAGCGGCGTGGGTGAGATTCGAACTCACGGAACCGTTTCCGGTTCGGCGGTTTTCAAGACCGCTGCCTTAAACCACTCGGCCACCACGCCCTGCCAGCAAGTTATTCGGCCCCCCGGAGCGCCGCCTTGATCCGGTCCAGAATGGCGTGTTCCTGGGCCGAGACGCCGTGGCTCAACCCGAGCAGGCGCTCGAGCCCGCCGGAAGCCTCCGCCACTTGGTGGCAGGCCTTGGCGAAGACGGCCAAGCGCTCGTCTCGCTCCGCCTTCGGGAGCACCGCGAGCCCGGCCTGGATGACTTCGGCCGCCGTATCGAAGAGGGCGTTCGACGGACGCTTGCGAAGCCACTCGACAAGCTGCGCGTAGGCCGGGGAACTCTCCTCGAGGCCGCGTCCCCTGGCGAGGCGCAGGACGGTCTCGCGTTCCTGATCCGTGACCTTGCCCCCGGCCCAGGCGATCTGGACCAGCGGTGCCAGGAGGAGCGCAGGACCGGTGTCGAGGGTCACGCCGAGATCGATGACCCGCTGCAGCAGTTCCGGCTGATCCAACTGCAGCTTTTCCGCCAGCGCCTTGGTAATGGCCTCGAGCCGGTCCTTCTCGCGCAGCTTCTCGATCAGTTCCGCGTCATGCACCAGGGCCCACTGTTCCTCGAACGCGCGCTCCCGGTCCTTGAAGATGTCCCCTGTCATGGCTGTTTCCACTGGTTGAAGGTGGGCAAGGCTACATTGCCCGCATGCGTCGCTTCGTCCTGCTCTGCCTCATCGCCTCCGCATGCCGCGCGGCGCCAACTCGATCCACGCCGGGCGACACCGCCTTTGCCGCGCTGCAGACCCGCGGCCAGCAGGCGATGGGCGTGGACCAGTACACCTCGACCCATCGGTTCGACGACTTGCCCGACGGGGGCCGGATCGCGCTGCAGCGAGATCCCGCCGACACCGCCGGAGTGCGCACGATCCGGGAGCACCTCCAACTCATCGCGGGCTCGTTTGCCGACGGCGACTTCAGCCTCCCGGGCTTCGTGCACGCCGACACGGTGCCGGGGACGGCCGTCATGGCGGCGAGGCGCGACCTCATCACCTATGAGTTTAAACCACTGCCCGGGGGCGGCCAGGTGCTGCTCGGCACCAGCGATTCCGCCGCCGTCTCAGCGATTCACGACTTCCTGGCCTTCCAGCGTGAGGATCACCGCGCAGGCGGCATGGTGCACCAGCACTGAGCCCGGCGGGTCCTAGTGGATCGGCTGCAGGTTGATCCGGATCGCCTGGGCGATCGAGTCGGCCTCCGCGGCCTTCGCGAGATTCCCCTTGGTTCGCAGCGTCTCCGCCAGTCCGCGATACAGCACCGCATAGAGCTGCAGGATCGATGACGACGGCGGATCGACCCATCCGCGCGGCCGCGGGCGCGCGATCGCCTTCCAGTGATAGACATTCCACAGGAGGTTCTCGGTGCGCGGATAGTCCATCAGCCCAAGCACCGGGTTGTCCACCAGTGAATCGCTCACGGTGGTAGCCGGGCCGGTCATGAGCTTCCGGACCATCCCCTGCGTCACCAGGTACTGGCTCAGGCCCAGCGTCTGGTCGGGATACCCACCGTCGCTCCAGGAGAAGTAGATCGGGCGCTTGCCGAGGTTCTGCCGGATGATCGCGACGACGGCGAGATCCTGGAGCATGAGGTACTCGGCGCCGAAGCGGATCTGCACGCTGTCCACCTGCAACCCCGCGCCCTTCTGGACCTGCATGTATTCGGGCAGGCTGTCGAGCTGCGCTTCCGTGAAGCTGAAGACCGGCTCGGCGGGGTGGGTCCACCGCTGCACCGACTTGCCTCCCGCCGGGGCGGCGCTGGTGTCGCTGCCCCAGAGGGCCACCGACGTGCTGGGGTCGTACTGCGGAATCGGGCGGCGGCGAAGCTGGCGCAGGTGCCAGCGGGTGTTCATCAGCGACAGGTTCGCAAGCGTGACGTCGGGCCGCACTCCCTCCACTTCCTGGGCATACCAGAGCGGGAAGGTGTCGTTGTCGCCGGCGGTGATGAGGATGCCGTACGGCTCGACCGACTGGAGCAGGTCCACCGCGAAGTCGCGCGCCGCCGTTTCATGGGCGCGGCTGGCAGTGGCGTGGTTCCCGAAGAGCGGGATGAAGCGCGAGCAACAGCACCGGGCTCGCGGCGATCCAGCCCGCCTTGCCGTCATCCTTCTTCATGCTGTCGGCGATGAAGCGCATCAGGCCGCCGATGCCGCCGGCCACGAGCAGGCCCCACGCGGCGAACGATGCCACGAAGAAGTAGTCGCGCTCGCGCACCTCGCGCGGCAGCTCCGGCTGATCCGGGTGCATGGAATAGCCGTACTTGAAGTTGAGGTAGTACACCAGCAGCGGCACCAGCGTGAAGAAGAACACGACGGCCATCGCCGCGTTGCGCTTGTTGGTGCGCCAGTAGGTGATGAAGCCGCCCAGGCCAAGCGTGGTGAAGATGGCCGTGGCGATGCGGCTCCAGCCGCCCCAGTCGCGCGCGAACTGCCACGACCAGTACTGCCAGTAGTTCTGGAACTGCGACAGGAGGTCGGCCTGGCGCTGGCCGATGTCCGGCTTGGCGTACTGTACGCGATTGAGGACGTCGCTCAGCGCCTTGCTGAAGAAGCCGATCGGCTCGCCCTCGTTGATCGGAGGGAACTGGGCCGCCCGGATCGGCATGTAGATGTAGTTGATCGAGATCCCGACCACCGCCGCCAGGATCACCGCGACCCAGAGCCACGGCTTGAGGACCACCTTCCAGTCGGTCCACAGCACGTAGACCGCCACGGCGGGTGCCGCGAGCACGCCCATCATGTGGTTGGTGGAACTGAGCGCCAGCACGTAGGCGATGAGCACCAGCCAGCGGTCGCGCCGCGGGCCCTCGGGCTCGTCGCCCCAGTGAATGCAGAGCCACACCACGATGGCGATCGAGAGGAGTGACACGGTGTAGACCTTCTCGTTCACCGTGGACTGGTTCCACACCGTCCAGCTCATGGCGCTCACGAAGATGCCGGCGAACGCGGCGCCATAGCCGGGCCCACTTCACCGGCACGACCGGGCGCAGCCACCGCTCGGCGACCAGGAACCAGAGTCCCGCCGCCGTCGCGCTCGTCACCGCCGCAAAGAGGTTGACGCGCTCGGCGTACGAGGCCGCCAGGGGCAGCAGCGCGAAGACGTGCGCCATCAGCGTGAACAGCGGGTTGCCGGGCGGGTGGGGAATGCCCAGTACCTTGGCGGCGGCGATGTACTCGGAGGTATCCCAGAAGGCCGTGGTGGGGGCCAGCGTGGCGAGATACACGCCGAGCACGACCGCCGCGGCCAGGGCCGCGGCGAAGTAGGGAGGGCGGGAGGACTCAGTCTGCAAAGTGAAACTCCAGTCTAGTGCCTGAACATCCGGGTTCCCGTCACGACCATCGCGATCCCGAGCCGGTTCGCGGTCGCGATCACGTCGGGGTCGCGCACCGAGCCACCCGGCTGGATGATCGCCGTGATGCCGGCCGCCGCGGCCTCCTCGACGCCGTCGGCGAAGGGGAAGAACCCGTCGGAGGCGAGGACGCTCCCCGCCGGATCATGCCCCGCCTGCCGCGCCTTGTGGATCGCGAGGAAGACGCTGTCCACGCGGCTCATCTGTCCCGCGCCGATGCCGATGGCCTGCTCACCGCGCGCGAGGAGGATCGCGTTCGACTTGACCGACGCGATGGCGGGCCAGGCGAACCGCAGCGCGTCCCACTCCGCGTCCGTCGGCGCGCGGTCGGTGGGCACGGTCCAGCCAGTCTCATCGGGCTCGAGCACCAGCCGATCCTGCACCAGGAAGCCACCGCGGACGCGCTTGAAGTCGAGCGTGCCGATACCGGTGCTGATGGGGAGTTCGATGACGCGGAGGTTCTTCTTGGCGGCGAGGACCTGCATGGCGTCGTCGTGGAACGACGGCGCCACCACGACCTCGAGGAACAGGTCCTTCATCGCGAGCGCGGCCTCGCGGGTCACCACCGTGTTGAACGCAACGATGCCGCCAAACGCCGAGACGGGATCACACGACCGCGCGCGATCGAACGCGTCCTGCGGCGTGATGCCGAGGGCGATGCCGCATGGCGTCGTGTGCTTCACGATGCAGCAGGCGACGCGGGTGCTCCAGCAGGCGACGGCCCACATCGCGGCGTCGATGTCGAGCAGGTTGTTGAACGAGAGTTCCTTGCCCTGCCGCTGGGCGAGGTCGCGGGTGCCGCGCGGCTCCTCGGTGACATAGAGCGCGGCGCGCTGTCCCGGGTTCTCGCCGTACCGGAGGGACATGAGCCGCTCCATCGACAGGCTCAACCGGCTCGGCAGGCCTTCTTCCATCGGTGTCAGGAAGCGCGCGATGGCGCCATCGTAGTCGGAGAGGTGCGCAAACACCTTGGCGGCGAGCTCGCGGCGCGCCACCTGGTTCACGCCGCCTTCCCGCAGCTGCTGCAGGACCATGGAATAGTCCAGCGGATCGGCGATCACGATGACCTGGGTGTGGTTCTTCGCCGCCGAGCGGAGCATCGAGGGCCCGCCGATGTCGATGTTCTCGATCGCATCGTCGAAGACCACGCCGGGGTCGGCCACCGTCTGCTGGAAGGGATAGAGGTTGACGGCGACGAGGTCGATCGGCTGGATGCCGTGCCGCGCAATGGCGGCGCGATGCTCGGCGAGGTCACGCCGCGCCAGGATGCCGCCGTGCACCGCGGGATGCAGCGTCTTCACCCGGCCGTCGAGCATCTCGGGGAAGGCGGTGACCTGCTCGATGCCGATGACCGGGATGCCCGCCTCGCGGAACGCCGCGGCCGTGCCGCCGGTGGAGATGATCTCCCAGCCGAGCTCGACGAGGCCCTGGGCGAAGGCAACGGCTCCGCGCTTGTCGCTGACGGAAATGAGGGCGCGAGGCATGGGCCTAGTGGGTAACGGGAGATGGTTCGATGGCGACGGGCAGTCCGGCCCGCGCCGCCGCGAGCACGACCGCCGGGAGGAGCCTGTGCTCCTGTTCCAGTACCCGCGCGGCGAGCATCTGTGGACTGTCGCCGGGGAGGACCGGCACCCGTGCCTGGGCCAGGATCATTCCGCGATCGTACTCCTCTTCCACCAGGTGCACGGTGCAGCCGGACTCGGCGGCCCCGCTCTGCAGCACTGCTTCGTGAACACGGATGCCATACATGCCCATCCCGCCGAACGCGGGGAGCAGGGCGGGGTGCACGTTGATGATCCGGCCGCGGTAGCGCGCAATGACCTCGGACGGCACCAGCTTGAGGAATCCGGCCAGCACGAGCAGTTCCACCGACTGCGCCTCGAGTGCCTCGAGCCACTCGTCCGCGCTCCGCCAGTCCGTGAGGGCGAGCGCCGCAACACCGCGTTCACGCGCCCGGTCGAGGGCCGGGGCATCAGGCCGGTCGCTCAGCACCAGGACGACCCGCGCCTCGTCACCATTTCCGAGGCGCGTGAACAGCGCTTCGAGATTGCTGCCCCGGCCCGAAACCGCTACCGCAACCCGCATTGGCATGGCGGAAGAAGGTAACCGGCGGGCCCCGGTTCGCCTAGCCGACGGGAGACGGCACGGGCGTTCCGGCGAAACGTGCAACCTCAAGCGGCAGAAGGACCTGGGGGATGGATGCGTCCTGGTCGACCGGGTGGCGGCACGGATCGGTACGAACGTTGCCTTGCACACCTCCGGACAATCACGTGAAGCCACACCCACGCAGCGAGGACACCATGTTCGCATCGAGCTTCCGGCGGTTCGGCGCCGGACTCGCGCTCAGCGCAGTCGCGGTGCTGGCCGGCTGTGACAAGCCGGAGCCGCTCGCGTCAACGACCGGATCGATCTCCGATCTCGTGACCAACGTTTCCGTGCGCGGCGGCACGGTGCCCGGCGTGCTGGAGCTGGGTGTAGTACCGACCGGAACCCTCGGTCCGACGGCCACGGTGGCCGGCATCACGGCGGCGGTGAACGGCGGCTCGGCGGCGATGGATGTGACCGGCTCCGACACCTACACCCGACTCCTCGTCAGCGCGCTCGGCACCGACGACTACTACTCCGTACCGCTCCCGACCGGGAGCACGCTGGAGAACGTCGTCGTCACGCTGTCTCCAACCATCAACGGCAGCCAGCTGCGCCTGCGGTATGCGCTCGAGGGTGCCAATGGCATCGGGCCGTACGTCGAGCAGACGCTGCGCGTCATTCGCGTCGGCAACGGCGACTTCCAGGCGAGCGTGGCGTGGACCGGTGCCAGCGACGTTGACCTGCATGTGTTCGATCCCAATGGCGAGCACATCTTCTACGGCAACAAGGTTGCGACGACGGGCGGCAGGCTCGATCTCGATTCCAATCCGGCATGTGCCATCGACGTCCCGGTGAAGAACAATGAGAACATCGTGTGGCCGCTCAATATGGCGCCGGCGGGTCAGTACCGGGTGGAGTTGGACTACTACGCCGACTGCGGCGTCGCGCGCTCCGATTGGGTGGTGACGGTGCTGCTCAAGGGTCAGGCGCCCGCCATTACGACGGGGAGCTTTGTCGGACTGAAGGCCGCGAACCCGACCGTCGTGATCGGGACCTATACCTACTGATCAATCGTTGATCAACTGAGACATAAACGAGCCGGCGTGTCGCCTTCGGGCGCGCGTCGGCCTCGTGCTTTTCAGGACGTGAGGGCGTGAAGACGTGAGGACGTGAAGTGGCCGAGCTGTCATTCTGAGCGCATCGAAGGATCGTCCTACTAACTTCGGGCATGCTCCACATTCGCTGCGGGACGGACATACTCTGGAAGCTCGATGACGCCGGGCTTCCGGGGCGGAAGCTGAGCTGGTCGGATCCGCTGTGCGAAGGGCCCGTGCCCAGCGCCGACCGCGCGACGCTCCGGCCCATTCGCGCGGCGTGGCTCGCGCGGCACTATGAGGTCGAGCGCGACTCCGACCTCAAGGACCTCGCTGACGCCGACAAGGTGGTGGACGAGGCGGGCAACCAGGACGAGGTCGTGCTCTGGTTCGAGGCCGACCTCTTCGACCAGGCGATCCTGTTGCACCTGCTGCCGCGGCTCGCTGACGTGTGCAGCACCGCCACGCGACTCACGCTGGTGACACTGCACGAGTATCCCGGCATGAGGCGGTTCATCGGGCTGGGGCAGCTCACCGCGCCACAGCTGGGCGAACTCTTCCCCAGGCGTATCGATGTGTCTGCAGAGATGGTACTGGCCGCGCGGGAAGCATGGACGGCGTGGGTGCACCCGACGCCCGAGCTGCTCGCCGGAATCGTGTCACACACTACGAGCCCGATGACTTACCTGCCGGCTGCGGCGCGACGGATGCTCGAGCAGTTGCCTGACGTGCGGAGCGGGTTGAGCCGCACCGAGCGGCAGGGACTCGAGGCGGTGGCGGGGAAGGCGCCGTCGCTGCACGCTGCATTCGCCGCGTCACAGGATCTCGAGGATCGGCCGTGGCAGGGCGACGCGATGTTCTTCGCGACGATGTGGGACCTGACCCAGGGGGCAACCCCGCTGCTCGATGCCGAGGGCGCGTGGCCAACGCTGGCCGATGGACGGAAGAACCCGAAGCTGGCGCTCACGCCTCGCGGTCGCGCGGTGCTGCAGGGAGAGGTGGATTACTGGAGCGGGGCTGGAAGGGAGCGCTGGGTCGGTGGAACGCGCCTCGGTGCGGGCGCAGCGGACTGGCGCTGGGACCCCGCCATCGGCGGGCCGCGCCGCGCGGGCTAGCGCCCCGACAGCGCCCGCGCCACGGCCGCCGGGAGATCGGCGACCTGCTCGAACTCCGCCTCGGTGATCGGCGTGTCTTCCGTACGTGTTCCCGTCAACACATGCAGTGCGCGACCACCAAGCGCCCTTGCTGGCGCGAGATCGCGCAATCGGTCGCCGATGAACCAGCTCTGCATGGGGTCGATGCCGAGGCGCGCGATGGCCTCGCGGTAGAGCCTGAGCCCGGGCTTGCGACACTCGCATGGCCCGCTGATGGCGGGGAAGTGCGGGCAGTGAAGCTGCAGGTCGAGCCGGGCACCGCGCGTCGCGAGTCGCGTTTCGAGCTCGTGTGCCACCGCCTGATAGTCGGCCTCGGTGATGATGCCCCGCGCGATGCCCGACTGGTTGGTGATCACTACCGCAAGCCATCCCGCCGCATTGGCCCGTGCCACTGCCTCAGCCGCGCCCGGAAGGAGGACGACCTCTTCCGGGCTGCGGACGAAATCAGTATCGACGATGATCGTACCGTCACGATCGAGGAACAGGGCCGGCTTCAGGCTCACGCCGGAACGGCCTGGGTGGCGAGATACTCGGACTTGCGGCGTTCCATCTCTTCAGGCGTCACATCCTCGACGTGCGTGGCGACCCACCACTGGTTGCCCGCCTGGTCAAGCACGCCGCCCATGCGGTCGCCGTAGAACTGGTCGGCCGGCTCCATGAGCGACGTGGCACCGGCGGCGACGGCGCGCCTGAAGCTGGCGTCGCAGTCGGGCAGGTAGAGGAAAATCGAACATGGCATCGGCTTCCACTGCTCGGTGGCCTCGGCCATCATGATGCGGGAGTCGCCGATCTGGAGCTCGGTGTGCATGATGGTGCCGTCGGGGCGCCGCATGGGAGCGACCGTGGTCCTTGCATCGAACACCGTCTCCAGGAAGGCGATGGTGCCGGGAAGCCCGGAGACGATGAGATACGGGGTGATGGTGTGGTAGCCGGGGGGAATGGGCGGGACAGGCATGGCGAGCTCCGGGAAATGGCGTGATCCGTCAGGCACAACAGATATACCTCAGTGCCCGATACGATACCGAACAGATCCCGAAGCCGCAAGAGTCCGGGCTACTCCACGTGATCGACCACCCCCCGAACCCCGTGGTCCCTGGCGCAGTGCGCACAGCAGTAGAAGATCCCCTTCGCCTCGATGCCATGCCCCACGATCTTGCAGCCGCAATGCGCGCACTCGGGCGCGAGCTTGTGGATCGCGCACTCGAAGCTGTCGAAGACGTGCGTGCGACCCTCGGCGATCACCTCGAAAGCGAGGTGATACTCGTTTCCGCAAACTTCACACTGTGCCACTGTGCCCCCCAGGGTAACGGGTTTGAAATTTCCTACCCCGTGATGCGCGACACGCTGCGGGCTGCACCGCGGCCTGGGCGAGCTCAGGGCGTGGTGCGCCAGGTGTAGTTCCGGTCGGCCAGCGCCGCCCATGGAATAGTGAGCCAGCCGATCAGCGCGAACCACCCGATGACGCGCTCGGAGCGCGGGGGCGGCGACCAGGGCCCGCTGAGCCACATCGCCGTGGTGATGAGGATGAACGACCAGAGTGCGACCGGGCCGACCCACCGGGTGGCCTGCCGCGGACCGAGGTAGAGCGAGATACCCGCAACCCAGAGCGCGCCCTCGACGGCAATGGTGCCGGCGATCGAATTCCAGAGGCCGAGCCCAAAGCGTGGGGACGCTCCCGGCCACAGCGGCATGTCGGGCACATGGGTGAAGTAGTCGAGCAGCCAGTGGCTCATCACGAGCAGCGCGAGCAGCAGGGCGGTGCGGGGGGCCAGTCCACGCCAGCGCGCAATGGCGGCGAGCAGGGCACCCCAGAGTGCCGACATCACGAGGCTGTGCGACCAGGGGTACGACTCGAACACCAGCGGGGTAAACGCCGTGGCGCCGACGGCGACGCGGACGTGCTCGACGCCGAGCAGCAGGAAGATGGGCCAGAGCAGGTCGAGCGCGGTGACGGCGGCGACGTACCACCCGAGCGACGGCCTGGAGTCGAGTCGCTTGCTGGCGAAGGCGAGTGCGAGATGACCGACGAACATCGTGCTCAGGGGTCGAGGCAGAGCGGGCCGCCCTGCGGCGATTCGACCCAGCGACGGCCGTGCATGTCGAGCCATTCGCCAAAGGGCTCGCCCTCCCTCGAGTCGGAGCCGAGGCGGAGCACGTTGCCGTCGAGGTCCTCCACCTGCATCTCGAGCGCCCAAGGATAGTTCGTCGGCCGGTGCCGGATCCTTGCGCCCTTCGCGCGCAGTTCCTCGTGCAGCGCGTCGGCGTCACCCACGCCGATCCAGGCCCAGGCTCCCGGATTGCCCTGGTCGCCCTCGCAGAGGAAGAGGCAGCAGCTGTCCCGCGACACGGAGGCAATGAGCCCCTCGTACTCCCAGTCGATCGAGAACCCGAGCAGGTCCACATAGTAGCGGAGGCTCTCCGCGAGGCTGCCCACCCGGAGGATCGGGGACGCCGGATGGAAACGCATGGTTTGCGTGGTCATGTGGTTCCGGCTCCATGGGTGTGCAGCAAGTGGTCGACCTCCGTATAGCCCGAGGGATACGGAATACCGCTCACCGACGCGCCGGCGGCGAGCAGCGCCGCCACCGATTCCGGTGTGCGGCGCTCCATCCAGTACGAATCGACGCAGGACTTGACCGCCAGGGCGAGCGGCGAGCGATTGTCGCCATCTCGCGCGTCCACGGGAGCACCGCGCGCTAGCAGCAGCTTCAGCGTCCCCGGGCGCATGCGCCACGCCGCGACGTGCAGCGCGGTGCTCCGTGGCGCCACGTCCCAGTAGCCATCGCCTTCGTCGAACAGCGCGTCCGGACTCACCCCCAGGTTGAGCAAGTGCGCGACGCCCGCTGCGTTGCCATTGCCCGCGAACTCCGCGAGCAGCCTGCCGCCCATCCCGAGGAGCTCGGTGACGAGTTGCGGCTCGCGCTGCCGGATGGCGTCGATGGCGGCCGTGTCGTTGCACGCACATGCTGCAATGAGCCCGTCGACCCCGGCCAGCGGTAGCGACACACCTTGGCGCTCAAAGAGCTCGAGCAGGTCGCTCCGTCCGCGACGCGCGGCCATGACGACTGCGGTCAGGCCATCCTGCGTTCGAGACGGGTCGGCGCCATGGTCGAGCAGCAGCGCGACGATCTCGAACTGGTTGTCGCGCGCGATGGCGTGATGGAGCGCGGTGAAGCCCCAGCGCCGCTGGTGATTGGGATCGGCGCCGTGCTCGAGGAGGTACTCGACGCCATCGACGTCATGCCAGTCATGCTTCCGGATCAGCATCATCGCCAGGCTGTCGGCGGTGAGCCTGCCACTCTCAACGAGCGCCTGGAGCGCACCGTTGTCATAGCCCTCCGGTGTGTGGTACGGCACTTCATCGTCGTTCGGGTCGGCGCCGCGCTCCACCAGCAGGCGCGTGAGCGGCGCGTGGTGGGCGACTCCCGCCGCGCCATAGAGGGCGCTCTCCCACACCGGGTTTGGCTCATGGTCGCCCTCGAACCAGCCGGTGTTCGGGCTGGCGCCGGCGTCAAGCAGCGCCGTGGCGGCACGCACGAATCCCTCGGAGCGGGTGCGATCGAGCTTGAGAAAGCGGGAGAAGCAGAGATGGGTGAGCGGGTCCCAGCCATAGGGTCCGCCCTTCGCGGTTGCGCGCTGCGGGTCGAGTGCGAGGAAGCGGCGCACGGTCACATCATCGCCGAGCACGGCGGCGGCGTGAATGTCACTGGATGCTACGGCAGGGTTGGCCGCGAGCAGCGACTCGGCGCGCTCCAGCGTGCCGGTGGCGTGCCAGGCGTCGCGGGGAACGCAGGCGGCTTCAATGAATGCCAGCGTAGGATCTGCGGTGTCCGTCATCTCCGAAGTATTCTCCCGGGGTTCGCGACGCGCCAGCCTCCCCGGGCGGCCAGCTCCGCCCGAGCAGGCGCTCACTGTGGTAGAATTGACCATGACCAACACGACAGCCGCTGGCGCCGCGCCGGGCGCGAATCTCCTCTCGCTCGAGACCCCGGTTCCCATCGTGGACCTCGACCGCCTCGAGCAGAACCTGCAGCGCATGGCCAGCTACACCTCGCAGCATGGCCTGGCGCTCCGACCCCACGTCAAGACGCACAAGACTCCCTGGATCGGCGCGCGGCAGCTGGCCCTGGGCGCGGTGGGCCTCACCTGCGCCACGCCGCGAGAGGCGGAGGAGATGAGCGCCGTCGCGGAGCGACATCCTGGTTGCGTATCCGCCGGTGGGAAGTGGCCGGCTGCGCCGCCTGATGTCGCTTCCGCGCGACCTCCGACTCACGGTCGCGCTCGACTCTGCGCCGGCAGTGCAGGGGCTCGCCGACGCGGCGCGCGCGGCGGGTCGCCGGGTTGGCGTCTACGTCGAGATGGATTTCGGCATGCACCGCGTGGGCGTGGCTACGGCGGCGGAGGCGATCGATCTCGCACGGCTCGTCGCGCGGAATCCGTCACTCGAGTTCCGGGGAATGGCGTTCTATCCAGGGCACATCCGCACCGGGGTGGATGCCCAGGACGAGGCAATCGCGCGACTGCGTGCCGACGTCATGGCCGCGCGTGAGGCATTCGAGCGTGCGGGCATCGAGCTGCCGGTGGTCAGCGGCGGTTCGACGCCAACCGCATGGCGCGCACACGAGACCGGTGCCACCGAGGTGCGGCCCGGCACGTACGTCTTCAACGATCGCACCACGGCGCTCATGGGTGCATGCACCTGGGACGACTGCGCGCTGACCGTGCTCGCCACCGTCGTGAGCACGGCGGTGCCCGGCCAGGCCGTGATCGACGCCGGAACCAAGGCGCTGGGGAGGGAGCCACTGCGCGCGGAAGGCGATGGCTTCGGCGTGCTGATGGCGCATCCCCATGTGGTCGTGAAGGCGATGAGCGAGGAACACGGGCTGCTGGACCTGTCGCGCACCGACTGGCGGCCGTCAGTGGGCGACGTGGTGCAGGTGGTGCCCAACCACGTCTGTATCGTGGTGCACCTCAACGACCGGCTGGTCGGAATCCGGGGTGAGGCCGTGGAATCGGAGTGGGCGGTGTCGGCGCGCGGGCGCTAGTACTCGACGGCGGGCTTCAGCTTCTTCGCGCTCCTGATCCAGCCGTCAACCTGCGACACTTGAGCAGGTGGTCGGCGCTGATACCGGTTTTCTGGGACACTTTCGCCCGGCCTTTCGATGTGCCCCCGACCTTGAGCAGCTCCTTCGGGGTGTGCCCCGCATCGGCGCTTCTGCGCCGATGCGGGCCCGATGCCCTCGATGTCGGAGAGCGTGCCGGTCTGCGCTGGCAGGGCAGACGCGGTCAAGGCAATGCTGAGCAGTGCAAACGGCAAAGTCCGCTCATCCGTTCCTCCCTCACTTCCAGAGCACCTTGAACGCGTGGCTCCACTTGTTCTCGCGGAAGCCAGGAATGCACCAGAGAATCGCCAGCGGCTCGATGGCGCGGGCCGCGACGGCCGCGCCCATGTCCGCCGGTTCCCATCCGAACTGGTCGAGGATGGCCGCCACCGTCTTCCGGGCGGCGGGATCGTCACCGCAAAGGAACATCGTCGGCCGGCCATCGGAGAATGCGGGATCGACCATTCGGGCGCTGCCGACCGAATTCCAGGCCTTCACGAAGCGCGCACTGGGGTGGGACCTCTGGAACCGCTCCAGCAGCGAGTCGTTGGGGCCAGTAAAGAAGGAGAGGACGCCATCCGTCGGCGGCGCCTCGGCGATGGGGTTGGTGGTGTCGATGATCACCTTGCCATCGATGCTGCTGCCAAGCCGGTTCACGAGGCCCTCGGCGATGGTGCCCTTCACGGCGAGCACGAGGATCTCGCCCCAGGCCGCGACCTCCTCGAAACTGCCCGCCTCGATGCCTGCCTTCCGGCTGAAATCCGCCAGCTTGGCCGGCGTGCGACTTCCGATGCGTACGGGATATCCGTACTTCTTGAACCCTCCGGCGAGCGCCTGACCCACCTCGGCTGAACCGATCACTCCAACGCGCTGCATGGGAGCCTCCAAGCTTTCGCTCTATGAATATGTGACCGTCCGGGGATTCCGTCATGCCCATGGCCTGTTACACTTGCGCTGCGGGGTTTGGTCCAGCGACCTGCATGTCATCATGAGGAGAGATCGTGACTCGACCTGGTTCGATTCGATGCTGCGCTGGCGCTGCAGCACTGCTCGTGCTGCTGCTGCCGCAAGTCATGGCGGCCCAGAGCCAGCGGTCGCTGCTGATCCGCACCGACCGTGCCGTGGCCGACAGCAGCTGGACTGCCGGGTTCCGGCGCACCATCGGGTCGGCTGCCATGCCCGACGCGGTGCTGCTCTGGCCCGGCGCTCCGGTGGTCCAGGGGCAGACCAACATCGGCCGCCTGCTCACGGTGGTGCAGGGCGTGGGCAACGTGATGCGCGCCCTCGAGGACCAGGCGCCGGACAGCATTCGCATGACCTGGCAGCCCATGGGCGCGGAGCTCTCCATCGATTCGACACTCGGCGCCACGTGGGGTGTGACCGTGTCCATGTCGGCGCAGTCGAAGGCGCCGGTCATCGGGCGCTATATCGCCGCATGGCACAGGGAAGGGAGCGGCGCCGGGGCGCGTTGGCGGCTCGCGGCGCTGATGCTGACGGATGCGCCGGGAGACGAGAACGTTCCCAGGGTGGCCGAGCTGCCGCTGGAACTTCCGGTGCTTGCCGCGAAGGGGCGCACCGGTCCGTTCGTCACGGCCGACCTCGAGTTCGCGCGGCTGGCCGGCGATAGCGGCGCCGGGATCGCGTTCGAGCGCTGGGCCGCGCCCGACGCGCACACGTTTGCCGGCGGCGCACTGCTGGTGCAGGGGCCCGGGGCCATCGGGCGGGCCGTGAGCGGGCCGGCGACGTGGAAGTGGCACCCGGTGGCCGCGGGCGCATCGGATGACGGCAGCATGGGATGGACGGTGGGCGAGGCGGTCATCACGACGGCCGATGGTCATTCCGGTCCGTCGAAGTACCTGACTGTGTGGAAGCGGCTGCCGACGGGGGAAATCAGGTTCTTCACCGACGGAGGCAACGGCCGCCCGGCCGGACCCTGAAGCGCCACCGCTTCCGGTCGGGCATTCATCCCTCCTGGTTGTCGCCGAACTCGAGCGCGACGCGCTCCACCGCATTGCGCAGTGTCCCCAGTTCATCCTCACTCACGGTACGCACATCCAGCATTACCCGCCCGTCCATGACGCGCGCGATCACCGGGGGGCCTCCGAGGCGGAGTCGAAGCGCAAGACCGTGGGCCCCGACCTCGCCGGGATCGAGTGCCACGAGCGTAGTGGGCAGTGTGGCCGCGGGAAATGCTCCGCCACCGACCGCCGATTCACCCGGGACGAGCACCGGCTGAAAGCGCGCCGGCACCAGCGCCACGAGCCGCCGGGCACGTGCCTCGATGCTCCCCGGCTCCTCCGTCAGCATCCGCAGCACCGGCACCTCACGCCGCGCGGTCTCCTCATCGTCGTACAGTGCCAACGTCGCCTCGAGTGCAGCGAGCGTCATCTTGTCTGCGCGCAGGGCGCGGGCGAATGGATTCCGCCGGCAGGCGGCCACGAGGTCCCGTCGTCCCACGAGACATCCCGCTTGCGGGCCGCCAAGCAGCTTGTCGCCACTGAAGAGCACGAGGTCGGCACCGGTCGAGACCGCATCGGCAACCAGCGGCTCGCCCGAGAGGCCCCAGCGCGAGAGGTCGAGCAGCAGGCCGCTGCCGACGTCGTGCACGCAGGGGATGCCACGCTCGCGTGCCAGCCCGGCGATCGCGGCGGGCTCGGGCGTCGCGACGAAGCCGGACTGGGCGAAGTTGCTGCGGTGAACGATGAGGATGGCGCCGGTGTCGGGGCCGATCGCGTCCTCGTAGTCGGCGAGGTGCGTGCGGTTGGTGGTGCCGACCTCGCGCAGCCGCGCGCCGCTCTTCTCGAGAATGTCGGGGATGCGGAACGAGCCACCGATCTCGATCAGTTCGCCCCGGCTGATGATCACTTCCCGGCCGCGGGCCAGGGCGTTGAGTGCCAGCACGAGCGCGCCGGCGGCGTTGTTCACCACCAGGGCATCGGCAGCGCCGGTGAGCCGCGCGAGCTGGGCGCGGCAATGATCGGCACGGCTGCCGCGGGCGCCGCTGTGCAGATCGAACTCGAGGGTGCTGTAGCCGGAGGCGATGGCGTGCACCGCATCAACCGCCGCCGCCGCCAGCGGCGCGCGGCCGAGATTGGTATGCAGCACGATCCCCGTGGCGTTGACTGCATGTGACAGCGAGGGCGCAACCCGAGCCGCCACAAGCTCGGCGATCTCAGCGGCCCAGTCGTCCGCCGGGCCGGCACGGCGCTTCCGCGACCGCTCGATCGCTTCCCGGGCGGCTCCCACCACCGCGTTCCGTGGGGCCACCTCCATCAGCTCCATCACCCTCGGGTCGCGCAGCAGCGTGTCGACCGACGGAAGCGCGCGTCGCTTGTCTTCGCTCATTTCCGCTGAGCCGGGGGCGGCTTCTTCGGGGCCCCGCCGGGAGGCTGGAGCAGTGAATCGGCCGGCAGGAACTGCTTGAGCGAGTCGGCGAACGTCGTATCGGCCCTGGCCATCGCGGAGTCGATCCGGGTGCGCAGCATGCGCGCGCTGTCGGCCAGCGTGGGCTTGGGACGCTTCGGCACCTCGAATCCCGCCTTGGGCGAGCCGAGAATGCCGGTGACGTTCTTCACGTCATGCGCCTCCACGAGGTAGTGTGTACCGGGAGTCACAGGCGTCCCGAGCCTCACGACCAGGCGATCAGTCAGGGGCGGTCGCGAGAGCTTCACTGCCGGTCGTTGTCCGGGCCCGCCAAGGGGCGCTCCCGGAATGCGCGCGCCAGCCCCCGGCCCCGGCGCCCTGGCGCTGTCGGCTCGTGCCGGCGGCTTTCCTGCCGAATCCGCCTTCGCCTTCTGGGCTGAATCCGCCTTCGCCTTCTGGATTGAATCCGCCTTTCCCGTTCGCTCGCCCTTCGAGATGCTGTCGAACTCCGCCGCCGTCATCACCCTGAGCACGGGGAGCGGGGTGGAATCGGGCAGCAGGAGCACTCGCACCGCAGTCGAGTCATACGTCTTGTACGGGTCGAGCTTCTGGGTGAAAGGGAGGTTGAGCGTCACGGAATCCTGGACCGTGGGCGGCGTGAGGCGTGGGGGCGTGGTGTCGTGAATGAACGCAAAGAGCTCCGGCACCTTGCCGGAGTCGGGCTCGACGCGCACGCTGTCGAACGACTCGCGCGGGTCAATCTTCCCGTTGCGGTTCTGGTCGAGCCCGACATAGACGAGATAGGTACCGGTGGGCAGCGGACCGAACGCATACGTGCCGGACGAATCGGTGACCCCCTTGTACACCAGGGAATCCGGTTCAAGCACTGCCTCGATCAACCCGCTGCGCATCGGCTGGCTTGCGGTCCAGTCGTACGCCGTGCCGCGCAGCGTGTAGTCGGGCACTGGCGCGCCGGTGGTGAAGGTCACGAGCCCGCCCATCACGCCCTTGTTGCTGCGGATGTCGGAAACGCCTGGCCGGAGCTGCACGCGGTAGACACGGTTCGGCATCCAGCCTTCTCGCGGCCGCACCGAGATGCGGCTCCGGTGCCACTGCACCACCGGCACCTTGTTGGTGGGAGAGAGCAGCACCAGCTTTTCGAGGTCGCCGGTGCCGTACCCCTGGCTCGGGCTCCCACCCTCGGATACCACTTCGCTGAAGATGAAGTTGACGGTGCCGTCGAATCCGGGATTGACCGACAGCGACTCGGGCGTGATCGATACCAGGATGGGCGCCTTGGTGTCGGGCGGGCCTCCGGGTGGGGGCTCGATCCTGGCGCAGGACAGGGCGCCCAGGGCGCCCAGGGCGCACAGGGCCCGAAAGGCGCTTGCGCTGCCTAGCATCCGAGCCGGGACCGTTTCTCACTCAGGGCCGCGGCTTGTTCCCTCCAGCTGACCAGTTTCTCGCGCTCCTTCTCGACCACCGCTGCCGGCGCGCGGGCGACGAACTGCTCGTTGCCCAGCTTCTTCTCCTGGGACCCGATGAGCTGTTCGAGCCGGGCGACCTCGATGGCGAGGCGGTTGCACTCGCGCGCCACGTCGATGGCATCGCCGAGGGGCACGAACACGCCGGTGCCATCGGAGAGAACGGCATAGCCACCCACCGTATCGGCGCTGGCGCCGAAACCGAGTTCGCTCACCTTGGCGAGGCGGCGAATGGTGCCCTCCTCGGACCTGAACGCGGCGTTCGCCGCATCGCCGGGGTGCTGCACGAACACCCGCACGGCCTTGCCGGGTGACACGTCGTACTCGGCGCGAATCGCCCGGATCGCGCCCACCAGCTCTTGTACAAGCTCAAACGGGTGTAGTGTCGCGGTCATCGTCGCGGAGCCGGTCAGGCTCGCCGCGAGTGTCATGTCCTTGCGCGCCCGGGCATCAGGTTGGGGCCATGGCGCAGTGGCCAGCCAGGTTCCATCGCGCCGTCCTGGAATTCGCTGCCAGAGCGTTTCGGTAACGAACGGCATGATTGGGTGCAGCAACCGCAGCGCTACATCGAAAGTCTTGAGCGCAATGGCGCGCGCGACGTCGCCGCCGGGCGCGTCGCCGTAGAGTCGCGGCTTGATGAGCTCGATGTACCAGTCGGCGAAGTCGGACCAGAGAAAGTGGAAGATCGCGGACGCCGCATCGTTGAGCCGGAACTTCTCGTACGCCTCGGTGGCGGTGCGGATGGTGGCGTCGCACCGCGCGATGATCCACCGGTCGGCCAGCGTCAGTTCGCTGTTCTTCAACGCGTTCGCGTGGCCAGCGAGCGGCCGGGTGGGGCCGTCGAGGTTGGTCAGGATGAAGCGCCCGGCATTCCAGAGCTTGTTGGCGAAGTTGCGTCCGGGCGCGAACGACGTCTCGAGGTCGGCCGGATCGAGGATGACGTCGGTGCCCACGGACATGCCCGACACCAGCGTGTAGCGCAGGGCGTCGGCGCCATAGCGTTCCACCACCTCCAGCGGATCGATCCCGTTGCCCAGCGACTTCGACATCTTGCGATGCTGGGTGTCGCGCACCGTGCCGTGGAGGTAGACGGTGCTGAACGGGATGTCGCCCATGAACTCGCAGCCGGCCATCACCATCCGCGCCACCCAGAAGAACAGGATCTCGGGGGCGGTGACCAGTACCTGGCCGGGATAGAACGCCTTCAGGTCGGCCGTCTTCTCCGGCCAGCCCAGGCTGGTGAAGGGCACGAGCCAGGACGAGAACCAGGTGTCGAGCACGTCCTCGTCCTGGCGCAGCGCGCTGCCGCACTCGCAGCGGGACACGTCCGTGCGGCTCACGATGGTGTTGCCGCAGGTGTCGCAGTACCACACCGGGATCCGGTGGCCCCACCAGAGCTGCCGGGAGATGCACCAGTCGCGGATGTTCTCCATCCACTGGGCGTACTCGTCGCCGCGGCGCTCCGGGATGAAGGTGAGCCGGCCGTCGCGGAACGCCTTGAGCGCCGGCTTGGCGAGCGGCGCCATCTTCACGAACCACTGGTCGGAGAGGCGCGGCTCCACGATGGTGTGACAGCGGTAGCAGTGACCCACCGCGTGGCGGTGATCCTCGACCTTTTCCAGCAGGCCCAGTTCCCGGAACATCTCGACCACGCGCTTCCGTGCCTCGAAGCGATCGAGGCCCTGCAGCGCGTCGGGCACGGTCTCGGCCATGCGCGCCTCGGGGGTCATGATGTCGATGCTGTGCAGGTGCTGGCGCTTGCCGATCTCGAAGTCGGTCGGGTCGTGCGCGGGGGTCACCTTCACGGCGCCGGTGCCGAAGGCAGGGTCGATCGCGTCATCGGCGACGATGGGAATTTCCCGGCCCACCAGCGGCAGCAGGAGCGACTTGCCGACCAGCGCCTTGTAGCGCTCGTCGCCGGGATGCACCGCCACGCCGGTGTCGCCCAGCATCGTCTCCGGGCGCGTGGTGGCCACGGTGACGTACCCGCTGCCGTCCACAAGCGGGTACTTCAGGTACCAGATCTTCCCGTCCACCTCTTCCTTTTCCGCCTCTTCGTTCGAGAGGGCGGTGAGGCAGCGCGGGCACCAGTTGATGATGTAGTGCCCGCGATAGACGAGGCCCTTCTCGTACAGGCGGACGAACACCTCGCGCACCGCGGCCGAGAGGCCCTCGTCGAGGGTGAAGTAGGTGCGGCTCCAGTCGCAGCTCGCGCCGATGGCCTTGAGCTGCTCGAGGATCGAGCCGCCGGTCTCCTTCACGTGGGCCCACACCCGTTCCTCGAAGCGCTCGCGGCCCAGGTCGAAGCGGGTCTGGCCCTCCTTCGCCACCAGGCGCTCCACCACGTTCTGGGTGGCGATGCCGGCGTGGTCGGTGCCGGGCAGCCAGAGGGTGTTGCGCCCGCGCATGCGCTCGAAGCGCACCAGGACGTCCTGCACGGTGTTGTTGAGCCCATGGCCCACGTGCAGCACCGCCGTCACGTTGGGCGGCGGCATCATGACAACGAACCGCTGGTCGCGACGGCTTGTGTCGGCGCGGAAGAGGTCGGCTTCGAGCCAGCGGCGGTAGAGGTCGGCCTCGATGGCGGCCGGGTCGTACTGGGGGGCGAGCGGCTCGCTCATGCGGAAGCGGTCGAATCCTCTGGGGAATTGAAGTCGTCCTCGCCGTGGACGAGGATGCAGTTGATGATGGCGTCGAGGCCGGGCACGCCACGGGCCACGCGGGCCGCCAGGGTGCGCTCCGCCCTGGTGTTCACCCAGCCGTGGAGTTCGACCGTTCGCGCCGACACCGCCAGCGCATCGAGGGTGAGGCGGGCGAGGGCAGGGTCGAGCCGCAGGGCCTGACGCACGAGGCGAGCGAGCTGGCCGGTGCGCGCGGGCACCGGGCGCCGCCGCCTCTGTACCATGCCCCTGATGCGGGCGGGGCCGCTCTCGCCGAGCGTTTCGCTCACGACGAGGCCGGCGGCGAGCCCCAGGGCCGCGCCACCGACCGACCATGCCAGCAAGCCAACCAGCGAAGTACCCCGCTTCACCCGCGCTCCCTCATGCAAAAAGTCGTTGTGAAGCGTTAAGTTAACCGCGTCGTACAGCCGATGCAGTGCCGTCCATCCGCCCTGAAGAGACCCGCAGCGATGTCCGAAGAACGCACTGAAATCCAGACCACCGAACTGAGCCGCTGGCTCGTGCTCCTGGGCGTGATCCTGCTCGGGATCGTCCTGTATTTCTGGCTGGCGCCACGTACCGAACCAGTGGTGCACCCGGTGCAGTCGGAGGCCCTGCAGTGAGCCACACCGCAGCGACCAGCCAGGTGCGGCTGACCCTCCCGGACGGGAGCGTGCGTGAATACCCCGCGGGCATCACTGGCCGCGAGATCGCCGAGTCGATCGGCCCCGGGCTCGCCAAGGCGGCGGTGGCCATCCGGGTCGATGGCAGCGTGCGTGACCTCATGTTCCCCATCCGCGGCGACGCCCCGATCGCGATCCTGACGGAGCGCGATCGCGAGTCGCTCGACGTGCTGCGGCACTCGGCGGCACACATCATGGCCACGGCGGTGCGCGAGATCTTCCCGACGGCGGGCATCGGGTTCGGCCCGTCGATCGACGAAGGGTTCTACTACGACTTCGAGGTGCCGCGTCCCTTCACGCCCGAGGACCTGGAGCAGATCGAGGCGCGGATGGCCGAGGTGACGAAGAAGGACTACCCGTTCGTGCGCGAAGAGGTGGACCGCGATGCCGCCAACCGCAAGTTCGCCGACGACCCGCTCAAGCTCGAGCGGATCAGCGAACTGGGCGAGGACGAGGTCATCTCCACGTACACCGACGGGCAGTTCACGGACTTGTGCCGCGGCCCGCACGTGCCCAGCACCGGGCGGCTGAGGCATTTCAAGCTGCTCAACACCGCCGGCGCGTACTGGCGGGGCGATTCGCGCCGCCAGATGCTGCAGCGGATCTACGGCACCGCGTTCTTCAAGAAGGACGAGCTCGAGGCTCATCTCCACCGGCTGGAGGAGGCGCGCAAGCGCGACCACCGGCGGCTGGGGAAGGAGCTCGACCTGTTCATGTTCCACCCGTTCGCGCCGGGCGCCCCGTTCTGGACCGACCGCGGGACGACGCTGTACAACCTGCTGAACGGCTTCATGCGGGAGTTGCAGCGCACCGGGTACCAGGAGATCAAGACACCGCTGCTCTACAACAAGGGGCTGTGGGAGATCTCGGGCCACTGGGGCAAGTACAAGGAGAACATGTTCCTCGTGCTCGACAACGAGACGGGGGAGCACGACAGCTCGCTCAAGCCGATGAACTGCCCGTCGCATTACCTGATGTACAGCGCGAACAAGCACTCGTACCGCGAGCTGCCGATCCGCTACACCACGTACGACGTGCTGCATCGCAATGAGGTGAGCGGCGCGCTTTCGGGCCTGACCCGGGTGCGCCAGTTCCAGCAGGACGACTGCCACGTCTTCCTGATGCCGTCGCAGATCCCTGACGAGGTGCGCCGGCTGACCCAGTTCATCCTGGCGTACTACCAGGTGTTCGGGCTCACGGCAACGCTCAAGTTCGCGACCCGGCCGGAAGTGAGGATCGGTGACGACGCGATGTGGGATGCCGCCGAGGGGGCATTGCGCTCGGCGCTCGAGGCGACGGGACTTCCGTACGAACTCAAGCCGGGCGACGGCGCGTTCTACGGTCCCAAAGTCGACTTCGACGTGGCCGATTCGATCGGACGCACCTGGCAGCTGGGCACGATCCAGCTCGACTACAACGCGCCGGAGCGGTTCGACCTCAAGTACGTGGGCGAGGACAACCACGATCACCGGCCGGTCGTCATTCACCGGGCGGTGAACGGGTCGTTCGAGCGGTTCATCGCCATCCTCATCGAGCACTTCGCCGGGCTCTTCCCGGTGTGGCTCGCGCCGGAACAGGTGCGGGTGCTGCCGATCAGCGACGCCCAGGCTGCGGCGGCGCACGCCGTGGCCGACCGGATGCGCGCGGCGGGACTGAGGGTCTCGGTGGATGATTCGCACGAGACGCTCAACTACAGGATCCGCGCGGGCGAAGTGGAGAAGGTGCCCTACATGGCGGTGGTGGGGCAGCGCGAGGCGGAAAGCGACAGCCTGGCGCTCCGGGTGCGCGGGTCGGGCAGGAAACAGGAAGTGCTGACGGTGGGCGCGTTCCTCGAGCGCGTCACCGAGGAAGTGCGCGCGCGAGCCCTGGTACCGTAGGCTTGCCGCCCACGGGGGAGCCCGCCACCGGCACCGGCTCCCACGAGGGGTCGCTTCAGCGACTGATCGGCGTACGCGCGCTGGCGCTCACGGCGATCAACACCACCGTCGGCGCGGGCATCTTCGGGCTTCCCGCCGTGGTTGCCGCCGAACTGGGATCCACCGCGCCGGTGGCGTACGTCGTCACCGCGCTGCTGATCTTTGCGGTGGTGCTCTGCTTCGCGGAGGCGGGGAGCCGGGTATCTAGCGCGGGCGGGCTCTACGCCTATGCCAGCGCGGCGTTCGGCCCGTTCACCGGGTCGTTCGTGGGGACGCTGTTGTGGTTCGCCAATGGTGCCCTTTCGAATGCGGCCGTGGCGGTGCTGATGGTGGACGGCCTCGCCGTCGTGGCGCCGGGACTGAGCCAGCCGCTTGGCCGCAACATCGCACTGCTCCTCGTCTACTCCAGCCTCGCCGCCATCAACATCCGCGGCCTCAAGCTCGGTCTCCGCGTCACCGAGGGCATCACCGTCATCAAGCTGCTGCCGCTCATCCTGCTCGGCATGGTGGGACTCGCTACCCTCGACTGGGGCCATGTTCCACTGCCGCAGGCTCCGTCGGCCTCACAGCTGGGACGCGGCGTCGTCCTCCTGACCTTCGCGTTCATGGGCATCGAGACTTCGCTGTCGCCGAGCGCGGAGATCCGCGATCCGACCCGGGTGGTGCCGCGCGGCCTCATGATCGCGGTGGGCAGCATCACGCTGCTCTACCTCGTGCTGCAACTGGTGGCGCAGAGTGCCCTCGGTGACAACCTGGCGACGGCGACCGGGGCCCCGCTCGCGGCGACGGCGGGCGTGGTCCTCGGTGGATGGGGACGGGCGCTGATGCTCGGTGCGGGAGTCGTCTGCATGGCCGGGGTCCTTCCCGGCGACGTGCTGGCCACGCCCCGGGTGCTCTACGCCATGGGTCGCGACGGGCTCCTGCCGGCGCGCCTCGGCGTCGTGCACCCACGGTTCAACACCCCCGCCGCCGCCATCGCCACTTACTGTGTCGTCTGCGCCGTGCTGGCGCTGTCGGGCACCTTCAAGGCGCTCGCCGTACTCGCGGCAGCGGGCACGCTGGTCATGTACCTGATCACGGCGATCGCGACGCTGGTGCTGCGCCGTCGCGAGGTGAACGTGGGCAAGCCGCCCTTCGTCATTCCGGGCGGGCCGGTGGTGCCGCTGGTCGCAGCCGTGACGATCGTGGCGGTGCTTTCGACACTGGCCCGGCGGGAACTGGCGGCGATCGGGGTGATGCTGGCGGCGGCGTCGGTGCCGTTTGTAGTGAAGGCGGCAAGAAGTCAGGGCGGCAGGGCGGCAGGAAGGTGAGGCGCCAGGAGGAAACGATCTCCCCTGCGTAGTTCGGGTTATGCTCCCCGTCGGTTCGATGCGGATTGTGCCGCATGTCTACTTGCGCCGCTCGGCCGAGGAGGGCCAGACTATGTCCATGCCTGCTTTGCGCCCAGTCACAACCATCGACGAGTTGCTGGCGCTGCCAGAGGACGGCCAGCGGCACGAGTTGCTGGACGGGGTGCATGTCGTGAGCCCCGCGCCGGCGTATCTGCACCAGAAGGTGCTCATGCGCTTCACCAAGGCGCTGCTGGGAGCCGTCGCTGCGCGCGATGATCTTCAGTTGCTCGCCAGCCCCGCCGACATCGTCCTCGGACCCAGGACCCTGGTGCAGCCGGACCTGTTCGTCCTCCGGATTGACCCGGCCAATCCGCCCGCGAGTTGGAAGGACGTTGGCATCCCGCTGGTGGCCATCGAAGTACTTACGCCATCCACCGCCCCACGGGATCGCGGGGCCAAGCGCCGGATCTACCAGCGCGCGGGTGTCGCCGAGTACTGGGTGGTGGACAGCGACGCCGCGTTGATCGAGCGGTGGATGCCGGGTGATGTGCGGCCGGAAATCGTGGATGAGGTGCTGACCTGGGCTATTGATGGGGAACGACTGCTGGAACAGCGGGTCGAGGCGCTGTTCAGCCGATAAGTCAGTGTCGCAAGGCGGCGCCTTCGATCCACGCTCCGTGAAGCAGGATCCCCGCGGGAGTCTTCAGAACGCCAAGGTCACTCGCAGGGTTTCCATTCAGGAGCAGCAACTCCGCCGGTGCGTCGATCGTGATGGTGCCGAGTTGCGGCACGTGGAGCAGGCGCCCCGGCTCGACGGTCGCGAGACGCAGTGCCTCCCAGTTGGTGAATCCCGCCGCCACGAACTCCTGCAGCTCATCGAGCAGCGACGTGCCGGGGACCGTGAAGCCAATCCCGGCGTCGGTGCCAGCCACGAGCAGCGCGCCATGCTCGTGCAGGGCCTTCGTGAAGAGCCGGCGGTTCTGGACCACGCGCTGCTGGGCTTCGTGGCCCTGTCGTGCGGAGAGAATCGTATTGATGGCCATGGTGGGACAGTTCCAGGTGCCTGACCGCACCGTAGCCTCGACCAGTGCGCCAAACCGCGCCGTGTCGGCGTCGGCCCAACCGAAAGTGCCACCATCGCCGCTCCGGCTCACCGCGTGGTCGTAGCCGGTGTAGTGCTCGATCGACTCCATGCCCACCGTGAGTGCGTGCTGGATCGTCACGGCGTGGGGGACATGCCCCGCGAACAGCAGGTGCCGGCGGCGTGCGGCCACCACGATGGAGTCGAACGCCGCGGCGGAAAGGCGCTGGTACAACTTGAGCGTGGTCCAGCCTGCGGCCTGCTGCACGGCGACCACGCTGTCGGCGCGCGTGGCATCTTCCACGAACTGGGTGATAGGGCCAGGACGGCGGCGAGGCGTCGAGTCCGGGAGAAAGCGAATAGATCGTGGGGCCGCTGAGGCGGCCACTGGCGATCTCCGCCTGCAGCCGCGTGATGCCGTCGTGCCCCCACATGTTGCGCACGGTGAGGATGCCGCTCGCGAGGTAGGCCCGCACGTCGGCGGTATGCATGTGCACGTGGGCGTCGATGAGCCCTGGCATGAGCGTCCGGCCGCGCCCCTCGATGGTGAGCGCGCCGCGGGGAACCGTCGTGGTGGCCACCGGGCCAATCGCCACCACCCGCCCGTTCGTCGCGACGACGGTCTGGTGTTCCAGCAGGCCAGGCTGGTCCATCGGGAGGACGGCGACGTCGGTGAAGGCGATGGATCGGGGCTGGAGCGGGGCGATGATGAGGAGCAGGGCGGCAAGGCGGCAAGAGGGAGGCATTGATTGCCGTACGGAACGGGGCCCGAAACGTTCCTGGAGAGTCCAACCCGACGTTCTGCCGCCCTGCCGCCTTGACCTCCAGCCGCCTATCTTGGCGCCCGTAACCTATCTCCCGAGAGCCCCCGTGTCCGACGCCACCACACCGGTCATTGTCGCCGCCTGCCGCACCCCGATCGGCAAGTATCTTGGCGGCCTGGAAGCACTTAAGGCCCCGCAGCTGGGTGCCATCGCCATCCGCGAGGCGGTCCGCCGCGGCGGGGTCGATGGCGGACTCATCGACGAGGTCATCATGGGCCACGTGGTGCAGGGGGGCACCGGACAGGCTCCGGGGCGGCAGGCGGCGATCGGGGCCGGCATTCCCGGCACGGTGCCGGCGCTCACCATCAACAAGGTGTGCGGGTCCGGGCTCAAGGCGGTGATGCTCGCCGCCCAGTCGATCAAGGCCGGCGATAACTCGTGCGTCGTGGCCGGCGGGCAGGAGTCGATGTCGACCGCCCCGCACTATGTGTACGGCATGCGCAACGGCATCAAGGCCGGCAACCAGACGATGGTGGACGGCATGATCCACGACGGACTCTGGGATTCGTTCGGCGGCAATCACATGGGCGAGTACGCCGAGTACACGGCGACCAAGGCGGGCATCAGCCGCAAGGATCAGGACGAGTTCGCCTTCCAGAGTCATCGCAAGGCGGTGGCGGCGCAGGAAGCGGGCACGTTCGACCGTGAAATCGTGACGGTGGAGATCCCCGGACGGGGTGGCCCCACGCTGGTGAGCAAGGACGAGAGCCCGCGCAAGGACACGAGCCTCGAGGCGCTCGGCAAGCTCAAGCCCGCCTTCGTGAAGGAGGGCACGGTCACCGCCGGCAACGCGCCCGGCCTCAACGACGGCGCCAGCGCACTGGTGGTGACGAGCCTGGCCTTCACGAAGGCGCACGGCCTCACTCCCATGGCCAGGATCACCGCCTACGCCACGGGCGGCGGCGAGCCCAAGGACCTCTTCTTCGCACCGATCCTCGCGGTACAGAACCTCATGAAGAAGGCCGGCACCACCATCAGCGCGTACGACCTGATCGAGGCCAACGAGGCATTCGCGGTGCAGGCGATCGCGAATGGGCGTGGCCTTGGGTGGGACTGGGCCCGGGTCAACGTGAGCGGCGGCGCGATTGCGCTGGGTCACCCGATCGGCGCGAGCGGCGCGCGCGTCCTTACGACACTGTTGTACGCCATGCACGCCCGTGATGCGAAGACCGGCCTGGCCACGCTCTGCCTGGGTGGCGGCAATGCCGTGGCGCTCAGCGTGGAGCGCGTTTGACCGCGTGGCGCCCGATCGCGCGGGCGGTCGGCTGGGTCATCGTCTACCTCGCGGCGGGGCTTTTCCTCACCGCCCTGCCGTTCGTCCTCTATATCCGCTACTCGCCGGCACCGGATACCGCCGCGCTCACCGGCAACTCGACAGCGCTGCTGCTCCAGGGAGTGGCACAGCTGGTGGTGTTCGGGTTCCTGACGTGGCTGATCGGCCGCCGGGTGCTCGGGTTGAGCCCGGCGCAACTCGGCTGGGTATCGCAGGGAAGGGAGAAGGGGTTCGGCCGGGGCCTGCTCGCCGCGGTGGTCCTCGCCGCGATGGCGCTGATGCTGGGCGTTACGTTCGGCGGCGCTCGCTGGCTGCCGGATACCGGGGGCGTGCTCGACTACCTGCGGAGCGTGGGTCTTACCACGTCGGTGCTGGCGCCTGCCGCCCTGGCGGAGGAGGTCGCGTTCCGCGGACTGCCGCTCGTGCTCCTCGCATCGGTGTTCGGGCGACGCACCGCGATCGTCGTCATGTCGCTGATCTTCGGCCTGGCGCATGGGCTCAATCCCGAGGTGACGCCACTCGCCATCGGCAACGTGGCGCTGGCGGGCGTGTTCCTGAGCCTGGCGTTCTACGCACCGGGCGGGATCTGGACCGCGTGGGGCGCGCACCTCGGATGGAACGCGACGCTCGCGGCCCTCGACGCGCCGGTCAGCGGCCTCCCGTTTCGCATTCCCCTCATCAACTTCGATCCCGGCACGGCATCGTGGCTCACCGGCGGGAGCTTCGGCCCCGAGGGTGGTGTCGCGGCGACGGTGGCGCTCTGCATCGGTTGCATCGTGCTGGCGCGCTTTGCAAGAAAGGACGACGCGGCATGAAGCAGGCAGCGGTGGTCGGCGGCGGGACCATGGGCAATGGCATCGCGCACGTCTTCGCGCTGAATGGCTGGTCGGTGACACTTATCGACGCCGTGCCCGCGGCGCTCGAGCAGGCCCTCAAGACCATCCGGACCAACCTCGAGCGGCAGGCGAAGAAGGGAACGATTCCGCCAGAGGCAGTGGAGGAGACGCTGGCCCGCATCCGGACCGCCGGCGACGTGGAGGGAGCCGCCGGTGCGGACATCGCCGTCGAGGCCGTGAGCGAGAACCCGCAGGTGAAGTTCGCGGTCTTCCAGGCGCTGGATAAGGCACTCGGCCCCGACGCGATCCTGGCGTCCAACACCAGCTCCATTTCGATCACGGAGCTGGCCGCGAAGACCGGCCGGCCCGACAAGGTGGTCGGGATGCACTTCATGAACCCCGTTCCCGATGATGGAACTGGTCGAGGTGATCCGGGGGCATGTCACCAGCGACGCGACGACCAGCAGCGGTCATGGAACTGTCGCGTGCCCTGGGCAAGACGCCGGTGGAGGTGAACGACTACCCCGGCTTCGTGGCGAACCGCGTGCTGATGCCGATGATCAATGAAGCGATCTTCTGCGTCATGGAGGGCGTGGCGACGCCCGAGGCCATCGACACCGTCATGAAGCTTGGCATGGCGCACCCGATGGGGCCGCTCGCGCTCGCCGACTTCATCGGGCTCGATGTGTGCCTCGCCATCCTCGAGGTACTGCATCGTGGCCTGGGTGACGACAAGTACCGGCCGTGTCCGCTGCTACGGCGCATGGTGGCCGCTGGGGATTTAGGGAAGAAGAGCGGCAAGGGCTTCTACGACTACAGGAAGTAGATCATGACCACGTTCGACCTCCTGAAGGAATTCGGCCACGAGCAGCTCGTCATCTCCCAGGATCCCGGTGCGAGTTATGTCGGGATCGTGGCCATCCACGACACCACGCTGGGGCCGGCGCTGGGCGGCACGCGACTCTGGAACTACGCGAAAATCGAGGACGCGGCGGTGGACGCACTCCGGCTCGCGCGGGGGATGACCTACAAGTCGGCAGTGGCGGGATTGCCGCTGGGCGGGGGCAAGTCTGTCGTCATCGGTGATCCGGGGCGACGCGACCGGGAAGCCTGCTTCCGGGCCCACGGCCGCTTCGTGGACACACTCGGCGGCCGGTACATCACCGCCGCCGACGTCGGCACCAGTTCCGCCGACATGGAGATGATCCACCTCGAAACCAAGCATGTCGCAGGCCTGCCTGGGCAGTCGGGCGATCCGTCGCCGGTCACGGGCTACGGCGTCTACATGGCGATGAAGGCCGCCGCGAAGAGCCGCTGGGGCAAGGACAGCCTGGCAGGGAAGCGAGTGGCGGTGCAGGGGGCCGGCAAGGTGGCGCACAACCTGGCGCGTCATCTTCATGAAGAAGGGGTCACGCTCCTGGTCACCGACATCGACGCGGCCAAGGTGAAGCGTTTCGTCGCGGATTTCGGCGCGGAGGCGGTGGCCCCGGACGCGATCTATGATGTGGCGGCCGACATCTACGCGCCCTGCGCACTGGGAGCGACGCTCAACGACCAGACCATCCCCCGGCTCAAGTTCGAAATTGTCTGCGGCGGAGCCAACAACCAGCTTGCCGAGCCGCGCCACGCGGCCGCGATCGAGAAGCGGGGCATGTTCTACACCCCGGACTACGTCGCCAACGGCGGCGGCGTCATCAACATCTGCCGCGAGATCGAGGGCTGGTCGGAGGAACGGGCGCTGGACAAGGCCGCCGGGATCTTCGACACCGTGCAGCGGGTCGTCGACGTGGCCGGGCGCGACAAGGTGACGACGGCAGAGGCGGCAGACCGGCTGGCAGAAGAACGACTGGCAGCGGTGCGGGCGCTCAGGCCCGTAAGGCGATAGCGCCTTTACGGTACCCACGGCCTCCCATACATTGCGCAATGGCCGAACGCATTCCGATAGGCTCGGACCATGCCGGGTTCGCGCTCAAGCAACAACTGATCAACGAACTCCGCGCTGAGGGGTACGAACCCGACGACCTCGGGACGTACTCCACCGAGTCCACCGATTATCCAGATTTTGCGCACGCGGTCGCTTCCCAGGTCGAGCTTGGGAAGGCGGCCCGTGGGATCCTGCTGTGCGGCACGGGGCTTGGCATGGCCTACGCCGCGAACCGGCATCCCGGTGTCCGCGCGGCGGTGGTCTGGTCGCCGGAGGTGGCGGAACTCGCGCGGTCGCACAATGACGCTAATGTTCTGGTACTGCCCGCACGATTCGTAAGTGAAGCAGAGGGAGTGTCCATCCTCCGTACGTGGCTCAACACCCCCTTCGAGGGGGGCCGCCACGACCGGCGCATCGCGAAGATCGAACAGGAGCCCAGGCCGAATGCTTGATCACAATGCCCCACTCCGGGATGCCGATCCCGTCGTCGCGCGCCTGATCGACAAGGAACTGCGCCGGCAGCAGAACGGCCTCGAGCTCATCGCGAGCGAGAACTTCGCCAGTCGCGCGGTAATCGACGCGATGGGCACGCCGCTCACCAACAAGTACGCCGAGGGATACCCGGGGAAGCGGTATTACGGCGGCTGCGAGGTGGTGGACCAGGTGGAGCAGCTGGCCATCGACCGGCTGAAGCAGCTGTTCGGCGCGGCGCATGCCAACGTGCAGCCGCATTCGGGCGCGCAGGCCAATTTCGCGGCGTTCATGGTGCTCCTGCCGCCGGGCGCCAAGCTCATGGGCATGTCACTGCCGCATGGCGGGCACCTGTCGCATGGCGCCGCGGTCAACCACAGCGGCCGGATCTGGCAGGCAGTGCACTACGGCGTCGATCCGTCCACGGGTCGCATCGACTACGACCAGGTGCGCGACCTGGCGCTGCGCGAGCGGCCCACGATGATCGTCGCAGGCGGCAGCGCCTATGCCCGCATCATCGACTTCGCCGCCTTCCGCTCCATCGCCGACGAGATCGGCGCCAGGTTCCTGGTGGACATGGCGCACTTCGCCGGCCTGGTCGCCTCGGGCCTGTATCCGTCGCCGGTGCCGCACGCTCACGTCGTCACCAGCACTACCCACAAGACACTGCGCGGGCCGCGGGCGGGGCTCATTCTGTCGATCGCCGAGCTGGGCAAGGACATCGACAAGTCGGTGTTCCCGGGCACGCAGGGTGGCCCGCTCGAGCACGTCATCGCGGCCAAGGCGGTGGCCTTCGGCGAGGCACTCACCGAGGACTTCCGGGCCTACTCACGCCAGGTGGTGGAGAACGCGCGCGTACTCGCCGAATCCATGATCGAGCGCGGGTTCGCGATCGTCTCCGGCGGCACGGACACGCACCTGATGCTGGTCGACCTGCGGCCCAAGAGCCTCACCGGCAAGGAAGCGGAGAGGCTGCTGGGCAAGGCGGACATCACGGTCAACAAGAACACCATCCCCGACGACCCGCAGTCGCCGTTCGTCACCAGCGGCATCCGGCTGGGCACGCCGGCACTGACCACGCGGGGCATGGGCACCGCCGAGATGCGCCGCATCGCGCAACTCATCGACGAGGCGCTCACCCAGCGCGACGACGCCACCTTGGCCCGGGTGGCGGGCGAGGTGCACGAGATGACCAGCGCCTTCCCGCTGTATCCGGCGGTGGCGAGCCGCCACCGCGCGCTGCAGACCGCGTGACCCGGGCGAGACGATGACCGAGCTGCAGTTCGCCGACGACATCCTCGCCCGAATCCGGGCGAAGGGTGGGGCATTCGACGAACGCGGCTACCTCTTCGTCCTCGCCAGCATCGAGTTCGTCCAGTCCCGCCTCGCGGTGCGCCGGCACATCAGCGGCCCGGAGCTCGCCTGGGCATGCCGCGACCTGGCGCGAGAGCGCTTCGGGCTCCTGGCCCGGCCAGTCCTGGCGCACTGGGGGCTTACCCGCACCGAGGACTTCGGACGGATCGTGTACACCCTGGTTGAGATCGGGCTGCTGGTCACGCTGCCCGGCGACAGCGAGGAGGACTTCCGCGACGTCTTCTCGTTCGAGGCTGCCTTTGACGATTCGTACGCGTGGGAGGGTGTGCGCCGCGTCGGTGCCTGACGCTGCGCAAGTCAGGAGGCAGGCATGGCAGGATCGGAGGGACCATGGACACGCGCGACTGGCCCGAATGCCTCAAGTGCAACGCAGGAAAGCTCATCCCCCTTTCCGACTACGGCCGCGACGGCGCGCCGATCACTTACAAGGCCTGGGTCTGCACCAACCCGGATTGCGGATTCAACCTCCGCATCGACAACGGGGAAATCTCGTTTGGTCGCGTGATCGGGCAGAGCCACAAATGAGACGTGAGGACGTGAGGACGTGATGGCGTGAGGTCCTCACGACTCACGACTCCCCACTCACCACTTCACTCCATGCCACTGCTTCCAGTCCTTTCCCCGCTCCAATCCGCTGCCTGGGATGCCCGCGCCGAGCGGGACGGCATCGCGCTCGCCACGTTGATGGAAGCGGCGGGGCGCGCGGCCGCCACGGTGCTGCTTCGCGAGTTTCCCCATGCCGCTCGGCAGGGCGTGCTCGTGGCGGCCGGCACCGGGCACAACGGTGGCGACGGGTGGGTGCTCGCGCGTGCGCTGCACCGCCTGGACGTGCCGGTGTGGGTCACGTCGCTCGCCGGCGCGCCGGCACCGCTCACGGCGCAGGTTGCCGGGCTCGCGCGCACGGAGGGGGTGCGGGAGGTGGCGCCCGACGGTCCCTGGCCGTCGCTCGGCCTCGCCGTCGATTCCATTCTCGGCACGGGCGCCAGCGGCGCCCCGCGCGCACCCGCGGCCGCGCTGCTGGAGCGCGTGCTCGATCTCGAGCTTCCCGTGCTGGCCATCGACGGGCCGACCGGGCTCGACCTCGGCACCGGAGTGGTGCATGGTGTCACCCGCGCCGACGTTACGGTCACGTTCGGCGGCTTCCGACGGGGTCACCTGCTGGCGCGCGACGAAGTCGGTGACCTGGTGGTGGTGGACATCGGTCATCCTCCCTCGGAATCCGGCACGCCGCTCTTCGTCACCGACGCGTTCGCGGCGGCGCGGCTGCCGCCGCTGCATGCCTCCGACCACAAGGGGGAGCGCGGCCGCGTGGTGGTGATCGGCGGGGACCCGGGAATGAGCGGCGCCGCGCGCCTGGCAGGGCGCGCGGCGTTCGCTGCCGGCGCCGGCCTTGTTCACGTCGCATCGCCGCCCGAGACGATCGCCGCGATCCGCGCCGCGGAGCCCGACCTGCAGACCCTCGTGCACCCGACGGTGGGTGATGTCGGTGCGGAACTGCGCGCATTGCTGGAGCGCGCCGATGCCGTCGTGATCGGCCCTGGACTTGGCCGCGGCGACGGCAAGGCGGCGTTCGTGCTGGCATGCATCGCGATCGCGAAGCGCGCCGTGCTGGATGCCGACGCGCTGGTGGCGCTGCAGGGCAGGGTGGCGGAACTCGCCGCTCTCGGCGCTGAACGCGCGATCGTCCTGACGCCGCATGCCGGCGAGTTCCGGACGCTCTTCCCGGCGCTGGCCTCGGAGCGCGACACCGACCCATGGGGCGCCGCGGCGCATGCGGCGGAACAGTGCGGTGCCACCGTGCTGCTCAAGGGCGTGCCGACCACGATCGCCCGCGCGGGCAGGTCGTCGCTCACCATCGCGGCGGGAAACCCGGGGCTCGCTACCGGCGGCAGCGGCGATGTGCTCAGCGGTATCCTGGCGGCGCTCCTGGCCCGTGAAGGTGAGTCCGACCTGGCCGCCGCGATTGCCGCCCAGGCGCTCGGCCGTGCGGCCGATCTTGCGGCGCGACGTGTCACCGCGCGCGCGATGCGGCCGATGGACGTGATCGGCGCGCTGCCCGACCTGTGGCGCGAGTGGGACGTGATGCTTCGTACCGGCACGATGGTCGAGGCGCCGGTGCTCCAGCGCCTGTCCAGGCCGAGACTCGTGTGAGGGCCCGATGCAGGAGCGTGGCACTGCTCCTGGTTGTTGCCTGCGGCCAGCTTCATGCGCAGCGCGCGCGCGACTGGTCACCCGCCGACCGGGTGGTGGTGGGCGACTTCAGCATCGTGCGCGCTGCTGCGTCGGGTATCGACCGGCTCTACGTGGTCGGCGCGCTCGGCGTCATGATGCAGCGCACGCTCGAGCAGCGGTGGGAAGGACCCTTCGGTCCCCCGGATGCCGTGGTGCTCGAGCGGGTCCTCCTGGCGCAGGTCGACCCGATCGACCAGTCACTGTGGATGGTGACGTCGAATACATGGCTCAACTTCCAGCCTGAACTGCAACTCTGGGCCAGCGGCGGCGTGTCCGGCAACGTGCGGGGAATGGCGGTCGACGAAGCGGATCCCACGGGCGGCATCCGCATCTTGACGAGCGCGGGCTGGTATCGCGTGGCGAGCGGATCACGCGTGGCGGTTCCCTCCGGGCCGCCGGCCCGGCCGCTGCGTCCGGCCACAGTGCAGGACGCAATCGTGGCCAATCCCTCCCTGCGGTCGAACACAGCGCTGGCGCTGCGCGATGCGCGCGGGCGTTCGACGACGTTCACCTGTGCCGCACCTTCACCCGATGGTTTGGGCTGGTACCTCGGCACCTCGGGGTCGGGCCTGCTCTTCATCCGGCCGGGCGACGCGATGCCGGAGCGCCGGTCGTTCGGCCTGACCGGTGACCGCGTTGGCGCGCTGTACTCGTCGCCGGGCGGTGTGTGGGTGGCGACCGATCGCACGGAGCTCACCGACGCCGCGGTGACCTACCTGTCGTCCGACCTCGTCACCTCGACGACGCTCGCCGGTGGTGCGGCCCTGGGGCTGGGCTATTCCCAGGTGCGCCGCATGACGGGGATGAACCGCAGCCTCTTCCTCGCGACCGATGTGGGCGTGACGCAGCTGGAAGTGGCCTCGGGCCGCACGCGCTTCTTCGGTGCCGGGGGGTCGATGCCCGATCCGCGCACGAACACGGTCGTCGGGCGACGCGGTACGGTGCTGGTGGGCACGGCGCGCGGAATCTCCCGCATCACCGACACGCTGACGGTGGTGCGGCTGGCGCCCACCTTCCTCGATCCGGTGCTGGCGCTGGAGACCGAGGGAGACAGCCTCTGGATCGGCACGCCCAACGGGCTGCTCCTGCTGCCGCCCGAGGCGAAGTTGCCGGGGCGCACGCCGGGCCTCGCGAGCTCCGCGTCGCTGCGCTCGGCGGTGGTCGCGATTGCCTGGCTGGGCGACACGCTCGTGGCGCTGACGACGGACCAACTCCTCTGGCGCACGCCGGCCACCGATGAATGGACTCTCGGCCCGATCCTCTCCTCCATTCTCGGTCGCCTCCGCGTCTTCACGCTGTTCGAGGACGGGTTCTTCGTCGCCGGCGCGCGCGGACTGGCTTACGCCGGGCTGCGCACGCCGCCCCAGCGGCCGCTGCTTGGCGCGGAGCATCCGGGGCTGATTCGCGACCTCACCGTGGAGGACGGCTATCTCTGGGAGGCGACCGATCACGGGCTGGTACGCTGGCGCATCGACGCGATCATGCCATGACGCACCTGCCGCTCGGGCCGGGCCGTGAGTTCGAGCGCATCCGCGCCATCGAGGCGGCGCTGGGTGCGAAGGCGGTCGCGCTCGGCGATGACTGCGCGCTGATCCCGCTCGACAACGGGGACATGATGGCGCTGAGCACCGACACGAGCCTGGAGGGCACGCACTTCCGCCGCGACTGGCTCACGCCGGAGGAGATCGGGTGGCGAGCTGCGGCGTCGGCGCTCTCCGACCTCGCCGCCGAGGGCGCCGACGTGATCGGCCTGCTTGCGGCGCTCACGCTGCCGGGGGACGTCACCGATGACATGGTGACGGCGATCATGAGCGGCGTCGGAGCCTGCGTGAGCGAGGTGGGTGGCAAGGTGCTGGGTGGTGACCTGACGCGGGGCACCTCGCTCTCGCTCACGGTGACGGTCGTGGGACGGGCGCCGCGCGCGGTGACGCGCCGGGGCGCGAAGGCCAGGCGACGGGCTCTGGGTGACCGGCACGCTCGGGAGCGCACGCGCCGCGCTGGCTGCGTGGGATTCCGGCCGCGAGCCACGTCCCACGGCGCGCATCGCGTTCGCGCGTCCACTCCCGCGCATCGCGGCCGGCCGCTTCCTGGCGGACGTGGGGGCCACGGCGATGCTCGACCTGAGTGACGGCCTCGCCGGGGATGCCCGTCACCTCGCGGCCGCGTCGGGAGTGGCGCTCGACATCGACCTGGCGAAGCTCCCGGTTGGCGCCGGTGTTACCGAGGCGGCGTCGGTCCTGCAGGTATCGCCAGCGGCGTTCGCGGCGGAAGGGGGCGATGACTACGAGCTGCTGGCGACCGTGCCGCCACGCGCCGCGGCCAGGCTCAAGCAGGCCGCGGCCGAAGTCGGCGTGCCATTCACGCTCATCGGCAGCGTACAGGAGGGGGTAGGGGTGCGGCTGCACCTCGACGGGGTCGAGATGTCGATCGCGGGATACGATCACTTTCGATGATCCGGAGCCTCCTCTTCAACGTGGGGCTCGTGGGACGCACCGTCGCCGGCTGGGCGCGCCTGGTGTTCGCCCGGTTCCGCGGCGTCCCACCCGGCCCCGGCAGTGTCTACGAGGATGTCCCCCGCGCATGGGTGCGCGGCCTCCTCAAGTCGGCCGGGATCAAGGTGCTGGTGCGCGGGCGCGAGCACGTGAAAGGGCTGGGAACGTGCGTCTACTGCGCCAACCACGTGTCGGCCGTGGATCCGGGCGCGCTGCTCGAGGCACTGCCCGGTTCGGTGCGCTTCGCGGCGAAGCGCTCGCTGTTCCATGTTCCCGTGTTCGGCACGGCGCTCACGCTCACCGGACAGATTCCGGTGGACCGGAGCAACCGCGATGCCGCGATGGATGCCTTCGGCGAGGCGAGGCGCATCCTCCAGGGTGGGGTTTCGGCCGCGATCTTCGTGGAAGGCACGCGCAGCCGGGACGGCACGATGCAGCCGTTCAAGAAGGGCGCCTTCGTGCTGGCCATCGAACTGCAGGTGCCCTGCGTTCCGGTGTACCTCGCCGGCACCCGTGCGCTGATGCGTCCAGGCGAGCTGGCCCCGCGACCGGGTACGGTGGAGGTTCGCATCGGCAAGCCGATTCCCACGACGGGACTCGACTATGAGGATCGTGACGCGCTGCGCGACCGCTGCTGGCAGGCGATGAGCGCGCTGGCCACCGGCTGACTGCGCCGGTTCCCGTTCCCCGTACCCGGTTCCCCGGTTACGTTAGCCCCATCACTTTTTCACTGGATCCGGATGTCCACGATCATCGAAGTGCATGGCCGCGAAATCCTCGACAGCCGGGGCAATCCCACCGTCGAGGCCGAGGTCGTCCTGTCGAGCGGCGCGCAGGGGCGCGCCGCGGTGCCGAGCGGCGCGTCCACCGGCGAGAACGAGGCGGCCGAGCTGCGCGACGGTGACGCCGCACGGTACGGCGGCAAGGGCGTCCAGCAGGCGGTCAAGAACGTGAACGAGGTGCTCGGGCCGCGGCTCGAAGGCCTCGACGCCACGGAGCAGATCGCGGTCGACGCGGAGATGATGGACGCCGACGGCACCCCCAACAAAGGCAACCTCGGCGCCAACGCCATCCTAGCCGTGTCGCTCGCCGTGGCGCGGGCGGCAGCCTCCGACTGTGGGCTGCCGCTGTACCGCTACCTCGGCGGCCCGATGGCGCGGGTGATGCCGGTGCCGATGATGAACATCCTGAATGGTGGCGCGCACGCGTCGAACAACGTGGACGCGCAGGAGTTCATGGTGGTGCCGATCGGGGCCGACACGTTCGCCGACGGGCTTCGCATGGGTGTGGAGGTGTTCCACGCGCTCAAGAAGGTCCTGAGCAAGATGGGCCTCTCCACCGCGGTGGGCGACGAGGGCGGGTTCGCGCCCATGCTGCCGTCGAACGAGGCGGCGCTCGATGTGGTGATGCAGGCGATCCAGTCCGCGGGATTCCAGCCGGGGCAGGACATCGGGATTGCACTCGACGTGGCGGCGTCCGAGCTGTACCAGGATGGTGAGTATGTCTTCAAGAAGGGCGACGGCAGCCGCCGGGCGGCGGCCGACATGGTGGAGCTCTATGCCAAGTGGTGCGAGCGCTATCCGATCGTCTCGATCGAGGACGGTCTCGCCGAGGGCGACTGGGACGGCTGGGCGCTCCTCACCGAGCGGCTGGACGAGCGGGCGCAGCTGGTGGGCGATGACATCTTCTGCACCAACGTCGATCTGCTGGGCCGAGGGATCGAGTCGGGCGTGGCCAATGCCATCCTCGTCAAGGTGAACCAGATCGGCACGCTCACCGAGACGCTGCAGTGCATCGAGCTGGCGAAGGGGAACAAGTACGGCACGATCATCTCGCACCGTTCGGGCGAGACCGAGGACACGTTCATCGCGGACCTGGCGGTGGCCACGGGCGCCGGCCAGATCAAGACCGGCAGTGCCAGCCGCACCGATCGCACGGCCAAGTACAACCAGCTGCTCCGGATCGCGGAAGAGCTGGGCGAGCTCGCCCACTATCCGGGGCGTGACTTGTACCACCTGTGACCGGTCCGGCGAAGCAGGCGAACGGGAAGGCGCGTCGGCTGGCGTGGGCGGTGGGAGCGAGCGCGTTCCTGTTCCTGCTCCTGGGTGGCGAGTACAACACGCTCGACTGGATCAAGATCCGGCGGCTGGAGCGGGAGGAGCAGGCGCGGGTGGCCGAGTTGCAGCAGACAGTGGATTCGCTGACGAAATTGGCGAAGGCGCTGCAGAAGGACCGGCGGGTGCAGGAGCGGGTGGCGCGGGAGAGTTTCGGGATGATCCGGAAGGGGGAGCACCTGTACCGGCTGCTCCCGGCGGATAGCGCGCGCTGAGGTTGCTACGTTGACAAAGCTCCGGTCTCGCACATCTTAGCTTCGCGGCTGTCGTGTCGGCCTGCTTTCCGTCTCTCACCATCCAAGTGCCTGAGGTGCCTATGACGCGATCCCTTCGCGCCGCGCCGGCTGTGATTCTGCTCGGACTTGCAGTTGCCGCCTGCTCCGACACCGCCGCTCCTCCATCCGCCCCCTCATCCGCTCCTGAGACGACACCGGTCCAGATGGCTCGGGGAGGCGGCTCGCGTCGGCACGTCATCGTGCTGAAGGATGGCTCCGCTGCCGACCTTCGCAGCGCGGTGCAGCAGCTGGGCGGCAAGGTGCAGCGTTCCACCCCCCAGATTGGCGTGCTGACCGTCGACGATCTGTCAGACGCGGCGGTCGCGTCGCTCCGTCTGCGGCCGGAGGTGCAGGGCATCGACGCCGACGTGCGGGTACAGTGGCTGCCGCCGCGTGCCGAGCGCCGGCAATACATGAGGGCAGTCCGGCCCCAGACCAACCAGAGTGACGCGTTCTTCTTCCCCGCCTACCAGTGGTACCTCCGGGTCATCAAGGCGGACCAGGCCTGGGACGTCTCCAACCAGGGTGCGGGAGCGCTGGTATGCGACCTCGACAGCGGTGTCGACCCGAACCACCTCGATCTCATCGGCAAGGTCGATCTCTCGAAGAGCGCATCGTTCGTCGCCGAGGAAGACGGCATCGTTGATCGCGATGGGCATGGGACGGCGGTCTCCGCGCTGATTGCCACGCGCGGCATCGGCATGGCGTCGACGGCGCCCGACGCCGTCCTGTGTCAGGTCAAGGTGCTCAACGGCGACGGGGTCGGGTCGTTCGCGGATATCATCGCCGGGATCGTATACGCCACGGACGTGGGTGCGGACGTGATCAACATGAGCCTCGGCGCCTACTTCTCCCGCAAGGAGGAGGGGGCGCGAGAGCTGATCCGGGCAGTGCAGCGGGCGGTGAACTATGCCTCGCGCAAGGGGGTGGTCGTGGTCGCCGCGGCCGGAAACGATGCCGTGAACACCAATCGTGATCCGCGGGACTTCATTGCCATACCGGCGCAACTTGCCCACGTCATCAGCGTCGGTGCCACCGCGCCGATCGGCCAGCAGAACTTCGACATGATCGCGAGCTACTCGAACTACGGCGCGGAGGGGGTGGATGTGTATGCGCCCGGCGGCGACTACCTGCCGGAGCAGGGAGGAGTGATCCAGGACCTGATCCTCTCCGCGTGCAGCGCGGGCTTCGTGGAGTTCGGCTGTGAGGATGAGGTGAGCTACCTCTTTGGCGCCGGGACCAGCTTTGCGGCGCCGCTCGTGGCGGGGCAGGCGGCGGTCATCGAGTCGCAGTTGCCCGGGGACCAGGCTGATGAAGTGATCACGCTCTGCATCCTCAAGACCGCCGAGAACCCGAGCGGGAAGCGCCGTGACCGGCTGTATGCGAGCGGCCGCATCGACGTGCTGGCGAGCACGGACTGCTGGGGCGGGGGCCACCACGTGGCGGTGAAATAGGGGGACCGGGAACAGGGCGGTGAACGGGCAGTTTCGTGTTTCCCGTTCACCGTTTACTGTTCACCGCGTTTCGGGGCAGGGTAGCTCAGGTGGTTAGAGCACGGCACTCATAATGCCGGGGTCGCGGGTTCGAGTCCCGCCCCTGCTATCAGCAGAAGTCACAGCCTTGTAAGCATTTCCAGTGCGCTCCCACCCGGGAGCGTTGTCGTTTGCGGCAACACGTGCGCTGCCGCCTGCCTTCGTTGCCTACGCGCTCAAGACCCCCAGATGGCGTCCTCGCCCGGACTGAGGCCCACCTGGCGCCGGCACCGCCCTGCAAGCAACCCCACGAGCTCTCAGCAGCCGTTGCTGCCCGGATTGCGATCCCGCGGGTCCCGCGCCGGAAGGCTGCCGTCGAGGCGGAGTTCGTAGTTGTCGCTCACCTGATTGCCGTCGTAGTGGATCGACTGCCGCACCATGGCGGGTCGGGTCTTCGCGCTCGTCAGGCCGTACCAGTTGTTGGTCGACTCGGTGTAGACCGGACCGCAACGCACCAGCTTCACCGCGATGCCCTTCTCGTACACGACGCCAAGCATGTGCTCGCCCTTGGGGTGACTGCCCATCTCCTCGAGGTAGACGTTCTTGACCTGGGTGGGCGTTCCGCTGGCCATCACCGAGAACTTGCGGCCGGCATAGGCGGCATCCCCGTCTGCGCGACGGGATTGGGGTCGTTCTTGAAGGAGAGGTCTGTCGGCTTTGGCCCGTCGCCAAACCAGTGGATGCCGGTCGGCAGGGTCGTGAGGGTCTTCCAGTCGTAGAGCGCCGGGCCACTCACCGGCGCCAGCAGCGCCACAATGGCCTTGGCCAGTTGCTCATGCGGCTTGGTCGTGGACACCGGCTTCCGCTCGGCGCCCGCCGCGCACTGCTCGGTGTAGAGGGCCAACTGGTTGGGCTGCAGGGCCGGTAGTTCCTCGCCCTGCGCCAGCACGAACCCTTCGTTGGGCCTGCCGGCCCCAGCCGGCTGGATCGACAGGTAACCCGGCGACAGGCCGGCACCCTTGAGGCGATACCAGTTGGTCCCGCCGGTCCCGCTCTTGATGGGACACCGAGCCAGTTCCGCCGTCAGGCCGGCCTGCTCGAGCGCAGCCACGACCGCGGCTTCGCCCAACGGCGCGGACATGTTTCGAAAGAGCAGGTGGACGACCATGGTCCGAGCGCCGGTGGCGACCACCGTCATGTTCCGGCCTCCGACGCTGGCAGTGCCCTGTCGGGCGAAGCAATCACCATTCGGCAGACAGTTCTTGAGTGAGGTAGGCGGCAACGGGGCCCACTTGGTCCCAGGCAGCTTCTCGATGCCTTCCCAATCCGAGGGGAGGCTCATGCCCAGGTATGCCTTGGCGATGCCGGCGAACTGGTCTGCTGGCGTGGGACCGGCCCGGGACCCGGACAGGAGCGGGATCGCGGCGAGGGCCGCGGCGACGCCGAGCGACGTGATACGCATGATGGTCATCCGTGGTGAATGCCCATTCCCGGTCGGAACGGTGGTCTGTCCGGCATTGCGTCGAAGTCGGGCGTCACCCGTCATTCAGGTCGTGTGACGGGTGTGTCAGGCCCCAAACTGCTGCAGGTGGTAGTCGAAGTGCCGGTGGCAGAAGGCCCCCCAGCTACGACGCGTCATGGGTCCAAAGAAGGCGTGCTCCGGCCAGTCGTGCCGCTCTTCCTGCTGCACGAACCGATCGACCAGACGCTCGAAGGTGGCCAGGTCCGCGGTCCAGGTGGTTGGCAGGGTCACGAATGCTTCGGGCGGTCCCTGGACCCGTCCGTGAGGCCAGGGCAGCCAGAACATGACAACGTGTCGAACGAGGGGCCAGCGCAGGGGGCCGGGACGAGGAGCGGCGGTGGCGTCCCCAAGCGTGTGGCGCATCTGGTCGCTGAGGTGGGCCAGCATTTGCGGGGCCGTCATGCGGCCCCAGCGGGGCGGGCTTGCCGGGTCGAGGCCACGGACGCGAGCGAGCAGCGACAGGCGCGCGGTCGAGTCAAGTATGGTTTGCGTGGGGCGATCCTCCCGACAAGAGGATGCTGCAATACTACAGCCCGCCGCCAGCTTCAGGGCGAAGAGGGAAGGGGGCTCAGGGGGTGAGCACTATCGCCTGAAGCCCACCGCCCTCCTGATCCATGATGATGACGGTGCGCGATTCGCCGGCCGGGACGGTGATCGGCGCGGTCTCGAGCAGCGTGTCTGCCTGGACGGGGATCCCGCCGCCATCGCGCGTTTCGGTGGACACCAGGATGCGCCAGTCACCGGGATCGCTCTGGATGTACGGCGACTCGGCCTGGTATGCGAACGGGAACATGATCGTGATGTACGTCGGGAAGTTGGGCTGGGTCCGCCAGATGTCGATGGCGGGCGCGCCGGCCGCCGCGTGGACGACCCGGAGCTTGCTCTTGTCCGCCGGCACGACCGCTCCGGTATCAGACAGCTCCCAGGGAGTGAGCACGCCGGCGGCCTCCATCGTGAGCATCGTAACGCTGTCGTCGGCAATGAAAGTGACAGCCGTCTCCGGAGCGGCATCGCCGCTGCCGGCAGGGCGGACACTGACTTGCCGCGTGCCGGTGGTGACGGACACGAAGCTCACATCACCCACCGCGAGGTTCCGGATGACGGCGCTCTCTCCGACGAACACGTCCACCGCGGACACGCCGGCCGCGGTATGCAATACGCGCAAAGTTGTGGTCGAGCCAGGGGCCGGATCGGACGAATCGTCACAGGCTGCCTGCACCAGCAGCAGGACCGCCCAGACGGCAAGCTTCGCCCTCGTGGCCGCACGCCGTCGGTTTCGCATGGGGAACTCCTCGTTCGAGTTGGTATGTACGCTGCCGCACACTCGACCTCAGAACACGTACCTTGCCCCGAGCTGCAGCCGCCAGCGCGACGCTTCCACGTCCCATACCTGCGTGTCGCGCGTCTGGAACTCGTAGACTCCCCGCTGGTTCACCTCGTCGTATCCGACCATTCGCAGGATGAGAGTGCCCTCCGTCGCCCGCTGGACGCCCCAGGTGCCGTTGAGAACGTTCAGGACATTGAACACGTCGAGCATCAGCTCGATCGACTGCCCCTTGGCCGTGGGGATCACCGTCGAGAGGCGGGCGTTCATGAGATTGACCCACCCGTTGCGGCAACTGTTCCGGCGCTGCAACTGGCCCCGCTGATCCTGCAGACAGCTGTGGTTGGTGATATAGGTGTTCAGGGAGCCCCATTGACCCGGAGCTGCCAGCGAGATGTCGGCCTGGTCGCGCGGTACGTACACCGGGTCGTTGGCGGCAGGAGCCCCACCGACGGTGATGCCATCCGCGTTCGCGTCGCCCTGGACCCGGAAGTTGTAGGGCGACCCGGAGAAACCATTGTAGAAGAGGGAGAAGCGGAAGCGGAGCGGAAGGTTGAAGGCACCGACGAAGGTGATCTTGTTGGGAACGCTGTACAGGGAGGTCGCCAGGCGGCGGTCGGCCAGGGTACCGTCCACGCTGGTGAAGGCGATGTTAATCGACGCGAAGTCTCCCGGTGACGACATCCGGTCCATGCTGTTGGTGTAGGTGTAGGCCAGCCCGAGTTCCACTCCATTGCCGAAGCGCTTCTGGAGCTGCAGCGTGCCGGAAAATGACCGGTCCCCACTGGCGTTCGTGATCTCGAGGACTGGTCCGAACCGGTCGCTCCGGCGGTTGGGCGTGGCGTCGCCGTTCGAATCGATGGTGCCGTAGAGCACGCGGCCGCCCTCGCCCGCCGCAACCGTGATGGGCGGCTGGAGGTTGACGTCGTTCACGTAGTACTGGTCCACTCCGTAGATGTAGAGCAGGTCCACTGTACCGACCAGGCCCCAGGGAAGGCGGAGGTCGGCCCCGAGCGCTGCGCGGAAGTTCGTGGGAAACCGGAACGCCGGATTGAAGTAGTTCACCTCACTGAACGATTCGGATGGTCCGCTGCCGCAGGTGGTGGGCTGGTTGTCGGGATCAAGGGTGACGGCCGGAACGTCCGCCCCACGGCAAATGAGGTCCGCCTGGTCCACTCCGTTGAAGAACCACACGGAATTGATCTGGTGGTATGCGGGCCGGCCGGAGAAGATCCCTGCGCCGCCGCGCAGGTAGCCGAGCCCTCCCAGTCTATAGCTGCCCCCGAGCCTGGGAGACCAGATGGGGTTTCCGCTTGGCGTGAGCGAATTGTCGATGCCCAGCCACAGGAGCTCCAGATTTCGCACCGGACTGGTGGTGAAGAACGGCACATCGACGCGGAGGCCGCCGGTGAGGGTCAGCCGGGAGGTCGGGGTCCACTGGTCCTGAACATAGAGGCCGACCTGGTTGACGCCCATGTTCGACTGCGGCGTGTCTGCGTATGCCGGGTTCGGAATGGTCCGGACGTATTGGTTCGGCAGTTTGAGCTCCAGCGAGTCCAGGTTGCCGAAACGCCAGGCCCCCGACGGAAAACCAAAGTCTGCGCGCTCGGTCCTGATCAACTCGTTATGGGTGCCGAAGGTGAGCAGGTGGCTGCCCCGAGACCACGACAGGTTGTCGGTCAGCTCCCAGGTGTCCTGATTGGCATAGGTCGCCGCATTGGAATTGCTCCCCGCGCAAAAGGGGGCGACGCCTGCCACCAGCGCGCTTGCGTCCGCGTTGACCCGCACCCTGGAATACTCGGATGCTGGCTGGCACTGCTCCCGAACCCGGAGGTACGCCAGTACCATCTCGTTGGCGAGTTGCTGCCTGGGAGCCGCCATGGTCCAGGTCAGCCGGGGGGCGTTGATGGTGGCGGGGTAGCTGCCGTCGCTGGAGGAGAACGAGTAGATGGCCTCCGGCACACGATCTCCCGTCCACTCGAATGTGCCATGCCCATAGTTGTAGGAGAACTCGATCCTGTTGTTCAGCGCCGGTTGCAGGGTCACCTTGGCAAAGAAGTTCTGGCTCGGGCGCTTGAGCGGTACAGCGGCAATGCTCCCCGCGTCCACGTGGTAGGTATTGCGAAGAATTTCCTGGAACCGCACCGCGCTGGCATACGAGACGCCCGCGGCGGCCGAGTCGGCGGCGGTTGGACCGATGGTGGGCTCGCTTTGCGCAATCAGGTCCCGCTGAAGCCCAAAGTCGATGAAGAAGGCCGCGCGGTTCTTCACGATCGGTCCGCCGAGCGTGAGGGCGAACTCGCCGGTGGTGAAGTCTCCCGTCCGCGTACCGGCGGAATCCTTGCCAGTCAGTGACTGATTTTCGTAGTAGCCCGACAAGGAACCATGCCAGTCATTGGCCCCGGAGCGCGTCACGGCGTTGACCAGTCCGCCGGCGAAGGTGCCATAGCGCACATCGAACGGCGCCGAGAGCACCTGCAGCTCCTCGAGCGCCTCCACCGACAGGGTCCGCACCCCGCTTCCGGCGCCCGGCGTGCCGAACCCCCCGTAGCCGGTGAGGTCGAGATTGGTGGCGCCGTCGATCTGAAATCCATTCAGGCGGTCGGACTGCCCCGCGATGGACACGCCCCCGTTGGGTGAGACCGCAGCCTGAGGGGAGAGGTAGGTCAGCTGGAGGAAGTCGCGACTCCGGACCGGGAGCCGAGCGATCACGGTGTCGCTGATCGTCTGTGCCGGCCCGGTGCGACCGGCATTCACCCGCGAATCCTCGGCCGCGACGACGGCGATGTCAGGGAGCTGGACGATCACCGGCTCGAGCGGTGAAGTCGGCGCGGCGACGTTCGCCCAGTGACAGCATGACGCCCGATACAGTGAGAGGGCTGTAGCCGATCGCGCGGACCTCGATGGTATAGGGTCCGCCGATGGTGAGGTAGTCGAGGACGTAGCGTCCGCCGTCGTGCGTCAGCGTCTGCCAGCGCTCGCCGTTGGACGTGTTGATCACCGTGACCGTCGCCTCCTGAATGGCGTTGGAGTCTCGGCCCGCCACGACGCCGGTGATCGCCGCCGACGTGACGCCTTGGGCAGTGAGTGCAGACGCGAGCACTGCCAGCGCACAGCATCGGCGAGCAACGCGCTTCTCAGACTGCGCATGGGCGTCTCCCTGGAAGGCATCTGATCACCGGTCGGTCGCGGGTGGCGCGGCGCCGGAGAGTCGCGCGAGCGCTGCGCGGGCCTCCACGACGAGATGGCGCTGGGCCGGCATCGGCATGTCGAAGCGGTGGAGGAACTCCTCGTAGTTGCCGCGTGCGGCTGCGGTATCTCCTCGTGCGTCCTCGATCCGGGCGCTGAGCAGGAAGGCCAGCGGTTTCAGTGGGAGCTTGTCGTCAAAGAACGGAAAGGTCTGGTGCCACTGGAGCAGACGCAGGGCCTGCGCGCCGTCTCCTTGATCCTGAAGCCATTCCGCTGCCGCCAGCCGGTCAACTCCGCGAAGCAGCGCGTGTGGTGTGGCGGCGTCGCCGGCGAAGTACGGGTTGCGCTCGGCGAGCTCCCACTCGAGGGTCGCCATCGCGGTGGCGGCCGAGCGCCGGTCGCCCCGGAGCGCCGACTCGAACGCGCCCAGCGATCGATCGAGATACGCAGTCCATTTGCCGCCGCTCGCCTTGAGCGCGGTGCGCGCCGCCACGAGTCCCTGCAGGTTGTTGCCGGCCACGGCCAGAATCCCGTCGAGCCAGGCCATGTCAGCCACGAATCCAGGACCGAGTGCCAGGACAAGCGGCGCAACCGCCGGGCGTCGCCGGAGCGCCTCAGCGGGCGGCATTGCTCCGACCCATGCCGCGAGCACCGCGGTCCGGTAAGCATCGAGTATTGCGAGCGTATCGGTCGGGGCCTGAACGAGCTGATCCCGAACGACGAGGGCAGAGTCCCACGCGCCGCGCATGGCCCAGGCAAGGGACGTCAGGTACTGCACCGTTCGGGCGTCCTCGGGCGACAGGCCATGCCGGAGCATCCGCTGGTTGAGCGCGATCTGGGTCTCCGGCTCTCCTCCTCCCCCCGCGATCGCCGTCACGAAGACATTCCGTCCCGGGACCACGGCGTCGAGATAGAGGCTGTCGAGATAGGCCTTCGCCGAACCGTCGTGCCGCCGCAGCGCGAGCCAGGCCCTGTAGAGAAGGATCTTGTTTACTCCCTCGATCTCCAGGAAGTATGGGCCCGCGCCCATTCGCTCCAGCGTATCCAGCGCACGCGCGACGGTAGCGGTGTCCCTCATGCCCGCGGCCGCCCAGGCCAGGTGCTCCCAGCCGACGACCATCGCAGGCGAGAGCGTTACGGTCCGCTCGAGCGCGTCGCGCGCCTCCGTCCGCGTGGCACCGATGAGCGCGTACCCATGGAGCAGCGCGTCGCCCAGCTGCCACCACCCGGGGGAGTAGTCGGGATAGCGCTGCACCAGTTCCTCGAGGCGTTGCCGCTGCCAGGTGAGGCCGCTGTCCGACTCGGACGCCTCGATGAGCATCCGCTCCCGCTCGGGCAGCAACTGCCGGTGGCTCCAGTACGCCGCCCTGATGGCCGAATCCGCGTACACGTGCCAGCCCATGGGGTGGCCGTAGCGGAAGTAGGCAAACCAGAAGGTGGAGTCCGCGGCGATGGCCCGGCCGTACGCAGCCTGCGCCTGCGCTTCCAGGCCCGCCACCAGGAATCGCTCTCCGTCGAGATAGGCACGGAGCGCCGGTACCGAGCGGGTGGTGATGGCTTGCAGGGTCGGTGTCGGCGCCCGTCCATAGCGCCAGATCTCTGTCAACAGCCGCCACACCACCGTGTCGGTCAGCGCGCTGAGGCTGTCAGCAGGGGCCAGGACTGTCCCCCGGCCGAACGGCTTGAGACTGTCGGCGGTGAAGAGCCCGACATCGAGCCGCACCTGACTCCCGTCCCGGCTCAGGCTGCCGTGGACCAGGCTGCTGGCGCCCAGCCGCTGCGCCATGGCGGCGGCGGCACTGAGCGAAGGGGGCGCGCTTCCCTCCGGCGCCTGGGCCATGATGGTCATGCGATCGATGGTCCGGATCTCGCCGAGACCGTCGAGACTGGCGCTCACCGTACTGGCCAGGTCGCGGCCCAGCCGCGTCAGCGCCGTGTCGGTCGTCGTGGGAGCGAAGGGAAAGACGGCAATGACCGACGCGGCGGGAGGGATGGAGCTCGCGCGCAGCAGCGTCCATCCGACGACGGCGGCGAGGGCGAGCAGGATGGCAATCGCGGCGTTGCGCCGGCGCGCGCGCACTCGGCCCGCGGCCTGCGGCAGTTCAATCGTCGCGTGCGGTTCCGCGGCGAGCGCAGCCACGAACTCCTGCGTCGTCGCGAAGCGGTCGGCGGGTGCCTTGGCGAGCGCCGTGATGAGCGCACGATCGACGCCGATGGGCACCGTCTCGCGCAGTGTGCGCACCGATGGCACCGGCAGGCTCAGTCGCTTGGCGATGATCGCCTGAGCGTTCGGGCCCGTGTAGGGCGGTTCTCCGGCGAGCATCTCGTACAGCACACAGCCGAGGGCGTAGAGATCGCTCCGGCCATCGAGGCCCCTCTCTCCCATGGACTGCTCGGGGCTCATGTAATGCGGGGTGCCAAGCCCCAAACCGGTCTCTGTCAGGTGCTCGGTGTCGAGCTCCCCGACGGCGCGGGCAATGCCGAAATCCGCAACAGTCGCATGGCCACCGGTAAAGAGGATGTTCTCTGGCTTGATGTCCCGGTGCACCACGCCGTGCGCGTGGGCGTGGGTCAAGGCATCGGCCACGTCCCGTGCGATCCGGACGGCCTCCGCGACCGGGAGTTGGCCCTCCCGATCCATGCGAGCGCGCAGCGATCCACCCTCGGCGAGCGGCATGGTGTACCAGAGGTATTCGGCGGCCTGGCCGGAGTCGAACACCGGGAGGATATGAGGGTGCTGGAGCTGGGCGGTGAGGTGGACCTCGCGCTGAAACCGCTCGCGGCCGATGGCTACGGCGAGTTCGGGCAGGAGCACCTTGAGCGCCACCTGCCGGTCATGCCGCAGGTCCTGCGCGAGGTATACGGTGGCCATACCACCGCGCCCCAGGACACCCTCGCAGCGATAGCGCCCGGCGAGTTCCTGTTCCAGAGGGAACGTGGGCCCGGTAGTGGCCGCCGGCCCGCCGGGTGTCGGCCGCACGTTTGGCGCGCGGCGCGGGCGGGAGCCGGAAGGCGGGGTTCCTCCTCGCGAGTCGCCGTCTTCCATCAGTGGACCCCCCGCGTGAGCGATGGCCTGCGCGCCTTCCGTCCGCGCACCGCCAGCGCCAGCAGCATCGCGCACTCGATTTCGCTTGCCGGTCCTCGCATGGACGTGGCCTCGCTCTGGGTTGGTTCCGCACCCCGCCCTGCAGGCAGACAGGCCCACTTGGTAGCCAGGTTTGCCCGACGGGCGGTACCTTTGGTGTGGTGGTGCCCATGGATACGGCCCCCCCGTGACCCAACCGTTTATCACGCGTGAACCGGCTCAACTCATCCCCAGGTCGGCGATGCTCCTGCTTCGCACCCTCGGTTCCGTAGGCCTCCTCGAGCGCACCCCGACCGGTGAGCAGCACGTTGACGTCCAGCAGAAGCGGCTGGCGTTATTGGTGTTCCTCGCCCGACGGGGTCGGGGGACTCTGGTGCGCCGGGATGTGTTGCTGTCCCTGTTCTGGCCCGAGGCGGATGAACCGCATGGTCGTGGTGTGCTGCGGCAGGCGCTGACCGCCTTTCGCAAGCAACTCGGACCCGACACCCTGATCACCCATGGGGAAGAGGAGGTCGGCCTCGCCCCGCAACTCCTGACGTGCGACGCCTCGGAGTTCGAGGAGGCGTGCAGGACGGGATCGCACGAGGTGGCCTGTGCGCTGTATCGGGGTGATTTTCTCGCCGGGTTTCACGCAACCGGCGTGGCGCCGGAGTTCGAGCAGTGGGTCGATGCCGAGCGAGACCGGCTCCGGCGGCTGGCGCGTGATGCGGCCTGGAGCATGGCGCGCCGCTGTGAGGAGGCCGGCACTGCGGCGGAAGCGTTGCAGTGGGCGCGCCACGCAGTCGATCTCGAGCCTTCCGACGAAGCGGGCGTTGCCCGGCTGATTGCCCTGCTCGATCGGCTGGGCGACCGGGCGGGCGCGCTGGCGGTCTACGCCGCGCTGGAACGGCGCCTGGGCGAAGAGTTCTCGGCGCTGCCGTCACCCGAAACGCGCTCGCTGATGCAGGCGCTGCGCCAGCGTCCAACGCCGGCGGGCATGGCTCGGCCGGCGGAGCCGGAGGAGACCGCTTCCCGAACGCTGGTGTACCCCGACGATACCGGCGACCTGGTGCCGGCGCCCGCTGCGCCCCGGCCACGCTCCCGACTCCTGGTCGCGGGGACGATCGGAGGGCTCACCGCGGTTGGACTCCTCATGCTGCTGGGCCCGGCGCGTTCCGACGCCCCGGTCAGGCCGGGGCAGCCGGGAACGGTGGCGGTGGTGCCGTTCCGCGTGCACGCCTCCGATTCCGGGATGACGTGGCTGCGCGAGGGAATGGTGGAACTGCTGACGATGCGCCTTGCGGGTAGCGACGCCCTCGGGGTCGTCGAGCCCGGACGGATCCTCACTGTGTGGCACCGCGCGACGCCCAACGGAGCGGTCGACGCCTCAACGGCGTTGCTGCAGCGAGTGGCCGAAGAGGCCGGGGCCGCGCGCATCGTGCAGGGCAGCATCTCCGGCACTCCTGAGCACCTCATTCTTGCAGCGTGGGTGATCGCCATGCCGGGCGGGCGCACCGAGGCACAGGCCAGCGTCGAGGGACCCGCCGACAGTCTCCCGTTCCTGGTGGACCGGCTGAGCGCAAAGCTGCTCGGTCTGACCACGGGGGTGGAGGGGCATCGGCTCGCATCACTCGAGGGCGTTCCCCCGACGGCCATTCGCGCCTTCCTTGCCGGGCGAGCGGCGTCCCGGCGCGGTCGGCCCGACGAAGCAGTAGTGCACTTTCGAGAGGCTGTCACCATCGATTCGACCTTCGCCGTTGCCGGCCTGGACCTGCAGCGCGCCGCGGGGTGGACCAAGAGCGAGGATGACGCTGCGTTGGGATTTCGCGTGGTTCGGGCGAACCGGGAGCGATTGAGCGCTCCGGACCGTACGCTCTTCAATGCGATACTCGAGCAATGGGGGAGTGCGCCGGAGATGTTCGGGACCTGGAAGGCGGCAGTGTCCGCGTACCCCGAACGACCGGAGACCTGGTACGGCCTGGCTGATTCCTACTTTCACTGGGGGATGCTCGCGGGGATCGACGATGCGCTTGCCCGTGCTGACGATGCCTTCCGCCGAGGCTGGGCTCTCGATTCGGCGGCCAACGGCGACGCCGCGCTCTCCGGGCCGCTGATCGCCGAGACGATGGACCACCTGGTGGTCCTGGCGCACGTGCGTGGAGACACTGCCGAGGTCCTGCGCCTCACTGCGCTGGTGCTCGCGACGGATTCATCTAGCGATCTCGCCCGCAAGCTGAGCTGGCACCGCGGCGCCGTCCGGGGCCCGCAGGCCCGGCGCGCATTCTGGGACCGACCGGACGATGGGAACCGGCATGGCGCCGGGATTTTCCTCTTCACGCTGTGGACTTCGGTCGCGGCCGATGATCACGCGCTGGCGGCGCGGGACATCGTGCGCAGGAGCGAGACCCAGGATCCCGGGTTTCGGTCATTCGCGCGATCTGTGGAAGCCTTCAATGGGGGACGACCCGGTGATGCGCCCCCGCCGGACGACGTCGAGCACGGCCTGCGACGCGCTCTCGAGGTGGGCGCCTGGTGGGGCGGTGACACTGTGGCCGCCAACAAGGCGGCTTTCCAGCTGAGCCGATTTGCTGACGGATCGGTTGTTCCCGGGGGTCTTGCCCGGACGCAGTATGCGGACATCTGCAGGCTGGGCCTGTGGCGAGCGGGCCGCGGAGATGCCGCGGCTGGCGGGCTTGCTGCCCAACGGCTCGGCGCCGGACGCTTGCCGGGTCTCACCATGCGCGATTCGGCGGGTTTCGCGCACTATCGGGAGTTGTGCGCCGCGTTGCTCGAAGCCAGCGGCGCGGTGAGCCTGGGCCGGATCGATGCGCGCGCCCGGCTCGCCATCGCGGACTCGCTCGCGCGGACCTACATCTTCGAGGTGTGCTGTGGGGAGGCGGTGTCCGACGCTAACCTGATCCTGGCGCGGCTCTGGGAACAGCTTGGGGATCGCGCGAACGCCCTCCGTGCCGTGCGCCGGCGCTCGGGTGGCTTCCTGCTCGGGCCGCTCTACCTGTCGACGTTCCTTCGCGAAGAGGGCCGACTAGCTGCGCTCACCGGCGACACGACTGGCGCGATCCGCGCCTACCGTCACTACCTGGCGCTGCGCCCCAATCCCGAACCGATAGCACAGGCCGAGGTCGCGCAGGTGGCCCAGGAACTCGCGACACTAGTCGGGCACCCCGGGGTCGAACGCGCGAGCCGATAGCCAGCCGGCACCGCCTCAAGCTCAGCTTTCCCGCAGCAGATCCCACCGGTGTTTCGCCGCGACCACCGCCGCGAGCAACACCGTCGCGAGCAGGTACCCAATCCTGGTCGATCCGGTCGCCACGCCATTCCAGCCCGCGAAGTCGAGGCTGGGGAGCTGGGCGCCGTTCAGCACCAGATAGAGGAAGAGCATGAAAACGCCCATGAAGGCCTTGGGCGTCCGGGTGAGAAACCCGAGGGCGGTCGCGAGGGCCGCCATGAATCCCGCGGCGATGACGAGCGACAGCGCGAAGCCCGGGGAACTGAAGGCGATCCTGATCGCGGGCGGCAGGCAGAAGAGCAGGGCCAGCAGGGCCGCAGCGCCGAGCTTGATGAACGCGTAGTCCGGCTTGACGTGGGGCATGCTGTAGAGCATCGGCTGGACACCGGCCGCACGGTCGCGGGTGGAGAGGTCGGCCAGCGCGATCGCGAGCACCACCGCAATGACGAGCGGCAGGGTGTGCCGCACCGTCTGTTCAGGGGACACAATCGTGGCGGCCACGACGCCGAACCAGCTCAGCAGCACCAGCGGTGACTGGCAGAGGGTCATGATCGTCTCGGCGAGCACCGGTCGCAGGAGGGCCGGTGCCGCCCGCACCAGCCTGGCGCCGACGGTGGATACCACGCGAGTCACGGGCTTGAGGAGCACCGAGAGGCGGCGGACCAATCCGTCGCCACTGCCGGTGCGGCCGCTCCGGACTCGCGCCGGATCAAAGCGGTGGAAGAACAGTCGCGCGACGAACAATAGCGGCACCGCGAGGAGTGCCGTCGTCAGCCGCGGGAGCAGGGTGCCAAACGTCAGGTGAATCGGTGGCAGGACCCATGGGGCAACATCGCCCCGGAACGGCGTCATCCCGATGGCGAGGTGCTCCGAGTTACTGACGGTATGCACCTGGCCGAGGATGAATCCGAGCCCCATCACGTCGATGAACTTGCCGATCCCACCGCCCTGTCCCATGGCGCCCAGCGCCAGCAGCACCGACCAGACGAAGAAGTAGAGCACATCGCCCAGCCGGCCGGCGAGCAGCGGGACACACTCGAACATGAGCGCCAGCGCCGACACGACGGCGATCGCGGGCCCGAGCGCGAGGAGGTAGGTGAACAGGTAGGTGACGGGCTCGAGCGGTCCCTCCCCGCGAAGCAGGTGCATCGCCATGACGCTGAGCACGTACACGCCGGTGACCAGCGCAAGATAGGCAGCGCCGCCCAGCCACTTCCCCGCGAGATAGGGACCGGAGCCCACCGGCGTCGCGGCGATGATCCCACCGGTGCGGGCCAGGAGGTCACGCCGAATCGAGTTGCTCGTGAGGTAGAAGCCGGCAAAGGTGAGGAGAAAGGACGCGAGGCCCGCCGTCGCGAGGGCGACGACCTGTGAGGTGTAGAGCGCGCGGGCGCCGTCGACGACCATGAGCGCGCGACCCGTGGCAGGATCGGGAATGAGCAGGTAGGCGAGGCCGGAGAGCACAAGGATCAGCCAGAGCGTGGCCGGGCGGCGGAGCCGGAGCCGCAGGTCCGTCGTGGAGATGGCGAGCACCTGCCGGAGCAGCGGTGGCATCATGATCAGGCGGCCGACTGCATGAGGTGCACGAACGCGTCTTCCAGGTCGGGCTCCACTGGTTGCGCGGTGGGGAAGGGCTGCTCGCGCGAGACCATGCGGGCATGCACGCCATCGGCCTGGCGCACTGCGCGCGTCACCTTGAGCCGACCGCGAGCCTGTTCATAGTCGGCGGAGGAGACAACGGCCTCCCACACCTGGCCCCGTGCCGCCTGGAGCAGCGTCTCGGGCGCGGCACAAGTCAGCAGGCGTCCATGCTGCATCACGGCGATCGTGCCGGCCAGCGACTCGATGTCGGACACGATGTGGGTCGAGAGCAGGACGAGCTTGCCATGGCCCAGGTCGGAGAGGAGATGACGGAAGCGCACCCGTTCCTCGGGGTCGAGGCCGGCCGTCGGCTCATCGACGATAAGGAGCAGGGGATCGTTGAGCAGTGCCTGCGCGATGCCGAGTCGCTGGCGCATGCCGCCCGAGAAGGTGGCGGCGGGGCGGTGCGCCACGGTGTGGAGGTTCACCAGCTCGAGCATCTCGTCGATGCGGCCCTTCTTCGTCACACCCTTGAGCGCGCCGAAGTAGCTGAGGAACTCGAACGCCGTGAGGTTGTCGTAGACGCCGAAGTCCTGCGGGAGGTAGCCAAGATGCCGGCGCAGCGTCTCCGGTTCGCGCAGCACGTCGACGCCCTGGAAGTGCACCTGACCCTGCGTCGGCCGGGTGATCGTGGCGATGAGCTGCATGAGCGTCGTCTTGCCCGCACCGTTCGGCCCGAGGAGGCCGACGACACCGGCGCCGAGCTCGAGGGAGACGTCGGCCACGGCGGTGACGCCCCCGCGAAAGCGCTTGGTCACTCCATCGAGCTTGAGCATCGGCGTCATTTCTCCGTCAGGGCGGTGGCATGCGGTGCATCATTGTACTCACTTCGTCCCCGAAGCCGGAGATTCCTGAGCGGGCAGGGTTGCCTGGCGGGAGGTAGCTTGGGTGTCGATGCCCCCTGATCCCACGACGAGAACCCGGACGCTCCCCTCGGCCTCGGTGCAGCAGCGCGGCCCGCGTGCGCAGGTTGCGCTCGCCGGGGACTGGCTCCTCGGCGCGACGGGCACCACGGCGACGGAGGCCGTGCGCGTGGTGGAGGCGCTGCCGGCGGGCACGACGCTTTCATTCGACGCGCGGGCGCTCGGAACCTGGGACTCCGCGCTCATCGCGTTTCTGCTTCGGCTCGACGGCGTGGCCCGGGCGCAGGGGCTCGCCGTGCAGACCGAGGCCCTGCCGGATGGTGCGCGGCACCTCCTGGCGCTCGCGACTGCGGTGCCCGAACGGGTGGAGGCACGCAAGCCGGCCGCGGCGGGAACGGTGCTGGACCGCCTCGGTGCAGGCGCACTCACGGCGGGCCGTGCGACCGGGAGCTTCGTTGAATTCGTGGGGGAGACGGCGCTCGGGCTGGGGCGGTTCGTCACGGGCCACGCACAGCTCCGACGACGGGACCTGGGGTTGGCCCTGCAGCAGGCCGGTATCGATGCCCTGCCGGTGGTTTCCCTCGTCAACTTCCTGATGGGCCTCATTCTCGGCTTCGTCGGCGCAGCCCAGCTACGGCAGTTCGGGGCCACGATCTTCGTGGCGAACCTCGTCGCCATCGGCGTGGTGCGCGACCTCGGTGCCATCATGACGGCGGTGGTGCTCGCGGGGCGCTCGGGCGCCGCGTACGCCGCGGCCCTGGGGACGATGCAGACGAACCAGGAGATCGACGCGCTGGAGGTTGCCGGCATCTCGCCGATCGACGCGCTCGTCCTGCCCCGCGTCCTCGCGCTGACGGTGATGACCCCACTGCTCACGCTCTATGCCGAGGTGCTCGGGCTCGCCGGAGGTGCCGTCGTCAGCGCCGGCATATTCGATATCTCCACGCGCCAGTTCCTGACGCAGGCCCGCGAAGCGGTCCCGCTCAAGTTCCTGACGGGCGGCCTGGTGAAGGCGCTCGTCTATGGGGCGCTCGTGGCGCTGGCCGGCTGCTGGCACGGCATCAGGTCGGGCCGGAGTGCGGAGGCGGTGGGCCGCGCCACCACGTCCGCGGTGGTACTGAGCATCGTGCTGATCGTGTCGGCAGCGGGCATCTTCGCGTACGTGTACGATGCCCTCAACCTCTGACCCCATCGCGGTGCGCGGGCTCACGATGGCGTTCGGCGAGCGTGTCGTGATGCGAGACCTCACGTTCGAGGTCGGCCGGGGCGACATCTTCTTCATCATGGGCGCCTCGGGGTCCGGGAAGAGCGTGCTCATGCGCCACCTGCTGGGGCTGCTGGAGCCCGCGGCGGGCGAGATCCGCTATGAAGGCGAGCTCTTCACCGGCGCGCCGCCACCCGACCGGACGCGCATGCTCCGACGGTGCGGCGTGACCTTCCAGAACGGGGGGCTCTGGAGTTCCCGAACGCTGGCGGAAAACGTGGCGGTGACGCTGGAGGAGTACACCGACCTCCGGCCGCAGGAGATCCGGGAGCTGGCCTCGCTCAAGCTCGCCCTCGTGGGCCTCCGGGGGTTCGAGGATTACTATCCGTCGGAGATCAGCGGCGGCATGCAGAAGCGGGCGGCGCTGGCGCGCGCGATCGCGCTGGATCCGGCGATCCTCTTCTTCGACGAGCCGTCGTCGGGCCTCGACCCCATCTCCTCACGGCTCCTGGACCGGCTGATCGTGGAGTTGCGCGACAGCCTCGGAGCGACGGTCGTGATCGTCTCGCACGAGCTGGACAGCATCCTCGAGATCGGGACGAACAGCATCTTCCTCGACATGGAGAGCCGGACGATGGCGGCGCAGGGCAATCCCCGCAGCCTGCTGACCGAGGCGACGACCCCGGTCGTGCGCCGCTTCCTGAACCGCGGGGACGACCCGTGGGAAGGGACCGCCCGATGACGGCATGGCATCCCCGGCGCGTGGGATTCTTCGTGCTCGGAGGGCTCGCGCTGGCGGTCGTCGGCGTAGTGCTGCTCGGCGGCGGGCGGTTCTTCCTTCCGCGGCACCGCTTCGTGTCCTACTTCTCGCCGAGCGCGGTCATCGGGCTGCGGATCGGGTCGCTGGTCCGGTTCCGCGGGATCCCGGTGGGCGAGGTGCGCGCCATGCACCTGACGCTCGGCCGGAGCGACAGGATGATCACGTCCGTGCCGGTGGAATACGAACTCGACGAGCGCCGGATAGCGCGGGACGTGCCGGGCTTCGAGATCACGCGTGCCGTGGTGGACTCGCTCATAAGCCTTGGGCTCCGGGCGCGCCTGCAGAGCGAGAGCTTCGTAACGGGGCAGAAGTACGTGGACCTGGAGTTCCTGCCGGAGGTGCCGGCGGAGCTCGTGCGTGATGTCCGGCTCTCCATCTGGGAAATCCCGGCCGTCCCGCAGCCCGGGTCCGACCTCCAATCAGAGGTGACCGAACTGCTGCACGAGATCGCGGCGGTCGATTTCCAGGGGTTGCTCGGCCAACTGGACTCGGTGCTGCGGCATGTCAACTCGCTCTTCGGCGACATCCAGGCGAAGCGCCTCGCGGAGGACGCACGGCGGGCACTCACGTCACTCGCCCGGGCGAGCGATACGCTCTCGGCCGTCGCCAGCCGGTCGTCGGCCGAGATCACTCCCGCGGTCGAGGCGTTCCGCGACCGCGTGGCCCGGCTCGACTCCACCCTCGACCAGGTGGACTCGACGCTCGCGAGCGCCCGCCTGGCGCTCGACCCCGAGTCGCCGACGCTGATCCGGCTGCAGGAGACGATGAGGGACATGTCGGCTGCCGCGCAGTCGCTGCAGTCGCTGACCGATTACCTGGATCGCAATCCGTCCGCGTTGCTGCGCGGCCGGCCGGGAGACACGAAGCCATGACCGGAAGGCGCCTGCTCCCGCTGCTGCTCGTGGCCAGCGCCGCGTGCGTGTCGATCAAGCCGCAGCCGGACCCGTCCCGGTTCTTCGTGCTCACACCCGCCGTCCCCGCGCCCGCAACGCGCCAGGCCGGCACCGTGCTCGGCGTCGGCCCGGTCACGCTGCCCGGCTACCTCAGGCGCACGCAGATCGTCACGCGAGACGGTGACGCCGAGCTGCGGTTATCGGAGAATGAGCGCTGGGCCGAAGCATTCCCCACAATGGCAACGCGCGTGCTCACCGAAGACCTGGTGGCAGCCCTGGGCGTGGAGCGCGGCGTGTCGTATCCCTGGCAGCGGACGCTGGCGCCGTCGCCGGTCGTGGAGGTGGAGTTCACGCAATTCGAACGCGACACGAGCGGCGCCGCGCTGCTCGAGGCGAGCTGGCGCGTGCGCCGCGGTGCCACGTCGCGCCCGGGGCACAGCCGGATCATCGAGGCGGCGCACGGCCCGGGGATGGCGGAATCGGCGGCGGCGCTCAGCCGGGCGCTGGGGCGCCTGGCTCAGGAGATTGCGGGAGGCCGTGAGTAGGCCGGCGCCGGTCTGGCCGACCAAGGCGAGCCAGCCCGCGGTTTGCGTTCACCCCGTTGCGGTGGCACCATGATCATGCTGCGACCTTTGCCCCGACGGAGGTACCATCGTTGACGACCCGAACCACATGTGCGCTCCGTCAACCCTGTGCCCGACGCCGCCAGGCCCTGCTTTGAAGCATTCAGCCGCGATCCCTCAACCATCGCGCGCGCATGAGCGCATGGCCCCCGCCGCGGGCGCGCAAGAAGTTGCACCGACCATCGGCCGCGATTACGCGCTCGATGCGGCGCGCGCGATCCTGATGATGATGGGCGTCGTGCTCCATGCGGCTACGGCATACTCGAAGAATGGCGAGTGGGTCGTCCTCGACCCGCAGAACAGCGTCGGGTTCGACTGGCTGGTGCAGGGCGTTCACCTGTTCCGGATGCCGGGGTTCTTCTGGATCTCAGGGTACTTCTTCGCCCTGACGATGAGCCGCGGAAGCCCCCGCACCGTCCTGCGTCGCCGGTTCGTCCGCCTGATCGTTCCGCTAGTGGCCACCTGGCTCACCTTCAACGTGGTGCAGGAGTGGATCACCGCAGTGGCCTTCCACAAGGATCCCGTCGAGGTGATCCGCGCCGGGGTGCCGGTGTATCACCTCTGGTTCCTGGTGGACCTGGTGGTCTTCTCGGCGGTCGGTGCCGCGGCCATGCTACTGCCACGCACGGCCCTGATTCGCGCGGGAGGGGCACTTCCGGGTCGCCCAACGGTGGTGGGTGTCCTGCTGGGGCTCACCCTGGTCAGCAGCCTGACGTTCCTCGCGGCCCGAGCGAGCGGAATAGCGTATGTGCCGATCTTTCACGTTACCGGGGTCGGGCGCCTCGCCACCTACCTCCCGTTCTTCGGCGTCGGCGCGGCAATGTACCACCTTCCCGCCATCCGCCGAGTGTTTCTGCAGGTCCCGCCGGTACTCGTGCTCGTTGCCCTTCCGGTCGGGGTCTACGCGCAGAGCTTCCGGCGGGAGCAGGGGGTGTTCGCGGAGATCGCCGCCCCCACGGAAGGCCTCATGATCTGGATCTGCATTGCCGTGGTTCTCCAGTTCTTCTACCGGGTGGTGCGGGCGGAGAACCGGGTGGTGCGCCTCCTGAACGACTCGAGCTACTCCATCTACCTGTTTCACCACGCCATCATGGTGGCTGCGGTGCTGCTCCTCCTGCCGCACTCGCTCGGGGCCTTGCCCAAGTTCGTGCTGGTCCTGGTCGTCACGTTCTCACTGGCCGCCGCGCTGCACCTGCTCCTCGTGGAGCACAGCCCGGTCCTCAGACTGCTGTTCAACGGAAAGTGGGTGCCGCGGGCGGCGGAACCTGGGACCTTGGCGATGGTCGGGCAGGCGCACCCGCAGCTCCCGGGCGAGAAGTAGCATCGTGCATGTCGCCCGGTGGTGCGGGCGGCCCGGGTACCGTTGTGCGGCTGATGAGACTTCGAATCGTGTCCGCCATGATGCTCCCCTGATCGACTGACGCGCGCGCGTTGGTCGTCCGCAATGTCCAGGGGCTGCCGCGCCTGCCGCGCCTGCGCGCCACCGCGGCCGTCGGGCACCCGGGTTGCCGGCCGGCATTACTTTTCCCCCATGCCACCGCTGTTCTTTTACCAGCAGACCGAGGGGATCCGGATCACGGTCCGGCCGGAGTACCTGGCCGAGCAGTCGCGACCGTCCCAGCGGCATTTCGTCTTCGCCTATCGGGTGCGCATCGAGAACGTGGGCCAGCAGGCGTCGCAGCTGGTGACACGGCACTGGCACATTCACGACTCGGTGGGGCGTGATACGGAGGTGGAGGGCGAGGGTGTGGTGGGAGAGCAGCCGGTCATCTCGCCCGGCAAGGTGCACGAGTACCAGAGCTTCTGCGTGCTGCAGTCGGGCAGCGGCCACATGGAAGGGACGTATCGCTTCGTCCGCGCCGACGGCACGTCATTCGACGCACTCATCCCCCGGTTCATCCTCGATGCCGAGCAGGCACCCGGACCTGCCCACTAGGCCGCTGGGGGTGCCCGAGCCGCGCCTCACCGCGGCCGAAACACGGGAGCAATTCGCCGCCGCAGTAGAAGCGTTGCGACTCGAACCGGGCCACTGGCTCGTGGCGGTGTCGGGCGGCCTCGACTCGGTGGCGCTGCTCCAGCTCACGGCCGAGATCGGTCCGGCGCACGGCATCATTCCCGTCGTCGGCCACGTAGATCACGGCATTCACCCCGACAGCGCCGCCGTCGCGGCGCTTGTTCACCGGCACGCGGAGCGCCTGGGCCTCGAGTTCCGGTCGGAGGCACTTCGCCTCGATGCCGACAGCACGGAGACGGCGGCGCGGCGCGGGCGGTACCAGGCGCTGCGCAGCATGGCGCGGAGCGTGGCGGCCCGCGGCATCCTCACGGCACATCATGCGGACGACCAGGTCGAGACGGTGCTGATGCGGGCGCTGCGCGGGTCGGGACCGGCGGGGCTCGCGGGCATGGAGCCCGCGCGTCGGGTGGATGTGGTACGGCCGGTGCTGCAGTTCTCGGGGACGAGCCTCGCGAGCGTGGTTGACGAGCTCGGCCTGGAGTACTGGGACGACCCCGCCAACGAGAACCCGGCGCACCTGCGCAGCTGGATCCGGCTCGACCTCATTCCCCGCCTGCGCACGCGGCTCCCCGACGTGGACGAGCGCCTGCTCGACGTGGCGGAACAGGCGCGCGATCATCGCACGGCGTGGGACCAGCTGCTCGGCCAGTTGCCCGGGCTCGACCTGATGGAAGGTGATCCGGCGTCGGTCGCGGCCTTTCCCTGGTTCGCGAATGATTCCCCCCTCGCCCGGCAGTTGCTGGCGACCTTCGGGCGCCGCATCGGGTCGCGCATGTCACAGCGCGCGGTGCGCCGCGCCCTGGCCCTGGTGAGGGCGGGCGCAAGTGGGCGCCGGGCCGACCTCGGGCACGGCTGGGAGGCGGAATTCTCGTTCGGGCGGCTGGTGCTCGAACGGCCCATCGGCGTCACGCAGGCGCCGGTGCAGCTCGATGGTGACCTCGGGCGCCTGGTGTGGCAGGGGTGGCAGATCCGCTGGCGCCGCGCGACGGCCGGCGAGGTAGTGCGTGGCGGGCTCATCACCTGGATCACGCCCGGCGCGCTGTCGGTGGGCGCGCCGGTGTCAGGCGAGCGCCTTCAACCGCTCGGGTTCTCCGGGCGTCGCCCGCTGGTGCGGCTGCTGCAGGAGGCCCGGGTGCCGGTGAGCCGGCGTCGAGGGTGGCCGGTGGTTCGGCGCGGCACCGAGGTCATCTGGCTCCCGGGTGTATGTCGCTCGGCGGCCGCAGTTCCGGCCGTTGATCGCGAGGCCGTTCACCTGATGTTCGAGCCGTCCTGATCCCGACCAGCGCGCAAGACCAGGAGCCCCAGATCCATGTCCATTCCGCCTGACGCACTGCGGCGCACCGGGGGTGTCCCCATCAAGCGGATCGTCTTCGACGACGAGGCGATTGCCCGGCGCGTGCGGGAAATGGGGCGGGAGATCACTGCCGCCTATCCCGCGGGCGACCTCCTGCTCCTCGGCTTGCTCAAGGGAAGCTTCATCTTCCTGGCCGACCTGGCCCGCACCATCGAACGGCCGCTGCAGGTGGACTTCCTGGTGGTGAGTTCGTACGGCAAGGGGACGACCTCCAGCGGCAACGTGCGGCTGCTCTACGATCCGGCCACTGACCTGGCGGGCAAGCATGTCCTGGTCGTGGAGGACATCATTGATACCGGACAGACCCTGCAGCGCCTGCTGTCGCTGCTGGGTGCCCGGCAGCCGGCCAGCCTGGGCGTCTGCGCGCTGCTCGACAAGAAGATCGCACCTCCGATCAGGGAGGTACGCTTCGTCGGCTTCGACTGCCCGTCGACGTTCATCGTCGGGTACGGGCTGGACCATGGGGAGAACTACCGCCACCTGCCGTTTGTCGCGGAGCTGGGGTAGTAAGGGAATAGCCGGCAGTCGTGGGTCGGCAGGCAGGGGCAGCTGGCGACAGCTCGGTTGCCCGACAACATGGAACGGTCTATGATTTCAAGTCCGCCCGGCTCTTCATGTTGGGCCTTCCGGGCCGGCATTGACCGGGTGCGTCAGGCACTGGTCATGCACTAGTGGCTTGGACGGTAGTCGTTACCGTCGATATGGCAGGTTTTCGTCTCCCGTTACTGGTGGACCTGAGAGAAGAAATAGATGGCCGAACGCATGCCGCGTCCCCCCCGGCCGAGTTGGGGGAACATGGGCAAGAACCTGGCGCTATGGCTCCTCGTGGGGTTGCTGGCGCTTGCGCTCTTCCAGATGATGAGCCGCCAGCGCAGTCCGACGGCGGAGTTTTCCTACAGTGAGTTCAGCCACGAGCTCGAGCGCGGCAATGTCGCGCGCGTCGAAGTGTACGATGGCAAGCGCGTCGAGGGCGACTTCAAGAGCGCGGTGACGCAGGATGGCCGCAGCGCCAAGAGCTTCACGGTGCTGCTGCCGATCGCGAACAGCGAGCAGTTCATGAAGCGGGTCGAGGACGCCGGCGTGCCGATCACGGCGCGCGAGCCCAAGGCCGGCTTCAGCGCCGTGCTCATCAACCTGCTGCCCTGGATCGTGATGTTCGGGCTCTGGTTCTTCCTGCTGCGCCAGCTGCAGGCGGGCGGCAGCCGCGCCTTCGCGTTCGGCAAGTCGAAGGCGAAGCTGCTCACCGGCGACACGCCGAAGCTCACGTTCGCCGACGTGGCGGGCTGCGACGAGGCCAAGGCCGAGCTGCAGGAGATCATCGAGTTCCTGAAGGACCCGCAGAAGTTCACCCGGCTGGGCGGTCGCCTGCCCAAGGGTGCATTGCTGGTCGGCCCGCCGGGCACCGGCAAGACGCTGCTGGCGAAGGCGGTCGCCGGCGAGGCGGGCCGCCCGTTCTTCTCGATGTCGGGTTCCGACTTCGTGGAGATGTTCGTGGGCGTCGGCGCGAGCCGGGTGCGCGACCTCTTCGAGCAGGGCAAGGCGCACGCGCCGTGCATCATCTTCATCGACGAAATCGACGCGGTGGGGCGTCACCGTGGTGCCGGCCTGGGTGGCGGGCACGACGAGCGGGAGCAGACGCTCAACCAGCTGCTGGTGGAGATGGACGGCTTCGAGTCGAACGACGGCGTCATCCTGATCGCCGCGACCAACCGTCCGGACGTGCTCGACCCGGCGCTGCTGCGCCCGGGCCGGTTCGACCGGCAGATCGTGGTCGATTCGCCCGACGTGCGCGGGCGCGAGGGCATCCTCCGGGTGCACACGCGCAAGATCCCGCTGGCCGCCGGTGTCGACCTCGCGACCATCGCGAAGGGCACGCCGGGGATGGCGGGTGCCGACCTGGCCAACCTGGTGAACGAGGCGGCCCTGCTGGCCGCGCGGAACAACAAGACGCTCGTGGACATGAGCGACTTCGAGGAAGCGAAGGACAAGGTCATGCTCGGCGTGGAGCGTCGGAGCCTCGTGCTGAGTGATGAAGAGAAGAAGCTCACGGCCTACCACGAGGCGGGGCACTCGGTCGTGTCGCTCATGACGCCCGGGTCGGACCCGATCCACAAGGTGACCATCGTGCCGCGCGGGCGCGCGCTCGGGCTCATGATGTCACTGCCCGACAAGGACCGCTACGGTCAGACGAAGGAGTGGCTGATCGGCCGGCTCGCGATCAGCTTCGGCGGGCGCGTGGCCGAGGAGCTGGTGTTCGGCCCGGACAAGATCACGACCGGGGCCGGCAGCGACATCCAGCAGGCCACCGACACCGCGCGGCGCATGGTGACGATGTTCGGCATGAGCGAGCGCGTCGGCATGATGGCGGTGGGTGACCAGGAGCACGAGATCTTCCTCGGCCGGGAGATGTCGCAGCGCCGGGCGGTTTCCGAGCGCACCGCGGAAATCGTGGATGACGAAGTGAAGCGCTTCCTGGATGAGGCGTTCGACAAGGCGCGGAAGATCCTCACGGAGAATCGCGACCTGCTCGACCGCATCGCCCTGACGCTGCTCGATCGCGAGACGGTCGATCGCGAGGACCTGGACCTGCTGCTGCGGGGTGAGCCGCTGCCGCCCCGCCCGCCGGTGGTACCACCGCTCGCGCCCGCGCAAGCGGTACCAGCCAAGACCGCGACGCCGTCGCTCCGGGCCACTCCCGTGCTCGGCGCGCCACCGGCCGAGCCAGCGGGCGCGTGAATGTCACACCGCTGACGCTCCGAAGTCCCGCCGCGCTGCTCGACGAGCTGCGCGCGCGGGGCTGGGATGCCGGCACGGCAACCACGACGGCGGGCGGCGTTGCGCCGCTCGCCGTTCGTTGTACGGGCCTGGGGGATGACACCCTCCAGGCCCTCGTCGTGTTCGGTGGCAGCCACGGCCTGGACGTGATCACCGGCGCGGACTGGGCGGTGGTTTCCGGCTCGCGCGCGCGCCTGGGGGCGCTGGCGCGGCCGTGGTTCGTGCCGGAGCCGCTGCAGGAACTCGCCACCCGCATCGGCATGGCGCTTCCAGCGGAGATCCCGGTGCGGTGGCAGACGGCTCGCGGGCCCATCGGGCTCGACCGGCCGCTCATCGTCGGCATCCTCAACGTGACGCCCGACAGCTTCAGCGACGGCGGCAAGTTGCGGGACGCGGCGGCGGTGCTCGCGCGCGCGGCGGAGCTGGTGCGCGATGGCGCGGGGATGCTCGACATCGGCGGGGAGTCGACCAGGCCGGGCCGCATCGCGGATGTGCCGCTCGAGGAGGAGTTGCGGCGCACCCTCCCGATCGTGGAATTGCTCGCGCGCGAACTGCCCGACACGGCGCTCTCGATCGACACCATCAAGTCCGGCGTGGCGCGGGCGGCGCTCGACGCGGGCGCCACCGTGGTCAACGACGTGTCCGGCCTGCGCCTCGACGCAGAACTGGGCCGCGCGGTGGCCCGGGCGAGTGCCGGGCTGGTGCTGATGCACTCGCGCGGTTCGAGCCTCGAGCTCGCGAGCTATACCCATGCCGACTACGGTGACGACCTGGTGGGCGCGGTCATCGGGGAACTGCGCGCAGGCCTGAACCGGGCGACGGACGCCGGCATTGCGCCCGCCGCCGTCGCGGTGGATCCGGGCCTTGGCTTCGGCAAGACGACCGGCGCAGAGCCTCGCGCTGCTGAATGGGCTCGACGGCTTGCTCTGTCTCGACCGTCCCCTGTACGTCGGGCCGTCCCGCAAGCGCTTCCTGGGTGACGCCACCGGCCTGCCGGTGGAAGCGCGCGACACGGCCACCGCGGCGGCGTGCGTGCTCGCGTGGGAGCGCGGCGCCCGCATCTTCCGCGTGCACGACGTCCGCCGCACGCGCGAGGCCCTCGCCGTGGCGCGCGCCCTCGATACCCGACTGAGCGAATGAGCGACGCGATCGAAGCACCGGAACGGCCGCCGTACGGCGCGGCACTGCTCGTCACCCTCGTGGTGCTGGCCGGCTATGTCGCGAGCCTGGCACCGACGGTGACTTTCTGGGATGCCGGCGAATTCATCGCGGCGACGCGGATCCTGGGCATTCCGCATCCGCCGGGCACGCCGCTCTTCGTGCTGATGGGCCATGCCTGGGCGACGCTGCTGCCGATCGGTGCCTGGGCGTACCGCACGAACCTGATGAGTGCCACGTTCAGCGCGGCGGGGGCGGGACTCTGGTTCCTTGTGGTGCATGAATCGCTGAGAGGCGGGGAAGGCGGGGACGGCGGGGAGGGTGGAAGGAGCTGGACACGACTGGCGGGGGCAGGGGCGGCGGCGATCATCGGCGCGTTCTCCTTCACCAACTGGCAGAACTCCAATGAGACGGAGGTCTACGCCGTCGGCACGTTCATGATCGCGGCGTCGTGCTGGCTCGCGCTCCGGTGGCGGGCGGCGCGGGGCACGCGCCGCGCGCCGGTGTACCTGCTGCTCATCGTGTACCTGCAGGGCCTGTCGGTGGCGAATCATCTGCTGGCGCTGCTGGTGGGTCCGGCGGTGATCGGGTTCATCATCTACACCATCGCGGGCACGCGGGCGCCCGATCCGCTCGAGCGCCGGCATGAGTGGGCCAAGCTGGCGGCGATGGCCGGCATCTGGGCGCTGCTCATCGGCACGGGGCTCGGGAACATTGTCCTGCTGGTACTGGGCGCGCTCTGCTTCGCGGCGGCGGCGGCGTTCGCGTTCACGGCCGGCGCCGGCGGCTTTGCAGCAGTGGCGCTGCTGCTCGCGGCCGTAGGGGTGTCGCCCTACCTGTACCTCTTTATCCGGTCGGGGCAGCATCCGATGGTGAACGAAGCAGCGCCGGCAACGTGGGATGCACTGCTCGCGGTGATCCGCCGGGCGCAGTATCCGCCCCGCGGCCCGCTGGACGATCCCACGGTGCTGCACGGACCCGGCAATCCCGGACGCTCGCTCACGATCATCTGGCTGCAGATCCAGAACTACTTCCTCTACTGGCTCTGGCAGTTCGGCAAGAGCAGCGTGCTCGCGGTGCAGGCGGTGGTGTTCGCGGCCTTCCTCGGCCTCGGCGTGCGCGGGTCGCTCGCCCTGCGGAGGAACGACCGGGGAGTGTGGTGGCTGCTCCTGCTGCTGTGGCTCGTCACCGGTGCGGGGCTCGTCGCCTACATGAACTTCAAGCCGGGGTTCAGCCTGGGCTACGCCAAGGACCTGTTTCCCGACCCGAGCAACCACGAGGTACGAGAGCGCGACTACTTCTTCGTCGTGAGCTTCGTGGTGTGGGGACTGTGGGCCGGGATCGGGCTGTGGAGCCTGGTGAAGGGAGCGGCAAGGCGGCAAGGCGGCAGGGCGGCCGGAAGCGCCGCGCTCGCGCTCTTTCTCCTCGCGCTGGTTCCGCCGATCCTCAACTGGCGAGAAGCGTCACGGAGTGCGGGCGCCGATCGCACACTGGCCGCCGACCTCTCGTACAACCTGCTCAACTCCGTGCCGCCCTACGGCATCCTCTTCACCTACGGTGACAACGACACCTTCCCCCTCTGGTGGGCACAGGAGGTGGCGGGCATCCGGCAGGACGTGACGGTGGTCTGCCTCGCGCTGGCACAGACCGACTGGTACATGCGCCAGCTGCGCGACAACCCGATCCGTGACTTCGACGAGGCGGCGGCACCGTCGGTGTGGCAGGGGCTGCGCCCGGTGAAGCCGAGCTGGCCGCTGCATACGATGACCGATGCGGAAGTGCGGAGCGCGTCGACCTCGCCAATCCTGATCGACTCGACGATGGCGCTGCCGATCGGCCCCATCGTGGCGACGCTCAAGGCGCAGACGGTGCTCTACCCGAACGACATCGTGAGCCTGCGGATCATCCAGCAGAATCTCGGGCGTCGGGCCGTCGTGTGGTCGCTCACCACCGGCGACAGCTACGAAGGCCTGCGGGACTACGTGGTGCAGCAGGCGATGGGTTTCCGGCTCGCCACGGCACGCCCCGATTCGACGCAGCCCGGGATCAGCCTGGGCGGCATCGGGAACGTGGCGGTGGACATGCCGCTGACGCAGCGCCTGGCCTGGGACACCTACCGTTACGGTGCCCTGCTGAGCGGCACGACCGACCGGCTCGAGAGCACGGCGGCCAGCATGGCCTCCAGCCTGTCCATCCCGTTCACGATCCTGGCCTACCATGCCGACGCCGTCGGCGACACCGCCGCAGTGGTGAAGAACCTCGAGCGCGCCCAGCAGATCGCCCCCAACGAGGCGATCGAGTCGGCCCTGAGGTCCTACAAGTCCCACCTCCTCCCAGCCCCTCCAATCCCTTAAATTCCAAGGTTATGGCAGCCCATAACCTGGTCGACCGGCTGGCGGCCGTCCGAGAGACGATCGACCGCAGCCTGACCCGGGCGGGGCGCCGCCATTCCGTCACCATCGTCGCGGTCACGAAGACGCATCCACCCGATGCGGTGCGCGAGGCGCTCGCCGCCGGGCTGGGCGACGTGGGCGAGAACCGGGTGCAGGAAGCGATCGAGAAGCAGGATGCGCTTCCCGGCGCTGCCGGTGCGCTGGCACCTCATCGGTACGCTGCAGCGGAGCAAGGCACGGCTCATCGCGGGGCGCTTCGCGCTGATCCACTCGGTGGACCGGGCCGACCTCGCGTACCGAGATCGCGCGGCGGGTGGCGCCGGGCTCCCGGCAGCGGGTGCTCCTGCAGGTGAACTGCTCGGCGGAGGCGCAGAAGGGCGGGGTCGAGCCCGATCTCCTGCCGCGGCTGATCGACGATGTGCTGGCGCTGCCGGCGCTCGAGCCGTGCGGGCTCATGACGATGGCGGCGTTCGATGCAAGCGAGCCGGAACTGCGCCGCACCTTCGGGCTGCTGCGCCGCCTGCGCGACGAGGGCGAGAAGCGCGGGGCCGTGCTGCCGGAGTTGTCGATGGGCATGTCTGGGGACTTTCCGATCGCGGTCGAGGAAGGCGCCACGCTGGTGCGACTCGGCACGATCCTGTTCGGGGAGCGCACATGATGGAACCGAACTTCCAGCTGACGCCAAACGAGGTGCGGGGACAGCAGTTCGGCACATCGTTCCGGGGCTTCGACCGGATGGAAGTGGAATCCTTTCGCGACCGGGTCGCGACAGAGCTCGACCGCCTGCTGCGCGAACGGATCCAGATCGACGAGCGCACCCGCAATGCGCAGGAACAGTTGCGGGCGTTCCGTGAGCGGGAGCGGGCCCTCAACGACGCCCTGATCGCCGCCCAGCAGTTGCGGGCCGAGGCGAAGCAGGCGGCGGAGCGCGAGGCGGAGGCGGTGATCCGCGAGGCACGGGCGGAAGGCGAGCGGATCGTGGATCGCGCGCGCATGGATGAACGACTGGTGCGGGAACGGGCGGAGTCGGCGGCGCGGCAGTTCGCGGCGTACGTCGCCGCGTTCCGCGCGCTGCTCGGACGACAGATCGCGGAGCTGGACGTGCTCGAAGGACACACGAAGACGATCATCCAGGTCCAGTCGGAGGCGCTCGCCGCCTCGACCGTGATCGCCGCGTCATGACCACTTCCGTATCCACGCTCGGTGCGCAGATGGCCACGGCGGTGGCGGCGATCCGCCGCCGCAGCGCGTTCGTGCCCGAGGCCGGGATGATCCTCGGCACCGGGCTCGGCGCGCTGGGCCGCAGCATGACGGTCGAGGCGGAGATCCCGTACGGGGACATTCCCGGCTTTCCACTCAGCACCGTGGAGTCGCATGCCGGCAAGCTGCTGCTCGGCACGCTGGCGGGCCGGCGCGTCGCAGCATTGCAGGGCCGCTTTCACCGCTATGAGGGATACAGCCTGCAGCAGGTGACGTTCCCGGTGCGGGTGCTCCGCGCGCTGGGAGCGTCAACGCTCATTGTCTCGGGCGCGGTGGGAGGCATGCACCCACTCTGGAACCCGGGCGAGCTGGCGCTCCTTTCCGACCACATCAACCTGATGGGCGACAGCCCGCTCATCGGCCCGAACGACGACAGCCTTGGTCCGCGGTTTCCCGACATGTCGGCGCCGTATGACGCGGCGCTGCGCGAGACGGCGCACAAGGCGGCGCTCGAACTGGGCCTCACGCTGCGCGAGGGTGTGTACGTGGCGGTGACCGGTCCGGCGCTCGAGACGCGGGCGGAGTACCGGATGCTGCGCGCCATGGGCGCGGACGTGGTGGGCATGTCCACGGTGCCCGAGGTGATCGTCGCGGTGCATGGCGGCATGCGGGTACTGGGCATCACCGTGGTGACGGACAAGTGCCTGCCCGACGCGCTCGAGCCGGCCGACGTGGCGACGATCATCGCGACCGCCGAGTCGGCCGAACCCCGCCTGGCGGCGCTCCTGACGCGAATCCTGGAGAAGATGGCGTGACGCAGTTTCCCGCCTGGCCGGAACAGGGTGCCGACGAGCTCGAGCGTGAGCTGCTGGCCCGCTGGACCGCCGAGAACCTGTTCAAGCAGGCGCAGGAGCTCACGCGCAACGGCAAGCCGTTCGTGTTCTACGAGGGCCCGCCGACGGCGAACGGGCGTCCGGGGATCCATCACGTCTTCGCGCGGTCGATCAAGGACCTGATCTGCCGCTTCCGCGTCATGCAGGGGCGGCAGGTGACGCGCATCGCGGGCTGGGACACGCACGGCCTGCCGGTGGAGATCGAGGTCGAGAAGGAACTCAAGCTCAACGGCAAGAAGGCGATCGAGGAGTACGGCGTCGCCCGGTTCAACGCGAAGGCACGGGAGAGCGTCTTCCGCTACCAGTCCGACTGGGAGCAGCTGTCGAACCGCACCGGCTACTGGCTCGACTACGAGCATCCGTACGTCACCTGCAGCAACGAGTACATCGAGTCGGTGTGGTGGCTGCTGCAGCGGCTGCACGAGAAGGACATGCTGTATCGCGGCCACCGGGTGCTGCCGTACTGCCCGCGCTGCGGCACGGTGCTGTCGAGCCACGAGCTGGCGCTGGGCTACGAGGAGATCCAGGACAAGTCGATCTACGTGACGTTCCCGCTGGCCGACGGGAGCGGCCGCGAGCTGGTCGTGTGGACGACGACGCCGTGGACGCTGCCGAGCAACGTGGCGGTCGCGGTGCATCCCGATCTCGAGTATGCCGAGTTCGCCGTCGACGGCCGCCGGCTCATCCTGGCCAGGAACCGGGGGCGCGTGCTGTACGGTGAGGGTCGTGAGTCGTCCGTCGTGAGTGGGGCGGAACTGGTCGGCCTTTCCTACCAGCGCCCGCTCGAGGTGGTGCCGATGCCGGCCGACCGGAAGCACGGCATCGTGGTGCCCGGCACCTTCGTGACGGCCGAGGACGGGTCGGGCCTGGTGCACATGGCGCCCGCGTTCGGCGCCGACGACTACGCGGCGGGACAGGAGCACGGGCTGGCGCTGGTGCGCCCGGTGGCGGCCGACGGCACCTTCCACGGCACGACGTGGCCCGAGATCGAGGGCCGGCTCGTCACCGCCGCCGAGACGAACAACCTCATCATCCGCCGCCTGAAGGAAGACGGGCGGCTGCTGGGCGATCCCGTGTCGTACGTGCACACGTATCCCCACTGCTGGCGCTGCAAGAGCAAGCTGATCTACTACGCCCGCGACTCGTGGTTCGTGCGCACGTCGGCAGTGAAGAAGCGGATGCTCGAGATCAATGCGCACGTGAACTGGCAGCCGCCCGAAGTGGGGTCGGGCCGGTTCGGCGAGTGGCTGGAGAACAACGTCGACTGGGCACTCTCGCGCGACCGCTACTGGGGCACGCCACTTCCCGTCTGGGTATCCGATCGCGACCCGTCGCACGTCGAGGTGATCGGGAGCTACGCCGAGCTCGCCAGGAAGGTGGGGAAGCCGCTGCCGGCCGATTTCGACCCGCACAAGCCCTTCATCGACGAATTCACGTGGCCGGCGCCGGGCGGCGGCACGATGCGCCGGTCACCCGAGGTGATCGACACCTGGTTCGACTCCGGGTCGATGCCGTACGCGCAGTGGCACTACCCGTTCGAGAACGAGGCCGAGTTCAGGACGCACTTCCCGGCCGACTTCATCTGCGAGGGCGTGGACCAGACGCGCGGATGGTTCTACTCGCTCCTCGCGATCGCGACGACGGTGTTCGACAGCCCGGCCTACCGGAACGTGGTGGTGAACGAGCTGGTGCTCGACGCCGAGGGCCAGAAGATGTCCAAGACGCGCGGGAACGTCGCCGATCCGTGGGCGGCGATCCGCGAGTTCGGCGCCGACACGGTGCGCCTCTACCTCCTGGCGTCGAGCCAGGTGTGGGCGCCGCGGCGCTTCGATGCGAAGGGCATCGCGGAGCAGGGCAGCTTCCTCAACACGCTGAAGCAGACCTACCGGTTCTTCTCGCTCTACGCCGGCGGGTGGACGCCTGGTGCCGGCGCCGACGCGCCGCGGTCGACGCTCGATCGCTGGGTGCTGGCGCGGCTGGATGGTCTGGTGGAGGAGGTCACGGCCGCGTGGGAGGCCTACCAGGTCACCGAAGGGGTGCGCGCGATCGTCGATTTCGTGGTGGACGACCTCTCGAACTGGTATGTGCGGCTGTCGCGGGCGCGGTTCTGGGCGCCGGACCACGAGGCGGACCCCGCGGCGGTCGCGACCCTGCACGAATGCCTCGGCACGGTGGCGCGGCTGCTGGCCCCTGCGGCTCCGTTTGGCTCCGACTGGCTGCACCGCGCATTGACGGGCCAATCCGTGCATCTTTCAGGATTCCCGGTGGCCCGGGGCCGGCGGGATGAGTCGCTGGAGGGGGCCATGGACGCGGTCCGCCGGCTCACGAGCCTGGGCCGCGCCGCGCGGGAGACGAAGAACATCCGGGTGCGGCAGCCGCTCTCCGCGATGCAGGTGGCGGTGCCGGCGAAGTTCCGTGGTCCGGTGTTCGACGAGCTGCTGGCACTGCTCCAGAGCGAAGTGAATGTGCGCGCGGTGAGTCCGGTGGCGTCGGATGCCGACCTGGTGCGGCTCAAGGCGAAGCCCAACTTCCGTGCGCTGGGGAAGAAGTTCGGCAAGCGGACGCAGGAGGCGGCCGCGGCGGTTTCCGTACTCGATGCGGAGGCGCTTCGCCGGCTCGAATCGGGCGGCACGGTGGGCCTGGATGGACTGGGCGACGTATCGGGCGACGAGGTGCAGGTCGAGCGCGAGGTGACCAGCGACTGGCTGGTGCAGAGTGACGGGCCGTATGTCGTGGCACTTGACCCGATGATCACCGACGAACTGCGCGCGGAGGGCCTGGCCCGGGAAGTGGTGAACCGGGTGCAGCGCATGCGGAAGGAAGCGGGGTACGAGTACACCACCCGCATCCGCTTGTGGGTGTCGGGCGACGAGCAGGTGCAGCGCGCCGTCACGGCTCACGCGGAATTCATCCGCGACGAAACGCTGGCGCGGGAACTCGACGTCGGAGGGCGTTCCGCTGCTCCCGACCTCGAACAGCAGGTGGATCTCGACGGCGTCACCGCGGTACTTGGAGTGCAGCGGCACGGCGGCGAATAGGGCAAACAGTACAACCACTCATCAGGACGGGTACGACCAATGATGCCGAAGAAGGACATCGAGTACTTCGAGAAGCGACTGCTGGAAGAGCGTGCGCGCGTGCTCAAGCAGCTGGGCTACTACGAGAACGAGTTCAAGGCCGGCGACCAGGCGTCCGACGGTGACCTGTCGTCCTACTCGTTCCACATGGCGGACCAGGGCACCGACGCGATGGAGCGGGAGAAGCAGTTCCTGTTCGCGTCGCAGGAGGGGCGGTACCTGTGGCACGTCAACTATGCGCTGAACAAGCTGTACAACTCGCCGGAGAAGTACGGCGTGTGCGAGGCAACGGGGAAGCCGATCCCGTTCGAGCGGCTGGACGCGCTGCCGCACGCCCGGTTCTGCATCGAGGCGAAGGAAAAGGAAGAGGATGCCAAGCGCCGCTGAACGGCGCCTGTTCGCGGCGACGGCCGCGGTGGTGATCGTGCTCGACCTGGTCACCAAGGCCGCGGCGGAGGCGCACCTCACGCGGGTCACCGGTGTCCCGGTGATCGGCGACTGGTTCCAGCTCCGGCTGGTGTACAACCAGGGCGCGGCATTCGGGCTGCACCTCGGCCCGTTTTCGCGCTGGTTCTTCCTCGGGTTCGCGGTGCTGGCGGTGTTCGTCCTCAATGCGCTCTCGCGCTCGGCGATGACCGGCGACCGGTTCCGTCAGCTGGCGTGCGGACTGGTGACGGGCGGTGCCATCGGCAACCTGATCGATCGCATCCGCGGTCCGCACGGGGTGGTGGACTTCATCGACATCGGCGTCGGATCGTACCGCTGGCCGACGTTCAACGTCGCCGACATCGCCGTCACGTGCGGGGCGCTTGCACTCGCACTCTCGTTCTGGCGGGAAGACGTCCGGCGGTCGGAGACCGCGAGCGCCGGATGAGCACCGCCGAGGCCACGGTCGTCCGCTTCACGGTGCTGGCGGACGCGACCGAGCGCCTCGATCGATTCCTGGCCGACCAGCTCAGCCTTTCACGCACGCAGGCCGCCCGCATAGTCGCGGCCGGCGGCGTGCAGGTGGCCGGTGCGGTCGCGCGCGCATCGCGCCTGCTCAAGCACCGTGACGAGGTGGTGGTCGAGCTTCCCGCCATCGAGCCGCCCCGACACCTCCTGCCTGCCGACATTCCCCTCACCATCGTCTACGAGGACGAGCACCTGCTCGTCATCGACAAGCCTGCCGGGCTCGTGGTGCATCCGGCGCCGGGTCACTGGAACGACACGCTGGTCAACGCGCTGATGGCCCGCGGCACCCAGTTGAGCGAGGGGAGTGCCGGGCGTCCGGGGCTGGTGCACCGGCTCGACCGCGACACGTCGGGCCTGATGGTGGTAGCGAAGAACGACCTGTCGCACCGGAAGCTGGCGCACGCGATCGCGCAGCGGAAAGTGAAGCGCACCTACGCGGCGCTGGCCTGGGGACACCTCGACGCCAGTCCCACGGTCATGGAGGCGCGGATCGCGCGGCATCCCCAGGACCGGAAGCGGATGTGGATCAGCGACCTCGGCCGCCCGTCACGGACGGACGCTTTCGTGATCGCGCGGTTCGGCTCGTGCGAGTTGCTCCGGCTCGAGCTTCACACCGGCCGGACCCACCAGATCCGGGTGCACCTGGAGAGCATCGGGCACCCGGTGGTGGGCGATCCGATCTACGCCGGTGGGGGGGCCAGACGGATCCAGGGGGCGGCCCGGGCGCTGGCGGACCGGATCGAGCGGGCCACCCCCCGTCAGGCGCTCCACGCCGCCGGTCTTGCCTTCCGCCACCCCGCGAGCGGGGAGGAGCTCCAATTCCGGGCCGAATGGCCGGCCGATCTAATGCCTGCACTCCAGCTCGCCGCAGGCTCGGAAGTCGTTGCCCCACATGAGGCTCTAACCTATCTTCAGTTCTACGAGCGAGATGCCTGACGTCCGTCCGTTGCACGCTGTCGTGTTCCGCGTCGGTGGCGTAGTCTGTGCGCTACCAGCAGGGGTTGTACGGGAGATCCTGCCGGCTGTCCGGGCTACCCGAGTGCCGGGGGTAGCCCCGGCGATCGAGGGCTTGGTCAACGTGCGGGGCGGGCTGGTGACGGTGGTCGACGGGCACGTCCTGCTGGGGCAGCCCCGGCCAGCGGAGTCGGAAATGGCCGTCCTGCTGCTCGACCGGGGCGGCAAGGTGGCCGGGCTCACGGTGGGAGAGGTCCTCGACTTCCTCGAGGTGCCGAGTGCCGCGGTCGCGTCCCGGGAGCAGTTGCCGGGGGTCGATCCATCCATCGTGCGAGCGGTGGGAGAGTGGGCAGGGCGACGTTTCGTATTGCTCGATCTCGATGCGCTGCTGGCGCCGCTGCTCGGCGGCTGACCGGCCAGGCGCGCAACACATTCCGGTTCCTGTCGGAGGTGGTCCGTGGGGCACACCGTTCTCGTCTGTGACGACGCGATCTTCATGCGCACCATGATCGCCGATATCCTCGCCGCCGCCGGCTACGAGGTGATCGGCGAGGCGGAAACCGGTGCACAGGCCGTCCAGAAGTACCGCGAACTCAAGCCCGATCTCGTCACCATGGACATCGTGATGCCCGACATGGGCGGCATCGATGCCGTGCGGGAAATCTGCAAGGACGATCCCGACGCGAAGGTGCTGATGTGCAGTGCGATGGGGCAGCAGGCGCTCGTGGTCGAGGCGATCCAGGCGGGGGCCAAGGACTTCGTGGTGAAGCCGTTCCAGCCTTCACGCGTGCTCGAGGCGGTGCAGCGCGTTCTGGGCTGAGCCCCATGGATCTCGCCAAGTACGCGGCGCTCTTCGTCTCGGAAAGTCGCGAGCACCTGCAGTCGTGCAACCAGCTGCTGCTGGCGTGGGAGCGTGACCCGGAGGACCAGGCGCCACTCGACGGCCTCTTCCGCGCAGTTCACTCCCTGAAGGGGATGGCGGCCACGATGGGCTTTGCCCCGCTGGCCGAACTGGCGCACCGGGCCGAGAACCTGCTCGATGCGGTGCGGGGCGGGCGACTCGCGGTGAAGCCCGAGCATTTCGAGCTGCTGTTCCGCTCGGTGGACGAACTCGAGGATGGCGTTGCACGGGCCACGACGGGGAAGGGCCTGCGCGCCGAGGCAGCCTCGCTGGTGAAGGCGCTGGACGCGGCGGTGAAAAAGGCGGGTAAGGCGGGTGAGACTGACAAGGCGGGGAAGGCGGGGAGGACGGGGAGGGTGGGTGACACCGCCGCTGCAAAGGCGGAGAAGCCCGGCGCGAAGGATGATCGGCCGTCGCTGGACGTGAAGGTTACCGTCCGGTCCGACGCACTGCTTCGCGGGGCGAGGGCGCTGCTGGCGCTGAGGAAGGCGGAAGGACTCGGTGTGGTGTCCCGGGTGACGCCGCAGATGAGCGAGTTCGAGCGCGAGGACTTCGACGGGAAGCTCGCCTTCCGCATCCGCACGGGAGCGGCGCCGAGCGAAGTCGATGCGGTGATCCGGTCGGCGGGCGACATCGCCGGGGTGGCGATCGACCTGGCCTCCGACGAAACGACGGTCGATGCGACCGCGATGCGGCAGATCCGGATCGACCTGGCCCGGCTCGATGTGCTGATGAAGCTGGCGGGCGAACTGGTGGTGGCGCGCAACCGGCTGGTGGAGCTGGCCCGGGCGTCCACCGATCCCGAGCTGGGCCAGGTCGGCGAGCGGATCTCGCGGCTGGTGGGCGCGGTGCAGTCGGAAGTGCTGGAGGCGCGGCTCACGCCGGTGCGCGAGGTGTTCGACCGCTTTCCCCGCGTGGTGCGCGACCTGGCCCGGGACCTGGGCCGGCAGGTGCGGCTCGAGGTGGAGGGCGGCGACATCGAGCTGGACCGCGCGGTGCTCGACGAGGTGGCCGACCCGCTGGTGCACCTGGTGCGGAACGCGATCGACCACGGCATCGAGGCGCCGCGCGAACGGGTGAAGGCAGGGAAGGCGGCGGAGGGACGGCTCCGGCTGTCGGCGTCGCGGGAGCGGAACAGCGTGGCGATCCGCGTGGCCGATGACGGCCGCGGCATCGACCGCTCGAAGATCCTGGCGAAGGCGAAGGCCGATGGGCTGGTGGACGCCGCGGCCGAGACGCTGGCCGACGACCAGCTGCTGCGGATCCTTTCCCGCTCCGGCTTCAGCACGGCGGCGGTGGTGAGCGGGGTGTCGGGCCGCGGGGTCGGGGTGGACGTGGTGATGACGCGGATCCGGCAGCTGGGCGGCGCGGTGGAGCTGGTCACCGAGGCGGGGCAGGGCACCGCGTTCGTGCTGCGGGTGCCGCTCACGCTGGCGATCGTGCGATCGCTGCTGGTGCAGGTGGGGGCCGAGCGATACGTCGTGCCGCTCAACTACGTGAGCGAGACGATCGAGTTCTCGGCGACACCGATCACCGCGCTGGGCGATCGCGAGGCGCTGGTGATCCGGGAGCAGCCGGTGCCGACGGTGCACCTGCACCGGCTGCTCAGCATCGAGGGCGCGGCCACCACAGGACGGCGGCCGGTCCTGGTGGTCCAGGTGGGGGAGCGCCGGAGCGCACTGGTGGTGGACGCGCTGCTGGGGCAGCAGGAAATCGTAGTGGAGCCGTTCGATGCGCCACGCGGGATGCCCGGCTGGTTCAGCGGGGCCACGATCCTCGCGGATGGCGCGCCGGCGCTGATCCTGGACGCGGCGGCGCTCGTCTGACTGGGTACGGGTTCGGGAGAGCACCATGGACGACGTGCGGACACTGAAGGCGCACCAGCTCGACGCGCTGCGCGAGGTCGCCAATATCGGCGCCGGCCACGCGGCGACCGCGCTTTCCCAGATGACCAACCGCACCATCATGATCGCGGTGCCCGAGGTCAACGTGCGCCCGCTCGAGGACGTAGCCGAGCTTTTCGGCTCCGCCGATGCGGTCATCTCCGCCGTGCTCATGCACATGATGGGCGACCTGACCGGCCGCACCATGATCCTCTTCCCCAACGAATCGGCCCGGAATCTCTGCGACATCCTGATGCGCCGTGCGCCAGGCACGACGCAGGAGTTCGGGCCGATGGAGCAGTCGGGGCTGAAGGAGGTCGGCAACATCCTCGTGAGTGCGTACCTCACGGCGCTGAGCGATTTCATGGGGATGATGCTCGTGCCGTCGGTGCCCAGCCTCGTGATCGACCAGGCGGGGGCGATCCTCACCACTACCTACCTCAATTTCGGCCACGACCGCGATTACGTCTTCTGCGTCGAGACGGCATTCCAGGTCGCTGGCGCGTCCGAGCAGCTTCACGGGCATTTCCTGCTCCTGCCCGACCTGCCCTCGCTGCGCGCCATCTTCGACGCCATCCGCATCTCCTGACCCGATGCCGGGTCCTGCGCCCTCCGATCGCGACCTTGCCATCCTCCGGTCGTTCGCGAGTCGCATTGACCCGTCGGACGCCGGCGCGCACAACAACCTCGGGGTCCTCTACTACCAGAAGGGCATGGTCGGCGAGGCGGTCGCCGCCTTCTCCCGCGCGCTCGAGATCGACTCGCGCATGCAGGTGGCCCAGGACAACCTGGAGCTTGCCTACCGGGAGAGCGGCTTCTACGACGGCCGGGTGGCCGAGCTGCAGGAACGCCTGCGCCGCATGCCCGATGATCGCGAGGCACGCTGGGAGCTGGGCCGGGCCTACGCGTCGCTGAGCCGGCACGACCTGGCGGCGCAGGCCTTCGAGGAACTGCTGGTCCGCTCCCCTTCCGACGTTCCCGCCCTCATTCACCTCGGCCTGGCCGAGAAGGCACGCGGTCGCATCGAGGCGGCCGGCGGGTGCTTCGCGCTCGCGGCCGAGCTCGATCCGGGCAGCGCGGTCGCGCGATTCTACCAGGGCGAGACGCTCTACAACCGCGGGCTCAACGACGCGGCGCTCGAGGCGCTCGAGGCCGCCATCGCGCACAACCCCGACTACGCCGAAGCCCACTACCTGCTCGCGTTCGTCTATGGCGACATGGGGCTGCACGAGCGCGCGCTCGAGGCCACCAAGCGGGCGATCGCGCTCAACCCCATGCTGTCGCGGGCGCAGGCGAATTTGTCGCTTGAGCGGCTGGTTCCTAAAGGCGAAGAGGCGGGGAGGGCGGGGAAGGCCGGGAGGGCGGGGGGCGCGGGCAACGATGCTGCAGGGACGCCGATGGAGCGCGATCCGCTGGCGCACTACCAGCTCGGGCTCGCCTTCCGGCAGAAGCGCTACTTCGCCGAGGCGCTGCGCGAGTACCGGATGGCGCTGGACGCGGGCGAGGACCGCTCGCTGGTGCTGCAGGCGATGGCCGAGGTGCACCTGCTGCGGCGGGACCACTCGACGGCGCTCGAGCTGTACGACGAACTGCTGCGGCAGAACCCCAGGGTGCCGAAGCTCTGGAACGAGCGCGGCGTGTGCCTGCACCAGGCGGGGCGCCGCGACGAGGCGGCGGTCGCCTACGAGCACGCGATCGCCGCCGACCGGACCTACGCGCTGGCGTGGAACAACCTCGGCGTGCTGCGGGCGGGCGCGGCGGGCACGGACGCCGCGATGTCCGCCTTCCGCTCCGCGCTCGAGCGGCAACCCGGCCTCCACGCCGCGCGGCTCAACCTGGCCCTGCTGCTGATGCAGCGGCGCCAGCCGCAGGCGGCGCTCGAGGCGTACCGCGAGGTGCTCTCGCGCGACCACGCGAACGCGGTGGCGTGGAACGGGGTCGGCCTCGTGCTGATGGAGCTCAAGCGCTACACCGACGCGCGGAACGCCTTCGGCCGCGCCGTGGAGCACGACCCGGCGCTCGCCGCCGCGCACTACAACCTGAGCTTCACGCTGGGGCAGCTGGGCGACTTCGAGGGGGCGCTGCGCGAGACCAAGCGCGCGCTGGAGCTCGAGTCGTACTACGTGCCGCAGAAGTTCGCGCTCACGATCGACCTGCAGTACGAGGACCCCACGATCGCGATCGCGCCCGAAGTCGCGACCGAGGTGGGGCTCGAGTCGCTGGGCGGCGAGTTCGCGTTCGATCCCGGCGCGCTCGACGACCTGTTCGCGGAGCTGGCCCCCCCCGAAGCGCCGGTGGCAGCGGCGCGGGTCGAGGATCCGCTCACGCTGGCGCGCGACTACCTGAGCAAGGGACTGCTCGAACTGGCGACGGCCGAGGTGACCCGCGCGCAGGGACGCGGGGCGGGACGGGCCGAGGCGCAGACGCTGCTGGGCGAGATCTACGCGCGGCGCGGGCTGCACGGCGAGGCCCTGGAGCGGTTCCACACTGCGCGCGAGTCGAACCCCGGCGACCGGAGTGCCGCCCTGGGCGAGCTCCGCGCGCTGGTGGCGATGGAGCGCGCGGCCGAGGGCGGGATCCTCGCCGAGCAGCTGCTCGAGGCGTTCCCGCGCGACGTGGAAGTGCTGAGCGCCGTGGCGCGGGTGCGGCTCGCGATGGGCGATGCGACCCACGCGCTCACCGCGGTGCAGCTGGCGCAGACCCTCGCGCCGGGACGCTCCGACCTGCTGCACCTGCAGGCGCGGGTGGCGGTGCGGCTGGACGACCGGGCCGCGGCGATCGAGGCGTGCAAGCGCGCACTCGAACTGGACGACTCGCTGGTGCAGGTGTGGTACGAACTCGGCCGGCTGGAAGAGGGACGCGAGGGCTGGGCGGCGGCGCAGGATGCGTACGTGCGGGCGCTCGACATCTTGCCCACCTATCTCGAGGCCGGGCTGGCGCTCGGGGACCTGCTGCGGCGACGCATGCAGCATCGCGCGGCGCTCGACGTGCTGGTGGAACTCCTCACCACCGACCCGTACGCGGTCGAGGCCCTGGTGCTGCTGGGAAAGGTGCTGTTCGAGCAGGGCCGCATCGACGAGGCGCTGGAAGGCTTCGGCCGCGCGCTGCGCTTCAATCCCGAGCACGCGGCGGCGCTCTTCCATTCGGGCGACGTGCTGGCGCGGAAGCGCCGCTTCGGGGACGCCGTGGAGGCGTGGGACCGGGTGTCGCAGATCGATCCCTCCGGGCCGTACGCCGCACCGGCGCGGAGCCGGGCGCGCTCGGCCCGGGATCTCCAGCACATCTTCGCCGCACAGCCGGGCTGATCATGGCTATCGAGGGACCGCTCAAGGAACTGCACATCCACGATGTGTTCCAGCTGCTGGACCTCGGCCGGAAGACGGGCGTGCTGTGCGTCACTTCCGAGCTGCGGCAGAACTCGGGGATGGTCTACTTCGAGCGCGGGGCGGTGGTGGCGGCCGAGATCCGGAGCAACCCGCATCCGCTGGGCACGCTGCTGCTGCGCGCCGGCAAGATCGCGGAAGCCGACCTGGCGCGAGCGCGGGCGCTGCAGGGGGCGGGCGACGGCCGGCGGCTGGGCGACATCCTGGTGGACATGGGTGCGATGAACCGGCGCGAGCTCGAGCGGCTGGTACGGCAGCAGGTGCAGGAAGTCATCTTCGAGCTGATGAACTGGTCGGAGGGATACTTCTCGTTCGAGGAGACCACGGGTCCTCGGACGAGCGCCGAGGCGAGCGTGCGCATCCCGACCGAGTCACTGCTGATGGAGGCAGCGCGACGGATCGACGAGTGGTCGCGCATCGAGGCGAAGGTGCCGCACCTGGGCGTGGTGCCGCGCTTCGCCGATGCGGACAGCCAGCACGGCATGCTCGACCTGACGCCGTTCGAGTGGGAAGTGATCGCGACAGTGGACGGCACGCGCGACCTGCGCGCGATTGCGGAAGCGCTGGGACGCGCGGAGTTCGAGATCGCGCGCACCATCTTCGGCCTGACGAGCACCGGCGTGGTGGTGCTGGACGACCCGACGCAGGTCTCATCGGGGCCCGAGACGCCGGACGTGATGCAGCTCGTCGCGCGCGCGGAGGAACAGCTCGCCTCGGGCGACGTGGATTCGGCCCGCCTCATCGCCACCGAGGCGGCGGCCCACTTCCCGGACCAGGCAGGGGCGCACGCGGTGCTGGGGCGCGTGCTGCTCGCGGGCGGGCACCATGCCGAGGCGGAGGAGGCGTTCTTCGAGGCACTCCGGCTCGAGCCGGGTTTCGCGTCGGCGCGACGGCTGCTGGGCACGTCCCAGGCGGCGAGCGGCCGCTTCGACGAGGCGATCGCCTCGTGGCAGCGCTGGCGGCAGCTGGCGGAACGGTCGCCCGAAGAGGTGAAGCTGCAGGAGGGAGTGGACCGGCTGCAGGCGGCCGCGCGGTTGCTGAGCGACGCGATCAAGGGGTGGTATGACTGACCCGATCCGCGAACTCACGGCGCAGCTGGCCTCCGATCCGCAGAGCCTCGTGTTCCTCGAGCTGGGCGAGGCGCTGCGGAACCGCGGGCAGCCAGCGGCCGCGTACAAGGTGGCGCGCATGGGCGTCAACCGGTATCCGGAGCTGGCGGCATCACACGACCTGCTGGCGCGCGTGCTCGCCGACCAGGGTGACCGTCACGCGGCGGCCGAGGCGTGGCGGCGCGTGCTGGAGCTGTCGCCGGGACACCTCGGGGCCAACAAAGGTCTCGCGTTCCTGGCGTTCCGGGCGGGGGATCCCGAGGGCGCGCTCCCGTTTCTCGAGTCGGCGCTCGGTGCCGCGCCCGACGACGAGGGGCTCGCGATCGCGGTGCGGCGGGTGCGCACGGCGCTCGATGGCGCGGCAGCGCGCGCGGCGACCGCCGCCGCGAGGAGCGCCCCGAGCGCGCTCCGCGGCGCCGAGGGGTTCGAGCCGTTCGAAGATGCGCAGGGCGTGGTGCTGCTGGACACGCAGGGGCTGCGGCTCGCGGGCACGCTGGAGGCGCCCGACGGCCGCGACGTGAGCGACGCCGTGGCGGCGCACCTGCAGGGCGTGTCGCGTGAAGCGTCGCGCGCGGCCCGGCTGCTCGACCTCGGCGCGTGGGAGAGCGTGACGGCGGAGTCGCCGGATGGCCACCTCCTGGTGCTGCCGCCGACGCAGTCCACCGTGCTGCTCCTGCTGCGGGACGCGCGGGTGCCGGTGGGGCGGCTCGGGCTCATCGCGGAGCAGGCGGCGCGCGCGGCGCGCAGCTGGCTGGAACGGCTGGCATGAGGAACCTGGGCGAGGCGCTCGAGCGGGTCACGCGGGTGGCGGGCATCCGGGGTGCGATGCTGGTGTCCGAGTCGGACGGCCTCGTGGTGGCGGAGGCGCTGGCCGAGGGACTCGACGGCAACGCGGTCGCGGCCCTGGCGGCGAGCCTGACGCTGCGGCTCCGGCGCACGGCGACGAGCGCCGGGCTCGCAGTGCCGCAGGTGGTGCAACTCCGCGCCGAGCGAGGCACGGTGCTCAGCGTTCCCGCCGGCGACGACCTGCTGCTGGTGGCGGTGGCCGAGCGCGACGCGAACCTGGGCCTCGCGCGGCTCGAGCTCAGGCAGGCGGCGGCGCAGTTCGGATCATGAGGGTCATCGAGCCGTGGGTGGCGGCGCCGCTGCAGGGCTTCCTCGACGAGTCGGGCGCGCGGCTCACGCTGCTCATGACCTCCGCGGGGCAGGTGATCGCGCAGGACGGCTTCACCCGCTCGGTGGACGTGATGGCGGCGGCCGCGCTCGGGGCCGCGATCATGGCGTCGACGGACGCGATCGCTGACGTGATGAGCACGCCGAGTTTCGGAGTGGTGCTGCACCAGGGCCCGAGGCAGAGCCTGGTGCTCCGGTCCTTCCCGACGCCGCGGGGACGCTGGATCGGGCTGGTGGTGTTCGGGTCGGAAACGTCGGTGGGGCTGGTGCAGCTCTTCTTCCAGGAACTGGAGGAGGCGCTGGCGAAGGCGGCGCCGGCGGAGCCAGCCACGCGGGCGGTGCTGGCGGAAAATTTCGAGTACGAACTCAACGCGAGCCTGCGCTCGCTCTTCGGACGGTAACGGGATGTCGCTGGTCAACTTCACTGCGCGCGAGATCACCTGCAAGATCGTCTACTACGGGCCGGGCCGGTCCGGGAAGACGACCAACCTGCAGTACATCTTCGGCCGCGTGCCGGATACCCGGCGCGGGCGGATGGTGTCGCTCGCCACGCAGGGCGACCGGACGCTGTTCTTCGATTTCCTCCCCATCGACCTGGGGAGCATCTCGGGGTTCCAGACCAAGTTCCAGTTGTACACCGTGCCGGGCCAGAGCTACTACAACGCGACGCGGAAGCTGGTGCTGCAGGGCGCCGACGGCATCGTGTTCGTGGCCGACAGCCAGGCGCGACGGTTCGACGACAACCTCGAGAGCCTGCAGAACCTGCAGGAGAACCTGCTGAGCCAGGGCGTGGACGTGCGGACGATGCCGATCGCGTTCCAGTACAACAAGCAGGACCTGCCGGGCGAGCTGGTGCTGAAGCCGTCCGAGCTGGACGAGTCGCTGAACTTCCGCGGCGTGCCGAGCTTCGGCGCCGACGCGCTGCACGGCAGCGGCGTGTTCGAGACGCTCAGGGGCATTTCCGAACTGGTGCTGCGAAAGCTGGCCGCGGGAGGGATCGCCGAATGAGCACGCTGCAGGGTGGTCACCGGTTCGATGCGCTGGTGGTGGGCACGGCCAACCGCACCGCGGTGACGGCCGGCCGCGCGGTGGCGAGCGCGCCGGGGTCGGCCTACAACCCGCTGCTCATCTACGCGCGCCCTGGCATGGGCAAGACGCACCTGCTGGGCGCGATCGCGCACCAGGTGCTGGTGGTGAACCCGTCGGCACGCATCGAGTTCCTGACGCTGGACGAGTTCATCGAGGGATTCCACGCGGCGCTTGCCGTGGGCCGGAGCGACGAGTATCGCGCCCGGTTCGGGGCCGCCGACCTGCTGCTGCTGGACGACATCCAGTTCCTGAGCCGGCAGCGGGAGATGCAGGCGGAACTGCTGCGGGTGATCGACGTGATGCTCGGGGGGGAAAGCAGGTGGTGCTCACCAGCGACCGCGCGCCGGCCGAGATCGAGTCGCTCGACGACCGCCTGCTCACGCGCTTCGCCGGCGGGCTGGTGCTCGACATCGCGCAGCCCGACTACGAGACCCAGGTCGCGATCCTGTACCGAAAGGCCGAGGAGCGCGGCGCGAGCTTCCCGGAGGGCGTGCTGGAGGCGGTGGCCTCGCTCGGCATCGAAAGCGTGCGCGAACTGGTGGGCGCGCTCAACCGGCTGGTGGCGTTCCAGGCGGTGAGCGAGGCGCCGCTCGACGCGGCGCAAGCGCGGCTGCTGATCGGCGGGCCGCAGCCGGCGGTGGCGGCCGACGAGCTCGTGCTGGACCAGGCCGAGTCGCTCGAGTTCGCAGTGGCGGGCCATGCGGAGGTGGCCCACGCAGGCGGCGAATCCCGCCGGGTGCTGGCCGACGCGCTTCCCGGCGTGATGCTCGGGCAGTCGGACATGCTGGGCGGCCCCGCCGACGAGCTGCCGTCGCGCGACGGCGCCGGGCACGACGGCAGCCCGCAGGACTTCGGGATGCCGGGTGAGGCGCACGAGTACAGCGACGCGCACGAGTTCACGGCACCGCGCGACGCGGGCGCGCCGCCGGACAAGCTGGGGGAGAGCCTGGCGGACAAGCCGGCGCTGCAGGCCGATCGCGACGAGTTCGGCGACTTCCTGTCCGACCTCGCGGCGACGCTCGCGCGGCAGGTGGATCCGTGGCGGGCGCGGGTAGGCGAGGCCATCCTGCGCTGGGAGGGCGAGGGCTTCCGCACGTATCGCCTGGAGCGGCTGCTGGAGGATCCCGAGCCGCCCGATCCCGAGTCGGTGATGATCCAGTACGAGGCCGACGCGGAGCAGCTGCTGGAGCTGCGCATGGAAGCGGAGTCGCTCGCCCCCGAGATGGCGGGTGCGGCGCAGCTCACCGATCCCGGCAACATGGCCGCGGCGGAAGCCTACATGCAGCGCGTGCGCGAGGGTGCCGTCCCGCCGCCGGGGCCGGTCGAGCACTGGCTGCTCGACGACCTGATCGAGGGGCCGGGGAACCGCATGGCGGTGCGCGCGGCGCTCGCGGCGATTGCCGAGCCGGGGCAGAAGTACAACCCGATCGTGGTGGTGGGCGGTTCGGGCGTGGGCAAGACCCACCTGCTGCACGGCATCGGGAACGCGCTGGCGCTGGCGAGAGACGGGCATGTGGCCTGCCTCAGCGCGCACGACTTCACCCAGGAACTGATCGACGCGATCGATCGCGACGGCGTTACGGCATGGCGCAACCGCTACCGGCGCTGCACGGCGCTGCTGCTCGACGACGTGCACCTGATCGCCGGGAAGGAGCGCACGCAGGAGGAGCTGTTCCTCCTGTTCAACCTCTTCCTCGAGTCGAACCGGCAGCTTGGGTTTGCCTCGGCGGTGCCACTGGCGGAGCTGTCGGGCGTGGAGCCGCGGCTGCTGACGCGGCTCGAGGGCGGGCTGGTGGTGGAATTGCCGCCACCCGACCGGGAGCTGCGCCAGCAACTGGTGGAACGGATCCTCACGGCGCGGGGCCAGGAGGCGGACGCGGAACTGGTGACCTACATCGCGTCGCGCCCGGCGGAGTCGGCGCGCGCGGTGCAGGGCTACGTGCAGCGGGTGCTCCACTCCGCCGACTCGCAGCAGACCAGGCCCAGCGCGGCCCTCGCGCGCGAAGTACTGGAGGGCGGCGCGCGTGTCGTGCGGAAGAGCACCGGCGCCGGTCGCTCGATCAGCGTGTCAGCAGCGTCGTCGGGCGGCGTGAAGAGCCGGGAGAAGACGGTGTGGTCGTGGCCCACGCTGTCGGACCGCGTCATCGAGGAGTGGCGATAGTGGCGATCAAGGGATCCCTCAAGGAAGCGAGCCTTCCCGACGTCATCCAGCTGCTCTACCTGGGGCGGCGGACCGGGTGCCTGGCGATCACCGACCGCCAGAACCTGGGCTACATCTACTTCGATGACGGGAAGATCGCGTACGCCTCGATCGTGAACCGGCGCGACCGGCTGGGCGACATGCTGGTGCGCAACGGCCGGATCAACGCGGACCAGCTGCGCCGGGCGGTGGACCAGCAGGCGAGCGACCGCGAGGTGCGCCTGGGCGAGATCCTGCTGGGTCAGGGCGCGCTCACGCGGCAGGAACTCGACGACTACATGCGCCTCCAGATCGAGGAGGCGGTCTACTACCTGTTCACGTGGACCACGGGCGCCTTCAACTTCGAGGCGGGTGTCCGTCCCGATCCGCGCGACTTCCAGGTGCAGATCAACCCCGAGTGGCTGCTGCTCGAGGGCGCTCGCCGCGTGGACGAGTGGAGCCTGATCGAGAAGAAGATCCCCAGTTTCGACCTCATCTTCACGGCCGACCAGGCGCGGGTGGAGGCGGCGGGAGCGCCGCTGTCGGAGCAGGAGCAGTTGATCCTGCCGCTGCTCGATGGCCGGCGCGACGTGCAGCAGGTCGTGGACGAATCGGGCCTGGTGGAGTTCCTGGTGGGCCAGGCGCTCTACGGCCTGATCACGGCGGGCTACGCGCATCGTACCGGCTCCTCGGCGACGACCATCTCCCCGCGGGTCAACGACGCGCGAGTGGAGGAGCACCGCAACCTGGGCGTCGCGTTCTACCGCACCGGGATGCTGGACGAAGCGCTGCGGGAGTTCCGCCGGGTGGCGGACCTGCGCCCCACCGAGGGGAGCGCGCCGTTCTACCTCGGGCTCATTGCGCTGCGGCAGGGCAAGTGGGAGGAAGGGGTGGAGGCGTTCAAGCTCGCCGTGGAGAAGGGCGGGCCGCGTCCGGCCGCGCTGCACAACCTCGGGTTCGCCCTGGAGCAGCTCGGCCGGCTCGAGGAGTCGGAGGCGGCGTATGGCGACGCCACGAGCCGCGCGCGGGACGACCACCGCATCATGCTTGGCTGGGCGATCGCGGCGCTGCAGCGCGGCGAGCACCAGGTGGCGGTGAGCCGGCTCGAGCGCACCCGCGAACTACTGGGCGACAAGACGCCGCCGGCGGCGTGGCACTGGGCGATGGCGCTGGCGCAGGCGGCGAGCGACGACTTCGAGGCGGCGCTGGAGACGGCGCGCGCCGGTGTCACCGCGTACCCGGAGCAGGCGGTGCTGGGCAACAACCTGGCGGTGCTGCTGGAGCTCCGGGGCGACACGGCCGGGGCGGAGCAGATGCTGAAGCAGGCGTTCGCGGCCGATCCGGCGCTGCCGCAGGTGTCGAAGAACACCGGCGACCTGCTCTATCGCGCGGGACGGTACGACGAGGCCTTCGAGGCGTACGAGCGCGCGGCGCGCGTGGCGCCGGCGCTGGGCGATGACCTCTACTTCAAGCTGGGCAACATCGCATACAAGCGGCGGGACACGGCGCGGGCGCGGGCGAGCTGGGAGCATGCGACGGAACTCAACCCGAGCCACCAGCTGGCACGGGCCAACCTCGACATGCTGGCGGCCGAGGCATGAAGGCGCCCGAGGATGCGGAGTTCGACGCACTGGCCAGGGACCTGACGGTGCGCACTGGCGTGTCGCTGGCGTCCTACAAGCCGAAGTGCCTGCGCCGCCGGATCGCGGTGCGAATGCGCGCCTGCGGGGTGCACACGTACGACGAGTATCGCGGCGTACTGGCGAACACCCCCGAAGAAGTGGAGCGGCTGCACGACGCCCTCACGATCAACGTCACCCGCTTCTTCCGGAACCCGGAAACGTGGGAAGCGGTGAAGTCGAACGTGCTGCCGGGCCTGCTGGCGAAGAACGCGCCGGTGCGCGCGTGGAGCGCGGGCTGTTCCTCGGGGGAGGAGGCGCACACGCTGGCCATGCTCTGGGCCGACGCGGCGGAACGGGCCGGTCACCCGGAGTGGCTGGACCGCTTCAGCGTGGAAGCGACGGACATCGACCGCGAGTGCATGCTGCGGGCCCGGGCGGGACAGTACCGCACCGAAGCGTTCGTGGAGACGCCGTCGCGGCTGGTGGAGCGATGGACGCGCCCCGAGGGCGAGGGCCGCATCGTCGACGCGCGGCTGCGCGCGCGGATCGCCGTGTCGACGCTCGACCTGACGCGCGACGCGCTCCCGGTGCGGCGGTTCGACCTCGTGGTGTGCCGCAACGTGGTGATCTACTTCGACCGGGTGACGCAGGAGCGACTGTTCGTCGGGTTTCACGACGCACTGGTGCCAGGCGGCTTCCTGATCCTCGGCAAGGTTGAAACCCTGGTCGGCCCGGCGCGCGACCTGCTGGCGCTCGTGGATGTCCGCGAGCGCATCTATCGGAGGCCGGTGTGAGCGCACGGGAGATAGTCGTGCGGGTGTCGGACATGGCCGTGGCGACGGCGGACGAGGTGCTCGTCACCGTGGGGCTCGGCAGCTGCGTCGCGATCATGCTCTACGATCCGGAGGCGAGGATCGGCGGGCTCGCGCACATCCTGCTGCCCTCGAAGGCGCTCACCCGGCAGGCGGAGAACCCGGCCAAGTTCCCGCAATCGGCGGTGCCGGCGCTGCTGGAGCGGATGGTGGCGGTGGGCGCGAGCCCGCGGCGGATCACGGCGCGGCTGGCGGGCGGGGCGAGCATGTTCTCGCAGCTGGCGCCGCCGGGCACGATCCAGATGGGCGAGCGCAACCTCGTGGCCACGCGCCAGGCGCTGAGCGCGCAGAACGTGCCGCTCACCGGCGAGGCGGTAGGGGGCGACTTCGGCCGCACGGTGCGGCTGCACTGCAAGGACGGCCGGATCGACGTGTCATCGGTCGCGCACGGTGTCCAGCACCTCTGAGCGACGGTCGGTCCTGATCGCCGACGACAGCCCGTTCTTCCGCCGCCTGCTTTCCGACATCCTGGAGCGCAGCGGGGAGTTCACCGTGGTGGGCACGGCACGCAACGGCATGGACGCGGTGCAGAAGGTGCACCGGCTGCAGCCCGACCTGGTGCTGATGGACCTGGAGATGCCCGAGCTCGATGGGCTGGGCGCCATCGGGTACATCATGTCGGAGGCACCGCGGCCGATCGTGGTGGTGTCGAGCTACGCGGGGCCGGGCACGTCGGCGGCGATCCGCTCGCTGGAGCTGGGCGCGGTGGAAATCGTGGCGAAGGAGTCGGGCCGCGATGCCGCCGACCTGCAGCGGTTCGGCGAGCGGCTGCTGGAAACGCTGCGGCTCTCCGCCGGTGCGGAACTGTTCCGGCTGCCGATCCTGGCGCGGCCGGCCCAGGGGATGCCGCCGGCGGCACTGTTCTCGCTGCCGGGGCGCGCGCGCGGCTGCGTCGCGATCGCGGCATCGACCGGCGGCCCGCGCGCGCTCGCGGAGGTGGTGCCGAAGCTGTCACCCGGACTCGGGGCGGGCGTCGTGATCGTGCAGCACATGCCGCCCGGGTTCACCCGGAGCCTGGCCGAGCGGCTGGCGGGCCAGAGCCGGTTGCGGGTCGTGGAAGCGGAGCACGGGACACCGTTCCTCGAGGACACGGCGTACGTGGCGCCGGGAGACTGGCACATGCGCGTGGCGGCGGGACCGGAAGGGGTGCACCTCCTGCTCGATCGCGAACCCACGATGTGGGGTGTGCGACCGGCGGCCGACCCGCTCTTCCGCTCGGTGGCCGAGGTGTTCGGCGCGCAGGCAGTGGGGGTGGTGCTCACCGGGCTCGGGCGCGACGGGGCGGACGGACTGCGGCGCATCCACGAGGCGGGTGGCATCGGCATCGCGCAGGATCACGCCAGCGCCACGATCGACGGCATGCCCGCGGCGGCGCGGGCGGCGGGCGGTGCCGATCACGTGCTGTCGGTGACGCAGGTGGCGGGGCAGGTGGATGCGGAGATCCGCCGCATGCGCCTGCTGTGAGCGCCACGAGCGGGGCGTTCCTGCTGGTGCGGGCGGGCGGCCGAAGGGTCGGCCTCGCGGTGGAGGCGGTGATCGAGGTGCGCGAGCCCGACGAGCTGGGCACGATCCCGTCGCACGAGCCGGCGCTGCGCGGCGTCACTGCGCTCCGGGGCCAGCTGATGCCGGTGCTCAACCTGGCGGCGCTGCTGGGCGGCGAGGCGGGGCCGGGACTGGTGGTGGTGGTCACCGATCTCGGCGGGCGCCGCGTGGGGCTCGAGGTGGATGACGCGGACATCGTCGTGGGCTCGGGTGTGTCACTGCTGCGCGCCGACGAAACGCTCCCGTGGGCCCGCGCCATCGCGGTACTGCCCGACCAGGTATACGTGCCGCTGCTCGACCTGGGTGCCCTGTCAGCGCGGCTTACGGAGGTCAGCACATGACACATGGAGACGACGTCCAGCTCGTCACCTTCCGGTGCGGTGGACACGACTTCGCGTTCGACATCCTGCAGTTGCAGCGGATCCTCCGCTACGAGGTGCCGTCGCCGCTGCCGGACGCGCCCGACTTCCTGGAGGGCGTGCTCTCCTACGAGGGCAGTGCCGTGCCGGTGGTGGACCTGCGCAAGCGCCTGGGGCTGCCGGCCACGGTGACGGAGGAGACGCGGGTGATGCTGCTCGAACTCGACGGGCACCGCGTGGGCGTCGTGGTGGATGCGGCGCGCGAACTGGTGCGGGTGGACAGCACTACGATCAGCGCGCCGCCGCCGATGGTCCGCGGGCTGGCGGCGCGGTACATCGCCGGCATCCTGGCGCGGCCCGAGCGCACCCTCGTCATCCTGAACGCCCAGCGGCTCCTGGCCGACGACGAACGGAACGTCCTGCACCACCTGGAGATCCCGACGTGAGTGAACCGACCGGTTCCGGCCCCGATCCGTGGGTGACGGGCCTCCGCGCCACGCACGCCGACATCGCGCGGCGCCTGGATGCGGCCACCACCGCCATCGACCGGGACGTCCTGAAGCGGGAGATCATCTCGTTCTTCAAGCGGGTGGACGGGGCACTGACCGACCTGACGCGGCTCAAGGAAGAGATCCGCGTCCTGGTGAACCAGTACAAGCAGGTGGCCTCGACGGCCGACTCGGCGCAGGCCCCGCAGTTCACCGGCGCCTTCCCGGTGGTGCAGGCCGATCACCTCGGCGCGTCGACGTATATCGAAAAGGGCTGGAGCCTGATCTCGCTCGGGGATCACGCCGGTGCGATCCAGGCGCTGCAGCGCGCGCTCCAACTGGCACCGGGCGACACCCAGGCGCAGTCGCTGCTGGGGTGGGCACAGATGCTCCACGAGGACTACGACGACGCGCTGAGCACCTTCTCGCGGGTGCTGATGAAGGAGCCGGCCAACTCGCTCGCCCGGATCAATGTGGGCTACATTTGCCTCAAGAAGGGGATCTTCGGCGAGGCGATCGAGCACCTGTCCAAGGCCATCCGGCTGGACAACGACCGCAAGGCCACGCTGTACGCGCACTTCTACCTCGGCCTCGTGTACCTCGAGCGGGAAATGTTCGAGGACGCGCAGTCCTTTTTCCGGAAGACGCTGCAGCTCGGACCCAACCTCATTGAGGCCTACTTCGAGCTGGGCCGCGCCCAATGGTTCGCCGGTGAACGGGAGCCGGCGGTGGCGACCTGGACGGAGGGGCAGAAGGCCAACCGGTTCAACCCGTGGTCAAAACGGTGCGGCGAGATGCTGGAGCGTGCGGCAGCGGGCGAGGAGATTCCGCGGGCGCTGGTTTCGTAGCGAAGACGGGACGGCGGGGAAGGCGGGCCGCATTCGCCCTCCTGCTCTCGCTTGCCGTCCGTCACCTCCCCGGCCTCCCCGCCGTCCCCGCCCTCCTCGCCCAGGGCGACCTCGCCACGGTCCAGATTGGGAACGTCTCAGTCGTCGCGGCGCAGCCCGAGCTCAACGCCGCGATGGGGCTGGCGGAGTGGGCCGACCAGCCGGCCAGCTGGCCGGGCCTGGGCCGGCGGAGCCCGCCACCTTTCCGGCTCATCCTGGCGCACGATGCCGCCGGGCTTTCCCGGCTCACGGGGGGCCGCGCCCCGGCCTGGGGGGCGGGGATCACGCTGCCCGGGCTGCGCCTCGTGGCCCTCCGCGCCGACGCGGACCCTGCACATACGCTCCGCCACGAGCTTGCCCACCTGGTGCTGCACGACGCGGTACGCGTCCCGCTGCCACTCTGGTTCGAGGAGGGGTATGCAGTATACGCGGCGGGTGAGTGGGACCTGCTCGATGCGCTGAGTCTCAACTACGCCGTGGTCGGCGGGGCGACGCCGAGCCTCGATTCGCTCAACCGCGAGCTCCGGGGCCATCCGGCGGGGATCAGCACGGCGTACGCGCTCTCGGCGTCCGCAGTCCTGGAAATGGCGCGCCGGAATCCGAGCCGCAGCCTGACGCCACTGGTGGAGCTTCTCTCGGCCGGGATGGCCTTTGATTCCGCGCTGCATGCCACGACGGGCCTCAGCGCGGAGAACTTCGACGAGTCGTGGCAACGAGGCATTCGGAAGCGGTACAGCCTGTTCACCTGGCTGGCGGCCGGTGGGGCCTGGGCACTGCTCGCGCTGGCGCTGATGGCGGGGACGTACTGGCGGCGCCGGGCCGACCGCAGGAGACGCTTGGCACTGGATGAAGGGTGGGAACTGCCGCCGGAGCCGGAAATGCAAGTGGCGCAGGCGCTTGACCCGACTCCCTCCGGCGAGTAGTCTCTTTAGCCTTATATGCCAGAACTGACAGCCTCCAAGGTACCGACCGCCCGCGGCCGCTGGCCATTGGCGCCCCGCAACCTGATCATCATTGGTGCGGCGCTCGCGTCCATCGTCGCGGGTTACATGGTTCTCTCGGCAGGACATGCCAGCGCCGCGGCGGTGCTGCTCGTGCTGGGATATTGTGTGCTGCTCCCGCTCGGTATCGTCATCTAGACAAGGCCCAGGCCGGGGCCGTTGCAGATGCCGTTCCGGAGCAGAGACTCGAACCGCGCCGACCCTGATGCGGGCGATTAGCTCAGCCGGTTCAGAGCGCCTGCCTTACACGCAGGATGTCGGGGGTTCGAATCCCTCATCGCCCATTTCTGCGCGCCAGCCCGGCGCGCGTCACACGGCCGTCCGGCCGGTGTTCCCGCAGGAGACATGAACGCATGACGCGAATCGGTCAGGTAGTGCTGTCATCGCTGGCGCTCGGTGCAGCGCTCTCGGCCGACCTCGGTGCGCAGGGGATTCCCAAGAACACGCGGCGCCTCGGCGCGCCGGCGGCCACCGCGATCCGGGTCATGGTTGCGAATCCGTACGCCAGTTCGACCGCGGACTCGGCGGCGGCCGTCGCCATCGCGGCGGGGATGCGCACGAGGCTGGTGAGCGTCGCCGGCTCGGGATACTCGATCGTGTCCGACACGACCATGAACACGGCCCTCGAACAGTTCGGCTATCCGCGCAACGCCATCCTCAGCCCGACCAACGCGCTCATCCTGGCCAAGCAGATCCCGGGCACCAAGGGGATCATCACGTCCACGCTGGCGCGTCCGGAGGGTGGGCTGTACACCATGACCTCCCGGTTCTACGGCGTGCTGGCGGACGCCGGGGTGGTGGAGAGCCACCAGCAGAACGCGGGCGAGAAGCTCGAGGCCTTTGGCCAGCGCGCGGCCGAACATTTCGGGCCGCCCTTCGACGCGTTCGACGATGCGAAGGCGTGCGAGGACCTGCGCGCCACCAAGCCGCAGGATGCCGTGAAGGCCGCCGAGAAGTCGCTCAAGATCGTGCCGAACCAGGGCCTGGCGCACCTCTGCCTGGCCGAGATCGCCATCGCCGAGAAGAAGCCGCGGCCGGAGGTCGTCGCCCACCTCACTGCGGCCACCGAGGGCGACCCGCTCAGCCTCACGGCATGGACGCTGTTGGCAGAGCAGCATGAACAGGCCGCCGACACTGCTGCGGTGATCGCCGACTTCAAGCAGATGCTGCTGGTGGCGCCCAGCAACCAGAAGCTGCGGGAGCAGATCTTCAAGTACCTGCTTCAGGCGGGCAAGCCCAACGTGGCGCGCGAAGTCGCCGACGAGGGCCTCAAGCAGGACCCGAACAACTGGCCGCTGTACGACCTCAAGAGCAATGCCTGCCTCTTCCAGAGCGACTTCAAGTGTGCCATCGACGCGCTGGCCCAGGCGTATGCCGTCGACTCAAGCCGTGCCGATTCCACCTTCTTCACGAAGATCGCCGTGGCCGCCGCGCAGCAGCCCGACACCGTGCGGCTACTCGAATGGGCGCAGCGCGGCCTCAAGAAGTACCCGCAGAACCTCGAACTGCTCGGTTACGCGGAGCAGGGCTACATGCTGACGGGCCAGGTGGACTCGACGGTCGCGGTGGCCAAGCGCCTTTTGGCGCAAGACCCGACTCAGCTCGACCCCGCCCTCGCCGCCGTTCAGTCACTCGCTGGGGCCGGGCGCATCGCCGAAGCGACGCCGCTCATCGACATGGTGCAGGCGAAGGGTTCGCCGCAGCAGAAGGAGCAACTCTCCGCCATCCTGGCGAACGCGGCGCTGCCGCTGCTGCAGAAGGCCGACTATCCCGCGGCCGCCGATCTGGCGCGCCAGTGCGTGAAGAGCGCCGACCCCAAGGGGCGGATCGTCGGGAGCTGCCAGCTCATCCTCGGCCTCTCCGCCTTCCAGTCGGCGGCCACGATGGACTCCGAGACCGAGAAGAGCAAGTCGTGCGACATGGCGAAGAAGGAAGACGCCCTGGTGTCGGAGGCGGAGGTGGCGCTGACGGCGGCCAAGACCACGCGGCCGGATGCGGTGGAGAAGCCGCTGGCGGCGGTACCGCAGTTCAAGGCCCGCACGTCGTCGATGATCAAGTCATACTGCAAGTAGGTCGTGGGTCGTGGGTCGTGAGTCGTGAGTTAGGGGCTGAGAACCGGGGGTTGCCGGGGGGCGTGGGGCTGCCTAACTTTGCCCCCCGCCGCAAAGGTCCGGGGGCTGTAGCTCAGCTTGGTTAGAGTGCCGCACTGTCACTGCGGAGGTCGCGGGTTCGAGCCCCGTCAGCCCCGTCGTCCTCTCAGTACCGCACTCCGTCTCCTGGACGGGGTGCGTTTCTTTTTTCCGGCCTATCCATGTCCATCGGTAACACTCAGTCGCTGCACGAGCCCGTCCTGCTCGCCGAGGTCCTGGCGGCAGCTGCCGGGGCACGCCGGGTGGTGGACGCCACCGTGGGTCACGGCGGTCACGCGGGGGCGCTGCGCGCGCAGGGGGCGGAGGTCCTCGGCATCGACCGGGACCCGGACGCCCTGGCGACGGCGCGGGCCCGGCTGGGCGACGCACAGATGACGTGGCTCGAGGCCCCCTACGGCTCGCCAGCCGCGCTCGAGGCCGTGACGGCGTTCCGGCCGGATCTTATCCTTCTTGACCTCGGGGTGTCGTCGCGCCAGCTCGATTCGGATGCCCGCGGGTTCAGTTTCCGCCCGGGTGTCGCGCTCGACATGCGCATGGGCACCGCCGGCCCCACCGCGGCCGACCTGCTCAACGAATTGCCGGAAGCGGAGCTCGTGGCGATCCTGCGTGACTACGCGGATGAGCGCCGGGCAGGCGCGATGGCGCGCGAGATCACCCGGCGTCGGGTGCGCAGTCCGTTCGTGTCGAGCGACGACTTGGTGAACGCCATCCGCGCAGTGCTCGGTGCGCGCGCAGGCCCGGGCGAGTTCGCGCGGATCTTCCAGGGGTTCCGTATCGCGGTGAATGACGAACTGGGCGGGCTGGCGCGAGCGCTGGATGCCTTTCGCGAAGCGCTGGTGCCTGGCGGCCGGCTGGCGGTGATCAGCTACCACTCGGGAGAGGATCGTCTCGTGAAGCAGGCGTTCCGCGCCTGGAGCACCGCATGCAGCTGTCCCCCGGGCCTGCCAGTCTGCATCTGCGGCGGCAAGGCCTCCGGCACGCTGGTGACGCGCCGCGCGATCGTGGCGAGCGACACCGAGTCGGCGGCGAACCCGCGCGCCCGCAGCGCCCACCTCCGGGTCTTCCAGGTGAATGATGCAGCTTAAGGGGCGCCACCACCTCCTGTTCTGGTTGCTGCTCTTCCTGGTGGTGGCGGGCGGCGTCGTGGCGCGGCAGAACGCTTCGATCGCGGCTGCTGGCCGGCTGAGCCGCCTCCGGGAGGAGCGAACGACACTGGAGGCGCGCCGTGCCGACCTCACCGGCCAGATCCGGGAGGCGTCGAGCCGCCGGGCGCTCGCTCCCGTGGCGGAGGCGCTGGGCCTGCACGAGCCTTCCGACTCCGAGGTCAACTACCTCAAGCTGCCCGCGGACGCCCGCCGTCCATGAACCGCACCTCCAAGCGCATCGCCTTCCTGCAGGGCTGCTTCGCCCTGGCGCTCGCGATCGTGGTGCTGCGCGCGGGACAGCTCCAGCTGGTGGAAGGGAGCTACTGGTCGGAGCAGGCCGAGTCGCGGCGCACGGCACGCGATACGCTCGAGGCGCGGCGGGGATCGATCTACGACCGCCGGGGCGTCCAGCTGGCGGTGACCCAGGAGTTCTATCACGTCGGCATCGCGCCCAACGAGGTGGACGACCGGCGGGTGCTGGTGCAGAAGGGTGCGCGCGCGCTGGGCGTGGGGGCGGGTGAGCTGCAGCGCAAGCTCCGTGCGGGCAAGTACATGTACTTCTACGGCCCCTACACCGCGACGCAGATCGAGTCACTGCGCCAGCTCAAGGGCGTGCATCTCGAGGGCAGTTTCCGGCGCGACTATCCATCGTCGCTCGCCGCGCCGGTCATCGGCCGGCTCCCCCCTGACAGCAGCCGTGGAGGTTCCGGGCTCGAGCGCGCGCTCGACGAGCTCCTCACGGGGACGCCGGGCGAGGCGGTGTTCCTGCGCGACCGGGTCGGGCGCAGGCTCGAGTCGCCGGCGCGAAAGATCAGCGACCCGGTCCCGGGCAACGATGTGTGGCTCACGCTCGACGCGGAGCTGCAGGACATCGCCGAGCGGGAACTGGAGGACGCGCTCCGGGAATCGGGCGCCGACGGCGGGCGACATCGTCGTGCTCGACCCGCGCACCGGCGAGCTGCTGGCGGTGGCGTCGCGCCAGTCGGGCGTCGACCGCGCCGCGTCCAGTCCGACCGCCTTCACCAGTCCGTTCGAGCCGGGCTCCACCGCGAAGCTGTTCACGGCGGCGGCGCTGCTTCGCCTCGACAAGGTGGACAGCACCGACCGGGTGAGCGGGGAGAACGGGCACTACATGATGCCGCTCTCGCGCGGCGGGGTTCGCGAGATCAACGATGCGCACAAGTCCGAGGGGTCGCTGACGCTGGCCGACGCGATCAAGGTGTCGAGCAACATCGCGATGGCGAAGTTCTCCCAGCGCCTCACTCCGGTCGAGCAGTTCGAGGCGTTGCGCGACTTCGGGTTCGGCAGTCCCACCGGGGTCGAGTTCCCGTCGGAATCGCGGGGCCAGCTCAAGAGCCCCGAGCGCTGGATTCCCGACTATGCCAGGGCCAGCATGGCGATGGGCTACGAGATCGGGGTGACGGCGCTGCAGCTCGCGGTGGCCTATGCGGCGATCGCGAACGACGGCGTGCTGGTGACGCCGACGCTGGTGCGCGAGGTGCGCGACCCCGCAGGTCAGCTGCTCTACCAGCACCAGCCGGAACCGGTGCGCCGGGTCATTCCTTCCGCGATCGCGGCGAAGCTGCAGGCCTACCTGCGCAGCGTGGTGGAGGAGGGCGGCGGCACCGGCGACGAGGCGCGGCTGGCCAATTACGAGCTGGCGGGCAAGACCGGCACGGCCCGGCGGTTCGTGGGCAAGCAGTACAAGGGCTATCGCGCGTCGTTCGCGGCGTTCTTCCCGGCGAAGGATCCGCAGCTCGTGGTCGTCGTCACGATCGACAACCCGACCAAGGGGTCGTACTACGGCGGGCAGACGGCGGCGCCGGTGACGAAGCGGATGCTGGAGCAGGCGCTCGCGTCGCGCTTCATCGCGATCGACCGGGCGCGGCTGGGCGGCACGACGGCGGCCGTGGCGGCGCAACTGCCGGCGCCGGCACCGCGGGTGGATGCGGTGGCATCGGTGACCCGCGTCGCATGGCCGTATCGCAAGCCCGACACGACCGCGGCGAAGGGCATGGCCACCGTGCCCGACGTGAGCGGGCGCGGCGTGCGCGCGGCGGTGCTCGCGGTGCACAAGCAGGGTTTCCACGCCAACGTGAAGGGCACCGGTCGCGCCGTGCGGACGGACCCCGCAGCGGGGGCCAGTGCCGGCACCGGTACCGTCGTGACCATCTGGACCGAGGAGTGACCGTGCGCATGAGTGCGCTGCTCGACGCGTTGCGCCGCGCAGACCTCCTGGTCGAGGCCGACGCGCTGCCCGAGGTGAGCGGGGTCGGCACCGACAGCCGCAGCACGCAACCGGGATCGGTCTACGTGGCGGTGCGCGGATCGCAGGCTGACGGGCACCGGTTCATCGGCGACGCGCTCGCCCGGGGCGCCACGGCGCTTGTGGTGGAGTCGCGGCAGCCGGTGGTGGCGCCGCAAGTGGTGGTGCGCGACGGCCGCCGCGCCGCACTCGTGCTCGCACGCGCGTGGTTCGGTGATCCTGCCGGCGCGATGCAGCTCATCGGAATCACCGGCACCAACGGGAAGACGACCACGACGGCGCTGGTGCGCCACCTCTTCAATGCCGACGGGACGGCAGCCAGCATCGGCACGCTCGGCGCTTTCGACGGGCAGGGCAACGCGGTGCCCTCCACCGCCGGCTCACTCACGACGCCCGGACCGGTGGACCTGCAGGCGACCTTCGCGGCGCTGCGCGAGCGCGGCTGTTCCACGGTGGCGATGGAGACGTCGTCGCACAGCCTCGACCAGGGGCGGCTCGACGGGCTGAGCTTCGCCGCGGGCATCTTCACCAACCTGACCCGCGATCATCTCGACTATCACGGGACGATGGAAGCCTACCTCGCCGCCAAGCTCAAGCTGGCGTCGCTGCTGCGGCTCCGGGGCGTCGAGGTGGTGAACACCGACGACCCGGCGTGGACGGCGCTTCCGGGCGGTGACCGTCGCGTCACCTTCGGCCTCGGTCCCGACGCCGATGTCCGCGCCGCGCGGCTCGAGCTCGGGGCCGCCGGCAGCCGCTTCCTGCTCGACGGCCGGTTCGGGCGCGCCGAGGTGGCGCTGCCGCTGCTGGGCGACTTCAACGTATCGAACGCACTGGCAGCGGCAGCGTGCGCGCTGGCGCTGGGCCATCCGGTGACCGAGGTGGCCGCGCGGCTCACGGCGGCACCACAGGTGCCGGGTCGCATGGAGCTGATCACCGATCGCCCGTGTGCCGTGTTGCGCGACTACGCGCACACGCCCGATGCCCTGGAGCGGGCGCTCCGGGCGCTCCGTCCCGTCACGCCGGGCCGCATCATCGTGGTGTTCGGCTGCGGCGGTGACCGCGACCGGGGCAAGCGCCCGATCATGGGCCAGCTCGCCGCCGAACTGGCCGACCTGCCGGTGGTGACCTCGGACAACCCGCGCACCGAGGACCCGGACTCGATCATCGACGACGTGGAGCGGGGCATGGGCTCGGTGCGGCGGATCCGCATCGCGGACCGGCGCGTGGCCATCGCCGCGGCGCTGGGCGAGGCCCGGCCCGGCGACACGCTGCTGCTGGCGGGCAAGGGACACGAGACCTACCAGGTGATCGGCACCGAGAAGCAGCCGTTCGACGAACGCGAGATCGTGCTCGCGGCACTCGCCGCCACATGAACCCCTGGACAGCAGGTCTCCTGCAGGACGCGCTGGGCCTGCGCGCGCTCCCGGCCAGCGGGCCGTGGACCGGCGTGTCCACCGATACGCGCAGCATCGAACCAGGTGCCCTGTTCGTGGCCCTGGCTGGGGAGCGGTTCGACGGGCACAACTACCTGACCGCGGCGCGCGACCAGGGCGCGACGGCGGCAGTGGTGCGGCGGGGCACGGCGGCGGTGGCGGGCCTCGAGCTGCTCGAGGTGGATGACACGCTTCGCGCTTACGGTGACATCGCGCGTGCGCGGCGCCGGCTCGTTACCGGCCCGGTGGTGTGCATCACCGGGAACAACGGCAAGACGACGGTGAAGGAGATGGTCGCGGCGGTTCTCCGGACGCGCTTCCGGGTGCATGCGACCCGGGCCAACAACAACAACCTGGTCGGCGTGCCGCTCACCATCATCGAGGCGCCGTGGGACGTGGAGGCGCTGGTGATCGAGGGGGGCGGCAACGTACCCGGCGAGTTGCCGCGCTACCGCGAGATCATCGAGCCCGGCATCACGGTCGCGACCAACGCGACGGAAGGCCACCTCGAAGGCTACGGCACGCTGGAGGCGATCGTGGCCGACACCGTCGCGGTGACGGCGGGCGTGGAGCTCGCGGTGGTGGGCACGGAGCCGCCGTCGCTGGCGGAGGGGGCGCGCCGGGTTGCCCGAAAGGTGATCACGGTGGGCTGGCAGGGTGCCGACCGGATCCCGGTGGTCCTCTCGGCCGATGCGCTCGCGCGACCGCGGGTGCGGGTGGGAGGGCGGGAGGTGCAGCTGCCGCTCCCGGGCCGGCATCAGGCGCTCAATGCGGAGTTCGCGTGGGCGGTGGCGGGCGCGGTGGGCATCGGTGCGGAGGCCGTGGTAAACGCGCTGGCGACCGTGACGGTGCCGGGCGGCCGGAGCGAACTGAGCCAGGTGGGCGCGCTCACCATCCTCAACGACTGCTACAACGCCAACCCGCACTCGTTCGCGGCCTCGATCGCCACGGCAGCCGAGCTGCGGCGCGGCCGGCGGCTGGTGTTCGTCGCGGGGACGATGCGCGAGCTGGGCCCCGACGCGGAGCGTCTCCACCGCGAGGTGGCGGCGAAGGTCGTGGCCCTCGACCCGGAACTGATCGCGGCCGTGGGCGAGTTCGTCCCGGCGTTCGAGTCATGGGCCGGCACGCTCGGCGACCGCCTCATCACGGCCGTGGACGCCCCGGCCATGGGTCCGCTGCTCGCATCGCGACTGCGCGGCGACGAAGTCATCGTGCTGAAAGGGTCCCGCGGGGCAGCGCTCGAACGTATACTTCCGGCCATCACTGGCCGTGCCGCCGCCCCGCACTGAGGCTCGATGCTCTACTACCTGCTCGCACCGCTGGGCAAGAAGTATCTCCTCTTCAACCTCATCAACTACCTGAGCTTCCGGGCGGCGGCCGCGATGGTCACCGCGCTGCTCATCGCGTTCCTGGTGGGCCCGGGCATCATCGCGAAGCTGCGGGCGCGGAAGGTGGGGCAGGTGATCCGCGCGGAGGGGCCCGCGAGCCACCAGGGGAAGCGTGGCACGCCGACGATGGGCGGGATCATCATCCTGCTCGCGACGGTGATCCCGACGCTGTTGTGGGCCCGGCTGGAGAACCGCGCGGTGCTGTTCGCGCTGCTCTCGATCCTCTGGATGGGCGGCATCGGGTTCCTCGACGACTACCTCAAGATCGTGCAGGGCAAGTCGCGCGGGCTGGTGGCGCGCTGGAAGCTGGTGGGACAGTGCTCGTTCGGCATCGCGCTGGGCCTCCTGCTCTACCACTATCCAGTGGTACCGGTAGACACCATCCCGGCCACCGCTACAACTCTTCCTTTCTTCAAGTACCTGGTGGTCAACTTCACGCCGCTCGTGTTCGTGGGCTTCGTCACGCTGGTCATCACCGGCAGCAGCAACGCCGTCAACCTGACGGACGGGCTCGATGGCCTCGCCGCCGGGCTTGCGGCCATCGCCGCGTTCGGCTTCGCGGTGTTCGCCTACCTGCTGGGCCGCACCGACGCGACCAGTTACCTGTATCTCTTCTACCTGCCCGGTGCCGGGGAGATCGCGGTGTTCTGTGCCGCGCTCATGGGTGGCTGCATCGGATTCCTCTGGTTCAACGCCCACCCGGCGCAGGTGTTCATGGGCGACACCGGCAGCCTCGCGATCGGCGGGGCCTTCGGGACGGTGGCGATCCTGCTCAAGGCGGAGTTCCTGCTGCTGCTGATCGGCGGCGTGTTCGTGGCGGAAGCGGTGTCGGTGATGGCGCAGACCTCGGTGTACAAGTGGTTCCGTCGCACGCGAGGGAAGGAATACGCCGACGCGCACCGCGTGTTCCGCATGGCGCCGCTGCACCACCACTTCGAGAAGCTGGGCTGGCACGAGACCACGGTGGTGACCCGCTTCTACATTCTCGGCATCTTCTGCGCGCTGCTGGCGCTCTCCACCCTCAAGCTACGGTGAGCCTGCTCGACGACCTTCGCCGAGATGGCCGGGAGACGGCGATCATCGGGCTGGGCAAGAGCGGCGTCGCGGCCGGGCAGCTGCTGCGCGACCATGACGTCCCGGTCTATGCATCGGAGATCCGGGACAGCGCCACGACGCAGGGCTGGGCCGCGACGCTTCGGCAGGCGGGAGCGCAGGTGGAACTGGGCGCACACGACCTCGCGCGCATTGCGCATGCGGGCACCGTGATCGTGGCGCCGGGCGTGCCACCGGCAGCGCCGCCGATCCGTGCCGCCGTGGACGCCGGGATGCCGATCCTGGCGGAGGTGGACCTCGGGTTCACCGCGCTCCCGGCAACGCGCTTCGTGGCCCTCACCGGGACGAACGGCAAGACGACGACCACATCGCTGGTGGCCCACCTCATGACGGCAACCGGGCTCGACGCGGTGGCGGCCGGCAACATCGGCCTGCCGCTCTGCGAGGTGGCGCGCGGTGCCACGCCGCCGGCGTGGGTGGCACTCGAGCTGTCCTCGTTCCAGCTCCACGACTGTCCCCACGTCAAGCCGCAGGTGGGTGCGCTGCTCAACCTCGCGCCCAATCACCTCGACCGGTACGAGAGCCTGAAGGAGTACTACGACGACAAGGCGCTCCTCTTCCGGAACGCCGACGCCGCGTCGGTGACGGTCTCCAACGCCGACGATGCGGCGGTGCAGGGCATCGTGGCCACCGTACCCGGGCGGCACCTCCGGTTCTCGGTCGCGGGACGCGCCGATGGATGGTTCGATCGCGCGGGCGGATGGCTCATGCTGGGATCGGAGCGGCTACTGGAACGCGGACGGCTGCCGCTGCTGGGCGATCACAACATCGCCAACGCGCTGGCGGCGGGCCTCATGGTGCGCGAGCTGGGAGGCACGGTCGTGGCGATGGCCGCCGGGCTGACCAGCTTCCGGGCCATCGAGCACCGGGTGGAGCCGGTGCGCGAGGTGAGGGGCGTGCTCTGGATCAACGACTCCAAGTCGACCAACGTGACGTCGACCGAGGTGGCGATCGCGGCACTCGACCGGCCGTTCGTGCTGCTGCTGGGCGGGCGGCACAAGGGTGAGCCCTACACGAAGCTGGGGCCGCTGCTGCGGCCGCGCTGCCGGGCGGTGGTGGCCTACGGCGAATCGGGCGATCTGGTCGAGCACGACCTGCGCGACGCGGTGCAGGTGGTGCGGGCCGGCACGTTCGAGCAGGTGGTGGAGACCGCCGCCGGCCTTGCCCAGGCGGGTGATGCCGTGCTGCTGTCGCCTGCCTGCTCGAGCTATGACATGTTCAACAACTACGAGGAGCGCGGGGCCCGCTTCCGCGCGCTGGTCGAGGCACTCTGATGGCGGCACCAATGGTGAAGCACCCAGGCGAACTGCGGTGGGAGACGCGACTGCTCGCCGTCGTGGTGCTCACGCTGCTCGTGTTCGGCGTGGCCACCGTCTATGGCGCCGCCGGACTCCAGACCCGCAGCGCCGGTCTCAACGTGGCGCTGAGCCAGCTCTCGGGCGCGCTCCTGGGTGGCGTGCTGCTCGTCGCGATCGCCCGGGTGGACTACCGGGTGTGGCAGCGGCTCGCATGGCCGGTGCTGCTCGTCACGATCGTACTGCTGATCATTCCGCTGCTGCCGTTCACGTACGGCATCGCGCCCCTCATCAACGGTGCCCGCCGCTGGGTGCAGATCGGGCCACTGCGCCTGCAGCCCTCGGAGCTTGCGCGCCTCGCCGTCGTCATCTGGTGCGCCATGCTCGCGGCCCGGAAGGGCGAGGCGGTGCGCGGCTTCAAGAAGGGCGTCCTGCCGTTCCTGGTGGGGATGGGAGCGCTGTCGGGGCTCATCGTGCTCGAGCCCAACATGTCGATGGCCACGCTGGTGGCGCTCTGTGGCGCGATGGTGCTCTTCACGGCAGGTGCCAAGCTGGGCCACTTCCTGCTGCTCGGCCTGGGCGCGATGCTGCTCGCGGTACAGGCGGTCATCATGGCGCCGTACCGGATGCAGCGCGTGCTCGCGTTCATCGATCCTGACAAGGTGGGCGCCGACGCCCATCACCAGATCAACGAATCGATCATCGGGGTGGGCGCCGGCCGCTTCCTGGGGGTGGGCTTCGGGGAAGGGCAGCAGAAGTTCCACCTGCCGTATGCCTATTCCGACTTCCTGTTCAGCACCATCGCCGAGGAATGGGGCTTCATCGGCGTGTGCCTGGTGGTGCTGCTGTTCTCCCTCTTCTGCTGGCTGGGCTTCCGCATCGCGCGCACGGCGGCGGACAATTTCGGCCAATACCTCGCGGTCGGGCTCACGAGCGCGGTGGGGCTCACCGCCTTCCTGCACATGGCGGTGTCGCTCGGGCTGATGCCGACGACGGGGCTCACGCTGCCGTTCATGTCGTACGGTCGCACCAGTCTCGTGATCTCCCTGATCGGTGCCGGGATACTGATCAACATCGGGCGGATGCGGGGGAAGCCGGCTCCCAGGAAAGTGAGCGGTGAGCGGTGAGCAGTGAGCGGGGGTGCGGGGAGTCACCCGCTCACCGCTCACCGCTGAGCGCTGACCGGTAGGAGGGGGATTGTCGCCACGCGTCGCCTCCTCCGGCTCCCGCATCCTCATCGCGGGCGGCGGCACCGGCGGCCATCTCATGCCGGCGCTGTCGGTGGCCGAGGCGCTGCGGGCGATGCCGGCCGGATTCGAGCCGGTGCTGATCGGGGCGGTGCGGGGCGTGGAGGCGCGGCTGCTGCCGCACCGGAACTTCCGCTACCACCTGCTGCCCGCGGAACCGATCTACCGGCGCCAGTGGTGGAAGAACCTCCGCTGGCCGTTCGTCAGCATCAGTCTGCTGCGCAAGCTGAGGAAGCTGTTTCGGGAGGAGCATCCGGTCGCCGTGCTGGGCACGGGCGGCTACGCGAGTGCCCCGGTGGTGTGGTGGGCCAGTCGGCTCGGCATCCCGACCGCGATCCAGGAGCAGAACGCCTATCCCGGCCTGTCGAACCGGTGGCTGGCGAAGCGGGTGCAGGAGATCTACCTGGGCCTGCCCGAAGCCATGGCGCACTTCGACAAGGGCACGACGGCGCGAATGATCGAGACGGGCAACCCGATCGCGCCGCCCACGCCGGGGCGGGCCGAACATGCGCGGCTCCGCTTCGGGATCAAGCCGGGCCGTCGCACGGTGCTCATCACCGGCGGCAGCCAGGGAGCGCTCGCGATCAACCAGGCGGTGGCCGACTGGATCGGGGCGGGTGGCCCGCGTGGCGTGGACATCCTCTGGATCACCGGGTCCGGCACCTACGAGCAGTTCAAGCACTTCCATGAGCCGCACGTGCAGGTCATCTCCTTCCTCGACCCGATGGCGGACGGCTATGCGGTCGCGGACCTGGTAGTGTCGCGGGCGGGGATGATCACGATCGCCGAGCTCTGCGCGTGGGGGCTGCCCAGCATCCTCGTTCCGCTGCCGACGGCGGCGGCCGACCACCAGACCGGCAACGCGCGCGCGATGGAGATGGCGGGCGCCGCGAGCGTGCTGCTGCAGAGCGAGCTCACCGGGAAGCGGCTGGGCGAGGAGATCGGGCGCCTGTTCGAGTTCCCCGAGGCGCGGAGGGAAATGGCCGACCAGGCCCGGAAGCGTGGCCGGCCCGACGCCGCCCGGGCCATTGCCGCACGGCTGGCCGCCCTGGCCGGGTAACTGTCCAGTTTCCGGACTGTTCCCGGCGTCACAACTGTCCTAAATTCAGCAAGTTACGATGGATCTTTTCGCAGCAAACGACTCGCGTCCGGTGCACTTCATGGGCATTGGTGGCGCCGGGATGAGTGCCTTGGCGCTCCTGGCCCGGCGCCGGGGCGTGGTGCTCAGTGGCTGCGACAACGATCCCAGCGGGGCGGCGGACCTCATCGAGCTGGGCGTCCCGGTGGTGCAGGGGCACGGCGCGGCCCATGTGCAGGGTTGCCGGGCGGTGGTGGTGACGGCGGCGGTTCCGGCCGACCATCCCGAACTGGCCGCAGCGCGGGCGGCGGGCATTCCGGTGGTGCCACGGAAGGACGCGCTCGCGGCGCTCTGCGCCGGGCGCGAGACGGTGGCGGTGAGCGGCACACACGGCAAGACGACCACCACCGTCATGACCACCGAGGCATTGATGCAGGCGGGACTCGACCCCACGGGGCTCGCCGGCGGGCGGGTTTCGAGCTGGGGTGGCAACGCGCGGGTTGGGGGGGACGGGTTGTTCGTGGTGGAGGCCGACGAGTACGACCAGGCGTTCCTGGCGCTCGCTCCCACGGTGGCCATCGTCAACAACGTCGAGGCCGACCATCTCGAGTGCTATGGTTCGCTCGAGTCGCTGGAGACCGCCTTCGTTACCTTCGCGGCGCGGGCGCGGGTGGCGATCGTGGGCATCGACGATCCCGGTGCTGCCCGGATCGCTGCGCGGCTGGGCGACCGGGTGATGCGGTTCGGACTCGGCGCGGAGGCCGACGCCCGGATCCACGACATCTCGCAGCGGCCGGACCGCACCCATGCCCGGGTGCGCTTCCGCGATGGCGGCGAGATCGGCCTCACGCTGCACGTACCCGGGCTGCACAACCTCCGGAACGCGGTGGCGGCGCTCCTCGCGGTGGATGCCCTGGGCGGCGACCTGGAGGCAGCGGTCACGGCGCTGGCCCGGTTCCGCGGTGTGGGCCGCCGATTCGACCGGGTCGGCACGGCGGGCGGTGTGGACGTGATCGACGACTACGCGCACCACCCGACGGAGCTGGTGGCGACGCTCGAGGCCGCGCGGCAGGCGTTCCCCGGGCGGCGACTCGTGGCGGTGTTCCAGCCGCACCTGTACTCGAGGACCGAGCTTCACGGTGACGCGATGGGCATCGCCCTCGCGGCCGCGGACCTTGCGGTCGTCACCGAGATCTACGCGGCGCGGGAACAGCCGGTGGCGGGCATCAGCGGACGCCGTGTAGCCGACGCGGCGCGGGCAGCGGGCGGCACGGCGCACTTCGAGGGTGATCGTGCCGGGCTGGGCCGGGCGGTCGCCACGCACCTCCGCGTCGGCGACGTGGTGCTGACCCTCGGTGCCGGCGACATCACGCGGGTGGGTCCGGAGCTGGTCGGCTTGCTGCAGCAGCGATGAAACCGGGCTGGTACGTGGTGGGGGCGCTGGCCCTGCTCGGGTCGGGATGGTTCCTGGCGCCGAAACTCGGACGCCGCCTCGCCTTCTTCGACGTGCGGAACATCGAGGTGGTGGGCGCCCGGTTCGTCCCGATGAGTACCCTTGTGGGCGCGCTCAAGCTCCCCGCCTCGGCCAGCATCTTCGATCCGCTCGGCCCGGTCGTGTCGCGGGTGCGCAAGCTTCCCGGCATCAAGGGCGTCGAGATCAGTCGCCGGCTTCCTGGCACGCTGGTGGTACGGGTCACGGAAGTGGTGCCGGTGGCGCTCGCGAATACGAAGGACGGCCTCCGCATGGTGGATGAGCAGGGCCATGCGCTGCCGTTCGATCCCTCGAGGACGGCGCCCGACCTGCCGCTGACGCCGACGCCCGACTCGCTGGTAGCCGGCCTCCTCGGACGGGTGCGCGAGATCGACCCCGCGTTCTACGCGAACGTGGATGCCGCCTGGCAGGTGCAGGGTGACGTGGTGCTCAGGATGCAGGGCCACCGAGTCTGGTTCCGGCCCGACGCCGGAGCGGCGGAGTTGCGCGCGATCAGGCTGGTGGAGCAGGACCTTGCCCGGCGTGGGAAGGCCTACGCGGAGCTCGACGGACGATTCGCGGACCAGGTGGTGGTCCGCTGGAGCGCGGCATGACCGAACCGCAGAAACAGCTCGTGGCCGCCATCGACCTTGGCACGACCAAGGTCGCGGCGGCCGTTGCCGAAGCCACGGGCGACCCCCGGCATCCCTCCGCCAAGGTGCTGGGGATCGGTGTAGAGCGAACGCAGGGCGTGCGGCGCGGGGTGGTGCGCGACATCGAGGAAGCGACCCGGGCGATCACCAAGGCGATGAGCGCGGCGCAGAAGATGGCGGGCGCGGAGATCGGCACGGTGTACATCGGTGTCGCGGGCGAGCACGTGGCCGGCCGCACCTCGCATGGCATGGTGTCAGTGACAAGCGACGAGATCCGCACCAGCGACGTGGCCCGGGTCAACGACATGGCCAGCAACATCTCGTTCGGTCGGGACCACGAGCTGCTGCACGCCATTCCGCTCGACTACCTGGTGGACCAGCAGGGCGGCATCACCGAGCCGATCGGCATGACCGGCTCCCGGCTGGAGGCCGAGGTGTACCTGGTCACCGTGCTCTCGAGCGTGCTCACCAACCTGCGGAAGTGCTCCGAGCGGGCCGGTTTCCAGGTGGGCGAGTTCGTGCTCGAGCCGCTGGCAGCCTCGACGGCGGTCCTGACCAGCGACGAGCGCGAGCTGGGCTGCGCTATCGTGGAGCTGGGCGGCGGGTCCACCAACGTGGCGATCTTCCAGCACGGCAAGATCCGTCATACCGCGTCACTGCTCTGTGCCGGTGGGCACGTCACCAACGACATCGTGCACGGGCTCCAGGTCACCCAGGCCGACGCGGAGCGGCTCAAGGAGCGCTCTGGCTCGGCGTGGGAGCCGCTGGTGCCCGACACCGACATCATCGAGTTGCCGGGCACCCCGGGGCAGGGCGTCCGCACGGCCCAGCGCCGGGTGCTCGCGCACATCATGCATGCCCGGATGCAGGAGACGCTGGAATACGCGCTCGACGAAATCAGCAAGGCCGGGTACCACCAGCAGCTTCCCGCCGGTATCATCCTGACAGGTGGCGGCGCGCTCGCCCCGGGGATCGTGGAACTGGCCCGCGAGGTGTTCGCGATGCCGGTGCGGGTCGGGGTGCCGGGCCAGGGGTTGCGGGGCCTGGCCGACAGCCTGGAGACGCCCCGGATGGCGGTGGTGGCGGGGCTCCTGCTCTACGGCGCGCGCCAGGAACTTTCAGGTGCATTCGGTACCGGCGTCCGCCGGAACCGCACAGTTGAGAAACTCGTGACCCCGGTCAAGCGGTGGCTCCAGGACTTCTTCTGAGGAGGGGCGTGTGTCCGGAATGATCTTCGAGTTCGAGGACGCGGAGCGGAACGCGCAGAGCGCCCGGATGAAGGTGATCGGCATCGGCGGCGGCGGCGGCAACGCCGTCAACCGCATGATCGACGAAAACCTCCAGGGCGTGGACTTCATCTCCGTCAACACCGACGCGCAGGCGCTGACCCGGTCGAAGGCGGGCCACAAGATCCAGATCGGCAAGCGGCTCACCCGCGGGCTCGGTGCCGGTGCTCGGCCCGAGATCGGGCGCCAGGCGATCGAGGAGGATCGCGCCGAGGTGCTCGAGGCGCTGCAGGGCGCCGACATGGTGTTCATTACCTGCGGCATGGGCGGCGGCACCGGTACCGGCGCGGCGCCAATCATTGCCGAGCTGGCGCGCGACGTGTCGGCGCTGACGGTCGGCATCGTGACGCGGCCCTTCCAGTTCGAGGGGAAGAAGCGCACGCTGCAGGCGGAGATGGGCATCGCGGAGATGCGGAAGAACGTCGACACCATGATCGTGGTGCCGAACGAGCGGCTCCTGGCCATCGTGGGGAAGGGCACCCAGTTCCTCGAGGCGCTCAAGAAGGCCGACGAGGTGTTGCTGCACGCCACGCAGGGCATTTCCCGCCTCATCACCACCACCGGCATCATCAACGTCGACTTCGCGGACGTGCGCACCGTCATGCAGAACGGCGGCGCCGCGCTCATGGGCACCGGCATCGGCCGGGGCGAGAACCGGGCGCTCGAGGCGGCACAGCAGGCGATCTCGAGCCCGCTGCTCGACAACGTGTCGATCACCGGAGCCTCTGCGGTGCTGCTCAACATCGTGGGTGGCGACGACCTGACCTTGGGTGAGGCCACCACCATCAGCGAGATCGTGCATGAGGCCGTGGGCGAGGACGCCGAGATCATCTTCGGCGCCGGCAACGATCCCGCGATGCAGGGCGAGATCCGCGTCACGGTCATTGCGACCGGTTTCGACCGCGGACAGATGCACGAGACGCGTCCGAGCGGCGTGATCTCATTCCCCGGCAGGAAGCGCCCTCCGCTTGGTGAGGAGCGCCAGGCGGCCGCCCCGCCACCGCCAGCACAGGTCCGTCCGCTGCGCCAGCCGCACCCGCAACCGCCGCCAGGGGCCGACGTGCCGGACATGGAAATCCCGACCTTCATCCGTCGCCAGATGGATTGATGCGGCTTCGATACCTCGCTGCCGCCGTGGTCACACTGGCGTTCGCCCTTGGCGGACGCCAGTTGTGGTATCAAAACCGTGCATCGCCAGCCATTGCTCCTGCCGTCCTCGCCCTGGATTCCACCGCACCGGCCATCGAGTCACCCGATACGCTGCACCGCGGCGAGACGCTGGCGCACCTCTTCGCGCGGCACGGGCTGGGCGCGGCGGAAGTGAAGCACCTGGCGGCGATGCTCGACCTGAGGAGGCTCAAGGCCGGGCTCGTGTTTCACGTACGGCGCCAGCACGCCGATTCCGCGCCGGACCAGATCAGCGTGCGCACCGGCCCGGAGCAGCGGCTCAAGCTGACACGCCTCTCGGCCAACTGGCTCGCGACCGCGGAGCCGATTCGCTGGTATGTGGACACGGTGCGGTATGCCGGATCGATCGAATCGTCGCTGTACGAGGCACTCGACCGCGCGGTGCCGTGGTCGTCGCTCGCGAGCGATGAGCGGATCAAGCTTGCGTGGGAGCTTGCCGACGTGTTCGCGTGGCAACTCGACTTCAGCCGTGACCTGCAACCGGGCGACAAGTTCCAGGTGGTGCTGGAGCGCCTTACTTCCGAGGAAGGCGAGACGCGAACCGGCGACGTGCTCGCTGCCGACCTCGAGGTGAACGGCAGGCCGGTGAGCGCGTTCCGGTTCACGGAAAACGACAAGCCGGGATTCTTCGACGCGGCGGGGCTTTCGCTGCGGCGCGCATTCCTCCGGGCGCCGGTAGAGTTCCGGCGCATTTCCAGCCGCTTCAACCGGGCGCGGATGCACCCGGTGCTCGGCTACGCGCGGCGGCACGAGGGCACCGACTACGCCGCCGATGCGGGCACGCCGGTGATGTCGGCGGGCGACGGGACGGTGGTGAGCACCGGGTGGAGCGGGGGCTACGGCAACATGGTGGTGGTACGTCACCGCAACGGGATCACGACACGCTACGGTCACCTGCGCGGGTTTGCCGCGGGAGTGCGGGCCGGGGCGAGCGTGGCGCAGGGCGAGGTGATCGGGTATGTCGGGTCGACGGGGCTCGCGACCGGGCCGCACCTGCACTACGAGTTCCGGGTGAACGGTGCGGCGCGGGATCCCTCGCGGGTGGACCTGGGCGACGGCGAACCGATCGCGCCGTCGCTCAAGCCCGCGTTCGATGCCGACCGACTCCTGCTGACTCACCTGCTGCTGGCGCAGCCGGTCAGGGCGGTGGCGACGACACCGGCCACCGCGCCGCCGCCGTAATCTCCGGGCCAGGACGTCGCTTTCTCTCCGTAGTTCCTCGCAGTTCTCTCGCCGCTTGTGAACCTTTCTTCCTTTTCTCGTTGCTGGTCCGCATCTTCATACCGCACCGTGGCATCTGAGTCCTGTCCAGACATGCCAGAGGCGGGGACGGAGTGAGTCGCGGGCCACAGGCAGGATGAACCCGAGGAGCACGGAGGATGAGGAGCATGAGTGCAGCAGCCGGGGTCATCACTGGTGCCACCGCCCTGCTCGTGGGAATGCTCGCGGCCGAACCGCTGGCGGCGCAGGTGATCACCGGCACGCCTGGCTCCCCCAGTGCTACGACCACGATCAAGGGCGACCAAATGCCGGTCGGCCAGCCGCCGTTCGGCGGCGTGATCAAGGAAAGTGCGAAGCAGTCGACACCGTGGTGGGCGCCACGCATCGTGCCGCCCAAGGGGGCGCCAAACATCCTCCTGATCATGACGGATGACCAGGGGTATGGCGTGCCCGGGACCTTCGGCGGCGTGATCCCGACGCCGGCGCTGGATCGCATCGCGAAGGCCGGGCTGCGCTACACCCAGTTCCACTCCACTGCGCTCTGCTCGCCCACGCGGGCGGCGCTGATTACTGGCCGCAACCATCACGCGGTCGGCGCCGGCGTCGTTGGAGAGCTCTCCACCGGCTTCCCCGGATACAACTCGATCATCGGCCCCGAGAATGCCACGATCGGCCGGATCCTCGAAGGCAACGGCTACGCCACGTCCTGGTTCGGCAAGAACCACAACACGCCAGGGTTCCAGTTCAGCAGTGCCGCCGGACCCTTCGAGCAGTGGCCCTCGGGCATGGGCTTCCAGTACTTCTACGGCTTCATGGGCGGCGAGACCGACCAGTGGCAGCCGTACCTCTTCCGCGATCACACCCAGATCTTCCCCTGGATCGGGAAGCCGGGCTACAACCTCATCACCGACATGGCCGACGACGCCATCCGGTACGTGAATGAACTGAACGCCGCGGCACCGGACAAGCCGTTCTTCCTCTACTACGTGCCGGGCGGCACGCATTCGCCGCACCAGCCGAAGCCGGAGTGGGTGGAGAAGTTCAAGGGCAAGTTCGACATGGGCTTCGAGAAGCTGCGCGACTCGATCTTCGCCAACCAGAAGCGGCTGGGCGTGATCCCGGCCAATACCCAGCTCACCCCCTGGCCGGCCGACCTGCCCAAGTGGGACACGCTCAAGCCGGTGCAGAAGAAGCTCTTCACCCGGCAGGTGGAGGTGTTCGCGGGCTACGCGGCGTACACGGACTACGAGATCGGGCGCGTCATCCAGGCGGTGCAGGACCTGGGCAAGCTCGACAACACGCTGATCATCTACATCGACGGTGACAACGGCACGAGCCCGGAGGGCGGCATCGATGGCACCTTCAACCAGTTGACCGCCTACAACGGGATCTTCAACCTCCCTGAGGCGTTGCAGCTCCTGCATGCCCCCGCCTGGGGAAGCGACAAGACCTACCCGCACATGTCGGCGGCGTGGACCTGGGCATTCGACACCCCGTTCAAGTGGACCAAGCAGGTAGCGTCGCACTTCGGCGGTACGCGCCAGGGGCTGGCGATCTCGTGGCCGGGACACATCACGGACGAGGGGGGCATCCGGACCCAGTTCCATCACGTCATCGACATCGTCCCGACGATCCTCGAAGCCACCGGGATCAGGGCGCCGGACATGGTCGACGGGATCATGCAGCACCCGATGGACGGGGTGAGCATGGCGTACACCTTCGACCAGGCGAACGCGAACGCACCGTCGAGGCGCGAAACCCAGTACTTCGAGATGGTCGGCAACCGCGCGATCTATCACGATGGCTGGATCGCCGCCACGACGCCGCCGCAGCCACCGTGGAAGCTTGGTGCCCCGATGCCGGAGCTTTCGGGCTACAAGTGGGAGCTGTACAACATCGCGGACGACTACTCGGAGAACATCGACCTCGCCGCCAGCAACCCGGCCAAGCTCGCGGAGATGCAGGCGCTGTTCCTGTCGGAGGCGGCCAAGTACAACGTCCTTCCGCTGGACAACTCGGGGTTCTCGCGAGCGCTCACGCCGCGACCGAGCGCCGTGGCGGGAATGACGGAGTTCACCTACAGTGGGCCCAACCCCGGCATCCCGCCGGGCAACGCGCCGAACATCCTGGACCGCGACTACACCGTTTCGGCACAGGTGACGATCCCCAAGGGCGGGGCCGAGGGGATGATCGCGACGCTGGGCGGCCGGTTCGGGGGATACGGCCTCTACCTGAGCCGGAGCTTCAACTGGTGGTTCCGCGAGACGCTGTTCCGGCGGGTGGGCCTGGGGTTGCTGGCCTTGGGGCTGGTCCTGAGCCTCTTCGGCAAGGGCGGCAAGTGGTCACGCGGCCTGATGTACCTGGGAGCGGCATGGGTGGTGGTGGTATTCGGTGCGGGGGGGCTCGGTATGGGCCGCGGCAGGCCGGTGTTCGTCTACAATTTCCTGGACCTGGAGCGGTTCAAGTGGGCAGGCCCGTCGCTCAGCGCGGGCACGCACACGATCGTATTCGACTTCAAGTATGACGGTCCTGGCCCGGCCAAGGGCGGCACCGGCGTGCTGAGCGTCGACGGCAAGGAAGTCGATCGCAAATCAGTCAAGCACACGATCCCGCTGCTGATGACTGTCGACGAGACTTTCGACATCGGGAGCGATACCCGGACGCCGGTGGACGACAACGCGTACCAGGTGCCGTTCACCTTCACCGGCACGATCGACACGCTGCGGATCAAGCTCGGACCGGAGCAGCTTTCCGAGCCCGAGAAGCAGGCCGCCGCGGCAATGGTGGCCGCGGCGAACAACTAGGTGGTTTCAGAAGCTGAACCCCAGTTCCGCGCCGAACACGAACACCGCCCGGCCGTTGGCCAGGTCGAGGTTCACATTGGGGCCGAGGCTCCACCGCTCCGTGAGTTCGAAGTCGTAGTCCGCGCCGAGCCGCAGCACGAACGCCGACTCGTCCTCCGCCTCGATGCGCTCGAACCCGGGCGCGATGTCGAGGCGCATCGGTGGTAGCGGATGCCAATAGAGCGCGCCCGCCGCGATGAAGGCCCGCTCACCCCCGAAGGCCTTGTCGATGATCACGCCCACCCCGAAATGCGGGCCCAGCCGCCGTTCGTAGTCGAGGCCGAGGGTGAAGGCGGACCCTTCATCTTCCACTGTCCCGCCAACGAACCCCGAGAGCTTGTTGCGGAATCGGGGCGCCGCCTCCGGCGACTCCGGTGCCGTGCCTTCCTCCTGCGCAGCCCCGGGGACGGCTGCGGCCGCGGCAAGCGTCACGAGCAGGGCCGCACTGCGGAACAGGTTCATGAAGATCCTCGAGAAGGGGGGACGCTGGTCGCCGTGGCAGAAGAGCCCCATTAGCTTGCCGTGCTCGACCGCGCCTGTCCACCCGACCTTAGCACTGGTTGCGCGTGATTCTCTATCCTGCCATAGACCTTCGTCGCGGCCGCGTTGTGCGGCTGACTCAAGGCAGCGCCGCGAAGGAAACCGTGTATTCCCACGACCCGGTGGCCCAGGCCCAGGCGTTCGTAGCCGACGGAGCATCGTGGCTCCACGTCGTCGACCTCGACCGTGCCTTCGGCGACGGCGACAATCTCCGGGTGATGGCGTCCATCGTCGCGGCACAGGGCCCAGGGGTGAGCGTGCAGGCGGGCGGTGGCTTCCGCACCCTGGTGACGATCGGAGCCGCCATCGAGGCCGGGATGTCGCGGGTGGTGATCGGGACGGCTGCCGTACGGACACCCGCGTTGCTCGCCGAGGCGGTGGCGGCGGTGGGAGCCGACCGGCTCGCGGTGGGCCTCGATGCGCGGGCAGGAATAGTGGCGGTGCGGGGCTGGACCGAGCGCACAGGTGTGCGAGTGGAGGAGGCCGCGCGCCGGGCCATCGACGCTGGCATCAAGACCATCGTCTATACCGATATCGAGCGTGACGGGATGCTGACCGGGCCGGATCTCGAGGGCTGTCAGGCCCTGATCGCGCTCGGCGCCGAGGTCATCGGCAGCGGCGGGTTCGCCACACTGGAGCATGTCGAAGCCGCGCGTGATGCCGGTTGTGCCGGGGCGATCCTGGGGCGGTCGCTGTACGAGAAGACGATGTCGCTGCCGGAGGCGATCGCAGCCGCGACAGCGTGAGCGGTGAGCGGTAAGCAGTAAGCGGTGAGCAGGAGCTTCTGGAGTGGCGGGCAGGCAGCGTCCGTAGTTAGGATGCTGCCGTGACGTTCGATACCCATTCGCTGGTTCGTCGTTCCATCGTTCTTGTCGCCCTCTTACTCGCTGCCGCATGCGGCGAGCGAGGCGCGACGATGCCCGCAGCGGCCATCGCCAATGCGCGGTACGTGGGCGGCAAGGCGTGCGTGGACTGCCACGAGAAGGAGTACGCCGCCTGGGCGCCGTCGCAGCATGCCGGTGCCATGAAGCACGCCGCCGACTCCACCGTTCTCGCCAACTTCGACAACACCAGCTTCAACGACGGCCGGGTCACGACGCGGTTCTCGCGGCGCGACGGCAAGTTCATGGTCAGCACCGAGGGTCCCGACAGCAAGCCGCACGACTACGAGGTGAAGTACACGTTCGGACTCTTTCCGCTGCAGCAGTACCTCATCGACATCGACAACGGGCGGATCCAGTCGCTCACGATCGCCTGGGATTCACGCGCCAAGGCAGACGGCGGGCAGCGCTGGTTCTCGCTATATCCGGGCGAGAAGATCCTGCCGGGTGAGTCCATCCATTGGACGGGCCGGGACCAGAACTGGAACTTCATGTGCGCGGAGTGTCATTCGACCAACGTGAAGAAGAACTACGACCCGACCCAGCCGCGTTACACCACCTCGTGGACCGACATCAGCGTGAACTGCGAGGCATGCCATGGGGCGGGGTCGGAGCATGTGGCGTGGGCGGGCGATAAGGAGGCCAATAGGGCGGGGAGGGCGGGGAAGGCGGGTGAGATGGGGTTGGTCGTGGAGTTCGATGAGCGGCAGGGTGTGGCCTGGACTATCGATTCCGCGACAGGGAAGCCGGTGCGAAGCAGCCCGAGGCGTACTGACAAGGAAATCGAGACTTGCGGCCTGTGCCATGCGCGGCGGGCGCAGCTCGAGGACGGGTATGTGCCGGGGCAGTCGCTGGGCACCACGGAGCAGGTGGCGCTGCTCGAGCCGGGCCTATTCTGGCCCGACGGGCAGATGCGCGACGAGGTGTACAACTACGCCCTGTTCCTGCAGAGCAAGATGTACAGCAAGGGTGTCACCTGCAGCGACTGCCATGACCCGCATACGTCGAAGCTGCGGGCGCCGGGGGCGCAGGTGTGCCTGGCCTGTCACAGCAAGGAAAAGTACGCCCCGCCGTCGCACGACCACCACCCGGCGGGCACCACGCGCGTGGACTGCGTGAGCTGTCACATGCCGTCGGCGACCTACATGGTGATCGACGTGCGGCACGATCACGGCTTCCGGGTGCCGCGGCCGGAGCAGACGGTGCGGTTCGGGGTGCCCAACACGTGCAATGCGTGCCACCGGGAGCAGTCGGCGCAGTGGGCCGCGGACCAGGTGGCGAAGTGGTATGGGCATGCCCCGGAGGGGTTTCAGCGCTACGCCGAGACGCTCTACAACTCGGAGCGGCACCTCCCGGGATCACTGGCGCGACTTACCGGGCTCGCGGGCGACACGCTGCAACCGGCGATCGCGCGGGCCACGGCGGTGAGCCGGCTCCCCGGATACAACGCGCCGAGTGCGGTGTCGGCGGCGGAAGCGGTGGTGGCTGACCGCAATCCACTTCTGCGCGCCGCGGCGGTGACGGCGCTCGAGGGCGTCGAACCCGGTGAGCGTGTGCGGCTGCTGGCGCCGCGACTCTCGGACTCCATCCTGGCGGTGCGCACCGAGGCGGCACGCGCGCTCGCGGGGCTTGAGCAGCAGATGCCCGATTCGGCGAAGGCGGCGTTCGGCATGGCGCTGCAGGAATACATCGATGTGCAGATGTTCAACGCCGACCGGCCGGAGTCGTGGACCAACCTGGCCGGGGTCCACGCGCTCCGCGGCGAACGCGCCAAGGCGCTCATGGCCTACGGCAGGGCGCTGGCGCTGGATTCGGCGTTCGTCCCGGCGTGGGTCAACCTGGCCGACTACCTGAGGGCGACCGGGAACGAGACGGGGGCCGGGGCGGCGTTGCGGGACGGGATCAGGCACAGTCCCGACAACGCATCACTGCATTACGCGCTGGGGCTGACACTCATCCGGCAGCGGCAGTTGCCGGGTGCGATGGCCGAGCTCAAAGCGGCTGCCCGGCTTGCACCCGATGACGCCCACATCGGCTACGTGTATGGCGTGGCGCTGCATGACACCGGGAAGCCGAAGGAAGGGATCCGGCAGTTGGAGGCGGTGCTCAAGCAGCACCCGGATGATCTCCAGGTGCTGCAGGCACTCAGTTCATACTATCGCGAGGCTGGCGATGTGCAGCGCGCCTCGGCGGCGTCGGCGAAGCTGCAGGAGCTGAACGCGACTGGTCCCTGAGGGCCCGCTACTCGGGTTCCGTCGCGAGCTCGATCCGCCCGGATCGGGCCGCCTTCATCAGCACCTCGTGATCGCGTTCCGTCTGGTCGGCGTAGGCCAGCGAGAAGTCCGCTATCGCCTCGTCAAAGACGTCGCTCTTGCCGAGGTAGCCCGTGATCTGAGCCGGCGAGCCGGAACGGGCGTGGGCCCGCGCCAGGCTCCAGCCGCAGATCGCGGCGAATTCGGCGATGACGCTTGGCGTGAACAACTCCACCTGCGGTCCGATCTTCATATCCCGGAGCTGGCGGACGTAGAAGTGGCGCCCTTCCTTGCCCGTGGTCCAACCCAGAAAGATGTCACTGGCAGACTGCATGAGGCGGATGCCGTTCACCACCCGCTGACCGTGATTGGGGTGCAGGCTGGCTCCGGCGTACGGCTCCAGGACCGATGTACGCGCCTCCTTGACCTGCAGGAACAGGGGATCCTCGGCGCTCGCCATCATCAGCATGACGGCGCACATCGTGCCGACGCTGCCCACGCCGACGACCTTGATCGCAATGTCCCCGAAGTCGAAGCGATCCAGCAACACGCGGCGGTCTTCCTGGAGTGACCGGCGATATTCCGCGAAGGCGTCGCGGACTCGCGCAACGAGGCTCTCCTCCGCGTCATCCCGCAGGTGGTAGATCAACGGCGGGTTGTCCTTGATTCGGGGCTTGGCTCCCGCCATCGCCGCGAGCTTGGGGAAGTCGTGCTCGAGCACGCTTCGCTCGCGGGCCCTGGCCAGCACCTTCCTGGCGCGCTCGCGCGCCTCCTTGTCGCCGACAGTTGCAGTCAGCCGGTCGATATCGAGGCTCGAATACCACACGTCGAGGATCCGCATCTCGCTGTATTCCGCCATGTGCTCGCGATACGATCGCGCGGCGGCCAGCGTGGCGTCCCGGGCCACATCCTCGCTGAAGCCGTTGGAGCGGCTGGCCAAAACGAAACTCGCCGCCAGCCGCTTCACGTCCCATTCCCACGGGGCGGGAAGAGTCTCGTCCAGGTCGTTGATGTCGAAGATGACCCGCCGTTCCGGGGTCGCGAAGGCGCCGAAATTCATGAGGTGGGCGTCGCCACAGCACTGTACCCGCATCCCGGTCGCCGGTGTGCCGGCCAGGTCGGCCGCCATGTTGAGCGCCGCCCCGCGGTAGAACGTGAACGGCGACCGCAGCATGCGTCCGTGGCGGATAGGAATCAGCTCGGGAATACGCCCCTGGTTGGAGGACTCCATGAGCTCCACCGGATCCCGGCGGTCGAGGGGCGCTTTCCACTCCGCGTGCGAGCGTCGCGGGCAGGTCTCCCGCAGCTTCTTGCCCGCTGCCACGAGTTCGGACCGGGTGGGGCCGGGCCCGATACGCAGTTCACGCTCTGCCGCTGACTTGCGCGAGTCCTTGCGGGAAGACTTCTCTCTCGTGGCCATAAGGTCGTCCTTGTTGCGAGGCAGTTGCACGAGGCCGCCCACGCGGTTGGCATTCCGGTGCAGGCCAGATCTGTACGCCATGAAGATGCGGCGGAGGGATGCACACCGCCCTTGGAGTATCATGAAGGTGGCTTCACTGGAGACTCAAGGCAACAACGTGCCGCCTGTAGTGGCAGGCGGCGCGCCTACCGCTCGAACGCGAAGATGCGCTTCCAATCCTGCTTCATGCTGATTACCACCCAGCCACTCTTCGTCGCCTCGTCGTACAACGCCTGTGTGAAAGTGCCCACCTTCGTGTCGGGCAGCCCCTGCGCCGGGCCGTAGGCGTACTCCCGCGTGGCGTCGTCGTGCAGCACCAGCATCGCGAGTCGGGCGCCGGTTCCCGCCTTGGTGTACTCCAGCATCTGCCGGTCGCCGGGCGAGTTCCCGAACGCGGCATACGGCCGGCGGCCGATCATGAGGTGAATACCCTCCACTTTTCCGGCGTTGTCGTCATTGAGGAGCAGCTTTGGTTCCTTGGTGAGGAATGGCTTGCCGGACCTGTCGTATGACAGGGACGTGGCTCCGGCCGATCCCACCACCTGCTCGGGCGGCACGCCATACGTCTTCTCGGAATAGACGCGGACGAAGTCCTGGCCGCCGCCGGTTACGATGTAGGTCTTGTAGCCGTTCTCGCGGAGGTAGTGCATCACCTCCTGCATCGGCTGATAGGTGAGCTCGGTGTAGGGCTTCTTCCAGCGCGGGTCGCGCGCGGAGGTCAGCCACTTGGCCACCTCAGCGTTGAAGTCATCCACGGACATGCCGGTTAGCGTGGCGACCGCGATCTTGACCAAATCGGCGGTGGGGAGGCGGGCGATAGCATCCCTGTTTCCGCTCAGAACGGTCTTGAAGGGCTCGGCGTTCGCCAACTCCGGCTTCGCCTTCACCAAGGCCGGTACCCGGTCGAGGCAGAAGATCAGTTGGGCGTAGATCGGATGCGAAACCCAGAGCGTCCCGTCCTGGTCGAACGTGGCGATGCGCTCCGGCACGGGCACGAACTGCGGGCTCGCCTTGTCGGTGGAGGCCTTCACGAACTCGAGGATGGCCTTCTTCGCTGGCCCCTCGTTCCATGAGGGCAGGGGGTCGCGCCGTGCCGGTGCCAAGGCGGTGAGCGACGCAAACGCGCCGGCCGCGAGCAGCCAGGGGACGTGCCGCTCTGTGATCCGTGCCATGCTTGGCCTCTATACGGGAAGTGAGGACGCGCCGTCCGGAGTTGCCGGGCGGCGCGTCAGCGAGGGTTGAAGCGGCAGCTACTTCCCGGCGTGCGCCGCCTGCGCCGCCTCGATCTGCGCCTTCACCGCTTCCAGGTTGAAGCTGGCGCCCTTCTGCATCGGCGGGAACTCGATGGCCGTCTGGGCCAGCTTGCCCACCACCTGCTGCACGAACACGAACCGCCAGAACTGGTAGGCGAACCAGTTGTAGTAGGCGATCGACCCGTTGTCCTTCCCGTTGTACATGCCGGTCCGCTCGAGCGGGTCGAGCCGCAGGTTCACCAGGATCGGCCAGTCGACCTTGAGCGTGGCGCCGAGCCACCCATTGGGCTGATCGGTGAAGCGGTACTTGTAGTCGTTGACCCGCACCGCCGAGAGCGTGCCCTCGGTGAAGTAGAAGATCTCGTGGCGCGCCGAGGGTCCCTTCCCGGTAATGACCGCAGTCTGGTCGTAGCCGTCGAGGTGAACCTTGTAGGTCTGGCCGTCCATCTGCTTCCCCGCCAGCAGCTCCTGGGCGATGTTCGGGTTGCCAGCGGCCGCGACGAACGTCGGGAACCAGTCGAGACCGGAGAAGATCCCGTTCTCCACCTTGCCCGCCGGTACCTTGCCCGGCCAGCGAAGGATGGCAGGCGAGCGGAAGCCTCCCTCGAGCGCGGTACCCTTGCCACCGGCAAACGGCGTCTGTCCGCCATCGGGCCAGGTGAAGTTCTCTGTCCCGTTGTCGGTGGTGAACACGACGATCGTGTTGTTGTCGACCCCGTTGGTCTTGAGCCAGGCCATGACGGAGCCGACGATGTCGTCGAGTTGGGCCATCCCGGCTTCCTCTTCCGACCAGCCGTTCTCCGAGTTGCGCATCGCCTCGTACTTGGGCGACAGGTGCGTCACCACATGCATGCGGGTGGGGTTGAGCCACAGGAAGAACGGCTTGTTGTCCTTCTTCGCCTTGTCCAGGAACTTGATGGTGTGGTTCAGAATGGTGTCGTCGATCGTCTCCATCAGCTTGGGACAGAGCGGACCACCGTCCACGATTTTCTGCTTGCCGACCTTGCCCCAGCGGGGCTGCACCGTCGGGTCATCCGTCGTGGTGGCCCAGCTGTGCACCAGGTTCCGCGGTCCAACCACGTCCTTCAGGTTCTGGGGATAGTTGACGTGACAGGGGTCCTCCATCGCGTCCAGATGATAGAGGTAGCCGTAGAACTCGTCGAAACCGTGCAACGTGGGCAGGAACTCGTTCAGGTCGCCCAGGTGGTTCTTGCCGAACTGGCCGGTGACGTATCCCATCGACTTGAGGGCGGTGGCGATGGTCACGGCCTGCGCCGGCAGACCGATGGGTGATCCGGCCTGGCCGACGGTGGTCATGCCGGTGCGGATCGGGAGCTCGCCGGTGATGAAGTTGGCCCGCCCGGCGGTGCAGCTCGCCTCGGCGTAGTAGTCGGTGAAGCGCATTCCTTCATTGGCGAGCCTGTCCAGATTCGGAGTGCGCGTTGCCATCAGCCCCTGATTGTAGACGCCGATGTTGAGCCAGCCGATGTCGTCGCCCATGATCACGACGATGTTGGGCTTCTGTTGCGCCTCGAGGTGCGCCGGCATGGTGCCGGACGCCGCAACTGCGGCGAGCAGCGCGATCGCCCCAAACGATGCCTTCCGCCAGTTACTCATCGGTACTCCAATCAATGTTATGGGGCTCGGTATCCGGACCTGCTCGCCAAAAACATTACCTGTTCTTCATTCTTAGGCAACTGGATGCGGATCATGAACTGGATGCGGATCATGAAACGGTCAAGGTGCGCACCATTTCGTGCATCATGTGCGGCGCTACTGGTTCAGACCAAAAGGAACCTGTGGAACGTCACGTCTTCGTCACGGTGACCGCGACGCCTTCGGTCACCACTGCATTGACCTGGTCGCCTACCGACACGCCGGTCAGGTCGGCGCCCTTGCCGAGCTTGTAGGTCTGCGGCTTGCCGGTGTCGAACTGCAGCGTCACCTTGCCCTTCGCCTGGTCGATTGCCGTGATCGTGGCGGTGACGGCCACCGTCGCCACGGCGATACCACCCGGCTTGGCACCGACCGGCGTCAGGATCGCGCCGCCTTCGACCGCGGAACTCGGCGGCCCGCCGTTCTTCGACAGCCACACCACCGCCTGCTCCGTCACCACCGCGTTCACCTGGTCGCCCACCTGGAGCTGGTTGTAGTTGACCATGTCGGGTGTCGCCTTGAACGTGGTCTTCTTTCCGTCGGGAAACTCGAGCGTGACCTTGCGGTCCTTGGTGTTGAGCGCGCTCACCTTGGCGGTGGAGGTGAACGTCTCCACCACGATGGCGCCGCCGCCGGGCGCGGCGGCAACCGCCACCGATTCCGTGCCCTCGACCTTGTTGCCACCGCAGGCGGCCAGCGCCGCCGCAACAAGCGGAAGCACGGCGAGACCGCGAGTGTTCCTCGGATTCTGACTGGAATGGAATTCCATCGGACCATCTGCTCCTTGGACGAGGGTTCAGGATCATTGCCACTGCGTTTGCTGCAAGCTATCGGGTCCCGCAAGAGCTGTCAGTCGCGGTCGAGGTCGAGTGCGGTCCATACCGCGCGATGGTCGCTGGCAGTCAGGGCCTCGTCGACGGACGCGGCGCGGACACCCCGAGGTTCGAGCCCGCGCAGGAAGACATGGTCGAAGGACCAGACGTGATGAGTGCGCCCCACGCCGCGGGTGAGCCAGTGGTACCCCGACCGTGCAAACACCTGTCCGGCTCCCATGCGGTTCAAGTCGCCGGCAATGAGGACGGGATCGGGGCTCGCGACGGCATCGTCCACCACGGCCTGCGCCTGGGCGTCCTGGCCGCTCGGGAACATCTCCCACATCGTGCTGAAGTGCACGTTGTAGAAGCGCAGTCTGACGCCGCGCACGAGGATGGTGGCGCGCACCGCGATGCGCCGCGAGCCGCGGGTCCAGCCGCGGCCGGGGAGGGGCACCTTACCGTCGTGCACGATTGGCCATCGACTGAGGATGGCGGGGCCGAAATTGCGACCCGTGACCGGGTGCAGCATGGAGGGGTAGTAGACGTAGTGCCCGCCGAGGCGCTCGGCGGCCCGGGCGACGATGGCGTCGTCCGCCTCCTGGAGGGCGAGGATGTCGGCACCGCCCAGTTGCGGCTCGCGCTCGAGCAGGGACAGCACGGCGTCGGGCCGCTTGACCAGCTCCACGTTATAGGTCGCGACGTGCAGTGCGCGTGCGTTCCCATTGGCGTCCTCGTTCAGTACGGCGTCATGCCGCGCGAAACGGGGGCCCCCCTCATCCGCGTAGTTGTGGGACTGTCTCCAGCCCAGCGGCAGCGGCCGGCCGGCGACACCGCGCTGCCAGCGACGTGATTCGTTATCCATAGGACGGACAATCTATATCGAGGCTCCATCGAATCGGGCCTCTTCCCGTATATTCGGTGGCCTGTGCGCATCCTCCTCGTCGTCCTCGCCGCCGTCGCCCTTTCCGCCGGCACCTATCTCGGTCTTGAGCGTCTTGGTCGCCGGGCTTGGCCCGCGATCGTGGCGCGCGCCGTGGCGTGGGCCGCGCTGGGCCTGCTGCTGCTCAACGTGAGCTGTCCCCGACCGCCGCTGGCACGGCGGCCGATCGTGCTGCTGGACGGGTCGCTCAGCATGACCGCCGCCGGCCGGGACTGGAGCACGAGCCTGCGACTGGCCGACTCGCTGGGTGAAGTGCGCTACTTCGGGGACGCCCGTCCCGGTACCGACAGCCTGCCCAGCCGGGGGCGGTCGCTGCTGTCGCCGGCGCTTGCGGCGGCGGCGGCGAGCGCCCGGCCGGTGGTCGTCGTGACGGACGGCGAGATCGATGATGCCACCGAGGTCCCGGCGGACCTGCTGGCGCGCGCGCGGATCGAGGTACTACCCAGGGCACCGGCGCGGGACGTGGCGGTCGTGGGCGTCGACGGCCCGGCGCGGGTAACGGCCGGCGATTCGTTGCGCTACGAGGTCACCGTGCGGATTACCGGTGACACCGCCCGCGACTCAGCTGTGGTCGAACTCCGCTCGGACGATGCGAAGCGGACGCTGCTGGCGCGCCGGGTGCTCCGCGCGACCGGCGGGGAGGCGCGCGCGGCGCTGCGCGCGGCCTCGAGCGGAATCGCGGCCGGAGAGCACGTGCTGTCGATCAAGGCCGTGGATACCGGTGACGCCGAGCCGCGCACCGACGAGCGGCTGGTGTACCTGTCGGTCGCGGAAACGCCGGGCGTGGTGTTCGTCGCCAATCCAGCCGACTGGGATGCGCGCTTCCTGTTCCGCACCATCCGGGAGGTCGCGGCGTTGCCGGTGCGCGGCTACGTGCGGATCGGCGAGAGCTGGCGCACCATGACCGACCTCAAGCCGATCTCCGACGACATGCTGCGCCAGGTCATCCGGGGCGCGGACCTGGTAGTGCTCAAGGGAGCGGCGGTCGAGCGCGCCGGTGACGTGCGCGGGCGTGGTGTCTGGCTCTGGCCGAGCGGGTCCGGCGCGGCAGCGCAGGAAGGGGACTGGTACCTGACGGCGACGCCGGCGTCGCCACTCGCGACGGCGCTCAGTGGATTGCCGATCGACTCGTTCCCGCCAGCGGTGGTCCTCACGGCCCAGCAGCCGGCGTCGACGGGTTGGGTGGGGCTCATGGCGCAGGCGGGGCGGCACGGGGCGCCGCGACCGGCGTTCTTCGGAGCGGAGACAGGCAGCGTGCGCCGGGTGACCACGGCAGTGGATGGGCTCTGGCGCTGGAGCTTCCGCGGGGGCTCGTCGGAGCAGGGGTATCGCTCACTCGTGGGCGCCACGGTGACCTGGCTGCTCGGCGCCCCGGACACGGCGCGCGGGCCGGCACACGCCGTTCGGCCGGTGGTGATGAACGGCCGGCCGCTGGTGTTCGAGTGGACCGGCGCCGGAGCGGCGCATCCGGTGGCGATCACCTGGACCGGTGCGGGCAACAACGGCGCGGATACGCTGCGGTTCGACGGTGCGGGCCGCGCGGAACTGTGGCTCGCGCCAGGCACATGGCGTTACCGGCTCGAGGGTGACACGCAGGGGCTGGTGGCGGTGGAGGAGTACTCCGACGAGCTGGTGGCGCGCGCACCGTCCATCGCTTCGAAGGCGGGCGCAAGCGTCACCGGCACGTCACGAACGGCGGCGAGGGATTGGGCGTGGCTGTTTGGGATGGTGGTGCTTGGGCTGTGCGTGGAGTGGATGATACGACGCCGGCTCGGGCTCAGATAGGAACTACGTGAGCGGTAAGTGGTGAGCGGTAAGCGGGTAATGGGCCCGCTCACTGCTTACCGCTTACCGCTTACCTTTCATGGATGACACTTGGCAGGGTTGGGGAGAAGAAGCTCGGTCTCTGGGGCCGCATCAAGCGCGTCATGCTCACGGACGTGGGCGCGCTGGTGCGCGGGCTCAAGGCGGCCGACCTTGAGCAGATCGAGCAGCTCCTGATCGAGGCCGACTTCGGCGTGCCGGCCACCATGGAGCTGGTGGATGCGCTGGAGCAGGGCGTGCGCTCGGGGAAGTTCAAGAAGGAAGACGACGTGCGCGAGGCACTGGTGGAGCGCCTCTCGGTGATGCTGCAGGGGCCGGAGCATCCGGAGCGGATCGCGCGGGCGACCAGCGGGCTCACGGTGATCCTCGTGGTGGGCGTCAACGGGGTGGGGAAGACCACCACCGTGGCGAAGCTGGCCCACCGGCTCAAGGCGGAGGGGCGGAAGGTGCTGCTCGCGGCGGCCGACACCTGGCGCGCGGGCGCGGTGTCGCAGCTACAGGTGTGGGCCGGGCGGATCGGGGTCGAATGTGTGGCGGGAACGCAGGGGGGCGACCCGGCGGCGGTGGCGTTCGACGCGATCGAGGCGGCCACCGCGCGCGGGCTCGATACCGTGATCATCGATACCGCCGGCCGGCTGCACACGCAGGACAACCTGATGGACGAACTCCGGAAGGTGGTGCGCGTGGTGACCCGGAAGGTGCCGGGCGCACCGCACGAGACGCTGCTGGTGCTCGACGGTTCCGTGGGCCAGAACGCAATCCAGCAGGGTCGCCTGTTCGGCGAGGCGGTGCAGCCCACCGGCGTCATCGTCACCAAGCTCGACGGCACGGCGCGGGGCGGCGCGGTCGCCGCAGTGCGGCGCGAGCTCGGGTTCCCGATCCGATTCGTCGGGCTGGGTGAGGGCGTGGATGACCTCGCGCCGTTCGATGCGCGCGCCTACGCCGAAGGACTGCTGACGTCGGATCTCTAGGGGATCATCCCGGCCCCATGCCTCCACGCGCCCTGCCTCGCACCTCCTCGCTGCAGCCCGACACCCCGATCCAGTTCCTCAAGGGTGTGGGTGAGAAGCGGGCCGACGCCTTTGCCCGGCTCGGCGTCCGCACCGCGCTCGACCTCGTGTGGCACCTCCCGCACCGCTATCTCGACGCTTCCACCCTGACACCGTTTGCGAAGGCGCGCGTGGGCGACGAGATCGCCGCGGTGGGTCGCGTCATGGCGAAGCGGGTCCTGCCGACTCGGAAGGGGTTGCGGATCTTCCATGCGGTGCTGCGCGACGAGTCCGGCCTGCTCGAGTGCGTGTGGCCGGGGCAGGCCTTCCTCGACCGAACCATCCGCGAGGGGCAGCTCCTGCTGGTGTCGGGCCCGGTGCGCTTCTATCACGGCCGGCAGCTGGCGCCGCGCGAGTTCATCATCCTGGGCGAGGCCGACGACGCCGAGTCGGTGCCGGAAGGGCTGATCCTCCCGATCTATCCGGCGACGGAGGGGTTGGGGCACCGGCAGATCCGCGCGCTGATCGATCGGCACCTCGACGCGCTCATCCCGCTCATTGCCGACCTCCTTCCGCCGGCGCGGCGCGAGGCGCTGGGGCTCCCGACACTGCCCGAGGCGCTGCGGGTGGTGCACCGTCCGTCGAGCGCCGCCGAGGCGGAACTGGGGCGGAGGCGGCTGGCGTTCGACGAGCTGTTCGACGTGCAGTTGATGCTGGCGCGCGCGCGGGCGCTGGCCAAGCGCGACAAGGGCGGCCTGGCGCAGGTGAGCAATGCCACCTTCACCCGGCGGCTGCGCGAGTCGCTGCCGTGGACGCTCACGGGCGACCAGGAGAAGGCGCTCGCGCAGATCGCCACCGACATGGCGGCGCCGGAGCGGATGCACCGCCTGCTGATGGGCGACGTGGGCACGGGCAAGACGGTGGTGGCGCTGCTCGCGATGCTGGTGGCCCTGGAGAACCAGCACCAGGCCGCGCTCATGGCGCCGACGGAACTGCTGGCCGAACAGCACGCGACCACGCTGGCCCGGCTGCTGGCACCGCTCGGCATCATGCCGGAAGTGCTGCTGGGGCGCATGCCCGCCGCCGACAAGGCCGCGTCGCGGAAGCGCATCGCCTCCGGTGCGGCGCGCATCATCATCGGCACCCATGCGCTGCTGCAGGAGACGGTGGCGTTCAAGCAACTGGGGCTGGTGGTGATCGACGAACAGCACCGCTTCGGGGTGGAGCAGCGCGCGGCGCTCATCAGCAAGGGGTCGGCGCCCGATGTGCTGCTGCTCACGGCGACGCCGATCCCGCGATCCCTTGCGCTCACGCTCTACGGCGACCTCGATGTCTCGGCGCTGCGCGAGCGCCCGCCGGGCCGGGGCAAGGTACGCACCGCGATCCGGGTCGACGCGGAGCGGGAACGGGTGTGGACCTTCGTCGGTGAGGAATGCCGGCGCGGGCGGCAGGCGTACGTCGTGCTGCCGGTGATCGACGAATCGGAGAAGGCGGACCTGCGTGCGGCGACCACGATGGCGGAGCAGCTCAGGAGCCGGTACGTGGACGTCGAGGTCGGCCTGGTGCACGGACGGCTCAAGCCGGAAGAGCGCGACGCGGTGATGCGGCGCTTCCGCGACGGGACGGTCCGGGTGCTGGTGGCGACGACGGTGATCGAGGTGGGGATCGACGTGCCGAATGCGACGATCATGGTGGTGGAGCATCCGGAGCGGTTCGGGCTGGCGCAACTGCACCAGTTGCGGGGCCGCGTGGGACGGGGGGACGACGAGAGCTACTGCATCCTGCTGGCCGACGGCGGCGTGCCGGAGCGGCTGAAGGCGTTCGCGGCGACGACGGACGGGTTCAAGGTGGCGGAGCTGGACCTGCAGGAGCGGGGGATGGGAGACCTGATCGGTGCCCGCCAGTCGGGCGGAATCACGCTACGGCATGCGAAGCTGGCGGAGGACGGAGACCTGCTCGAGAAGGCGCGGGCGATGGCGCGAGACGTGATCGAGCGGGATCCCGCGTTGCAGCGGCCGGAGTACGCGGCGCTGCGGGAGCGGGCGATTGCGCGGTTTCCGAGGGCGGTGGAGTTGTTCAGAGTGGGTAGGAGGGTCGGAGTCGTCAGGAAGTGGCAGTCGCAGGAACAGCTGACGACTCTGGACTCCGACTCCGACTTCGCTCTCACGGAAAGATCCCCATCTCCCGATAGATCGCCGCTACCTTATCGATCGCCGTCACCATGGCGGCAGTACGCAGGTCCACGCCCGCGCCCAATGCCACCTTCGTTTCACGCACACCCTGGTACGCCCCGATCATCGTTTCCTCGAGGCCGGAATTCACGAGGTCGATCTCGTCGGCACCGTGGGTGAGTTCCGCCTTCTCCTTCATCCCGAGTGCCTTGCCGGTGAGCCGCTCCACGCCGCCGAGCAGGCCGCGGGCGAAACCCTCGTCGAAACGCTTCTCCATGCGGCCGAAGCGCACGTGGGAGAGGTTCTTGAGCCACTCGAAGTAGGAGACGGTGACGCCGCCGGCGTTGAGGTAGAGATCGGGGAGGACCAGCACGCCGCGCTGCTGCAGGATAGCGTCGGCCTCGCTGGTAGTCGGGCCGTTGGCGCCCTCCGCGATGATCTTCGCCTTGATCTTCGGGGCATTCTCGGCGGTGAGCTGGCGCTCGAGTGCGGCGGGGACGAGGATGTCGCAGTCGAGCTCGAGGGCAGCGACTGACGGGGTGATGTCGGTGGCGCCGGGGAAGCCAAGACAGGTGCCCTTCGCCTTGCGGTGGGCCACGACCTTTTCGAGGTCGAGGCCCTTGGGATTGTGCACCGCGCCCTCGCGCTCAGCGACGGCGACGATGATGGCGCCGCCTTCCTCGAGGAACTTGGCGGCGTGATAACCGACATTGCCCAGCCCCTGCACGATGACGCGCTTGCCGGCGAGCCCGGGCGTGAGCCCGAGCGCCTTCATGTCCTCGACCACGTCGCAGGCCTCGCGCACGCCAAAGTACACGCCGCGCCCGGTGGCCTCGGTGCGCCCGCGGATCCCGCCGAGCTGTACCGGCTTTCCGGTGACGCAGCCGAGGGCGTTGAGGTCGTCGGAGCGGATCTGGGCGTAGGTATCGGCGATCCAGGCCATTTCCTTGGGGCCGGTGCCGAAGTCGGGGGCAGGGACGTCGATGCCGGGCCCGATGTAGTTCTTGCGCACGAGCTCGAAGGTGTAGCGGCGGGTAATGCGCTCGAGTTCGCCCTCGGAGTACTTGTGCCGGGAGATCCTGATGCCGCCCTTGGCGCCGCCGAACGGTACGTCCACGACGGCGCATTTGTAGGTCATGAGTGCCGCGAGGGCCATCGTCTCTTCAGCGTCGACGTTCACGTCGTAGCGGATGCCGCCCTTGGTGGGCAGCTTGTGCTGGCTGTGCTCGGCCCGCCAGGCGTGGATCGTCTCCAGCGTGCCATCATCGCGGCGGAGGGGGAAGCTGAACTGCACCACGGTGTTGCACTGCCGGATCTGGCCAAGGAGAGTCGGATGGTGTTTCGTCAGCGCCGCCGCACGGTCAAAGCTGGCCTCGACCTGCGCGAGAAAGCTGGCACCCTGGGACATGACGGCTCCGGTCTGTGGATCGATCGTCAAATGGGACGTGGGGAGGTCCTGTAGAGCCCGGAATATGCGAAGCTGCCCGCCCGCCGCAAGTTGACGCTCGGGTGACCCGCCAGTAATCTCCCTGCCGCCATGACAATGACTTACATCAACGAACTCCCGCGCCACGTCGGCGAAACGGTGACGCTCCGCGGGTGGATCATGACCACCCGTTCGAGCGGAAAGATCGCGTTCCTCGTGCTGCGCGACGGCTCGGGCTACGTACAGGGCGTGCTCTCCAGGCGGGAAGTGCCGGAGGACACCTGGGCGCTGTTCCTGACCCTCGCCCAGGAATCTTCGGTGGCGGTGACCGGAGTCGTGCGGGAGGACCCGCGCGCGCCGGCCGGTGTCGAGCTCACGGTGACGGGGCTCGAGGTGCTGGGAACGAGCGTCGATTTCCCGGTCTCGCCCAAGGAGCACGGGACGCAGTTCCTGTTCGAGCAGCGGCACCTGTGGCTGCGCAGCCGGCGGCAGGTGGCGATCGCGCGGGTGCGGCACGAGGTGGTGCAGTCGATCCGCGACTTCTTCTACCAGCGCGACTTCGTGCTGGTGGACACGCCGATCCTCACCGGTGCCATCGGCGAGGAGGCGGGCAACCTGTTCTCGACCGACTACTTCGACCTCGGCAAGGCGTACCTGGCGCAGACAGGCCAGCTCTACGTGGAGGCCGCCGCTGCCGCGCTCGGACGGGTGTACTGCTTCGGCCCCACGTTCCGGGCGGAGAAGTCGAAGACGCGGCGCCACCTCACGGAGTTCTGGATGGTGGAGCCGGAGGTGGCGTTCAATGACTCGAACGACAACATGCGCCTGCAGGAAGAGTTCGTGAGCTACATCGTGGGGCGCGCGCTCGAGCGCTGCGCCGAGCAGCTCAAGGAGCTGGAGCGGGACACGGCGGCACTCGAGCGGGTGAAGGCACCGTTCGCGCGGATCAGCTACACCGACGCGGTGGCGACGCTCAACCGGCTTGGCTCGGACATGCAGTGGGGGCACGACCTGGGCGGTGACGACGAGACGCTCCTGGCGCAGCAGTACGACCGCCCGGTGTTCGTCTTCAACTATCCCAAGGGCGTGAAGGCGTTCTACATGAAGGAGAACCCGGAGGATCCCCGGACCGTCCTGAACAACGACTGCCTGGCTCCGGAGGGTTACGGCGAGATCATCGGCGGGTCACAGCGGGAAGACGACTACGACAGGCTGCTGGCGCGCATTCTGGCGCAGGGGCTGGATCCGGAGGCGTACCGCTGGTACCTGGACCTGAGGAAATACGGCACCTTCGTGCACTCGGGATTCGGGCTGGGCGTGGAGCGGACGGTGGCGTGGATCAGCGGGATTCAACACGTCAGGGAAGCGATCGCGTTCCCGAGGCAACTGCACAGGCTGTACCCGTGACGGGGTCGAGAGTCCAGAGTTGAGAGTCCAGAGTTAGCGTCAGGCTCTGGACTCTGGACCCTCAACTCTTGACCTCTTTGCCTTTCACCTCGTCCCACAGGCCATCCAGCACTTCAAGCCCCGCGCCATGCATGTCGATCCCCTTCTCGCCGGCCATGCGCTCGATTTCGGCGAAGCGGCGGCGGAACTTCGCGTTGGTGCGATCGAGGGCGGGGCCGGGATGAACACCGGCCTTGCGCGCCAGGTTGACGACGGCGAAGAGGAGGTCACCGATCTCGTCGGCGAGGGCGTCGTGGCCATCCTGACCGACTGACAGCTCCTCCTCGACCTCCTCGAGTTCCTCCCGCACCTTGTTGAGCGGTCCACCGACGTCGGGCCAGTCGAAGCCGACGCTCGCGGCGCGTTCCTGCAGCCGGTACGCCATGAGCAGGTCTGGCAGGGTGGGCGGGAGGCCCTCGAGGAGGCCCTTCCGTCCTTCCTTCCGCTTGAGCTGTTCCCACGGCTCGCGGGGGCCGAGGTTGAAGAGGTGGGGATGGCGGCGCTCCATCTTGCGCACGACGCGATCGGCGATGTCATCGGGAGTGGCCTCGCCGCGTTCTTCGGCGATCACGAACTGCCAGGCGAGGTGGAGCAGGAAGTCGCCGAGTTCCTCGCGGATGGCGTCGGGATCCTCTTCGCGGAGCGCGTGATCGAGCTCAAGGACTTCCTCGACGAGGTAAGGACGCAGCGTCTCCCGGGTCTGCGCGCGATCCCAGGCGCAGCGCACGCGCAGGTCCTTTACGAGGTCGAGCACCCGCTCCAGCGGCGGCCTGTCTTGCATGGCTTCTCCGTCCCGGTAGTTTACGCGCCGACATGGCAATACTCGAGCCGACACAGCAACGCGCGTGGGTGGACGTGGATCTCACGGCAGTGGTGAGAAACGCGCGCACGATCGCGAACCGGTCACGCGCCCGGCTGCTGCCGATGGTCAAAGCTAACGGCTACGGACTGGGGGCCGTGCGGGTGAGCCGGGCGCTGGAGGTGCTCGACCCGTGGGGCTTCGGTGTGGCGACCGTAGCCGAGGGCGTGGAGCTGCGCGCTGCGGAGATCAGGCGCCCGATCGTGGTGTTCTCGCCGGTCGTTCCCGCGAGTTTCGCCGAGTGCATTGCACATGACCTCCGGCCGTCGCTGGGCGACGTAGCCTCCCTGGCCGCCTGGATCCCCAGCGGCAAGCCCTTCCATCTCGAAATCGACACTGGCATGGCGCGCGCCGGGCTGCGCTGGAGCGACGGCACCGCCCTCGCCGACGCGGCGCGGTTGCTGGCTGGTGCCGCCGGACTTGAAGGGGTGTTCACCCATTTCCATTCGGCGGACACCGATCCCGCCGCGACGGCAGTGCAGTGGGAGCGCTTCGAGATGGTGCTGAGCGCGCTGCCGTCGCGCCCTCCCCTCGTGCATGCCGCCAATAGTGCCGCTGCGCTGGCGGGCACCCGCTTCGCGGCCGACCTGGTGCGGCCGGGCATCTTTCTTTACGGCGGCGCGGCAGGCGGGATGGCGCCCGAACCGGTGGCGCGGCTGTGCGCGCGGGTGGTGGCGACGCGTCATCTGCAGGCCGGGGACCCGGTGAGCTACGGCGCCACCTGGATCGCGCCGGGCCCGGTGGTGGCGGCGACGCTCGGCATCGGCTACGCGGACGGCGTGCCCCGGTCGCTCTCCAACCACGGCGCCATCGAGGTGCGGGGGCGCCGCTGCTCGATCCTCGGGCGGGTCACGATGGACATGACGGTGATCGAGTCGGACGCGGCCATTGGCGACGTCGCGACGGTGTTCGGCGGGATCGTGACGCTGGACCAGCAGGCGGTGGCGGCAGGCACGATCAGCTACGAGCTGCTCACCTCGCTCTCGGCCCGCGTCGAGCGCCGCTACATCGAGGCGTCATGAGTCGCGCGCGGCGGGCGGCGATCATCGTGCTCGATGGCCTGGGATGCGGGCCGGCTCCCGACACGGCGGCGTACGGGGATGCCGGCAGCGACACGCTGGGCAACGTGGCGCGTTCGGTGGGCGGCCTGACGCTGCCCAACCTCGAGCGACTGGGGCTGGGGCTCTGCGCGCCGATCCGCGGAGTGGCCCCGGTCGCGGCGCCGATGGCGGCGCACGGCGTGGCGGAGCCGGTGAGTCCGGGGAAGGACAGCACGACGGGCCACTGGGAACTCTGCGGATTGGTGCTGTCCAAGCCGTTCGCCACCTATCCGCGCGGCTTTCCGCCGGAGCTGCTGGCGGAGTTCTCGCGCCGCACCGGGCGCGGCGTGCTGGGGAACAAGGCGGCGTCGGGCACGGTGATCCTCGATGAGCTGGGGGCGCAGCACCTCCGCACCGGCGACTGGATCGTGTACACGTCGGCCGACAGCGTCTTCCAGGTGGCGGCGCACCAGGAGACGGTAGCGCTCGCCGAGCTGTATCGCGCGTGTGGCATCGCGCGGGAGATGCTCACGGGCGAGCATGCGGTGTCGCGCGTGATCGCGCGGCCATTCGTGGGGACGCCAGGCCACTGGACGCGGACGCCCAACCGGAAGGACCTGAGCCTCGCGCCGCCCGGGCCGACGCTGCTCGATGGGCTGGCCGAGGCGCAGGTGCCGGTGGTGGGCGTGGGAAAGGTGGACGACCTCTTTGCCGGGCGGGGAATCAGCAGCCGGCACACCGCCACGAACGCCGAGGCGTACCGGCTCATCGGCGAGGCGCTGGGGAGCCTGGAGCGCGGGTTCCTCTTCGCCAACGTGATCGAGTTCGACCAGAGCTGGGGGCACCGGAACGACGTGCCGGGTTTCCACCGGGGGCTGCTCGAGCTCGACGCCGCCCTGCCGGGGCTGCTCGGCTCCGGACGGGCGGACGACCTGATTATCTTCACCGCGGACCACGGCAACGATCCAACGACGCCCTCCACCGATCATTCTCGCGAGGTGGTGCCGCTGCTGGTCTGGGGCCCGAAGGTGCGGCCGGTCGCACTGGGAGTGCGGCGCAGCTTCGCCGATGTGGGACAGACGGTAGCGGAGTTCCTCGGCGCGGCGAAGCTGCCCGCCGGCGACTCATTTCTTCATGAGGTCTGGCGTGACTGAAACGCTGGTCGCGGCGGCGCGCCGCGCGCAGCAGCAGGCTTATGCCCCGTACTCGAGATACCAGGTGGGTGCCGCGCTCGAGGCGGAGGATGGGCAGATCTACACCGGCTGCAACATCGAGAACGCGTCCTTCGGGCTCACGATCTGCGCGGAGCGCACGGCCGTGGCCACGGCGGTGACGGCGGGCGCGCGGCGGTTCCGTCGCATCGCCATCGTGGTGGGGAGCGAGCCGCCGGCGATGCCGTGCGGCGCCTGCCGCCAGGTGCTGGCCGAGTTCGGCCTCGACCTGGCGGGCGAATCGGTGGGCCCGAAGACCCGCGTGACCTGGACCCTGCGCAACCTCCTGCCCGACGCCTTCGGCCCCGGCAACCTGGCATGACATCCCCGGCGGCGACGTCCCGGCGGCGATGGGTCGTGCCCGCCTTCCTCGCGGTGGTCGCGGTGGTCTCGGGCGCGTGCTCCGAGAAGCTCCTTACCCCGGCCAACTGTCCGGAACTCTGTCCCGGCGGGCAGATCGTGGTCTACGACACGGTGCTCACGCCGATCGCGGGTGCAGACAGCTCGTTCTCGGGCTATGTGGCGGCCAACCAGTCGACCGGGTTCCTGGTGAGCAACAACCTGCCGGCGGCGGATGCGCGCGGGTTCGTGCGGTTCGTGCGGCGGAGCGACACCGTGTTCGTGCAGGACACGGCGCGGACCTACACCATCGACTCGGTGAAGATCTCGCTCACGCTCGATGCGCGGGACACGCTGCAAGGTGGAATCTTCCTGCTGCTATACAAGCTGCCGCCCACGGTGGACTCGAACGCGACGTTCAGCGAACTGACGGCGGCGTTTACCCCCGAGGCGTTCCTGGACACGGTGGAAGTACCGGACACGCTGCTCACCGGGAAGCTCTCGGCGCTGTTTTCCGGGGAGACCCTGGCCCGGGTGGCCCTGGCGCCAGGGGACTCGGGGGTGCTGCGGCTCGGCGTGGCGCTGACCGCCCCGGCCGCAACCGGGGTGCGGATGCTCACGCTGCGGGCAGGCAGCGGAGCGCCAACGTTCCAGACCTTCGTGCATGCGTCGGTCACGGACACGACACTGCAGCCGCAGACCATCACGCGCATTCCCAGCTACAACAGCTACGTCACGGCGGCGCCTTTTCCGGGGCCGACGCCGACCACGCTGGTCGTCGGTGGCGCGCCCTCGGCGCGGGCGCTGATGCGCTTCCCGTGGCCGTCGGTGCTCAAGGACACCGCGGAGATCATCCGTGCCACGCTCGAACTGGTGCCGGTCGCGCCGATCGAGGGGCTCGCGAACGTCAACTCGAGCATGGTGGTGCAGGGGATCCTGGTGGACCTCGGCGCCAAGTCACCGACCATCGCGGACCCGACCGCCATCACCACCCTCAAGGTTCCCACGAGTCTGCCGCAGTCGTTCGAGGTGCTCAAGATCGTGAAGCTGTGGCAGGGTAGTGCCGGCCGGCCGCCGGCGCTGTTTGCACTGCTCTCGCCCGAGGGGTCGTCGTTCTCGGTGCCGGTGTTCGGCTCGACGGCCAACCCGACGTACCAGCCCCGCCTGCGCATCGAGTACGTGCGGCCATACCAGTTCGCGCTGCCGTGAGCGCGCGCCGACGGACCTGGCTCGCGCTCGGGCTGCTCTGCTTCCCGGCCACACTGGCGGCGCAGGCGTCGATCTTCGGCGTGCGCGGCCCGGGCTTCCCGGGGCGGCCCTATTCGGCGGCCGCCATCGGCACCGGGGGGAGTATCGGCCTGTTCGATCCGCAGTCGCAGCTGAGCCCGGCGTCGCTGGGCCCGCTCCAGACCGGCGCCGGCTCGTTCACGCTGCTGGGCGACTTCCGCTCGGTGGACACGCCGGCGGGTTCCTCGCGCACGCGGGACTTCCGGTTCCCCAACGTCTACATCACGGCCCCGATCCGCCGCGGGCACTACGCCTTCGGTATCGGCGCCACGACGTACGTGGACCGTGACTTCACGCTGGCGGTGCGCGATTCGGTGGTGCTGCGCGACAGCGTGCGGGCGTACACCGACACGACGCGCTCGCGAGGCGGCCTGAGCGACCTGCAGCTCGCCTTCGCGATCCGGACGATCCCGAAGACCACCGTGGGCTTCGCAGTGCACCTCATCACCGGCACCGACCGGCTGGTGGCGCGGCGCGCGTTCGACGACACGAGCTACGCCACCGTGCTGCAGTCGGCGGAGCTGTCCACCACGTCGTGGGGCCTGGCGGTCGGCGCCACGCGCGACCTCAGCAGCAAGGTGACGCTGTCCGCGCTGATCCGGAAAGACTTCACCGCCAGCGTTCACGTCGACTCCGCGCTGTACGGCGGCGCCACCAGCCTCGGGGCCGACTACGGCCTGCCGTGGACCTTCGCCGGGGCGGGTCTGTTCCGGGTGACGCCGCTGCTGCAGGTGGCCACCCAGGCGGTGTATCGCACCTGGGCGTCGGCCAACCAGGGCATGGTGAGCCTGGGCGCCCCGGGCGCCAGCAACAGCCTGGAGTTGAGCGCCGGGGGCGAACTCACCTCGCGCGTGCGGCGCACGACCCAGTTCCCGCTCCGCATCGGCGTCCGTTACGCGACGCTGCCGTTCCTGATCGGCGAGGGCCCGACCACGCAGCCGCACGAGTTCGCGCTGTCGGTCGGCACCGGGGCGCGCTTCGCGCGGCAGAAAGGCGGGATCGACATCAGCCTCGAGCGAGTGTGGCGGAGTGCCAGCGGCACGGACATCTCCGAGCGCGCGTGGCTCCTGTACACCGGGTTCAGCATCCGACCGTAGTGCCGTACCCCGCCGTCCCCTGACGGGGTATCTTTTCCCGATGGCCAAGCGCGTCTACATCGAGACCTACGGCTGCCAGATGAACGTAGCCGACACCGAGCTCATGCTCGGCGTCCTGGCGCGTGACGGCTACGAGCAGGTGGATACGCCCGACGAGGCCGACGTCATGCTGGTGAACACCTGCGCCGTGCGGGAAAACGCGGAGCAGCGGGTGGCTGGCCGGGTGGGCGAGCTGCAGCGGTTCAAGCGGCGGGGCGACGTGCTGGGCGTGGTGGGCTGCATGGCACAGCGGCTCGGGCCGGCACTGCTGGAGAAGGCGCCGCGGGTGGACCTGGTGGTCGGACCCGACGGCTATCGGAATATCTCCATGCTGCTGGCGCAGGTGACGGCCGGGCAGCGGGTGACGGACACCGAGTTCCGCTCGTGGGAGCACTACGAGGACGTGCCGGCGGTGTGCGACGGATCGCCGACCCGCTTCGTGACGGTGCAGCGGGGCTGCGATTACAAGTGCACGTTCTGCATCGTTCCGTACACGCGCGGGCCGGAGCGGAGTCGCAAGCTGGAGGACGTGGTGGCGGAGGTGCGCCTGCTGGCGGCGAGCGGCACGTCGGAAGTGACGCTGCTGGGCCAGACAGTGAACAGCTATCACGACGGCACGCACGACTTCGCCGATCTGCTGCGGGGCGTGGGCGCGGTGGACGGCATCCGGCGCCTGCGCTTCACCAGCCCATATCCCACGGACTTCACGCCGCGGGTGATCGCGGCGATGGCCGAGGTCGAGGCGGTGTGCGAGCACGTGCACCTGCCGGCACAGAGCGGATCGAACGCGGTCCTGCGGCGGATGCTGCGGCGCTACACCCGCGAGCGGTACCTCGAGGTCGTGCAGGAGCTGCGGTCGGCGATTCCCGGGCTCACCATCAGCACCGACCTCATCGTCGGGTTCCCGGGTGAGACGGAAGCGCAGTTCGCCGAGACGCTGTCGCTGGTGGGCGAGGCCGACTTCGACGAGGCGTATACTTTCAAGTACTCGGTGCGCGAGGGCACGCCGGCGGCGCGGCTGGCGGTTCATGTGGACGATGCCGTCGCGTCGGAGCGGCTCGACCGGCTGATCGGCGTAGTGCGGGCGCAGGCGCGCGGGCACAACCTGGCGCGCATCGGTTCGATGCACGAGGTGCTGGTGGAACGGCCGGCGCGCCGCGGCGACCTGATGCTGGCGCGGACGCGGGGCAATCTGTCGGTGCTGGTGGACCTGCCGCCCGGGTCCATCGGCGAGTATCACGTGGTGCAATTCACCGGGACCACCGGTGCCACTTTCACCGGGGCGGTGCGTCGTCCCCAGCTGGCGGTGCTATGATCCGGAACCTGGTCGAGGAACATGTTCAGGCGGCATATGACGCGTTGCGGGGCAACTTTCCCGGCTTCTGCGGCTGCGAGTACTGCCGGGACGATATCTTCGTGTTCGCGCTCAACCGGGTGCCGCCGCGTTACGTGGCGTCGCTCGAGGGCCAGATAGTGACCGAGGTGAACCTGGAAAAGGACCAGAAGCGGGCGGAGATCGACGTGGTGGTGATGGAGGCGTTCCGGAAGGTGTCGATGGCGCCGCGCTGTCCCAAGTCGAAGAAGGCGGGCAAGGGGTGATCCCTCCGCCGGCGGTGCTGCTGGTGTTCTGCTTCGGGGCCGGTCTTGCGACCGGCCTTTCGCATTTCTGGGCCCTGACCGGCGCCATGATGGTTACCGGTACCGTGGTGCTGGTGATGCGGCGGGAGTCGGCGGTGTTCGTCGTGACGGCGGCGATCGGGATTGCCGGCGGGGTCGTGGCACGGCACCGGGAGGATGCGGGCTGTGCCGCGCAGCTCCCGCCGGGGCGGATGGCGCTCGACGTACTGCTGCTCGAACCACTGACCGTGGAGGGCGGCCTCGCGTTGGTAGAACCGCTCGGGGCGGGCTGCCGGGGTGCGGTGAGCGCCCGGTTGCCTCGCGGCCGCGCACTCGAGGCGGGCAGCCGGCTCGTGGTCGAGGGGGAGTGGACCCGGGGCACGCGGCGGCTGATCGAGCCGGACGGCGTGCTGGGCGTAAAGGGGATCACGGCAAAGGGCCGGGTGGGGCGCGTCGAGTTCATGGTTCGGAATGCGCTCGCGCGGGCGTCGGCCAGACTGTATGGCGCGCGTGCGCCGCTGGTGGATGCCCTGGTGGTGGGCCGTCGCAGCGGGATGGACCGTGACCTCAAGACGTCGTTCGCGTCGTCGGGCCTGGTGCACCTGCTGTCGATCTCGGGGTTCCACATCGGGCTCATCGGCGCCTGGGTGGTGCTGGTGCTCCGGCAGCTCGGCGTGTCGCGGATGGTGGCGCTCACGGTGGCGGCGTCCGTCGCCACAACCTACGTGGCCTTCCTTGGCTGGCCGGCGCCGGCGGTGCGCGCGGGGGCGATGGCGTGGGTGCTGGTGTGGCTCCGGTGGCGGCAACGCGCGGTGCAGCCGAACGCCCTGCTCGCGGTCACGGGGCTCGTGGTCCTCCTGTTCGATCCCTTCGCGGTGTTCGACCTGGGCGGATGGCTGTCGGTGCTGTCGCTGTGGGGCGCGGTGCGCTTCGCGCGCTGGGCGGAGGAGGCGGGAGGCGCGCACTGGCTGTGGCAATCGGCGGCGTCGTCGGTGGGTGCCACGGTGGCGACGGCCCCGGTGACGGCGTGGCTGCTGGGTGCGGTGGCGCCGGTGGGCGTCGTGCTCAACTTCGTCGCGATCCCGGTGGCGGCGGTGGCCGTGCCGGGCGTGCTGGCGAGCCTGCTCGCGGCACCGGTGGCCCCGGTGGCGGCCGCGCTCGCGTCGGGCAGCGGCGCGGCGCTGCACCTGCTGGAGCTGATCGCGGCGTGGGGGGCGCGGCTTCCGCTGGGACACTTCGTGATGATGGCGGCACCGGAGAGTGCCGTGCCGTGGATGCTGTTCCTGGCGCTGCTCTGCTGGTGCACACCGCGGCGGGGCGGTGGCGGCCTCGCGTCGGGTCGCCTGATGCTCGCGGGTGCGGCAGGCGTGTGGCTCGCGCTGGTTCCCGACGTGCGGTTGCCGCGGTCTGGCGCGGGCCGCCTGACGCTGCATTTTGTGGACGTGGGGCAGGGCGATGCGGCGGTGCTGCGCACGCCGAACGGCCATTTCGTGGTGATCGACGCCGGGCCACGCGACGAGCGGTTCGACGCGGGTGCGCGCCGGGTGGTACCGCTGCTCGAGCGGGAGGGTGTGGCCGCGATCGACGTACTGGTCGCGTCGCACGCGCACCTCGATCACGTCGGGGGATTCGGCGCGGTGCTCGCGTCCGTACCGGTGGGGACAGTGGTGGAACCGGCGGCGCCCGGCGCCGACTCGACGTATCGCGAGATGCTGGGCTTCGTGGGCCGGTCGGGCGCCGCGTGGGACGCAGCGCGCCGGGGCGAGCGGTTTTCGGTGGACAGTGTGGACTTCACCGTGCTGCATCCCGACACGACCTGGAGCGGCTGGGGACTCGACCTCAACGACGATTCGGTGGTGCTGCTGGTGCGTTACGGAGCCTTTCGCGCCATCTTCATGGGCGACGCCGGCGAGGCCCCGGAGGCGGTGCTGCGCGGGCGGGTGGGGCATGTGGACCTGCTCAAGGTGGGGCATCACGGCAGCAGGACGGCGAGCGGGGCGGCGTGGCTCAGGGAGCTGTCGCCCACGGTGGCGATCCTGTCGGTGGGGAGCCACAACCGGTACGGTCACCCCGCGCCGGAGGCGCTGCAGCGCCTGAGCGCGCAACATGCTACGATCTGGAGAACCGATCAGGAGGGCACGGTCACCGTCACGACCGACGGCCGCCACGTGGAAGTTCGCGGGCGGTCGCGGCGGTTCGCTTTCGACGTGGCCGGGTCGCCCGCCAACATCAGCCTGGAGTCGCCTGCCTCATGCGGACAGCGGTCACCACCATCGAGCGATTCATCCTGGACCAGGAGCGGGACTTTCCTGATGCCACGGGCGAGCTCTCCAGCCTGCTCTACGACATTGCCCTTGCCACCAAGCTGATCGCGGCGTCCATCCGCCGGGCGGGGCTGGTGGACGTGCTCGGCTCGGCGCAGAACCGAAACGTGCAGGGCGAGGAGCAGCAGAAGCTCGACGTCCTCGCCAATGAAGCGATCAAGGAGTCCCTCAAGTTCACCGGCCGGGTCTGCGTGATGGGGTCGGAAGAAGACGAGGAGATGATCCCGATTCCCTCCCAGTACCATCCCGGCAAGTACGTGGTCCTCTTCGACCCCCTCGACGGCTCCTCCAACATCGACGTGAACGCCGCGGTCGGGACGATCTTCAGCATCTACCGGCGGGTGAGCGAGCACGGCAGCGGCACGGTGGCGGACATTCTGCAGCCGGGGATCCAGCAGGTGGCGGCGGGCTACGTCATGTACGGCTCGAGCACGATGCTGGTATACACGACGGGGCAGGGGGTGCACGGGTTCACGCTCGACCCGACGATCGGCGAGTTCCTGCTGTCGCACCCGAACATCGTGACGCCGGCGGTGGGGAAGTACTACAGCGTGAACGAGAGCAACTTCGCGCGGTGGGACAAGGGCGTGCAGACGGCGGTGCGCGGGTTCCATGGCGACCTGCCGGAGTACATCGAGGGAAAGAACAGCCGGTATATCGGATCACTGGTGGCCGACTTTCACCGCAACCTGATCGCGGGCGGGATCTTCATGTATCCCGCCGACAAGCGGAACCCGAACGGCAAGCTGCGGCTGCTGTACGAGTGCGCCCCGATGGCGTTCATCGCGGAACAGGCCGGAGGGGCCGCGACCGACGGCGAGCACCGGATCCTGGAGCGGGTGCCGGCATCCCTGCACGAGCGGTGCCCGCTCGTGATCGGGTCGCGTGACGACGTGCGGTTCGTGGCCGACATCATCGGGCGGGTGCGCGATTCCGCCCTGGCCGCGGTGGGGAGGCCTGACAGGAGGTCGTGAGTCGTCAGTCATCGGTGAAGTTCAAGCGCTTCTTCAGACCGTCGTATGTCGGACCATCAGGCTGGGCAGAAACTGGCCCTAAACTGCTCACTGCTCACGCAGTTGGTACTTGAGCCTTCCGCAGTTAAGTTCAGTCGTTATCTGAACTTAGGATCCATAAAGAGACATGCCGACTTACGAATACGCGTGCCCCCAGGGACACGACTTCGAGCTCTTCCAGAAGATGAGCGACAAGCCGCGGGCCAAGTGCCCGGTGTGCGGCAAGCTGGCCGTGCGCAAGATCTCCGGCGGCTCCGGGCTGCACTTCAAGGGCAGCGGCTTCTACATCACCGACTACGGCAGGGACGGGAAGGGCCCGCGCAACGACAAGGCCCGGGAGTCAAGCGAGACGAGCCCGTCGGCCAAGGCGGGTGGGGCGGGTGATGTGGGCAAGGCGGGTACGGCGGGTAAGGCGGGTGATGCGACTCCGGCGGCGAAGACAGACGCTGCCGCTCCCGCCAAGTCCGAAAAGGGCCCTGCAAAGAAGGCCAAGTCGAGTGAGTAGCGACGTCCTGCGGGTGGAACTGGAGCGGGTGGCGCGCGCGCTGGGTGACGGCGACGTGGAGTTCGTGCTGGAGCGTCCGCGCGACGAGACGCACGGCGACCTGGCGACCAACCTGGCACTGACGCTGGCCAAGCGACGCCGGTTGAACCCGCGGGCGGTGGCCGAAGAGGTGCTGCGCGAACTGCGCGCGCCGGCAAGCCTGATCGCGAAGACCGAGATCGCGGGGCCGGGGTTCATCAACTTCTGGTTCGCGAGCGACACGCTGTCGGCACTGCACGCGCGCATCCTCGCCGAGGGGGCGCGCTACGGAAGGAGCGCCGCCGGCGAGGGGCTCAAGGTCAACCTCGAGTTCGTGTCGGCCAACCCGACCGGGCCGCTGCACGTGGGCCATGGCCGTGGCGCGGCGCTGGGCGATGCGATCGCGTCGCTGCTCGAGTGGAGCGGGCACGCGGTGACGCGCGAGTTCTACATCAACGACGCCGGGGTGCAGATCGACCGCCTGGCGCAAAGCCTCTGGGCGCGGGTGCAGCAGGCGGTGGGGCGCGAGGCGGCGATCCCCGACGGGGGCTACCACGGCCTCTACCTGCAGGAGAACGCGGAGCTGGTGCTGGCGCGGGAAGGCAAGACGTTCGCCGACCTGCCGTACGAGGAAGGCGTGAAGCGGTGCCGGGAGCTCGGGCTCGTGATCCAGCGGGCGGAGCAGGACGGCGACCTCGCGGATTTCGGCGTGCACTTCAAGGTGTTCACGTCGGAGCAGGGGATGTATCACCGGGGTGCGGTGTCCGACGCGCTCGACCTGCTGCATGACCGGAACCTCACGTACGAGAAGGACGGCGCGCTCTGGCTCCGCACCTCCGAGTTCGGCGACGATCTCGACCGGGTGCTGCGGAAACAGGACGGGAGCTTCACCTACTTCCTGCCCGACATCGCGTACCACATCGACAAGCTGGAGCGCGGGTTCGACGCGCTGATCGACGTCTGGGGCGCCGACCACCACGGGTACATCCCGCGGGTGCGGGCGGTGCTCCGGGCGCTCGGCTTCGAGGACGAGAAGTTCGACGTGGTACTGGTGCAACTGGTGAAGGTCGTGCGCGGCGGCGAGGAAGTGAAGATGTCGAAGCGCGCCGGCACCTTCGTGACGCTGCGCGACCTGGTGGACGAGGTGGGCACCGATGCGGCGCGCTGGTTCTTCCTGTCGCGGAAGGGCGACTCGCAGCTCACCTTCGACATCGAGCTCGCGAAGCGGCAGACGGACGAGAACCCGATCTTCTACGTGCAGATGGCGCACGCGCGGCTGTGCGGGATCTTCCGCACGGCGGGCGTGGAGCCCGAGGTGGTGGCGGGCGCGCTCGACCTCGCCGCGCTACCGGCGCCGGAGGACACCGAGCTGCTCAAGAAGCTGGCCGAGCTGCCCGACGTGATCGCCAAGGCGGCGCGCGAGCGCGAGCCGCACCGCATGACGACGTACCTGCACGAGCTGGCCACGAGCGTGCACGGCTGGTACCACCACACGCGCACCGTGGGCGAACCCGCGCCCATCGAGCACGCGCGGCTGCTCCTCGCGCGCGCTGCGCGCATCACCCTGGCCAACGGCCTGGCCGTGCTCGGCCTTTCCGCCCCCGAACGGATCTGACCTCAATGAGCCTGCTCGTCGTCGGCAGCGTGGCGCTCGATTCCATCTTCACCCCCTTCGGCGAGACGGCCGACGCGCTGGGTGGCTCGGCGGTGTTCTTCGCCGTAGCCGGGGCGATCCTGCACCCGGTGCGGGTGGTGGGGGTGGTGGGCAGTGACTACCCGATGCAGGACCTCGAGCACCTCGCGCCGCGGGGCATCGACTGGTCGGGCGTCGAGCACGCGGCGGGCGAGAGCTTCCGCTGGAAGGGGAAGTACTCCTACGACCTGCAGAGCCGGGAGACGCTGGAGACGCGACTCGGCGTGTTCGCGGCGTTCCAGCCCAAGCTGCCGGCGCACTTCCGCAGCTCCGAGTTCCTGTTCCTCGGCAACATCGATCCCGAGCTGCAGCTGGGCGTGCTCGAGCAGGTGCCGACGGCGCAGCTGGTGGCCTGCGACACCATGAACTACTGGATCCAGAGCAAGCGCGACGCGCTCATGGAGCTGCTCAAGCGGGTGGACATCCTGATGGTGAACGACAGCGAGGCCCGGGAGCTCTCGGGCGACTGGAACATCCACCGCGCGGGTCGCTGGATCCTGAAGCACGGCCCCAAGCGCGTGGTGATCAAGCAGGGCGAGTACGGCGCCCTGCTGATGGGCGGGGAGCAGACCTTCTTCACCCCGGCCTTCCCGCTGGAGGAGGTGTTCGATCCCACGGGGGCCGGCGACGCGTTCGCCGGGGGGTTCATGGGCTACCTGGCGCGGAGCGGTGCCGTGAGCGACGTCGAATTCCGCCGGGCCATGGTGTACGGCAGCGTGATGGGGTCCTTCGCGGTGTCCCAGTTCGGGATCAACGGGTTCGAGGGCGTGACGCGCGACCAGGTGGAACGCCGGGCGCGCGCGTTCCGGCAGCTGACCCACGTCGAGCTTGCGGAGCCGGTGGCGTGACGGCGCGCCAGTACGCGGCGGCGGGCGTCGACCTCAGCACCGCCGACGCCGCGAAGGAACGGATCGGCCAGCTCGTGGCCGGCACGCGCACCGCGCTGTCGGTGGGGCTGGTGGGCGCGTTCGGCGGGATGGTGCGGGTGCCGGCGGGGATGAAGAAGCCGGTGCTGGTGCTGAGCACTGACGGGGTCGGCACCAAGGTGCTGGTGGCACTCGACGCGGGACGGTTCGACACGGTGGGCGAGGACCTGGTCAACCACAGCGTCAACGACATCCTGGTGCACGCGGCGCGTCCGATCGCGTTCATGGATTACGTGGCGGGTGCGGCGCTGGGCGTGGAGATGATCGCCGGGATCGTGGAGGGCATCGCGCGCGGCTGCCGCAACCACAACATGGCGCTGGCGGGCGGCGAGACGGCGCAGATGCCGGGACTTTATCGCGCGGGGACCTTCGACCTCGCGGGCACGATCATCGGCGTGGTGGAGGAAGACGACGCGCTGCACGGCGACCAGGTGGTGCCGGGCGACGTGCTGCTGGGCTACGCCTCCACCGGCCTGCACACCAACGGCTACACGCTGGCGCGGCGCATCGTGTTCGAGCAGGCGGGACTCAAGCTCGCGGACGCGCTGGGCGAGACCGGCAAGTCGGTGGCCGATGCGCTGCTCGCGGTGCACCGCAGCTACGTGCCGAGCCTGGCGCCGGTGCTGGGGCAGGTGCATGCGCTGGCGCACATCACCGGTGGCGGCATCGGCGGGAACCTGATCCGGGTGCTGCCCGAGGGCTGCCGCGCCACGGTGGAAATGCGCGCGTGGGAGCGGCCGCCCCTCTACAAGTTCCTGCAGAAGGCGGGCGACGTGAGCGAGGCGGAGATGCGCGAGGTGTTCAACCTGGGCGTCGGGATGATCGCGGTCCTGCCGGCCACGTCGGTCGACCTGGCGCGCGCGGCGGCGAGGGTGGCGGGGGTGGAGACGTGGGTGATTGGGAGTGTGCAGGCTGGAGCGCGGGAGGTCACGTTCTCCTGAGCCGTCGGTCGTGCGTCGTGGGTCGTGGGCTGTGACGAGCGGGACAGTGACCACGACCCATGACGCACAATCCATGACCCATGACCCACGACCCATGACCCATGACTCACGACCCACGACTGACGACTGAACAGGCCATGCAACGCGCCATCGCCCTCGCCTGGCACGGCTGGGGCCGCGTGGCGCCGAATCCGCTGGTGGGCGCGGTGGTGCTTCGCGACGGCCAGGTGGTGGGCGAAGGGTATCACGCGGAGTACGGTGACCGTCACGCCGAGGCGGTGGCGCTGGCGGCGGCGGGGGACGGGGCTCGCGGGGCGACGCTGGTCGTCACCCTCGAGCCCTGCGCGCATCAGGGGAAGCAGCCGCCGTGCACGGACCTGGTCCGGCGCGCGGGGATCCGCCGGGTGATCGCGGCGGTGCCGGATCCCAACCCGGAGGCGGCGGGCGGCTCAGCGTACCTGCGGCAGCACGGCATCGAGGTGGAGACCGGCCTGATGCAGCGCGAGGCCGCGGCGCAGAACGCGGTGTTCCTGCATGCACAGGGTGCGCGGCGGCGGCCGTACGTGGCGCTCAAGCTGGCTACGTCGCTGGATGCGCGCATTGCCGACCGTGAAGGGCGCTCGCGCTGGATCAGCGGACCGGAGGCGCGGGCGTGGGTGCAGTGGCTGCGCGCGGGCTTCGACGCGCTGGCGGTGGGCAGCACGACCGCGCGGGTGGACGACCCGTCGCTCACGGTGCGCGGCACGGTCGTGCCGCGGCGCACGCCGCGGCGGGTGGTGTTCGGCCGGAGCAGCCAGCTCTCGACCGAGGCGGCGCTCGCGCGCACGGCGCGCGAGACGCCGACCACGGTGTTCGTGGCGCCGGGCACCGGTGCCGCGCAGGGGGCGCTCACCACTGCGGGCGTGGAGGTACGGGAGACGAAGTCGCTCGCCGCGGCACTCGCCACGCTGCGCGAGGAGGAGGTGGAGAGCGTGCTGGTGGAAGGCGGGGGACAGCTCGCGGGCGCGCTGCTGGCAGAAGACCTGGTGGACCGGCTCTACTGGGTGCAGAGCCCGCTCTGGCTGGGCGATGGCGTGCCGGCCGTGACGGGACTGCCGGGCACGTCCCTGGAACTGGCACCGCGCTGGCGCGTCGTCGAGCGCCGCGCCCTGGGGGAGGATACGCTGCTCGTGGTGGATCGCCGCTGATGTTCACGGGACTGGTGACGGCCATCGGCCAGGTGTCGCGCGCGCGGCGCGACGACGAGGGGCTCGAGCTCGTCATTGACGCGCCCTACAAGGGGCTCGAGCTGGGCGAGAGCATCGCGGTGGACGGCGCGTGCCTGACGGTCAAGGGGTTCTCCAACGCGGGCTTCGTGGTGCACATCGTGACCACGTCGCTGGATCGCACGGCGTTCGGCACGTATGTCGCGGGACGCCGGGTCAACCTGGAGCGGGCGCTCCGGGTGGGTGACCGGATGGGGGGACACCTGGTGCAGGGTCACGTCGATGGCGTGGGGCTGGTGCTGCATGTGGCCGACCGGGAGGACGCGCGGCTGATCGACATCAAGGTGCCGACCGAGGTGGCGCGGGTGAGCGTCCCGCTCGGGTCCGTCACCATCGACGGGGTGAGCCTCACGGTGAACGCGATCCCGGAGCCGGGCGTGATCCAGATCTCCCTGATTCCGTTTACCTTGGAGCATACGACGCTGGGCGAACGACGCCCCGCGGATGCGGTGCACGTCGAGGCCGACGTGCTCGGCAAGTACGTCGAAGGGATGCTGCGGCCGCACCTGGCACGGCTCCCGGGCAACCGTCCAGCATGACGAAGGCCGCATGACACGCCACAGCATCGAGCAGGCGATCGAGGACCTGCGCAACGGCAAGATCATCATCGTCGCCGACGACGAGGATCGCGAGAACGAGGGCGACCTCGTCTGCGCCGCCGAGCTGGTGACGCCGGAACTGATCAACTTCATGACCGTGCACGGCCGCGGGCTCATCTGCCTCGCCCTTCCGGGCGAGCGGTGTGACGAGCTGGGGCTGCCGCAGATGACGGAGCAGAACACCGAGGAGCTCGGCACCGCGTTCACGGTGAGCATCGATGCGGACCGCCGGTTCGGCGTGACCACCGGCATTTCCGCCGCCGACCGATCGGCCACGATCCACGTGGCGCTCAACCCGCGCACCATCCCGTCCGACCTGCGCCGTCCGGGGCACATCTTTCCGCTGCGCTCGCGCCCGGGCGGCGTCCTGCAGCGCGTGGGGCACACCGAGGGCAGCGTGGACTTCGCGCGGCTGTCGGGGCTCTACCCGGCGGGCGTCATCTGCGAGATCCTGAGCGCCGACGGGTCGATGGCGCGGCGCCCGCAGCTCATGGAGCTGGCGGAGAAGCTCAACCTCACCTTCGTGACGCTGGCCCAGCTGGTGGCGTACCGGCTCCGCGCGGAGCGGCTGGTGCACCGCATCGCCGATGCGCGCCTGCCGACACCGTTCGGGGAGTTCCGGATCGTGGGCTACCGCAATGACGTGGACAGCGCCGAGCACGTGGCGCTGGTGATGGGCCACGTGGAAGGCGAGAAAAACGTGCTGGTGCGGATGCACTCGAAGTGCCTCACCGGCGACGTGTTCGGGTCGCGGCGCTGCGACTGCGGCGACCAGCTGCATGCGGCGATGCGGCAGATCGGCGAGGCGGGGCGCGGGGTGATCGTGTACCTCGACCAGGAGGGGCGCGGCATCGGGCTCCTCAACAAGCTCCGCGCCTACGAGCTGCAGGACACCGGTGTCGACACGGTGGCCGCCAACCAGAAGCTCGGGTTCGCGCCCGACCTGCGGAACTACGGCATCGGGGCGCAGATCCTCCGCGACCTCGGCCTCTCGTCGATCCGCATCATGACCAACAACCCCCGCAAACTCGTCGGCGTGGACGGGTATGGACTCGAAATCGTGGAACGCGTGCCGCTGATCACCAGTCCCAACGACGAGAACCGCCGCTATCTCGACGTGAAGCGCGACAAGCTCGGCCACCTCTTCGCTCACTGACGTGCCAGAATTCTTCGGAGAACGCCGCCACGTCGGTCCCGTGGCGGTCCTTGTCAGCCGCTACAACGAACTCGTCACCCGCCGCCTGCTGGACGGTGCGATCGAGTGCGCCCGCGAGGCCGGCATGACCGACGAGGAGATCGACATCGTGTGGGTGCCGGGCGCCTTCGAGCTCGGGGCCGCGGCGGCGGAGTTGGCGGCAAGCGGGCGCTACTCGGCGCTGGTGGCGCTGGGCGCCGTGATCCGGGGCGACACGCCGCACTTCGAGTACGTCGCGGGCGAGACGGCGCGCGCGCTCGGCGCGGTGGCGCGGCAGCACGCGATGGCGGTGGCGTTCGGCGTGCTCACGGTGGACACGATGGAGCAGGCGACGGACCGCGCGGGCGGCAAGGCGGGCAACAAGGGCCACGAGGCGATGGGCGCGGCGCTGGAGCTGGCGGACGTGCTGCGCCAGCTGCGGGAGCGTCCGTGATCCGCCGGGAAACGCGCTGCCGGGCCCGGGCGCTGCAGATGCTCTACGCGTGGGAGCTGCAGGGGACGTCGCCGATGCACGACGTGGCGACGGGGATCGCGCGGCTCACCGGACCGGAGCCGGCGGTGTTCGACGGCGCGGAGTTGCTGGCCAACGCGGTGCTCGAGGAGGCCGAGGTGCTGGATCGCGAGGTGGAGGACGCCACCGACAACTGGCGGCTGGAGCGCATCGCGGTGGTGGAGCGGATCATCCTGCGGTTGGGCATCCACGAACTGCGCACCGGTGACGTGCCGCCCAAGGTGGCGATCGACGAGGCGGTGCGGCTGGCGCACTGGTTCGGCGGGGCGCGGGCGCCGGCGTTCGTGAACGGGGTGCTCGACCGGGTGGCCCACACGCTCGGACGCCTGTGAACATCCTGCTCGTCAACTGGCAGGATGTTCGCAATCCGCAGGCGGGCGGTGCCGAGATCCACCTCTTCGAAGTGTTCAGCCGGCTGGCGGCGCGCGGGCACCGGGTGCGGCTCGTCTGCTCCAACTGGGTGGGCGGCGAGACGCAGGAGGTGGTGCAGGGGATCGAGGTGCACCGCACCGGCGGCCGGCATTCGTTTGCGCTCAAGGGGCGTGGCGCCGTGCGACGGGCACTGGCGGCGGAACCCGCCGACATCGTGTGCGAGGACATCAACAAGCTGCCGCTGTTCCTCGCCGGAATGACGCGCCTGCCGTTCTGCGCGATCATCCCGCACCTGTTCGGGAGCACGGCGTTCGAGGAGGCGCCGTGGCCGATGGCGGCGACGGTGTGGCTGGCGGAGCAGCCGCTGCCGCTGGCGTACCGGCGCGCGGGATTCCACGCGATCAGCGAGAGCACGCGGGACGACCTGGTGGCGCGCGGCGTGCCCCGCGAGCGCATCCGCGTGATCCATCCGGGCGTGGATTGCGTACGGTATCGTCCGGACCCGGCGGTGGGCCGGACGGCAGATCCGACCTTCGTGTATGTTGGAAGACTGAAGCGTTACAAGGGCGTGGACCTCGCCATCCGGGCGCTGGCCCTGGCGAGGAAGGAGCGGCCGGACCTTCGGCTCGACATCGCGGGCGGCGGGGATCATCTCGAGGCGCTGCAGCAACTGGCCCGGGACACGGGCCAGGCCGACGCGGTGCGGTTCCTCGGGTTCGTGACCGAGGAGGAGAAGCTGCGGCTCTTCCGCAGCGCGTGGGCCAACTTTGTTCTCTGTAGACACCAGTCCCCCCCGACTTACCGAGAATACACCCTTCGACCTCACGATCCGGATCGAGAATACCGGCACCGGTGAGGCAAAGCAGGTCTCGGCAAATATCGACCTTCCCGCTGAAGGGACAAAGGAGGCTTTCATCGGTAAGATCAAGCCGGGCAACGACGCCCCGGCCATATTCCTCCTCGAGGGATTGAAAGGCGGTAATTACCCGTATATCCTGACCATCACCTACACGGATGATATGGGTGTCCACACGCTCACCCGGCAGATGAACATGCGGGTGCCACCGGCTGATAATTCCGGGACCATCATCTTCGTGCTGGTCATTCTCGTCATACTCGGTGTTGTCGGGTACCGGTACTGGTACCTGCCCAGGATCAACGGCGACGGTAAATTCCCATGGGACAAAAAGAACTGAAGGTCGCGTTCCTGCTGGCGCTGCGTTCGCTCCAGCGGGGAAGCCGCTCAAGCACGATCCTGACCATCCTGATTATCGGGATGTGCTTCACCAACATGATCTTCCTCCCCTCCATGTTCAGCGGGATTGGCCAGGGCATCACAAAACAGCTGGTGGATTATGAGACCTCAAATGTCCTTGTCAGCCCCAAATCGGGCGACCAGTACATCACCGACCTTGATGCCACGCTCGATCTGATCAATGGCATGCCGGGCGTGCAGCGGGCATCCCCCCAGTATTCGAAGGGGGCGACCTTCAAGTACCGGCAGCGGGTCCTCGGCGTTTCCGTGCGTGCCATCTCTCCCACGGATGAGAAGGAAGTATCCCCGGTCTACACGAAAATGGTTGCCGGCAGTTATCTCGGGGAAGGGGATACCGGGGAGATCATTATCGGGAAACCGATAGCCGGTGATGCCACCGTCCGCCAGGAAGACGAATTCCAGCCGTCGCTGGGCGGTGTCCGGGTCGGGGACTCGATCACGGTCGAGTACGGCAACGGGTATACGAAAGACTACCGGGTCAAGGGGATCTATTAACCGGCTGGAGCCCGGTTGACAATGCAGCGTTTGTGACCTGGACCGATATGGAACAGGTGGAAGGAAAGACGCTCGACAAGGCGGATTACATCACGGTGAGGGCGAAACCCGGGTATTCCGAGCAGTTCATCAAGAACGATCTCCTCGCGTACGGGGTGGGAGTGAACGGAAAGGTCCAGACCATGACGGACCTGCTCAGTAAAAGCGTGGGGAAGGTGCTCCAGAGTTTTGCCATCATCAACATGGTGTCCCTGATTGTCAGTGTCATCATTACGACGGTCGTGCTGTTCATCGTCATTACCATCAAGACCCTCAACAGCCGCAAGCAGATCGGGATCCTCAAGGCTATCGGCGTGGACAAGGAGGTCATCATGCACAATTACGGGTTCCAGGTCATCATCCTCGGCATCCTTGGCATTATCCTCGGGATCATCATCACGCTGGCACTCG
>CAVYZY010000009.1:0-19284 GCA_963773095.1 uncultured Gemmatimonadales bacterium
CGGCGTACGCGCCCACATTGCCGCGGACCACGATGCTCCCGCCGGTCATCCCCGCGCCCAGGAAGGCACCCGTGTCACCCTCGACGATGATCCGGCCGTGCGTCATCCCCGCACCGATGCCGTCCAGCCGGTCGCACGAGCCGTGAATCTCGAGTTCGGAGGCGAACGTGCCGGTCACCGCAAACAGGCTGTCCAGCCGGACCTTCCGGTTCCCGGTGGCGAGCTCCAGGGCGGCCACGTGCTCGAGGGCCCTCCCCATCAACTGGCCTGCGGTGAGCGGCGACAGGTCGACGCGCTGGGCCGGCGGTTCGCGCAGGGTAAGGCAGAGGGTGCTCACGCGATGCTCACCGTTGGTGACGGTTCGAGCAGCAGGACTTCGCCCCGGTTCAGCTCGACGGCATCCCCGCACCAGCGCTGGTAGCTGCCGTCCATCTCCACGTCGCTGAGGGGCAGGCCGAGACTGCGAAGGTGCGCAAGATACAGGCGCAGGAAGACCGGGCGGTAGGAACACGCGTAAGTGAAGGTGGGGAGCATCTCCGCGTGATGCATGCTGACGATCGAGCCGCGCTTCATCCCCGCCCCGGTGCGCGCGCCCAGCTGGCCGAGCACCACCACCGTGCCGGCCAGCATGTTCACGCCCGTGAAGTCGCCGGTGTTGCCGCCGATCGCGATCAGCCCGCGCCGCATCCCGCCACCGACCTCGTTGCCGGCGTTGCCCAACACCACGATCTCGCCGCCCTGGAGTCCGGCCGGGCTTCCGCGCGAGGCGCTGCCGACCAGGTGGCCGGCATTCCCCTTGATGATGATCCGGCCGCCCGACATCTCCGGCCCCACCCAGTCGCCCGCGTCACCTTCGACGACGATCTCTCCCCCCGTCATGCCCGCGCCCAGGTTCATGCCGACGGGACCATGCACCACGATCGAACCCTCCGTCATCCCCGCGCCGATCAGCTTCACGCGGGACAGATCGCCCGTGAGGCTGATCTCGCCGTTGGCCGCCCCGGAGACGCGGAAGAATTCGCCCACTTCCGCGGATTGGTTGCCGTGCACCACGACGAGCTTCGCCACTTCGAGGGCGGAGCAGCCCGCGAGCTTGGCCGGGCTGAGGACATCCGCCTCCAGCGGAACCAGCGGAGCCGTGTGCAGGGCGAGGTCGAGGCTCACGGCGCGCTCGCCCAGGGCGACGGCGTCCTCATGCCTGGGCCGCTTCCAGGATGGAGTGCAGGCGGATCTGGTACTGGCCGAGCCCGCCACCATAGTTGCCGGCCGAGATGCTGAGGGCGCCTGCACCCGCCGCGGCGTGGATGCCGCGGCGCATGGCAGTCTCGACCGCCGCCAGGTCGAGTCCGTCGATCACGATCTCGAGGACGCATCCCGCGTCCACCCCCACCTGGGTCTCGGGAGCCACCGCCCGCAGCGTCGGACAGAACGCGTCGTTCGTCGACGCGTGGAGGAACTTGTAGCGCGCCGACGGCTTGCTGCCGCTGCGCACGACGCCGCCGGGAAACGGCAGGATCGCCCCGGGCGTGCCGCGCATCGCCGCGACTGCCGCCCCCGCGGCCCGGAGGGTGGCGCGCTGGTCGCGCCCCAGGATCAGGATGTTGCCGCCGCCCACCGCGGGCTGGACCCCGAACTTGTCATCGACCAGGAATTCGCCATCCATCACCGGGATGCGCCACAGCCGGCGGCCACCCAGTACCTTGGAGATCTGGTACTTGTCGCCGAAGAAGCGCAGCTGGCTTCCGACCGGCACCTTGGACTCTGCTGCCAGGCCGTCGTAGCAGGCCGTGCTCGGGCAGGTCATGATGCACTGCCCCACCCGCTCGACCAGCCGCTTGCCAAGCCCCTCCTCGTTCATCGCGAAGATCAGCACGCTCACGCCGGGCCGGGCGTCGGGGGTCTGGTCCGGGGAGATGTCCGCCTCGATCCCCGCCTCGCACTTGCAGCCGATGATCGAGGTCGCGAAGCCGGTCACCGACCGCGCGGCCGCCATGGCCCACTCGGCCGAGTCCGCCGTGATCACCAGTCGTGCCGCCCGCATCGCGAACGCTTCGGCGAAGGTGTCGGCGACCTCGGTCTCGTGAATGCGCATCGTGCCCGCGCTACCCGGCCACCGGCAGGGTGGCGCTCGCTGCCTGGAGCGCCGTCGGGACCACCTGGTGGTGATGCAGGTAGTCGAGGTTCACCGCGTAGTTGGCGAACTGGAGGGTGTAGAAATCCTCGAAAAACGGCTGGATGACCTGCTCGATGGCAGGATCGTAGTCAGGCGCGACGTGCAGGACGCGGCCCTCGGTATCGATGCGGAATTCGTGATCCTCGATGATGAGCGCCCCGTCCTTGATCACGTACCTGGGAGTCGAGAACATCTTTTCCTTGTCGCCGTCCTCCTCGTAGATCGTGATGTCGGCGTCCGCGCCCACCCCCAGGTGCCCCTTGGCGGTGAGCCCGAGCAGCCGGGCCGGGCCGGCGCGCGTGATGATGGCGATCTCGTACAGCGAGTACTCCCGTTCCTGGCAATCCCGGAGCCCACTGTTGTCGAGGGCCTTCTGGTTCACCTTCGCCATCTCCTCCTTGCGGAACTCGCGGTCCATGAGCAGCCGGATCAGCTTGGGATAGCTCATGAACGACCCGCCGTTGGGATGGTCGGTCGAGAACACCATGCGCCATGGGTCGTCCGAGAGCAGGAACAGCTCGAGCCCGATCGCCCACTGCAGGGCATTGGTGTAGATCTTGTCCTGGTAGGTGAACGGCACGATCCCGCACCCGCTCTCGTTCTCGACGTCGGCATTGGTCCATTTGGGGCTGCCGAAGCGACGCAGCATGTAGGCGAGCGGCGCGTCCGCGGTCATGCTGGTGGAACGGCCGAACATCACGGCACCCACGTCCGCGCTGATGTTGGGATGCGTATTGATGTACGCCGAGATCTCGCGGGCCATGGACGTCGGGTTGTCGGTGGTCTTGCCGGCCACCGAGCCATAGCTGTGAAACTGGATGTGGGTGATGTGCGCCCGGAGGCCATCGGCGAGCCGCATTGTCTCCAGCGTGGTCGCGTAGTTGCCGGAGTGGCCCAGGTTGTTGCAGTGGATGTGCACGGGGTGGGGCAGCCCCAGGTCGTTGGCGGCCTGGATGAACGCGCCGATGACCTTCCGCGGCGTGAGGTCGAACGGGCCGATCTTCTGGTCCAGCGTCGTGATGTTGGCGTTCCGCTCGCCCTTCCACATCTCGTCCGCGCCGGGGTTCACCAGCTTGGGCGCGTAGGCCTTCGTGGCGCTGATCCACCACGCCAGCACATGACGGAACTCCTCGATCCGCCCCTCCTGCAGCAGCCGGAAGAGCAGCACGTTGTTGCCGACCAGGATGAAGAATCCCTTGTCGATGATCGGCGTGTCCTGCAGTTCCTCCAGCGTGCTGCGCGTGCCGAGCGGCGTCACCGCGGCCTCCATGGCCGCCGTGTAGCCGAGCGCCGCGTAGCGATAGCCGGTCGTGAAGGTGGAGGGGACGGTGCCGCCGGTGCCGGAGCGCGTGATCCTGGTGCGCAGGTGCACGTCCCGCCGGTGGTCCTCCGGCTGCAGCTTCCTCGCCAGGTTGACCTTGGAGCCCGCGATGTGGCAGTGAATGTCGACGCCGCCCGGCATCACCACCATGCCTCGGGCGTCGATGGTCTTCGCGTCCGCGGGGACCGCGGCGACGATCCGGCCATCCAGGATGCACACGTCCTGCACCACGCCGTCCAGGCCGTTGGCCGGATCGTACACCCTGCCGTTGACGATGCGGAGCGTCGCTCCCACGGGTCTGCCTCCGGTTGGGAGCGTCCTACGTGACGTTGGCGGCGAGTGGCGTGCCGGCCGGGACCCGGTTGCCGCCCAGCAGGGACCGCACCCGTTCGCGGATCGCGGTCAGCACCTGCAGGTCGCTCGGGTACGGCGATTCGAAGGCGGGGCGCAGCGTGATTGGTACGTTGTCCATCCGGTAGACCGTGCCCGGGACGTTGATGCCGTAGGTCGCCGTAGTGAACGCCACCCGGGCCAGCTGGCTGGTCACCGTCGTCTTGGGATCGAGAGTGATGACCGGAATGCGCTTGAGGTGCTCGATCGCTGCCTGGGCAAAGTTCGACCCCGGATCGCTCGCGATGATCATCGCGGCATCGACCTCGCCCCGGGCGAGCAGGTCCGCCGTGGTCCACTCCCCCGGGTTGAAGCGGGGGTAGCCCCGGCTGAAGTTGACGCCGAAGGGATAGCCCGTCTGCCACGAGACGACGTTGTCCGCGCCCGTCACGTTGCCGTGCCCACGGACCGGGGCCGCCACGAAATGGGTGAACTCGTTGAGATCGGTGGCGAGGGCCAGCAGCGCGCCGGCGTTGAAGTGCCGGCCGCGGGTCATGGTGAGGCCCATCCCGAAGAGCAGCGCCCCGAACCGGCAGCTCTTCATCCGGGCGGCCAGGTCCTCCAGGACCGCCAGCGAAATGCCCGTCCGCTGCTCGATCGAGGCATCGACCTTTCGTCCCTTGACCAGGGCCCGGAGCGCCCACAGGACCTCGAAGTCGCTCCCCGGCTTCACCTGCAGGAAGATGTCCGCCACCGGCGTGCTGGGGGTGCGTCGCACGTCGACCAGCACCACCGTGCGGTCCTTCTTCCCGTTGGGCGTATACATGCCCTTCGGGGTCACCGCGTAGCGGGTGAACAGCCTCGGGTGCGCCTCGGCGGGGTTGCCGCCCCAGAAGATCACCAGGTCCGCCCGGTTCCTGATCTCACCCAGGGACGCGGTGCTCTCACCCAGGTTCTGGAACGCCATGCCCGTCGGCCCGTGACACACCGAGGTGGTGGTGTCGACGTTGCCGCCGATCATGTCGCCGATCGACACCGCCACGCGCTGCGCCTCGCACGTGGTGTCCGACAGGCCATAGATGACGGGGAATCGGGCCTCGGCGAGGATCTGCGCCGCTGCCTCGACCGCTTCTTCGGTCGTGGCCTCGCGCCCGGCGATGAGCGCGAACGGCCGCTCTTCGATGCCGTGCTCCTTGAACCACGCCTTGCCGAGCACGCAGGCGTTCTGGGACTTGGTGATTTTGTGCTCGGCGACATCAATGGTCAGGTTGATGTCATCGCAGACGCACCCGCAGAACGTGCAGGTCGCGTCCATCACCGTGCGGATGTTGTCGTCACTCATCGCGCAATCCTCCCGGGGACTAGGCCGGCCCCACGGCCTCGACCTCGACTATCAGATTCTTGGAGAGTGGCATGCCGCTGCCCGCGGTGTCTCCCGCCATGAGCTGGCTCGAGGCTGGCCCGTAGGCCATGAAGAGGAGGCCCTTCGGCAAGTCCTTGGTTTCACGGCCCTTGCAACGCAGGATGGTCTCGCCCGAGGGGGTGCGCAGCCGCACCTTGCTCTCGTTCTGGAGACCCAGGCGCGCCATGTCCTCCACGTTCATTTCCACGGTGGTGGACACGTCGAGGTATTCTGCCTCCAGCTTGCCGGCACAGAGCGCGGTGCCCTGCCGGCTGGAGCGCCCGCCGATAAGCGTCATCATTTCAGCCATGGGGCGTTCCCCCCTTTCCCGTACTATAACGCATATCGAGCCGGCGCAACCGGGAGCGGGCCCTTCCCCGCTCCGGCGGGAGGTTCAGGCCATGATGTCGTGCAACCGGAAGTGGTACTTGCCCAGCTTCCCGCCATAATCCCCGGCGCTCACGCGCCGGACGCCGTGGGCCGCGCCCAGCGCAACCACGGCGTCGATCCCCGCCCGCATCGCCACGGTCACCGCGGCGGGGGTCAGGCCGTCGATGACGATCTCGAGCACCGCCCCCACGTCCGGAGTGAGCTGCGTCGTGGTGACACCGCGAATCGTGGGGCAGAACGCGTCGTTGGTCGAGGCCCGCAGCGCCGGATACTTGGAGCCAACCTTGGAGCCGGACCGCACCACCCCGCCGGGGAAGGGCATGATGACATTCGGCACCCGGCGCATGGACGCCACCGCCGCCTCGCAGGCGGCCAGCGCCTGCTCCAGGGACTCCGCCAGCACCAGGAAATTGCCACCCCCCACGCCATTGACCATGTCGGTCGTATCCTGGATCAGGAAGTCACCATCCATGACCGGGATCCGCCAGTATCGGTGGCCCCCGATCAGCTTGGACGTCTGGAACCCGTCGCCGAAATAGCGGAGGGTCTTCCCCAGCGGCAGTGGCTCCCCGTGCTCCGCGCCCGCGAAGACGGCGCTCGTCGGCGACGTCAGCACGCACTGGCCGACCCGCCGCTCCAGTTGCTTCACCAGTTCCTTCCCCGACGTGGCGAACAGCAGCACCGAGAGTCCCGGGCGCCCGTCCGGGGTCTCCGCCCGGCCAAGTTCGCGCTCGATGCCAGCTTCGCAGCCGCAGGCGATGACCGACGTGGCAAAACCCGTCGCGGCGTTCGCCGCGTGATATGCCCACTCGAGGTTGTGCGCGGTGATCAGGATGCGGGTGGCCTTCATCCCGAAGGCTTCGGCGAACGCATCGTCGATCGTGACGCCGTTGATGTTCATGGGATTCAGCGCCTGCAGGGATGGGTGACGACGTCGGCACCGTGCCCGAACGCGTGCATCTCGTCGGGCGTGATACGCATGTGATCGGCGCGCATGGTCTGGTAGCGGTCGAAGTGGTCCTTGAGGCGACGCTCGATGCCGTGGTCGTACTCCGGCTGCACCCGGTGATACCGGCCCCACGTCACCTTCACCACCTTGCCGTCGCGCACCACGACATCCCCATCCTTGAACACGTACTCGGGGGCCGAGAACATCCGCTCCCGGTCCGGGTCGTTCCGGTAGACGGTGATGTCCGCGCGCGCCCCCGGCGCAAGATGGCCGAGGTCGGCGAGACCCAGGAGCTTTGCCGGGGCGGCCCGGGTGAGGATCGCGATCTCGTACAGGGTATACTCGCGATCGATGCTGCCCACGGTGGTGAGCGCCTGCGCGTCGGCGTGGATCAGGCCCAGCCGCTCGTTGCGGAACGTGCGGTCCATCAGCAGCCGGATGAGGTGCGGATAGGTCGTGAAGGGGGCGCCGTTGGGGTGATCCGTCGTGAGGAACACCCGCCACGGATCACTGACCAGCAGGAAGATCTCCAGCCCCACCGCCCACTGCAGCGCGTTCACGAAGTTCCGGTCGCGGTACCGGAACGGAACCACGCCGCAGCCGGCGTCGCACTCGATGTCCATCACCACGTACTTCCGTGGGTTGGCGAACCCGGAGTTGCGCTGCTGGCTCATGCTGTCGGCCGAGGCGGTGACCGTCTGGCCGAACAGGATCTGGCCCACGTCACAGCTGGCGTTGGCCGTCCGGTTGATCGCCTCGGCCACCTGCGCCGCCGCCGAGGAGAACTTGCGGTCCCCCTCGGTGCCGTAGCTGTGGAACTGGATGTGGGTCAGGTGGATCGGCAGCCCCTCCGACGCGCGAATGGTGCCGAGCGTGGTGTCCACGTTGCCCGGCACGCCGAGGTTGCTGCTGTGCACGTGAAGCGGGTGGGGAACGCCCAGCTCGTGCACCGCGCGGCTGAGCACCCGGAGGATGTCGCGGGGCGTCACGCCGTAGAATGGGTGCTTTTCGTCGAGCTGCATCGTCCGCTGGTTGAACTTGAACGCGGAGATGCCGCCGGGATTGACCACCTTGATGCCGATGCAGTGCGTCGCCTGCAGGGTCCACGCGACGTAGTCGTTGATCAGCTTCTGGTCTTCCCCCGCCGCCATCAGCCGGAGCAGGAAGTCATCGCTCCCCAGCATGACGTAGCCGCCCTTGTCCACGATCGGCGTGTCGCCCATCTCGAGATGGGCCTGCCGCGCATTCACCGGCAGGATCGCCGGCTCGAAGCAGGCCGTGTAGCCCATCTCCGCGTAGCGATAGCCGGTGGCGAACGTGCCCGGCGCGGCGTGGCCACAGGAGGCACGGGTGATGCTCGTGCGCGCCACCGGATCGGCGTGATGGTCCTCGGGCAGCATCGCGCGGGCGATGTTCATCTTCCCGCCGCCGATGTGGGTGTGCATGTCGATGGCGCCCGCCATGATGACCCGGCCGCTCAGGTCGTACTCCCGGTCGATGCGCTGGTCCGGGGCGGGGGTCGAGGCGATTCGCCCGTCGCGCACGTACAAATCGCGGACCTCGCCGTCCACGCCGTTGGCGGGGTCGTACACCCGGCCCCCCTTGAGCTTGAGCAGCATGCGCCTAGGCCTCCCCGAGTGCGGCGTCGATCGCCGCCACCGCCTCAGCTACACTCGGAAGCGTCGAGGGCCGCAGCCGCTGCAGCGGCAGCGCCACCACCCGGTCGGTGCGGAACATGTGACCGGCGTGGTCGAGACCAGGGATCCCCACCGGGATGAACACCGCCGGCTCCCGCTCGAAGGCCATCCTCGTGTGACCCAGCACGATCGTGGGAATGCCGGTCGACGGCGGGGTGCGCGCCTCGTTCAGGCTGGAGATCCAAAGCAGCACGTCGGCCTCGCCGCGCGCCACCAGGCGCGCCGTCGAGTTGTGGTACGCGTCATTCTCCGGGATGCCCTGCCCGAAGGACGTCCGCGAGCCGAACCCGGTCTGCCACAGGTGCACTGCGTCCGCGGTGATATCGCCGTCGCTTCCGCCCAGCGGCAATCCCGAGAACCGGCCCTCGCGGTTGAGGTCCTTGACCAGTTCGCACAGCGACTGAATCGTCAGTTCCGCATGCGAATACGGGAAGTCGCCCGCCGCCCAGGCCATCACCCCGTAGCGGGCGACCTTCATCCGCTCCACCAGCGACTTCCAGGCTGCGAGCGGAATGCCCGCGGCACTTTCCGCCAGCACCGGCCGGCCCGCCAGCAGCGCGCGGAGCAGGCCAAACACCGCCCCGAGTTGCGTGACGTCACACGGAATCACGGTTGGCGTGATGCTCGGAAGGGTGGTGCCGGCCGGCAACCCGGGGCCCAGGAAGATCACGTCGCAGGTCCGGCCGTCGCCGAACAGCGTCTCGGAGTTGGCGACGCATCGTTCGAAGAAGCGCGGAAACCGGCTCACCACGTCACCACCGGCGACGATCAGCAGGTCGGCCCGGTTGCGCACTTCGGACAGCGTCGTCGCGATCCAGCCGCTGTCCTGCAGCACCATCGTGTTGCGCAGGAACATGGCGGAATTCATGTGATCGAGCACCCCGCCGAGCCGGTCCGCGAGTCGGCCCGCGGCGCGCGCCCCTTCCACGTCGGTCGCGAGCCCCCCGATCAGCGGCAGCCGCGACCCGAGCAGCAACCGCGCCGCGGTTGCCGCCGCGTCAGACAGGCTCGCCGCAACGCCGTCGATCCTCGGCCCGGCCCCGCCCGCGCCATCGGCGCGCTCGAAAGCGGCAACGGCCAGCGCGCAACCGTTCTCCTGCACCGTCAGTCGGCCACCCCCGTTGCCGACCACGAGGTCGTCGCACACCAGCCCGCAGAATGGGCAGGCGACATTCGAAACCGCGTCTGGAATCATGGGGGATGCGGGCATGGTCAACCGAACATTATATCCGCTAAGATGTGGCAATGCCTACATTTCCCCATGCGGACTGAACCGGCACCGATGCTCGTGGCGGGCGTGACCGGCCGCGCGCTCGCCGCGTCGGCCGCGCGCGGCGGCCATCCGGTGGTGATTCTCGACTACTTCGCCGATCGCGACACCTGCGCCATCGCGTCGGCCTGCCGGTCCGTCGTGTCCCCGCACGGGCTCCGCTTCGATCGTCGCCGCCTGCTGGCCGCCGCCGCGAAGCTTGCCCCGCCTGGCCATTCGGCGGGCCTGGTCTACGGCTCCGGTTTCGAGGGTCGCATCGCACTGCTGTCCCGGCTGGCTTTGGGGCGGCGCCTCTTCGGCAATGCCCCCGAAATCGTCGCCGCCATTCGGGACCCCGCGCGATTCTTTCCCCTGCTCGATCGGCTTGGCATCCACCATCCCGAGGTGCGGTACTCTGCGCCCGCCGATCCGCGCGGCTGGGTGGTAAAGCAGCCCGGTGGCTCGGGTGGCGCCCACGTCCGGCCGGCCGAACACCCGCGCGTCAGGGGCGGCGCCGGCACCTATTTCCAGCGCGTCATGCCGGGTCGTCCCAGCTCGGCGCTGTTCCTGGCCGATGGTCGCCGGACTCTCATTGTGGGCTTCAACGAGCAGTGGCACAGCCCGGCTCGGGCCGGCCTGCCGTATCTGTATGGCGGCGCCATCGGGCAGGCCCCACTGCCCCCCGACGTCGAGGCCGACCTCCGGATCCGCCTCGACGCCCTGGTGTCAGCGACGGGCCTAGTCGGCCTGAACGGCATCGATTTCCTGCTGCACGAGGAATCGTGGTCGGTGCTGGAAGTGAATCCCCGCCCCACGGCGACGATGGAACTCTACGATCCCGACTACGATCGCGGACTCTTCGACGCCCACCTGCGCGCGTGCGATGGCGAGCTTCCGGCCAGCGTCGCACTCGCCCGCGCCGCGCGAGCCAGCAGCATCGTGCACGCGACGGTTCCCTGGCAGGCGCGCGACGGCTTCGGCTTCCCACCCTGGTGCCACGACATTCCCCAGCCCGGCACCCGCTTCGCTCCAGGCGACCCGGTCTGCTCCGTGCTGGCGGAAGGCGTGGATTCTGCCGGTGCCCTCGCACGGGTCCGTGAACGACAGCTCGCGATCGAGCGGATGATCCTCGAGGAGGCGGCCTGTGCCGTCGACGTGTGAGGATCTTCGTCTACGAGCACGTCACCGGCGGAGGGATGGCGGGCACGCTGGTCCCTCCGGGCCTGCTCCGCGAAGCGGACCTGATGGTGCGCTGCCTCATCGAGGACCTGGCCGGCTGCCCCGGGATCGAGCTGCTGAGTAGCCGGGACGCGCGACTGCCCGCGATTCCCGGAATAGAGACGATGCGCGTGGGACCCGCTGACGATCCGGGTGCGACATTCGTGCAGGGCGTCGAGGCCGCCGATGCCGTCTGGCCGACGGCACCTGAGACCGGTGGCGCCCTGGAGCATCTCGCCACCGAGGTCGAGCGCCTCGGCAAGCCGCTGCTGGGCTGTCGGCCAGCCACAGTGCGCATCGCGGCCAGCAAGCGCCGCACCGCCCTGACCCTCGCGGCGGCCGCGATTCCTGTCGTGCCGACCTTCGCCGCCGATGCGACAGTTCCGGATTGGTCCGGACGCTGGGTCACCAAGCCGGACGACGGGGCCGGCGCCGAAGACACAATCGTCGCGGAGACCTGGCGGAGCGCGTCCATGCGGCTCCGTTCCGATCCCGGCCTGGTCGCACAGCCCTGGCTCGAGGGAACACCGCTCAGCCTCTCCATGCTCTGCGTGGACGGGCAGAGCCTCCTGCTCAGCTGCAACCGCCAGCAAATGCGGATCTCGGATGGGCGTGTCGCACTGGACGCGATCGAGGTCAATGCCCCCGTCGAGCGCCGGGATGAACTGACCACGCTCGCCGCCCGGATCGCGACGGCACTCCCCGGTTTGTGGGGCTACGTCGGGGTCGATCTGGTCATGAACGATCGGGGCCCGGTCGTGCTGGAGGTGAATCCCCGACTCACCACTTCTTACTGTGGCCTTGGACGGGCGCTCGGGATCAGTGTTGCGGCCATGGTGCTCGATCTGCTTGCGCCTGGTGCCCCGGCCCGCTGGCGGCGCCCCGCTGGAGGAACGGCGGTGGAACTGAGCCTGGAGACGTGCCGTGCCGGATGAGGCGGTGATCGGCTGGGACCTGGGGGGCGCGCATCTCAAGGCGGCGCGACTCGATGCGTCGGGCCGGGTGCTCGAAGTGGTCCAGGTCGCCTGTCCGTTGTGGCAGGGCATGCACCACTTTCACTCCGCCGTGGACCAGGCGACCCGCGCCCTGGGCCCCGCTCACTGGCACGCCGTCACCATGACCGGCGAAATGGTCGACCTCTTCGCCAACCGCTGGGAGGGCGTTTCCAGGCTGGTGGCGGCGATCACGGAGCGACTTGCCGGCGGGGTCGTTCGTTTCTATGCGGGGGAGCGCGGGTTTCTCGACGCCGCCGGCGCGATCCGCGACCCGGCGGCGGTTGCGTCGGCGAACTGGATGGCGAGCGCCGCACTCGTCGCGGCGCGCCTGCCGTCCGCTTTCCTCATCGACATCGGCAGCACCACGACCGACCTCATTCCGGTGCACTCCGGGCGAGTGCAGGCACGTGGGCGCGACGACGCGAGCCGCATGGTCGCGGGCGAACTGGTCTACACCGGCGTGGTGCGCACCCCGCTCATGGCGCTGGTGCGCCGCGTGCCCTTTGCCGGAGTCTGGAACCCGCTCATGGCCGAATACTTCGCGACCATGGCGGACGTGTATCGCCTGCTCGGGCGGTTGCCTGACGACGCCGACCAGCACCCGGCGGCCGACGGCGGGGAGAAGACGGTCGAGGCGAGTGCACGACGGCTGGCCCGCATGCTGGGGCGTGATGTCGACGTCGCCATGCTGGCCGACTGGCAACAGCTTGCCGGGTGGCTCGCCCAGGTGCAGCTCCGCCGCATCGGGCACACCGTCGCCGAGTTGTGGTCACGCGAGCAGTGGCCCGACGACGCGCCCATCGTCGCCGCGGGGGTGGGGCGCTTCCTCGTCGCTGACCTGGCGACGCGGTACAACCGCCGATGCGTTGATTTCGGGAGCCTGGTTTCCTGCGCTCCGGGCGTAAACAGTCGGGTCTCGGACTGCGCGCCCGCCGTCGCCGTGGCCTGGCTCCTCCTGAAGTTGAACGTGGTTTCTTCGCGCGGCAACGACGGCTGATGGTCGCCCTGCTCTTCCTCCTTCAGGCCACGGCGCCCGGACCGGACTCCAGCTACGCCTCCCCCGCGCTCCGAGCCCTGGTGGAGCGGGCGGCAGTGGCCAACGCCCTGCCTCCCCCGGCTCTGCGTGCGTACGCCGCCAAGTTCCAATCCGAGCTGGCCATGGTGAAGGGATTGCCCGGACCGGTGGAGGGCACCGTCACCGTGGACCAGATAGGTGGCGAGTTCCGCTGGGACCGGGAGAAAGGCTACGGGCAGCATCAGGTCGGTTACCGGCAGGAAACGACCGGTGTGCCCCTGCCGACCAGCGCCTTTCTCTTCAGCGGCTGGGTAGTGCCCAACCTGTACGGGCCCGAGCTCAAGACGTTCGGCAACGACAGAGCGGAACCCACGACGCCGATCACAGCACAGCCAACGGCACAGGAGGTGAAGACCGTGTCGCCGCTGTCTTTCGACCGGGATAGCATCTACCGCTTCGCTGGTGGAGACACGGTCATGCTCGATTTCCCCGACGGCCCCCCCGAGCGCCTGGTCCTCGTCAGGGTCACGCCCAAGGTTGACCTGCCGGAGAAGACCCAGGTGTTCCGTGGCGATATCTACCTCGACCCGGCCACGGCAGCACTCCGCCGCATGCGGGGCCAGCTCCTGACGGTGGGTGGCCCCCCGGACAAGACGAAGCAGAAGGTCGTCGACGCGCTCGTCCCCAACTCCTCGGTCATGGACGTGGTCAATCGCCGCGTGGCGGGCGCCGGCCTGGTTCCGGTCTATCAGCGCTTCGACCTGCTGGTGCTCCTTCCCTTCGCGCTCGACATGCAGGGGGCGGTCCGGATCATCACTCAGCTCCGGGACGTGCATGTGGACACCACGACGCCCCCGACGGAGGTCTCTCCACTGACGCCGGACTCGACCGGAGTCAGCCACGCACCGCGTGACTCGGCGCGTACCTACCACGAGTGGACCTCGGGACCCACGCGTATGCCGTCGAGCGTGCTGATTTCCGATCTCGCCGATGTGGGACCGCCGAGGTTCGGTCCCGACGGCTCACCGGTCCCGTTCCTGCGCAGTTCGACCTCCACCGATTTCCTCCGGTACGATCGAGTGGAGGGACTGTTCACCGGTCTCGCCGTGACCCTGCGGCTCCGCGACGCCTTTCCCGGGCTCTCCTTCCGGGCGAATGGCGGCTATGCGTGGTCGGAGCACGCGTGGCGCGGCGGGCTCGTCAGCACACTGGCGCGGGGCCCGTTGGTCGTGGACGCGCATGCCCAGGCGATCCTGGCCTACATCACCAAGTTTGCCGACCCCCAGACCTTCGGACCCGGCGTCGGCGCCATCCTGGTCAACGACAACTACGACTACGTCGACCGGACCCAGTACGGCGTGGGCCTGGCACGCAGCTTCGGGCGACTGGAGCAGGTCAGGGCCCGCGTGTCGGTGGATTGGGTGGAGGATCACACGACGGTGGCCGCGCTTGCCACCGGGCCCCTGGGTCAGACGTATCCCGCAAACCCACCGGTGGATGTCCTCGACTACCTCCGCACCCGGGTTCAGGTCGCCTGGAACCCCCGGATCAGCGCCCGCTTCGCCGAGCCCGGCATCGGCGCGAGCGCCTTGTGGGAACACGGCGGCGGCTCCCAGGCCTACGACCTGGTGCAGGCGTACCTCGTCGGCCGCGCCAACTGGAAGCGCTTCACCTTTGCACTGGTTGGCAATGCCGGCGCCGTCTACTCCGCCAACCCGCCCACCCAGCAGCTCATTCTCTTCGGCGGGACCGGCTCGCTGCCCGGCTATGGGTGGGACCAGTTCGGCGGCGACCGGGCCGTCGTCGTCAAGTGGATGGTGAACATTCCCCTCCCCTTCCTCGCCGAGCCGATCAAGGTGGGCAAGAAGGTGAGCCTGCCGGCGCTGGCGCCCAACATCTCCATCAGAGCCTATGGCGGCTGGTCCGAGGCCTCGGACTCCGCCACGGCCGCTTCCCTCGCCCGGCTGGGGACCAGGACCAGTCCGAACGGACAGGTGGCCCAGTACTCGGTGCCGACGGACGGGATAAGATCCTCGGCGCAACTCCGCCTCGGCCTGTTCGGCAGCTTGCTCGGCCTCGCACTGTCCAAGGCATTCGACGCGGGGACCGACTGGACCTTCAACGTGGACCTGGGCCTGGCCTTCTAGGCATGGAGGGGATCTTGCTTCGGGAGATCTGCTCCGGCGTCTCCATCTCGGCCCGTCCCCGAGCCGGGGTTCTGACTCCCTGTTTCACCGGGCTTCTGGCCGCGGCGCCGAAGTGAATCAGCCGGGCGGGACCATCGAGTGGTGCGGTCGGACGGGGCGTGGGCGCAGGCGACCGTGCCGGGCACGCGCGACGAGATGCTGGACTAGGTCATTCCGACGTTCGGTCTGCCGGTGCCGGCCTTCGCGACCATGGCGGACGTGAATCGCCTGCTGGGGCGGTTGCCCGACGACGCCGACCAGCATCCGGCGGCCGACGGCGGCGAGAAGACGGTCGAGGCCAGCGCGCGGCGGCTGGCGCGCATGCTCGGCCGTGATTTCGACGCCGCCATGCTGCCCGACTGGCAGCGGCTCGCCCTGTGGCTCGCCGAGGTGCAGCTCCGCCGCATCGAGCACACTGTCGCGGAGTTGTGGTCACGCGAGCAGCTGCCCGACGATGCGCCCGTGGTCGCCGCGGGCGTGGGACGTTTCCTCGTGCCCGACCTGGCGGCCCGCCACCATCGCCCATGCCTCGATTTCGGCAGTCTCATTCCCTGCGCCCCGGACGTGAATGGTCGGGTCTCGGACTGCGCGCCCGCCGTCGCCGTGGCCTGGCTTGCTGGACACGGGACCGCTTGATGGACGGCCCCTCCTGAGGTTTACCGACTCCCAACCTATCCCATGCACCCATCGATTGTGCCGCTCGCGGCGATCTTTCGACTGAACACGGAGCTCCTTCTTAACTGTCTGGAGGATCTCGACGAGGACCGGGCCAGCCTGCGGGGGACCCCACCCGTCAACAGCATTGCGTTTCTCGTCGCGCATATGACCGAGACCCGCCACTTCGCCACTCGCCTTCTTGGCACTGCGCTCGCATCGCCCTTCTCGGACGCCTTCACCAGGGCCCGCAGCCTCGACGACGCGGGCCCGCTGCCTCCACTGGCCGTGGCGCAGGCCGCGTGGGAGAGGATCTCGGCACAACTGGCCGTGCAACTGGAGCGGGCCGACACGGCCCAGTTGGCGCAACCATCGCAGCCATTCCCGGGCTCCGACGGTACCCTGCTGGGAGCTCTTGCGTTCCTGGCCCAGCACGAGAGCTATCATCTCGGCCAGATCGCCATCCTTCGCCGGCAGCAGGGCTTGCCGGCGATGCACTATCGCGTCAGGCCCCGCGAGCCGGGCCGTCGCGGGGCCTGAGGTCCGACCGGCGTATCGGATCGCCGTCTTCGGGAATTCCGGTCGGACTGGCCGCGCGCTCCTGGAGAACGCGCGGGAACGCGGATTCTACCTCGTGCGCCTCGCCCGGCCCGCGACCTGGGTTCTCGCAGCAGACCTACCTGCGAGTGCGCCGTACGCAGCAGCACGCTGGCCCGTTCCTGACGTAGAATCAGAGATACAAGGTGGCATCACTAGATAACGTCTTGACGTCATAACGTCATGCCGCTATCTTCCCTCCATGGCTACTCAGAAGCGCGCCACCGTCTATTTCGACCCTACCCTCCATCGGGCGCTCCGCATCAAGGCCGCCTCGACGGAGCGGAGCCTCTCCGACCTCGTCAACGCCGCCATTCGGGCGAGCCTAGCCGAGGATGCCGAGGACTTGGCGGCGTTCGCCGCCCGAGCCAAGGAACCGTCGCTCGCCTTCGAGGATGTCCTCAAGGACTTGAAGCGGCGTGGCAAGCTATAGTCTCGAGATCAAGCGGTCCGCTGCCAAGGAACTTGCCCAAGTGCCCCCGAAGGATCGGGGGCGCATTGTCGCGCGCATCCACGCGCTGGCTGACGATCCCCGGCCGGTGGGGGCCGAGAGGCTCTCAGGCCAGGAGCGGTATCGGGTCCGCCAAGGGGACTACCGGATTCTCTACGAAATCGAAGATCAGGTCCTGCGGATCATGGTGGTGAAGATCGGGCACCGGCGAGACGTGTACCGGACCTGATGCCACCTAACCAACGCATGCAGCTGCCGAGGGCGCGCTGGCTGTGGCAGCCGCGCCCTCGCCGCTGATGCGCCAGTCGTTAGGCCGCACACCACCCATGGGACGGCAACAATGAGTCCCGTGAACGTTCTGCGGCGTCCGAGCGCCTTCCTTCCCGTGGCAATGTCCATCGTTGCCCTCGCGAGCGTGTTGCTGTTCATCGCCGCGCATGGTACCGCGCCCCAGGAGGATGAGGGCGCGGCTGCCCACATCTGGCAGCTCCTCATGGCAGCCCAGGTGCATTCGGAAAACAACGACCTCGCGGCGACGCTGCCGGACACGCTGAAGAAACGGCAAGGAAGCGGACCGGAAGGACCTGAAGCACACCGTTCCGCTGTTCTTCACCATCAGCGAGACGTTCGACGTCGGCGACGATTTGCGGACGGGTGTGGACGACCTTGCCTACCAGTTGCCGTTCGCGTTCACCGGAACTGTCGATACGCTGAAGATCACGCTGGGCCGTCCCAGATGACGGAACCGGACAAGCAGGCCGCGGTCCGCGGCGATCGCGAAAGCGAACGACTAGCTGGGAACGATACGGGGCCAGGTATTCTGCGGCGTGCATCGCCGCGGGGATGGGACGCTTCCTCGTCTCCGACTTGGCAGCCGTCCTGACCTCGCAAATGTGATGATCGCGCCCCGGCAGATTTCACACTCGCTTCAGACTGCCTCCGCCCCCCTCCCGCTCCCGGTACAGAGGCGTAGATTGACGCACGGTCATCACGGGCCCGCTGGTGCGACACCCCGATGACCAATGCCGCCCCTCGCACCATCGGCGCAACCAGAGGAGACGACACGTGACCGGAGTTGTCTCGCACGTCCACACCAGCACGCGCTGGTGTCCATGAACATCGCCGTCCTGAAGGAAACCCGGCCAGACGAACGACGTGTCGCCCTGGTGCCGGAAACCGGAAAGAAACTGATCCAGCTCGGATATGCGGTCTCGCTCGAAGCGGGCGCCGGCGAGGCCGCCGGCTTCACCGACGAAGCGTATGCCGCGGTGGGAGTCACCCTTGCGAACGACCCCGCCGCGATGACGGGCGCCGCCGACCTGGTCTTCAAGGTCAACGCGCCGACGTTCGGCGGCGATCGCAATGAGGTCGCCTGGATGCGTCCCGGGGCGATCTACCTCGGCTCGCTGATGCCGCTGCGCAATCTCGAGGCGGCCCGGGCGCTCGCCGCGCGCAAGGTCTCGGCCTTTGCCACCGATGCGATCCCGCGCACCACGCGGGCCCAGTCGATGGACACGTTGTCCTCGATGAACAACATCATCGGTTACAAGGGCGTCCTGCTCGCGGCGGCCGAACTGCCGCGCTACTTCCCGATGCTGATGACCGCGGCGGGGATGGTGCCGCCGGCCAGGGTGTTCGTGATCGGCGCGGCGGTGGCCGGGCTGCAGGCGATCGCAACCGCCCGGCGGCTGGGCGCGAACCTGTTCGCCACCGATGTGCGCCCCGAGGTGAAGGAGCAGATCGAGAGCGTCGGGGCGAAGTACGTCGGCATCGAGCTGAGCCAGGACGCGTCGGCCGGCGGTGGCTACGCCAAGGAGCTGTCAGCCGAGGACCAGGCGCGCCAGCGCGAGCTGCTCGCCAGGCAGTGTGCCGAGGTGGACGTGGTGATCACCACCGCCCTCATCGGCGGAATCTTCGCGCCGCGCCTGATCGGGGCCGACATTGTCAGGGCGATGAAGCCGGGCAGCGTCATCGCCGACCTCGCGGCGGACGGCGGCGGCAACTGTGAGCTGTCGCGCCCGGGCGAGACGGTGCGGGTACACGGGGTGACCATCCTCGCCCCGCTCAACCTGCCGGCCACGATGCCCACGCACGCCAGCCTCCTCTTCGCGCGGAACCTCTACAACTTCATGCAGGCGTTCACCGCCGAGAAGGCGTTCAAGCTCGACCTGGCCGACGACATCCAGGACGGTGCGCTGATCACCCACGAGGGCGAAGTCCGTCACGTCCGGACCCGCGAGGCCCTGGCCAAGGCGGGCGCATGAGGACTATTCCTGTCCGGCGTGCCGCCGGGCCCGAAAGGAGATATCCGAGGATGCTGCGACGTCTCTTGCTGTCCGGCGCCGGTGCACTCGGCGCGCTGGTGATCGGCGCCGGGCCGGCCATGGCGAAATCGCCCGCTGCGGAAGGGAGCGCGGCCCCGGACTACTGGTCCATGCTGTTCGTCTTCGTCCTGGCGTCGTTCATCGGGCTCGGTGTCATCCGGCGGGTCTCCCGCCTGCTGCACACGCCGTTGATGTCGATCACCAACGCCATTTCCGCGATCGCCGTCGTCGGGTCGATCATCGTCACCGGTTCCGACTACCCGTTGCCGATCCGGATCGGGGGAGCGATCGCGCTCTTTGCCTCGATGACCAACATCGTGAGCGGATTCCTGA
>CAVYZY010000010.1:0-759506 GCA_963773095.1 uncultured Gemmatimonadales bacterium
CCGGAGTGCCCTGTGACGGCCACCGCGAATCCCAAGTCCCCAGTTGCCGGCAAGGTGCCGTTTCCGGCCGACGACCTGAGCAAGCTGCTCGCTCCCCCCGAAACCGAAAACCCCGCGGTAAAGCTCCGTCGCCTGCTGCACGAGGCGCGCGACAAGGGCAGCTACCTCCACTCCGCCGGCGCGTACGACGCCTACACCGCTGCGCTCATGACCAAGCTCGGGTTCAAGGCGCTCTACGGCAGCGGCTGGCAGCTGGCCGCGACGTGGAACATGTATCCCGACATCGGCGTGTATCAGTCGCACCAGATGGTCGACCTCGTCGCTCATGATGCGAAAGGGCATCGAGGGCGCGCGCCACGCGGCCTGGTTCGACTCCGAGGGCAAGGAACTGCTCGCCATGCCCCCGGCGTTCGTTGACATGGAGGCGGGCTTCGGCGGGCCCGGCCAGACCTTCACGCTGGCCTCTGAGCTCATCCGCGTGGGCGCCGGCGGCGTGCACCTGGAAAACCAGGACCCGTCCGACCGGACCTGCGGTCACATCGTCAATGTCGGCAAGGCCAAGCGCGACAAGGTACTCGTGCCACGCAAGGCGTGGCTCGCCAAGCTCAAGGCGATCAAGGCCGCGAGCGACGCCGCCAACCATCCGCTCGTGAGCATTGCGCGGACCGACTCCGTCGATGGCGCCATCCCGGGTCAGCCACAAGGCGGCGTGAAGATGGCCATCGAGGATGCGTGGGAGGCGGCCGAGCTCGGCTGCGACGTGATCTGGGCGGAGTTCAACAACACGGAGCTCGATCAGCCGCGCGAGTTCGCCGAGGGAGTGCGCAAGTACTACCCGAACCAGATGCTCGGCTTCAACCTCTCGCCCTCGCTTGTACTGGGGCAAGGCAAAGAAGGCCGGCACCCTCATCACGAACCAGCAGCTGGCCGACCTCGGCTACACGCTGCAGTTCTCGACGCTCTTCAACTTCCGGACGGTGGGCCTGGCGCTCGACAAGGGTCTGCGGAAGTTCAAGGACTCGGGCCTCAACGCGCTGGCCGACCTGCAGATCCAGGAGGACGAGGCGGCGGGCGGCGCCCCGATCACCAAGATGCACCAGAAGTTTGCCGGCATGAACCGGTGGCTGATGCTGGAACAGGTGCTGAGCGAGAAGTAAGCGCGCGCCACGCGGCAGCAGAAAACGCAAAGGGGCCCCCGAACGGAGGCCCCTTTGTCGTTCCGGCGATCTCAGGCGATCCGGTAGTACTCCCGGTACCACGCCACGAAGCGCCGGATCCCTTCCTCGATCGGCGTCGCCGGTTTGAACCCGACGTCGCGGGTCAGGTCGCCGACGTCGGCCCACGTGGCCGGCACGTCGCCGGGCTGCAGCGGCAGCATGCGCTTATCAGCGGTCCGTCCCAGGACGCGCTCCAGCACCGCGATCATGTCCATCAACTCGATGGGGTTGTCGTTGCCGATATTGTAGACCCGGTAGGGCGCCGAGCTCGTACCGGGATCAGGGGCGTCGCTCGAGTACGCCGGGTTTGGCGTCGCCACGTGATCCGCCGTGCGCACGATGCCCTCGACGATGTCGTCGATGTAGGTGAAGTCGCGCCGCATCTTCCCATGGTTGAAGACGTCGATCGGCTTCCCTTCCAGAATCGCCTTGGTGAAGAGGAACATCGCCATGTCCGGCCGGCCCCAGGGGCCGTACACCGTGAAGAACCGGAGCCCTGTGGTCGGCAGGTCGTAGAGATGGCTGTAGGTGTGCGCCATGAGCTCGTTGGCTTTCTTGCTCGCGGCGTACATGCTCACCGGATGGTCGATGTTGTCGTGGATGCTGAACGGCTGCCGGGTGTTGCCGCCGTACACGCTGCTCGACGACGCATAGACGAGGTGGCGCACGCGCTGATGGCGGCACCCCTCGAGGATGTTCATGAAGCCGGCGAGGTTACTCTGGACGTAGGCGTGGGGATTGGTGAGCGAATAGCGGACACCGGCCTGGGCGGCCAGGTGAACCACGACGTCGGGCTTGTACCGCGCGAAGGCCTTCTCCATGCCCTCGCGGTCCGACACGTCCAGCTTGATGAAGTCATACCCGCGCTTGCCGTCGAGGCGGGCCATGCGCGCGTGCTTCAGGCGCACGTCGTAGTAGTCGTTGACGTTGTCGAGGCCGGTCACCTCGTCGCCCCGCGCGAGGAGCTGTTCCGCCACGTGGTATCCGATGAATCCCGCCGTCCCCGTCACCAGGTAGCGCACCCTGCCTCCTTGAGCGTTGCTCCTCAGTACCCCCTCAGCCCGTGGCGCGCGAGCGCTGCCTGTCGCTCTCGCGCCGCACCTCAACGCCCTCGCGCTCCAGGCGCTCCGCCTGCCAATCCTCAAGCCGGATCGTGAGTTCCTCGATGCCATCCTGGGAGCTGCGGCCCAGGACCTCCCCAACCCGGTACATCTCGGCAAGCCTCGCGCCATCGGCGGTCGGCACGCGGACCGTGATGACGGGGCGCTCCTTCCGGGCCAGGGCGCGAAGCGCCTTCTTGAGCGCCGCGAGGCCATCGGTACGCATGGTCGTGGTCAGCACGGAGTCTGGATTCTCGTGCTGCGCCCGGGCCGCCACGCCCACGGCGTCGACCAGCAGGTCGATCTTGTTGAACACCGGGATCACCGGCTTCTCCGACAGGTCGAGTTCCTCGAGCACCTCCTCGACCACCCGCATCTGGTCCTCCCACTCCGCGTGGCTCGCGTCGACCACGTGCAGGAGAACATCTGCCTCGCGCGCCTCCTCCAGGGTGGCACGGAAGCTCGCGACCAGTTGGTGGGGCAGCTTGCGGATGAACCCGACGGTGTCGGTGACCCGCGCGCGATAGCCCTCGCCGATGTCCACTACCCGTGTGAGGGTGTCGAGCGTGGCGAAGAGCCGATCCTCTACCACGATGTCGTGCTCTCCACTCAGCGCGCGCAGCAGGCTCGACTTCCCGGCGTTGGTGTAGCCGACCAGCGCCACGTCCAGCATCGACTCGCGACCTTCCCGCACGGTAGCCCGGTGCCGACCCACGCCGCGGAGCTTCTCGCGCAGCAGTTGGATCTTCTTCCGGATCATCCGCCGGTCAGTTTCCAGCTGGGTTTCGCCGGGGCCGCGCAGGCCGATGCCGCCACGGATGCGCGACAGGTGGGTCCACATCCGGGTGAGTCGCGGCAGCATGTACTCCAGCTGCGCAAGCTCCACCTGCAGCTTGGCCTCGTGGCTCCTGGCCCGCGTGGAGAAGATGTCGAGGATGACCTCGGCGCGGTCCATGACCCTCACCTTGAGCTCGCGCTCCAGGTTGGAGCCCTGCGTCGGGGTCAGTTCTTCGTCGAAGATGACGAGCGTGGCATTGCGGTCGATGCAGGCCTGGCGCACCTCCTCGACCTTGCCCTCGCCGATCAGGAACCCGGGGGTCGGGGACTGGATCTGCTGGGTGATGCGGCCCACGACCTCGGCGCCTGCGGTATCGACCAGCCGCGCGAGTTCTGCGAGATGCTCGTCCATCAGGGTTACATCCCGCGTGCCCTTGCGCGGAGCCGCGATGAGCAGCGCGCGTTCCACCGGGTCGCGGACGTCGATCAGCGTGCGGATGTGTACTCGCCTCTCGTTATGGTGTGGTTGACCTGCCGCAATATAGGCGAACCCGGTCGAAAGTTAGCTGTCCTCGCCGCCGCTCCCCGGCTCCTTCGTCCCTTCCGCCCTGGCACGCCACCACGCCATGCGCTCGGCGATGCGCTTCTCGTGGCCCAGGCTGCCGGGCTCGTAGAAGCTGCTGCCGCGGAGCTCGTCGGGAAGGTACTCCTGCGCAATGAAGTGACTGGGATCGTCGTGGGCGTACCGATACGCCTTGCCGTACCCGAGGTCCTTCATCAGCGCCGTCGGCGCGTTCCGGAGATGCAGCGGAACGGGCGCGGACGGCGTGCGCCTTGCCGCTTCCAGTGCGGCGCCGAGGGCCGCCACCACGCTGTTGGACTTGGGAGCAGTGGCGAGGTACACCGTCATCTCGGCGAGTGGCAGCAGGCCCTCGGGCACACCGAGCATGTGCACCGCATCGCGCGCCGCCACCGCGATCATCAGGGCCTGCGGATCGGCCAGGCCGATGTCCTCGGCAGCCATCGCGATGGCGCGGCGGCAGAGGACGAGCGGATCCTCGCCGGCCTCTATCATGCGCGCCATCCAGTAGAGGGCGCCCTGGGGATCACTGCCTCGCAGCGACTTGTGGTAGGCGGAGAGGATGTTGAAGTGGCTCTCACCGGCCTTGTCATGCCGCGGCAGGCGTCGCTGGAAGGCGTCCTGCAGCACGTCGCGCGTGATCCGGCCCCGCACGCCCACCTGTGCGGCCGCGGCCTCGAGCACGGTGAGCGCGCGTCGGGCGTCACCATCCGACTCCTGCGCGAGGCGCGATAGCACCTCATCGTCGATGCTGAGCTCCATGGCGCCCAGGCCCAGTTCCCGGTCATCGCGTGCGCGCGCGAGCAGGGTCTCGACATCCGCGGGTTGCAGCGGCTCGAGCACGACGACGCGTACGCGCGAGAGCAGTGCCGCGTTGAGCTCGAAACTCGGGTTCTCGGTGGTGGCACCGATGAGCGTCACCGTGCCGTCCTCGACGGCGGGCAGCAGGCTGTCCTGCTGCGCCTTGTTGAGCCGGTGGATCTCATCTACGAAGAGCACCGTGCCGGCACCACCCGACGCCAGCCGGCCGCGGGCGAGGTCGAAGATCTCCCTCAACCTGGGAACGCCCTCGCTCACGGCGCTGAAGGGCTCGAAAGCGCGGCCCGCGGCACGGGCAATCAGGTGGCCAAGCGTGGTCTTCCCGGTGCCGGGCGGACCCCAGAGCACGAGTGAACCCGTCTCGCCCCGCTCGATTGCGGCCCGGAGGGGAGCGCTTGCAGCGGTCACATGGGGCTGGCCGACATACTCGTCGAGGGAGCGCGGTCGCATCCGTGCCGCCAGTGGACGCGGGTCGCGCGCGGCAAGGAAAAGATTCTCGGTGGGTTCGGGAGCGCGGCGCGATGGCACAGTCAGTTTCCGAGATACCGGCTCAGCAGCCAGTTCGATCCGAGGAAGACTATGGCGCCGCCGAAGAATGCCACCGGCGGCGCCCAGCCCCGCTTGGACTGGAACTCGGGAATCAGGTTGCTGCCGGCCACGTACAGGGTGACGCCAGCCGACACCGCGAGTCCATGCCGCTGCAGACCGCTCGAGCCGGTCGTGACGAGCGCGCCCACGGCAGTCGCGGCCGCCGGCACGAGCGCCAGGCCAAGGGCGCGCGCCTTCGACTGGCCCGAGGCCAGCACCAGGCTCGCCACCGTGAGACCCTCCGGCAGTTTGTGAAGGAAGACGGCGAGGAAGAGCAGCGCGCCGAGGCCCGGCGAGACGAGCAGTCCGCTGGCGATGGCGACGCCGTCAAAGAAAGTATGCAACGAAAGGCCGACCACCGCCGAGGCCCCGGCGCCAGGAGAGACATGGTGGGTCTCCTCGCCGAAGTGGAAATGCGGCGTGAGCACGTGCTGCGCGAGGTGGACGGCGAGGAACCCGCCGAGGACCCAGGGGGCGGCGCCGGGACCCGACGCAAACGCCTCCGGGAGCATCCTGAGCATGACCACCGACACCATGAACCCGGCGCCGAAGGCAATCGCGTTCTCGATGGTGCGCGCGCCGCGGGTGCTGCCCCGTACGACGACCAGCGCACCGGCGAGGTTGGCCGCGCCCGCAGCGACCGCGAGAATCACGGGAGTCACGCTTCCCTCGCCAGTGCCAGCAGTTGCTCGCGCGTATTGATGGCCGGATCCTCGAGCACACGCTCGAGAAGGCGGTCGAGCACTATCCCCATCCTGGGCCCGGGTTCGAGGCCGATGGCGCGCAAATCCCCGCCACCGATGGCCAGCGCATCGCGCGTGAGCGCGTCGCCCCGCTGCCGGATACGCTCTGCCGCGAGCGCCCATGACGGCAGCTGCCCGGTTCGCCAGCGCACCAGGGTCGCGTGGTCGTCGGCCGCAGCGCCAGCGCGCGAAAGCCAGCGACGTACCGTCACGTCATCGCTGCGGTCGGGCAGCGGCAGCGCCTCGCGCACGGCCACCGCACGCCCGATCTCCTGGTTCGACGCCTTGAGCCGTCGAAGTACGGCGACGGGGTCACTGGTGAGCAGGCACGTCAGGAGCACAGGGTCGCGCTCCGCCAGGCCGATCGACGGCCCCGCGTCGCCCTCGCGACCTTGAAGCTCCGGCATCCAGGCAGAGGCGACCCCGGATTCCCGCCACAGGCGCACCAGTTCAGTGATGTCGCGCGCGGTGCGAAGGCTCTTGAACCACTCATCCCGCACCCGCTCGGCGGAAAGCTGGGTCAGGCCATCGGTTGCGGCTCGCGCCGCTTCCCAGGTGGTCGGATCGATCACGAACTCGAGGCGCGCGGAGAATCGGAGGCAGCGAAGGATGCGCAGGTAGTCCTCGCGGAATCGCTGCGCCGGATCACCGACCGCGCGCACCACGCGACGCGACAGGTCCTCCTCCCCATGGAAGGGATCCCGCCATTCCTCGCGCAGCGGATGGTAGGCCAGCGCATTGATCGTGAAGTCGCGCCGGGCCAGGTCCTCCTCGAGCGAGACACCGTACTGGACGACGGCGTGTCGGCCATCCGTTTCGACGTCCCGGCGGAAGGTGGTTACCTCGTGCAGTTGTCGCTGCCGGTCCAGCACCCCAACCGTGCCGAAGCGCAGGCCCACCGGGACGGTGCGCGGGAAGAGCCGCAGGACTTCTTCTGGTCGCGCCGAGGTGGCGATGTCGTAGTCCATGTGGGGATCGCCCAGCAGTGCATCCCGCACGGCGCCACCGACACACCACGCCTCGAACCCGGCGCGTTCGAGGACGCGGGCGATGTCCAGCACCTCCTCCGGGATGGCGATCGGCTTCATGCCGGCAGCCCCGATGCGTACGGCACCCCCGCCGAGACGGCGATGGTGAGTTCCCACCGGGCCTGCGAAGGGGTTCGGGGACCAGCAGGCACCGCGCCCATCGCCACGATGCGGGCGCCACCGCCCTCGAAGGCGTAGACCGGCGTCACCCGGCCCGTGGAACACCTGCTGGCGAGTACCACGGGCTTCCCCTCCTCCCGCCACCGACCGATGGCGGGCACGGCGCCGGGAGGAAGGTTACCGCTGCCGAACGCCTCGATCACCACCCCGTCGTGGGCACTTCGTGCCGCATCGAGCAGCGTGCCCTGGTCGCCCACCACCATGGGGATGAGTGCAACCCGCGCTCCCAGGCGGTCCGGTTGCAGCGCCTGCCCTCCAGCAGCCGGCGCGACATAGGTGACGTGGTCCGAGACCCTGGCACGCAGCTGGCCGAAGGGGGCACCAAAAGTGTCGAGGGCCACCGTATCCAGCTTGACCGCCTCACGCCCCTGCCACACCCGGCCGGCCATGACCACCTGCACTCCCCGGCCCCGGCTCGTTTCTGCCGCGGCGACCCGGATGGCGTCGGTGAGGTTGCGCGCGCCATCCCATTCCGCGTGGTCGCTCGTGCGCATCGCTCCGGTACATATCACCGGCACGCCTGCGTCGAGCGTGCGGTCGAGGAGATAGGCCGTTTCCTCGAGCGTGTCGGTGCCGTGCGTGATGACGATGCCCTGCACCGCGGGATCGCGCGACAGCTCGCGCACGCGCTCGCGAAGGCGCCAGTGGTCGGCCTGGGTGAGGTGGCACGCCGGCATCCGCGCCCAGTTCTCTACCCGACACGGCGCAACCTCCGCTGCGCGCGGTGCCAGGGCCAACAGCGCCTCGCCCGCATGCGCCGGCACGTTTCCCCCGGCCACCGCGTCGTAGTGCATGGAGATCGTGCCACCGGTGAACAGGAGGTGGATCACGGGTTCAGCCGCACAGCACGCTGCCGCCGTTCACGTTGAGGATCTCGCCGGTGATGTGCCGCGCCAGGGGGCTCGCAAGGAAGAGGATCGGCCAGGCGACGTCGTCCGCGGTCGCGATACGCCCGAGCGGGATCGAGGCCTCCACCTTGGCACGGTACTCCGGGGTCAGCACCCCGGCACACATGTCGGTGTCGATCCAGCCGGGGGCACAGCAGTTGACGGTGATGTCAGGGGCGCACTCGATGGCGAGTGACTTGGTGAGCGCGAGCAGCCCGCCCTTGGTGACCGCGTAGTCCGCGTGGAACGCCTCGCCCCGCTGGCCCGCCGTGCTCGAAACCAGGACCACGGAGCCGCCGGGCCTGAGCACCTGCAGCGCACCGCGCGTGGTGAGGTACACCCCGTCGAGATTGGCCCGGAGGGTCTCGGCCCAGCGCGCCGGCGGCATCTCCGCGAGCGGCACGTCCCGCTCCGGCCAGATCCCGGCATTGGCCACGAAGACGTCGAGGCCACCCAGGGCCGCGCTGATGGCGGCGTACATCCCGCCGACGACCGCGTCATCCGCGTGGTCGCCTCCCACCACCACCGCGCGCCGGCCGAGCGCACGGATTTCACCGGCGACGGCTTCCGCCGCATCGCGCCGGGTGTGATAGCTGATGGCGACATCGGCACCGGCGCGCGCAAAGAGGAGCGCCGCTGCACGCCCGACCCCGCGACTGCCGCCAGTAACGAAGACCGACCTTCCGTTGAAATCGATCATGCCTCAGGTCCCTGGCGCGGTCAATCGTGACTCCACGATACCGACGATCACGTGCTGCACCGCCATGTGCACCAGCTGGATGCGTCCGGTATCGTCGTGATCCACCACCAGCGCGACATCAGCCAGTTCGCGCAGCGGCCCGCCATCGCGCCCGAGCAGCGCGATGACCGCGGCGCCCTTCGCGCGCGCGACCTTTGCAGCGGCGAGCAGGTTGGGGCTCCGGCCACTGGTGCTGTGCAGTATCAGCAGGTCGCGCCGGGTGATGAGCGCCTCGACCTGACGGGCAAAAGCCTTCTCGAATCCCAGGTCGTTGCCCGCCGCGGTCAGCATGGCGACGTCAGTGCCGAGCGCCACCGCAGCGAATGCCCGGCGGGATGGAAGAGTGTGCGAGTAGCGCACGACATACTCGGCGGCGCAGTGCTGCGCGTCGGCGGCACTGCCGCCGTTGCCGGCGAAATACAGCGTTCCCCCACCGCGCAACGTGTCGGTGAAACGGCCTGCGATCGCGTCGATGGTCCCGGCGTGCTCGGCGGCGCTGCGGTCGAGCAGGGCCGACAATGCGGCGAACGCCTCCCTCGCGGACTCCGGCATGCTACTCCTCACTCACGAGCAGGCGCCGCAGGCGGTTGGCGATCGAGAGCTTGAGGTTGTGCGGCGGCACGTCGCTCAGCCGCTTGCCCTGGAGCACGTTGCCCGGATTCACCCGGGTCAGGATGTCCGCAGCGTCGCCGGCCCCATCGGCGATCAGCGCATCGCGCAGCGTCGCGATTGAGCGATCGTCGCCATGGTTGTCGCCCGCCACCACGTCACCCATCCCGTAGGCCAGCAGCTGCCGCGCCCGGTCGCCCCGCCGGCTCGGCTGCAGCAGCGTGATGGCATCGAGCTGCATGAGGGCACCCAGCTCGCGCCACCGCGCGACCGCTGTCGGCGAGCAGCAGCTGTAACGCTCCGGGTGCGCGAGGAGGGGGACGACCCCCTGCTCAACCATGTTGCGGAGGGCGCTGCCGACCGCGTCCAGCGCCACCAGGCGCGGAAACTCGACGAGCATCACCGGTCCACCACCCAATCGGAACGCCGGGTTGGCGGCTGCGGCGGCACTGAGCGGCCGATCGAGCATCACCTCGGCGCCCCGATGCAACCGGGGCGATGACGGTGCCGCCCTCTTGAGCGCCACGAAAGCCGCCTCGTGCGCGGCTGGCACGCCCGCCTCGAGCGCCGACGCCGTGAGGTGCGGTGTAAGGCAGATGTCAGCGACGCCGCGCCTGCCCTGCTCGCGCAACACAAAAACCGACAGGTCCACGCTGCGGGAACCGTCGTCGACCGCTGGAAGGAGGTGCGAGTGAAGATCGATCATGCGCGAGCGAGTTCCGTGTGCAGGAGCCTCGTAGCAAAGGCACGAAGCTGCGAGGGATCCGCCTCGGCCTGGGCAAGCAATGCAAGCGTGACCAGGGCGTCCGCCGCCAGCAGGTCGAGGGCCGCGCCACGTCCCTCCGGCTGCCGGGCGACCTCATCCAGCGCCGCAGTCGCCGCGGACGCGAGTGCCATGGCATGCGGCATCGGGACGGGCACTGCGGCGACGTAGCCGCGCGCCCGCTCACCAAGGACTTTCGGTGCCTTCGCCATGTGCCGGTCGAGCCACTCCGCCAGCGACGTCAGTTTGCCCCCTGCAGCCAGGCGGCCACGACGCCGGGTGTCGCCTCGCGCGCCGCCGAGAGGCGCGCCACGTCACCGGCACCCGCCGAGGCAAAGTGGGGCCGGCCGCCGCCCTTGCCACCGCTCAGCGCCGCGAGCCGGTTGACCAGGTCGCCAGCCTTGCGCCCGGAGCGCACCAGGTCGTCGGTGACGGCGACATGAATGGCTCCCTTCCCCGCGGTGCCGAACAGCACGAGCACCGCGCTCTCCCGCCCCCCGCGAAACGTGTCCGCCACCGCCGCGATCTCGTCACGGTCCTCCGCGGCCGTATCCGTCACGGTCACCGCCACGCCCTGGATGTCGAGCGACGTACCCTGCACCGCGGCGCCACCACCCTTGAGCAGATCCGTCACCCGCGCCGCGAGCTTGTCGCGCTCCTCGAGCAGTTGCTCGAGCTTCCGCTGCAGGTGTTCCGGTTGCGCCTTCACCGTGTGCGCTGCCTGGGCCAGCCGCGCCTGCAGTGACTCGATCTGCGCGTAGGCCTCGGGGCCGGTGACCGCCTCGATGCGGCGCACGCCAGCCGCCACACCGCCCTGCGACAGGAACTGGAACACGCCCACCTGGCCCGTCGAGCGCACATGCGTGCCGCCACACAGCTCGATGGACGATTCTCCCATGAACACGACGCGCACCTGGTCGCCATACTTCTCGGAGAACAGCGCCATGGCGCCCAACTGCAACGCGTCGGGATAGCGCATCTGCCGCGTCTCGACGGGGTCGTTCTGCCAGATGTGCGCGTTCACCTCCCGCTCGATGGCCTGCAGCGCCTCGGGCTCGATCGGGCCATGGTGCGAGAAGTCGAATCGCAGATGGTGGTCATCCACCAGCGAGCCCTGCTGCCGCACGTGCGTGCCGAGGTGCTTGCGGAGCGCCGCGTGCACCAGGTGCGTGGCGCTGTGGTTGCGCTCGATGTTGCGGCGGCGCGCACTGTCGACCGCTGCCAGCACCGAGGTGGGCTCGAAGCGCTCACGGAACGCGCCGCCAATGACGATGCCCCGGCCGGCGTCCTTGTAGACCCGATCGACCGGCAGGACCCAGCCTTCACCACGCACGTGCCCGGTGTCGCTGACCTGGCCACCCGACTCCGCGTAGAACGGGTTCTCCCGCAGCAGCAGCTCGACCCGCTCCCCGTCCTGGCGGAAGGCAAGCGGCTCGGTATCGGCGCTGTCGATGCTGGTAGCCGACGAACTCCTGCGGCCGTCGCGCAGGTCACGCCACTCGGCACTGCCCTTCGTGTGAACGGCGGGGCCGCCAGCTCGCCGCCTAGCTCGATCCCCTGCAGGTCAGCGTGACGCCGCGCATCCCGCGACCGCTTCCGCTGCGCCGCCAGCGCCGCCTCGAAGCCCGCCAGGTCCACCGACGCTCCGTTCTCCTCGGCGATGATCATCGTGAGGTCGATCGGGAACCCGTACGTGTCGTAGAGCTTGAACGCCTCGTCGCCGGAAATGATGGTGGCACCAGCCGCCAGCAACTCGCTCATGCGCGACAGGCCGCCCTCGATCGTCTCCAGGAACCGCTGCTCTTCCGCCTGCGACGTAGTCGTGGATCGTCCTGGCGTTGCGCACCAACTCGGGGTACACGTCGCCCAGCTGCGCCACGACCGTCCGTGTGAGGGGCGCGAGTGTCGGTTCGCGCCGGCCCAGCAACCACGCATGACGAACCGCGCGACGCAGGATGCGCCGCACGACGTACCCCCGCCCCTCATTGCTCGGGAAGCAGCCATCGGCGAGCAGGAAGCTCACCGCCCGGGCATGGTCGGCCAGCACGCGGTACGAGGCACCCGCGGGGCCACGGTCGTACGGCTTGCCTACCAGCTCCTCCACCTGCTGCAGCAGCGGCAGGAAGAGGTCGGTGTGGAAGTTGGAGTCCTCGCCCTGCATGATGGCGGCGATGCGCTCGAGGCCGGCACCTGTGTCCACCGACGGTTTGGGCAGCGGCGTCAGGGTGCCATCGGCCGACCGGTCAAACTGCATGAAGACCAGGTTCCAGATTTCCAGGAACCGCCCTGATTCGGCGAGGCGCTCGAACTCCCCTCGCTCGATCGTGGCTGCCTTGTGCCCCGGCTTCCACTCGAGATCGACGTAGATCTCGGTGCACGGCCCGCACGGGCCGGTGTCGCCCATCTGCCAGAAGTTGTCCTTGTCGCTCAGGCCGTAGATGCGGTCGTCGGGCAGCCCCGAGATCTCGCGCCAGAGTGCTCGCGCTTCATCATCGGAGTGATGCACCGAGACGCGCAGGCGCTCCGGGTCGATGCCGAGCCACTTGGCACTCGTGACGAACTCCCAGGCGAACTCGATAGCGGATCGCTTGAAGTAGTCCCCGAACGAGAAATTCCCCAGCATCTCGAAGAAGGTGTGGTGCCGGGCGGTGTGTCCCACCTGCTCGAGGTCGTTGTGCTTGCCGCCGGCGCGCACGCACTTCTGGCAGGTCGTCGCCCGCACATAATCGCGTTGCTCCTGGCCGAGGAAGGTGCGCTTGAACTGCACCATGCCAGCGTTGGTGAACAGCAGCGTAGGATCGTCGGCTGGGACGAGGGACGAACTGGGAACTTCGCGATGTCCGCGCTCGGCGAAATAATCGAGGAAGCGACGGCGAATGACGGCGGCTTTCATCCCGTAAAGATAAGGCGGACACGGGGTTCCCGACTACCTCACCCCCGGGCGGGAGGGATCGCGCGCACCGTGAGGATCAGACCAGCTGGCTCACCGCCCGGTGGGCGACGTCGCCGGTGTAGCCGCGCCGGGCCAGGAAGGCGAGCAGCCGGCGTCGCTGGGCCACACGCGGGAGCTTGGCCAGTCGCCCCGCGCGCGACCGGGCGAGTTCGAGCGCTCGCTCGCCATTGTCCACGCCGGGCGGCCAGACCGCCGCCATGGCGCCGTCAATCGCCTCACGGACGACCCCCATCGCCGCGAGGTCGCGCCGCACGCGCGCCGGTCCCCGGCCCCGGCTGCCGCGGACCTCCGCGTAGTTGCGGGCGAAGGCCGCGTCGTCGAGCAGGCCACTCGCCGCGAGCCGCTCGAGTGCGCCCTCGACCGCCACGGTTGGGTGCCCCTTGCGGACCAGGCGGCGGCCAAGGTCCACCCGGGCGAAGCTCCGTCGCTCGAGCGCCCGCAGCGCGGTGCGAAACGCCCCTTCGGTATCGGCGGCGGCATTGAGCCGGTCATGGAGCGCGACGTCCACCGTGGCGCCGGGAGCGAGCCCCAGCGCCACCGCGTCCTCTCGCGCCACCACGCACAGCGTGGCGCCATCCACGTCGACCCGGACCGCCCCGGCGCGGCGCGGGTCCGGGCCGAGCGCAGTGATCCTACTCGTCATCGTCCTCCGCCTCGCTCACGGCGACACCGCCGCCGGCCTTCACGCCCAGGAAGTCCCGCACCTTGCCCTCGACCTCGGTCATGAGCGCCTGATTGTCGCGCAGGAAGAGCTTGGCGTTCTCGCGGCCCTGCCCGATGCGCTGGTCGCCGTAGGAATACCAGGCCCCCGACTTCTGAATGATGTTCGCCTCGCTGGCGATATCCACCACCAGGGACGTGTGGCTGATGCCTTCGTCGAACATCACGTCGAACTCGGCCTGCCTGAACGGTGGAGCCACCTTGTTCTTGACGACCTTGACCCGTACCCGGTTGCCGATGATCACCTCGCGCTCCTTCACCGGGCCGATGCGGCGGATGTCGAGCCGGACCGACGCGTAGAACTTGAGCGCCTTGCCGCCCGTGGTGGTTTCCGGATTGCCGAACATGACGCCGATCTTTTCGCGCAGCTGGTTGATGAACACCACTGCACACTTCGAGCGGTTGATGGCCCCGGCGAGCTTGCGGAGCGCCTGGCTCATGAGCCGGGCCTGCAGCCCCATGTGACTGTCGCCCATTTCGCCCTCGATTTCCGCCTTGGGCACGAGCGCCGCCACCGAGTCGATCACGATGATGTCCACCGCACCCGACCGGACCAGGATCTCCACGATCTCGAGCGCCTGCTCGCCGGTGTCGGGCTGCGAGACGAGGAGGTTCTCCACATCCACGCCGAGCTTGCGCGCATACTCGACATCGAGGGCATGCTCCGCATCGACGTACGCGGCGACCCCGCCGGCCTTCTGCACGTTGGCAACAAGGTGGAGACAAAGGGTGGTCTTGCCGGAGGACTCGGGGCCGTAGATCTCGCTGATGCGGCCCCGCGGGATCCCGCCGACACCGATGGCAGCATCGAGGTTGATGGCGCCGGTGGGAATGACCGCGATCCGCTCGCGCGGCGAGTCGGCGCCCATGCGCATGATGGACCCCTTGCCGAGCTGCTTTTCGATCTGGGAGATGGCAAGGGTGAGCGCCTTGCGCCGGTCGGCTTCGAGCCGGGTCTCGTCAGCGGCCATAGTACCCTCTACTTGAATGGAGTGTTTTGATTCATTTTCTAGCTAGAAACAATCTAAAGCCGAACATCAGCCGAAGCAATAGTCAAAATGTGACTGCTTTTGAGCCACGACATGAACTACTGATCCGGACGCCAGGCATCCGGGATGTGATGCACTTCAGGAGGCCGCCCAGCCCGGTCCAGCACCTCGACCACGTCAAACCGAAAGGTGTCGCCCCACCGGCCGTTCCGGAGCGCCCAGATGGCCGCCACGCGCGCAATGGTGCGTCGCTTCTTCCAGCCGATCGACTCCATCGGCGCGCCGTAGCGCTGGGAGCGGCGGGTCTTCACCTCCACGAACGCCACCACGTCATGGCGCCGGATGATGAGGTCCAGGTCGTGGCGGCCAAGTCGGAACCGGTGCGCCTCGATCACCCAGCCGCAAGAGACCAGATACGCCAGGGCCACCAGTTCACCACGAAGGCCGCGCAGGTGGCGTGGGTCGGTCCATTCGGTCGGCGGGGTACGGGTGGCGCGGGCGGTCATGGACAACAGAATGCCGCGTGGCTGGAGGTCCCGCGGCACCGTTTCCACGCGCCGAGTGCGGAGAAAGCGGGAGGTCCTGGCCATGGGACGATCGTCCCCTGGTCGCAGGTCCGGAGGCATGCTATTACCCCGACGGGCCATCACATTTTGGCGAGACGGGCCATCACACCTTGGCGAAAGGAACGCGCATGCGCCGATCGGTGATTCCTGGAGCAGCACTCCTGGTGATGTTTGCGGCGTGTCCGCAGGGAGCGACGGCGCAAGTGTCCTTCGATGGACGGGCCGGCATCGGTGCCGCATTCGGTGGCATCGATGCTGCCGCGCTCAGCGGCCTGTTCGCGGTGGGCGTCGGCGGACGTCGGTTTCACCTGCGCTTCGACGTGCTCGCGAATGGTGGCGGCCCCAGCGAAGAGTGGGTGGCAGACCTCGCGCTCCAGGTCGACGTCCTGCGAGGATCGGTGCGGAAGCCGACCGTCTACCTCCTGACCGGGATCGGGGGCGCTTCGCCGTCCTCGATCTACGGCGAGCGATGGGTACGCGCTGATCGTGGCGGGAGGGGGGCTGCAATATCCGTTTACGGGCGTGCTGGGCCTCTTTGGAGAACTTCGCGGCTATTTCGCCGTCAGTCCGCCGCCAGGGGCGAGCTCCTTCGGGACATTCCACGCGGGCGTATTCGAGGTTGGGCGTCCGAGACCGTGACACCGCCGACGCGTCAACTCTGTGTGGGACGAGCAGCGTCATCGATCGCCGTGCTGCTCGCTGCGGCTGCTGGCATTGGACGCCCCTGCCCGGGTCACCCCGCAGCCGGAGCAAGGAGTGCCGAAGCCTCGGACACTCCGCGTCGACCGCTGGGCGGGCAGATTCACTGGAGCGCGGCATCACGGCCGGGCTCCTGCTGGTGGCGACCATTGCACTGGGGGGAAGTAGGCGCGGCAAGTACCGGTGGTGGCCTCTAGCGATCTCGCAGGAGGCTATCGGCAGTACTCATCGAGCTGATCGAATCCGATCAGGACCTCGCGGGGCTTGCTCCCGTCCGGCGGCCCGAGCACCCCCGCCATGTGCAGCTGGTCGATCACGCGCGCCGCCCGCCCATACCCGATGCTCAGGCGCCGCTGCAACAGTGAGGTGGAGCCTCCCTGGTTCTGGATGCAGACCTCGGCCGCCTCCCGGAACAGCGCGTCGCGCTTTTCGTCGCCCAGATCCTTCGGGCCGCCCTCGCCCTCCGCCTCCTGGGCGCGAATGACCGCGAGGATGTCATCCTCGGGCCGCTCGGCCTCGTCGGCCAGCCTGGCACGGCGCGCCGCGCGCCGCGCCGCATACCAGTCCATGACGCGTTCGCTCTCGTCGGTCGCGATGTACGCGCCCTGGATCCGCATCGGTTCGCTGCTCCCCGGCGGGAGGAACAGCATGTCGCCGTTGCCGAGCAGCGCTTCCGCGCCGTTGCCGTCCAGGATGGTGCGGCTGTCGACCTTGGACGCTACCCGGAAGGCAATCCGGCTGGGGAAATTCGCCTTGATGAGGCCGGTGATGACGTTCACCGACGGGCGCTGGGTCGCGAGGATGAGGTGGATGCCGATCGCGCGCGCCTTCTGCGCGAGCAGCGCGAGGGGCGTCTCCACCTCGCCCTGCACCGTCATCATGAGGTCGGCGAGCTCATCGATGACGAGCACGATCATCGGGAGCACGCCCTCGTTGAACGTGTCGGGCTCCGGCGGCGCGGGAGGCGTATCCGGCGCCTCGGACGCGATCGACGTGATCGTGGGCCGGGCCTTGAGCGGATACCGGAGCGTCTTCCCGTCGACGACCTTGCGGTTGAAGTCGGCGAGATTGCGCGCACCATTGGCCTGCAGCAGCTCGTAGCGGCGGTTCATCTCGAACACCGCCCACTTGAGCACCGCCGCGGCGTCGTGGCTGTGCGTCACCACCTTGTGCCGCAGGTGCGGTAGCGTGTTGTACATGGAGAGCTCGACCATCTTCGGGTCGACCATGAGCAGCCGCAGTTCGCGCGGGGTGTAGCGATAGATCAGGCTGGTGATGAGGCTGTTGATCGCCACCGACTTGCCGGTGCCGGTGGCGCCGGCGATCAGCAGGTGCGGCATCTTGGCGAGGTCGGCGACGATCGGCTTTCCCTCGATGTCGCGGCCGAGCACCAGGGGAAGCATGCCCCGGGAATTGTCCCACTCGGGGGATTCGAGCAGCTCGCGCAGGGTGACCATGCGCGCCCTGGGGTTGGGCACCTCGACGCCCACCGCACCCTTGCCCGGAATCGGTGCGACGCGGATGGACGGCGCCCGCATGGCCATCGCCAGGTCATCGGCCAGGGCCACGATGCGCTGGGCCTTTACACCCGGGGCAGGAACCACCTCGAACTGCGTCACCACCGGCCCCGTCGTGCGGCCCGAGATGGTGCCCTCGACCTTGAAGGTCCGCAGCGTCTCGAGCAGCAAGGCACCGAGGCGGTCGAGCTGCGCGTCGCTCAGGTCGGTGTCCGGTGGCGCGGCCGGTGTCAGGAGCTCGATGGGCGGAAGCTCGTCCTCGTCGGTGACGCTCGCGACCGGGTCCTTCGGCGCCGGCTTGGGCTTCTTCTCCTTCCTTGCCCGGCTGGTCGACGGGGCCGCGGGCGCGATGACGTCGTCGTCCTCATCCGCAACGGGGCTCATCACAGCGGCAGCGGCGCGGGCCAGTCGCTCCGCCGCCTTCGCCTTCCGCTCCGGCGTCTCCGTCACTCCCGGCTGGATCCCGGCGGCCGCGACCGATCCCTTCTCCAGCCGCTGCAGCGGGTGCCACGCCAGCGTCACCAGGGTGATGGCCGACAGCGCCAGGAAGCCGATGATTACTGCTCCCGCGACGCCGACGTAGTTCGGCATGTAGACCGCAAAGAGGCCTGGGACCCAGCCAACGAGATGACCGAGGGTGCTGGCGCCATCGTCGAGGTCGGCGGCGGTGACCCGACCGAGGGTCCCGAGCAAGTACGGAACGAGCAGGCCAAGCCCGGTGATGAGCAGCGCCGCGCGCTTCATGTCGAGCGATCCCAGCCGGTCGAACCCGGCGAGCGCCAGCGCGATGCCGAGCACGGGAAGCGCCAGCGCGCCGACTCCGAGCGCCTGCCACAGGCCACCGCGCAGGAAGTCCCCGACCTGGCCGGTCAGCGGGAAGGGGATGAGCGTGAGGCCGAGGAAGAGGCCGAGCCCCAGGGCCGCGAGGGCACTGAGGCGACGGCGATGCGTGCTGTCCGGGGTGTGCCGGCCCGTGACGGTCACGCCGCCGCCATCGTGCTTCGTGTGATGATCCGGATCATGCGGAAAGATACAAGGCGGGGCTTCAGTCGGCTGCCACGACGCGACCCTGCCGCATCGCCGCCACCACGGGGAATTCGTCCTGTCGTGCCGCGAGGCTCACGTCCGCGCCGAACCCGAGGCGTGTGAGGCGACGGCCCGCAGCGCTCTGCCGGAAGAGTCGGTCCCACCGGTTGCCGTGATGCCGCGCGAGCTGGACGGCAGCGAGCGCGGCATCGCTGAGGTCGCGGCCCCGCACCCGGCCGGCTAGCACAGTGCGGAGGAACCGGCCCGCCGTGTAGGCGTCGTCGAGCCCGAACCCGCCCTCGCGCCCGGCGCATGCGACCAGCAGGTCGCCCGACTGGTCCAGCGCTGCGCGTCCGCGCGCGACCATGACCGTGAAGTTGGCCGCCGCCAGGGCGTACACCTGTGCCGCCGGGGTGACCGCAGCAAGCGCGCGCGTGCCGTTCGTCGTGCAGAGAACCACGATGCGATCCTTCACCGCGCGCGGGGTCATCTCGCGCGGACTGTTGCCGAGGTCAAAGCCGGGAATCCGCAGGCAGTCCCGCTCGCCTGCCAGCACCGCCGCGGGGCCCTCGGCCCGCGCCACCTGCCGGGCGGCGTCCACAGTGAGGGACGGGATCACAGCTCGGGCGCCGTGATGGAGCGCGGCGCAGATGGTTGTGGTGGCCCGGAGGACATCGACGACGAACACCGTGCGCCCGATGAGGTCCTGGCGCGCCAGGTCGGCCGGGGTCAGCGCGACATCGACCGGCACTTATTCCGGCTTGAGGAGGTGCGACTCGCGCTCGAGGAACCTGGTGTCCACCTCGCCCGCGACGAAGCCGGGCGAGCGGATCACGCGGGCCAGGAAGGAGATGGTCGTGGCCGGACCCTCGAGGATGAAGCTGTCGAGCGCCTGGCCCATGCGCTGCAGCGCCTCCTGCCGGTCGTTCCCGTGCACGATGACCTTGGCCAGCAGCGAGTCGTAGTGGGGCGGCACGGTGTACCCTGCGTACACGTGCGTGTCCACGCGGACGCCGGGACCGCCCGGGGGGTGATACGCCGTGATGAGCCCCGGGCTCGGCTGAAAGTTGCGGTACGGATCCTCGGCGTTGATGCGGCACTCGATGGCGTGACCGCGCAGGTACTCGCCGTTGCCCTTGAACGAGAGGTGCTCGCCCGCCGCGATGCGGATCTGGTCCTTCACCAGGTCGAAGCTCGTCACCATCTCGGTGACGGGATGCTCCACCTGGATACGGGTGTTCATCTCCATGAAGTAGAACGACCCGTCGGCATCCAGCAGGAACTCGATCGTGCCGGCGCCTACGTAACCGATGTTGGCCGCGAGACGCACCGCCGCCTCGCCCATCGCCCGCCGCAGCTCGAGGGTCAGCGCCGGGCTCGGGCTCTCCTCGATGAGTTTCTGGTGCCGGCGCTGCACCGAGCAGTCACGCTCGCCCAGGTGCACGACCTGGCCGTGCGAATCGCCCAGCACCTGGATTTCCACGTGGCGCGGATGCTCCAGGTACTTCTCCACGTAGACCGACCCGTTGCCGAACGCGGCCAGCGCCTCGTTCTGGGCCAGGGAGAACAACTGGGAGAACTGCTCGGCATTCCAGGCGATGCGCATGCCCTTCCCGCCCCCACCGGCCGTCGCCTTGATGATGACCGGGAAGCCGATGCCTTCAGCGACGCGCAGGGCCTCGTCCGGGTCCTCGATGGTTCCCTCGGAGCCCGGCACCGTGGGCACGCCGGCTTCCTTCGCCAGCAGGCGCGCCGTGGCCTTGTCACCCATCTGGCGGATCTGGTCGGGCGTGGGCCCGATGAACGTGATGTTCGACGCCCCGCAGGTCTCGGCGAACTCGGCGTTCTCCGCCAGGAAGCCGTAGCCCGGGTGAATCGCATCGGCGCCCGTGATCTCGGCCGCCGCAATGATGTTGGGAATGCGCAGGTAGGAGAGGCGCCCCGGGGGCGGCCCGATGCAGACATCGTCATCGGCAAAGCGGACGTGCAGCGACTCCCGATCGGCCTCGCTGTAGACGGCGACCGTCTGGACGCCAAGCTCACGGCAGGCGCGGATCACCCGCAGGGCGATCTCCCCGCGGTTCGCGATGAGGACTTTGCGGAACATCAGCGGATCAGGCGCCGGCGCCGGCTGCCTTGCCAGCGCCGGTGATATCACTGAACGTGCGGTCGGACGACCCCTCGATGCCCGACACCCGCAGGGCGAACTCGCTCGGGTTGCTGGAGTAGAAGAGCGCGCTCTCGTAGGACACTACACCGTCCTTGTACCACTGCATCAGCGACTGGTCGAACGACTGCATGCCGTACGCCACCGAGCCCTCCGAGATGAGGTCGGGGATGCTGAGCTGCTTCTCGATGTCGCGGATGTTGTCCGCCACGGCTGCGGTGTTGATGAGCACCTCGCACGCCGGCGCCCGGCCCCGCCCATCCTTGCGCGGCACCAGGCGCAGCGACACGACGGCCTGTAGCGCGGTCGACAGGAGTGACCGGATCTCCTGGTGCTGGTGCGGCGGGTAGAACGAGATCACCCGGTTGATCGTCTGCGTCGCGTCGGTCGTGTGCAGCGTGCTGAACACCAGGTGACCGGTATCCGCGGCCTTGAGCGCGGTGTCGAGCGTTTCCATGTCGCGGATTTCGCCGATCAGGATGACGTCGGGGTCCTGTCGCAGCACGTGGCGCAGCGCCGAGGCGAAGCTCAGCGTGTCGCTGCCGACCTCGCGCTGCGAGATGTTCGCGTTCACGTCGCGATGCAGGAACTCGATCGGGTCCTCGATGGTGATCACGTTCACGCGGCGGTTCTGGTTCACGTGATTGATCATCGCCGCGAGGCAGGTCGACTTGCCCGATCCGGTGACCCCGGTGACCAGCACGAGCCCGCGCGCGCGCATCGAGATCTCCTCCAGCACCGGCGGGAGCGACAGTTCGCGCACCGTCTTCACTTCGTATGGAATTGCCCGGAAGGCGAAGGCGAGCGTGCCACGCTGCTGATAGATGTTGGTGCGGAATCGCCCGACGCCCGGCACCCCGATGGCGAAGTCCGCCTCCTTCTTCTCGGCGAATTCCTTCACCTGCCGCGGCGTCATGATCTGCTCCGCCAGCAGCTTGAGGTCTTCCGGCTTAAGCGGCTGCATTTCGAGCGCTGTCAGTTCGCCGTTGAGCCGCACCGTCGGGTGCCGGCCCACCTTGAGCAGCAGGTCGGACCCGTTGCGCTGGACCATCTGGGAGATGGCCTGCTTGAAGTTGAAGAGGGGCGCAGTCGCCCCTGCCGCGGTGGCATCAGCCATTCGGATCGACCCGGTACAGGACCTGGCCGTACTCGACCGGCGTGGCATCCTCGACGCACACCTCGCGGATGACCCCGGAGACCTCGGCCTCGATCTCGTTCATGATCTTCATCGCCTCGATGATGCAGACTGTCTGCCCCGACGTGACCCGGGAGCCGAGCTGCACGTAGACATCGGCGCCCGGCTCGGGCGCGCGGTAGTAGGTGCCCACCATCGGCGACCGGATTTCCCTGAGCGTCGTCACGGCGGGCGCCGACGGCGACTCGGCCGGAGCGTGATGCACAGGGGCATGCGGCGCCGGGGCGAGATGCGAGGGGGCCGGCGCGTGGAACACCTGCGTCGAGGCCGCGGCGGGTGCGAGGGCGGTCCGCGTGATGACCACCTTCGTGCCGAAGAATCCTTGCACCTCGATGGAGCCGATCTCAGGCGCCTCGCGCAGCAGGTCGGTCAGGCGCTTCACATCCTTGAGTTCAATCGACTTGATGCCCGGCATCGACTTGAGCAGCGTCGCGAGTTGCTTCATCTCCTCGGGCGTCAACGGCGGCCTCCGTGCGATGGTACGGATTCAGTGGAGTTCGAGCAGTTCAGTACGACCGTCCGACAGCAACTCCGGGCCCGCGGGCCCCAGGTACACATCATCCTCGAGCCGCACGCCGCCCCACCCCGGAAGATAGATCCCCGGCTCGATGGTCACCACCGCGTGTAGCGGCAGGACCATCTCGTTGGTCTGCGAAAGGCGTGGTGCCTCATGGACTTCCAGCCCCAGGCCGTGCCCCAGCGAATGGCCGAAGGCGTCACCGAACCCGCGGGCGGCGATCACCTCGCGCGCGAGCGAGTCGGCCTCACGCCCGGTCATCTGGGCGCGCACCTGGCTGCGGGCCCGCGCCTGTGCCTCCTGCACCAGCGCATGGATGGTACGCTGCCGGTCGTCGGCCCGCCCCACCACCATCGTGCGGGTCAGGTCGGAACAGTACCCATCCACCTGCGCGCCGAAGTCGATCAGCAGCAGTTCGTTCGCCTGGATCTCGCGCGGCGTGGTTCGCGCGTGCGGCAGCGCCGCCCGGGGACCCGACGCCACGATCGTCGGGAACGGATGCCACTCGGAACCGCGCCGGCGGAGCGCCGATTCGAGCCGCGCCGCCACGTCGAGTTCCCGGTCGCCGGTGCGCACGGTCGGCAGCACCTCGCCCAGGGCCTCCTGCGCCAGGGACGCGGCCGCGCGGATGGCGGCAACCTCCTGCGGGTCCTTCGCGGCACGGAGCCGCTCCACCAGGTCAGTGGTCGGGATGACCTGGGCCCGTGTCAGCCGACTCAGCCGTTCCGCGTCCCGGGTCGTGAGCACGTGGGATTCCACGCCAAGCCGCTCCACCGGCCGCTGGCCCAGTACCCGGCCAACACGATCCCATATCGAGACCGGGTCGATCTGCACCTCCACGCCCGGTGCCTCGAGCGGCGCCTGCACGGCGTACCTGAAATCCGTGATGAGCACGGCACCGGCGGCCCTCACCAGCAGCAGTCCGGCGGACCCGGAGAACCCCGTGAGGTAGCGGACGTTCGGCAGGTGCGTGACGAGCAACGCGTCGATCCCGTCCTGCTCGAGCGGGGCCGCAAGTGCCGCGAGACGGCGCGGGCCGGCTCCCTCGCTCACTGCAGGCGGCCGGCGAGGGCACGCAGTGCCATCCGGTAGCCGTCGGCACCGAAGCCGCAGATGAATCCCACCGCGAGGTCGGCGATGTGCGAATGGCGGCGGGCCGCCTCACGCGCAAACAGGTTACTCAGGTGCACCTCGACAAACGGCACCTGCACGGCGAGCAGCGCGTCGCGCAGGCCCAGACTGGTGTGCGTCAGCGCGCCGGCGTTGATGACGGCTCCATGCACCCGGCCGGCCAGGGCCTGAACGGCATCGATGAGCTCGCCTTCGTGATTCGTCTGCAGCCACTCGAGCTCGACGCCCAGCACCTCGGCGTCGGCACGCAGCATGGCCTCGATCTCGGGGAGTGTGGTGCGGCCGTAGATCTCAGGCTCGCGCTGTCCCAGCAGGTTCAGGTTGGGACCATTCAGAACCGCGAGGCGCATGATCAGCGCTTGAGGTTCTGGAGCCAGTCGTGGAACTGGTCGAGGTCGTCCTCACCGCCGGCGCCCTGTGGCGCGCCTGCCGGCCGTGGCGTGGTGCCCGGCTGGGCAGCGGCGCCTCCGTAGAACTCGTCGAACGAGACGCCACCGCGTTCCGCGGGCGGCGGGCCGGCGGCGCGCGGCTTCCTCGACATCGGTGGAAGTGGGGCCGCGTCCTCGCCGAAGATGGCGCTGAGGGTGAGGTGGTCGGCCGCGGGACGTGTTGGCGTCCCTGGCGCATCGGGTCCCGCTGGCGGCGCGTCCAAGGCTGCCTGCCTGGCCGGCTCCAGGCCGTTCGGCCTGGAACCGAGCACCGTGCGCATAAGCTCCCGCACCGACGTGCCGCCGGAAGAACTCGCGGCGTACGGAGGCAGTGGCCTGGACTGCGCCGGTTCCGTAGCCTCGAGCGTCGCCACCCGCTCCTCCAGCCGGGCATCGCCCGGGCGCCGCGCCAGCAACTCCCGGAATATCCGCAGCGCATCGGCCGGATGGCCCTGCTTCAGGAACAGCTCGGCCATGCTCTCGGTGACGACCAGTTCCGGTTCGCCGGTGTCCGCCCCCTCCATCGTCTCGACCACCTCGATGGTCTCGATGCCCTCGATCGAAGGCGAATCACCGGCAAGCGACACGATCTCCATGATCTCAGTGATCGCGAGGCTGTCGATCTCGGCGGCTGGCACAACCTCTGCCGCCGGCAGGGACATCGCGGCGGCAGTCCGCTCCTCGGCGTCGGCCTCGAATGGCTCGGCGTCCGCATCCAGCGCCGCGTCGCTCCAAGTCACCCATTCACCCGGCTCGGTGTCCTCGTCCTCGTCGAACACCGCCGCCACCGCGGCAGGCAGGCCTTCGTCGCGACCGACTGGGGTTGTCGGCGGCGGCTCCGCGCGCGACGGGTTCAGCAGATCTGCGGCGACGTCGGGCGCCTGATACTCATTCGCCGTCGCCGACGTGTCACCCACGGACAGCGCGCTGCCACCGAAATCGCTCGAGGCGTCGGGGAGCTGGAACTCCGAGGCGCCGGTAGCCGCCTCGGCTTCGGGGATCAGTTCGTCGGAAGCCGACGGCAACTGGTACTCGGACGCACCGCTCGCCGCATCCACCGAGGGCGCCGTGCGCAAGTCCTCGGAGGCTGATGGCAGCTGGTATTCGGACGCCTCCGAGCGCGTCGCGTCGGGGACGGCGTCGGCACCAAAGGCCTCCGACGCAGAAGGCAGCTGGAACTCGGTATGCTCGGCGGCGCTGAGGACGATCTCCTCCGAGGTGCCGAGCTGCATGACGCCGAGGATGGCGTCGTCCAGCACCACCGCACTCGGCTCGGAGACGGGAAACGGCGTCGGCTCCGGCGCCGCGGCGACCGTCGGCTCAAAGGCCTCCACCGGCGGGGCCTCGGCCGCGGCGGCACCGCTGGTTTCGCGCTCGACGGTCTCGAGGGGCGGCAATTCCTCGCCGAAGGCGTCATGGGCGAGGGTGGCGGACTCGACGGCGTTCTGCTCCAGGCCGTCGAGCGGGACTATGTCGGACGTCTCGTCCACCGCTTCCGCCGAGCCGGGCGCTGCCGCGCCGCTTTCGGCGGTGGCCTGCTGGGTATGGCTGGCACGGACCCGCTCCAGCTGCTCACGCGCTTCGTCGTTGCTCCGGTCGACCGTGAGGAGCTGCTCGAGCCAGCGCGACGCATCGCCGAAGCGGGTACCGCGCTCGGTGATATCCGCCAGGGCCTTGAGGGCGATCACGTTTTCGGTGTCGAGGGTCAGCACATGCTCGAAGGCATGCTCGGCCGCGGCGTCATCCTTGAGGTCAAGGTGGCACCGGCCCAGTACGATGCTGGCTGGTATGTAATCGGGGTGAAGCTCGAGACCGGGGGTCAGGACGCTTATCGCCCGTTGCGGATCGCCTGACTTCCGGTAGGCTTCCGCCAATGGGGCGAACGTCAGGCCCTGCGGATTCTCCTGATATCGCCGTTCGAGCTTCTCGATCTCGCTGAGCGCCATCCCGGATCCGTGACCGTAAGTTGTTGGGGGATAATACGCTATAGTAAAACGCCGTGTCGCGGGTGTCAACAGCTTCAGCAAAACCTGCGCTTGAGCTTTCGCGTTGCCAGTCTTACTCTTAAGGCCCTTTTTGCCCTTCTGGATCTGACCGGGGTGTTAGCCAAATGATGAAGTCGGTGCGCAGCGTCGCCACCAAGGTGGCGGCCGTGATTTTTGGGCTCCTGATGCTGATCTTTGTCCTGCAGTTGAGCGGGATCTTCGATCGCAACTCGGGAAGCGCCTTCAGCACCACCTCGGTCGGCAAGATCAATGGCCAGGCTATCGATGCCCGCACCTATCAGGCCGCGGTCCAGCAGACCATCGATAACCAGCAAAGGCAAACCCCGGGCCGCCTGAGCCTCGAGCAGACGGAGCAGATCCGCAACGAGGTCTGGGATCAGTTCATCGACCGTGCCGTCATGGAGTCGCAGTACAAGAAGTATGGCATCACGGTCGATAAGGACGAGATCGTCACCGCCATGCGGACCCAGCCCATCCAGGAGCTGGTGCGGTCCCAGGAGTTCCAGACTGACGGCCAGTTCGACCTGGCCAAGTACCAGCGGTGGCTCGCATCGGCAGCGGCGACCCCGTACGTCGACATCCTCGCCGCGCAGTATCGCGACGAGCTCCGTCGCTCCAAGCTGCTGCAGGCGGTCACCGCCGACGTGTACGTGTCCGATGCGGCCCTGTGGCAGCAGTATCGCGACGCGAACGAGCAGGTGACGATCGGCCTCACCGCGATCCTGCCCCGGAACGCGGTGGCGGACTCGCTCGTGACGGTGACGCCCGCCGAGGTTGCCGAGTACTACCAGCAGCACAAGACGGCGTTCGAACGCCCGAAGACGGCGTTCGTGAGTTACGTCTCCATGCCGAGTTTCCCGGATGCCTCCGACACGGCGGCGGCGCTGGCGCGTGCCCAGCAGGTTCGAGCGGAGATCGCGGGTGGCGCGCCCTTCGGCGAGGTGGCCCAGCGCGAGTCATCCGACAGCGTCTCCGCCAAGAATGGTGGCGAACTGAGCGAATGGAAGAAGGGTGACATGGACGCGGCCTTCGATGCCGCGGCCTTCTCGCTGCCGGTCAACGCCCTGTCGCAGCCGGTACTGTCACAGTTCGGGTATCACGTCATCCAGGTCACCAGCCGTACCGGCGACAAGGCCAAGGGTCGGCACGTCCTGATTCCGATCGAGATCGTGGGCACGCACCGCGACCGGCTCGAGGCGCAGGCCGACTCGCTCGATCGCCTGGCCGATCAGAAGGTCAGCCCGGCCGCGTTCAGCGATCTCGCCAAGTCGATGGGTCTCGAAGTGAAGACCACGTCGATCCAGCAGGGCACGCAGGTCCTCGACGGCAACCTCGTGGTGCCCGACGCCGGCATATGGGCGTTCCAGGCGGCTGTCGGCGCCGGCAGCCCGGTGATCGAGACCGGCTTTGCCTATTACCTGTTCCGCCTCGACAGCCTGGTGAAGGGTGGCGTGCCTGCCCTGGCTGACATCCGCGGCTCCGTCGAGACCGCGGTCCGCGACGACAAGAAGGTGGTGAAGGCGCGCGAACTGGCGCAGTCATACATCGCTCGCCTCGACAAGGGTGAGTCGCTTCCCGACGCGGCGAAGGCGATGGGCTTCCCCAACCGGCAGTTCGGGCCGTTCGTGCGGGTGCAGCCCCCGATCCAGAGCGGCCAGGTGGTGGGTACCGCGTTCGTCCTCAAGCCGGGTGCGCACTCGGGCGCGATCGAGACCCCCCAGGGGATCTACGTGCTGGAGACGATCTCCATCGTGCCAGCCGACTCGGCGAAGTTCACGAAGGACCTGGAGAAGCTCCGCACCGACTCCATCCGCCGGGCGCGCCAGAACCGCGTGAGGAACTACCTGCAGGCGCTCAAGGACGCGGCCACCATCGTCGACAACCGGGCGGAGCTCTACCAGCGCGGCCAGGCGCAGCAGGCGGCGTCATAGACCTGTCAGGACACCGGGGCGGCAAAAGGGGGCGACCGTCATGGTCGCCCCTTTTCGTTATGAGCCCCCGCCCCGACCTACTGTGACAACCGCTTGGGCTCGCCCGACGATGGCGGGGGCGCCTGAGTCGCATCCATCTGGCGGGGAGGCAGGCTCTGGTGCGTGTCCTGGCGCATGACCTCATCCTGGGTCTCGGTGAGGCTTCTCTTGAACTCGCGAATCCCCTTCCCGATCGAGGCCCCAACCTCCGGCAGGCGCTTCGCCCCAAAGACGAGCAGCACCACCAGCAGGATGATCATGATCTCGGAAAAACCGAGGTTTCCCATGGCGACCTCCTAGAAGAGCGACCGCGCGATCAGGTACGCGAGCACGACCCCGATCAGGCCCAGCAGGGAGACGTGCAAACCCACCGGACCCAGCGTGAAAGTTAGCACCAGCAGATCGGCCGACACAGGGCCGACCGTGGGCGTCCAGGTGCTGGTGAAAAAGGTCTTGGCGGCGCTATCAGGCATCCACCGCTGCAGCAGCGCATTGAGGAACCCGCCCACGATGAACCCTGACACCAGCACACCCAGGTAGAACCCGGGTCGACTCGGTCCGGCCCGCATCACCGCCTCCGGTCCGCCACGTAGGCGATCGAGGCGCGCAGCGCCTCCCTGGCTGGCGATGCCGGCAGTACGTCGAGTTCGCCCTCGGCCTGCTGGGCGAAGCGCAAGGCACGTTCGCGCGCATAGTCCAGCCCCCCGGCCCTCGCGACCGCCTCGACGACCTCCGCAACCTGGTCGGCGCTCGGCTCGGGTGTCTGCAGCAGGCGGGTAACGGCCTGGCGCTCGGCGCCGGTGAAGTGCGGCAGCGCGGCAATAAGTGGCAAGGTGACCTTGTGCTCCTTGAGATCGAGCCCCGACGGCTTGCCCGTCACGCTCTGATCCTCGGTGTAGTCGAGCAGGTCGTCGACCATCTGGAAGGCCATGCCGAGGGCCTGGCCGAAGCGCCCCAGCGCGGCGCGCACCACCGGCGTCGCCCGCAATGCCCCGACCTCACACGCACCGGAGATCAATGAGGCGGTCTTGGCGCGGATGAGGAGGTCGTACTGCTCCTCGGTGAACTGCAGCCGGTCGTGTGCCAGCAGCTGCCGCATCTCGCCGACCGTCATCTCGTTGGTGACCCGGCTCAGGACGCGCAGCGCGTCGAGGTCGCTCAGGTTGACGAGTTCGATCACCGCCCGCGAGTACAGGTAGTCGCCCATGATCACCGAGATCTGGTGACTGAACAGGCTGTTGATCGTCGGCATGCCGCGTCGCAGCACGGAGTGGTCCACCGAGTCGTCGTGCACCAGCGTGGCCAGGTGGATCAGCTCGATGGTCGCCGCGAGGGTCACGGCCCGCGGGTCCGGCCCGCCAGTGGCCTCGTCGGTCAGCAGGGTGAGGGCGGGGCGGAACATCTTTCCCTGCATCTGGAACAGGTGCGCGTTCACGTCGGCGATGAGGTTGAAGTCCGCCTCGACGATGCGACGCAGTTCCGCCTGCACCTGTGGCAGCCGATGCAGGATGGGCGCCTGCACCGTGGCCAGGCTCACCGAAACGACCTGGGAGCTCATTGCGGCTGCGCCGTGCCGAGACGGCTGACCCGGTCGCGCAGGTCCATGAACTGGATGTCCACCGCCATGGCGCGCTCGTAGCTCTGCCGCGCCTCAGGGAGTCGGCCCTGCGCCTCGCACGCACGCCCGAGCCAGTAGACGAGGCCGATCTTCTGGTCGTCGCCGCCCTCCAGCGTGTCCACGGCGCGCCGCAGCACCGCTTCGGCTACCGCCATCTGTCCCTTCTCGAAGAACGCCACACCGAGGGCCTCGGACGTGCGCAACCGTCCGCTCGGATCGCGCAGTGCCTTCTGAAACTCGGCGATGGCCTCGTCGAACAGCCCCATCTCCTTGAAGGCGATGCCAAGGTCGTAGTGGGCCTCGTAGTCATCATGACCGACGTTCTCGTCGATGCCCTTCTTGAACTGGGCCAGCATGTCCTCGAAGTCCCGCTGCTCGTCACCAGTCGTCTCGAGCTGCTCACCCTTCATGCGCGTGTCGCGCGGCCCCTCATCGTCAATGATGAGGGAGCCAAGGTCGACGAAACCCAGCGGGTCACCCGCCGGGACCGGGGCGGGACGCGGCGCAGGCGTCGCCGGCTCGGCAGGACGAGGAGGCGCGGCGCGCTCCGCCTCGAGCGTCTCCGCCAGCGCCTCATCGATGGCGAGCTCGGCCGCTTCATGATCCGAAACGGCACCGGTCGCGATATCCTCGGCGAGGGTCGCCTCGGCAATCGCATCCTCGGCAAGCGCCTCCTCCAGCACCTCGTCCTCGATTGTCACCAGTGCCGACTCGTCAACGGCCGGTACCATGCCCTGGGCCGCATCCTCGACCGCTTCATCGACGGGTGCTTCCTCTTCGACGAGCAAGCCCAACTGCAGCAGGCCGTAGCGCGCCCTCGGGCTCTCCGGATCGTGCTCCAGCACGCGGCCGTACACGGCCGCGGCCTTGTCATCGGCTTGCATGCGCAGCAGCGCGTCGCCCAGGTCGAGGTAGGCTTCGAGCAGGCGGTTCCGGTCGCCGGTGCGATAGGAGTATTCCACACGCTTCTGGTAGTAGCGCACGCTGTCGGGGTGCAGCGTGATCAGCAGGTCCACCAGGGCCTCGGCCTGGTCTCGCTGCTCCATGAGCTCGTACCCCGAGAGGGCGAGCTCGAATTCGTCACTGGCACGAGCGGTTTCGCCCTGGAGGAGCAGCGCCTCGCCGAGCCGGCGGTGCAAATCGGGGTTCTCCGGGTCCTCCAGGACGAGGCCCTCGAGTTCGTCGACGGTCGCCATGCCGTGATCGGCCGGCGAGGAGGTGAACTCGTCCTCCAGTTCGTGCGCGAGCGCTTCGCCGGCCTCCGCGCCCGCCGGCTCGAACTCGACGCCCGCCTCGTTCAGGTCAGCGACGTAGAATTCATCTTCCCCGGTGACATCGGCATCGGCTGCCGTGAACTCCTCGGTAACCGCGAATCCTTCCAGCGTTTCCAGCTCGCCCACCGGCTCGAGCCCTGCGATGCCGGGCTCAACCAGCCCGGTCTCGTCGCTGCCAAGCAGTTCCGCTACCGGCACCGGCTCCTCTGACAGGAAACCGTCAGGCGCATCGACGTCTTCCGGGGGCGTGAGCACCTCGAGTCCTTCGAGGGGTGCATCCTCCGCGCCGGCGCCCTCGTCCACCGAGTCGAATGCCGGCTCGAGCAGGATGTCGATTTCGCCGGCCGCGAGATCGGCCGGCGACGCCGCCACGTCCTCGATCAGGTCATCGAGCCGCGCGACGTCGGCCCCGCCGTCGGATTCGAGCGAGGTCAGCTCGATGAGCGGCATATCCTTGACCAGCTCGTCGTTGAGTTCGGCGGACGCGGCCTCCTCCATGGGTGGCTCGATGGCCGGGGGCATCGGCGTCGGCTGTGCCGCCCTCGGCATCTGGGATGGCGTACCCGGACGACGCTCCACGATGGGCGAGCGGGGCGTCGTCCCACGAGGTGCGGCCGGGGCGAACCCGGTGTCGAGGAACACCAGGCCACCGGCACTCGCCGCGGCAGAGCGCACCTCGTCCACCTCGTCGGCCGCCTCTTCCAGTCGCTCGCGAGTGCGCTGGGCTCCCACCGCATCGCCCCGCGACTCCAGTTCCTGCGCCACCACCTCAACCTGCTTGCGCGCCTCGTCCTCCCGGGACGCGGCGCGCAGCAGCTCGATGAGCATGAAGCGGATTTCCTGGTTTGCCGGGAAGTGATCCGCGAAAACCTTGACCGCGTCGAACGCGGCATCGAGTTCCCCGGCGTGATTCATCCGCTCGAGATACTCGATGAGGTTTCGCTTCGCCTCGAGCAGCATGTTCTTGCGCGCGTGGATCTGTGCGAGCTTGTAGTAAGTCTGTACCCGCCCCGGGTTCACCCGGAGGATCTTGCCGCAAAGCGCGATCGCGTTGTTGAGGAAACCCTGCTCGGTGTAGAGGTCGGCCGCGCGCTCGTAGGAACGCACCGCAGCCGCCGGGTCGTTCACCTTCATGTACAGATCGCCGACCCGGTTGTAGAGCGAGAGATCGGGATGTGGTTCCTTCCCCGACTCGAATTCCTGGATGGCCTTGAGGTAGACGTCGATAGCCCGCCGCCAATCCTCCTTCTGCTCGTATTTCCGTGCCGTATCCTTGAGCTTTTCCAGATTCATTCGGCGCGGCCCGGCGATTGGGGAAACTCAGGAGCGGCTTGCACTTAGGGAAGATAGGAAGGCGCAAGCTCCCCCGCTAGCACCCTTGCGGCAAGCCGCTCCAGGTCGGGGGCGGGCGGCCGGTCGGCGCGGAGGGGCGGCACGCCGCCCGCTGGGGACCGAACCCTGCCATAGAGCTCCGCCACACCCCGGCCGGGGTGCAGCGGCTTCAGGAACTCGAGCCCCTGGGCGGCGCACAGCAACTCCGCGCCTATGACCAGGGAGGCGTTGCGGAGAATCCGGGAGGTCTTGAACGCCGCGGCCATGCCCATCGGCACGAAGTCCTCCTGATTGGCGTCGGTCGGGATCGAGCCGATGCTGGCCGGCATGGCGATGCTCCGGGACTCCGCCACCAGCGACGCGGCGGTGATCTGCACCATCATGTATCCCGACGACAGCCCCGGATTGTCGGTCAGGAAGGCCGGAAGCCCCTGGGAGAGGTCGGGATTCACCAGGCGCTCCACTCGCCGCTCGGCGATGGCCTGCAGTGTAGTGAGCCCGATCGCCAGGATGTCGAGCGCCTGCGCCACCGGCTGCCCATGGAAGTTGCCGCCCGACAGCACCTCACCCGACTCGAACACGAGCGGGTTGTCCGTCGACGCATTGAGCTCGATCCGCGCCACCCCTTCGACGAAACGGATCACATCCAGCACCGCGCCCAGCACCTGGGGCGAGCACCGGAGGCTGTAGGCGTCCTGCACCCGGTCGTCGTTCTCGCGATGCGATTCGCGGATCTCGCTGTCCGCGAGCAACTCGCGCATGAGCGCCGCCGCCGCGATCTGTCCCGGGTGGGGCCGGTTCTCGTGGATGCGCGGGTCGAGCGGCACGGGCGTGCCCCGGAGCGCCTCCAGCGACATCGATGCCGCCCCCACGGCGGTGCGCCAGACCAGGTCAGCGTCGTGCACCAGGAGGGCGAGCATCGCCGTCTGAGCCTGGGTGCCGTTGATGAAGGAGATGCCTTCCTTGGGCGCAAAGGTGAACGGTGCGAGCCCGGCCGCGCGCAGCGCCGCGCCGGCGGCGCGCCCGTCGGCGAGCGTCCCCTCGCCCATCAGCGCCAACGCGATGTGGCTGAGTGGCGCCAGGTCGCCGCTGGCGCCCACGCTTCCCTGCTCCGGCACCGCCGGCACGAGCCCGCTGTTGATGAGCGCCACGAGAGCGTCGACCAGTTCCGGCCGAACACCGCTGGTGGGGCGGATCAGGACATTCGCGCGCAGCACCATTACGGCGCGCACCACATCGGTTGGCATCAGCGATCCCACGCCAGCCGCATGACTGCGAATCAGGTTGACCTGGAGCTGCTCCAGCTGGTCGGGGGCAATGCGGACGTTGGCGAGCTTCCCGAAGCCGGTATTGATGCCATAAATGGTGGCGCCCGTTGCCACGGCGGCGTTGACCCGTGCCCGGCTCGCCGCGAGCGCCGCCCGCGCAGCCGGTGCCACCTGGATCCTGGCACCGGGATCGCGCGCCACGCGGACCACCTCGGCGATGGTGAGCGACGAGCCGTCGAGCGTGAGGTTTTGAGGCATGGGCCAAAATAACCGGACGGACAGAGGGCGGCACGCGGCACGAGCAAAGCGGCAGGAAGCGATTGTCGTCGCTCCCTGCCGCCTGTTGCCCGTGGCGCTGGCTGCCCCCGGCGCGCTACCGCACCCGGATCAGCTGCGGATTCCCTGGATCCGTCTGGTAGGACCAATCGATAATCGCGAAGTCGCGCCCGACGTGCGTTGCCCGGAGGGCTCCATAGCGCAGGAACCCGTCAGCCGAGCCGGTGATCTGCACGACGTAACCATAGCCGGGCTGCAGCTGGACGGGCGTGTGGCTGTAGCCGCCCACCGGCGCAATGTCGATCGATGTCAGGTCGGCGACGGGCCCGCCGGCGTATACCGCCACCGTGGCCTGCGCGCGCACCGGCGTCAGCCACAGCTGGCCGGCCCCGTCGCGCTCGATGGAGAAGTCGGCCTCGGGCGATGCACCCGGCAGGATCATGCCCAGTTCGGGATCCTGTACCTGGCCATCAAGGTTCTGGTCCTGCCAGAAGCGGAAGCCGCTCTGGGCTGGGTTGAACTGCGTCGCGTCGATCGCAATGTTGCGCGCATCGGGGCGCGGCGTGTCGGTGACGACCGGCGACCAGAGGCTCTCAAAGCCCTCGATGGTGACCGCAGACACGCCAAAGCAGCGGGGCTGGCCATTCACGAGTGCGCCGGAGATGAATTCCGGAGCCACGGTCGTGCCCTCCAGCACCCACCCGGTTGCGAGGCACACGTCCGTGTCCAGGTTGTACGGCGTGCTGAACACCCGGTAATTGCGGAAGCCCTGAGGATCGCTCTCGAAGGGATTGTCCGACCACGCCAGTGCTACCGCGCCATCGAGGCTGGTGGAGAACAACTGCGTGACGGGGGGAAGCGCGAGCCGCTCGTCGACGGTGACGATGTTGCTGCCCAGCGACTCGAGCCCGTTGAAGTCGACCGCGGTGACGTAGTACTGGAGCTCGGGGACGCCCTGATCGTGGAAGCTGTTGGACGTCGTGGTGCCCCGGAGCAGGAACGCCTGCGCGGTGCTGCTGCGGGAGTAGACGTTCCAGGCGCTCACGCTCCCGTCATTCACCTGGTCCCACTCGAGGAGCGTCGCGACCGGAACGGTGGCGGGGCCGCCCGAGGTCACCTCGTAGAACAGGTTCGAGGGAGGCGGCAGGGAGCCGCCTGGCGCGACGTAGTCGTAGGTGCTGCAGGCCGCGAGCAGAACCAGCGCGAGCGAAGGCCAGCGAGACATGGCGGTGCGTCTCCAGGAGGTGATACGCAGCCTAAAGAGCAGGGAGTATGCCAATCCAGCCTGAACGGTAAACGGTGATCGGTGAACGGGATGCGCCGGGTCGGGACCGGCCGGGAGGCCCCGGCTTGCCGCTTGTCGCCCAGCCATTTCACCCTGCCGAGGACAGGTCCCGTCACACGTCAGGGACACTACTGCTCGAAGGTCGTTTGCTGATAGTCATACCGCAGCTCGGGCAGGTCGGTCAGGAAGATCGAGAAGAAGAACGCAAAGTTGCCGTTCGCATTCCGGACGAACCGGAACGAGGCGCGCCACTCGTGCAATTCCCGCTGCAGTGACACCGTCTGCGACTCGAAACGCCCCTTGCTGAAGTTGTACTGCGCCGTCCAGGACGCCGCCCAGAACTGGGTCGGCGAAAACTGCAGGGTGTACTGCAGGGACGTCTGATCCTGGGGCGGGATCAAGGGCGCCGGATAGCTCGACGGCCGGTACCGCTGCAGCGTGAAGGCGAAGTTCGAGCTGAACCCGCGCTGGGCCCCGGCGCCGGTCGCGCTGTAGCTCGTGGCCGGGCGGATGGCCCGGCTACCCTGATTCTGCAGGTAGTTGTCCCGGTTCGGGTCATTCAGCACGCTCCGTGACATGCCCGGCGCCTGCCCGCCAACGCCGCGCTGGGCTCCACCGAAGAGTGAGCGGAACGTGGCGGACGAGATGCCGAAGTTCATGTTCAGGTTGTTCAGGAACGGCGCGAACTGCGAGGTGTCACGCCCCGCCACACCGCGCCACAGGTCGAAACCGAAGCCGAGGGTGAAGCCGGGCAGCAGGTCGCTCAGGACCGAGTTCGTCACCTGCTGCGTCACCCAACCGCTGCCGCCCGGCTCGCCGGCCTGCTGGAAGTTGTAGCTGAAGGGACTCGTCTGGATGCTGAGCAGCCGGAACTTTCGCGCCTGGGTGCCCAGCGTGTCCTCCGGCGACGGCTTCTCCTTGACCTCGAAGTTCTGGTTGAGCGACAGCGTGAGCAGGTTTTCGGGCTGGCTCCGCAGCACCAGATTTTGGCCCGGCAAGGCTATCGCCGCGGCGTACGCCTCCGGCACCGTGGCCGCCGGGGCGAACGACCAGGTGAGGAGCGGGTTGATGCTGTGCCGCATGCGGCTCAGGCCCGGGATGAAGCCCACGTTGAAGAAGGCAAAGAAGGTGGGTGTCATCGACAGGCTGAAGCGCGCGCGCTTGCCCTGCACCACCCAGTCGCCGTCGCTGTTGCGGTTGCGGATGGCGAAGGCACCCGATGTCACGTTCTGCACGCCGAGAGTCGGCTGGATCTTCCAGGTGCCCCGCAGCAGGAACGGCAGGTTGATGCCGGTGTCCCAGTCGAATTCGCTGCGGTAGCTGCCGGCAAAGTACTTGACCACGACGACCGAGTCGTTGGGATTGGCGGTGCTGGTGTCGGGCAGCACCACGAAGGTCGAGTCGCGCACGCTAACGGTCGCGTCGGTGTATCGCACCGTGTTCTGCCAGTTGAAGCTGCCAAAACGGAATGGCGTGGCCAACCGGGCCGAGGTGGTGCGTGAGTCCTGGGTGAGTTGTACCGAATCGATGGTGCCGCTCGGGGTCACGAACCTCAGGAACCTGGTCGGCTGGTCGATCACCTGATCCTGGCTGAAGGCGAAGTTGGGTGACCAGGTGGAGTTGGATCCGAGCCCGACTGGCCTGGGCGTGACGTCAATGGACGGAAGCGTCTGGGTGATGCTGCCGTTCGAGATGTCCTGTCGGCGGTTGCCGCCCAGGTTGATGGCGCCCCAGCGGTACTGCTTGGTAAAGCGGAGCTGGCTGCTGATCTGCTGCGTGTTGACCAGCGGATCAATGGCGTTGTTGTTGATCACCTGGGTATTGCTCGCGTACCCGATCGAGAGCGCGATGTTGGTCGACAGGCTGAACTTCTGGGTGTGATCCCAGCGCAGCTCGAACCCCGATCCCCCGCCAGACTCCCATTGCTTGTTGATGGCGAAGGTGCCGCTCAGGAACCGGTTGAGCCACCGGTAGTCAGTCTGGAACCCGAGTGCGACGTATCGACCCGAAAACCAGTTGATCCGGCCCGTCAGGTCCATGTAGTCGTTGGTCGCCCAGTAGTATCCCACGTTTGTGATCTGGCGGGAGTAGCTGGGCGACGGGCGGATGATGTCGGAGAACCCGAACTGCGGGATCAGCAACCCCGAATGCCGGCCCGGCCTCAGATCCTGGAAGATGAAAGGCAGCCAGAGGACCGGCACGTCCTGGATGTAGAGCACCACGGGGCGCGCCACCAGCACGGTGTTGGACACCCACTTGATCTCGCGTGCGCTGAAATGGTAGTGCGGCACCGGCAGGTCACAGCTGGTGATGTCGCCATGGCCCGCGAAGATGCGGTTGTTGAGCGAGTCCTTGGCTACGTCGCCGCGGAGGAACCAGTTGGTGCTGCCCTGCTTGAAGTTGGTGAGCGCACCCGCCACGACGCCGCGCTTGCGGCAGGTGTCGTACACCAGCTTCTCGCCCACCAGCACCTGGTCCTTGTTGTAGAAGCTCGGGTCACCGGTGCCCTCGAGTGAGCACGCCTGCTGGTCATAGGTGATTTCCTCCGCTTCCATGGTAATGCCGTCGCGCTCCGTCATCGCGTGGCCCATGAGCATGAGCTCCTTCTGCTCCGCGAGGATGGCAGCGGAGTCGGCGCGATACTTGGTGACGGTGTAGCCGGGACGCCCGAGCAGGGAGCGGTAAGCGGAATCCTCCGGCGCGAAGGATTGTGAGGGAGCGGTGGGAAGGCCGAGCCGGGTGGCCTGCGTCGAATCCAGCACGGCGCCCGGCGCTCGGCCCGGTGGCGCGCGGGTGGTGTCCTGTCCCACCGCCCGCCCAGGGGTGGGCACGCCCTGTGCCGACGCCGGCGTCGCCAGCCCGCCCAGCAGGAGCGCGAACAGCAGCATCGGAAGTGTGGCCGCCCGCTCGCGCCGGAGCCGGCGGCGCGCGATCATGACCGCGCCGGCGACCCCGGTCTCGTACAGCAGCAGGAGCGGCACCGTCATCATCAGCATCGAGAACACGTCCGCGCCCGGCGAGAGCACGGCGCCGGCCACGAACGAGAGCACGACCGCATACCGGCGGAACCGATGCAGCCCCGCCGGCGTGACGACGCCCAGGGCCGCCATGATGATGATGACCAGCGGCAGCTCGAAAGACAGGCCGAGGGCGAGGACGATCTGCAACACGAAGCCGAACCACGCGTCGTACGTGATCATCGGCTGGAGCGACTCCGCCTGGAAACTGAAGAACACGCGCAGCGCCTGGGGCACGACGAACACGTATCCCAGGCTGGCCCCGACGAGGAACAGCCCGAGCCCCACGACGAGGGCCGGGAAGACGACCTTGCGCTCCCGGTCGTAGAGGGCCGGTGAGAGGAAGGCCCAGGCCTGGTAGATGAGGATTGGCGACGCGAGCAGGAGGCCCACCACGAAGCCGAGCTTGAACACGATCATCAGCGGCTCGGTGGGGCTCGTGAACGTGAGCTTCCCGCTCGGCAGGTAGGGCGCGATCGGCGCCTTGAGAAGCGCGACCAGCTGCAACCGCTCCACCAGCCAGAGTCCGGCACCGAAGCCCACAACGACCGCCCCGAGGGCCCGCAGCAACCGCATGCGGAGCTCCTCGAGGTGGTCGAGGAAGGGCATTTCGCCGCCGGGTACCGTCATGCAGGTCCGGCCAGGCTCAGCGCCCGATGGCCTTCAACCGGTCGCGGGCAAGGGCCGCCTCGTCGGACTTGGGATAGCTCTTGAGGAGCTGGTTGTACGCGTCGCGGGCACCCGCCTTGTCGCCGTGACGCTCGGCCAGCAGTCCCAGTCCGTAGAGCGCCGCTGGCGCCCGCGGGGACGTGGGATACTCCTTCACCACCTTGCGGTAGTAAGCCGAGGCGGAATCGGGATTCTCCGACGAGAAGCTCTGCCCCACGAAGTAGAGCGCGTCGGGCACCAGCTCGCTCTTCGGGTAGGCCTGCAGCATCTCGCGCAGTCCCGCCCGCCCCGTGGCCGCGCTTCCGCGCCGCAACTGGGACAGGGAGGCATCGTACATCTGCTGCGCGGATGCGGCGGCCGCCGGCGGTGCCGCGCCGGAATCGCCCGGCGCGCCCGCTGCGCCCGGCGACGCCGGGTTCGGTGCGGCGCCCACCGCCTCTCCGCGCGCCTCGAGCTGCGACCGCAGTTCGGTGAGCCGCCGCTGGCTCTGCCCCGTCAGTTCCTGCAACTGCAGCAGCTGCTGCTGCACGGCCAGCATGTCGTTCGACATGCCACCCTTCATTTCGTTGAGCGACCGCCGCGTGGCCGCGATCGAGTCCATCATCTGCTGCTGCAACACCAGGATCTGGCGCAGCTGCACCGCACTCGCCGAGTCGGAACGGCGGGTATCGGCGCGCAGCACGTTGACCTGCGTCTCGACCTGCTGCACCTGTGCCGGCGTCGCACAGGCTGCGACACCGGCCAGGCACGCCGCGGCGACGGCTCGTCTCACTGCGGCGAGACGAGGTTGGAGCCACCCGCCGTGAGCGCGAACTGGTCGTTCCGGTTCTGTGCCCACGCCGCCTCGGTCTGGCCCTGCGAAATCGGCCGCTCTTCACCATAGGAGACGGTCTCAATCCGCCCGCCGTCGATGCCCTTGCCCACGAGATACTGCTTGGCCGCTACGGCTCGCCGGTTGCCGAGGGCGAGATTGTACTCGTCGGATCCGCGGTCGTCACAGTTGCCCGCAATCTGGATGCGCGCGGAAGGGTTGGCCGCGAGGATGGCCGCCTTGCGGTCGAGGCTCGCCCGGTCTTCCGGCATGATGTCCGACCGGTCGAAGTCGAAGTGGATCATCGCCGTCAGGTCGGCGGTGAGCGCACGCGTACGCTCGGCGGCCATGCGCGCAGCGGCGGCCGCGTCGTCACTCGGTGCGGGCGCCGGGGCGGGGGCCGGAGCGGGCGCTGGAGCCTCGGCCGGCTTGGTCTCCGGCGCCGGTGCCTCGGGCGGCTTCTTGCCACCACAGGCGGCCACGAACGCGAAGACACCGACGGCGAGCAGCGAGGAACGTGTCATGTGACTCTCCTAAGTGTTGGTGACTTCATGGGAGCCGGCGCGACCATGCGGGAAGCCGTGCTGCCCCGCCAGTGGTGATCGCGCGCACGCGCCCGGTTTCGATGTCGATGACCCAGATCTGCCGCTGCCCCGTGCGATCGGAGACGAACGCGACGTGGCGGCCATCGGGCGCCCAAGTCGGGTCCTCGTTCCGCCCCGATGACGACAATTGCTTGAGCCGGCGCCCCGCGACATCGAGGACGAAAATCTGGGGTCCGCCGGACACCTCGCGGTGGAACGCGAGTGACACCCCATCCGGCGACCATTCGGGCGCATTGGAACTGCCGGTCACGCCGTAATCAAACGGCACCAGCAGTTCCGCATCAGTCCCGTTTGCCTCCATGACGTAGATCTGCGGAGGACCCGCCCGGGTGGAAACGAACGCGATGCGCTGGCCATCCGGCGCATAGGTCGGTGAAAGGTTGTCTGCGAAGCGACCCGTGGTCAACCGCTGCACGCAGCACATGTCCCGGACGTTGGCGACCTGGATGTTCGTGCCCTGCTCCCCCGCCTGCGCGTATGCGAGGAACTGGCCATCGGGCGAGAACATCGGCGTGATGTTGAGCGCCGATTCGGTGCCCGGCACCACTTGCGGCGCGCCGCCCGAGAGGCGCTGGATGAGCACCGGGCCCTTGCCCTCGCCCAGCCGGGTATAGGCGATGCGGTCGGCGGTCGGCGACCACGCCGGTGACAGGGCGGTCTGCCCGGCCGGTGTGAGCGCGGTGATCGCTGCCCCGTCGAAATCCATGAGCATGATCCGGCCGCCAGTCACGAATGCAATGCGCGTGGCAGCAACGCCCGGTGTGCCCGTCACCCAGCGCACGACCTCGTCACTGGCCCGATGGACCTGCATCCGCAGGGCCGGGTCGGCGGCGTCCGCAAAGCGGGTGTCCATCGTGTTGAGCACGCGCCCGCCAGTGACGTCGTGCAGGCGCACCGTGGTCTGGCCGGCCGTCTGCACGAGCTCGAGCGCGAATGCCGCCCCGAAATTCCTGTACAGCGCGTAGTTGAGCGGGCCCGCCGCGCCGGCCGAAACCGTCTCCGCATCGGGCTGGATGATCGTCTCGAACCGATCACTGAAATCGAGGTCGCGCTTGAGGATGGCACGCACCGAATCCAGGCCCGCCCCGGGCACGATGACGAGCGAGGGCCGGTTGCCAGGGTCGTAGCGCAGGGTAAGCCGCACACCGCCCTGCTGGGGCACCGAGTCCTGCGCGACGGCCGGAGCGGCGATGCACGCCAGCCCCGCGAGGACGGCGGCGGCGCGGCCGACCCTGGCGGCGCGTCCAGGCGTTGCGCGCCTCACTGACGCGGCTCGAACACGAAGGTTACGGGAAGCACATTGGCGTCCCACCCGTCGGGCAGCGGGCCGAACGCCTTGCCGTTCCCGGCAGCCTCGATGGCCCCCTGGGCCTCGAGGTCGAAACTGAAGTTGCCAGAACGCTTGAGAAATCGAATGTCGCGCACCGAACCGTCCTTGAGAATGAGGAACGCGACCTCGGCGCGAAGCCGATTGTTGGGCGCGTTCCAGCGCCGCAGCACTTCGTTCATGATGTTCCGGAGATACTCCGGATACGGAAAATCGATACCGGGGATCTTGATGTTGGCCACGTCGGTGCCGGTGCCAGGTGTCTCTCCCGGCAGCGGCTGCGTTTCACTCTTGGTTGGCGGGGCCTTTTCCACCGGCTTCTCCGCCGCTTGCACCGGCTTGGTCGGCGCCGGCGCCTGCTCCGCCTTCGCCTTGGGCCTCACCGCCTCGGCCTTGGACGGCTTGGGTGGCGCGGGTGCCGGCGCCTCCGCAGCCGGTGCGGGCTCCGGGGGCCGGGTCACGGCCTCCGGTGCGACGCGACGGGTGGTGGTGGGGAGCGGCGCCGCCACCAGCTCGACGGCGTAGACCGGCGGCCCGATTACGGGCTTCGGGATCACGATGAAAAAGAGCAGCACGGCCGCAACGTGGATGACCAGCGACCCCGTGATACCGACCGTCGCGGACGGCCCGTCAACGGCGACGGTGCCCCGACCCCTCATTTCGATTCCTCGTCCTCGGCCACCAAGCCAAGGTTGCGCACCCCGGAGTTCCGGATAATGGCCACGACGCGGACCACGTCACCGTACGAGGCCCGGTTGTCGGCCCGGAGATACACGGCATCGGGCTTGCGCGTCGCCACGATCGAGCGAAAGGTCGCCCGAAAGTCGCGATAGCTGACCGGTGTCTCGTCGAGGAAGATCTTCCCCTGCCGGTCGAGCGACACCACGATGCCCTGCTTTGCCGTGAGCGGCTTCGCCGCGGCGCGCGGCAGGTCCACGTCGACGCCGCCCTGCATCATTGGCGCGGCGATCATGAAGATGATGAGCAGCACGAACGCCACGTCCACCAGGGACGTAACGTTCACGTCCGCGTTGAGCGCCATGTCGTCGTCGCCACGGAAACCGCTCAGGGCCCCCATGTCAGACCATCCCCTCGCGCGCCATGGTGCCGATCAGTTCCGCAGCGAAGCCCTCGAGTTCGCCGGCCAGCATCCGGACCTTGTGTACGTAGAGGTTGTACGCGATCACGGCCGGGATCGCTGCGGCGAGGCCCGCCACGGTGGCAATGAGCGCCTCGGCCACGCCAGGCGCGACCGCGCTGATGTTGCCCGACCCCTTGGACGAGATACCGATGAACGCGTCCATGACGCCAAGCACCGTGCCCATGAGCCCCATGAGCGGTCCCACGGCGCCAACGGTGGCGAGCCACGGAATGTAGCGGCTCAGCATGTCCTTCTCCGCCGCGACTTCCTTCATGAGGACCAGCTTGAGGGACTCGAGCTGGGTCGACGTGAGCGGCGTGCGCACGACTTCCTCCTTGAGCGCACCCGGTCTCAGTTCACTGTAGAAGTTGATCGCCTCTCGGAAGAGCCGGTTGTAGGGCGACGGCGGCTGCTTCATGGCCGCGTGGTAGCCCTCCTGCAGCCGCGTGGTGCGCTCGAGCTCGGCGAAGAACTTCCCTCCCTGTCGGTGCAGGCGGCGGAACTGCCACCACTTGAGCACGATGATGAACCAGGCGATGAGCGAGAAGACCAGCAGGATGGCGAGCACCACCTTGGTCTCGACGCTCGAGATGAGCAGGAGCTCGAGCGGAGTGGTTGGCAGGGCACCGCCCACCTGGAGCATCATGCGTTCTCCTTTTTGAACCAGTCGATCAACTGGGGCAGGCCGTTCTCGAAGCTGAACTCGGGCTTCCAGCCGAGCAGTGCGCCCGCCTTCCGCACGTCGAGGGCGCTTCGCAGCAACTCGCCGGGACGGGTGGGCGCAAACTCCAGCATCGGCGGCACGCCTATCACGCGCCCCACCGTATCCGCCAGTGCGAGCACCGAAGTTTCCTTCGAGGTGGCGATGTTGAAGGCCCGGGCTTCGTGCCCATCCGCCGCCGGAAGGGCGCGAGTGCCGGCCAGCAGGTTGGCCCGCGCGACATCCCTGACAAAGACGTAATCACGGGTCTGCGTGCCGTCGCCGAAGATGGTCAGCGGACGCTTCTGCAGCAGGCGGGATACGAAGATCGAGACGACCCCGGCCTCGGACTTCGGGTCCTGGCGGGGGCCGAAGACGTTGGAGTATCGCAGCGAGACCGCGGCGAAGCCGCGCAGTTCGCCGAGCATCCGCGCATAGTGCTCGCCCGCAAGCTTGCTGGCGCCATAGGGGGAAATGGGGCAGTTGGGTGCGGTCTCGGGCGTGGGGATCTCGAGCGGATCGCCGTAGACGGTGCCACCGCTCGAGGCGAACACCACCCGTTCGACACCGCCATCCCCTGCACCTTCCAGCAGGTTCACGAAGCCAACCACGTTGATCGACGCGTCGAGCGCTGGCTGATCGACCGAGACGCGCACGTCGATCTGGGCCGCGTGATGGCAGAGCACGTTGAACCTGCCGTCGACCAGCAGCTTCCGCGCTTCAGGCGACCGGATGTCAGCCTGGACCATCTTCGCCCGGCTCGGGACGTTGTGCGCATGGCCGCGTGAGAGATCATCCAGCACCACCACTTCCCACCCTGCCCCGAGGTACGCCTCGGCAATATGGGATCCGATGAATCCCGCGCCCCCGGTGACCAGCACCCGTCCGCTCATTCAGAACTTTCCCCGTGATGAAAGTGCCGCCGTTCCGCGCCGTGGACAGGGCGTAACTCTTGATCGCCCCGCAATATAGACGGACGCGGCGTGAGCGGGAGCGCGTCGGGTGACTGGGGTCACAGCACATGAGCGGCGCCCCCGGTGGGGGCGCCGCTCATGTCTGGCCAGGTCTGCCTCCGGGAGGCGCTATTGCGGCAGCTTGGCCACCTGCACCACCGGCGTCCCCAGGGGGAACGTCGCGTACTTCACGTTGAGGATCAGGGCCGTGGCACTGTGCTCGCGCACGTTGACGATCTGGACCGTGGCCATGTTCTCGCTGGTGAGCACCGTACCGTTGTTCGCGATGCCACCCGACGCACGCCGCACCTCCCAGATGTCGCCCACGGCGACACCGTCTGCCTTGCCCTTGTCGATGTAGAAGTTGCTCTGCGGGAGCTTCATGTACGGCCTGCGCGGCCACCCGAGAATCTTCGCGGTGATGCCGTCCGTGATCGGCACCGCGCGCGCCTTGGAACTGCCCGGGAACTTCTCCAGCGGCAGCAGCCACTGCCCCGGATAGATGCTCCAGAAGATGTTGGTGACGGTAAGAATCGGCCGGCCCTCGTCGATGCGCTTGACCACGCCGACGCCGGTCGGCAGCACCATGAAGCCGAAGTTGTTCACCTGCCACCCCTTCTCCAGAATCATCAGCGTGTCGCCGACCTCGTACGATGCGCCCTTGGGCGGCGACACGGCGAGGTCGGTATAGAGCTTGGCAACGCCGAAATTGCTGATCGAGGCGATCATCGGTGACGCGGTGCGCCCCACGATCCGGCCGAACGGCAGGTCCTGTCCCTCGGTGAGGAATCCGCCCGAGTAGAACTCGTCGCGCCGGATGGCCCGGTAGTTCTTCTCGGAGTAGGCCTTCACGGTGGCCCTGGCTGCCTGGGACATCTCACCCATCTGCGGGAACAGCGGCGCATCGGGATCGTAGTCGTCGGCCGTTTCCTCGATGGTTTCCTTGAAGTTCGGATCCTCGACCGCATCCACTTTGGCGCCTGGCGCGGCCGGAGCCTGCGCTACCGCTGACGGCGGGGGTGGCGTGTCCTCGGCCGGCACCGACTTCACCCCTTCGCCGGCCGCCAGGCGCAGCACTTCGCCCGGATAGATCCAGTGCGGATCCTCCACCACGTCGGTGTTAAGGCGATAGATCTCGGGCCACAGGAGCGGGTCACCGAGATACGACTGTGCGAGCGACCAGAGCGTGTCTCCCGGCCGCACGGAATGCGTCTGCGGCGTGGCCGGTGCCTGCGCGAGCGCGGCAGAGGGCAGCGCGAGCAGCACCCCGATGGCAACGTGCCAGCGGCGAGGTGACGTGCGGTCAGTCCGCGACGCGACAGGATCGAGGTGCGGCATCGGATCTCTCCCAACGGCGTTCGAGAACGGAAATGGGTGTCGTCGAGGCTGCGAGGCGCAATAGGCCTCAAGTCTCGGCGAACGGAAAAGCAAGATCAGCGCCACGGATTGCAGCCGGCAGCGCCCGCCACAACCAATTGTCGTTTAACGACTTACACCGATACATGAGCGCCGGCAGCAGCCCGGGAGGGTACCGCCGGCGCAGAGTCATGCATGGCGTCTGGGCGTCCTGCCTTAGAACGGCAGGTCGTCGTCGGCGCTATCCAGGGCGTCGGGAAAGTCGTCAAAGGACTCTTCCTTGCCCTTGGCGGCGCCGGCGGAGGCGCCCGCCGCTGCCTTGGCCGGGGCAAAGTTCTCCGAACCCTGGCCGCCGCGCCCACCCAGCAGGATCAGCTCGTTGCCCCGGATCTCCGTGGTATAGCGCGTCTGCCCCTCCTTGTCCTGCCAGGAGCGGTATTCGATGCTGCCCTCGACGTAGATCTTCTCGCCCTTGCGGCAGTACTTCTCGGCGATGTCGGCGAGCTTCGCGTAGTTCGAGTTCCAGAAGATGACGCGGTGCCACTCCGTCTTCTCCTGCATCTGCCCATCCTGACCCTTCCACTGGCGACTCGTCGCGACCGATAGCGTGGCGACGCGGCCGCCGTTCTGGGTGCTGCGAACTTCGGGGTCTGCCCCGAGGTTGCCGATCAGGGTGACCTTGTTGAGACTGCGGCTCACGGGTGCCTCCACGGTACAAGAGTTCGAGCAACACGGTGGACGTGACCCATGGTACTGCCTGGGCCCGTCCCGGAATTCATCAATTAGCCGCCGGGAACACCGAAGCTACGCCAGGCCGGTGAACCCCAGCCGCAGTACCAGCGCATCCTCCCGTGGGTTCCGATAGTAGTCGGATCGCACGCCCACGGGACGGAACCCCGCCGCCCGGTACAACTCGATCGCCGGTGAGTTCGACGCGCGGACCTCGAGGAAGACCTCCTCCGCGCCCCGCTCGCCCAGTGTTCGCAGCCCCTCCCGCAGCAGCGCGCTGGCGATGCCGCTGCGCCGCTGGCCGGGATCGACGGCCAGGTTCAGGACCTCACCCGAACCGGCGACGTCCCTGCCGATAAGATAGCCCGCGATCCTCCCGCCGGCGTCGGCCACGAGGCCGAAGGTCCACGGCGTCTCCAGCGCCTCGCGGAACGAGGACTCGGCCCAGGGATCGCCGAAGCATGCGCGCTCCAGCGCGACCAACGCAGGCGCGTCAGCCACCACCGCCCGACGGATGCGGTAAGGCGCGCCCGTGACGGGCTTCCCAGAGGGCTTGGGCTTCTGCGGGACGGCCATAGTCCGGTTCCCATGCGAGCGGATCGGCGACACGACGCGCGCCGCCCGGTCGGCCGACGAGGTCGAGCATCAGGCGCGCATCGACATGATGCGCGAGGTCGAGGTGCGGTGCCCAGCCGGAGAGCAGCGCCGCCGTGGCCGCCGGCAGCTCACCCACGACGGCGTCGGGCCGGGGAAGTGCCGCCCGCAGGCCGGCGGGCGTCCGCGCCTCGGGGGGAAGGATCGTCTCGATGCCGTCGGGCAGCCAGAGCCAGGCACCGGCATAGCACTGCCCGCGCAGCGCGTCGGACACTCCAACCGTGATGCGCCCGGGGCCTGACCCCGTCAACGCGCGCGTGAGCAGCGATGGCACGATCCAGAACTCCACCCCGCTCGCCACCACCAGGGCCTTGCCCACCGCCGCCCCCACCCGGAGTCCGGTGAAACTGCCCGGACCATCGGCGACGACGACCGAGGTGATCGCCTCCCGAGATACGCCGGCCCGCAGGAGCAGCCGATCGATCGCGGGCAGCAGTGCCGCAGCGTGCTGCCGGGCGCCCTCGACCTCCTCGTGGACCGCGTCGCGGGACGCACGGCCAAGCGCCACTGACAGCCGGCTGGTCGCGGTATCGATCGCGAGCCGCATCAGCCGATTTCCAGGCCGCGGACGGCCGGATCGGCGAGGTGCGACAGCCCCACACGAAGGGTGGCGGCGGGCACCCAGCCCGCGGCGCGCTCCGGCCACTCAATGAGCAGCGCGTCACCGTCGGCGGCAAGACCCTCCCAGTCCACGTCGGCCGATTCTTCCGGCCGTTGCAGCCGAAAGCAGTCGAGATGGAAGATCGGTCCCCGGCGCCCGGCGTAGCGATGCACCAGTGCGTACGTCGGACTGGACGCCGGTTCACTCACACCGAGGCCGCGCGCGATCGCGCGCACCATCGTGGTCTTCCCGGCACCCAGCTCTCCCTGGAGGTACACCACCGAACCCTTCGGCAGTGCTCGGCCGATGCGTTCGCCCTCCCGGACAAGCTCGGGCTCGGTGACGGCGCGCACTAGCGCCGGCCGCGGCGCTGGCGAACGGCCGTGCCACCGCCGCGCCGCACGTTGGGTGCACCCATGGCGCGCAACTCGTTCAACTGGTCACGCAGCAGTGCCGCTTCCTCGAACTCCAGGTTGGCCGACGCCTCGCGCATGCGCCGTTCCAGTTGCGCCATGAACTTGTCGCGCTGCTGCGGGTCGTGTGGATCGACGTACGTCTCGGTGCGTCCCGGCTCCGGCTTGATTCGCTCCGTGCGCGCATCGGCGACGTGGGTCGACAACCGCACTTCCTCCAGTGACTTCACGATCGACTGCGGCGTGATGTCGTGCTCGATGTTATGCGCGCGCTGGATCGCACGGCGCCGGTCCATCTCCGCGAGGGCACGCTGCATCGACCCGGTGATCCGGTCGGCGTACAGGATGCCAAGGCCATGCAGGTTGCGCGCGGCGCGGCCAATCGTCTGCACGAGGGAGCGGTCGGAGCGCAGGAAGCCCTCCTGGTCGGCGTCGAGAATCGCCACCAGCGACACCTCGGGCAGGTCGAGACCCTCACGCAGCAGGTTGATGCCGACGAGCACGTCGAAGTCGCCCAGCCGCAGGCCACGGAGGATCTCCATGCGCTCGATGGCATCGATGTCGGAGTGGAGGTACCGCACGCGCACGCCGGCCTGCTGCAGATAGTCGGTGAGATCCTCGGACATCCGCTTGGTGAGCGTGGTGACGAGGACGCGTTCGTGCGCCTTCACCCGCTGCCGGATCTCGTGGAGCAGGTCATCCACCTGGCCCTTTACCGGACGGATCTCCACCTCGGGATCGACGAGGCCGGTGGGGCGGATGATCTGCTCCACGATGACGCCGCCCGACAGGCGGAACTCCTGGTCGCCCGGCGTGGCCGACACGTTGATCATCTGCGGCACCAGCCCCATGAACTCGTCGAACTGGAGCGGGCGATTGTCCAGGGCCGACGGGAGACGGAAGCCGTACTCGACCAGGGTCGTCTTCCGCGCGCGGTCGCCGTTGAACATGCCGCCGATCTGCGGCAGTGACACGTGCGACTCGTCCACGATCACGAGGTAGTCCTCGGGGAAATAGTCGAGCAGGCAGGCCGGTCGCTCCCCGGGCAAGCGGCCGGTGAGGTGCCGCGAGTAGTTCTCGATGCCGGCGCAGGTACCGACCTCGAGCAGCATCTCGATATCGAAGCTGGTGCGCGACTCGAGCCGCTGTGCCTCCAGCAGCTTGCCCGCGGTCTTGAGCTCGAGGAGCCGCTCCGCGAGTTCCGCCCGGATGGCCTTCACCGCGCGCTCCACCGTGGCACGCTGGGTAACGAAGTGCCGGGCCGGATAGATGGCACACTGGTCGAGCACGGCGATCGTGTTCCCGGTGAGCGGATCGATGCGGCTGATGCGCTCGACCGTGTCGCCCCAGAGCTCGATCCGATAGGCCTGCTCCATGTACGCCGGGTGGATCTCGATGGAATCCCCGCGCACGCGGAAGGTGCCCTGCTCGAAGGCGGCGTCGTTCCGGCCGTACTGGATGCGGACCAGGTCGGCGAGGATGGCGTCGCGGCCGCGTTCCTCGCCCGTCTTCACCGTCACCATGAGCCGCCGGTACTCCACCGGGTCCCCGAGGCCGTAGATCGCGCTTACCGTGGCAACAATGACCACGTCCTGGCGCTCCATGAGGCTCGACGTGGCGCGGAGCCGCAGCGACTCGATGTCCTGGTTGATCGACGCGTCCTTCTCGATATACACGTCGGTGGCCGGGACGTACGCCTCCGGCTGGTAGTAGTCGTAGTACGACACGAAGTACTCGACGGCGTTGGCCGGAAGGAACTGCCGGAGCTCACCATAGAGCTGGGCCGCGAGCGTCTTGTTGTGGGAGAGCACGAGTGTGGGCTTGCCGTAGTTGGCCAGCATGTGCGCCAGCGTCAGCGTCTTGCCCGACCCCGTGACGCCGAGGAGGGTCTGGTACCTGTCGCCGCGCACGAGCCCCGCCGTCAGTTCGGCGATGGCCTTGGGCTGGTCTCCTGCTGGCTCGAACGGGGCGACGACCTGAAAGGCAGTACGAGGCATGTGGGAAGGTAACGAGATTCGGCCTTTGTTCGGTAGCCTCCTCAGGCCCCCAGCTTGAGCAGGCACGCCCACAGCGGAGCGGGCACCGGCACCACCGAGAGTCTGCCCTGGCGCACGAGCGCCAGGTCGGCAAACGCCGGATCGGCCTTGATCGCCTTGAGGGTGACCGGTGCGCGCAGCGGCTTCCCCGCCTCGAGATCCACGACCACGAGCGTCGGGTCCTGCTGCTTTGGATCGGGATACGCCGCCTTCACCACCCGCGCGTGGCCCACCGCCGCCTTCTCGTCCCCAGTGTGGTAGATCAGGACCTCATCGCCCACGGCCATCTCGCGAAGGTTCTTCAGCGCGACCGGGTTCGCGACGCCATCCCACACGGCGCGGCCGGCCTTCTGCAGGTCGGCAAACGAATACGTGGACGGCTCGGTTTTGAGGATCCAGTAGGCCATGGAAAACAGGAAGGAAAAGGGAAAAGGGGGAACGGGCCTTCAGGCCGTTGATTTCGAAGCGCCGGGCTGACCCTCCTCGTGACGGTCCACCTGCTGCACGCCCTTCACGCGGCGCATCGCCTTCATGACCTTCTCCAGGTGCGGCAGGTTGTCCACCTCGACAAAGACGTTCCCGAAGACGGCACCATCCCTGGTGTTGATGTCGGCGGCCTTGATGTTCGTGCCCGAGGCGCTCACGGCCTGCATCAGGTCGGCATAGAGCCCGCGCCGGTCGTTGCCATTCACGTCGAGGCGCACCACGAACGATTCGCCGGTCGTCTCATGCCAGTCGATCTCCACCCGGCGGTCATCGGCCGACAGCGTGAGCAGGTTGGGGCAGTCGGAGCGGTGAATGGAGATCCCCCTGCCCTGCGTCACGTAGCCCACGACCTTGTCGCCCGGCACCGGCTGGCAGCACTGGGCATAGCGCACCATGAGCCCGTCCACACCCTGGATCTTGATGCCGCGCCCCAGACGGATGCGGTCGATGACGCGCCCGAACACCGTGGGCCTGGGTTCCTGCAGCTCCTCCATCGGCGCGTCGGGAAACAGCGCGCGTACCACTTGCCCAATGGCAACGTCGCCGCGACCGATCGCGATGGTGAGGCCGCGCGCATCGGCGAGTGAGAGCGCCGCCGCCGCACGCTCCATCCGTGCCTCGTCCGCCCCGCTCAGCCGCCGCTTCTTGAGCTCCCGCTCCAGGATCTCCTGCCCGAGCTGGAGGCTGACGGTCTCCTCCTCGTGCTTGATCCACTGCTTGATCTTGTGGCGGGCGCGTGCCGTGCGCACGTGATTGAGCCAGTCGCGGCTCGGCTTCGCGGACGGCCCGGTGAGGATCTCGACCGTGTCGCCGTTCTTGAGCTCGCGGTGCAGCGGCGCAATCCGGCCGTTGATCTTTGCGCCCTGGCACTTCTCGCCGACCTTCGTGTGCACGTGATAGGCGAAGTCGATCGGCGTGGCCCCCTTGGGCAGCTGCTTCACGTCGCCCTGCGGGGTGAAGACAAAGATCTCGTCCTGGTACAGGTCGACCTTGAGGAACTCGAGGAATTCCTCGGGACTGTGCGTGTCCTGCTGCAGCTCGAGGAGCTGGCGGAACCATCCGAGATGCTCGGAAACCTCGTCGGTGCTTCCGTCCGTCTTGTAGATCCAGTGGGCCGCGATGCCGTACTCGGCGGTGCGGTGCATCTCCTGGGTGCGGATCTGCACCTCGAAGAGCTGGCCGCCGGGGCCGAAGATGGTCGTGTGCAGCGACTGGTAGCCGTTGGACTTGGGGCTCGCGATGTAGTCCTTGATCCGTTCCTGCAGCGGCGTCCAGTTGTGATGGATGATGCCGAGCGCGTGATAGCACTCCGGCACGGTCTTCACGATCACGCGCAGCGCCATGAGGTCGTAGATCTCGTCGAACCCCTTGTTGCGGCGCTTCATCTTCTGGAAGATCGACCAGAGGTGCTTCGGACGACCGGTGATGTCGAAGCTCTCGATGGCGGCGCGGCGCAGCTCGTACTCCAGCGGCGTGCGCAGCTTGACGATCATCTGCTCCCGCGCCGCCTTCTTGGAGGAGACCTGCACCGCCAGGGACCGGAAGTCCTCGGGCTCGAGGAACTTGAAGGCCAGGTCCTCGAGTTCCGCCTTGATGCGGGCCATGCCGAAACGGTGCGCAAGGGGGGCGTAGATCTCGCGCGTTTCGGTCGCGATTCGCTGCCGCTTCTCGGCGTTGAGCGGCTCGAGCGTGCGCATGTTGTGCAGCCGGTCGCAGAGCTTGATGATGATGACGCGCGCATCCTTGGCGATCGAGAGCAGCAGCTTGCGGTAGTTCTCGACCTGCTCCTCGGCCGACGACCGGAAAGTCAGGTGGGAAATCTTCGTCAGCCCGTCCACGATGCTCGCGATCTCGGCGCCGAACTCGCGGGAGATGTCTTCCACCCGCACGTCCGAGTCCTCCACCACGTCGTGCAGCAGGGCCGCCGCGATGGAGGTGGTGTCGAGCAGCTGCTCCGCCAGGATCTGGGCCACGGCTATGCTGTGCGAGATGAAGTCCTCGCCCGACATGCGCTTCTGGCCCCGGTGCGCGGCCGCGCTGAAGCGAAGCGCACGGTCGAGCAGCTCGAGGTCGAGCCGGTCGCGGTGCGGCTCCAGCAACCGCCGGAGTTCCGGCGATGCTTCGGCGAGGTCGGGGCGTGTGACGGTCACTTCGCTGGGCTCCGGGGTGTAAAGTCCCAGCATGTAGGATGCTGCAACTGCAGGGCCGGGGCAAGCGCCGGCAGGCGGTGGGGTGCTAGAGCATCCCTGCCTGCGCGAACGAAACCCACCGGTCTCCAGCCAGGATGACATGGTCGTAGACCGGCAGGTCCAGGAGCTGTCCGGCCGCCACCAGCTGGCGGGTGACCGCCCGGTCCTCGGAGGATGGCGTCGGATCGCCGCTCGGATGGTTGTGGACGACGATGATCCCCGCGGCTGCCTCCGCGATGGCGGGCCGGAAGACCTCGCGCGGGTGGACGAGGGAGCTGTTCAGGATACCGCGGGTCACGAGCACCTCGCGAAGGACCTGGGACTGGGTATCCAGCGCCAGGAGGTGGAACTCCTCGACACTCAGGTCGCGCAGGCGCGGCGCAAAGATGCGGACGACATCCTCCGGCTCCCGGATGCGCACGACCGGTGGCCGCTCCTCCTGGGTCAGCCTCAGCCCGAGCTCGAAGGCCGCCAGCAGGCGCGCCGCCTTGGTGGGGCCGATGCCCCCTTGCCGCTGCCACTCGGACGCCGGACGCGTAGCCAGGCGCCGGAGCGAGCCGCCCGTACTGGCGAGCAGGGCCTGCGATGTGGAGAGGACGTCACCTTGGCGCGTGCCAGTGCCCAGCATGATGGCCAGCAACTCCGGTGTCGCGAGCGCGGAGGCGCCCAGAGCCCACAGACGTTCGCGGGGTCGGTCGGCGCTGCGAAGCAACTCGAGAACGGCGGGCATGAGCACATCATACCCGCGCGACGCCCGCGAAACGGTACCCGGTTCACGCCGACCGGCGCCAAGCGGCCGCGGGTGTAAGTTGCCGGGGACCCGGAACCAAGGAACCGCCCACCTGTCCGGAGGCTCATGTCAGCGCGCCGAATCATCGTTGGCCTCATCATGCTGTGGCTGGTCACCGCCTACTTCGCCCTGCCGCGCATCTGGAAGCGAAAGGAAAAGGCCGCGGTTGCCGCCGCACCGACCCCCGGCGAGAAGCTGCCGCGGCACTCGCAGACGGCGAACGGCATTCCCGGTGATCCGATCAACCTGGTCTTCATCGGGACCCGCGAGCAGTTGATCGGTGCGATGCTCGCAGCCGGCTGGCACCCCGCCGACCCGATCACGCTCAAGAGCAGCCTGGAGATCGCGGCGGGAACAGTCCTTCACCGGTCATATGACGACGCGCCGGTGAGCCCGCTCATGCTGTGGGGGAAGGAACAGGACCTGACCTTCGAGTTTCCGTTCGGCGAGGACCCGAGCGAGCGGCACCACATCCGGTTCTGGCTCGCGCCGGAGAAGGACCGTGAAGGCCGGACCCTCTGGGCGGCGGGTGCCACCTTTGACCGTTCGGTCGGCCTGAGCCACACCACCGGACAGATCACGCATCACATCGCGCCGGGAACCGATGCCGAGCGGGACAACGTTCTCGAGGACTTGCGGCGAGCAGGTGCGGTATCGGAGGTGTCGTGGCTGGATGGGTTCCAGCACGAACGGACAGGCAAGAATGGGGGCGGGGATCCTTACTTCACCGATGGCCGGCTGGCCATCGTTGTGGTAGGGGCACCTGCGTCGCCGCCAACGGCAGCGGCCCCCGACTCGAAATAGCGCGCCCAGTGACCGCCGTTAGGCGGCGGTCACTTCCCCACTCCGTGGCATTTCTTGTACTTCCGGCCTGAGCCGCACGGACACGGGTCGTTACGGCCAACCTCCGGGAGGTCGCCGCCCTGCGGCCGCAACGCACCGGCGGACGTCCGCACCGGCGAGGCCGCTGCCTGAGGTGCCGGGCGCGGCGGTGGCGGCAGCGTGGCAGCGCCGGTAAACAGGTCGTCCGCCGACGCCGGCCGCGGCGGGGGTGCCGGGGCGCGCGGCGGCGGCGGCGCCTGGGACGGCTCTGCGGACACCTGGATCTTGAGGAAGCGCTCGGCGAAGGTGACCTGGATGTCCTGCATCAGGTCCTCGAACATGTCGAACGCTTCCTTCTTGTACTCGACCAGCGGGTCCTTCTGTCCCCAGCCGCGGTAGTGGATCGCATTGCGCAGCTGGTCCAGGTCGTACAGGTGGTCCTTCCACTTCTCGTCCAGCACCGACAGCATGACCTGGCTCAGCACCTGGCCGCCCACCTCCGCGACCCCGATGCTCTTCCCGAAGTCGGCGAGATACTCGAGCTTCCTCTGGAAGGCGGCACTGCCCTCGGCCTGCGCCGCGATCACGATCTCGTCCATCTCAGGCGTCACCACGGCATTGACGACGTCGTCGGCGACCACCAGGAACTGCATGAGAAGCGCCTCACGGAGCGCGCCGCGATCGTACTCCTCCGGCGAGTTCGCCGTTGCCAGGAACGCTCGCACGGTGCGCTCCAGCGCGCCGTCGATCATGCGGCGCGACTCGGCCTTGAGCTGCTCGCCCTTCTCGAGCGCGAACAACCGGAGCGAATAGACCACCTCGCGCTGCTGGTTCATCACGTCGTCGTATTCGAGCAGTCGCTTGCGGGCCTGGAAGTTCTGCAGTTCCACCCGGCGCTGCGCGTTCTCGATGGCGCGCGTGATGAGCCCGCCGGTGATCACCTCGCCCTCCTCTGCACCGCTCTTGTCCATCCAGGCGGCGATCCGGTCCGACCCGAAGAGCCGCATCAGGTCGTCCTCGAGGGAGAGGAAGAAGATGGACTGGCCCGGGTCGCCCTGGCGGCCGGAACGGCCGCGCAACTGGCGGTCGATGCGGCGCGACTCGTGGCGCTCGGTGCCGATGATCTGCAGACCTGCCTCTTCCTGGGTGAGGTCGAGCTCCTTGTCCAGCTTGATGTCGGTGCCGCGGCCGGCCATGTTGGTCGCGATCGTGACCGAGCCCTTCTGGCCCGCCTGCGCCACGATCTCCGCCTCGCGCTGGTGATACTTCGCGTTCAGCACCTCGTGCTTCACCCCGCGGCGCTTGAGCGTCTTGCTCAGCGTCTCCGAGACATCGACGCTCACGGTGCCGATGAGGATCGGCAGCCCCATGCCGTGCAGGCGCTCCACCTCGGCGCCGATCGCGTCGTACTTCTCCTTGCGGCTCTTGTAGATCCGGTCGGGAAGGTCGCGGCGGGTGATGGGACGGTGTGTCGGGATGACGCCCACCTCGAGCCCGTAGATCTGGAAGAACTCCTGCTCCTCCGTCTCCGCGGTGCCCGTCATGCCGGAGAGCTTCTCGTACATCCGGAAGTAGTTCTGGATGGTGATGGTGGCGAATGTCTGCGTCTCGCCCTTGACGTGCACCCCTTCCTTGGCCTCCACCGCCTGGTGCAGCCCGTCCGACCAGCGGCGGCCCGGCATGATGCGCCCGGTGAACTCATCGACAATGAGGACCTGGCCCTCCTGCACGATGTAGTCGACATCGCTGTCGTAGAGGACGTGGGCCTGCAGCAGCTTGTGAATGACGTGGAGCGTCTCGCTCTTCGTAGCGTAGGCCGCCTCGATCTCGCGGCGCTTGACGACCCGGTCGGCCGGGGTGAGCGCCGGGTCCTTCTCGAGGGCGTGGACTTCCTCGGAGATGTCGGGCACGAGGAAGAGCGCCGGATCATCGGGCGACATCGTCGCGGCGCCCTGGTCCGTCAGGTGCACCGAGTGGCCCTTCTCGTCGAGAACGAAGTACAGCACCTCCTCGAGGTTCCGCATCTGCTGCTGGCGCGACGGCAGCTTCCGGTCGGCGATGGCGTCGAGCTCGACCCGCTGCACCAGCTGCTTGACCCCCGACTCGTTGAGCAGCTTCATCAGGCGCTTGCTCTTCGGCATGCCCAGCTGGGCCTGGTAGAGCTTGATGCCGGCCTCGCCCCGGCGCTTCTCGTCGGTGAGCAGCTTCTCCCCCTCGGACAGCAGGGCGTTCACCACGTCGGTCTGCTTCCGCACCAGCTCGAACACCTGCCGGTTGAAGCGGGCGTAGGAATCATCGCCCTCGTGCGCCACCGGGCCGGAGATGATGAGCGGCGTACGCGCCTCGTCGATGAGGATGGAATCCACCTCGTCGATGATGGCGTAGATGTACTCCCGCTGGACGCGCTGCTCCAGCCCGAATACCATGTTGTCGCGCAGGTAGTCGAAGCCGAATTCGTTGTTCGTGCCGTACGTGATGTCGGACAGGTACGCGGCGCGGCGCTCGGGTGTGGACGGCTCAGTGTCGTCGAGGCAGGCGACCGCAAGGCCCAGCCAGCGGAATACGTGACCCATCCACTGCGAGTCGCGGCGGGCCAGGTAATTGTTGACGGTGACGAGGTGCGCGCCGCGCCCCGTCAGTGCGTTGAGGTACAGCGGGAGGGTGGCGACGAGCGTCTTACCCTCGCCGGTGGCCATCTCGGCAATGCGACCCTGATGCAGTACGATGCCACCGATGAGCTGGACGTCGTAGGGCACCATGTCCCACGTCAGGTCGTGCCCCGTGACCGAGACCGTCGTGCCGACCAGGCGGCGGCACGCCTCCCGCACCGTGGCAAAGGCCTCCGGCAGGATCTCGTCCAGCACCGCGGCGATCGCCTTGCGATGCTGCGCGTCGAGCTCCTGGTGGCGGTCCTCCAGCGCCTCACGCTCGCCCGCGTCGGCCGACCCGTGCCTGGCCGCGCGCACCTGGTCGAGTTCCTGCTTCAGCGCATCCGTCCGCTCCGCGATGATGCCGCGGAACCGGGCCGTCTGGGCCTGGAGCTCGACGTCGCTCAGGTCCTTGAGCCGCGCCTCCTCCACGTGAATCGCATCGACGAGGGGCTGCAGGCGACGCACCTCACGCTCGTGGCGCGTGCCGAAGACCGACGCAATCAGCTGCTTGATCATCCTGCTCCGTCCCGGTACAGCCCGCGCGCGGCGATGAAGTCCGCCACCGCGTCGGGCACCCAATAGCGAATGGATTGGCCGCGGCGCACACGTTCGCGAATCGCCGTGGAACTGATCTCGACCGCGGGCACCGTGATGAACTCGATGCCCGGCGGCAACTCCCGCCCCGCGGCGCCGGCACGCCCGAAGGCCACGATGCGCGCCAGACGGCTCAACTCGGGCGCCTCGTGCCACCGCGGCAGGTCCATCGCCGCATCGCTACCCACGAGGAGCACAAAGGCGGCGCCCGGCTCGCGCGCATGCAGCGCCCGGAGCGTATCGACCGAATACGAAGGCGCCGGGCGATCCAGCTCGACCCGCTCGAGCCGCAGGCCCGGTGCCCCCGCAATCGCCCGCTCGACCATCGCTGCGCGATCCTCGGCGGTGGCGGCATGCTCGCCCACCTTGAACGGCTGCTCCCGCGCCGGGACAAAGCGGAGTTCGCCCAGCCCCAGTGCCTCGGCCGCCGACTGCGCCACCAGCAGGTGACCATGGTGGATCGGGTCGAACGACCCACCGAACAGGCCCACCACCGCGCTCACGACTTGCCCGTGGTATCCGCCGCTACGGGGCACACCTTGTTGATGTCGTGCGTGCCCGAGTGGAACCGGCGAATATAACCGCACGTCTCCTTCACGTCCTCCTCGTAATCCAGCGCCTGGTACGCCTTCACCAGCTGCAGGAGGGCCGTCGGCGCGATGGTCGACCGGGGGTACGTGGCAACCACATCGCGCAGGTAGAGGATGGACGAGTCGTAGGCCTTGATCCGGTAGTAGTACAGGCCGGTGCGATACCCCTTGTAGGCGAAATCGTCCTGCAGTTCGTTGAGGCGCACCTGCCCCTGCAGCGCGGCCCGTGTGCCGGGGTACCGGCTGACCAGCTCCTGAAAGGTGGAAAGCGCCGTCTGTCCGTACGTGGGATCGAGCTGTGGCTTCCGCCACAACTTGGCGTAGGCGTCACCCGCCCGCAGCAGCGCCTGCGGCGCCAGGGGGTCGGTGGGGTACTCGTCGGACACCCGGCGGAACTCGCGCACCGCCTGCAGCTCACTCCCCTGCACCGCCAGGACCTCGCCCAGCATGAAGTGCAACCGGGGATAGCGCGGGTCACCCGCCTTCATCTCGAGGTTGAGGCGCTCGAAGTTGTTCTGTGCCTCGCGCCACCAGCCCCGGCGGTACGCGAGTTCTGCCTTGGCCCACAGGGAGTCGATCGATTGCGCCGACACGGCCGGCGCGCCCGCGGGAAGCCCGGCGAGATCCGGCTGCTTCTTGGAGCACGCCAGCGACGCCGCTACCAGCATGCAGAAGGCGAACTTCCTCATGGCTTGGCTCCCCCGCTGTCCGGGAGCGTCGACTTGTACCGTTCCGCCACTGCCTGCACCAGAGTCCCCCCCACTGTATCGCCAAGCGCGGTCAGCGCCGTTGCCATTGCCTCGAGGGCAGTGACCCCGCTGCGGGACGCCGAGTCCACCCTGATCGCCTGCTCGAGCCACGCAAGCGCGTCCGCAGGTGCGCCGGCCTCAAGCCGCGCCTGCCCCACGAGCAGCGCGCAGTCCTGCTGTGCCCTGCCCGCTTCCGCTGCGCGCTCGCGCAGCGTGGAACGCATCGCCACGGCCTGATAGATGCGCGATGCATGTTCGCAGTCGTTGGCTGCCCTGAGCATCGCGGCGTACTGCAGCAGCAGCGAGTCGGCGGTGTCGCCGTCGGGAGCAGCCGCCACGGCTGCCGGCGTCAGCTCGAGCCGGTCGGCAGGCGCCAGCGCCCCGCGAGCCTCGAGCGCGAGAACATAGCGGCCGACGGGCCGGCTGGGCGCCACGCCGCGCAGCCCCTCGATGGCAGCTCGCAGGGCCGTGGTGTCGCCGGCACGGTCCGCGGCACGGGCGACCATCTCCAGGCCGTCGGCCGACTCATCCCTGCGCGACGGGTCCTCGCGTCCCATGCGCCCGTATGCTGCCGCCGCCTCGGGCAGGTTCCCTACCCGCAACGCGGCGCCGGCGAGCTTGTTGAGGACCCGGCCATCCGACTGGCGCCCCGCCGCCGCGCGATAGGCGGCAAACGCCTCGTTCCAGCGTCCTTCCCCGACGTCCGTGTCGGCACGCCGTTCGAGACTGGTGGGACCGCTGCAGGCCAACGTAACCGCAAGCGTGAGCAATACCACCCGCTTCATGTGCGGGCGCGCTCGGCCATCGCGAGATAGGCCTCGATCCGCGCGCTCGCCGGGCGGCGTGCCAGGCATTCGCGCCAGACCCGCTGCGCCTCGGCCGGGTCGCCGCTCAGGTAGCAGGAAAGCCCGAGTGCCGCCTGCGCATCGACGAAGTGCGGGTGTGCCGCCACCACTTCGCCGAGGACGTCACGCGCCTCAAGCACCTGACCCGACTCGAGCAGCAGCCGGCCGAGCCGGTAGCGCAGGTCGTGAAACCGGGGCCCGAGCTCAAGGGCGCGACGATACTCGGCGATGGCGCGATCCCGCGCGCCGGCCTCGGCGTACGCTTGTCCCAGCTCGGCATGACGGTTGGCCAGTTGCGCCGCGACCGCCGCCGGGAAGCCCGCCACCGGTGGCGGGGTGATCTCGGCAGCACGCCGGAGCGCCGGCGTCACCTCATCGACCCGGCCCAGCGCGGCCAGCGCCAGTGCGCGGTGGATCGTCGCCTCGAGGTACCTGGGGTTGAGGGCGAGCGCCGCGTCGAACGCCGCGAGCGCGCGCTCCGGCTGTCCCAGCAGGGCGTACGAGACGCCCATCAGGTGGTGCACGTCGGGGAACGCGCAGCCAGCATCCAGCACACGGGCGCAGAGATGCACGGCCCCGTAGTAGTCCTGGAGCGCGAAACGGTCGCGCGCCTGCGCGAGCTGCCGCTCGACCGAATCCGGGGCGTCGATCATGTGGCCGGATGCGCGCGGAAGAACTCGATGGTGCGCCGCAGGCCTTCGTCCAGCTCGACACGCGGCTCCCAACCCAGCCGCTCGCGCGCGCGCGTGATGTCGGGCTTGCGGACCCTGGGATCATCCTCGGGGAGCGGCAGGGTCACGATCGCGGACTTCGAGCCCGTCATCTCGATGATCTGTTCCGCCAGCTGCCGCACCGTGAACTCGCCCGGATTGCCGATGTTCACCGGATCGCTCTTGTCGCTCTGGAACAGGCGGTAGATCCCGTCGATCAGGTCGGACACGTAGCAGAAGGACCGCGTCTGCGACCCGTCGCCGTAGATCGTGAGGGGATGTCCCCGCAATGCCTGCACGATGAAGTTCGACACCACCCGGCCGTCGTTGGGTCGCATGCGCGGGCCGTAGGTATTGAAGATCCGCACGATGCGCGTGTCCACGCCATGGTAGCGATGATAGGCCATGGTCATCGCCTCGGCGAAGCGCTTCGCCTCGTCATAGACGCCCCGTGGCCCGATGGGATTCACGTGACCCCAGTAGCTCTCCGGCTGCGGGTGAACCTGGGGATCGCCGTACACCTCGGACGTGGACGCGATGAGGAACCGGGCACCCTTCGCCTTGGCCAGGCCCAGCGTCTTGTGCGTACCGAGCGACCCGACCTTTAGCGTCTGGATGGGCTTCTCGAGGTAGTCTATCGGGCTTGCGGGCGACGCGAAGTGAAGGACGCCGTCCAGCTGGCCCTCGACATAAACGAAGTTCGTCACGTCATGCTGGATGAAATGGAACTTCTGGTTCCCGATCAGGTGCGCGATGTTGTCGGGGTGCCCGGTGAGGAAGTTGTCCATCCCCACCACCGAGTGTCCCTCAGCCAGCAGGCGATCGCTCAGATGGGAGCCGAGGAAGCCCGCCGCGCCCGTGACGAGTATCCGCATCAGATCCGCCTTCCAATGGCATCATACCGGAAGCCCAGCGCCGTGAGCCGGGAAGGCTCGAACAGGTTCCTGGCATCGACGAGCACGGGCTGCTTCATGCCGCGCTTGACGCGCTCGAAATCGGGGTTCCGGTACATCAGCCACTCCGTCATGATGACGAGCGCATCCGCGCCCTCGACGGCCGCGTAGTTGTCCGCAAAATAGCGGATTCGGTCGCCGAAGATCCCGCGGGTCGTCTCCAGCGCCTTGGGATCATGCACGTGGACCGTGCTCCCGCTCTCCAGCAGCGCCTCGATCAGCACGATCGCCGGCGCCTCGCGCATGTCATCTGTCTCTGCCTTGAACGCGAGTCCCCATACCGCGACGGTGCAGCCGGCCGTGCTGCCGCCGAGCGCGCGCTGCACCTTGGCGAACGGCACGCGCTTCTGGCGCCGGTTCACTTCCTCGACAGCCTCGAGCAGGTCGGGCACGAGCCCGAACTGCCGCGCCGAGTGGATCAGCGCCTGCACGTCCTTGGGAAAGCAAGACCCGCCATAGCCCGGCCCCGGAAACAGGAACGCGCTCCCGATCCTGCGATCGGACCCGATACCCCGGCGCACTTCGTTCACGTCGGCGCCGGCCCGCTCGCAGAACTCAGCCACCTGGTTCATGAAGGAGATGCGCGCCGCCAGCATCGCGTTCGCCGCGTACTTCGTGACCTCGGCCGAGGCGATGTCCATGAACAGGATCGGGTTGCCGGTGCGCACGAAGGGCGCATACAGCTCACGCATGACCTCGCGCGCATGGTCGTTGTCCACGCCGACCACCACCCGGTCCGGTTTCATGAAGTCGTCAATCGCGGCGCCTTCCTTGAGGAACTCGGGATTGGAGCAGACGTGCGCTTCATGCGGCGAATGCCGGGCGATGGCCGCGCGCACCAGCCGCGCCGTGCCCACCGGCACGGTGCTCTTCGTGACCACGACGCGCGGGCCGTCCATGGCGCGACCGATACCCTCGGCCACGGCGATGACGTGCTGCAGGTCGGCCGATCCATCCTCGCCCGGCGGAGTACCAACGGCGATGAAGATCACCTGGGAATCGCGGACGGAGCCGGCGAGGTCGGTGGTAAAGCGGAGGCGCCCGGCGGCCTGGTTGCTGGCCACCATCGGCTCGAGGCCCGGCTCGTAGATCGGGATCTCGTTGCGCCGCAGCCGTTCGATCTTCGCCGCGTCGACATCCACGCACCGTACGGTGTTCCCGGTTTCCGCCAGGCACGCCCCGGCGACGAGGCCGACGTACCCCGAGCCGACAACGGTCACGTCCACGCGAATCAGGCCTTCCGGGAAGCGAGCGCGTTCCGCGTGTCGGTCACCGTCTTCGCCTCACGCCGGATGAGCCCGTAGTCGAGGCTGCTGTGATCGGTGACGATCATCGCCGCATCGGCCGCTCGCAGCGTCTCGGCGGTGAGCGGCACGGACCGGCGGGTATGCCCTTCCTCAGTGAACTCCTTCACGTACGGGTCGTGATAGCTGACCTCGGCACCCCGCTCCTCGAGCAGGCGCAGGATGTCGAGCGCCGGGCTCTCGCGCAGGTCGTCGATGTCCTTCTTGTACGCCACGCCGATGACCAGCACCTTCGATCCCTTGACCGACTTGCCGCGATCGTTGAGCGCATCGGCCAGCTTCCGCACCCAGAACAGCGGCATCTCCGAGTTGAGCTCGCCCGCGAGGTCGATGAAGCGGGTCTTGTAGTTGAGCGCGCGCATCTTCCATGCGAGATAGTGCGGGTCGATCGGGATGCAGTGCCCGCCGAGGCCCGGGCCCGGGGTGAACTTCATGAACCCGAACGGCTTCGTGGCCGCCGCGTCGATCACTTCCCAGACGTTGACGCCGAGCTTGTCGCAAACGATGGCCATCTCGTTCACCAGGCCGATATTGACGCTGCGGAACGTGTTCTCGAGCAGCTTCACGAGCTCGGCAGCCTCGGTGGTGGATACCGGTACCAGCGTGTCGATGGCAGGCTGGTAGAGGGCCACCGCCACCTCGAGACAGGCCGGCGTGATGCCGCCTACGACCTTGGGCGTATTGCGAGTCTGGTAGACCGGGTTGCCGGGATCGACCCGCTCGGGACTGAACGCGAGGAAAAAGTCCTCGCCCACCTTGAGGCCGGTGGACTGCAGCGCCGGCAGCATGATTTCCCGCGTGGTGCCGGGATAGGTCGTGCTCTCGAGGATGACGGCCTGCCCGCGGCGGAGCACGGCCTTCACCGCCTCCGTGGCGGCCACGATGAAGCTCACGTCCGGGTCCTTGAACTTGGACAGCGGCGTGGGAACGCAGATGGAGATCGCATCCGGTTCCTTGAGCCGCTTCGGGTCGGTGGTCGCCGAGAACCGCCCGGCCTTCACCTGTTCGCCCAGTTCGGCGTCGCTCACGTCCTTGATATGCGAGCGCCCGGCATTGAGCCCGTCCACCACCCGCTGGTTGACGTCGTACCCGAGCACCCTGAAGCCGGCCTTCGCCAGTTCGACGGCCAGTGGCAGTCCGACATAGCCGAGGCCGATGATGCCGAAGAGCGCCTCGCGGCGCTCCGCCTTCTGGATCAGATCCTTCACAATGCTCATGTTGGTCAATACTCCAGCGGAAGTGCGACGCGGCGGCCATCGCGCGCCGAGAGATAGGTTGCGACGAGTATCTCGAGGGAATGCAGTCCTTCACGCCCGTCCGTCTCGGGCACGGCCTGCCCGCGCAGCGACCGGATGACGTTCTCGTAGTACGGCTTGTGTCCGTGCCCGTACACCGACGTGGTCTGGTAGCTCGCCTGCTGCACCAGCGCGTCGTCCGGATCGGGCTCGGCGAACTCCCAGTGATCGATCTGGTTCACTGCTACGCCACCGATGCGCACGGTGCCCTTCTCGCCAAGAATCGTGATTGAGCCCTCGAAGTTCTTGGGATACGCGAGCATCGTGACGCTCATGGTCCCTAGCGCGCCCGTGCGCCACCGCACCGCGACGACGCCAGTATCCTCGACCTGGATGTTCCGCGCGAGGGTGGCCGTGTAGGCCTGCACGCTCTCGACCGGCCCGATGAGCCAGTCGAGCAGGTCGACGTAATGGCTCGCCTGGTTCATGAACGCGCCGCCATCGAACTCCCAGGTGCCACGCCACGCGGCACTGTCGTAGTAGGACTGCGGACGCGACCAGAAGACGTTGACGTTCACCATGTACAGGTGCCCGAACCGCCCGTTCGAGACGGCACGCTTGAGCAGCTGGAGCGTGGGATTGCGCCGGTTCTGCTTCACCACGAAGAGGTGCACGCCGGCAGCGTCACAGGCCGCGACCATCCGCTTGCCGTCCTGCCAGTGCGTCGCCATCGGCTTCTCGGTCATTACGTGCCGGCCGGCCGCGGCAACGCGGATCGCCTGCTCGGCGTGCAGGCCGCTGGGCGTTGCCAGGATGACGCAGTCCGCGTCCGTACCGGCGAGCATCGTCTCGAGCGAGTGGAAGCCCGGCGCGCCGGTCTTCTGCTGGGCCATGGCCAGTGCCGTGGGGTCCACGTCGCAGACCCCGACGAGTTCACACTCGGCGCTGTGCGACGCGATCGCCTCGAAGTGGTTGGCCGAGATCCGCCCGCACCCGATGAGGGCAAAGCGGATCTTGCGGTCGGCGACCACCGCCTTCGTCACGAACATCGGCCGACTGGCCGGCGAGGCTGACCCCGTCATGTGTAGAACCTCCGGATCGCGTTCACCACGAGGCCCTGCTGCGCCTCGGTGAGCTCGGGATAGATCGGCAGCGACAGCACCTCGTCCATCGCGCGCTCCGTCACCGGGAGGCTGCCGCGGGTATAGCCCAGGTTCGCGAAGCAGGGCTGCAGGTGCAGAGCGACCGGGTAGTAAACGGCGCAGCCGATGCCTTGCCCCTTGAGGTGGGCCAGGAGCGCGTCACGCCGCTCGGCGCGAATGGTGTACTGGTGATAGATGTGCTCGTTGGCGGGATCGGTGCGCGGCGGCGTCACGGCGGCGATACCGGCGAGCGACCGGGCGTACCAGGCGGCGCGGGCGCGCCGCGCCTCGTTCCACGACTGGAGGTGCCTCAGCTTCACCAGAAGCACGGCCGCCTGCAGGGAATCCAGGCGGCTGTTGTATCCAACTTCCTCGTGATGATACTGCCGCACACCGCCATGAAGCCGGAGCCTGGCAAGACGTCCCGCAAGGGCCTCGTCCTGCGTGAGCATCATCCCGCCATCACCCCAGGCACCGAGGTTCTTGCTCGGGAAGAACGACAGGGTGCCAACCGTGCCGAGTTCACCCGCGAGGCGCCACGACCCATCGATCCGGCGGCGCGCCCCGATGGCCTGTGCGCCATCCTCGATGATCGCGAGGCCGTGCTTCCGGGCGATCGGGATGATCCGCTCCATCGGCGCCATCTGGCCGAACAGGTGCACCACGACAATGGCGCGGGTGCGGGGCGTAATCGCCGCCTCGATCGACTCCGGGGACACGTTGAACGTGGACGGGTCGATGTCGGCGAACACCGGCGTGCCGCCGGCGTTGTGGATGGCCCCCGCCGTGGCGAAGAACGTGAACGCCGGGGCGATGATCTCATCACCAGGCACCAGGTCGAGGGCGCGGATCGGCAGGAGCAGCGCATCCGTACCGCTCGCGCAGGCAATTGCATGCCGTACGTGGGAGAGCTCTGCGATCGCCTGCTCGAGGGCAGGGATCTCGGGGCCCATGATGAAGGCCTGTCGTTCGATGACCGAACGAAGGGCCGGCTCGATCTCGTCGCGGATCGAGTTGTACTGGGCGACCAGATCTAGGAGGGGTACACTCATCGGCACGTCTCGCGCGTATCGGCAAAGACCGAGCCGGTGTCTCGCGGCCTGTTGCGAAGCTCCGGCAGGAACGCTAAGTTTTGACAAGTCTTGAAGTTAGCCGGTGCTGCTGGGGCGGTCAATCGGGGTGAGAATACCGCTGGTTTCGGAGTACTTCGACCCGCACGCACCACACACGGCGCGTCCCCCCTCCACCTTGAGCCTCACCCCGCATTGGCACATCCAGCCGATGCGCCGGGCCGGGACCCCAACCATGAGGCTGAAGGCGGGCACGTCAGTGGTGATCACCGCCCCTGCCCCGATGAACGCATACTCGCCCAGCGTCACTCCGCAGACAATCGTGGCGTTGGCGCCAATCGTGGCGCCCCGGCGTACCACGGTGGGCTTGTATTCCGCCTTCCGGGACACGTGACTGCGGGGGTTGATCACGTTGGTGAAGACGCAACTGGGACCGCAGAACACGTCATCCTCCAGCGTGACGCCCTCGTAGATCGACACGTTGTTCTGAACTTTGACGTCGTTTCCGAGCCTCGTCTTCGGCATGACCACCACGTTCTGGCCGAGGTTGCAGCGTTCGCCGATCACCGCCCCCGGCATGACGTGCGAGAAGTGCCAGATCTTGGTGCCGGCGCCGATCACGGCACCATCGTCCACGTAACTCGACTCGTGTGCGAAATAATCAGCCATGCACGTACTCCCCTCGGTTTCCGATGAGCTTCACTTCCGTTTCAAGCGTCACCCCGAACTGCTCCCGTACCCGGGTTCGGGCCAGCGTGATCAGCGCCTGGACGTCGGCGGCCGATGCACCCCCCGTGTTCACGAAATAATTCGCGTGCATTGGTGAAATTTCCGCGCCACCGACGCGCGACCCCTTGAGGCCCGCCGCCTCGATCAGTTGCCCGGCCGTACGCGGGCCCTCGCGGTGCGCCCGGCCGGGCCCCCCGGGGTTCTTGAACACGCTGCCACAACAGGACTGGTTGAAGGGCGTCCCCTCCTGTCGCCACCGGAATAGTTCCCCGACTTCCTCGACGAGCCGTTCCTTCCGCTCCGCGCGCAGCGTCACGTCGGCCTCGAGGACGACGAGGCCGTCCAGCCCGCTGCGGCGGTAGGTGAACGGCACGTCCGCCCGCATGAGCCAGCGTTCCTGGCCCTTGCCGTCCACGACGAGAACCCGCGTCACAACCTCCGCCCATTCCCCGCCGTGGCAGCCGGCATTCATGTACACACCGCCACCAACGGTGCCTGGCACTCCAACGAACTTGTGCAGTCCCGCCCAGCCTGCCTCGGCCGTGCGCCGGGCAGCGAGGGGTCCGGGGAGCCCCGCCCCGAGCCGCCAGCTTTCACCTGACGCCTCGACCCGGTCGACGCCCTTGCCCAGCCGGATGACCAGCGCGTCGAGCCCGGCATCAGGGAACAGGAGGTTGGAACCGAGCCCAAGGGCGAACCAGGGGACACCGGCCTGCTCCGCAGCCCGCAGCGCGAGGCCGACATCATCCGGACAGGATGGAAGGAGCACGGTGGCAGGGCCACCGATGCGGTAGGTCGAGTATCGCGCGAGCGGCTCATCCTCACGGACGTCGCCGCGTACAACGGTGCGGAGAGCCGCGGCGAAGCCCGGTTCGCGCGCGGTCACCCCGCCCATTCGGCGGTCATCTCGCGGGCCATGTCATGCCATTCCTGGAGCGAGCGCACCTCACCGGCGCGGCTGCGCAGCGCGATGATGGCATCGCAGGCCGCCGACGCCGCCGACATCGTCGTGGTGTACGCCACGCGGTGCTGCAGCGCGGCGCGGCGCATGGCATAGTCGTCCTGCTGTGTGAGCTTGCCGAGGGGCGTGTTCACCAGCATGTGAATCTGGCCGGAGACCAGCAGGTCGATCGCGTTCGGGCGGCCCTCGTGGACCTTGAGGACGCGCTCCGCCGGGACGCCGCGGCCGCGGAGGTGCCGTGCCGTGCCCTGCGTCGCGAAGATCTTGAACCCGAGCGCGTGGAAGCGGCGAGCGATCGGGACCACCGTGTCCTTGTCGTTGTCGTTCACGGTGATGAAGATGGCGCCCTCCAGCGGCAGCGACCCGTCCACCGCCGCCTGCGCCTTGGCGAACGCCATCCCGAAGCCGTCGGCGATGCCCATGACCTCGCCAGTGGAGCGCATCTCGGGGCCGAGCAGGAGGTCCACCCCGGGCAGCTTGCTGAAGGGGAAGACGGCCTCCTTCACCGAGACGTAGGGGTGCAGCACCTCGTCCTGCAGCCCGAGCTCGTCCAGTGTCTTCCCCACCATCACCGCCGCGGCCATGCTCGCGAGCGGCACGCCCGTGGTCTTGGACACGAAGGGGACGGTGCGGGAACCGCGCGGGTTCACCTCGAGCACGTAGACCACGCCGTCCTTGATGGCATACTGCACGTTGATCAGGCCGACCACGCCGAGCGCCAGCGCGAACTGGCGGGTATACGCGCGCATCTGCTCGACTTCCCGTTCCTTGATGAGGTACGGCGGCATGACGCACGCCGAGTCGCCAGAATGGATGCCCGCGTCCTCGATATGCTGCATCACGCCGCCGATGGTGCAGCGCACACCATCGGAGATGGCATCCACGTCCGCCTCGAAGGCGTCCTCCAGGAAGCGGTCGATCAGCACCGGATGCTCCGGTGCCACGCGGGCGGCGCGCTCGAAGTAGCGCATGAGCGACTCGTCGTCGTACACGATCTCCATCGCGCGCCCGCCCAGCACGTACGACGGGCGCACCAGCACGGGGTAGCCGATCCGGGCAGCCACTGCCACGGCGTCGGGCACCGAGCGCGCCACGCCCGCCTCGGGCTGCCGCACGCCAAGCTCGCGGGCCAGCTTCTCGAACCGGCCACGATCTTCCGCCGCGTCGATGGAGTCCGGCGAGGTGCCCATGATCTTCACGCCGGCGCGCTCCAGGCCGCGGGCGAGCCGCAGGGGGGTCTGCCCGCCAAGCTGGACGACCACCCCGAGCGGCCGCTCCAGGGCGACGATCTCCAGTACGTCCTCGAGCGTGAGCGGCTCGAAGTAGAGCGCGTCCGAGATGTCGAAGTCGGTGGAGACCGTCTCCGGATTCGAGTTCACCATCACCGTGCGGTACCCGAGGCGGCGGAACTCGAGCACGGCGCGCACGCAGCAGTAGTCGAACTCCACGCCCTGGCCGATGCGGTTGGGACCGCTCCCGAGAATCACGACCGTCCTGTCGCCGACCGGTGCCGATTCGTTCTCCTCATCGTAGGAGGAGTAGAGATAGGGTGTGCTCGACGGAAACTCACCGGCACACGTATCTACCGTCTTGTAGACGGGACGGAGACCCAGCGCATGTCGCCGCGTGCGGACCGCCTCCTCGGAGAGCCCGTCGAGCAGGGCAAGCTGCTTATCGGAGAACCCGAGCCGCTTCATCTTCCTCAACGCCGACCGCTCGCGCGCATCATCATCCCGGTCGGTCCGTGCCGCCCACTCCCGCTCGGCGTCGAGCAGGTCCTGCAACTGGCAGAGGAACCACGGGTCGATGCCGCTGCGCTCGCTGATCTCCTCGACGCCAATGCCACCCTCGAGCGCGCGGCGCACCTGGAAGATCCGCTCGGGAGTCGGTCGCCGGAGCGCCGCGCGCACCGTCTCGATGTCGCCGTCTTCCAACCGGTCATCGACCGGGTTGGGCGCCGTCACCCAGCCGATGCGGTCAGCCTCGAGGCTGCGGAATCCCTTCTGCAGCGCCTCCTTGAAGGTGCGCCCGATCGCCATCACCTCCCCGACCGACTTCATCTGTGTCGTGAGCGTGGGGTCGGCGGTCGGGAACTTCTCGAAGGCGAAGCGGGGGATCTTCACGACGACATAGTCGAGGACCGGCTCAAAGGAGGCTGGCGTGGTCTTCGTGATGTCGTTGGGCAGCTCGTCCAGCCGGTAGCCGACGGCCACTTTCGTGCCGATGCGCGCGATCGGGAAGCCGGTGGCCTTCGAGGCGAGCGCCGAGCTGCGCGAGACTCGCGGGTTCATCTCGATGACAAGCTGCTCCCCGGTCGTCGGACTCACCGCGAACTGGATGTTGCAGCCACCCGCGGCCACGCCGACTTCCCGGATGATCTTGATGGCCGAGTCGCGCATGACCTGGTATTCGTGGTCGGAGAGCGTCATGGCCGGCGCCACCGTGATCGAGTCTCCGGTGTGCACACCCATCGGGTCGAGGTTCTCGATGGTGCAGACGATGACGACATTGTCGGCACCATCGCGCATCACCTCGAGCTCGAATTCCTTCCACCCGATGACGCTCTTTTCCACCAGCACCGAGCCGACCGGCGAGAGCTCGAGACCGCGCCGGATCAGCGCGTCGAACTCCTCGCTGTTGTACGCGATGCCGCCACCGGAGCCGCCGAGCGTATAGGACGGCCGGCAGATGGCGGGATAGCCGGTCTCCGCCACCGCATCCATCGCTTCCGCGACCGTGCGCACCACGTGCCCCGGCGGCGTCGCGAGCCCGATGCGCTTCATGGCTTCGGCAAACTCGGCCCGATCCTCGGCGATCCGGATGGCGCGCTCGTTGGCCCCGATGAGCTCGACCCCGAAACGCTCCAGCGTCCCGTCCCGATGCAGCGCCATCGCCACGTTCAGCGCCGTCTGGCCACCCATCGTCGGCAGCAGCGCGTCCGGCCGCTCGCGCTCGATGATCTTCGCCACCCACTCCGGCGTCACCGGCTCGATGTAGGTCCGGTCGGCGATCTCGGGATCGGTCATGATGGTGGCCGGATTCGAGTTGACCAGGATGACCCGGTAGCCCTCTTCCTTGAGCGCGCGTACCGCCTGCGTCCCGGAGTAGTCGAACTCGGCACCCTGACCAATGATGATCGGCCCCGATCCGATGAGGAGAATCGAGGAGAGGTCAGTCCGTTTCGGCATGCGCCAAGTCTCTCAGAGTCTGGTCCAGTGAAATTCGCGGCGACCATCCCGTCGCAGCTGCCAGTTTCGCGGCGTTCCCAACGAGATGCGGGATATCAGCGGCGCGCACCAGCGCCGGATCGACTACCGCCTCGACTTCCGTCCCGACCAGGGACGCGAGGCGCTGGAACAGATCGCGCAGCGACAAACCGACACCACTCGCGATGTTGTACGTCTCGCCGGCGCGGCCGGAGGCGAGCAGCCTCACGTAGGCATCGGCGACGTCGCGCACATCGAGGAAGTCGCGCACCGGATCGAGGCTGCCGGTGCTGACCGTGCGCTGACCGGCGGCGCGCGCCGCGCGTAACCGCCGCACGAATGCCGGCGCCACGAACTCGGCCGCCTGGCCGGGACCAGTGTGCGCGAACGGGCGCGCTATGATGACCCTGAGCCCGGTACGCCGCGACGTCTCGCGCGCCGCCTCCTCCGCGCCCAATTTGCTTCCGGCGTAGGGAGACACAGGCCGCGTCGCATCCGTTTCCCGGCTGGGAGCGGGCCCGGCCGACCCATAGACCTCGCCGCTCGACACCACCACCACGAGCGGGCCGGCCGACGCGCCAGCGCCCTGAGCCAGCCCCTCGACTAGCCGCGCCGTCCCGGCGGCATTCACCTCCCACGCGAGCCCCGGATCCCGGCGCGCCGCGACGCCCGAGGATAGGGCCGCAAGGTGCAGCACCCCGTCCGGGCCGTCACGGACAACCTCGGACACCGACGTCTGCTGTCCCAGCTCGAGCGGCCGCCATTCGATGCCGGCGATCGACCCGTCGGCTGCCCAGGCCGGAAGGCCCGTTCCGGCCCGGTGACATGCCACAACCTCGTGACCGACCGCCAGCAGCGCCGGCAGCGCGTAACGACCGACGAAGCCGTCTGCGCCGGTCACGAGTACCTTCATCGACGGCCGCTCACCCTCGCGAGATCGGCATCCACCATCATGCGGACCAGCTGGTCAAAGGAAACCTGCGGGCGCCATCCAAGTTCGGCCGCCGCCTTCCGCGGATCCGCCATGAGGAGATCCACCTCGGCAGGCCGGATGAACTTTGGATCCACCACAACGTACTTCCGCCAGTCGAGGCCCACGTGGCCGAAGGCGATTTCCACCAACTCCTGCACGCTGTGCGTCTCGCCCATGCCGATGACATAGTCCCGTGGCTCTGGCTGCTGCAGCATGCGCCACATCGCGTCTACGTAGTCGCCGGCGAAGCCCCAGTCGCGCCGCGCGTCCAGGTTGCCGAGGCGGAGCTCGCTGGCGAGGCCGTTGCGGATGCGCGCAACCGCGTCGGTCACCTTCCGGGTGACGAACTCGATCCCCCGCCGGGGCGACTCGTGATTGAACAGGATACCGCTAACCGCGTAGAGCCCGTACGACTCCCGGTAGTTCACGGTGATCCAGTGCCCGTAGACCTTGGCGACGCCATACGGCGAACGCGGATAGAACGGGGTGGTCTCGGACTGCGGGGTCTCATGGACCCGGCCATACATCTCCGAACTCGACGCCTGATAGAACCGGGCTGTAGGATGGGCCAGGCGGACCGCTTCGAGGATCCTGGTAACGCCGAGCGCCGTGAACTCCCCGGTGAGGACTGGCTGGCTCCAGGAGGTGGGGACGAACGACTGCGCCGCGAGGTTGTAGACCTCGTCGGGCCGGTGCTCCTGGAGGACCACCGTGAGGGAGTGCTGGTCCAGAAGGTCGGCTGCCACGATCTCCACGCGGTCCAGCAGGTGTTCGATCCGTTCGTAGCTGTGATGGCTGGTCCGGCGGACCATGCCGACGACCTCATAGCCCTTGCTGAGCAGCAATTCGGCGAGGTACGACCCATCCTGGCCGGTGACCCCGGTGATCAGGGCCTTAGGCACGGGAGCCTCGGCTCGGTTGTCTGCGGCTGTTTGTCATGTTAGCTTTCGGGATCTGTTCCGAGCGTCGATTTCGGCAAGCTCAAGGGGAATCTGGTCATGGCTCGCGTCTGCAGTGTGTGCACCAAGGGTCCGGCGACTGGCAACAATGTCAGCCACGCCAAGAACAAGACGAAGCGTCGCTGGTACCCCAACCTGCAGACCGTGCGGGTGATAGTCGAGGGCGCCCCGCGCCGCGTGCGTGTCTGCACCAAGTGCCTCAAGAGTAATCGCGTCAAGAAGGCCTCGTAGTTCCGGGCGGCCGCGGCGCCGCTCCCGCAGCAGCGTCGCCTGCCTGGCGGGCGGAAAAAAGGGGACCCTTGGGTCCCCTTCTTGATTTCCACCACCGCCACGAGCGTCGCCGTCACTCTGCCAGCAACTCGATCCGCGCCAGGTCGGCGCCGTCGCCGGGGCGATGCCCGAGCTTGAGGATGCGGGTGTAGCCGCCGGGCCGGCTGGCGAAGCGCGGGCCGATCTCGGTGAACAGGCGGCCCAGCGACTCGCGGTCGCGCAGCTTCTGTTCGGCCTGACGGCGGGCGTGCAGGTCGCCGCGGCGGGCGAGGGTAATGAGCCGCTCGGCGTACGGCCGGAGCTCCTTGGCCTTCGCCTCGGTGGTGACGATCTGCTCGTGCGTGAACAGGCTGGTCGCCATGTTCCGCAGGAGCGCCTTGCGGTGCTCGGCGGTCCTGGAGAGCTGGCGTCCCTTGGCGCGATGCCGCATTACGCCCCCTCACCGGCCGGAGCGGCCGACACTTCGGACTTGCTGCGGACGCGCAGCTCGCCATCGACGTCCTCGAACTGCAGGGAGAACGTCAGGCCTTCGCGCTCGAGCAGCTCGCGGATCTCGGCCAGCGCCTTCTCCCCGACATTCTTGACCTTGAGGAGCTCGTCCTCGCTGAACGCCACCAGGTCGCGGAGCGTGCGGATGTTCGAATTCTTGAGCGAGTTGAGCGAGCGCACCGAGAGACCGAAGTCGTCGATGAGCCGGCCCAGCAGGTTCTTCAGGCTCTGGCTGGCGACGGAGCCCTCGGCGACCGGCTCCCGCGCGGCCGGCACCTTGCCGAACTCGACGAAGTACCGGAAGTGCTCCTGCGCGAGGGCGGCGGAGTAGGCCAGCGCGTCCTCGGGCGAGATGGTGCCGTTCGTCTCAACGGTGACCGTGAGGCGATCGTAGTCGGTGCGCTGGCCAACGCGGGTCTCGGCCACCATGAAGTTGGCGCGCCGCACCGGGTTGTAGATCGCGTCGATGCGCACCACGTCCACCGGCATGGACCGGTCGACCGGGTGCATCTCCGACTCGACGTAGCCGCGGCCCTTGTTGACGTAGAGCTCGGCATTCACGTCGCGGTCATCCTGCAGCGTGAAGAGGAGCTGGTCGGGATTGATGACCCGCACCGAGCCGTGGGGCTGGATGTCGCGGGCGTACACCGGGCCGGCGCCATCGCGCTTGATGTGCAGCACCGCCTCGTCGACCTCGGGATCGAGGACGAGCGTCAGCGCCTTCAGCCGCTGGATGATCTGGTGCACGTCCTCGAGCACGCCCTGCACCGTCTGGTGCTCGTGCACGACGCCGTCGAGGCGGAACGCCCAGACCGCACTGCCACGCAGCGAGCTCAGCAGGAGCCGGCGGAGCGAATTGCCGAGGGTGTACCCGAAGCCGCGCTCGAGCGGCTGCAGGCGGAACTCGGCCACGTTTGGATTGTCTTCGCGCTTCGTCATCTCGACGAGGTGCGGACGGACAAGACCCGTAAGATCGATGCTCATGATATCACTTGGAGTACAGCTCGACGATGAGCTGTTCCTGCGCGTTGATCGGGATCGCCTCGCGAGTCGGACGCTCGAGCAACCGGCCCGACGCCTTCTCGGTGTCGATGTTGAGCCAGGAGACGGGCTGGCCACGGGACGCGTACTCCTGCGCCATGTGGATCGACACGAGCTCACGGCTCGACGGGGCGACGCGGACTTCCTGGCCCGGGAGGACACGGAACGACGGGATGTCGACCCGCTTGCCGTTCACTTCCACGTGGCCGTGGCCGATGAGCTGGCGCGCGGCCTTGCGGCTTGAGGCAAAGCCCAGGCGATAGACGATGTTGTCGAGGCGCGTCTCGAGGGCGATGAGCAGGTTGGTGCCCTTCACGCCGGCCTCGCGGGTCACGCCATCGAACAGGTTGCGGAACTGGCTCTCGGTCAGGCCGTAGATCCGCTTCACCTTCTGCTTCTCACGCAACTGCTTCGCGTACTCGGACGTCTTCCGGCCGCGACCCTGCGTCTGCTGGCCGTGCTGGCCGGGCGGATAGGCGCGGCGCTCGACCGGGCACTTCTCGGTGAGGCACTTGGCGCCCTTGAGGAACAGCTTGGTTCCCTCGCGACGGCACAGCTTGCAGCTTGCTCCCGTATACCGTGACATGACTCAGACCCGCCGCTTCTTGGGGGGACGGCAGCCGTTGTGCGGAATCGGCGTGACATCCCGGATGGACACGACCCGAAGCCCGACCGACGCGAGTGCCTGGATGGCCGACTCACGCCCACTTCCGGGACCCTGCACCCGCACGTGAACCCGCCGCAAACCCATGTTCATGGCTTCGCGCGCGCAATTCTCGGCGGCGACGGTGGCAGCGAACGGCGTGGACTTCTTCGACCCCTTGAACCCGGCCTTGCCAGCGGTGCCCCACGCCAGCGTGTTGCCACGCATGTCCGTCAGGGTGATCAACACGTTGTTGAAGGTCGCGGAAATGTGCGCGATACCCTCGGACTCCACGGCCTTCTTGGAGCGCTTGGCTCCCGACGCCTTGGGGGCGGCGGCAGGGGCGGCGGCTTCCGGTTCCTGAGCGGTCGGCTGCGTCGGTATGGTCATTGGTTACTTCTTCGTCGCCTTCTTCTTGCCCGCGATGGCAACGCGACGGCCCTTCTTGGTCCGCGCATTGGTATGAGTGCGCTGCCCGCGCAGGGGAAGCCCCCGGCGATGCCGCACACCGCGATAGCTGCCGATGTCCATCAATCGCTTGATGTTCATGGCCGTCTCGGTGCGGAGCGCGCCCTCGACCTTCACCGAGCGCTCGATCATCTGCCGCAGACGCGCCACTTCGGCGTCGGTCAGATCGCGCACACGGGTGTCCGGGCTCACGCCGGTTTCCGCCAGGAGCTTGGTGCTCGTCGAGCGGCCAATGCCGAAGATGTACGTCAGAGCGATTTCGACGCGCTTCTCGCGCGGAAGATCGACACCAGCAATACGTGCCATGATCAGCCTTGCCGCTGCTTGTGCTTGGGATTGCGCTTGCAGATGATCCGCGTCACGCCTTGCCGCTTAACGACCTTGCAGAACTCGCAGATCGGTTTGACACTCGAACGAACCTTCACGATCAGTCTCCCAAAGGCCAGTTTAGACCGCAGCTTGTGAAACTAGCACGCCTCGCATCCCGACGCAAGGGAACGGGTTAGCCGGTAATGGGTTCACTTGACTGTAACAGGATTCTGGGCGTCCAGCAGGGCCAGAATGTCCTCTAGGGTCCAGACCCGATCCGTCACCCCGGCGCCCATCGCGGGGCACTTCCAGAAGCCCCAGCGCGGATGATCGGCCGCCTCGCCCGCCACCTCCCGTCGCGTGACACGCTCAACCTGGCCTCTGTCCCGTGGCCCGCCCTAAAACGAGTACCGCACCCCGATCTGCATATTCCAGACTTGGTCCAAGGAGTTTCGGTGCGGTAGGGCAAGTGAGTAGATCCCCCGTTGCTTTTCGGTATCGTACCCCTGCAGCTCAAGCAGTGGGACATTCGGGTCACCCGAGCCGGTAGTCCGATACGTCGTCGTCCAGATCGGATTGAGCGCGGGCAGATGGAGGAGCGCGGGTAGATTCGCCACATCGACCGTGAGCTGGATTGACTGACCCCGAACCGTGGGTATGTCCACCGCGAGTCGGGCATTCAGTTCGCCGTACCAGGGGTCTCTGCAGCTGTTCCGAGCCATGATCCGTCCCCGTTGGCCCTCAAGGCACTGCTCGTTGGTGATGAACTTATCCAGGGCAGCGTACTCGGAGGCCGGCGCCGGGACGAAGACCCCGCTCGCGTCGTCCCAGGTCACCAGACTGATGTCACCTCCCGGCGTCACGTCGTGTGGCACGTACACAATATCCTGCGCTCCGGTGAAGCCAAGCTGGTTGATGCCATCGGAATTGACGTCTCCGTAATTGCCGATACCGGGAGCAACCACATAGGTGTAGGGTGCGTGGGAGCTGCCCTGGTAGATGAGAGAGAGCCGGCTGCGCAGGGGAAGGCCTACGGACGCGGTGATCGATACCCGGTGCGGGACACTGAAGAACGAGGTGCTGACCGCGCGATCCGCAATGGAGCCGTCGAGAGGCGTCACCCTCAGGTTGTTGCCGGACATGAAGTTGATCAGGGAGAAGGCGTCTTCGACGTGCGAGTAGGTGTAGCTCGCGCTCAGGCCCAAGCCGCTGCCGAACTGCCGCTGCAGCTGCACCGACGCGAGGAACGCATTGTCGCCGCCGCGACTCGATACCTGGACAACCGAGCCGATTGCCGAAGTGTATCGCGAAGGAGTGACGGTCCCATCGCCGGCGATCGTGCCGTAGAGCAGTCGGCCGCCCTCGGCCGCCGCGGTACCAATCGGGGGGGTGAGATTGGCATCGGTGAAGTAGGACTGGTTGACCCAATAGGTATACAGGAGGTCGACGGTAGCGACCAACCCCCACGGGAGGCGCTGGTCCAACCCCAGGGAGAATTTCCAGTTCTGCGGATACTTGAAGCCAGGGTCGAAAACCGTGATCTGCGGGACGGCAACGGATCCCGTGGCACAGGTCGTGGGCGGGTTGAAGGGATCGAACAGCGGCACGCCCGAACCTATGCAGTCCAGGTTCTCCGGGTCGCGGTAAGCGGCGAAGATCCAGAGGTATGGGGGCTGCCCGCTGAAGAGGCCGCCGCTCCCGCGGAGAAATGTCCTGCCCTGCCCCCCGATGTCGTAGTTGAAGCCGAGCCGCGGTGACCAGAGCAGCTGCCCGCCGGGTAATGGTCCTGACTCCAGACCGAGCGAGTCCCGCAGCATCGGGTTCGGAGGCCCCGGATCGGGCAGGAAGGGAATATCGACCCGGAGGCCGAATGCGAGCACCAGCTCGGAAGTGATCGCCCACTGATCCTGGGCATAGACGCCAAGCTGGTGAGCGCGGAAGCTCACGACAGGATCCTGGGTCTGCAGCGGGCCCGGCAGTGTCCGGGTATAGCGGTTGGGCAGTCCCAGCGCGAGTGAATCCAGGGATGCGAATTCCCACTCGCCGCCGGAGGCGATTGGGGAGTTGTCCTGGAACTGGAGCAGTTCGCCGTGGGTCCCGAACGTCACCACGTGCCTCCCCAGGCCCACCGTCACGTTGTCGGTGAACTCCACCGTGGTCCCGCCCATCACGGACGGGTTGCCGCCGGCATTCCACGGGCTGGCCTCGATGTCTCCGCTGTCCGCATGGACCCTGATGTTCGCGCGATTGGCGCTGGGATTCTCGTTCTGGTACCTCACATAGCCGAGACTCATTTCGTTCGACCACCGCTGGGCGAAGAGCCCCCTCCAGGACACGCGCAACGCGTTCTGGGTGACGGTGTTCTCCGACGCCGTGGAGCCAAGGCCGTAATACCCGTAATAACTGCCGGAGCCGGACTGTGCGGTCGTGCGCGCGTAATGATCCGAAAGCTCGAGCTGGTTGTTGGCCCCGGCCTGGGCACTGAGCTTGGCGAACAGATCGCTGGCGGGCTGACGGAAATCACTCCGGGCCATCCCGCCGGTCTCGAGACCGTAGGTCTGGGTGAGAATGCTGTCGAAGCGGGCCACACTTTCGTACTGAATACCGATGCTCGCCATGTCGGCGCCGCTGGCGGTGTCCGTGATGAAGGGCCCCGCATCGGGAATGACCGCGTGCTGCAGGTCCGCACTCAGGAAGAACTGCAGCCGGTTGCGCACGACCGGCCCCGACAGCGTGGCGCCATATTGGGAGCTCGTGAAATCCGGAGATGGGTTGCCCGCCGCATCGGCTCCGGTCAACGCGTCGTTCTGAAGGAATCCAAACACGCTGCCATGCCAGGCATTGGATCCCGACCGGGTCACCATGTTGACAGCGCCGCCGGCAAAGTCGCCGTTGCGAACGTCGGCCGGCGCGGCGAGGACCTGCAGCTGCGCGACCGCCTCGGGGGAGATCGAATGCGGCAGCGCATACCCCGCCACGACGCCTCCAACGTAGAGATCGGTGTTCTGGCCCCCATCGATCAGGTAACTGGTGTAGCGCGGATTCTGTCCTCCGATCGCAATGTCGCCAATGGGGGAGCGGCTCGCCTGGGGGCTCATCAAGGCCAGGTCGATCACTTCCCTGTACAGATTGGGCAGCTGGCGGAGGGCCGAATCGGGGACCAGCTGGGCCGGCCCGGTGCGGCCATGATTGGCCTGAGGGTCGGCCACGCTCTGCACCACCACTTCGGGCAGGGCGACGATCGCTCGCTCCAGGAAGAAGTTCGCGGTGTAGCGCTGACCTATGGTGAGCACAATGCCGGCCCTGGCAACGGGCCCGAAACCAATGGCCCGGGCGGCAACCTGATAGGGGCCGCCGATCGTCACGGTTCCGATGTAGTAGCGTCCGGCAACGGAGGTCTCGACCCGCCATGACTGGCCGGTCGCGGTGTTGATCACCTCCACTACTGCGTTGGGAATAGGAATGCTATCCGGCCCGGCCACCGTGCCCTGAACGGCGGCGGTCGTGATCGACTGACCTGCGAGGGGACGGAGATGGGCCGTGAGGAGCGCCAGGAGCAGCGCGGCACACTGCGGCGCGGCGCGCATCAGAGACCGTCGGACGACTCCCGCGGTCGCCGCAACTCCTCGAATGGAGGGTACCCCCAGAGGGCCTTGAAGTCCGGATCCATATGGGGCCCAAAGCCCCACAGGAACATCGGGTAGCCCTGGTCCACCGCGAGGCGAATCAGAGTCACCGCCCGCTCGCGGTCGCCGCGAATCGCGGCCATCCGCGCCCGATCGAAGGTGGGAACGCCGGAGAGGTAGGGCCCCTTCCGACTGGCCAGCCACCGGTCGACCCGAACCATCTCCCGCTGGTCCCCCAGGTGTGCGGCGATGGCGCCGAGGTAGGACTGGGCTCCGCGGGACCGGATGTCCGGGTCACCATTATCACTTGGATCCGCGGTCGCGATGAGATGTTGCACCACGGTGCGGGCTTCCTCCCAGTGGCCCGCCCCGTAGAGGACGACGACATAGGAGCGTTGATGCTTGTCCTGTTCCTCCTGGGGGCGCGACCGATGCCAGGTGAGGGCCCGCTCGCGCAGGTCCCGCGACTCGGCGGAGTACCCGTGAGCCTCGAGGTCGGCGGCCACCCAGGTCAACGCCCACGCCGGGGTGACTCCCCAGGTCTCGACATTGGCCGGGACCTTCAGCATCGCCTCCTCGACCTGTTCCACCTGCTCGAGCCGCCCCAGCCCCACGTAGGCGAAGGCCTTCATTGCCAAATACCCGAGGTTGTCGGGAGCCCCACGGCGCGTGGCCTCCGCCGCCGCGAGTTCCTTGTCGTGCTCCCCGAGGAGGTGGTACGGCAGGGCCAGGCCATTGTCAACGATGGCCGGGTCGAGCCGTTCGACGGCGGCGATCGCTTCACGGAAGTGACCAGCCTTCCGAAGCCAGTAGTTGAGGTAGATGGCGTCCGGCGTGGACCCACCGGCTTCTAGCGCCTCTCGAGCGGCGACCAGTTGCAGGCGGCGTTGGCCATGGCACCCGGCAATGGCGGCGTCCAGCGCGGCGCGGTCGTGTGCCGGTAGTCGATCATGCCTGAGCCGCAGGGACTCGGCGATCGAATCAGTGAGGTCGCACCCGCCGAAGTTGTCCCCCTCCTGTGCGATCAGGATCAGGGGAATGGTGAAGTTGGTGTCGAGGGCATAGGCCCGGAGGAAGTGCTCGTGCCCGCATTGGGCAAAGCGGCAAATGAAATCGGGCTGGTTGACGTCGTCGCCAGCGATGAACTCTCGATAGGCCTCGTAGTTCGAGGGGCGGTTGGAGTTCTGGACCTCCTCGATTTGGGGGTCGAAGTGCCAGGCCAACGCTCCCATCGTGTGCTGGCGGACCTTCTCGATTGCGGACGACGGGTCCGAGGCGGGACCCACGGCCGGCTCGATCGGGACGACGACCTCGCCGGTTCGGGTGTCGCTGAGCTGAGCCTCGAATTCGAGGCTGTCGCCCCGCCGGAAGTAACTGCCCCAGAGCACCGCGCCGGCGCCGAGTCCTGCGGCCAGAGCGCGGGCCCTGCCGCTGCCCTCCTGCGCCTGCGCGCCCGCCCCCTGCACGGCCCGGGCGTCCACCACCTGCACGAGTTGGATTTCAGTCAAGCCGCTCGCCAGCCGATCGGCCGTCATCTCACCCAGCGTTGCCAGGGTGGCGTCTCCCGTATTGTTGGCGAAGGTGGCTACGGCCACACGCTTCGGGTCCAGAGCAGCGATCGGCTTCGGTCGGCGCAGCAATAGCGAGACCCCCAGCATGACTAGCAGGAGAACCGCGACTGCCGCCAGCGTGACCTTGCGCTGGCGGGGGCTGAGCCCGATCAGCCTGCGGGCGGGATGCGGCTCCGGCGCCGCCAGTGCGTCGGCAAACTCCCGTGCTGTTGCAAACCGGTCCGCGGGCACTTTGGCCAGCGCCCGTTCAATCGCTTGCTCCACTCCGGCGGGCACCGTCTTCCGCACCGTCCGGAGCGAGGGCACGGGGTCCACGGCGTGGCGTGCAAGTACTGTCTGCACCGTGGTCCCGGCAAACGGGGGATGGCCCGCCAGCATCTCGTACAACACGCAACCGAGACTGTACACGTCGCTCCGCCCATCGAGCTGGCCAGTCGCCGCCTGTTCCGGGCTCATGTAGGCGGGTGTGCCGAGCGCGAGACCCGTTTGCGTCACCCCATCGGTCGCTGCGCGGTCGAGCGCCCGCGCGATCCCCAAGTCTGCCACGATCGCGTGGTCATCGGTGAGCAGGATGTTTTCCGGCTTGATGTCCCGATGGACCACGTCGTGCCGGTGGGCGTACTCGAGCGCATCGGCCACCTGGCTCGCGATCCGAACCGCTTCCGGGATCGGCAGCTGCGGTTCGTCCCGCAGGCGATCTCGCAGCGACCGGCCTTCCACGTATGGCATCGAGTAGAACAGCACCGGCTCACCCGCGTCGAGGTCGACGGTACCCGAATCGTGGAGTGGGAGGATATGCGGATGGTTGAGCCGTGCGGCGAACGCGATCTCGCGCGCAAAACGGTCGGCCCCAAAACTCGCGGACAGCTCGGGGCGCAACACCTTGAGCGCGACCTGCCGACCGTGACGAAGGTCCTGGGCCAGGTACACGGTCGCCATCCCGCCGTGGCCCAGCTCCCGCACCACCTCGTAGTTCTGGAACCGCTCACCTGGCAAGAGAACGCATTGCTTCGCCACTCGGGCCATGAGCGCGGCCGCGAAGTCGATGCCGGACTCGGCCAGGAAGCCGTTCGAGTCGTCGACCGCGCGGAGCAGACGCTCGACCTCGGCCGCCAACGCCGGGTCGCCGGATCGGGTCTGTGTGAGGAACGCACGCCGATCGTCAGGCCCTAGCGTCAGCGCCTGATCGAGAGCCCGCTCGACATCCTCCCAGGCCACTTGCGGTGTGGCACCCATGCAGATGCCTTTGTCTGGTTGCTACTTCTCGCGGAGCTCGAGGTACAGCCAACCCCGCGCCTTTGCCCAATCCCGCTGCACCGTCCGCGCCGTTACCCCCAGCGCTTCCGCGGTTTCCTCCTCTGTCAGGCCGGCGAAGTAACGGCACTCCACAACCTGCCCGAGTCGACCGTTGAGAGCCGCGAGACGTTCCAAGGCCTCGTCCAGTGCCAGGAGAGTGTCCCCCTGCTCGGTGAGTGCGACGTCTTCGGCCAGCGGAACGCGTCTCAGCCCCCCACCGCGCTGCAAGGCCCCGTGGCGGCGCGCGTAGTCCACGAGCACCCGTCGCATGGCGCGTGCAGCCAAGGCGAAGAACTGGGCCCGGTCGTGCCACTCCACCCGGGTCTGGTCTACCAGCTTGAGGTAAGTCTCGTGCACCAGCCCCGTGGTGCCCAGCGTGTGCCCCGCTCGCTCAGCCTGCATCCGTCGATGGGCCATACGCCGGAGCTGCTCATACACCATCGGGTAGAGGCGGTCCATGACCGCACCGTCACCGCGGCCGAGCCGGACCAGGAGGTCCGTGATCGACTCATCGCCGTGCGCGGTGTGGTTAGCTCCCTCCATACGGCCGATCACCCCCGGGGCCGATCGCCCCCGGCACTCGGCGGCAATTCGCGAAATGTCGGGATTCGACGTCGGTTTGCGCGTCTCATAGCAGATGCCCAATTCGCGTGCTGAACCAGATGTGTATGGGGCGGACGCGCGAGGGCGAGAACGGACGTGGGAGGATGGACGCTCCGACGATCCGGAGCCCGATCACGGGCTGACGGGGCCTCGCGTGATCGTGGTCCCCTCTCGGTGATGACGGCGGGAAAAGTGTCGCTTGACGCTTGATCGTCGTGATTGGGAAGGTAGGGGCGGAACCGAGGGCGTCAAGACCGGGACGCCCTCACGGTTCTCGCTCAACGAAGCTAGGCCCTCAAGGAGCCATGCCATGAGATCCGCACACCGATTCTCGAACGTCCTCGCCGGCGCAATGATGGTTGCCGGCCTCGCCAGTTGCGCCACGGACGCTCCGACCACGCCGGCGGAGGATGGATCCGCCGCTCTCGGGCGCTCCAACTCGTTCATCACCCTCACTTTCCCCGGGAGCATTCAGAGCCAGGCCTGGGGCATCGATCCGTCGGGCAGCGTCGTAGTCGGCGCGTACCGGACCGAAGACGACGCCGTCCATGGCTTCGTGTTCGCAAGGGGAGCCTTCACGGCGATCGACTACCCCGGCGCAGCTTTTTCGATCGGCACAGGGATCAACGGGCGAGGGGAGATCGTCGGCTGGTACGAGGATGCCGATGGCATCCAACATGGGTACGTCCAGCGGCACGGCGTCTTCGCCACTGTCGATGTTCCTGACGCGTTGTCCGCGCGAATACTCGGGATCAATGCCTCCGGCGACATCGTCGGAGCCTACGAGGCGACGGATGGCGGCTCTCCCGGCTTCGTCCGGCGACGCGGGAAGTTTACCGGTCTCGAGGCCCCGGGCGCATCGCTCACCGTCGCGAAAGGCATTTCGTCGTCCGGCGATGTCGTGGGCTACTACAAGGCAGGGGGAGAGGAGACGCACGGGTTCCTGCTCCGCCGTGGTAACTACACCATGATCGACTTCCCGGGCAGCACGAGCACCGGCCTCGGCGCCGTCAACGATGCCGGGGACATGTTCGGATGGTACGACGACGTCGACGGCCAGCAGCATGCCTTCCTCCTCCGGCATGGCCGCTTCTCGACCATCGATGTTCCCGGGTCAGCGTCTACCCGGGGGAACGGCCTCAATGACCGGGGCGACATCGTCGGGTTGTACCAGGACGCGGACGGCGTGGAGCACGGCTTCGTCCGTAAGTGACCGAGTGGCGAGATGGCGACGGAATTCCGCGACCGGGGAGGCACCATGGATTCCTGGAGCACGAACCGAAGGAGCCTCGCGCGGGCGACCGGTAGCCTGATGTTAATGGCCGGCCTGGCGCTGGCGTGCACCGATGCGCCGACCGAACCGGCACCGACCTACACCGTGGGCGGCACGGTGTCGGGGCTGTCCGGGTCGGGCTTGGTGCTGCGGGATAACGGCGGCGACAATCTCGCAGTGCCCGCCAACGGGCCGGTCACTTTTTCGACCCCGCTCGCCAGCGGCACCGCGTACAATGTCTCCGTCCTCACTCAGCCGATCAGTCCTGCGCAGATCTGCATCGTGACCAGCGGTCGCGGGACGATAGCCAGTGCAAACGTGACGACCGTCGCGATCGGGTGCGCTGCGAGCACTCACACCGTGGGCGGCACGGTTACGGGCCTGGCGGGGTCGGGGCTGGTGCTCCGCGATAACGGCGGCGACGATCTCGCGGTCTCCCGTAATGGGCCGATCACTTTTTCCACCCCGCTCGCTAGCGGCACCGCGTACAATGTCACCGTCCTCACCCAGCCGATCAGTCCTGCGCAGGTCTGCATCGTGACCGGCGGCAGGGGCACGATGGCCAGCAGCAACGTGACGACTGTGGCCATTGCCTGTACGATCGGCACACCACCCCTCTACACCGTGGGCGGCACCGTCACGGGCCTGGCGGGATCGGGGCTGGTGCTCCGCAACAACGGCGGTGATGATCTCCCGGTGACCGGCAACGGGCCGATCACCTTCGCGGCCAAGCTGGCCAGTGGCGCCGCCTACAACGTCACGGCGTTGACTCAGCCTTCCAGCCCCGCCCAGAGCTGCGTCGTCACCGGCGGCGCCGGGACGGTGGCCAGTGCCAATATCACCACCGTCGCCATTACCTGTACGACCAACGGGACCAACGGGATCCTTCGGCTCACAGTGGCGACCACCGGCCCCGACGCCCCCGCGACCGACACGGTCGGCGTGGATCCAGGCTCCTCCGAGTACTACACCGCGGTCGCTCCCTCCAACGGCATGGTCTCGTTAACCCTGACGCCGGGCGCTCACACGGTGAATCTCACGGTGGCACCGAATTGTACGGTCACTACTCCGAACTTCGTGTCGGTGACTGTGGCCGCCGGCGCGACCGCCGATATCGCCTTCAGCGTGACCTGCGTGGCCAACGGTACCCTTGGGGTAACGGTAGTGAGCAGCGGCTCCAACATCCCAGCGACCTACACGGTCTTCGCGGATCTACCTAACGACCCCACGGCGTATCATGCTGCCGTTCCCGCCAACGGCACGGTTTCGTTCACCGTGGCTTCGGGCGATCACACGGTATTTCTCTCGGTAGCAAGGAACTGCACCGTCACCAGTTCGAACAGCGTGCCGGTGACCGTGGCCGCCGGGGCACCCACCGATGTCGCCTTCAGGGTGACGTGCGGGCCGCTCGGAACCATTCAAGTCACAGTGGCAACGACCGGCACCAATGCGCCGGCGACGTACAGGGTCGAAGCAGTGGATGTCTGGTACTACAACAGGAATGGCGGGTCCGTTCCGTCGAACGGTACGATCTCGCTTAGCGTGCTTCCAGGAACGTATTCAGTGAAGCTGACGGTACCGTTCACGTGCCGCGTCAGTGGTGCTCCCCCCCAAGGCCGCAACCCCCAGTCCGTGGGCGTCGAGTCCGGAGCAACCGCCAGCGTCTCCTTCGGCGTGACCTGTGGGCCCCCTGCGACCCTTCGAGTGACCGCGGCTACTACCGGCCCCAGCGCCCCCGAGGCCTACACGGTCGGTGTGGATCCGGTCGGCTACGGCGGCTACAGGTATTCTGCGAGCGTCTCCTCCAACGGGACGGTCTCGCAAACGCTGCCGGCGGGTCAACACACGGTGAAACTGCTGGAACCACTGAATTGCACGGTCACCAGCCCGAATAATGTGTCGGTGACCCTAACCTCCGGGGCGACCACCGATCTCGGATTCACCGTCGCCTGTCAATGACTCGGGGACGAGCTGCCCATGCGCACGGCGCACCCGCCGTCCTCGCCGCCACGGTGGTCGCAGGGGTGATCTCCTGCACCGACGGGCCGCCGGCGCCGGCGGCGGCGCCGCTCGTGGTGCATGCGGGCATCGCAGCGGGGCCCCACAACGTCCTGAGTGCCATTGTTACCGTGTCGCTGCTCAACACCGATAGCGCGGCGGTGCGGTTCGGCATTGCCGGAGAGAAGCTCGATAGCGTGACGCCGGTGACCCCGCTGTCATCAGACCAGACCACACTGCCGGTGCTCGGCCTCCTGCCGGCAACGTCGTACCGGCTGCAGGTCGCGGCCTACGGAGACGGACCGCCGACCACCAGCGACACCCTGTCCTTCACGACGGGCTCGCTGCCAGCCGACCTGCCGGCCTATTCTGCCGGCGGGTCCGATCCCAGCCCGGGATACGTGGTCTTCGGAGCCGATCCCTACGGTCTGGTGATCGACAACACCGGCCGTGTGGTCTGGTACCGGCACCTGGACGGGGGACCCACGCTCAATTTCCAGGTGCAGCCAACTGGGCGGTACACTACCAGCCCGATTTCCCCTGTCGCAGGCGACCCGACGCCCTGGGTGGAGTTCGACCCGCTGGGGAACGAAACCCGCAAACTTGGTTGCGCCAACGGGCTCACGTCCCGTTTCCATGACCTAGTCTCGGAACCCGACGGCTCCTACTGGCTGATGTGCAACGAGACCCGGACGATGGACCTGACCCGCTATGGAGGCCAGCCCGCTGCTGTCACGGGCACCGTGGTGCAGCATGTCGACGCCCTCGGCACCGCGCTCTTCACCTGGACCCCGTTCGATCACTTCGCGATCACCGACCTCGATTCGGCCAGCCGGACGGGGGCCACCGTAAACTGGACCCACGGCAATGCGATCGACTTCGATACCGACGGCAACCTGCTGATCTCCTTTCGGAGCCTGAGCGAAATCACAAAGATCGACCTGGCCACCGGGGCGATCCTCTGGCGGCTGGGCGGCCGCGCCAACCAGTTCACCATTTCCGGGGCCGCCGCACCGTTCCTGGGACAGCACGGGATGCATCTGGTCGCCCCCAATCTCCTGCAACTGCTCGACAACCGGGGCCAAGCCGTGGGGACCCAGGCCGAGCGGTACATCCTGGACGAGGCGGGACGCACCGCCCGCCTGTCGGCCAGCTACTCCTCAGGACCACCAGTCACCGCCCTCCTGGGTGGCTCGACGCAGGCACTGGCCGGCGGACGGGTTCTGGTGGCTTACGGGGACGGGGAACGGGTGCAGGAATACGATGCCGCCGGAAATGTGGTCTGGGAGATCCACAACAACCCGGGCTACGTCTTCCGGGCCCAGCGGATTGCTTCGCTGTACCGACCCGGGGTCGGGACGTCGCGGTAGAGAAGGGTTGCGCGGGTCGATGGAGTCCCACGCGACGCGCTCCGGGTGCAGATGACCGGTGCTTGGGCGTCCGGTTGCGGGAGTACCGGCCCCAGTGGTTTACTGGTGCGGTCCGCGGCCCGAAGCGAACACTGAGCTGAGCGCATTGGGGACAAATGGCGCCGGCTCGACGAAATCGTTGCGTTCCAGCCTGGGGGGACCGTGTCAGGTGCCGTGCCCGGAACCGACGGCATGTCGAGCGATGCAGTGAGCCGGAGGTGGAGTTGGAACCGGGCCCTGACCGCGTCGAGTCGGAGCGTGAGTGTGATAGGCGCTACGAGCGCCCGGCTGATGGGTTCCGATCGGCCCGCTCTGGACTACGACAAACCGAAAGATCAGCTCATAGTTCTCTCACGCTCGAGGAGATCACCCTGCGCCCCCACATCCTTGTCCGGGCTCGATGTCGGCCCATTGCCGGTCAGTGTGCTGTCGCTGCCGCCGCCAACTCGCCCAGAACCCGGGCCGGATCCGCTGCTTGCAGGATGGGACGACCCACCACCAGGTGGGTGGCGCCGGCCCGGGCAGCCTCCTCGGGCCCCGCCGCCCGCGCCTGATCGCCGGCGACGTCACCAGGGCGGCGGATCCCGGGCACCACAATGGTCTGTCCCGGGCCCAGAACCGTGGCAACCGTGCGCACCTCATGGGGAGAACACACCACCCCGGAGAGCCCGGCCCGGGAGGCTTCGGCGGCCAGCCGGCCAACCTCCACCTCGAGACTCACCGACGCCCGGCCCACGGCGCGCCCGAACGAGACCGCGTCGTGGGATGTCAGCACGGTAACCCCCACCAGCAGCATCGCCCCATCCGCGGCCTCGGCCGCAGATGCCATCATCTCGGCGCCACCCAGCGTATGTACCGTGGCCATGGACACTTGGAGGTCGCGGGCCGAACGCACCGCCCCGGCCACGGTGTTCGGGATGTCGTGCCACTTGAGGTCGAGGAACACCTCGAGGCCCCGGGCGCGGCATTCGGCAATAAGCCCGGGCCCGGCCGCGGTGAACAGCACGGATCCGACTTTGACCCATCGGACTGCCGGGATTCGGTCCAGCAGCCGGCGGGCGGCGTCGGCGGTCGGCACGTCGAGGGCAACGATGATCTCAGGCAACATCGCGCTCCAGGTGGTCGATCACACGCTCGGGGACTCGCGGGTCGGCCAGTCCTGCGGTTCCAATCGCGACCAGCGCCGCGCCGGCCCGCAGGTACTGCCGGGCATCTGCGGCGGTGGTCACTCCGCCCACGCCGATGACCGGGATGCCGCCGGTGCGCTCCAGGACGCGGCCGACGGCGCGGACGCCGATCGCCAGCAGCGCCGGGCCGCTCACCCCGCCGGTTCCGTGACCGAGCCGCGCCCGCCCATCGTCGTGCGTGAGGCTGCCCGGGACGGTGTTGATCACGGAGATGCCATCGGCGCCGGCGTCGCGCGCCACGACCGCCATCGCCCCGATGTCCGGGAGCACGGGCGACAGCTTGGCGACCAGTGGCCGCCGGGTGCGCGCGCGACAATCCGCGAGGATCTGATGCACGCACTGGGGATCAGCGCCGAACTCCATCCCGCCCGCGCTGGTGTTGGGGCATGAGAGGTTCAATTCGTACGCGGTGATGCCGTCGATGGTGTCGAGCCCCTCGACGACCTCAGCGTATTCACCGAGTTCGAACCCCACGACGTTGACGATGACGCGCGCGGGCCCTGCGTTGGCTACGAGCCAGGGCAGGTACTCGTGCCGCACCGTCCTCAGACCCGGGTTGGCGAGCCCGACCGAATTGAGCATGCCGCCGCGGTACTCGGCGACCCGGGGGGGTGCGTTTCCGGCGCGGGGAGCGAGTGATACCGCCTTCGTGACGAGGCCACCGAGCCGGTGCAGGTCCATCACACCGGCAAGCTCGCGGCCGTAACCCGCGGTGCCCGCGGCGAGGAGGATGGGATTCTGGAACCGCGCCCCGAAAACTTCGCGTGCGGCCACCAATTACTCCTTGGGTACCCCGGACGCGGCAGCGGCCGGGGTCCGGGACGTCGTCGAAGTGCGTGGGCGCTGCGTGCGGCGGCGCGCCGCGGGCGTGTCCGCATCGTCGGGCTCGACGGTCCCGTCTGCGCGCTTCGCCGCCCCACCTCGTCCCGGCCCAGGTCGGGATGCCGCCGCGAGGGTGCGCGCGAAGTTGGCGAGGGAGTCCTCGAGCTGGGTGTAGGTCGCGCCTTCTTCGCCGCGCAGAACCGCCATGTACGGACTCGAGGTGAACTGGTCGTTGGCAGCGCTCGTGTCACCCGTCAAGTGACGTCCCGCCAGCCACGCCTTCGCCGCATACGGCGACTCGGGCCACCCTTGCGGAATGCTCTCGAAAAGCGACGCGGCGAGCGGCTGCGCGTCGAGCGTGTCCCGTGCGAACTCCGCAGCCAGGAATCGGCGCATGTCGCCCCTGGGCTCGCCCGGCGCCGTGGAGTCCATGAGAAGCTGCAGTTGCTGGATCTGGTTGCGAAGGGGAGCCAGCGTCGCCGCCACTGACCCATCGGTCGCCGCGATGGCCTGCATCGCCTCGAGCGTCGCTGTCAGGTCGGCCATGCTGTCAGCGGCCCGAATGCGCATCCTCGCCATGTCGAACCGCGCGCGATCGGCAATCTCTCCCCGGCCCGCCATCTGGACGATGTCCTCGTAGCGCTGTCGCTGGCGGACGGTGTCCACTGTGGCAAGGCGACTGGCGTCCGCGAACGACAGTGCCGCTGATTTCTCCAGCGAGAGGGTCCTGCTCCGCACAAGCGTACTGGTGAGGTGTGAGGCGAGTTCCGGATCAACGCGGCCCGTGATGGTGAGCAGCGAATCCCAGGGCAGTGTCGAGTCCCGCAGCGCCACCAGTGAATCGAACGCGCTGGTCGCGGCCACCGGGTCATGTACACCGGCATACGCGAGCGTCCGCAGGACAAGCGCCGGCGACCCCGGAATACCCGCCAGGGCAAGCAGCGCAGCGGAGTCGCGGCCGGCCTGGCGCTCCGCGGCGCCGAGCAGGAGGAGCGCCTGCCGGCGGCGGCCACCGTCGTGGCTCTCGGTCACGGGAAGGACGGTGCTCGCGGCCAGCACCGGGGAACCCAGCCGCAACTCACAAAATGCCAGCGCGATCGTCGCGTACTCCCGGTCGGCCTCGTTCTTCAGCCGCTCGATGGCCGAGGGAAGAACCCGGCTCGCCTGGCCACACTGGCCCACCGACGCATACGCTTCGCCCTTGATGGCGAGTGCGCCGGCCGCGTACTTCCCGTCCGGGCTGTGCGCGAGGAGCGAATCGGCCTTCACTGAGGCGCGCCCCCAGTAGCCGCCGGCCTCGAGCGTGCGACCCTCGCGGTCGAGCCGGCGCGCTTCATTGGCGTACTGGTTGGCCTTGTAGTTCGTGTTGAAGGAGGCGCACCCCTGCACCAGCAGGGCCGTGACCAGGAAGACACGCCTCACGAGTCGTCTCCCGTCTTCCGCTCGTAGTCCGCGAGGTACCCGACCACGGCGTCGGCGATTGCCGACGCCATGCGGCGCTGCGATGCCTTGCTGGTGAGGAGGCGCGCGTCCGCCGGGTTAGTGCTGTAGCCCATCTCCACCAGCACCGCCGGCCGGCGCGCGGTGGTGAGCACCATGAACCCGGCCTGCTTCACGCCGCGGTCGCCGCCCGGATTCCAGTTGCCAAGCTGAGTCTGGATCAGTTCGGCGAGCCGGGCCGACTCCCGCAGGTATTCATTGGCCGCCAGATCCTTGAGGATGAAATTCAGCCCCTGCTGCTCCGCCGTGGCTTCGGTCTCGGGCTCGAAACGGACCGCCTCATTCTCCATCTTCGCGACGCGCTCGGCGTCCTCGGTCTTGGCCTCGGCGAGGAAGAACGTCTCGTACCCGCGGACATCGGAAGCGCCCCGCCGCCGGGGCAGCGAGTTGACGTGGAGACTGACGAACAGGTCGCACTCCTCGGTGCAGAAAGCGCCCCGGTCGCCGAGCGCGATGAGGGTGTCGCGCGTGCGGGTCATCCGCACGGTGATGCCGCGCGCGCGCAGTTCCTCGCGCAGGAGCAAGCTCATCTGCAGGGTGACGTCCTTTTCCTTCATTCCGGCCGGGAAATACACGCCTGGGTTGCCCGGGTCCACGCCGCCATGCCCCGCGTCAACGGTGACTACGTGCTGGCGTCGCAGGCTGCCGCCGGGCTGCACGGGGCCGCGGACGGGTGACTTCGATGCCCCGGCCTCGGGCGGCGCGGCATCGCCGGTGCCCTTCACCAGTTGCCAGCCGGCATCCATGAGGCGCCCAGCCTCGACATCGTAACGGTACCGCTCCGAGAAGAGCCGCGGCAGCACATCCGACACCAGCTGCAGGGGGAGATAGGCGGTGTCGCGCTGCACCATGGCGCCGGCGACGAGCGGCTGCGCCTTGCCATCGAAGACGACGTAGGGCGCCGACAGCAGGAAGCGAAGCTGCTGCCGGGCCACGAACACGTCGAGCCAGGCATCCTGCTGCTTGAAGGTCCCGCCGAGGGCCGCCAGCAGCGCGCGCGCCTGCAGCATCGGCGCCCCGTCAGCGCCGATGGTGACGGGTACCCGCTGCTCTCCCCGGACTGAGGCAATCGTGACGGCGGAGGGCGCGCCGGCCGCCATGGCAAGCGCGAGCCACAGTCCGGTCATTCGCGGCTCCGGTTTGAGAGCGCGCGCGCCACGTCCCGCTCGGCCATGCGCTTCTTCACGTCCTCGCGGCGGTCGTGGTGCTTCTTGCCGCGGCCCAGCCCCACGAGGAGCTTGATGCGGCCGCGGCGGAAGTAAAGCTCGAGGGGGACGAGCGTCAGGCCCTTCTGCTCGGTGGCCCCGATCAGGCGCTCAATCTCCTTGCGATGGAGGAGGAGCTTTCGGGTGCGCATCGGGTCGTGATTGTAGTGCCCGCCCTGGGCGTAGGGCGTGATGTTGAGACCGTCCACGAATACTTCCCCGTTGCGCACCCGCCCATAGGCCTCCTTGATGGACGCCTTGCCGGCACGCAGCGACTTCACCTCGGTGCCCGTCAGGACCAGCCCCGCCTCCCAGGTGTCGAGGATGTGATAATCGTAAGACGCCCGGGGATTCCGGGCCACGAAGAGCTTGTCTTCCGCGGGGGACTTCGGTGGCGTAACCATCGTTGCAAGTGAAGGATAGGCCCGCACTTCGGCACGGTCAACCAAACTGCTTGCCGCGTCCCACCCTGCACGATACCTTTACCGCCCTTCGCCGAAGTGGTGGAACTGGTAGACGCGCTGCGTTCAGGGCGCAGTGGGCGCAAGCCCGTGGGGGTTCGAGTCCCCCCTTCGGCACTGGAGACTGACGGCAAATGATTGTGAAACGGGCCCGGCCGCAATTCGCGACCGGGCCCGTTGCCATTCCGGAGCGGGTCTCCGGTCAGATCGGGCTCGACGTGAGGGTGACGAGTTCCTGTACGTAGGCCTCGTCGCGGAGCAGGTCGGCCAGGCTCACGCCGCCCAGGAAGTCATCGATGCGGTGCTGGAGCGCGAACCAGACGGGCCGGATGCTGCAGGACGCATCGCCGGCACAGCGCTCACCATCGACCTGATGGGTGTCGCAGTTGACCTCGAACGTCTGGTGCTCGGAGGCGTGCATGACGTCGCGCACCGAGATGTCGGCGGGTGGCCGGGCGAGCGTGTAGCCGCCGCGCGCCCCGCGCACGCTCTCCACGAGCCCCGCGCGGCGGAGCCGGAGGAGGATCTGCTCCACGTAGTCGGGTGGCAGGCGCTCGGCGTCGGCAAGCTCGCGCGCCGCCACGGGTGACGGGCTGGTCTTGCCCCGCTTGGCGAGGTGCAGCGAGATGATCAGCGAGTACTCGGTCCAGGTGGTCACGCGCATGGCGCCAATATCACCGAATTCCAAGGAACCGACAAGGATTTGGGGATTTGGCGATCAGCCGCCGCCGGGGAGGGGCTTGCCGCCCGGAATGCCTATTTCCGTCATGGCCCGCAGATCGAGCACTTCCTCGAGTTCGGTGCCAGCGAGCAGACCCTTCTTCACCACGAGTTCCTTCACCGTGAGGCCGGTCGCAATCGCCTCCTTGGCGAGCTTGGCGGCCTCCGCATAGCCGATCCTGGGCGCGAGCGCGGTCACGAGCGCCGGGCTCCGCTCCAGCCAGTAGGCGCAGACCTTTTCGTCCGCCTCGATGCCATCGATGCAGCGCTCCGCGAAGATCCGGGACGCATTGCCCAGGATCATCAGGCCGAACACGACGTTGTGGGTGATGACCGGCATCATCACGTTGAGTTCGAGCTGGCCCGCCTCCGACGCCATCGCGACGGTGGTGTCGAGGCCAAGCGCCTGGTAGCAGACCTGGTTCACCATCTCGGCGATGGACGGGTTCACCTTTCCGGGCATGATGCTGGAGCCGGGTTGCACCGCCGGCAGGATGATCTCGGCGAGACCGGTGCGCGGACCGGACGCGAGCAGGCGGATATCGTTCGCGATCTTGTTCAGGTCGAGGACGAACGCCCGCACCACGCCGCTGAAGGTCGCGATGTCTCCCATCGACTGCATGAGCTGGATCCGGTCCTCGCCCAGCCGCAGGTCCAGGCCGCTCACTTCTTCCAGGTACTTCCACATCAGCTCGGGGTACTGCGGTTCCGCATTGAGGCCCGTGCCGACCGCGGTGCCGCCGATGTTCAGGTCGCGCAGCCATTCCGCGGCGCGCGTGAGCTTCTCGCGATGACGTGCGATCGTGGCACCGAAGGCGGTGAACTCCTGGCCCAGGCGGATCGGCGTGGCGTCCTGCAGGTGCGTGCGGCCCGACTTGATGACGTGATCGAATTCCCTGCCCTTGCGGAGGAGCGACTCGGCCAGCGTGTCCAGGTCGACGAGGAATGGCCGGAGCGTAGCGAGGGTGGCGAGGCGCATCGCGGTCGGGATCACGTCGTTCGTGCTCTGCGCCATGTTGACGTGATCGTTCGGGTGCACGGGCGAGTACTTGCCGCGCTCACCGCCCAGCAATTCGTTGGCCCGGTTCGCCAGCACCTCGTTAACGTTCATGTTGTGACTGGTGCCGGCACCCGCCTGGTACACGTCCACGATGAACTGGTCGCGATACTGGCCGCCAAGAATCTCGTCGGCCGCGTGCACGATGGCATCCGCGAGGTGCACCTCGAGTCGCCCCGTCTCCCGGTGCGTCAGTGCCGCACTGCGCTTGATCCAGACCACGGCGTCCACGAACTGCGGCAGCGACCGGAGCCCGGAAATCGGGAAGTTTTCGGCAGCCCGGAGGGTCTGGATCCCGTAGAGGGCCGCGGCCGGGACGGCCTTCTCGCCCAGCGGATCGTGCTCGATGCGCGTGGTCATGCCGGGAACTTCGGGAGTGAGTGAACCATCGTCGCGCGCTGCGCGTCGCGAACCGGGGGCAGCAACATGCCGAGTCATTTCTCCAGGATTTCAGACGCGGTTCACTTCGACGCGGCCAGGGCGACGAAGGCCGACCTGGCTCGCGGTGCCACGCTCTTCGCCGGGCTCAACTGTTTCGAGCCAGGGCAGGGGCAGCACATCCATGCCCACAGCGGAGCGGACAAATTCTACCTTGTGCTCTCCGGAAAGGCGAGAATGACGGTGGGTGATGAAACGCTCACTGCGGAGGCGGGCACACTGGTCTGGGCACCGGCCGGTGTTCCCCACGGCGTGGAAGAAGCGCTCGAGCGGACGGTGATGCTGGTGTCGATGGGCCCGCCACCGACCTGAGTTCAGGCGCCCCGGCCGACGAACATCCGCGAGGCGCCGTCCTTCACCGCCGGCCAGCCATAGTGCCGGATCGCCAGCCAGATGCCGAGCGCGGCGCCGATGCCGTTGGCGTAGATGCGCCAGGCCAGCAGAAGCCGTGAGCCATCGTTTCCGAGGTCTCCCGCGGCCCCCCCGAGAAAGCCGAACTCCACCGCCCCTGCCCCGCCCGGCGTGGGCAGGATCAACTGCGCATAGATGAGCGCGAAGGACCCCACGACCAGCACCGGGAGCGCGGGTGGATCGGGCAGGGTGAGCGCAAGGACAGGCAGGAGCGCGATGCGGGTGACGACGTTCACGAACGACAGCGGCAGGCTCGCGAGCAGCGGCCACCGCGGCATCCGTCGCCAGTACACCCTGATGCGGCTCAGCGGGCGCTTGAGCTGCCGCGGCAGGGCGTGCGCCACGCGATGCCCGCCAACCCAGGCCGCCACGCTGACTACGGCGATGGCCAATGCCCAAGGCCACGCGCTGCGCACCGACTCCGTCAGTTGAGGTCCCGCACTGGCCCACCATTCAGGCGCAAAGCCAAGGAAGATCCAGACACCCACCGCGATCAGGACCGGCCACGCGGTGATGACCTCGTACGCGATGGCCACGAACGACGCTGTAGCCGGGATGCCACATGCGAGCATGCCGCCGAGCCGAGCCGGTTCACCGCCGACGCGCATCGGAGTAAGCGTGGAGCCCGCATCGGCGAACGCATTGATCCGAAGGCTCTCGGAAAAGGTGAGCCGCGATCCGACCCCGAGCGCGAGCCATTGCAGCCGGAAGGTCCGCGCGACAAGGTCGGCGACGACGAGCGCGAGGCAGATGGCGTGCGCCTCAAGGGGGGAGAGGTGCATGGTCAGGCCAGGAGCGACGCGTAAGCCCGTGCGCCGCGATCGGCGGCCCAGCGCTTCACTTCGTGCATGACTGATCGCGCGACGGCCGGATGGTTCAGGTCCCCCGGGTGCAGGGCGATGCGCATGATCATCGTGCGACGGTTGCGGCGCCAGCGCCATCCGGCCACCAGTACCGAGGCGCGCGCCCGGAACGGTGTCCGCGCGCTCCAGCGGAGTGCCGGCGTCGCGATGCGGCGACCGCTCGCGAGATAGATCGCCGCCGCATCCTCCGTCAGCCGTGCGCCAGCCGCGTAAATACCCGGCCGCGCCTCCGCACGCATGAGCCACGCGGGCGGCACGAACCCCAGCGCCTCGAATCCCAGTGCCCCGAGGCGTGCCCGTCCGCGGGCCACCAGGGCCTCGAGTTCCGGCGCGTCGAGCGTGAGGCACTCGCCCTCGCGCGCCGTGCGTCCGGCCGCGCGAAGCTCGTCATTCAGCGTCCGGGGTCGTCCGACCTCGTCGTGCCGCTCGCCATGCAGGATGATCTCGGCCCCCTCGGCCACCGCGCCTCGCAGCCAGGCCAGGAACTCCGCGTCGTGCTCGATCGGCGCGCTCCCGTGCCAGTCGGGTACGACCAGCAGCGCGGGCACCACCCCGACCTCACGGCAGAGTTGCCACAGGCACCGAACGGCCGGGAGATTCGGAGGGGCCACATCGTGAATGGAAACGAGCAGGGTCACTGGCCGAGCAATCCCTCGTAGACAGCGAAGATGCGATCGAACACGCGGTCCCAGCTGTGCTCGCGTTCCGCGTGGGCGCGGGCACGCCGCCCGAGCGCCGCGCGATCCGCGCCGATCATGGACTCGACCCCGCGAAGCAGCGCGCCCGGTTCGTCGGCGCGATAAAGGAAGCCCGCTCCCGAGCGCGAGACTTGCTCGGAGACGCCGCCCTCGTCGGCCGACAACACCGGGGTACCGCTCGCGAGGGCCTCCAGCGCCGCCAGCCCGAAGGTCTCGTAGGGGCACGGTGACACGTAGAAATCCGCCACTGCATGAAGATCGGCGATCGTCTCGCGGGTCCGGGTGTAGCCGAGCACGATCAGCCCGGGCCCGGCGAGCGCCTCCAGCCTGGGGCGCAGCGATCCCTCCCCCACCATGACCAGCGTGACGCCGGTGCGACGATACACCTCGCCCCAGGCTGTGGCGAGCCTGCCCGCATGCTTCTCGGGCGCAAACCGGCCCACGTACAGCGCCATCTGGCCTTCCGGGAGGCCCAGTCGCGCCCGTGCCGCCGGATCGAGGGCGTGTCGGGCCGGGTGAAAGAGGTCGAGGTCGACACCAAGCGGCACGTGCGCCACGTTGGTCACGCCGACGCGTTCCAGGTCGCGGCGCGCAAAATCGGACGCCACGATGGTGCAGTTCACGGCCGCCGCGATGCGACGCGTATACCAGCCCACGACGCGCGCCAGGGCGCGACGCGGCGCCGGCTCCAGGTCCTGCCGGGGGGCCACCAGGCGCGGCAGGTTCGCATGATAGAACCAGACGGCCGGCGCCTGGTATTGCCGGCGCGCCCGGAAGATGAGCCACGGCGCAAAGTAGGCGCTGCCGACCTCGATCACGTCGGGACGCTCGTGCGCGACGATGCGGCTGGTGGATCGCGTGGCGAGCATGAACCGGTAGGCCGGGTTGAACGGAATGGCGGGCCCACGGAGCCGGTAGCAGCGCACGCCTGCCGACTCCACGATGGCGTCGTGGGTGCCGGGGATCAGGAGCACCTGCCGGAGGTGCGGGCGCCGCGACACGTAGCGCGCCTTCTCCGCCAGGTAGGTGCGCACGCCCCCGGTGAAGTCACCGACGTACTCGGAGATGTCGAGTACACCCAATGTGCTGTCGGGACGGAGCGGTGGCGGGAGGGGAGAGCCTGCGATGTCGATCGGCGTGCTCGCCGCCGAGGAGAAGATGCGCTGCTCGACCAGCGCACCAGACGTCATTCGGACCCCGGGCGCGCGGTCATCCGGTGCGGACTTCGCCGGTGATGAAGGGATTCGTGGTGCGCTCGATCCCGATGGTGGAATCGTCGCCGTGACCGGAGTAAAGCACCGTGTCGTCGGAGAGGGTCAGCAGGTGCGTGTGGATGCCGCGCATGAGCGTGAAGAAGTCCCCACCCGGGAGATCGGTGCGGCCGATCGACCCGCTGAAAAGCACGTCGCCCGCCAACACGCAGCGCGGACCGACGAAGCTCACGCTGCCCGGCGAATGCCCCGGCGTGTGCCGCACGACGAACTGGTGCGGTCCCACCTGCAGGTGCTGACCATCGTGCAGGTCGCCGTCGGGTGCGGGTAGCGCCGGCGCATCGAAGCCCATCCAGGCGGCCTGCTGGGGCACGTTGGCATACAGCGGCAGGTCGTCGGCATGCAGCAGGACGGGGGCCGAGGTGACCGCCCTCGCCTGGGGCACGCCGAGGACATGATCCACGTGTGCATGGGTGAGCCAGATAGCCTCGACTCGCCAGCCGCCGCGCCTCACTTCCGCGAGGAGGCCGCCCGGGTCCTCGCCGGGGTCGACCAGCACCGCCGCGCGCGACGCCTGGTCACCCAGCAGGTAGCTGTTCTGGGCGAAACGCCCATTGGTGAACTTCCGGACGACCAGCTCAGACACCGGCATGGGCTCCCGCCACGACTCCCGCCCCCGACTGCCGGCGCTCGGTGAGGTATTTCTCCACCGCGATGGCCGCCGTGGTCGCGTCGCCCACGGCAGTCGTCACCTGGCGAGTGAGCTGCACGCGCAGGTCGCCGGCAGCGAAGAGCCCGGGGATGGAGGTCATCATCCGGTCGTCGGTGATCATGTACCCGCTGGCATCGTGCGCGAAGTGCTGCTGCACGATCCCGGAGTTGGGACGGAAACCGATGAACACGAAGCACCCGGTCGCCTTGAGCTCCGAGAGCTGACCGGTCTCGGTATCCTCGAGGGCGATGGTCTTGAGCCCGGACGGGTCGCCGAACAGTTCGAGCACGCGCTTGTTCCAGATCACCTCGATCTTCGGGTTCTGGAACAGCCTCTCCTGCAGGATCTTCGACGCGCGGAACTCGTTGCGCCGATGAATCAAGTACACCTTCGCGGCGTAGCGGGTGAGATAGTCGGCCTCCTCGACGGCGGCGTCGCCGCCACCCACCACCGCGATCGTCTCGCCCTTGAAGAAGGCGCCATCGCACACGGCACAGTAGGACACGCCACGCCCGGCGTACTCGAGCTCGCCGGGCACCTCGAGCTTGAGCGGTGTGCCACCCGCAGTGATGATCACGGCCGGCGCCTCGAAGACCGTGCCCAGCGACGTGGTCACCTCGAAGATGCCGTCCGGGCGCCGCACGATCGACTCGGCGTTTTCCTGCCGGATCTCGGCACCGAACTGCAGCGCGTGCTGGGTCATCAGGGCGGCCAGCTCGCGGCCCTTCACCTTCGGGAAGCCCGGGTAGTCCTCGATCCACTCGGTATTGAGCAACTCCCCGCCCGGCACGCCGCGCTCGAGCAGCACCGTGCGGAGCATGCCCCGCCCGCCATACAGTGCGGCGCACAGGCCCGCGGGCCCGCCCCCCACGATTACCACATCATACTGTTCCCGGACTGCCATGAAATACTCCGAAAAGGACCAGACGAAATATAGCGCTACCTGAGGAGCCGCCCGCCGTCCACCACCAGGACGTCGCCGGTCACGAAATCGCCGTGCTCCAGGAGGTACAGCATCGCCTGGACCGCATCATCGGGCTGGCCCAGCCGCCCGAGCGGAGTCGACTCGGCGAGGCGGGTCCGCTCGGCATCGTCGTACTCTTCGGGCACGAGCACCGAGCCCGGCGCAATCGCGTTCACCGTCACCTCGGGAGCCAGGCTCCGCGCGAGCACGCGCGTCAGCATGACTACGCCGGCCTTGCTCACGGAATGCGCCGCATGCCCCGGCCAAGGCTCGAGCCCGCCGAGGTCGGCCAGGTTGACGATCTTGCCGCGCGCGCGCCGCAGGTGCGGCGCCGCGCCCTGCGACACGAAGAAGACGGATCGGAGATTGAGGTTGAGGACCTCGTCGTAGAGCTCGGGCGTCGTCTCGTCGAAGCCGACGTGGTGCATGACCGCCGCGGAGTTCACCAGCACATCCAGCTGGCCAAACTCGGCGGCGACCCGTCCGGCGAGTGCACGCGCGGCCCCGGCATTGGCGAGGTCGGCCGGGAAGCAGGCTGCCCGGCCACCCGCCGCCTCGATCTCCTGGCGGAGTGACTCGGCGCCGTCCCTCGACGCGTTGTAGTGGAGGGCCATCGTCATGCCGCGGGCGCCGAGGGCGCCCGCGAACGCCCGGCCCAGCCGGCGCCCCGCACCCGTGACGAGGGCGACGCGGCCGGCGAGCTGCATGACTAGACCGCGCCCCGGGAGATGGGCAGCACCAGGCCGTTGATGGCCTCGGCGGCGGCACTGGCGAGGAACATGATCCCGTCGGTGATGTGCTGCATCTCGACGTAGGTGGCATCGGTGCCGGCCGCGTCGACATTCTCGGGGGTGCGCACCATCGCGGGCGCGATGGCGTTGACGCGCACCGACCGCGGCAGCAGTTCCGCCGCCAGGTTGCGGGTGAAGCCGGCGACGCCGGCCTTCGCCGCTGCGTAGATCGCCAGGTTCGCCTGGGGCTGGAAGTAGGCGACCGACGAAACGTTCACGATCGAGCCGTGCGTCTTCGCCAGCTCGTCGATCGCCGCCTGCGACATGATAACGGCGGTCTTGAGGTTGATCCCCACTTCGCGATCGAACGCCCGGACGGTGGCGCCTTCGATCGGGCCGTAGGTCGTGAGCCCACCGGCGATATTGACCAGCGCGTCCAGCCGCCCGTAGTTGCGAACCGCCGTCTCGACCGCGAGGCGGGCTATGTCGGGCTCCGTCAGGTCACCGGCTGCCGGACGGGCATCAAGGCCGAGCGCGTGGAACTCCTTCGCGCGCTCCGCCACGCCAGTCGCGTTCACGTCGCACAGCACCAGTTGCGCACCGGCCCGTGCGAAAGCCAGGGCCGTAGCGTGACCGATCTGCCCCGGGCGGCCGACGCCCGTGACGATGATGACGCGACCGCGGTAGTCGAAGCTCACCATGCTCAACCTCTCGTCATGACGGGGCGTAGCGCCTCCAGTTGGTCCAGCCACTCGAGCGGCACTTCCTGCGAGCCGAGCGCCCCGTGGTTCCAGCCGTCCGCCGCGTCGCCGTGCCAGTCGCTCCCCCCGCTGCGCCCCAGTCCGAGCGCCAGCACAAGGTCGGTAAGGCGGGTCCGCGTGTCGGCATCATGACTCGGGTGCCGTGTTTCCACGGCATCGAGCCCGTCGGCGCGGAGGCGAACCAGCGTGGTCCGGTTGCCGCGATCCTTGAGGTGCGCCGCCGACACCACGCCGCCCAGGCGGTGGACGAGTGCCGCGACGCTGGAGAAGGTCGGCAGGACCTTGTCCACGAAGGCCGGGCGTCCGCGACCGAGATACCTGTCGAACGCCTCGTCGAGCGTGCGCACCACGCCGGCCTTCCGCAGCGCCCGGGCGACGTGAGGGCGTCCGAGCGCGCCACCGGCCGACTCGGCCAGCACTGCTTCCTCATCGATGGCGACGCCGAGCTGCCGCAGCAGCCGCACCATCTCCATGCCGCGCCGGTTCCGGTCAGCCCGGCAGCGCGCGAGGAATTCGTCGAGTTCGGGGGAGCCTTCCGGGAGGAAATACCCCAGCACGTGCATCTCGCCCCACGGCGCCAGCACCGAGAACTCACAGCCGGAGACGACCCGGATCCCGAGCCGGGACCCGGCCGCCACCGCGGCTGGTACGCCGGAAACGGTGTCGTGGTCGGTCAGCGCAACGGCGGCGAGCCCCGCAGACGCGGCGAGCGCAATGACTTGCTCCGGCGGCAACGAACCGTCGGAGGCGGTCGAGTGCATGTGCAGGTCAGCCAGGGGCCCGGTGGCGCCGACTTCATCGGTGGCGGTCAGCGGTGATACCCGGATTCCGGCGCCGTCCAGGCCGGCTGCGAATGCGTGAGGAGACGGGCGAGGTCGGCATCCCCGAGCGCCGCGAGCGAACTCTCGCGCGCCTTGCTGCCCAGCGGGGTGTAGCGCGCAAAGCGCATTTCACGAGGCCCCCCGGCAATCCGCACGAAGCGGAGACCGAACTCGTCCTTGGTCGACTGGGTGCGGGCGCCGTTCACGGCGACCTCCCACCGTTCGCCCCGCACATCGATGATCCGTCGTGACATGTGTGCTTCCGATCAGGTGGCGTGGGCAGGCAACGGCGACTCGTGCCACAGTACCTCTGCCGACACGTCACGCGGTGCCAGCTCGCGAAGCCGCGACTCGAGGGCCGCCTCACGCCCGGCGGCCATTGCCACGGCGCGATGGTCGGCCAGCGCGCCGCTTTCGCTGAATTCCAGGAACAGGTCCGGCTCCGCGCCGCTCCGGAACACCCACAAGTGCCGTCCCCGAGCGCGCCCGATGGCGTCGATTTCGGCCAGCACCGCCAGGTACTCCGCCTGCTGCGCCACGGCGACACGGACGCGCGCCACCGTGAGGGCCCGCGCCACGGCTATACCGCGCCTTCGGCGAACATCTCGATGGACTTCTTCACGTCGGCCATGAAACGGTCGGCATCCGAGCCATCCACCACCCGGTGGTCGAACGAGAGCGACAGCATGCCCTTGGTCCGGATGCCGAGCGTGTCCATGCCGTCCACGGTCATCACGGCCGGCTGCTTCGTGATGGACCCGACCGCGAGAATCGCCACCTGTGGCTGGTTGATGATCGGGATGCCGATCGATGAACCGAACACGCCGGGGTTCGTGATCGTGAAGGTGCCCTTCTGCACCTCGTCGGGGCTCAGCTTTTTCGACCGCGCGCGGTCGGCGAGGTCGCTGATCGAGCGCGCCAGCCCGAGCATCGAGAGCTCGTCGGCGTGCTTGATGACCGGGACGATGAGGCCCCAGTCCAGCGCCACCGCGATGCCGAGGTTGATGTCCCGCCGGAAGATCGTGGACTCGTGCCCGACGGCGGCGTTGACCCCGGGGTGCTTGCGGAGGCTGTCGGCTACCGCCTTTGCGATGAAGGCCAGGAAGGTGAGGTTCACGCCGCGATCGGCGTACTCCGCCTTCTTCTTCGCGCGCAGCGTCGCGACGCGGCTGTAGTCGATCTCGAAGAAGGTGGCAACGTGCGCCGACGTGCGGCGCGACATGATCATGTGTTCCGCGGTGAGCTTGCGGATCCGCGACCAGGGTTCGGTCCGGTCGCCCTCCCAGGCATCGGCAGCGGGATAGCCCGGCAGCGTCGCAGGTGCGGCGGTCGCGGCGGGCGCCAGCGCCGGGGCGGGCGCGGGAGCCGACGCCGGGGCGGGCGCGGCCGGCGGCGCCTCGAGGTACGACAGCACGTCGTTCTTCGTGACCCGGCCGGCCATCCCGCTTCCTGCAATGGCCGAGATGTCGAGGCCGTGCTCGGCGGCGATCTTGCGGACCAGCGGCGTGGAGCGCCGGCGGAGGCGCTCCTCAAGCGACTCGGCGCCGTTGCCCTGCCGTTGCGGTGCAGGCGCCGCTGCCGGGGCCGGGGCCGGGGCCGGGGGGGTCGCGGCGCGCGCGGGAGCAGCGGCAAGCACCGCCGCTGGTGCCGGGGCGGGTGCGGCGGCGGGCGCGGGTACGGCTGGCGGCGTCGCTGCGACGGCACCCGCCTCGGTTTCGATCCGGGCCACGATGGCCTGGACCGCCACCGTCTGGCCTTCCTGCACCAGGATCTCGGCGAGAGTTCCAGCGGTCGGCGCCGGGATCTCCGCATCCACCTTGTCGGTGGAGATCTCGAAGATCGGCTCATCGCGCTTGATCGGATCACCGATCTTCTTCATCCAGCGCGAGATGGTCCCCTCGGCGATGGACTCGCCCATCTGGGGCATGATGACGTCGATGCGGGCCATGTGCTCAATATCCTCCTAGTACGCCGATATCCACCGCGCCGCGCGGACGATGTCGCTCGTCTGCGGCAATACGAAGTCTTCCAGTTGTGGTGCATAGGGCAGCGGAACATCATGCGCGCCCACACGCCGCACCGGCGCGTCCAGCCACTCGAAGCAGAGCTCGTTGATTCGAGCCGTGATCTCCCCGGCGATGCCGCCGGTGACCGTGTCCTCGTGCACCACGAGCACGCGATTGGTCTTCTTCACCGTCGCCACGATCGCCTCGTCGTCCATCGGCAGCAAGGAGCGCAGGTCGATCACCTCGACCGAGAGGCCGTCCTCCTTCTCCAGCTGCTCGGCGGCCTCGAGCGCCTTCCATACCGTCGCCGCATACGTGATGATCGAGAGGTCGCGCCCCTCGCGCGCCACGCGGGCCTTGCCGATCGGCACCACGTGATCGCCGGAGGGCATCGTGTCCTTGACACGCCGGTAAAGGTACTTGTGCTCGAAGAAGAGCACGCAGTCCTCATCCCGGATCGCCGCCTTGATCAGGCCCTTCGCATCCCGCGCGGTCGCCGGGTAGACGATCTTGAGTCCCGGAGTGTGCAGGAAGGCCGCCTCGGGATTCTGGGAGTGGAACGGCCCGCCGCGCACATAGCCGCCGCTCGGCCCGCGCACCACCATCGGCGTCGGGAGGAAGGCGCGGTAACGCGCCGTCGCGACGTAGTTGGTGAGCATGTCGTACGCGCAGGAGATGAAGTCGATGAACTGCATCTCGCACACCGGCCGCATGCCCATGTGCGCCGCACCGGCCGCTGCGCCGACGATGGCCGCCTCGGAGATGGGCGTGTCGATGACCCGCCGCTCGCCGAACTTCTGCATCAGGCCATCGGTGACCTTGAACGCCCCGCCATAGGCCCCGATGTCCTCACCGAGGCAGAAGACACTGGAATCCCGCTCCATTTCCTCGGTCAGGCCCTCACGGATGGCCTCCAGGTAGGTGATCTCAGCCATTGAAGGTGCCCCAGCCCTGGGCCCGCTCGTTCTTCTCGACCGCGCTGTCGATGCCTTCGCGGTACCAGAGCGTGGGCATGACCGGCGGATCGCCGTACACCCCGATCAGCGCATCGTGCGCCTCGGGGAACGGGGACTGCTCGGCCAGGTCCGTCGCGGCATCGACGTCCTGCTGCACCCGCGCGTCCACCGCCTCGAGGTCAGCGACGCTGAACCCGTACGTGGTCGTCAGCACCTTGCTGTAGCGATCGAGGGGATCGTTCGTGGCGGCCCAGTGCTCGATCTCGCCGGGCGGCACGTAGCTCTGGTTGTCGTGCTCGGCGTGACCCTTCCGGCGGTAGGTCATCAACTCGATGAGCGTGACCCCTTCCCCGCCCCGCGCCCGCGCCACCGCATCCTTCGTGACCCGGTACGCCTCCAGCACGTCGTTGCCATCGGCCCGCACGCCGGGAACTCCGTAGCCGATGGCCTTGTCGGCGAAGCTCCGGGCGGCGGTCTGCTTCGCCGTCGGCGTGGAATACGCGTACCCGTTGTTCTCCACGATCACCACGAGCGGGCACCGCTGCACCGCGGCGAAGTTGATTCCCTCGTGGAATGCACCGGTGGACGTGGCACCATCGCCGACGTACACCAGGCCGACACGTGACTCGCTGCGCAGCTTGAACGACAGGGTGATACCGGCCATCACCGGTACCATGTCGCCAAGATGGGAGATCTGGCCGACGAATCCGCGCTCGAGGTCGCCGATGTGGATGTTGAGCTCACGTCCGCGGGTCATGCTGTCGGCCCTGGCCATGTACTGCCGCAGCACCTCCACCGGTGTGGCGCCCTTCACCAGCATCGACCCCAGGTTGCGGATGAGCGGGGAGAGGATGTCCCGCTTTTCGAGGGCAAAGGCCGAACCAACCGCGCACGCCTCCTGGCCGAGAGAGCGAAACAGCCCGCCGACCACCTTGGTCTGGCGGTACAGGTTGACCAGGCGCTCCTCGAGCGTCCGGGTCAGGCGCATCCACTGGTACAGCTCGAGCAGCTGCTCGCGGGTCAGGCCGTGCGGCGCGGAAGGGGTGCCGCTCGATGCCTTGGCGGTGGCAGTCATAGGCCGCAAAGATAACCTGCTTTGCGAGGCCCGGAACGGCATACCAGCATTGGGCTTGAGCGTCGCCGGGCGGCCGGTTTCTGCGGGCCGTTCTACCGGGGGGGAAGTCCGGCTCGTGCGATCGCCGCCTTGAACCGCGGGTCCGCACGATACCGGTCGAGGAGGGGGTCCACATACAGGTAGGCAACGCCGGGCGACCGCTCGGCGATCGCTCGATCCAGCCAGGCGAACATCCGATCCGCGTCGCCCAGTGCCGCGTATGCCCGGAACATGAGTGCGGCACCGAACGGTTTCCGGGACATCCGCACTTCTAGGTTGGCCATGACCTCCCGGGCAGCGTCGAGACTATCCGCCTGGGCCAGCACGATCGCGAGGGTGGACGCGAAAATCGGGGCCGGGTTGGTAGTGGCACGACGTGCCGCAGCGATGGCCTCCGAGTGACGACCAAGGGCGCTGAGGGAGAGCGCCTGGTACTGCAATGCCGCAAAGAAGTAGGGATCGAGTTGCAAGGCCCGCCTGGCCGTGGCGAGGCTCTGCTCGTAGCGCCGGGCATAGTACGCGAACTGGGCCGCGTACATCCGGATGTTGGTCGGCTCCAGTCTCTGTGCCGTAGCCGCAAGTGCCAGGGCCGAGTCGGTGCGTCCCCGAGCCGCCTGGAAGAAGGCCGCGCGCTGGTAGTTCACCGCCGCGTTGGGCTCGAGGGTAAACGCCTGGCGGAACTCGCGATCGGCCGCGTCCCAGTCCCACTCGAACCAGGTGTACGTGATCCCGCGGATGGCGTGGGCGCGCCCCGACCCCGGATCCAGCGCCAAGATGGTGTCCAGCGCCTGTCGCACTGGGCCGAGCGCCTCTCGTCCGGTGATGCTTCCCATGCCGGAAGCGAGCGCAACCAGCGCGTTCGCGCGACCGATCCAGGCATTCACGTAGGCAGGGTCGCGGGCGATGGCACTGTCACTATATGCAAGCGACCGGCGCAGGTCCAGCTCGGTGAACCGATTCCAGTGATGCTGGGCCAGCAGGTAATACGTGTACGCCAGTGAATCCTGCGTCGTGGGGTTGGCGCGCCCGGTCAAGCCCGAGGTCAAGGGCGCGAGGGACCCGGTAACCTTGCGCGCCACGCTGTCCACGAAGCCGGCCAGCGAGCGCGCGGGCCCCACGTGCACCTGGCTCCAGCGCTGGCGCTTCGCCGGAGCATCGATGAGTTCCACGCTCACGCGCACCGTGTCACCCTGCCGCGCGACGCCTCCAGTCAAGAGGTACTTCACACTGAGTTGCCGGGCGATCGCGTCTGGCGGATCGGTACTGCCGCGAAAGCGCACCGTCGAGCTGCGCGGTGCGACCTTCAACTCCGGCACTGACGAAAGTTGCGCCGTCAGCTCATCGGAGACGCCCTCGCTCAGGTACGCCTGCGTGCTGTCGCCGCTGCGGTTCTCGAAGGGGAGCACCCCGATGCTCGCCTCGTCTCGCTTCCCGATCAGGGGCCTTACAACTACCGCTACGCCCACAGCCAGGAGGCCGGCAGCGGCGAGCAGCCAATACCGGCCCCGGCGTGCACGGACCGACGGCAGCTGCACCGTCGACACCGGCGTCTGGACGCTCGCCTCCGCCAGGCGCGCTGCGAGTGCCGCTCCCGACGCCGGACGGCGGGCGGGATCTACCTCGAGCGTGTCCCGGACAAGCACGGCGATGGCCTCCGGGACCTCTGGGCGCTGCGTGGTGATGAGGGGAGCGCCATCGGTCAGCCGCTTCGCCAGCATCGCCGCCGGCGCCGAGTCGAGGAAGGGTCGGAGGCCGGTGAGCATCTCGTATAGCACGACGCCTAGCGCGTAGACGTCCGCCTGCGGCCGCACCGGGCGCTCGCCCAGGATCTGTTCCGGCGCCATGTAGGCAGGCGTGCCAAGCGCCAGGCCGGTCTCGGTCAGCGCCTCGTCCGTCGCGAGGGCCTTGGCGATCCCGAAGTCGGCGACAAGGGCCTGACCCTGTCTCGACAGCAGGATGTTCTCCGGCTTGATGTCGCGGTGAACGACGCCGGCCTCATGGGCGTACGCGAGCGCCGAGGCAACTTCGCGCCCGAGCTGCACCGCCGTATCCACCGGAAGGCGACCGTCCCGCGCTAGCCGCGCGCGAAGTGTCTCGCCCTCGACATACGGCATGGTATACCAGAGCTGGCCACTGGTCTCGCCGGAATCGAAGACAGCGAGGATGTTGGGATGTTGAAGGCGGGCGGTCAGCTGAATTTCGCGGACGAAGCGGTCGCGTCCGAGTGCAGCGGATAACTCGTGACGGAGCACCTTTAGCGCGACCAGGCGGTCGTGCTTGAGGTCGCGCGCAAGGAACACAACTGCCATCCCGCCCCGGCCGAGTTCGCGCTCGACCCGATATCGGTCGGAGAGTGCATCCGCCCAGGGCGAACCCATGCCTGTCATTGATTGGCCCGGCTAGGGACAATCCAACCTAGGGGCGTACCCAGCGGCTTCGCTAGGAAGCGGGGCCGAAGCCTATCGGAGCTGGAGCAGCAGGTAGACCATGGCCGCAACTGCGGCACTCAGAGGAATGGTGAGGATCCAGGCCCAGACAATGCGACCGGCCACGCCCCAGCGCACCGCCCCGACCCGCCGCGCGGCTCCGACGCCCACGATGGCACCGGTGATCGTGTGGGTCGTGCTCACCGGCACGCCGAGCACCGAGGCCAGCAGGATCGTGACGCCGCCACCCGTCTCGGCGCAGAAACCGCTGAAGGGCGTGAGCTTCGTGATCTTCGACCCCATCGTCTTCACAATCCGCCAGCCACCCATCGCCGTGCCCATGGCGATAGCGCTGTAGGCGGCCAGCTCGACCCAGAGCGGGACGTGATCGGCGTTCGGCAGGTACAGGTACCGCTGCCAGCCGGTCGCATCCTTGAACAGGTGCTGCGCCGACACCAGCAGGCCGACGATGATGCCCATCGTCTTCTGCGCGTCGTTCGCACCGTGGCTCAGCGAATAGAGGCCCGCGGATACGAGCTGCAGGCGGCGAAAGAGCCTGTCGAGCGGGCGGGCGGTGCGCTTGTAGAGCAGCCACGAGAACCCGACCGTGAGCGCCAGGCCCAGCGCCGCGCCCAGAAACGGGGAGATGACGATGCCGAGGATCGGCTTCACCCATCCTGACAGGATCAGGGCGCCGATGCCGGCCTTGGCGATGGCGGCGCCGGCAAATCCCCCGAGCAGGGCATGTGAGGACGAGCTCGGCAGGCCGATATACCAGGTGACGAGGTTCCAGACGATCGCGCCGAGGAGCGCGGCCAGCACCACCGTGGGATCGACGATCGCGGGATCGACCAGGCCCTTGCTGATCGTCTTTGCCACGGCGGTGCCGATGGTGAACGCCGCGATGAAATTGAAGAACGCCGCCCACGCCACCGCGACGCCCGGCGAAAGCACGCGGGTGGAGACGACCGTGGCGATCGAATTGGCGCTGTCGTGGAACCCGTTGATGAAATCGAAGACGAGGGCAACTGCGACGATCAGGAGGACGAAGCTGATCGAGTCAGGCATGGCTCAACCGTGCTTGATGGCGACCGACTCCAGCGTATTGCTGACATCCTCAGCACTGTCGAGGGTGTTCTCGAGCTTGTCGTAGATTTCCTTCCACTTGATCACCTCGAGCGGGTTCGACTCGTGCTCGAACAGGAAACCAAGCCACTCGTGGTACAGCGCATCGCCCTCCTCCTCGAGGCGGCGGACCTCCAGGCAGGCTGCGAGGATGGCGTCCTGCTTCTTCCCGCCCAGCTGCTTCACGGCGGCGAGCAGCTGCAAAGCCGCCCGGTGGATGACCTCGGCCAGCAGGACGGCTCCCCGGGGCGAGGCGCCGACCCTGAAGATCTTGGTGCGACGGGCAATGCCGTCAATGCGGTCGATGATGTTGTCGAGGCTCGACGCAAGGAAGTGGATGTCCTCTCGATCGAGCGGCGTGATGAAGGAACGATCGAGGCGGACCGTGACGTCATGCGTCAGCTTGTCCGCCTCGAGCTCGATCCGGCTGATCGACTCGACCAGGTAGGCCCGGCGATCCTCGTCGGAGGCGAGCAGTTCCCCGAGCTGTCGCGCCGCCTCGACCCCGCGCTGAGCGACCTGCGTAAAGAGCTCGAAGAACTGCTCGTCCCGCGGGAGCAGGCGCATCAGGCCGCCTTCGACTCGATGCGCATGCCGTAGAACGACCGGTAGACGAAGACGGCCGACAGCAGGAACGACGCGATGGCCATGGCATGCGTCAGGCCAGCGCCCTTCTCGGCGGTGAGGTACACACCAAGCTCGACGGCCAGGAGCCCGAAGAGCGTCGTGAACTTGATGACGGGATTGAGGGCAACCGAGCTGGTGTCCTTGAAGGGATCACCCACCGTGTCGCCGACGATGGACGCGTCGTGCAGCGGCGTGCCCTTCATCTTGAGTTCGGTCTCCACGATCTTCTTCGCGTTGTCCCAGGCGCCGCCGGCATTGGCCATGAAAATGGCCTGGTAGAGCCCGAAGAGCGCGATGGAGATCAGGTAGCCGATGAAGAAGAACGGCTCGATGAACGCGAACGCAAGCGTCGAGAAGAAGACGCCGAGGAAGATGTTCAGCATGCCCTTCTGGGCGTACTGGGTGCAGATCTCCACCACCTTCTTGCTGTCCGACACCGACGCCTTGGTGGCGCCCTCGAGCTTGATATTGGCCTTGATGAACTCGACGGCCCGGTAGGCACCCGTGGTCACGGCCTGCATCGACGCGCCGGTGAACCAGTAGATGATGGCGCCGCCGGTGATCAGGCCGAGCAGGAACGGCGGGTGCATGATCGACAGGTTCTGCATGCCATCGGTCAGGCCGTGGGTCAGCGCCATGATGATCGAGAAGATCATCGTGGTGGCACCCACTACGGCGGTGCCGATGAGCACCGGCTTGGCCGTGGCCTTGAAGGTGTTGCCCGCCCCGTCGTTCTCCTCGAGCAGCTCCTTCGCCACCTCGAAGTTGACGTCGACGCCGAAGTCCTTCTTGAGCTCCGCCTTGATCCCGGGGAGCGACTCGATGACCGACAGTTCATACACCGACTGCGCGTTGTCCGTCACCGGGCCGTAGCTGTCCACCGCGATGGTGACCGGGCCCATGCCGAGGAAGCCGAACGCCACCAGGCCGAAGGCGAAAATGGCCGGCGCCTTCATCAGCTCACCCAGGCCCAGCGTGCTGACGCCGAACGCCGCCGACATGAGCAGCATGATGGTGATGCCGAGCCAGTATGCCGAGAAGTTGCCCGCCACGAGGCCCGACAGGATGTTGAGCGATGCCCCGCCCTCCTTCGAGCTGCTGACCACCTCGCGCACATGCCGCGAGGACATGGACGTGAAGATCTTCACCAGTTCCGGGATGATCGCGCCCGCGAGCGTGCCGCAGGTGATGACCGTGGACAGCTTCCACCAGAGCGTGCCGTCGGCGCCGAGGCCCGGGATGATGACCTTCGACACGACGTAGGTGAGCACGACCGAGAGGATCGAGGTGATCCAGACGAGCTGAGTCAGCGGATGCTCGAAGTTGAACTTGACCGCGTGGCCATGCTTGCCGCGCGCGAGGGCGTCGTTGATGAAGTACGAGGCGCCCGACGCCAGCACCATCATCACCCGCATGAGGAAGATCCAGACCAGCAGCTGCACCTGCACCGCCTGGTCGGGCACCGCCAGCAGGATGAACGTGATCAGCGCCACGCCGGTGACGCCATAAGTCTCGAAGCCGTCGGCGGTGGGGCCCACCGAGTCGCCGGCATTGTCGCCCACGCAGTCGGCGATGACGCCCGGGTTCCGCGCGTCGTCTTCCTTGATCTTGAACACCACCTTCATCAGGTCCGAGCCGATGTCGGCGATCTTGGTGAAGATCCCGCCGGCGATACGCAGCACGGCCGCGCCAAGGGACTCGCCGATGGCGAAGCCGAGGAAGCACGCGCCGGCAACGTCACCGGGCACGAACAGCAGGATGCCGAGCATGAACAGGAGCTCGACCGAGATCAGCATCATGCCGACGCTCATGCCCGCCCGCAGCGGGATGGCGTAGACGGGGAAGCCCTTGCCCGCGAGGCTGGAGAACGCCGTGCGCGAGTTGGCGAACGTGTTGATCCGGATGCCGTACCACGCCACGCCATAGCTCCCCGCCATGCCGATGAGGCTGAAGAGCAGCACGATGGCGATCTTTGCCGGGGGGAGGCCCGTGAGCGTGAAGTACGCCACGATGACGGCGCCGATGAAGGCGAGCAGCACCAGCAGGAACTTGCCCTGCTGTACGAGGTACGCCTTGCAGGTGATGTAGATCAGTTCCGACACCTCGGCCATGGACTTGTGCACCGGCAGCTTCTGCACGGCGTTGTATGACCAGAGGCCGAACAGCAGGCCCAGCACGCAGACCACCAGGCCCGACAGCAGGATCTGGTGCCCGGTAAAGCCCAGAAAGTCGCCCTGATTGAGGTCCGGGAGGAGCAGGTTCACCTCCCCGCCAGGACGATGTTCCTGCGCCGCGAGCAGCGGAACGAAGGCGGGAAGGAAAGTGCCCGCGAGCAGCGCGAGCAGCGGAATGAGACGTCGACGCACGGCGTCCATTCGGGTCATCTGGGGTATCTCCTGGGTTGTCGGACTAGTAGGCGCCGCGAACGACATGGCCGGGATCGGCCGCCGCGTGCACCAGCGTTAGAAACCGCTTGGCCAAACGATCTACTTCGCTCTCCCCCGGCTGGTCGGTCTCGACCGTGACCAGGGTGTAGTGCCCGCCCTCGGCGGCGGCCGTGATGCTCACGTGCCCGATGGCGCCGCCGAACCGGCGGCGGCTCGGCGTCTCCTCGGTGGGAGCGAGCCGGCCGCCGAAGAACGTTGCGGACTGCGCCAGCACGGTGGCCGGCACCTGATGCGTACGATGGAAGTACTTCATGAGCGTCGCTGGCGCGGCTTCCTCACGCTTCCCCGTAGTACTCCACGCCCAGGTGCGTGATCTGTTCCTCCCCCATCATCCACCGCAGGGTGTTCTTGAGCTTCGTCTGCTGGATGAAGAGGTCGTGCTCGGGATACAGCCCCGGGGCCACCTGCGGGCTCTTGAAGTAGAACGAGAGCCACTCCTGCACCCCCGACATCCCGGCGCGCTGGGCGAGGTCGGAGAAGAGGGCCAGGTCGAGCACGAGCGGCGCCGCCAGGATGGAGTCACGGCAGAGGAAGTCGACCTTGATCTGCATCGGATAGCCGAGCCACCCGAAGATGTCGATGTTGTCCCAGCCTTCCTTGTTGTCGCCCCGCGGCGGATAGTAGTTGATCCGCACCTTGTGGAAGATGTTGCCGTACAGCTCCGGGTAGACCTGGGGCTGCAGGATGTACTCCAGCACGCCGAGCTTCGACTCTTCCTTCGTCTTGAAGCTCTCCGGATCGTCCAGGACTTCGCCGTCCCGGTTGCCGAGGATGTTGGTGGAGTACCAGCCGGCAACGCCAAGCATGCGCGCCTTGAACATCGGCGCCAGCACCGTCTTGAGCATCGTCTGGCCGGTCTTGAAATCCTTGCCGCCGATCGGGACCTTCCTGTCGCGGGCGAGGTGCTCGATGGCTGGGATGTCGCAGCAGAGGTTCGGCGCGCCGTTCATGAAGGCGACGCCTTCCATCATGGCGGCCCAGGCGTAGAGCATCGACGGCGCGATGGTGGCGTCATTGCTCTCCATGGCCTTCTCGAAGGCCGCCAGCGTCTGGTGGGCGGCGCCGGGCGCGATGAAGATCTCGGTGGACGCGCACCAGACGATCACGAGACGGCTGCAGTTGTTCTTCGCCTTGAACTCGCGGATGTCCACGCGCAGCGCCTCGGCCTGCTCCCGCTTGGTCTTGCCGCCCTTGACGTTGATGCCCTCGAGGCGCTTCACGTAGTTCCGGTCGAACACCGCCGGCATCGGCCTGATGCCCTTCAGGAACGCGCCAATCGGCTCCACATGCTCGTGCTTGTCGAGCACGCCACACTTGATGGCCGCCTCGTAGGCGTTGTCCGGGATCGGATCCCAGGCGCCGAAGACGAGGTCGTCGAGCGAGGCGAGCGGGACGAAGTCCCTGATGAGCGGCGTGCGCCCGTCGGTGCGCTTGCCCAGACGGATCGTGGCGAGCTGGGTCAGCGATCCGTATGGCTTCGCGACGCCCCGCCGCGCCAGCTCCACGCCGGCGATGAACGTCGATGCTACGGCCCCGAGCCCCACCGTGAGCACTCCGAGCTTGCCCTCGGCCTTCGCGATCGGCCGTGCGCCCTTGTCTGCCACGCGTGCTTCCTTTCCGCTGGTGTGACGGACCGGCTTACTCCCGGTCCTGCAGCCCTGCGAGATCCGCGGCGTTGGCCGCGCCGTGCACATGCACGATGCGCTGGACGACGGTGATGAGTGCCAGCACGGTCAGCAGGACGACGATGACTTGCAGATAGATGCCGCCCGGGCCCGCACCAAAGAACAGCGGCGGAATGCCCAGGAGGAGAATGCGCTCGGCCCGCTGCGCGATGCCGACCTTGCAGTCGAGGCCCAGCCCTTCGGCGCGCGCCCGGGCGTAGGACACGACCAGCGACGCAATGATGCCCACCATGCACACGATGACGCTGAGCTCTCGCCAGGCCACATCGGGCGCGAACATCAGGTAAGTGCCGACCCCGGCGAAGGTGGCGCCGTCCCCAATCCGGTCGAGCGTCGAGTCGTAGAACGCCCCGAACCGGGAGACCATCGCGCCGTTCCGCGCCACCTGCCCGTCGATCGTGTCCACGATGCCGCTGAGCAGGAGGAACAGCCCTCCCAGCCGCACGCAACCCGCCCCGAAGAAGACTGCCGAGGCGAGCACGAGAGCGGTGCCAACTGTGGTGATGGTGTTGGGACGGACCCGGTGCGCGATCAGCCAGTTGACCAGAGGCCGGAATACGGCGAAAAAAGGCCGCTCGAGCGCTTTAAGCGGCTTCACCCTTCCCGCCCCGCGGCAAGGGACCCGATCTCTGTGTCATTATTCACCTTCGGCACGGGGCCAAGGATAACGGCCGGAACGGGAAGGGGCAAATAGGCGGCGGGGCCTATTCCAGGTAGAGGCGGACCTCGGCCGCCCGGAACTCGAAGGCGGCCCGCTGCGCGCGCCAGGCACCCAGAATCGAGTCGATCGGGGCCCCGCGATCCATCGCCTCCCGGAGACCCGGCTCGGCAACCAGCCGGTCGAAATGAGGGCCAATCCAGGCAAACTCGCCGGGGTGCTCCGCCCGGATGGCGGCCAGCAGGCGCAGTGCCGTGGCGGGGGGGTCATAGGCGGCCCGGTCGGTGACCCGGAGGCGGATCCCCTGAAGCAGGGTGTCGGCATACTTCCCGTCGCCGGGCCGCCGGGGAGTGAAGGTGGTGGGAGCCAGCACAACCCCGGGCTGCGGCCCGAGCCGTGCCAGCACCGCCGCGGGGTCGAGCCACGGTGCGCCCACCTGCGAGAACGCAGCGTCACTTCCCCGGCCCGAGGACAGGTTGGTGCCCTCGAAGAGGCAGGTACCCGGATAGTTGATGAGGCTCTCCAAGTCGCGGAGGTTCGGACTTGGCGGCACGAACGGAAGCCCGGTACTGTCGAAGTACTGCGAACGCCGCCATCCGGACACCGGCACGACATGGAGTTCGGACGAGAGGCCACGCTCCTTTCGCGCCAGCAGGGCAAGTTCACCCGCCGTCAGGCCATGTCGCATCGGCACCGCGAGGCTCCCGACAAATGAGCGGGCAGCGCTGTCGAGCACGTTGCCCTGCACCGCACTGCCAATCGGGTTCGGACGATCGAGAATGATGACGGGGATGCCAGCGCTCGCCTCCGAGCGCATGAGTTCGATCGTCGTCGAGATGTAGGTGAAGTAGCGCGCGCCCGGATCCTGCAAGTCGACGAGGAGGACCTGCACGCCGGCAAGCATCTCCGGGGTCGGCGCGAAATCGCGGCCATAGAGACTGTAGATTGGGAGACCCGTCGCGCTGTCGCGCGTCGTTGCCACCGTGGCGCCAGGATCGGCCGCCCCGCGAAATCCGTGCTCCGGCGTAAACAGCGCCACGAGATTGACGCCGGCAGCGCGCAGGCGCTCCACGTCGGGGACACCGCGCCGATCGACGCCCGTCCGGTTCGTGAGCAGCCCGACCGCCCGGCCCGCGACCAGGTGCAGGCTGTCCTCGACGAGTACGTCGATACCGGGGCGTACCGCCTGCACTGGCGGCGCCTGCGCCGTGGCACACGCGGTCACCAGCATTCCCGCGAGCGAGAAACCGGATACATGCCGCAGCAGACGCATCGATTCTCCTTCCTGGCCATCCTGGTGGCGGCCTGTGTGCCGCTTGTCGCGCTGCCGTGCGCGGCCCAGTCCGCTGGGACGGCGCGGAACCCACAGGTGGAACGGCTCCTCAAGCACATGACGCCGCGCGACAGGATCGCCCAGCTGGTCGTGCCGTGGATCCCCGGCACCTACACCGCCGACGATGACCCGGCGTTCGCCAGGATCGTGAACTGGGTCGACTCGCTCCACGTTGGCGGCCTGATCGTGTCGATCGGGTCGCCGCTCGACATCGCGGCCAAGCTCAACATGCTGCAGCAGCGCGCGCGGGTGCCGCTCCTGATTGCGTCCGACCTCGAGGGCGGCACCGCGCTGAGGCTCACCGGCGGCACGGCGTTCCCGAGCAATATGGGTGTCGGGGCAACCGGACGGGACCAGGATGCCTACGCGATGGGGCGCATCACGGCACTCGAGGGCCGCGCGGTCGGCATTCACTTCGCCCTTGCGCCGGTCGCCGACCTCAACAGCAATCCCGCGAACCCGATCATCAACACGCGCTCGTTCGGGTCCGATCCGCGTGCCGTCGCAGGCCTTGTCTCGGCAGAGATACGGGGCCTGCAGGACAACGGGATGCATGCGACGGCGAAGCACTTTCCCGGTCACGGGGACGTCGAGATCGATTCGCACCTGGCGCTGCCGCTACTCGACGTGCCGTGGTCCCGGCTCGACACACTCGAACTGATCCCGTTCAGGAGCGCCATCGCATCGGGAGTGACGGCGGTGATGTCCGCGCACATCGCCCTGCCGGCACTGCAGGCTGGCACGCCGATGCCGGCAACGCTGGTGCCGGCCGTCCTGACCGGCCTCCTGCGGGACTCGCTGCACTTCAACGGGGTCATCGTGACCGATGCGCTCAACATGGGTGGTATCGTCGCCGGGTATGGGGCCGGGGAAGCGGCGGTGCTCGCCTTCCTCGCCGGGGCCGACATCCTGCTGCAGCCCGCGGACCCGGCCACGGTCATCGACGCGATGGGCGCGGCCCTTGCGCAAGGACGGTTCACGCAAGGACGGCTCGATCGCTCGGTGCGCCGGGTGCTGCAGCTGAAGGCGAAGGCGGGGCTGTTCCAGCAGCGGACGGTATCGCTCGCCAGGGTCATGGACGTTGTGGGCAGCGTGGCGTTCCGCGACACGGCGCGCGCCGTTGCGTCGCGCGCGATCGTGCTGCTCAGTGACCGGGACGGTGCCCTCGACGGCGTGCGGCGACAGCGGGGCAGCCGCAGCGTGATCATCTACGGCGACGAGCTCAATCCCACGGCCGGCAACGCGCTGGTGAGCGAACTCCGCGCGCGCGGCGACACGATTATCACATTTCGCCTGTCGCCGTCGAGCGGCCCGGCGAGCTACGACTCCGCGCTCGCGGTGACCGACCGGGCGCCCGTGGCCATCTTCGCCGTGGCGGTCCGCGCGTTTGCCGGACGTGGCACGATCGGCATGCCCGAGCTGCTCGCCCGGCTGGCCGACAGCAGCGCGCGGGCGCGACCGACCGTGTTCGTGTCGCTGGGGTCGCCGTACGTGGGCTCGCAGGTGCCCAGCCTGGGCACCTACCTGCTCGGGTGGGCGTCCAATCCCAACACCGAATGGGCCGTGGCCGCCGCCCTTACCGGCGCCGCCATCTCGGGGCGGATGCCGGTGCCGATCCCGCCCGGCATACCACTCGGCGCCGGCCTCGAGCGGCCGTCCCCGGCCGGTCAGCCGTGACGCGTTGACATGCCATACGGTGGCACGTAGAATGCAGGCAGTAGCAGGACCTAAGAAATTGTGGCGTCGGAGGTTCGGCGACGCATCAGGAGACAACAAATGAGCAACACTGAGCAGACGCAGGCCCCCGGCGGTTTCCAGCTCGTCCTCACGCCGGCGGCCGCGACCGAGGTGAAGAAGTTCATTGCCGCGGAACAGGTACCCGAAGAGACAGCCGGCCTCCGGGTCAGCGTCCTGCCGGGCGGCTGCTCCGGGTTCAAGTACAGCCTGAACATCGAGGAAGCGGCCCTCGAAGACGACATGGTGCAGGAAGTGAACGGCATCCGCGTGTTCGTCGATGGCTTCAGCGCGCAGTACCTGTCGGGTGTCACCGTGGACTACGTGACCTCGATGCAGGGATCGGGCTTCACGTTCACGAACCCGAACGCAAGTGGCGGGTGCGGGTGCGGGAGCAGCTTTACTGTCTGAGTCGCGGGTCGTGAGTCGTGAGAGGGCTCCCTGATCGGGGGGGCCCTCTTTTCATTCCTGGCGCACATCTCTCACGACCCACGACTCACGACCCACGACCCAATGCGCCCCCTCGACCTCGCCGTCATCGCCGCGTACCTCGTGTTCACCCTCGCCCTCGGGCTCTGGGTGTCGCGGCGGCAGTCCTCGGCAGGCGACTACTTCCTCGGCGCGCGTGACCTCCCCGCCTGGGCCGTCATGCTGTCGATCGTGGCCACCGAGACGTCGGCGCTGACCGTGATCTCGGTGCCGGGTATCGGTGCCCGTGGCAACCTCACCTTCCTGCAACTCACCATCGGGTACTTCATCGGCCGCGTGGCCGTCGCCGCGTGGCTTCTCCCAGGCTATTTCCGCGGAGAGCAGGAGACGGCATACCAGCGACTCGAGCGGCGCTTCGGTCCCGAGGCGCGGCGCATCACCTCCGTGGTGTTCCTGGTGACCCGGTTCCTGGGCGACGGCGTCCGCGTGTTCGCCGGGGCCGTGCCGCTGGCGCTCATCACGGGATGGAGCATTCCGGCGGCGATCATCGTGATGGGCGTGGTGACGCTGACCTACACCTGGTTCGGCGGGCTCAAGGCGGTGGTATGGGCGGACGTGCTCCAGCTTGCGGTCTACGTGGCCGGCGGCATCGCGGCGCTCTGGGTCGCGACCCGGCTGGGCGGCGGCATCGCGCCGGTCCTGGCGCGCGCATCCGACGCGGGCAAGCTCACGGTGATCAACCCCGCGCTCTCCCTCACCATCCCGTACACGCTCCTGGGCGGCATCGTCGGTGGCGCCCTGCTCAGTGCCGCCTCTCACGGCACCGACCAGCTGATCGTCCAGCGCCTCCTCGCTACCCGCTCGCTGCGGGATGCGCAGGTGGCCCTGGTCGGGTCGGGGATCGTCGTGATGCTGCAGTTCGCCCTGTTCCTGCTCGTCGGCATCGCCATCTGGGCGGTCGGCCTCGCGCCGGACGGGATGCCCGGCGACCAGATCTTCTCCGGGTTCATTGTGCACTCACTCCCTGCGGGCATCGCGGGCCTCGTCATCGCCGGGATCCTGGCGGCGGCCATGAGCAGTCACAGTTCGGCGATCAGCGCGCTCGCATCCGCGGTGACGTACGATCTCTACGCGTCGCTCACCGGTCGCCGCGACCCCGCGCACCTCCTGCGGGTCGGGCGCCTCGTCTCCCTGGTATGGGGAATCGGGCTCATCATCGCGGCCCTCGGGTTCGACCTTGCGGCATCACGCGCCGACACGCCGGCGGTTGTGCTGGCCCTGTCCATCGCGTCGATCACCTACGGTGCGTTGCTCGGCACCTACATCCTCGCCGGGCGCTGGCCACGCGCGCGCACACGAGACGTCATCGCCGCGGTGGCCATCACCGTGATGGTCATGCTTGTCGTGGTATTCGCGGCCCGCCTCGCCGGGGTTCCTGGGCTGGGCTGGCTCACGCCCGTCGGCCGGCTCGCCTGGCCGTGGTACGTGCCGCTGGGGACGCTGCTGGCTGTCGGAACAGGCTTCATGTCGAGTATCGTGTTCCCGGGCTCACCAGGGATTGGGGAGGCGACTTCGTGATCATCGTGGGAGTCGATGCAGGCGGCTCGAAGACGCGCGCCGTCGCATGGAAGGACGGCGAGGCGGTGGGCCAGGCACTGGGTGGCGCGGGCGCGGTACGCCCGGGACGCGCGCTCGCCGCGGCGGGGGTGATCGCGGAGCAAGCGCGACGGGTGCTGGCCAATGCCGGCGTGCTCCGCGCGGAGACCCTCGTGGTCGGTGCGGCCGGCGTGGGCCGGGAGGTCGAGCGCCGCGAGCTCGGCCAGGCGTTGCGCGGCGAGTCGGTGGCCGAGCGCGTTCTCGTGGTCACCGACGTCGAGCTGGCCGAGGCCGCTGCCTTCGGCGACGGACCAGGCATCGTCCTGAGCGCGGGCACCGGCAGCATCGCGGTTGGGCGCGATGCCGCAGGCGAGTCGTTCCGGCAGGGCGGTTATGGATGGCAGATGAGCGACGAGGGCAGCGGTTATGCGATCGGGCGCCTCGCGCTGGTGGCGGTTGGCCGTGCCCGTGATGGCCGCGGGGATGAGACGTCACTCACCACCGAGTTGCTGCGGGTGCAACGGTGCGGTGGGCTCGATGACCTGGTTCGCTGGAGCACGACAGCCGCCGTTGGCGAGGTCGCCGCGCTTGCGGCCGTGGTGCTGTCCGCAGCCGCCGCAGGCGATGCCGTGGCCGAGGGCATCACCGCCTATGCGGCCGGCGAGCTCACCGGACTGGTCGCGTCCCTCGCCGACCTGATCACCGAGCCGCGACCGGTGCCAGTGGCACTCGCTGGGAGCCTGCTCGGTCCCGGCAGTCCGCTGCGCGAGCGGGTGCTCGCGCGCCTCGCCGGGCTCCCGGTGGTGCGCGCGCAGCAAATGCCGGTGGACCCACTCGACGGCGCACTGCACCTGGCGGCACGCGGCGGAAAGATGTTCCGCCTGACTTGACTGTCGCTTGACCCCGCACCGGCATGCTCCAGGCGAACCTCAGCCTGGAGTAAGGGCCTCTTCGTGGGCGTGGGCCTGGGATGGGGTTCCCTCGACGTGACGTGCGATGGCTGCGAGATGGACCGGGAGTCCGGTATCAGCGGCAGCTTCCGCATCGGCGGGGCAGTAAATGACAAGCTGCTGGTCGGCGTCGAGAGTGAGGGATGGTACAAGAGCATCGACGGCACGGCAGTGTCATTCGGTACCCTGACCGCCTCGGCCTATTTCTATCCCACCGCAAAGGGACTCTACCTGCGCGGCGGAATCGGACTCGCGGTGCTGGCGGTCGATGACGGCTACTTCTCCAACTCGGACACCGGTTTCGGCTACAGCCTCGGGGCCGGCTACGACTTCCCGGTCGGCAGTAAGACGGCACTCACCCCGTACGCCAACTGGATGTTTGGCAGTTTCGACGGCGGCGGCGCGAATGCCTTCCAGCTCGGGCTCGCCGTCAGCTTCTACTGAACCGGGCGCTCCTGGATCGGACGTCCGCGAAGCCGGCTATGGCGCATGCCATAGCCGAAGTAGAGGACCAGGCCGATAACCAGCCAGATCCCGAAGCGTTCCCAGGCGTGCAGCGGCAGCCCCTTCATCACGTAGACGCAGGCCGCGGCGCCGAGCAGTGCGACCGCCCCCACCATGGGAACGCGGAACGGCCGCGGCCGTTCCGGCTCGCGAATGCGAAGGACCAGTACACCGAGGCAGACGATGGCGAACGCGGCAAGGGTGCCGATGTTGGTCAGGTCGTAGATCTCGTTCTCGTCCGCGAACAACGCACCCAACCCGACAATGCACCCGGTCACCACCGTGCTCGTGACCGGCGTGCGGTACTTCGGATGGATCTTCGCCGCCCACTGGGGCAGGAGGCCGTCGCGCGCCATCGCCATGAAGATCCGCGGCTGCCCGTACTGGAACACCAGCAGCACCGCCGTGAGGGCCACCACGGCACCCGCGGAGACGATCCAGCTCACCTTCGTGAGCCCCGCCACCTGGAGCGCCCGCGCGAGCGGATCGGCGGCGCGCAGCTCCTGGTACGGCACGATCCCGGTCGCCACCCACCCGACGATCACGTAGATCAGCGTGCAGATGGCCAGGCCGCCGATGATGCCGATCGGCATGTTGCGCTGCGGGTCCTTTGTTTCCTCGGCCGCGGTCGAGATGGCATCGAACCCGATGTACGCGAAGAACACGATGGCCGCGCCCTGATGGATGCCGGTCCAGCCGTTCGGGGCGAACGGGACGTAGTTGGCCGGATCGATGTGCTGGACCCCGACGACCACGAAGAGACCGAGAACCAGCAGCTTGATGAGCACCATCACGTTGTTGACGCGGATGCTCTCCTTCACTCCCACCACGAGCAGGCCGGTCACGAACATGACGATCAGGAACGCCGGCACATTGAGGAGTATGGGAACGCCTGCGATGCGTGGCGCGGTCTGGAGCAGGGCGTGGATCTCGGGATTGGCGCTGAGGAGGGCAGTGCGGTATCCGTGGGTCAGCCAGCCCGGCAGGTGAATGCCGAATCCGGTGAGGAGCGAATTGAGGTAGCCGCTCCACGCAATCGCCACGGCCACATTGCCCACCGCGTACTCGAGGATCAGGTCCCACCCGATGATCCAGGCGATGAACTCGCCCAGCGTGGCGTAGGAGTAGGCGTACGCGCTGCCGGCCTGCGGGATCATCGACGCCAGCTCGGCGTAGCAGAGCGCGCACAGGCCGCACACCACGCCGAGCAGCGCGAACGAGACGATGAGCGCGGGACCGGCCCCGTAGCGCACCACTTCGCCCGTGGGTAGCACCTCGCCTGCCGCCGCCGTGCCGATCGAGGAGAAGATGCCGGCGCCGATGACGGCACCGATGGACAGGAGGATGAGGTCGCCGGCACCGAGGGCGCGCCGGAGTCCATGCAGGTTGTCGGTCTCGGGAACGAGCTCTGCGATCGGCTTGCGGCGGAACAGCTGGTTCACGCGTCGCTCCGGCCTGCGGGACGGGTCACTTGCTGGGCAAATTGAAGCCGATCGTCACGGTCCCTGGCACGGCCTCGCCGGACGGAGCGCGAGCGGGCCGGAAGCGCCAGGTGCGCATCATCACTTCGCTGAAGTACTCGCGGTACTTCCCATCCTCGATCGGCGGCTCGATACCGATCCGCTCCACCCGGCCATCCACGGCCACCCAGAACGTGACGTCGACATAACGGCCGCGGAGCGCTTTCGGCGTTTCGCCGAACGGTAGCGCGCCGGCGCTCCAGACCGGCGGCCGGATCGCGCCGCCCTCACCGCCGCCCGCGCCGGGCCCGGTGCCCGTGCCCGTACCGGGGCCCTGCCCCCCACCGGCACCTCCACCCGTCCCGCCGCCCGTCCCGGGGCCCTGCCCCGGACCGCCTGCACCGCCCGTGGCAACGGCCGTGTCGGCAGGCGCCACCGCGCTCGGGTTCTCCGCGCGCACCTCGGGAACAGGCGGCGGCTTAACGGGAGGTGGCGGTATTACGGGTGGAACCGGCACCAGGACGGGAGCTGTCGTGGCCGGCGGCAAAATATAGACGAGCGTTGGCTGCTTGCCACCGCCTCCCCCTCCTCCGCCGCCCCCAGCTCGCACGATGCTGGGCGCGCCGACGGACGGAGGGGGCGCCCAGAACTCGGGCCCGCGCCAGAGTACCAGCCCGATGACCACGACGTGGAGCAACACCGCCACAAGCAATGCTAAGCGCGCCTCCCGGCGCCGCCCCGGATCGGTGGGCAGGTCGATGTCGAAGTGGTCGGCGGGCGAGGGAGTCATGGCGGTGAGAGGGATGACGAAACGTAAGGGGGGAGGAGCACAGAAGCGGCAGGACAGGGCGGCAGGCGGCCACAGCGCGTGCGTGCAAGTCCCGCCGACGCAGAAGGCCCGGTCGTACCGCGCCGGGCCCTCTTGCTGCTTGCCGCCTTGTCTGTTGTCGCCTAGCGGTACGCTTCCTTCGGCGTAAACCCGATGATCTGGATGCCGGCGCCCTTGGCCACGTCCATGGCCTCGATGACGTCCTGATAGAGACGGCGCTGGCCTGGCTTGACAAAGAGCAGCTTGGCCGGGCGCGCATCGTAGATGGCGTGCAGTTGCGTGTCGAGCTGGTCCTTGGGGACCGGCTGCTGGTTGATGGCGTAGGATCCGTCGTCACCCAGTTCCAGCACGATCTGGTTGCTGTTCTCCGACTTGACCTGCGTCGCCTCGATCGGCGGCGCCACCTGCACGCTGATCGTGGTGCGCGAGAGCGGCTGCGTGATCATGAAGATGATCAGCAGCACCAGCAGGATATCGATCATTGGCACGACGTTCGGCTCCGACGTCAGCGTCGACGAGCCACCACCCACCGACATGCCCATGCTACTTGCCCTCCTTCTTGGCCTTGTCCTCGGCGAAGAGGCCGGCCTGCCGGTCGGTAACGGCGGCGATGACGCGCACGCCGGCGGTTCGCGCGATCTCGATGGCCTCCTGCACCGACCCGTAGGCCAGCTGGTTGTCGGCCTTCAGGTACAGGATCTTATCCTTCTCCCGGTTCGTGTACTTCGCCTTCAGTTGGTCCTCGAGCGTGCCCTTCGCCACGGCGCGCCCGTCGATGAAGTAGTTCCCCGATACATCGATGCCCAGGATCACCTCGTTCTCGCCCTCGGGATCGGGGTCGAGGTTGGCGCCCTTCGGCATCGTCGCCTTGAACCCGGCCGCGATGAGGGGCGTCACGATCATGAAGATGATCAGCAGCACGAGCATCACGTCGATCATCGGCACCACGTTCGGCTCCGACTTGACCTGTGACTGCCCCGCTGTTCCGACCGACATGCCCATGGTGGTCTGCCTTTCCGTGCGTGTGAGGGACGATCAGGGCTGGTCAGCCGCTGATCTGCCCGGCGCCGGTGACCGCCTTCTGGGCCTGGAACTCCTTGGTGAAGATCGACCGGCCGAACTCGCTGCCGACGCTCTTGATCAGGTAGTCGATGAGTTCCTTGGAGCCGTAGGTCATCTCGACCGTGAGGTTCTCGATCTTGGTCTGGAAATAGTTGTACGCCCACACCGCGGGGATCGCGACCATGAGGCCGAACGCGGTGGTGATCAGGGCCTCGGCGATACCGGCCGAGATGCCGGCCAGGCCGCCCGACGCGCCCTGCTGCGCCATGCCGGTGAAGGCGTTCACGATACCCATCGTGGTGCCGAGAAGGCCGACGAACGGCGCGGTGGCGCCGACGGTGGCGAGCACGGGCAGGCCGCGCTTGAACTCGGACAGCGTAATCAGCATCTGGCGCTCGACGGCGCGCTCGGCCGAGTTGATGTCGGCCGCGGTGATCGTCGCCCGATCGCGGATCAGGGGCTTGACCTCACCCAGGGCGCCACCGACGACGCGGGACAGGTGACCCGCCCGGTTCTTCTCGGACAGCGCGATGGCCTGGTCGAGGTTCTCTTCCTGGATGGCGCGCGAAAACGTCGGGGCGAACTTGCGGGTCGCCGACTCGCTCTTCTTGATCTGGATCAGCTTGGTGATCATGATCGTGAGCGAGAAAACCGACATCAGGGCCATGATGAGGACGATGCCCTTCGCGAACGCGCCCATCGTGGAGAAGAGATGCAGCAGATCTACACCCATGGTGTAACTCCTCGGTTCAACGGTTGAATGGCCTCGCCGCGGCGCCCTGCGAGCGCACCGCGAGCATCATGCGATCAGTTCGGGTTCGAAAACGAGATCCGCTGCTGCACCTGCTGCCGCACCGGCTCACCCTTGTAGCGCGCCGGCTTGTACACGCCCTTCAGAACGCTCTCCTTGGCCGGCTCCACGAATGCATCATGCGTCTTCGCCAGGACCTTGAGCGAACCCGGCTCGACGTGCCCGGTGGTGTCGATGATGAACTGCAGGTCCACCGACCCGGCGATACCGGCGCTCGCCATGACGGGCGGGTAGCGCGGCGTGGGGCCGGAAATGCGCTGCGCCGGGTCATCGAGTTGCGAGGTCAGGAACACCTGACCCAACTCGACCGGCCCCGTGCCACCTTCGATGCCCGCGGAAATGCCGCCCTCGACACCCTTGCCCGAGAAATCCTTCGGATCGAAGGGCTTCGCGTTCAGATCGACCGGCGGAATGTCCTTCGGGATGATGTCGGGCGGCACCACCGTCTGGAAGCCCTTCGGCGGCGGGTTCGCCGAGACCACCACGTCCTGTGGCGGCGGAGGCGGCGGCGGAGGCGTGGGCTCCGGTGGCTTCAGGAAGACGAGCGTCGTGTCGATGATCCGCTGCTTGATCTCCTCGGCGGCGCCCTTCGTGGCCTCGATGGCCGCGAAGATCACCACGCCGTGAATGATCAGCGACAGGACCGACTGACCGAACGACTTCGAGCCTTTGTTGGACGACTCGATCAGGTGCTCGAACACTACCGCCCTCCTCGAACAAGGTTGGTCAACGAGTGCTGAAGAGAATACCGGCAGGAAATGGCTTCGGGCTTGGGGCGAGATTACAAATCGGTGAAGGCCGAATTACAGGTCGCCCGCAGGGACAATGACCCCGAGTGTCGCTGTCACGACACTTCAGTTTGCCGTGCAGATTGAGGCCCGGCTAGCGGCAGCACTACCGTCAGTGTCGTTCCCCGCCCCGGCCGGCTCGACGCGGAAATCGACCCACCGTGGGCCTCCGCGATCCACTTTGTGATCGCGAGGCCGAGCCCGCTGCCGGGGCGCTCCCCGGTGCGCGACCGCGCCAGGTCGGCCCGCCAGAAACGCTCGAAAATGTGCGGCAAGTCGTTGGACGCGATGCCGATCCCCGTGTCGCGCACGATGATGGCCGCGCCGTCGCCGCGCTCCGCCAGCGAGAGCTCGACCCTGCCTTCGGCAGGGGTGTATTTGATCGCGTTCGTCACCAGGTTGAGCAGCATCTCACGGATGCGCCGGCGATCCACCAGCACCCAGACCGGTGCATCCGGCATCACCGTCACGACCTTCAGCCGGCCAGACTCTGCCAGCATGCCCGCCGTTTCGGAGGCCTCGGCCACCAGCTCGCGCAGGTCGGTCCGCTCCACCGGCAGCGGCGCCCGCCCCTCGTCGGCCCGGGCCAGCGTCAGCAGGCCCTCGACCAGTTCGGTCATGCGATTGATCTCGCCCAGCGTTTCGTCGAGCGACTCCATCAGTTCCGTGGGCGTTCGGGGATCCGTCAGGGAGCGCTCGACCCCGGCCCGCAGCACCATGAGCGGCGTCTTGAGCTCGTGGCTCGCATCGGCGGTGAATCGGCGCAGGCTCGAGAAGCTCTGCTCGAGCCGGGCGAGCATCCCATTGAGCGTCTGGGCCAGGCGGGAGACCTCATCGCCCGCGAGCGGCACCTCGAGGCGCCGGTGGAGGCTGCGACCGTCCGTGATCGCCTCGAGCTCGTCGATAATGCCCTGCACCGGCCGGAGGGCGTTGGCGGAGAGCCAGTACCCGGCGAACACCGACGCGAGCAGCACCAGCGGCGCCACGAGCAGCATCGAACGGAGGAACACCGTGGCATCGGGTGCGCTGCGGTCGATGGGGGCCGCCACGAGGAGGGCGCTGATGGGCGCGCCCGCCGTGCCGAGGGGCGAGGCGATCGCGCGCACGTCGCGGCCCGACTGCAGTCGCAGCGACACGGACCGGCTCACGGTCGGCGGCGGTGTCAGCTGGGCACTGAGGACCTGCAGGTCGGCGAACGGGAGCGCGGCGAGGGAATCGGAGGTGTACAGAATGCCGCCCGAGGTGTCGACCACGAGCAGGTAGTCGCGCAACCCCTGGAAGCCGGCGGCCACGCCGGGCGCCAGGGAGGGTGATCCGCCCGGAGGCACGAGGCGCCCGAGCACCCGGTGCGACTCGCTGAGGTACTGCACCGCCAGGTCGCGTTCGCCAGCGAGCTGCGCGTCCAGGCCCGAGATGCTGGGCTTGCGGAGTTCGTAATAGACCGCCGCACAGAACCCGCCGAGGGTGAGCAGCAGGGTCACCGCATAGCCCGTGGCCAGTCGCGAGCGGATGCTGCTCATGTCAGCCCTTCACCGTATAGCCCACCCCGCGCACCGTGTGGATGAGCTTCCGGGCATGCCCGGAATCGATCTTCTTGCGCAGCCGGTTGATCACGACGTCCACGATGTTGGTACCGGGATCGAAGTGATAGTCCCAGGCATACTCGGTGATGAGCGTACGGGACATGACGCGGCCGGTGTGGCGCATCAGGTACTCCAGGACCGTGTACTCCTTGGGCGTCAGTTCAATCGGCTCCGTCCCGCGGCGTGCCTCGTGGGTCGCCGTGTCGAGCTCGAGATCGAGTACCCGCAGCACCGGGCTCCGCAGCTGCTGCGGACGTCGCCCCAGCGCTTCCACCCGCGCCAGCAACTCCTCGAAGGAAAACGGCTTCGTGACGTAGTCGTCGGCACCGGTCCGGAGCGCCTGCACCTTGAAGTCCACCGTATCCTGGGCGGTGAGCACGAGGATGGGGACGGTAAGGCCGCGATCGCGGAGGTTGCGCAGCACCTCGAGACCGGACATCTCCGGCAGGCGGAGGTCGAGGATGATGAGGTCGTACTGGCCGCCCGACGCGAGCCGCAGCCCTTCGAGCCCGTCGGTGGCCAGGTCGACATGGAAGCGCTGCTCTTCAAGCCCGCGCTTCACGTACTGCCCGACGGTGCGGTCGTCCTCGATCGCCAGGATCTTCATGCGTCGGCGTCCAGCGCCGCCGTGGGCAGGAACACGCGGAAGACGCTGCCGCCACCGGCATGGCTGTCCACCTCGATCCGCCCGCGGTGCTCCTCCACGATACCGTAGCAGATGGAGAGCCCGAGGCCAGTGCCGCGGCCGGTGGGCTTCGTGGTGAAGAATGGCTCGAAGATCCGCGGCCGCACCGAGGAGGGGATCCCCTGCCCGGTGTCCTCGACCTCCACGACCACCTCGTCGGACCGCCAGCGGGTAGGCGCCGTGCGAAGCGTGAGCCGGCCGCCCGGCTCCATCGCATCGAGCGCGTTGAGCATGAGCGCCATGAGCATCTGAATCAGCTGCTCCGCGTTCCCGAGTATGGCCGGCAGTCCCTCGGCCAGCGACGTCTGCACGACATACTGCTTGTACCGCTCGTGGTGCTTGAACAGGAAGAGTGCGTCCTCCACCACGGTGTTGATCGACACCGACGCCTTCCGCTTGCCCTTGGGACGGCTGAAGTCGAGCAACCCGTCCACGATGCTCGTGCACCGGTGCACTTCCTTCTCGATGATCTCGAGGTACTCCTGCAGGGGAATGGCCTGCTGGGCGCCGAGCTCCGCGATGCGGCCGTCCATGGCCGCCACGCACGCGCCGATGGTGGCGAGCGGATTGTTGACCTCGTGCATGATGCCCGCGGCGAGCTGCCCGATGGCGGCAAGCTTCTCGCTTTGCATGATCTGCACCTGGATCGCGCGCCACTCGGTCACGTCCTCGCCGATCGTGATGACGTGGGTGATGCCCTCGCCATCGAGCCGCATCGGGATCTTGGTAGTGCGGAAGTAGCGCATCTCGCCGCCCTGCGGCACCTCGAGCTCCACCTGCTCGATGGCGCCCGTCTCGAAGACCCGGTCGAACTCCGCCTTGAGCTCGGCGGCCGGGTGCCGGGTCAGCACCTCGAACAGGCGGCGCCCGACCGTTTCGGTGCGCGGGATGCCCTGCGTGCCGGTTTCCCGCTTCCGGTTCCAGACCTGAATGCGGTAGTCGCGATCCACCACGTACAGGCCGACCGGCAGGCTGTCGATGACGAGCGACGTGAAGCGGCGCTGTTCCTCGATTTCGCGCGACTGCGAAGCGACCTCGTAGGCCAGGTCTTCCGACAACTCCACCGCGGCCAGGAACGGCGACAACACGTGCGCGACGACGCGCAGCACGACCCCTGCCTCGGGCGCGGCGCCGTGCACCTCGAGCACACCCAGCGTCTCGCTGTCGTGCACCAGGGCAAGCCGCTCGGCGCCGGGGGCCATGGCGGGGAGCTGGTCCAGCCGGGGAACCCGGGCGCCGCCTTCCATGCCCCCGCCACTGCCGATGCGCACGAAGGTGGTCGAGTTGGGTTCGTGTACCCAGAGGGCCACGGCGTCCGCCGGCAACTGGGCGCGCAGCGTATCGGCGACGGCCGCAACCGTCTCCTCCTGCGGCGCACCGGAGTTGAGCCGCTGCGCCACGGCGCCAACGATCGCGAGCCCGCGCCCGGAGAGGAGATCAGCCGCCGGTCCGCTCACGGCGATACGCGCCGCGGTCCGGCGGGTTTCCGCACCGAGGCCACGCCGACATTGACGACGCGCCACTCCTCGCCGCTGCGGCGCAGGACGAAGTGCTCCAGCACCTCGCCGGCATCCGGCCCCGGCAGCCGGGCTGTGACCCATGCGGCAGCCAGGTCACCCTCCTGCCGCAGGTCGAGGCGCACAACGCGCATCTCCCCAGGGCTCGGGTCACCCGAAGGATCGGCTCCCGCCGATCGATGGTAGGCGTAGATGAGCCGCTGGATCTCCGCCTGGTCCTTCCGGCTCCCCGTCGGCGTACGATCCTCGATCGTACAGGCCTGCAGCAGGGCGACAAGGATGAGCAGTGATACGGGCCCGGACCGGCCGGGCGATGCGAAGCAGGAGATGGGGCGTGCCATGGGTGGAGGGTTCGCGCGGGGCGCGGCTCGTGTCAGGATAATACGAGCGGCGCGTGCGCCTCAATAGTAGCCGACGACCTCGTGCTCCCCGGAGAGCGTGAAGCGCACCTCGCTGCCCTGCAGGGTCACGCCATCCACCTCGACCAGCCCCGGGCCGGGCAGTGGCAACCGGAGGCACAGCGTCGCGGCCGGGCCCTGGCGGTGCCGGAGGCGCACCAGGAGTGTCGAGTGACGGCGGCGAAGCTCCAGGTCCAGCAGCACCGGGCCCACCCGCACCCGCTCGGCTGTGAACCCGCCCGTGGCCGGGACGGCCGCCATGTCGATCGTGATCGTGGCACTCGCGGCCGACCAGGTGCGACTCCACCCATCGGGAAACGCGGCGCTCACCCGGCGGCCTCAAGCACGACGGGGCCACGTCTCACCGACGTGGCCCCGCTACGTTGCCGCTCATGCCGGGGTCAGCCGAGCTTCGCCAGGTGTTCGAGGATCTCGGCGTTCTCCCGCCGGGAGCCTGGCGTCGGTTCCATGAATGCCCAGCGGATCACGCCCTGCCGGTCGATGAGGACGTAGGCACGCCCGGAATAGAACCGTTCCTCGATGAGCGTGCCGTACCTGCGTGACACCTCGCGCTTGAAGTCGCTCAGCAGGTCGACAGCGAGGTGCTCCTTGCGCTTGAACTCGATCAGCGTATCCACGGAGTCGACACTGATCGGCAGCACCGTGGTGTCCTTGTCACCGAACTTGTCGTAGTCTTCGGTGAAGGCGCACATCTCGGCCGTGCACGTGCTCGTGAAGGCGAGCGGGAAGAACGCGAGCAGCACGTTCCGCCCCCGCAGGGTCGACAAGGTGACGTCCGCGCGGGAGGTCGACTTCAGGGTAAAATCGGGTGCGGCCGAACCGACCGCGGGAAGCGCCATGAGGTGCCGGTGTCCTGGGTGATGGGTTCGGCTACCGCTGCCCGTAGCGGTCCCCGACCTCGGTCCAGTTGACCACGTTCCACCACGCGCCCACGTAGTCGGGGCGGCGGTTCTGGTACTTGAGGTAATAGGCATGCTCCCAGACGTCGCATCCGAGGATTGCCTTCCTGCCATCCATGAGCGGATTGTCCTGGTTGGGCGTGCTCTCGATGGCGAGCCCGCCCTTCGCATCACTGACCAGCCAGCCCCAGCCGCTGCCGAAGCGGCCGATGCACGCCTTCTGGAACTGCTCCTTGAACGGGGCAAACCCGCCGAACGCCTTGTCGATGGCCGCGGCCAGCGCCCCCTGTGGTTCCTTCGCCCCGCCCGGAGCCATGATCTCCCAGAACCTCGTGTGGTTCCAGTGTCCGCCACCGTTGTTCCGCACCGCGGTGCGGATCGCCTCCGGCACGGCGGCCAGGTCGGCCAGGAGCGCGTCGAGGCCCTTCCCCTGCAGGGCGGCGTGAGGTTCCAATGCAGTGTTCAGGTTGTTGACATACGCGGCATGATGCTTGTCATGATGGATCCGCATCGTCTGCTCGTCGATGTGCGGTTCCAGCGCAGTGTAGTCGTAAGGGAGGGGCGGAAGCGTGAAAGCCATGGTATGCCTCGCAGTAGGAGCGCCGGCTCGTGGATTGGTCCGGGCGCGCGGCCAAATATGGACACCCCCGGAGGGGCGGTCAACATTTATGAATTGACGTAGCGCTTGCGTCGCATACACTTCCGGCCGGCGCATGATTCACCGCGTGACCCGGAGATACCCTTGAAAGCAGCCATTGGAGGTGCCATGGCCCGTTATCAGGCCCGGCTCAAGCCCGAATTCCGCTTGAAGAACCCCGACCTCAACATCGGCGTGTGGTACGACGTGGTACCGCTCTTTCCGGGCCTCCGCGAGCGGCGGCTCAACTTCATGGGCGATCGCATGGCCCGGCTGCGCGTGGCCGGCGACTTCCGCGAGATACTCGCGGACCAGGTCGAGTTCCGCGAGCAGCCCGACCCCACAGGCAAGGACGCCCCATGACCTCCACCCTCGTGCGCCGCCTCACGTTCAGCGTGATGGGCGCCGCAGCCGCCATCGTGACGACGGTGGCGGCCGCTCCCGGAGCGCGCACCGAGTTGGTGGTCTACAAGTCGCCCACGTGCGGGTGCTGCAACAAGTGGGTGGACTACCTGCGCAAGCAGGGGTTCACGGTGGTAGCTCACGACACGAGTGGCATGACGGCCGTCAAGGCGGAACTGGGCGTGCCTGATGCGCTGTCATCCTGTCATACGGCGATCGTGGGGGGGTACGTGATCGAGGGCCACGTGCCGGCGGCGGACATCGAGCGCCTGCTCAAGGAACACCCGAAGGTGGTGGGACTCGCTGTGGCCGGCATGGTGACCGGTTCCCCGGGCATGGAAGGCGGCACGCCCGAGCACTACAAGGTCATGGCGTTCGACGCGAAGGGAAAGACGACGGTGTTCGCGACGTACTAGTCCCCGGCGTCCGCCGCCGGAACCGGGGTCCGCAGGATCCCGATCACCGTCGCGAGCACCATGAGCGCAGAATAGACCACCTCGACGCCGAGCGTCGCCCCGAGCGCGGCGACGCCGCAGGCAGCAGCGGCGAGCAGGGCCACCCGCAACACTACGTCGCGCACCACCGGCGATAGCAACAGCAGGCTGGCGACGACCGTCAGCGCCGTTCCCGCCCACAGGACCGAACCCCCGCCACACGCGATCGCGAACAGTCCGGCGCACGCCAGGAGCCGGGGCCAGTGCGCCCCCCATGCTGCCACGACAGCGCCCAGCACGAGCCACCCGGCATAAGGCGAGCGCCAATGTTCGAGTCCCTCGCCCAGCAACGGGAGCACGACCAGCAGCAGGAGCAATGCGCCAAGCGGGGCGAAGCGCGGGCCTCGCGTGACTGCCCCGAACGGAAACACCCCCGCCAGCGCGAGCGTCGCCGGAAGGATCAGTGCCGCCAGCAGGATCTCGGCGGCCGAGCTGAACGGCGCGTCGCGAAGTCCCTGCACCGACAGGTTCCCCGGGCCAGCCACCGTCAGGACAAGCCAGAGGGCCGGGAACAGGAGCGCGGACAGGAGCAGTGGCATTCCCCACCGGCGCAGGAAGCCGCTCGTGCCGCCTGGAGCAGCCGCAGCAGTCCCGACCGACACGGCCGGCTTCAGGCGCAATGCAACCAGCGCTGCGGCACCCATGACCCCCGCGAATAGAGACACGATCCGGTGACCCTCCTGCAGCAGCGCTCCACAGCCTGCAAGCGACAGCGCGAGCGCGCCGGTCAGCGGAAGCAGCGTGGCGCGGTGCCCGCGTCGCCATCCCTCGACCACGCCCACGCCGCCGAGCATGAGCCCGCCCCAGAGGATCGTGTTGTTGATGGTGTGGAACGAGACAGGGGTCCCCGCGACGCGCGACACCGCCACGACGGCAAGCGCAGTGAGGGAGGCGCCGACGGCGCCGTGACGGAGTGGGGCGCCGCCCGGCAGGAAGCCGGCACCGGCAGCGAAGAGGAAGGGTATGGCGGGAAGAAGCGACGCCGGCATCGCGACAAGTGTAGCCTCGCGGTGCGCGCCACGCGCGTCGCCACGGCTCAGAGCGGCACGGCCAGCACCATGCAGGGCGCATCGTTCACCAGGTGGCGCGCCAGGCTGCCCTCGGGGATGGGCGGGGGCGGGCCGCCGGGCCGCGACCCGATTGCCAGGACACTCGCCTGGAGCGCCTGCCGCTCGTTCAGCACCTCCGTCACTATGTCGCCATGCCGTACCCGCAGCGGAGGGAGCACGGCACTGCCGGCGCGAGATGAACTGTCGCCCAGCCCTTCCTCCAGTGCACGCGCCAGCTTCAGCGTCCGCGCCAGGTGCCAGTCGCCCGGCGGGGACTCTCCCCCGCCGTTGTGCGAAGGCTCAACGGTGACCGCGACGGCCGTGGCCCTCAAAGCCTCGACCAGCGGCGCGACCATGGACAGCACGGTAAGGCAGCGCGGCGACCCGTCGAGCGCGACCAGCCATGAGGAGAGGTTTTCCTGGCCAGAAGAGACGACGAGCGACGGCACGCGGCTGCGGCGCGTCACCGCGTCGGCCAGGAGCTCCCCGCCCACGAGTATTCGCGGAAGGACCACCAGGTCGGCCTGCACGCTCTCCGCAAAGCGGGGAATCTCGATCCCGACGATGCCCCCGCCCGGCCCAGCGTGGTCGGCGAGCGAGAACAGGCTCAGTCGCGCATGCGTCGCATCCGCCAGGGCGCGCGCAACCCGCAGCGCGCTTCCGGCCGCAGGGTCGGGAGTGACCGCGGCGACGATATGACGGAGCGGAGACATGTGCGTCCAGTCTGGCAGCCCCGGGGTGAAAGGTCGATGAAGGGGGGGTGAAGACTCCCGGTAAGCCGCTTAACTTCCATCACATGGCCGCCGAGGAAAAACCATCCGCGCAGATCCGGCTCGAGCGGCTGCTCTACGCGAACCTCTCGCTCGCGACAGAGATATCGGTCGAGCGCGTGCTGCAGAAGGTCACCGACGTCGCCGTCGAGCTCATCGGCTGCCGGTACGCGGCGCTGGGCGTGCTCGGCCCCGACGGCCGCACCCTCGAGAGCTTCACCACCACCGGCATGACGCCGGAGCTTCGCCAGCAGATCGGGTTCCTGCCCCGCGGGCACGGGATCCTGGGTCTCGTCATCCGGGAGGCGACGGTCGTCCGCCTGCCCGACCTCAGGCAGCACCCGGATTCCTACGGCTTCCCGCCCCATCACCCGCCGATGCACTCGTTCCTCGGCGTGCCGATCATCGGACGCCGAGGTGTGTTCGGCAACCTGTACATGACGGAAAAGCTGGGCGGGGGCTTCTTCACCGACGAGGATGAATACGTGGGACTGCTCCTCGCGGCGCAGGCCGCTGCCGCAGTGGAGAACGCACGCCTGCACGGTGAGAGTGCGAGGCTCCTCGAGGAAGTGCAGTCCCTGCAGCGCACGCGAGAACGCTTCTTCGCGATGGTGAACCACGAACTGCGCAACGCGATTGCCGGTGTGTTCGGCTGGGCGGAGATGCTGGTGCGGAAGAAGGACCCCACCACCATCCCCCGCGCCGCGTTCGAGGTGCTCGACTCGGCAGGACAAGCCGTAGAACTCATCAACGACCTGCTCGACCTCTCCAGGCTGGACGAGGACCGCCTGCGGCCCAACCTGCAGGCGGTCGATCCGGCAGCCGTGGCACGGCGCGCCATCAGCCACGTAACGCCGGCGGCGGCCCAGCGCGGCATCGAGCTGCGCAGCGAGATGGCGGCGGCCCTGCCAACCTGCACCACCGACGCCATGCGGGTGGAGCAGATCCTCGGCAACGTACTCAATAACGCAGTGCGACATGCGCCCGACCGGAGCGTGGTACTGCTCCGTGTCGCGGCCGAGGAGGAGGCGTCCCTCTTCTTTCGAGTCGAGGACAGCGGCCCCGGCGTGCCCGAGGATGACCTCGAGCGCATCTTCGACGTCTACGAGACCAAGGCCGGTGAGGAAACGCGAGGCATGGGGCTCGGCCTCCCACTCTCACGCCGGCTTGCCCGGCTGTTGGGAGGCGATCTGTACGCGGAGGCCAATCCAGGCGGTGGTGCTCATTTCGTCCTCCGCCTGCCCCGGACCATGAACTCCGTGAAGTAAGCTTCATGAAGAGTTCCATGCCGGCTCATGCGCGTGAAGGAAATTTCCAGCGGGACTCAACCAAGGCGGTAACGCTGTGAAAGTTCTCCTGGTGGAAGACGACCGGAAGGTTGCTGGCTTCATCGAGCAGGGGCTGAAGGAAGAGGGTTACGTCGTGGACATCGCATCGGACGGCGCTGAAGCCACGATGCTGGCCCACGTGTACCAGTACGATGTCATCCTGCTCGACGTCGTGCTCCCGAAGAAGACCGGGTTCCAGGTAGCGCAGGAACTCCGGCGCGAAGGTCGCAACACGCCGATCCTGATGCTGACATCGCGCGACGCGGTCGAGGACATCGTGCGCGGGCTGGACAGCGGCGCCGACGACTACCTCTCGAAGCCGTTCCGCTTCGACGAACTGCTCGCCCGGGTGCGCGCCCTGCTCCGGCGCGGCGGCGCCGAGCGGCTCGAGGTCCTGCGGTACGGGCCCATCGCGCTCGACCGGCTTCGGCACCAGGCGACGGCCGACGACAAGCCCCTCGACCTGACGAACAAGGAGTTCCAGCTCCTCGAGCACTTCCTCCTGCACGCCGAGGAAGTCGTGCGCCGCACGCAGCTGCTGGAGAAGGTGTGGGACATGCACTTCGACCCGGAAAGCAACGTGGTTGACGTGCATGTGGGCAACCTGCGCCGCAAGCTTCAGGCGAGCTGCGGTCGGCAGCTCATCCAGACAGTGCGCGGCGTGGGCTTCTCCCTGCGCGAGGGCGTGGAGGCAGAGGAGCACTCAAGCCAAAGCGCGTGAACCGCCGGGACGCACTGGTTCCGGCGGCAGCCCTCCTCGCCATCCTGGCGGGGCTGGGCCTGCAACTGGGCGCCCATCCCGCCGCCGCACAGCGGGCTTGGATGGTGGGCCTGCTCCTGACCGGCATCCCCGTCGTCATCCGCACGCTGCGGGGCATCCTGCGCGGCAAGTTCGCCGCCGACCTCGTGGCCATGCTGGCCATCCTCACAGCCGCCCTTCTCGCGACACCACTCCCCGGACTCATCGTCGTGCTCATGCAGACCGGCGGCGAGGCGCTCGAGCGCTACGCCGAGGGCCGCGCTTCGGAGGCGGTGCGCGAACTCGAGGAGGCGGCGCCCCGCCTGGCCCACCGGATCTCAGGGGACCACGAGGAAGTAGTGAGCGTCAGTGCGATCGCCGTGGGCGACGAGCTGATCGTGCGGCCCGGCGAAATGATCCCGTGCGACGGCATCGTGGTGCGCGGACGGTCGCACCTCGACACGGCGGCCCTCACGGGAGAGCCGATCCCGCGGCTCGCCGAGGCGGGGTCCGCCCTGATGAGCGGCATGGCAAACCTCGAGGGACCACTCGTCTTCCGTGCCACCGCGCCCGCCGCGCAGAGCCAGTATGCCCGCATCGTGGAGCTCGTGCGCCACGCGCAGCAGAGCAAGGCACCGATGCAGCGCCTTGCCGACCGCTACGCTGTCTGGTTCACTCCGATCACGCTGGTGGTGTGTGTCGCCGCCTGGCTCATGTCGGGCGACACGCAGCGCGTCCTCGCCGTCCTGGTGGTCGCGACACCCTGCCCCCTCATTCTCGCCGTTCCCGTTGCAGTCATCGGCGGCATCAATCGCGCGGCACGCCGGCAGGTGATCTTCCGATCGGGTGTGGCGCTGGAAGAGCTCGGGCGCACGACGGTGGCGGTCTTCGACAAGACCGGAACGCTGACCATTGGGCGGCCCGAGGTGAGCGCCGTCTGGACGACGGCGGCGTTCGCCACCGCGGACGTGCTGCGGCTGGCGGGTGCGGTGGAAGACACCTCAGGGCACCTGCTGGCCCGGCCCGTCGTGTCGGCCGCCCGCGCCATCGGTGGCGGGTTGCCGAAGCCGACCGACGTGGTGGAGACGGCTGGAAGGGGAGTAGAGGGCACGGTGGAGGGCCGTCGCGTGCTGGTCGGCGCCGCCAGCCTTCTCCGGGAGCGCCATCCCGGCATCGTGGCGGACCTCGATGCCCTGGAGCGGGACCACCGCGATGCCGGAGGCGCCGTACGTGCGTTCGTCGCGATCGATGGCACCCTGGCGGGCGTCATTACCTACGCGGATGCGTTACGCCCCGGCATAGAGCACCTCGTAGTGCACCTTCGGGCCGCGGGCTTTCAACGGACGGTACTGCTGTCCGGAGACAGCAAGGCCAACACCGATACCATCGCCACCCAGCTTGGATTCGACGAGGCCCGGGGCGACCTGCTGCCCGAGGACAAGGTGAGCGTGGTGCATGACCTGGTGGCGGGCGGATCAAGGGTGATGATGCTGGGGGATGGCACCAACGACGCGCCCGCCCTCAGCACCGCGACCGTGGGCGTGGCACTGGCCTCGGGCGGTGGCGGCATCACCGCCGAGGCCGCCGATGTCGTCATCCTCGCCGACGATCCCCACCGGCTGCTCGAAGCCATCGAGTTCAGCCGGTGGACGGCCTACATCGCGCGGCAGAGTGTACTCGCCGGACTCGGCCTCAGTTCCGTCGCCATGCTGTTCGCCGCCGCCGGTTTCATCCCTCCCACGGCCGGTGCACTGCTGCAGGAGGGTATCGATGTGGCCGTGATCCTCAACGCGCTGCGCGCGGCGGGACTCAGGGAACCGCCGCGACCACCCCCGCCATCGACCTGACCACGTCGCGATTCCGCTCGACCCCGGGCCGCCACACGAGCAACGGCACAGTGGCGGTGCGCAGGAGCTTGTCCGCCACACTCCCCAGCAGGAGCCTGGCCGCGCCGCCATAGCCGTGCGTCGCGAGCGCAATCACGTCGGCGGCATGATGCTCGGCGTAGTCCGCGATGGCGGCAACCGGGTCGGGCGCTACCTGAACGGCAGTCTCGACAGTCAGTCCATTCAGGCGCAGCTGCTGCGCGACCTCGTGCAGGTAACGCGTTGCCTCCAGCTCCTGCTTCGTGGCCGAGCCCGCAGCCTCCGGCGGCATGACGATCCCGGGAACCGGGAGCCATACCGGCGGCGGAACCACGACGGCCCGGAACAGGGTGAACTCGGCTCCGAGCAGCTCCCCAAAACGGGTCGCCGGTTCCACCATCGCGGCGGCAAGCGGCGAACCGTCGAGCGGCACCAGGATCCGCCGGACCATGGCTGGCGACGGTGCGCCTCGCGCGGCCTGCGGCCGCACCAGCAGGATGGGCTGCTCGAGCTGGCGCACCAGCCGGTCGGCCACGCTCCCGATCCAGAAGCGGCTGAGGATACCCCGGCCGTGCGTGGTCAGTACCACCAGGTCGACGGCATTGTCGCGTGCGTATGCGGCGATGGTCTCGGTGGTGGGGCCGTCGAGCACGCGGGTGACCACTCGAGGCACCCCCTTGCTGATCAGGGGCTTCGACACGGTCGCGAGATACTCCTCTTCCTCCCGGCGCGACCGGTCATCGACGGCGGGATCGAGCACGACCGGCTCCCCGGGACCCGGCAGCACTGCAATCGAGTTGTGCACCAGCACGATGTGCAGCACTGCCCCGGACCGGGCGGCGATGTCTACCGCCATCGGGAGCGCTTGTTCGGCAAACGAGGATCCATCCAGCGGTATGAGCAATGAGCGGTACATGCAGCCTCCAGTCCCGGGAACACGGGTGACCTATCCACCCACCTCTACCGTACATTCCACCTCGTGAAGGACTCCTGAAGAGCGACGGAAGAGGGGTATTGGATGGGTGCTGAGGCGGAATGGAGTCCGTGGAAGACCCTGGCGTGTGTCGTGACCGGCGTGTTCATGGTCATCCTCGACACCACGGTCGTGAACGTCGCCTTCCCCACCCTGCAGCGCGAGTATGGCGCCTCACTCCACGCGGCGCAGTGGATCGTAAGCCTCTACGTGCTCGTTCTCGGTATCGTCACTCCCGTGGCGGGCTACCTCGCCGACCGCTTCGGCCTCAAGCGCATGTTCATCCTTGGCCTCGCGCTCTTCACCGCCGGCTCGGCGGCCTGCGGCGTGGCACCCTCCCTGGGCTGGCTCATCGCCGGGCGGGTCATGCAGGGCGTGGGCGGCGGCATCACGCAGCCATCGGGCACCGCCCTCCTCTACCGCGCCTTCCCTCCGGCGCGCATTGGCCGGGCGTTCGGCGTGTTCGGGCTGGCACTGCTGGTGGCACCAGCGCTTGGGCCGGTGCTGGGCGGCTGGCTGGTGGATGCGGGCTACTGGCGGTGGATCTTCTTCCTCAATATTCCGGTGGGTGCGTGGGGGATCTTCGCGGGGCGGCAGTGGCTGCACGAGTGGCGTCGCCCGGATACGCCAGCACTCGACCGGCCGGGCGTCGTGCTGTCGTCGGTCGGTTTCGGCGCGTTGCTGTACGCCGCAGCCTCGGCAAGGACGGTCGGCCTCGCCTCGGTTACAGTGACCCTCAGCCTCGCGCTGGGTATGGCAGCACTCGCGGCGCTCTGGATCGTCGAGCACCGCAGCAAGGCGCCGCTGCTCGACGTGCGCCTGCTGGAGAATCCGGTCTTCCTGGCGGCCAACATCGTCGGCTACGTCGGCGTCGTCGGGCTCTTCGCCGCGCAGTTCCTGCTCCCGCTCTTCCTCGAGACCATTCGCGGGTTGTCACCCGGTGCGGTAGGCCAGGTATTGCTGGCACAGCCCCTCGCGGCGGCGGTGGCGACGCCACTCTCGGGCCGCTTCTACGACAAGGTGGGACCGCGCGTGCTCGCGGTGACCGGATTCCTGCTGCTCGCGGTCAGCACGTGGGGACTGGTGCGTCTCGATGCGCACACGTCAGTCGGCCACATCAAGCTGCTGCTGGCCCTCCGCGGCCTCGCGTTCGGACTCACCATCCAGACGACGTTCACGACGGCCCTCGGCACTGTGCCGCGCGACCGCGTTGCGCGCGCGTCGGCGTTCGTCAGCGCCACGCGTTTCTCCATCCAGGCCGTATCGGTAGCGATTCTCAGCGCGCTGGTTGGTGGCGCGACCGGCGCAACGTACACGGTGCAAGGCTTCGCGACGGCCTACGGGGTGACACTCGTCTTCGCCCTGCTCGCCTCAGCGCTCGCGTTCCGGTTACCGGGGTGGCCCGGGCCGTGGGGCGGAAGGGACGGGATGGCGGCGCGGTAGCTGGGGCCGCTCCTAGGGACGCGTCAGCCACATCGCCGCGACCTCGCGGGCATGACCCGCGCGATCGACGGTCAGGACGCCGAGCCGGAGACGGCCACCCGGCGTCACGTCGACCCGCATGAAGCCGGACTGGGCGAGGGCGAGCCACGTACCATCGATCGGGCCGACGAAATCGATGTGCCCGTAATAACCGCCGCCGCTGATGAGCTGATACAGGCCGGACGGCATCTCGATGACCTGCAGGCTGTGTTCATGACCGGCGATGTAAGCCGCAGGGGGCACGTCGCGGAACACCGATTCGAGCGAGTCAATCAGTCGGCCGTAGGTCTTGTTTGACATGTCCTGCGGGGAGATTCCCGCATTCCGCGCCGCGGGGTACGCGGCGCCGATGACCGGGAGGGGCAACCAGAGCCAGGACTGCAGGTGGCGCAGCGGGAAGAAGTAGTCCTTCCAGCTGAAGTAGCCTCCGTGCTCACCCCCGCCCGCGAGCGGATGATGACCGGCGACGAGCGTGTTGCGGCTGTCGGCACCGGCGAGCAGTGTACGGAGAGAATCGAACACGGCGTGTTCGTCGCCGGCGCAGCCATCCGCCGTTCCCTCCGGCTTCAACCCGGATTTGTGCAGCCACCACTCCGTATCGATCATCACCAGGCGCACCGGGCCAATGTCCATCATCGCCGGCCCGGGACACCCGTTGCCCGGGAGCTGGACGACGCGCCCGTCGCCTTCCTGCGCCACGATCGCCTCAGCCCGCAGGACGGCATTCCAGCCGTCCGGACCCTTCCAGTCGTGGTTGCCGGGCAGAAAGACGCCGCGCGCGCCCGACACCGCCACCGCGTCGACCTGTGCCGTGAGGCGGCGGCGCGCTTCCGGGTAGTCAGGTGATGTGCTGTCCGGTATGCCGCTGTAGTAAACGTTGTCGCCGAGAAAGAACGCCACGCTGCGCTCGGGCGCGCGCATCAACCCCGCGGTGAGCGCCTGGAGCACAGGTTCGCCGTCCGGGTCCGGGCGGCCGCCGTCGCTGATGAAGAAGAGCGATGCGACAACGCTGTCGGCAGGCAGCGCGGGAACTGGCGTTGTCTTCGGCAGGACTTGCTGAACGCAACCCGCGAGCAGGGCACTTGCGAGGATCTCGGCGGTACACCGTCGCACGGACTATCGCCCGAACAGCGTGAGGTACTGCCCGTATCCCTCCGCCTCGAGCCGGTCGACGGGAACGAAGCGCAGTGCGGCGGAGTTCATGCAATAGCGCTGGCCCGTGGGTGCCGGACCGTCGTCGAACACGTGACCAAGGTGGCTGTCGCCCTGGGCGGACCGCACTTCCGTGCGCGCGGCGAACAGTTTGTGATCCACCTGCAGGCGTACGTTCTCTTCCTCCAGCGGCCGGATGAAACTCGGCCAGCCGGTGCCCGAGTCGTACTTGTCGAGCGAGCTGAACAGCGGCTCGCCGGACACGACGTCCACGTAGATGCCCGGCGCGTGGTTGTCCCAGTACTCGTTCCGGAACGGCGCCTCCGTCCCTTCGTGCTGGGTCACCTTATACTGCAATGGCGTGAGTTTCTGCCGGAGCTCGTCGTCAGCCGGCTTCTCGAACGTCATGCGTGCCCCTCCGTGTCATTCCCGACATCGCGGGCGCACTTCGCCCGCGCTCCGCTGAAGGGTAGCGCAGCCGGCGCAAATGGGGAGGGACGATGTCGAAGCTGATGGTCTTCATTGGCGCCACCGCCGGGGGGTGGCTGGGCTGGTTCGCCGGGGAACCATTCGGCACCATGACCGCGTTCATGGTCAGCATGGTCGGGACGGGCGTAGGGATCTACGTGGCCCGGCGGTGGGCATCCAGCTACCTGCCTTAGGAGCTAAGAGTTGAGAGCCAGGAGTTAAGAGTTGCGTGGCTCGACCTCCACCCTCCTAACTCCTGACTCCTGACTCCTGACTCCTTCACGCCACGTTGCTGCTCACCCCGAACGGCGCCGCGCCCTTCCCCGTCAGCGTGCCGACGTACTCGGTGAACGTCTCCTCGATCAAGCGTGAGTTCTTCTTGGCCCGCCGGAACCACCAGATGCCCAGGATGAAGAGCGGGATGCCCAGCGGCGCCATGACGATCAGCATCGTCATGAGCGCGCCGCACACCATCCCCCAGATCCCGAACCACTTGATGGGGCGGTAGTTGCTCGCGAACTCCTCCTTCGCCGCCAGCAGCACGTCCGGGTCCTTGGAACCGGTAGACTTGAGGTAGCCCATCACCTGCTCCCGGCTGAGCAGATTGAACTTCACCTGACTGGTAATCATCTCGACCTCCTCCTGGCGGAAAAATGACAGGCGAACTGGTCCTGCTCCCGCATATCACCTCTTGAACAGCTTCCCCACCGCCTTGACCGCACCGGCGGCGGCGTTTGCCGTGCTCGTATCCGTGGTCGCGGCGCCGTCGCCAGAGGTACTGCCCGTCGTGCCGCCGCCGGGCTTCCCAGCCGTGAGGTCCTGGTAGCTCACGGAGTACTCCCGCACCGAGCGAACCTGGCGGCTGGGCAGGATCTCCAGCTGCTGAAGGACGAAATCGGCGGTCCACGACGTACCCACGGTACTCCTGTTGGCGCGGAACACGTACTCGACGGTGAAGGCACGCGACTGGCCCGGATTCAGGGCAAACTGGGGATCTGCGGAACTGGTACTGACCAGGCCGATGCCTTTCACCGTCTTGGCCGCGTAGCGGTTGCCGACATCATCGATGGCGCTGCCGGAACCATTCTGCCACCCGAGCAGCAGGGGCTGGGCGGTGACGTTCCGTACGTTCACGTTGAGTTTCACGACGACGTAGTAGGTCACTTTGCTCGTGGTCACCTGCGTCACCTCGGCGGCGAACGGCCCGGCGTTGTAGCACCGCTGCTTGCCGGCGCAGGCATCGGGCGCGTCGGCAGGAATGGCTGCGGTCGCGGCGCCCGCGCCCGCAGTTCCGGCGCCAGCGGCCGCGCCCGCGGCCGGGGTGACGGCCCCACTTGGCTGGGCCGCCGAGGCAACCGGGGTCCCGGCGGTAAACCCATCCAGCTTGAGGGCGTACTCCTTCCCCAGCTGGTACTGCTCCGCCGGCAGCGATTCGATCTCCCGGACGGCCAGCTCCACGCCGTACGTGGTACCGAAGATCTGCCCCCGCTGGGGCGTCCACTGGAACTCGATGCGCGCGTCGCTGGCTTCACCAGGCTGGAGGGTAAACTTGGGATCGAACGTGTTGTTGCTGATCTCGCCGATGCCGCGGATCGCCCCCTGGCCAGCGACCGCATAGCGATTGCCTCGATCATCGGTGACGATCCCCGATCCCTGACGTAGCCCAGGATGAGCGGTGCGCCGAGTGCGGTTCTGGAAGCGCATGTTGATCGTGACGACCTTGGTCGCGCCGGCACTGCTGGTGCGGAAGTCGGTCACGGTGGCAGCGAACGGCGTCACCTCGGTGCAGTGAGCGATACCGGCACACACCGACGGTCCGGCCGGCGCCGCCGGCTTGCCCGACGCCTGCCGGGCCGGTGCCGGCGCCACCGCCGCCGGCCGCACCTGCACTGACCGCGCACTTCTTGAGCGGCACCTTGTTGAGCGGAAAGCGCTTGGCAAGGTTGAGCTGCGTGATCCGGGCATTGTACGCCGCCTGGCTGGGGTTGCCACCCGGCATCACGGGGGCAAACTCCACCTGCGCCACACCCTTTTTCTCCCCCACATTGAAGCTTGCGGTCACCGGCTGCTGGCCGTCGAACTCGGTGATCAACACTGCCATGATGCCGCTGTAGTCGGGCCCCCAGAAGCCGGGGCCCGCCATCTCGATCCCCCCGATCGCCTGCTTGTCGCTCCCGTTGACGAGGGTGAGCTTGTCGACGGTGATCACCACGCGCACTGGGGACTCACAGGTGGCGTTGGCTGGCACCCAGGTGCCCTGAAATTCAGCGGGAACCTGGGCCCGTGCGCCCGGCGGATTCGCGGCGGTGAGGGCCAGCAGCACGGCCAGGATGCTGGCCCGGTGCACTGCCCGCCCGGTGATGACGCTGGAGCGCGGATGACTCATGGTGCCTCCCTGGACTGTGCCCATGTGATTTGCTGGGGCGGACCCGCTCTCAGTGCGCAGGATCCGGCGAGAAACCGTCATTGGTCGCTGCGAGGTTGCGCGGACTGCCTCAGGCGCGATACTTGGATGGACCCCCGCGACCGGCGGCCCGAGGCAGAGCGGGTCCGTAATGCATTGCGCAGCCCTGGTGGGAAGACCGTCATGACCAGCCGAAACGGGACCGGGCAGACATCCGGGGCGGATGACGGCGATGCCGGCCATGCCGATTCGAGCGCGTTGGACCACCTGTTCAGCGTGACCTACGAGGAGTTGCGGCGCCTGGCGGCCAGCGTCAGCCGGTCCGACCCCAGTGCCACCTTGAGTCCGACGGCGCTGGTGAACGAGGCGTGGCTCAAGCTGGCAGGCAGTCCGCACGTCGCCCACACATCGCCCCTCCACTTCAAACGGATTGCCGCCCGCGCGATGCGCCAGGTGCTGATCGAAGCCGCGCGCCGGCGTCACGCGGACAAGCGCGGTGCCGGGGCCGTGGCTATCACGTTCGATGAGTCGATCGCTGACACCGCAGGCACCGGGGACCTCCTCGAGCTCGATGCAGCGCTCGAGGAACTGGCGCGGCTCAGTCCGCGCCAGGCCCAGCTCGTGGAGAGCCGGTTCTTCGGTGGGCTCGATGTGGCCGAGGCAGCGCAGTTGCTCGGCGTGTCCGAGGCGACGGCCTTGCGCGACTGGCGGGCCGCCAAGGCATGGCTTGCGCGTGAACTGCGCGACGGGCGCCAGCCGGGAGGTTGATATCGACGCGGCAAGGTGGGAACGGGTCCAGCAGCTCTTTCACGACGCCGCCGACAGGCCGGCGGCGGAGCGTCTCGCGTTCCTGGATGCGGCCTGTGCTGACGATCCGGGACTCATCGCTGAAGTGCTGAGCTTGGTCCAAGCCGACGCGGATGGTCACGCGCTGCTCGATCGTGACCTGGCCGATGTCGCGCGGGAGGTGCTCGAGGGCGGGGTGCCGTCGGCGCTGCGCGCCATGCAGTTCGGGCCCTACCGGATCACGCGCGTGCTCGGTGAGGGCGGCATGGGTGTCGTCTATCTCGCCGAGCGCGACGACCTCGCCAGCGTGGTGGCGCTCAAGATCCTCCGTGACGCCTGGCTCTCACCGGCACGGCGTGAGCGCTTCGCCAGTGAGCAGCGCACGCTCGCCCAGCTCAATCATCCCTCCATCGCACACCTCTATGACGCAAACTCCCTTCCCGACGGGACACCGTGGTTCGTCATGGAGTACGTTGAGGGCGCGCCACTCACCGATTACTGCCAGGCGCACGGCTCCTCCCTGGCGGAGCGCCTCCGCCTGTTTCGCGCCGTGTGCGAGGCAGTGCAGCACGCCCACACGCACGCCATCATCCACCGCGACCTCAAGCCGTCGAACATCCTCGTAAAGGAGGATGGCACGGTCAAGCTGCTCGACTTCGGGATCGCCAAGCACCTGGAGGAACTCGACTCGCCGGCGGACCAGACGCGCACCGGCCTCCGGCTCATGACGCCGGCCTACGCGGCGCCCGAACAGATTCGAGGCGACCGCGTGGGACTCCACACCGATGTCTACTCGCTTGGCATCATCCTCTACGAGCTGCTGACGGGGCGACTGCCCTTCGACCTGTCCCACCGTACCCCGAGCGAAGCCGGGCAGATGATCTCCGAGTTCGAAGCGGTCAGGCCGTCGGCGGTGGCGCGGGCCACGGCCAGCCACTCCGGGGCGCCGGTAGAGACCACCAGCCGGGTCTCGTGGTCCGACCTCGACGTGCTGTGCCTCACGGCGATGCACAAGGATCCCGAACGCCGGTACCGCACGGTCGAGGCACTGATCCGCGACGTGGACCACTACCTCGATGGCGAGCCGCTCGACGCGCGCCCCGACAGCGTCAGCTACCGGCTCGGCAAGTTCGTCCGCCGCAACACCCGCGGCGTCACGGCGGCCGCCCTGGCCCTGGTGGCACTGGTGAGCATCGTGGTCTTCTACACGGTGCGCCTCGCCACCGCGCGCAATGCGGCCGTCGCCGAGGCCGCCCGCGCCCAGCGGATCCAGGGCTTCATGCTCAGCCTCTTCAATGGCGGCGACGAGGAGGCCGGCCCGGCCGAGAGCTTGCGTGTCGTCACCCTGATCGATCGGGGCGTGCAGGAGGCGAGCAGCCTGGTGGGCGAGCCGGCAGCGCAGGCAGAACTCCTCGCCACGCTGGGTGGTATCTACCAGCAGCTCGGAAACCTCGACCGCGCCGATTCCCTGCTGAGTTCAGCCCTCGAGCGTCGCACCGCGCTGCTCGGGCCGGATCACCCCGATGTGGCCGAGAGCGACGTCGCCCTGGGCATGCTGCGGTCTGACCAGGCAAAGTTCGACGAGGGGGAGCAGCTGGTCCGGCAGGGACTTGCGCGGAGTCGTGCTGCCCTGGGACCTGACCATCCAGCCGTGGCGAAAGCGACCGCTGCCCTGGGCCACGTGCTGGTGGAGCGCGGGATGTACGACTCCGCGGTTCCGATGCTGGAAGAAGCAGTGCGGATCTACTCCGCACCGGGAGACGTGACCCCGGCGCTGTCGAACAGCCTGTATGAACTCGCGAACACCCACTTCTACCTGGGACACTGGGAGATCGCGGACTCGCTCACGAGGCAGGTGCTGGCGATGAGCCGGACGCTCCACGGCGACAAGCATCCCTCCGTCGCGGAGGACCTCATCAACCTGGGCGCGATCAAGTTCGAGGCCGGCCACTACGCAGAGGCGGAGCGCTACTATCGCGACGCGCTGACCATCAACAGCGGATGGTACGGGCAGGACAGCTACGTCACTGCCTCCAACTTGACAATGCTGGGCCGGGCCATGGTGCGCGAGGAGAAGTACGACGAGGCGATCAGCACGCTGCAGCAGGCGCTCCGTATCCAGGAGCGCGTATTCGGACCGGTGCATCCCAGGGTGGCATCGGCCGTGAACGAGCTGGGCACGGTGTCACTGCTGCGGAACAAGCTGGACGACGCAGAGGCCGCGTTCCGCCGGATGGCGGACATCTATGCCAAGGTATACCCGGGCGGGCACTACCTCACCGGCACAGCGCTCTCGAACCTGGCGAGCGTGTACATGGTGCGGAAGGAGCCGGCGCGGGCGGAGCCGCTCTACCGGCAGGCGATCGTGATCTACTCCACCGCGCAGTCACCCGAGCACCTGAACACCGGCATTGCCAGGATCAAGCTCGGACGTTCACTGCTGCGTCAGGGCCGCTTCGCCGAGGCGGCAGAGGAAAGCCTGGCGGGATACGAGATCGTCTCGAAGCAATCCGATCCCGCAGTGAGCTTCCTCAAGAACGCGCGCAAGGACATCGTGGCGGCCTACGACTCGCTGGGGCAGCCCGACAAGGCGGCGCGGTTCCGGGCGGAACTGGCCGACACCCTGCCAAAGACCACCACCGTAAGCCAGAAGTAGCTCGCCACGTGGCGTACCGGTGGCTGGCCGATCTCGTCCTGCTGCTCCATCTCGCCTTCATTCTGTTCGTGACGCTGGGCGGCCTGCTGGTGCTGCGCTGGCCGCGCCTCGCGTGGCTGCACCTCCCCGCTGCGGCCTGGGGCGCGTGATCGAGTTCGCCGGGTGGATCTGTCCGCTTACTCCACTCGAGGTGGGGCTGCGGCGCTCGGGCGGCGGGGCCGGCTATAGCGGCGGGTTCATCGAGCGGTATCTGACCGCGGCCATATATCCGGACGGGCTGACGCGGGGCGTACAGGTCGCGCTGGGGCTGCTGGTGGTGGCCATCAACGTTGTGGTGTACCTGCGGCTGGCACGGCGACACCGCAGGGAGGCGCGGAGCAGAACTGTTGGTGACTAGTCGCGGCGCGCCCCCTCCGGCGGACCGTCAGGCCCCTGACCCATCGGAACACGGACGTACCTCTCGAACCCTTCCAGCGCCAACGTATCGAAGAGAAAACGGTCCAACAACTGCCGCACGCGCTCGCCAGGTCCGCGCAGGAAGCGCACGTTCCCCCGGTCGATCCAGCTTATCGAGTCCGTCGCCAACGTCGAGTCGTCAGGCAGGTCGTCGGGCTCGATATCATATAGCCACATCGTGTCCGCGGAAAACATCACCCGCAAGGGCAAGCATACTTGCGCACCCGCAAGGTCGCCTTCAAGTCCGGCATAGCCGCTCCAGTCCAGAACCTCCACGTCCCCAAACCGGAACAACTTCACGTCCATCGGTGGCCATCCGCGGCCGCGCTGTGACCGATGCGCGGGAAGGCGGAGCGGCATCCATGCGGCTTACAGTGACGCTTTCCGGTCCCCTGCCCCAGTCGCCACCCTCGCATGGGACGATCAGCCCACGGCAGTCGCCGGCGACATCGGCTGCCTCATGGAGCTTGGTGGGATCCGGTTTCACTTGCGTGACGTATCTTGCGGTACGTCTCCCGGATCGAGGCAGCATGAGTCAATCGGAGGTCCCCCGCGTTCGCCGCCACCATGGCCTGGTGCGCCTCACCCACTGGCTCAACGCCATCGTCCTCACGGGGATGATCGCGAGCGGCCTGCAGATCTATGGCGCCTTCCGCCATTTCGGGACGACAGCGACCCGCCTGCCGGTGCCCAACCCCTTCGACGGCTACACCTTCCCCGAAGCAGTGCGGCTCGGCGGGTGGCTCGCGGGCGGCCTCAACTGGCATTTCGCCCTCGCCTGGCCGCTCGTCATCACCGGCCTCACGTACCTCGGCTTCCTCGTCATCACGGGTCAGTGGCGCGAGCTGGTATTCCGGCCGAGCGACGTGCGGCCCGCGATCGAGATGCAGCTCTACTACCTGCGACTGCGCAAGGAGCACCCACCCCAGGGAAAGCACAACGCCCTGCAGAAGGGTGCCTACACCTTCATCGTGGCACTCGGCGCCATCTCGGTGCTGAGCGGCTTCGCCATCTACAAGCCGGTGCAACTCAGCTGGCTGACGTCGCTGTTCGGCGGATATGAACTGGCCCGGTACTGGCACTTCGTCGCGGTCTGGCTGTTCATCGCGTTCACGCTGGTGCACGTGGCGGCAGTCCTGTTGGCCGATCGCGCGTCGCTGCCCTCCATGATCACCGGCTGGTACCGCGGGAGGTTCCCGAGCCATGACTAGCCTCGACCGGCGCGACTTCCTCCGCCTCGGGATCGTCGCGGGCCCCGCCGCCCTGGTGGCCGGCTGTGGCTGGGACGGCGGCCCCCTGGTGAAATCGAAGCTCGCCACGATGTCACGGCTCAACGACTGGGTGGGCGAAAACATCCTCCAGTCGAGCAAGCGGCTCGCGAGGGTGTACCCCGTCTCGGCCCGCAGTGCGACGATGCCTGGCTACCACATCAGCCGCGAGGTCCCGATGCTCAAGGCAGGGACACCATGGGCCCTCGAGGTGGGAGGCGAGGTGAAGGCGCCGACCTCGCTCACTCTGGAGATGCTGCAGCAGCTGCTCGCGCATTACCTACACAGTGAAGCACCACTGCGTGGAGGGGTGGACGGCGGTCGCCACCTGGACGGGAGTGCCGTTCTCGGTGGTGGCGGACCTGGTGCAACCGACGGACCGCGCGCGCTATGCGCGCTTCGACTCGTTCGACAACGACTACTTCAACGGCTGGGACCTCGCGAGTGCGATGCACCCGCAGACCATCCTGGCCTACGCCTTCAACGACCGCCCACTGATGCCGGACCATGGCGCGCCATTGCGGCTCTACTCGCCCATCAAGCTCGGCTACAAGATGACCAAGTACCTCACCAGGGTGACGTTCACCAGTTCGCGCCCCGGCGGCTACTGGGAGGACCAGGGCTACCCCTGGCTGGGCGGCATCTGACGCCATTGTCCTGACAGTTTCCGCACAGATCCGGCACAACTCCCGCTTGCGGGCATGACACGCCAGGTCGAGACTAAGGGCGTGACTACCAGAGCCCCCGCTGACACGCCCAGGTCCGCGCCACGACACTCGTCGAATGCGCCCCTGCTCCTGCTCGTCGCGAGCCTCGGCCTGATCGGCGTCGCCGCCGGCGTCGCCGTCGTGGCGGCGTGGAAGTCGCGCGCCAACACCCGCCAGTTGCTGGGCGACTACGCCGCCTTCGCCGGCTGGAGCTATCGCCAGCACGTCATCGAGGAGTTCGGTACGGCACTCTGGGCCACGGTGGGACCAATCGGGCATCGGGAACCGCACCACGGCCGGGACGTTCCGGGAGCGGGCAAGCTCCCGGGCTATCGCGAGACCACCCTGAAGGACTGCCACTGCGGGCCCGGCCCCGTGCCCACCACCTATTTCCGCTTCCGGCTGGGCAGCGACTCGCTCGACCTCGCCGGTGACTCGTTGCCCCCTGGCGTGGCTGCACCCCTCGTCGCCTCCGTCACCAACGCCGCCCGGGCGGGTGCCGGCGCGGCCCGTGAGGGCGCGATCGTCGAGATTCCCGGCACGCACCTGCTCGCGGGGTATGGACCGATGCCCACGGACTGGGGCGACACCCTGGTCTACGGCTTCACTCTCGATTCGGCAGAAGTGGCGACGACGTTCGCGCGGGTACTCCAGAAGGCGCCGCTCCTGCCGGCGGCGGTGACGGGGGGCCGCGCCAATACAGGACTCTTTGCGCTCGAAGTGCGCAATCCTGCGGGTGCGGTGCTTTACCGCTCCGCGGCGTGGCCGGAGGATGAACGGGAGTGGCCCTTCATCGCGAGTGACACGCTGCCGAGGCACGGGGCGGGACTCATCGCCCGGCTGACCCTGATCCCGGCGACGGCGGCGACTCTGCTGGCCGGCGGTCTTCCGCGCGCACCCCTTCCGCTCCTGCTGCTCATCGGGCTGCTCGGCGTGGTGGCGGCCGCACTCGCGACCGTACAACTGCGCCGGCAGGGGGAACTCGCGCGGCTGCGCAGTGACTTCGTGGCGGGTGTATCCCACGAATTGCGCACGCCGCTGGCCCAACTCAGGCTCTTTCTCGATACGCTCCGTCTCAAGCGGTACGACACACCGGAAGAGCAGGAATGGCTCGTGAGCCACCTCACGCGGGAAACGACGCGGCTCGAGCACCTGGTGGAGAACGTGCTTGCGGCGAGCCGTCTGGATCGCGGCATGCGCCCGTCGATGCCACTGGTTCCCCTCGACCTAGGCGCGGAAGTGAGGGATGCCGTCACCGCGTTCGCACCACTGGCGGCGTCGCGGCGCGCGACGCTCGACACCGATGTCGCCGAGGGCGTCGAGGTGCTCGCCGACCAGGCCACGCTGCGCCAGCTCGTCCTCAACCTGCTCGACAACGCGGTGAAGTTCGGCCCGCCGGGCCAGCGGGTGCGGCTGGCGGTGAGTCGCGCGAACGGGAGCGCGCGCCTCACGGTGACCGACCAGGGACCGGGCGTGCCCGAACGCGACCGCGAGCGGATCTGGGAGCCGTATTACCGTGGCACCGACGAGGCCACTCGCGCGGTGGGAGGCAGCGGGATCGGCCTGGCCCTCGTGCGCGAGATCGCCGTGAGCTTTGGCGGCGCTGCGACGGTCGCACCGGCACCGGGCGGCGGCGCGGAGTTCAGCGTGACGATTCCCGTCGCCGGCACCGGGAATCCGTCGTGAGCGGCGCGCACATCCTGCTGGTGGAGGACAACGCCGACCTCGCTGACGGCCTGCGCTACAACCTGGAGCGGGAGGGCTACGAAGTGCGGGTGGCGGCCGACGGCCGGGCCGGACTGGAACAGGCCCAGCGCTGGCGTCCCGACCTCGTCCTCCTCGACCTCATGCTTCCCGGCATGACCGGCTTCGAGGTGCTGAACGCTATACGGGCGAGCGGCGACCGGGTGCCGGTCATCATCGTGAGCGCGCGGGGCGAGGAGGCCGACAAGGTCCGAGGCTTCCGGCTCGATGCCGACCAGTATGTCACCAAGCCGGTCGGGCTGCTCGAGCTGCTCGAGCGTGTTCGCGCCCTGCTGCGTCGCAGCCAGGGCGGCGCGGGCACTGCGGAGTCGCGACTCGCCTTCGGCCGCGTCAGCGTAGAGACCGCGGCCCGCATCGTGTCGGTGGAGGAACGGCCGGTGGCGCTCACGCCCAAGGCGTATGACTTGATGCTGGCACTGGTGCGGCGACAGGGGGCCGTCGCGAGCCGCGTCGAGCTCCTGCGGGAGGTGTGGGGCACCGCTGGTGACGTGCAGACCCGCACCGTGGACTCCCACATGGCCGAGTTGCGCCGGAAGCTCGAGGTGAATCCGGCTGATCCACGACACTTCCTCACGGTGTGGAAGGTCGGCTATCGCTTCGAGCGCTGACCCCCTCCCCACCGCTCCATACCCCGCACCAGCTTCGCACAACTCCATCACCAATTGCCTCCGCGGCCCTCGTACTGTGTCACGTACCCAATGACCCCGGAGGCCCATCATGCTGTCCCGCTATCCCGCGCTGCTCCTCGCTGCGGCCCTTTTCCTTCCAAGTCCGCTGGACGCGACCCCGCGCGACCGCATGCTCGTCTCGCCGGCGTGGCTCCAGCAGCACCTCACCGACCCCGGCCTGGTGTTGCTGCAGGTGGGCGAGCGGGCGGAGTACGACCGCGAGCACATCACGGGCGCCAGGTTCCTCCAGTTACGCAGCATCTCCGACCGTCCATCGAGCGGGCTGTACCTGGAGATGTTGCCGGTCACCCAGCTGGATTCGGCGCTGGCGAGCCTGGGGATCACAGCCGGGTCGCGCGTCGTCGTCTACTTCGGTTCCGACTGGGTGAGCCCCACCACGCGGGCCTGGTTGACACTCGAGTACGCCGGACTCGGCGATCGCGCTGTCATACTCGACGGCGGGCTGCCGGCATGGAAGGCCGCCGGTCATCCGGTCACCACCGAGGTGCCCGCACCGCCACGTGCAACGCGACTCGTCACGACGCCCGATCAGACCCTGGTCGTGAACGCGGAGTGGGTGCAGGCCCGGCTTGGGCAGCCGCGCTTTCGCATGATCGATGCGCGCGACCCGCAATTCTATCAGGGGCTCGACGCGGGGGCCGGCGAACGGCCGGGCCACCTCCCGGGCGCCAGGAGCATTCCATTCACCAGCGTCACGGATGACGCGGGCCGGTTCCTTCCGGACTCCGCACTGCGGCGCATCTTCCGGGAGGCCGGCGTGTCCCAGGGTGACGAGATCGTGGCCTACTGCCACATCGGCCAGCAGGCGACTGCCGTGGTGTTCGCGGCGCGCCTGCTCGGATACAACGCTCGACTGTATGACGGTTCGTACCAGGACTGGGGGCGCCGCCAGGATCTCGCGGTGGAAGGTGGCGTGGCGCCTACCCGCGGCGCGCTGATCTCGACGGATGAACTGGCGGCGCGGCTTGCGGCCAACACGGTCACCGTCGTGGACCTCCGCAGCGACCTCAACGCCTACCTGGCCGATCACCTGCCGGGCGCCGTCTACCTGCACTACGAGAATCTGCGCGTGAGCGGCAATGGCGTGCCAGCCGGCGTGCTGCCGCAGTCCGCGTATGCGGAACTGTGGTCGCGCATCGGCATCCGCCGAGACCGGCCGGTGGTCATCTACGCCAGTGGGGACACGCAGAACTTCAATGCGACTTTCCTCGCCTGGCTGCTTGCCGGGTTCCACCAGCCCGAGGTCTACGTGCTGGACGGTGGGTACGCCAAGTGGGCTGCCGAGGGAAAGACCCTCACCCGGCTCTATCCCGAGATTGCTACCGTGAAGTACAGCAGCGATCCCTACCTGCTCGAAGTCATCGAGGGTGAGCATGTACAGCACATGCTGGGGCAGCAGGGGGTAGTGCTCGTCGATGTCCGCCCCGCGGATCAGTTCGCCGGCACGGCTGGAGCGCAGATGCGCCGCGGGCACATTCCCGGCGCCGTGAACCACTTCTGGCACGACGACCTGGTGACGACGGGATCGACGACGGTATGGAAGCCGGTCGAGGTGCTGCGGGCGACGTACGTCGCGCAAGGCGTCACGCCCGACAAGTACGTGATCCTGTACTGCAACACCGGTACGGAAGCGAGCCACGCGTACTTCACGCTCAAGTTCCTGCTGGGATACCCGGACGTGCGCGTGTACGTGCCGTCATTCACGCAGTGGGCGGAGAACGCCGACTGGCCGGTGGAGAGCGCTGGCGCGGCGGCGAGGTAGGGTGACGGCGAGGCGGCCCGCGGCGAAGATCGACGCGGGCCCGCGTTCAACTCCGGACTGCTATCCGGCGGGCAAGCGACACGACAAGCAACAGCAGCCCGAACACGCACACGATCACCGGCCCCGTTGGCAAGTCGAAACGGAAGGAGAGCCAGAGGCCGCCCGCCGACGCGACCGCACCGGCAAGCCACGCGAGGACGGCGAGGGCGCCGAGCCGCTCGGTGAACTGGAACGCGATGGCCGCAGGTACCACGAGGAAGGAGAACACGAGGAGCACGCCGACGATCGGCACGGAGAAGGTGATCACCACGCCGAACGAGAGATAGAACCAGAAGTCCCACAGCCTGAGGTTCCAGCCCTCGGCTACCGCCACCTCGGGCTTGAAGGAGATCGTGAGGAACCGGCGACGAAGGAACCAGTGGAAGACGCCGATCACCACGTAGACCGCGGCGAGCCGAATGATCGCCGGCCAGGTAACCCACAGCAGGCTGCCCACCAGGATGTCCTTGATCGCTTCCCCGCCCCGCGCCGTGTGATCCGCGACCAGGATCGCCGCCGCCGATGCCACGACGAACACGATCCCGATGATGGCCTCGTGGGGTACCCGACCCTTGCCGCTGGTGCGCGTCGCCGCGAAGAGCGCCGCACCGATCGTGGTAAAGCCGAGCGAATACAGGAATCCGCGCGGTGAGTCCGGCGCCGTGCCGACGAGCACCGCGACCGCCGACCCGAGTGCCGCCATCTGGGCGAGCGAGAGGTCCACGAAGATGACCTCACGCGCCAGGACGTGGAGCCCGAGGTAGGAGTGGATCGCCACGATGATGAGGCAAGCCGCCAGCGGCGGGAGGAAGAGGCTCAGGTCCATCAGTGTGCTCCCGCGGCGAATGCGGTCGCGAGACCGCCTACCCACGAATTGACCAGGTCGAAGTAGGTCACGATGCCCGGTGCCCCATCCGTGTTCTCCGGCACGATCACCGCCGTGGCCCCGGTGCGCTGGGCCACCTGCTCGATCTGGCTCTTGCTGAAGTAGTTCGAGGCGAAGAGGACCGTGATCTTCCGCTCCTTCATCAGCGCGATGACCTCCTGCACGTGACCGGGCGTCGGCGGGATGCCGGGCTTGGCCTCGATGTAGTCGGCACACACCACCTTGAACCGCTGGCTGAAGTAGGCCCATTCCTTGTGGTAGCAGGCCATTTCCTTCCCGCGGAACACCTCGCCCTGCTTGAGCCAGCCGCCGAGGCGGTCCGCCAGCGGCTTGCCCTGGTACTTGGTCGCGGAAATGAAGTCGAGGAACTTGTTGCTGTGGAGCAGGTCGTACACCGTGGGCTGGGTCAGGACGGTGACGAGATCGGCGCCGACGGTCGCCTGGAGCACCCGCTTCTCGAAATCGAGTTCGCGGGCGGTGAAGTACGGCGCATTCTCCGGCGACACGCGCGTCAGGCCGGTGAGGATGTTGCGCGCTATGATGATCCCGTTGATGGGATCGGTGTGGATGTGCGGATTGCCGTCGGCGTGAATGTCGCCCCCGGCGCGATCCAGCGACGTGGGCACCTCGAGCAGGGTGATACCGGTGTAGGCGGTGACGTAACCCGGCCCGCCCTCCGAGATCTTCCGGTTGCCGGCCCGGTCGAGCAGCGGTGGCACCCACAGCTCGAGATCGAGTCCGGTGGTGACGAAGAGGTCGGCATCCCTCAGCGCAGCCACGAAGCTGGGCTTCGGCTGGACGAAGTGCGGGTCCTCATCGCCCTGCGCGATCGAGGTGACGGTGCCCTTGTCGCCCACGACTTCCCTGGCGATGGCGCCATAGGTGGTAAGGCTGGTGACGATCTTGAGCGGCGCCGCCGCGACGGGCGGCTCCCCGCCAGTGGCCACCAGGAGCATGAGGGCTGCAATCAGCATCTAGCCATCCTTAGTAGGTCTCGTGTTTGTGGGGCCCGAGGGCCCATACGACCTGCAGCAGCGCCAGGTTCTGGTGGCCCAGGACGCTGTCGTACCGGTAGTCATCCTCGAGCCGCAGGAAGACGAACTCGCTCTGCCACCAGGTGATCGTCGGGGTCAAACCCCAGACGGACGAGTAGGGGCCCCGCGGCGCCTGGACGTAGTCATAGCGCAGACCCAGCACCCAGCGACGGCTCGCCTTGTAGTTGATGTCGGCATACATGCCGTACCGGTCCGTGCTCACGCCGAGTTCGTTGGCGTGGAACTGATAGCCCTCGGCGCGCAGGGTGAGGTCCTGGCGAGTGCCGGCATTCGGCGGACGCCACGTGAGGCGGAAGTCGATACCGAGGACCCGGCTCGCCAGGGTATCGCCCGTCGCCGCGCCGCCAAGCCCAGTGAAGCCCAGCTGCATGTAGGTACTGCGGCTCAGCTGCCAGAAGTTCTTGAACCGGCCCAGCAGAGTCGGGCGGCGCTCGCCTCCGTAAAGCGGGTCGCTCGATACCGACGTTCCCTGGAGCCAGGCTTCGTGCGTGCCGTGGGCAATCGAGAAAGGCAGGACCGTGTAGAGTGAGAGACCAACGCCATCGAGGCCATCCGGGCTGAAATAGCTCCGATAGACGAGTGGATACTCCGACTCGGGCAACGCGTGCAGGTGCCAGCGATTGAGGTCGCCGACCTCCTCCCGGAACACGCCGACATCGACGCGCAAGTGTGCCGGAAGCCCGGTCCAGTAGATGTACCCCTCCTCGATGCTCACGTCACCATCCTCGAACGACACGAAGATCTTGGTGGCCGAGTAGGGGTCGAGGTTGGCCTGAAAGGCGAGCTCGAACTCGCGAGGGACGACCTGCGGTGACTCGCCTTCTGGAAACTCGAACTGGATGTCCCCCGTCGCGCTGATCTCGGGATTCATAGCAGACGCGTTGCGCTGCCGACCCACGAACTCGGTCGGCTTCGCGGCGGACGTATCGCCGGCGGCGGCGGGTGGCGTGCCTGATGCTTCGGCCGCTGCCGCACGCAGCGCGGCGAGATCGTCGCCCGCGCTGTCCGCTGGTGCTGCCGCGACCGCGCCACAGCGCGACGCCACGATTCGCTCGAGGCGCTGGTTGATCTGGGCCATGCCGGCGGCGAGCGAGTCGGTGCGCGGGTCGCCGGCGCGCGTCCGGGGAAGAATCACCGCGGGCCCGGTCGGGCAGTTGCCCGCCTCGAGCGAATCGAGTCGCGCCGTGATCTGGCTCATGGCCCGGCCGAGAGAATCGCTCACCGGGGGAGTTGGCTGCTGCGTGTACGCGGCCCCGGGGCGCATGAAGAGCAACGCGAGGAGTACTGCACCGGGTATGCGCAACGTCATGAGCCAGCAGCCGATCAGCTTGGGATACCCTGCGGGGAGCCGGCACGACCGGCCAGGGGAGCAGGTGAAGCGCGTGAATTCTTGCCGCCTTGCCCTGCTGGCGCCAGACCTCAACTTGCGGCACGTCAAGCAGGGCGAGGCTTGTGCCGGGCAACGCCCCCAGATGCTGGCCATTCCGGCCACCGAAGCGCATAATTTCGGGTCATTCTGTCCGAGCCTTGACTTTTTGTCCCTTGGGGCGCCTTCCAGGTGAGCCGCATCGGGAGCACGGTCACACTCACGGCGCATATAGGTGAAGCGCCACCTTTCCTCGGATGGACAGACTGTACGGCTCCCTCGGGCACCACCTGCGACATGGTGATGACCGAGAATCGCCGCGTGGTTGCACGGTTTGCGCCATGAGCGCTGAGAATAGGCTCAGTCGGTGGATGTCAGGCGTGCCATAGTGCCTCCCCGGGCCTAGACGCGGGCCCTCACGGAGTCTAGACTCGGGCATGAACGTCTTCGATTTCACCGCCCGCGACCTCTCGGGAACCGAGAGGTCGCTTGCTGAGTGGCGCGGACAGGTGCTCCTCATCGTCAACGTCGCGAGCGAGTGCGGATTCACACCGCAGTACGCCGGTCTCGAGCGCCTCTACCGGAAGTACAAAGGCAGCGGATTCGCAGTGCTGGGCTTCCCGTGCGACCAGTTCGGTCACCAGGAACCGGGCAACGAGGCAGCCATCGCTGCCTTCTGTAGCGACAACTACGACGTCACCTTCCCCATGTTCGCAAAGATCGACGTGAACGGGCCGAAGGCCCACCCGCTGTACCAGCATCTCAAGAGCGCGCGGCGCGGGATCATGGGCTCCGAGGCGGTGAAGTGGAACTTCACCAAGTTCCTGGTGGGCCGGGACGGCGAGGCACTGGACCGGTTTGCGCCCGCGGCGACACCGACGCAGATCGAGAAGGCGATCCTGCCGTTGCTGGCCCGCGAACTCAACCCGGCGGAATGAAGCAGCGCACCACCGAAGGAAAGTCTCACCGTCGGTTCACAGTCGATTCAGCACGCGCGCGTTACGTTGGGCCCTGGATCACAGTCCATGGAGGGCCCCCATGCGCACCCTGCACTCAATGGCCACGCTGTCGCTTGCCGCCGCTGCCATGGTGGCCTGTGGCGGCGGTGACGAGGCGCCGACGACGGACGAGCTCGCTGGCACCTGGACCGCCACGAAGAGTGAATACGCGAGCAGTACCGGCCTCGGCACGGTGGATATCGTAGCGAGTGGAGGGACAACGGTGCTCGTGCTCCGCGCGGACAAGACATACACCTTTACCGTCGCCTTTCCCGGTGGGGGCGCGCCCCTGGTTTCGAGCGGGACCTACGAGGTGAACGGCATCGACGAGTTGATCATTACGCCCGGCGGCAGCGGGCCGTTCTTCCCCTGGGCGTTCACGCTTTCCGGAAGCGCGCTGCACCTCGAGGGAAATACCGGCAACTCGCTGATCTACGGCTACGACTTCAACGGCGATGGCACGGGCGACTCGGCGCACTGGACGGCGGATTTCACGAAGTAACCGCCACTCGTGTCCCAGACGCACCAAGGGGCGGCCCGATTGGGCCGCCTCAGTGCGTTTCACCCCCGCAGGAACGTCGAGTTGCCGAGTGGAGCGGACCGGGATCGAACCGGTTTCAGGGGCCCTTTTGGGCCCTTTGTTGTCGGGAACGCACGCTCGAACCCACAACAGCAATATCCGGTCGGGGAGCGGTGGCGGCCTGGGGTGCGAGGCGCGAGTGAGGGCTGGCGCTCCTCTCGCTGAAGTGTAGGCTACTCACGGCCCGCAATTCCCAACCACATAGGGGAGGTGTTCGATGTCCAGGCTTCTTGCATTCCTCTACGGCATTGTGGCTTACGCGTTGTTCCTCGTCGTATTCCTCTATGCCATTGGATTCGTGGGTAACCTGGCGGTCCCGAAGTCGATAGACTCCGGCACGGAAGGCGCTCTCGCGCCATCGCTCCTAATCAACACCCTACTCCTCGGGCTCTTCGCCGTGCAGCACAGCGTCATGGCCCGTCCCGGGTTCAAGCGCTGGTGGAAGCAGATCGTACCCGAAGCGCTCGAACGCAGCACCTACGTGCTGCTGGCCAGCCTCTTGCTTGCGCTACTCTTCTGGAAGTGGCAGCCGCTTCCTCGCGCCATCTGGGAGGTCCAGGGCGCCGCAGGGACCTACGCGCTGTGGGCGCTGTTTGCCCTGGGCTGGCTGATCGTCCTCCTCTCGACCTTCATGATCAACCATTTCGACCTGTTTGGTCTCCGGCAGGTCTACCTGAATCTCCGCAGCATGAAGTACTCGCACCTGACGTTCAAGTCGCTGGGGCTGTACAAGGTCGTGCGCCACCCGATCATGCTTGGTTTTATCATCGCATTCTGGGCGGCGCCTCGCATGAGCGTCGGGCATCTGTTCTTTAGTGCGGTCACGACAATTTACATCTTCCTCGCACTGCAGCTGGAGGAACGGGACCTCGTGACCTTTCACGGGGAAGACTACCGCCAGTACATCAAGCGGGTCCCGATGCTCCTTCCCTGGTCCGGAGGAATCCGGAGTTGAACATCCCGCCAAACGAGCCGACGTCCTCGGGACACTCGGGGTTTTGAGGCGCGCCGCAATTGGTGTCTTAGCGAGGTGGCAGGCGGACGAACAGGCCCCCCGGCGGTATCCGCCGAGGGGCCTGTTACTGTCCAGTGGAGCGGACCGGGATCGAACCGGTGACCCCCTGCTTGCAAATCGCAACCTGAAGGCACACAGATTCTACAAGCTGTTGAACCTACGCGCTGTTCTGGGCATCGGCGTTGTGGTTCAAGGGGCCCTCCGGGCCACTTTGTCGTGAGAAACTCACAACACAACTCACAACATACGACAGGGCGGCATGAGAATGGCCGCCGAGCGTTCGCGCGTGGCAAAGGGGACAAAAGGGGCGTTACCCCAATACGATAATTCCCCTTTCGGGAGATAGAACGCCGCCAAGTATCTTGCTTTCCGAACCCGCAGCGCTCACTGCGAGGCCGTGCCTCAGTCTTCACGAGAGGTTCTTGCTCCGTACTGTGGTCCTGCCCAGTCAATTCACGTACCGCTGCGTCATTCGATGTACACGGGGCTCAACCTCCTGGCGATCAGGACGGCGATCTGGGACCCGACAGTCGCCACGTGGATCGCGGCGGGGCTGATGGCAATCGGGAGCGACCTGGGGGGCGGCCGGAAGAGAAGGTGCTAGCGGAGGTGTTCCGGCCGGTGTATCTGCAACATGGGCGGGACGAGACGGCTAGTGCCGGGGGTATACTGAGTCCGAGCGGAGGTCACATTGTTCGACTACTTCGGGGTTACAACCCTCCTGATACTCGCGGCTTCAGGAACGTGGCTCGCCCTGCGCGCGAAACGTGCCCAGCGCCCGGCGATCAAGTGGGTTGGCCTTGTTGTCTCCAGCGTAGTTGCCCTGGCCTGCACCGTTGCACTCGGGGTTACGCTCGCTGGCTACTACAGAATCAACTTTCCCTCCAATCGACAGGCAGCAGCCGACATTCGGATAGCCGGCACTCCGGACCAGATTGCGCGAGGAGCTCGCTTTGGCGCGCTTTGCGCGGGTTGCCATTCAGCTGACGGAAAAAATACCCCGTTGGTTGGGCGCAACTTCCTGGCCGACGGACCACCCTTTGGGACTCTCTGGGCGCCAAACCTCACGCCGGCAGGCGAGCTCGCGAACTGGTCGGATGGTGAGGTGATCCGTGCCATCCGGGAAGGTGTGCACAAGAGTGGGCGTTCGTTGGTCGTCATGCCCTCCCCGGTCTTTCATCAACTGGGCGACAATGACGTGGAGGCCATTGTCGCGTACTTGCGTTCGCAGCCAGCGGCAGAGCCCAATACACCGCCCACCTCGCTGAACGTCCTCGCGGCGATCCTGATCGGGTCAGGTCTTGCCCCTACCAGCGTGCAGCCACACATCACTCAACCCGTGCTCGCGCCACCGGAGGAAGTTTCGGTCAAACGGGGCAAGTACCTCGTCTCGATCGCAGCATGCAGGCGGTGCCACGGGGAGCAGCTCACGGGCGGCGAGGGCGGTGACCCCGATGCCCCCGCGGGACCCAACCTCAGGGCGATTCTGGTGAAGTGGGAGGTCGAGGACTTTATCCGTACCATTCGAACCGGAGTAGACCCCTACAATCACACACTCGCGGAAAGAATGCCCTGGAAGGAGATATCGGCGTTTGCCAGCGACGCAGATCTCGGAGCGATGTACATGTATTTGCATGGATTGCCGCTCATCGCGGGCGCTGCTGACTGATCGGCGTATAGAGTTCGCCGATACGTCGCCTAGATGGGAAACGACACTACTCGCAACACCCTGTGCGGCGACAAAAAAGCCCCACCGTCGAAGTGACGATGAAGCTTTGAGTTATCGAGTGGAGCGGACCGGGATCGAACCGGTGACCCCCTGCTTGCAAATCGCAACCTGAAGGCACACAGATTCTACAAGTTGTTGAACCTAGGCGCTGTTCTGGGCATCGGCGTTGTGGTTCAAGGGGCCCTTCGGGGCCCTTTATCGTGAGAAACTCACAACACAACACACAACACGCGCGACCCCCGCTTCGCTGTCATTTGAGCGTCTGCTTCCCTCAAGAAAGGAGCCAGAAGACTCGCAACACGCGGGGCCCCCCTGCGGTGCGGTCAGGGGGTCGGCGGAGGCCAACTGGTATGACCCCCGGTGGTGTAAACGGGGTCGCCGCAGGCGAACTCACAACACAGAGGGCTTCGGCAGGCAGCCGAGCGCTTGTGGCTGGCAAATGGTACAGTTCGGCCCGGACCTTCACTCCATACTTGCAATCGGTCGGTTACAAGGCGATAACATGACACTTCGCCCGGCGCGCAGCATATGTACCAGTTAGGCGCCGCTCGCCTAGGAAGGCATCTGCAGGACTACTCGAATGATGGCACCCGTTGTCCAAGCTCCTCGTCGTGCGGGATTCGTCGGCTCCGGGGCTCTCGCAGGCGCCGTGTCCGCCCTCGTCTTCACTGTCATCCACCAGTTGCTCATCAGCCCGATCTGGTTCGCCCTCCCGGCGATGCTCGCGGCAGGTGCGATCTGCGGGGTCTGTCTTGCATGGAGTTACACCCTTGTCGCTCCCGTATCCTCCGTTGGCAGCTGGCTGTGGTACAATTGCTTCTACCTGGTCATGTTCGTCGCGCTCGGGCTCACTTCGCTGGCTGCGTTCCAACCCGTGACAACGATCGCGGCGCTGCTTAAATCGAATGAGCCCCCACGCGCGCTGATCGGCCGTGCGCTTCCCCTCTCAGGCCTGTTCACCCTGGCGACCGCAGCCCTCCTATGCGTGAGTTACCGGCCCGGGTGGCGGGGCGCTGGCGGCCTCCTCTTGACGACGGGTGTGCTGATTCTCTCTCTGGGCCTCAACATCTCGGTGCTCGGGCTGGTCGGGGTTCCCCGCGCTGCGCTAGGAGTGCTCGCAGAGGTCTTCACGTTGCTCGTGGCACTTGGCGGGGTGTATGCAGGCGTCGTAGTGATACTCAATCCCTCGCGATTCGGCGGAGCGAGCAGCGCCTAACCAGCGCATGCAGCTGTCGAGGGCGCGCTGGTGGTGGCAGCCCCCTTGCCGCTGATGCGCGTTTCGTTAGGCCGCCAAGGAGTCCTGAGCTTGATTCGCTTTGCACTCGGCAGTCCAGATTCGCCTAGGTCCTCTATCTGAGTCTTGTGGCAACACACAAGTCCCAAGAAGGCTGACGTCTTTCTAGCCTCGCGCGGGCTTGGCCGGGATTCTAAAGATCAGCTTCCACGAATCGGGTGAGAATCGCGACGCGTTTATGAACGAGTATCTCCTCCAGACACGCGGCTCCGCTAAACGGCGCGAGTGGAGCGGACCGGGATCGAACCGGTGACCCCCTGCTTGCAAAGCAGGTGCTCTCCCAACTGAGCTACCGCCCCGACGACGAGCTAAGGTAATGTGTCACCCCGCCCGTCGACAGGAGCCCAGGCCTCAGGGTGAGGCGGCCGCGCCCTCCGGTTTCCCATCCGCATCGAGCAACTGCACGGGCCCGAGGTTGAGCTCACGAATGCCCGCCTCGATCTTCGCCCGGTCGCCGACCACCAAAATGACCGTCCGGTCGGGATGAATTTCCGCCTGGGACACGCGCACCACGTCGTCCGAACCCACCGCACGAATCCGGTCGGCGTAGGTGCTGTAGTAGTCGGGCGGCAGCCCGTACGTGTCGATGTCCTGCAGCGCGCTCGCAACCGCGCTCCCCGTCTCCCAGCGCCCCGCCAGGCTCCGCGTCAGCCGGTCCCTCGCGGCGTCGAGCTCGGCATCGGTCATCGGCCGCGGGCCTATGGCATCGTTCAGCTCCTGCACCACCTCCTGCAGCGACTCCTTCGTCTTGTCAGTCTGCACCGGCGCGTACACCATCCAGGGGCGCTGCCCCTTGGCATCGAGCGAGAAGGAATACGCCCCGTACGACCAGTGCTTGCCCTCGCGCAGGTTCATGTTCATTCGGGCGCCGAACGCCCCGCCGAACGCATCGTTGAACACCTGGAAGGCGTATTCATCGGAATTGTTGGTGGGCGGCAGGAGCTGCCCGGCGAAGATCACCGACTGCTCAGCGCCCGGTCGGTCCATGATGAACACCTCGCGGCCCGCGGGCGCACCGACAGCCTGGAGATTCTTCCGCGGTATCTCGCCCGGCGTCCAGCGTCCGAACGCGCGCTCGAGGAGCGGCATCAACTCCACCAGCGTGATGTCACCCACCACAACGAGCGTCGCGTGATTCGGCCGGAACCAGGTCTGGTGGAAGCGCTGCAGGTCGGTGCGCGTCATCGCACTGATCGATTGCTCGGTGCCCGAGCCGGTGAGCGGCTGGCTGTAGGCGTGATCCGGGCCGTACAGCTGCTGCGGAAGCACGCGCAACCCCATCGACACCGGCCGCACCTTTTCCTGGGCGATCTCGGCGAGGGTGATCTTGCGCACCCGGTCGAGGTCGGCCTGGGGGAACGATGGATTCAGCACCACGTCGGCGAAGATGTCGAGCGCCGGGCCCAGCTGATCCTTGAGGGCATTCAGGACCACGTACGACACATCGAGACTGCAGTAGGTGTAGAGCTGGGCGCCACGTGCCTCCAGCTGCTCGGCGATCATCGATGATGATCGCGTGCTGGTTCCCTCGTCGATCATGTCCATCACCATCGACGCGGTACCGGGCGCGCCCCCGTGATCCGCGGCGTATCCCGCGTCCATCAGCAGCGACAGGTTCACCACCGGCACAGCCGTGCGGCGCACCAGCTGCACCTTGAGGCCGTTCGCCATCGTCACCCGCTCCGGCGTCGCGAGCGGCGCGCTCGGCGCGGGACCGGGTGCAGGCAGCTTCGAGCGGTCCACATCGCTGGCCACGGTGGCGTGGTCGGGAAAGGGCTCCACCACCAGGACGTACTGGCCATCGGCGAGCCACCGGCTGGCTGCCCCCCGCAGGTCGGCCGCCGTCACCGAGATGACCCGCTGCAGGATCGCCTTGTAGGCGGTGGGATCGCCGAGGTAGACCTGGTTCCTGGCCAGCACATCGGACTTGCCGCCGAACCCGCCGATGCGCTCGAGGCCGCGCACGAAGTCTGCGCGATAGGTGGTCTTGGCCCGCTCCAGTTCCGCTGGTGTCGGCCCCGTCCGGAGGAACCCGGTGATCACGCTGTCCATCGCCTTCTCGACCCGTGCCGCATTTCCACCCGGCTGTACCGTGGCCCAGAGGTACACCTGTGAACTGAGCTCACGGGAGTCGACGAACGCGACGACATCCGTCGCGATCTTGCGGTCGTACACCAGGCTCTGGTAGAGACGCGAGGACTTGCCTTGCCCCAGGATCATGGCGACCAACTCGAGCCAGGTTTCATCGGCGCTGCCATAGGGCGGCACATTCCAGATCTTGTAGATGCGCGCCTGGGGCACGCGATCCTGCATGACCTGCCGGTGCGTCCCGGTGTTCTTCGCGATCCACTCGGTGTGTCGCGCGACCGGCGGGCCGGAGGGAATGTCACCGAAGTAGTACTCGACCCGCTGTCGCACCACTTCCGGATCCACGTCGCCGGCCACGACGAGCGTCGCGTTCGCCGCGCCGTAGTATGCCAGGAACCAGTCCTTCACATCCTGCAGGGACGCGGCGTTCAGGTCTTCCATCGACCCGATGACCGACCAGGAATAGGGATGACCCTGCGGGTAGGTATTCTCGGTGATCGTGATCCACGACTTGCCGTAGGGCTGGCTCTCACCCTGCCGCTTCTCGTTCTGCACCACCCCGCGCTGCTCGTCCAGCACCGGCTGGTCGAGGGCGCCGAGCAGGTGCCCCATCCGGTCCGACTCGAGCCACAGGATCCGGTCGAGCGCGGAGACGGGAACGTTCTGGAAGTAGTTGGTGCGGTCCTCGTTGGTGGTGCCGTTGAGGTCGGTGGCGCCGACCGGCTCGACCGCCGAGAAATAGTCGTCCTTGAAGTTCTCGCTGCCGTTGAACATCAGGTGCTCGAAGAGGTGCGCGAAGCCGGTGTGCCCCGGCTTTTCATTCTTCGAGCCCACATGGTACCAGACGTTCACCGCGACGATCGGTGCCTTGTGATCCTCGTGCACCAGGAGCGTGAGCCCGTTCTCGAGCGTGTAGCTCGTAAACGGCACGTCGGGAATGGGGGGAGCGGCGGCACGGGGCGCGCGCGACACCTGGGCGCTGGCCAGTGGGGCAACCGCGAGCACGAACGTGGCGGCAAGACCGAGGATTCTCTTCACGGGCACCTCACAAGGTATGCCCACGTGTCTCCGTGGGATATGGGTCAGTTGGCCCCGGTACAAGGACAGCCGCCGCAGCCCTGACTTGCCGGTACACCCCCAGCAGCATCTCCAGCGACGCCTCGATGCGATACCCCGCCGCCGCTCGCTGCGACGCCTCGCGATCGGCAATGAGGCGCGCCGGATCATCGATCAGCGCGTCCAGCGTGCGCACCAGGTCGCCGACATTGCCGGACTCGAACAGGTAGTCCGCGGACAGCGCAAACTGGGGCGTGGCACTGCGGGGCGACTTGGCGATGAGGCACGGCAACCCGCAGGCCTGCGCCTCGAGCACCGACATGCACTCCACCTCTACCTCCGAGGCATGCACGCAGAGATCGCCCGCGCCATACCAGTGAATCAGTTCCTCCTTCTTCAGGAAGTTGAACACGGGCGGGTTGGGCAGGTCGCGGCCCTTCGCCTCCAGCTCATCACGCATCGGTCCGTCGCCAAGGATCACCAACTGGATGCGGCCGCGATGACGTGACCGACGCACCGCTTCGATGACGAGTTCGTGGCGCTTCTCGCGGGCCAGGCGCCCCACAGAGAGCAAGACGAACTTGTCCCCGAAATCCGGGGCACCTCCCCGCGGCACTGGACGGAATTCGGGCGGTACCCCGTTGGAGATCACGCTCGAGGGTGCCTTTAGTCCGCGCGTCCGCAGCTCCGCCTCGGCGAAGGCGCTGGGGCAGATCACATGGTCGGAGCGGTCGTACGTGGTGCGGAGGAAGAAGCGATACACCCGCTCCACCATGCCCTGGTTCCGGACCCCGATGTTGTAGAGCAGGTGTTCGGCCTGCACATGAAACGTGGACACCACTGGCTTGCCAAGCCGCCTGGCCGCGGTGATCGCCTTGATGCCCAGATAGAAGGGGAATTGGATGTGGACCACGTCCTGTGCGGCGATGGTCGCGTCCACGATGGCGGGCGTCGGCCACGCGAAGGGCAGCCGCATCTTCCGCATGATGTCGTTGGCGAACGGGATGTAGAACGTCCCCAGCACCACCTTGCCCGGCACGGGCGCGCCGGCGGCGAGAATGGTGACCGCGTGCCCGTGTGCGCGAAGCAGGTCGGTGAACCGACGGGTGGAGATGACGGCGCCGTTGGCGGCGTCATCCCACGAGTCGATCACCATCGCGATGCGGAGCGGCCGGTCGCCGCTCACGCCATGCCCAGGATGACCACGGCACACCATGCCGCGCGCGACATGGCCGCCCTCACAGCACCCGGCAGCGGTTACTGGACCAGCGGAATCTCGTCGGCCAGCGCAAAGTTGAGCACCGCCCGGAGCTTGTTCTCGATCTGGTAGTAGCGCGCCACCTTCCTGGGCGGAATGACCGCGCTGAACTTGGGGAGGTAGGTCTGCATCAGGGCCACCCGGTCGCGCTCGATGGCGATGAAGTCGCTGGTCATCTGCGTCGCCACGGCATCGGTGACGCCGCCCTTGTTGTAGGCATCCGCATAGCCCTTGATGAGCGTGCCGGTGCGGGTGTTGATCTTGGCGAGGTCGGCCTGGTAGGCGTCGTACACCGGCCAGAACTTGGGGGCTTCAGCGGCCGTCAGGCTCATGTTGCTGTCCACGATCGCCCGCTTGCCCTTGCGGAGCAGCGTGCGCAAGCTGTCCATCGAGATCGTGGAATCAGCCTTCTGCGCCATCAGGGGCGCGGCGGTCGTGAGGGCGAAGGCCGCGACGAGCATGGTACGGACGGACATCGAGCGAACGGACATGGTGGGACTCCCTGCAGGTTGATGGTGGCGCCGGATTGGCATGACCCCGCGTGCGCGGGCTGAGCACAAGATAAAGGAGCCCCGTCCCGTTCGCTTAACCCACCGCTAACGCGCCCGCGGGACGGCCTCCTGGAAGCGCGGGTGGATCCGGTCGAAGATCGCATAGACCACCGGCACCACCACCAGGCTCAGCACCGTCGAGGTCACCAGCCCCCCGATGATCGCGACCGCCATCGGCGCCCGGAGCTCGGCACCCTCGCCGAACCCGAGCGCGATCGGCAGCATGCCAAGGATGGTAGCGGAGGTGGTCATGAGGATCGGCCGGAGACGGATCGGTCCGGCCGACAGGATTGCCTCGCGCATGGTCATGCCGCTGCCGCGCAGCTGGTTGGCATGATCCACCAGCAGGATGGCGTTCTTGTTCACCAGGCCCAGCAGGAAGATGAACCCGAGCAGGGAGGCCATGCCGAAGTCCGTGCGGGAGACGAAGAGCCCCAGCATGGCACCGACTCCCGAGAGCGGCAGCGAGAGAGCGATGACGAGTGGATCCTGCCAGCTGCGGAAGAGGAACCAGAGCACGGCCACCACGCAGAGTGTCGCGAGACCGAGCGAGATGGCGAATTGGCCGAAGACGTCGGCCGCCTGGGCCGACTCACCACCCAGCGCCAGTGAGACCCCGGGCGGCAGCAGCGAAGGTGCCACTTGCTCGATCTCGCGCGTCGCGGCGCCGATGGCATAGCCGCCCACGAGATTGGCGTTCAGGTGGGCAGCGGGCTTCCCCCCCTTTCGCTCCAGCGTCTCGCGCCCGGTGCTGTCGGGTATTCCGGTCACCCGCACGTCGGCCACCCCGGGCAGCGTCCGCAGGTGATCGGCGGCCCGGGAAGCCCCAAGCGCCAGCACCTCCCGGTCGTCGCCCACGAGCGCGAGCTGGAGCGGCTTCTGCGCGATGATCGCGAGCAGCGGAACATCCTGCACGCTCAGGTCCGTCCCCCGTTCGGCCGGCATCTGCCGCCGGATCCGCTCCCGCACCTCGCGATTTGAAATGCCGCGCCCCGTGCGCACGCGGACGTGGAGGATCGCCCGGTCGTGGTCGCCTGCCGCCGTCCCCGCCACGGCGAACACGTCGGCGATGCCCGGATCACGCCGCACGAAGTCCGCGACCCGCCAGGCGAGTGCGCTGGTGGAGTCGAGCGACGTGCCCCTGGGCGCCGTCACGACCACCAGGAAGTCGCTGCGGTCGAAGCGCGGAATGAACCCCTTCGGGATCAGCGGGACGATGGCCACGCCGGCCGCGAGGGACAGCAGCGCCAGCAGCACCACCACCGCCCGATGGTCGAGCGACCACGCGAGGAGGCTCCGGTAGCGCCTGGAGAACTGGATCCACGTCGAGGCTTCGGGCTGCTGGTCCCGGGGACGGGACGGCCGGAGCCACCACGACGAGAGCAGTGGCGACAGCGTCCGCGCGACGAGCAGCGACGTCACCACAGCCGCGGAGATGGTAAGTCCGAACGGGCGGAAGAAGATCCCGGTGACACCACCCATCAACCCCACCGGCAGGAACACGGCGACGATCGTCAGGGTCGCCGCCGTCACGGTCAGGCCGATCTCGTCGGTGGCGGCGATCGCTGCCACCCGCGGCGGGTCGCCGCGATCGATGTGCCGCTGGATGTTCTCGACATCCACGATCGCGTCGTCCACGATGATGCCGATCACGAGCGCGAGCGCGAGCAGGGTCAGCGTCTCCAGGCCGAAGCCGGCCAGCTTCATGACCACGAACGTGCCCAGCAGGGAGATGGGAATCGCCAGCGCCGAGATGGCAGTGGCTTTCCAGCTTCGGAGGAACGGGAAGATCACCAGCACCGAGAGCGCCACCGCGAGCCAGAGCGCATCGGTGGTGGCACGCGTGCTGCCGCGGATGAAGTCGGCCTGGGTCACGGCCGGCACGGCGTGAATGTCCTGGTTGTCCCATTGCAGCCGGCGCACCACGGAGTCCACCTGCCGGACCACCTCGATGGTGTTGGCCCCCGCCTCCTTCACCACCTCGAGGGCAACGCCCTGCTGGCCGTTCAGCCACGCGACCGTGTGCGGCAGCGCCGTATCCACTGCCGTCTCGCCGAGCTTCGCCACGGCTTCCGGGTCGACACCGAGCGGCACGACATGTAACACGCCCGGTACCTTCTCGATGGCGGGCATGAAGGTGCCGAGTGCCGTACCCATGAGTTGGGCCGGGGTACGGTACTCGCCCACGAGCACATACGTGACCACCGGCGATTCATTGATATCGACGGGCCGCGTCTTCGGGGTCGTGCCGCCGGGTAACTCGATGCTGGCGAGCGCCGAGTCCACCCGGCGGCTGGCTTCGCGCAGGCTCACGCCCACTTCGAACTCGGCGGCGATCAGGGCCTTGCCGGGAGAGGTGGTGGACTCGAGGCTCTTGAGATCCCGGAGACCCCGCATCCGGTGCTCGATCGGGAGCGTGACCGCGTTCTCCGCCTCGGCGGGCGGGAGCCCGGGGACGTCCGCGGTGATCACCACCAGCGGAAACGTGACGTCGGGAAAGAGGGCGAGCCGCAGTCGCCCGTACGCCACGGCGCCGGCCAGGGCAACCAGCGCCCAGACGACCACCGTCAGGCGCGGATGGGCCAGCGCCAGCCGGGAAATGTTCAGGCGTTCGCGGAGGGAGGTCGGGGGCGGACTCACGGCCCGCACTCTACCGTCCATGTGTGTCCGCGTCCAGCCTGTGGGCGACCCGCTTTCCCGGCCGTAACACGCCCGGACCGGCGGCGGCAAAACGCGTAGCGCAGGGCTAGATTTGAGGCCCTGAAACCATCACGGAGGCATGCCATGGCGGAACCCACCGCCGAGCGGACCACATCAGTCACCGAACTGGTCGCGGAGCGGCTCTATCGCGCCCGCACCGTCATCCTGAGCGGCGAGATCAACCAACGCCTGGCCGCGAGCATCAGCGCGCAGTTGCTGGCACTTTCCGCCGACTCGCCTGATCCGATCACCATCTACCTCAACTCCCAGGGCGGGCACGTTGAGTCGGGCGACATGATCCACGACATGATCCGCTACCTCGCGCCGCGGGTCCGCATTGTCGGCACCGGCTGGGTTGCGAGCGCCGGCGCGCTGATCTTCGTGTCTGTGCCGCGCGAGGACCGCTTCTGCCTCCCCAACACGCGCTTCCTGCTGCACCAGCCCGCCGGTGGCGCCGGCGGCACGGCGAGCGACATCCAGATCGAGGCGCGGGAGATCCTGCGCATGCGCGACCGGCTCAACCGGATCTTTGCCCGGCAGACGGGCCAGCCGTTGGAGCGCATCGAGGAAGACACGCACCGCGACTTCTGGCTCACCGCCGAGGAAGCGCAACGTTACGGCATCGTCGGCAAGATCATCGGTAAGGTCGATGAGCTTTCGTAGGCTGCACCGGTCGTAAGACACGATGCACCCACGACTGAAGGAAATCGACGGGTTCCTTGCTGGGCGACGCGCGGAGGTCCTGACCGCCGTTGCCAACCTGCCGACCGGGCACGTGGCCGTGCCACCGGGCGCGTGGTCGGCGGCATCCATCGTCGATCACCTCAGACTCACGGAAACGTCGGTGTCCAAGCTGCTGCACGTCACCGTGTCGCGGTTGCCCGCCGGCGGTCGCGTCCCCGAGACGGAGACGGAGTCGGTGCTCCACCGGGTCGACCACGGTGTCCTGTCGAACCGTGACCGGCGCACCGCCGCGCCGTTGATCGTCCAGCCGCGCACCGACGTCACCTTGCCGGAGGCGATGGCCGGACTCGAGGCGTCGCGAGCGGCGCTCCGGGGCTCCATGCTTGAGGCCGATGGCATCGCGCTTGGCAGCTTCACCTACCCGCATCCGCTGCTGGGCCAGTTCGATCTCTACCAGTGGCTTGTCTTCCTGGGCCTGCACGAATCGCGGCACGCCTGCCAGATCCGCGAACTGGGCGAAACCCGCTTCGATCCCTGACCCGGCAGCCCGTCACCGGCCATTGACGTCCTTCCTATCGTTCATGAGGTAGCACCTGGCGATGAAGTCTCCATTTTTCGCGTCCGCGGCGTTCACCCTTCTCGCTTGCGCCCAGACCCTGCCCACCGCCGCCCAGGCGCAGGCATCGCTCCAGCTCGTGAGCGAATCGGGCACGATCACACAGATCCCGCTCGACTCCCTGAAGCGAATGCCACAGGTCGAGTTGCGGGGGCAGATCCACGACGGCCCTGAGCTCGTCTTCAAGGGGCCAGCACTCGAGGCGGTGCTCGCCCTGGCGGGAGCCCCGCAGGGCCGTGATTTCCGGGGCCCGGCACTGCGGCTGGTGGTGCTGGCCGAAGCGCGAGACGGCTATGCCGTGGTGTACTCCCTCGCGGAGCTCAGCCCCGACCTCGGGGCGCGAAGGGGGATCGTTGCCGTGGAGCAGGATGGGCAGCCGCTCAGTGAGAAGGACGGGCCGCTGCGCATCGTGCTCGAGGGTGACAAGCGACCGGCACGCTGGATCCGCCAGCTCGAGCGGCTCCGGATAGCGCAGGTCGAGAAGTGATGCTTGTTGAGGAAGGCGAATCGAGTCGAATGGAGCTGGACATGACGGAACAGGTGAATGGGCATACGACGGAAACGGCCATGGTTGGCGGCGGCTGCTTCTGGTGCATCGCGGCCGTGCTGGAGCGGCTGGAGGGGGTCTCCAGGGTGGTGTCGGGGTATGCTGGAGGCAAGATGGCCGACCCGAGCTACGAGCAGGTGTGCAGCGGAACCACCGGGCACGCCGAGGTGGTGCTGGTGGAGTTCGACCCGGCGGTCATCTCATATCGGGACCTGCTCGTCGTGTTCTTCGCGATGCACGACCCGACCACGCTCAATCGGCAGGGCGCGGATGTCGGCACTCAGTACCGATCGGTCATCTATTACCGCAGTGACGCGCAGCGAGCCACGGCGGAGGCGTTGATCAAGGAGTTCGACGGCGAGGGCCTCTGGGGTGCGCCAATCGTGACCGGGGTCGAGCCGGCACCACGGTTCTTCCCGGCGGAGCTATACCACCAGCAGTACTACCAGCGGAACCCGAACGCGGGGTACTGCCAGGTCGTGATCGCGCCGAAAGTAGCGAAGCTGCGGCAGAAGTTCGCCCACCGGCTTCGCCCCGCGGGAACCAGCGCATGAGCGACGGGAAGACGCGCCCGGCAAGCACCGACGCCCGCCGGGCGCTGCTCCTCATCTTCGGCATGCCCTTCATCCTGGCGGCGCTGTACTACGGCTGGCTCACCGTCGCGGTGCTCCGGACCCGCTACTCCCTGCGCGACATGGATTGGAACGGCGACGGGCGGACGAGCGTGGGTGAGTTCTTCAAGACGGCCGACGTCATCGAGCGGCCGGTGGAGCGCGACGGCCGAGCGTGCGTGGAACTGGTGTGGTCACGCAAGGGCACCGTTCTTCGCGTGGAGTGCCCCACGGCCCTGCCCGGCTGACGCGGCTACTTCTTCTTGCCGGAGTCGGCCGGGGCCTTCTTGCCGGCCTCGGCCGGGGCCTTCGCGGACTTCTGCTTTATGAGGCGCTTCTTCGGCAGAAGGTCCTTCTTCTCAATCTCCAGCCAGATTCGGCCAAGCCCCATGGCGTCGACAATGACCCCCCGCTGCACCGCCCGCACGCTCAGGACATGGGCGTCGCTCACGGCACCCCGGAGGTAGATCCCCTCGGACAGCGGCCGGTTGATTTCCTTGTTCACGATCTGTAACAACTGGTCCAGCAACTGGTCGACGGGGAGCTTGGCCTCGCTCCGGACTTCGTCCAGCAACGGGCCATTGAGGAGCCAGCCGGCGGCTGATTCCAGGTAGCCCTGGGATTTCACGTCGAAGGCGAGGTCGGGCACCGTCATCAGCTTCGTCACCGAGTCGTAGCTTGGCGTTCCCACGACGTACACCGTGCCGTTGGCGGCGCCGGAGATGGTGACGCCCAGCAGGATCTTCCCCATGCCCGCCGGCCCCGCGACGATGCTCTCGATCCTTATGCGCCTCCAGCCCTTGCCGATGGTCTTCCCGGAGACCCTTTTCGCCAGCGCTTCATTGGCCGCCGCGTAGCGCAACGTGCCCTCCATGAACACGTCGGCTGTATCGATGACGGCTTGCGTCCGGCCGAGTGGCGGCAGTGGCACGCTGTCGTTGGGCGGCCGCTCGCCCGCGCGGATGCGGGGCTTGGCCTGCAGGTCGAGCCGGGCGGTCAGCGTGGAATCCGTAGCCGTGATCGCCCCCAGCGCCACCTCCTGCGGCCGGATCCGGAACCAGAGCTTGCCCTTCGCAATGGAGATGGGCCGCTGCAGTTTGTCCCAGATCCCATTGATCGGCTTTTCGATGCTGACCTTCCCGATTGTCGTATCGAGCTTGGCCAGTTCCTTTTCCAGCACCCCCGTGACCGACGCGATGATCTTCTCGGTCACGTCGATCTTCAGGAAGCTGATCTCGCACTGATCCCGCTCGGTGGTGGTGGGGCGATCGAACTTGACGAGGCGCGTCTTCGTCTTCAGGTGCCAGTTGGACGTCACGTCGTACGTCGAGCTCACGACCAGGTTGAGCCTCGGGCGCTCCTTCCCCATCCCGCATGACACATTGTGCGTCGCGAGGAGCGGCTTGGCCCAGGCATTGGCCCGGTATTCGAACGACGTTGATATCGTGACGGTGTTGTCCTTGAAGGTGAACTCGAACGGTGACCGGGTGAGTTCCGCCGCCACCCACACCTTGGGACTCTTCATCACCTGCTGGCGCTTTTCCTTGTCGATACTCCCGATGACGCGCGGAACCCGCTGCTCGATCTGCTCGATGAGCGGACGGTAGTCAAACACGATCGGCGCGCTGACGTACGAGTTCGGCTGGGTATCCGCCGGCTCCGGCAGATCGTTGACACTTACCTCGGCTTCGGGAACCTCGAGCTTCTGCCGGCTGCAGCCCGCGACAGCCAGCAGCAATGAAAGCGCGACCGCTCGTGCTCGTGTCACCAGCGTCTCCATAGGGGGCTGGCGGAAAGATAGCCCCGCCTACGGTGTCGCCGCTGTCGGCTTGCCCTTGGCGAAATCTCCCGCCTTGACCGTGACGAATGCAGAGGGATCGACGTACTTCCGGAAGGCCTCCTGCAGCTGCTGGGGGCTCAGGGTGCGCACCCTCGCCTCCAGGGCCGCGTCCCAGGCGAGCGTCCGGCCGAGAAAGGCCTCCTGCGTCAGGGCCGGGGCGAGTTCGTTGTCCTGCGAGCGCGAAAGCTGCCGCGACTGGAGGTAGCCCTCCTTGGCCTTGGCCACCTCTTCTGCGCTGAAGCCGTTCCGGATCACGCTGTCGATGACCTGCGAGTACGCCTGCTGCAGCTTGCCGGCATTTTCCGGGGCATAGATGGCGATACCCAGGAACTGCCCGTACTGGTCGAGCGGGCTCGCGTAGAACTGCGAACCCACGAAGTAGCTCAGCCCCTCCTTCTGCCTGATCTGCGTCATGAGGCGGGAATTGAGGAAACCGCCACCGACCATGTAGTTGGCCAGCTCCATCGCGGCGTAGTCCGGGTCGTCGTCCCGGAGCTTGAGCGCCTTGCCCGAGATGAAGAAGGCGTTGGCCTTGTCCGGCGTCTCGATCGTGATGCCGGTGCCCTTCACGTCGAACAGCTGCTGCGGTACGCGCACATAGGGCGTCGGGCTCTTCCAGCTGCCGAGCGACTCCACGAGCAGCGCATTCACCTCGGCGGGGTCGAAGTCGCCCACGACTGCCAGCTCGCCGCTGCTGCCACCCAGGAACTGGGCGTAGAAGCTCTGCGCGTCCGTCAGCTTCACGGCGGTGTAGTCCGCGACCGATTCATCGAAGGTGGGCGTGTAGCGGGGGTGCCCCTTCGGCCACGGACTGGTGGTGCGATTGTAGGCCTGCGAGCCAAGGGCGATCGGGTCCGACCGCTGCTGCTCGAGCGCGGCGAGGTTTTCCTGCCGCAGTTCCTCGAACTCCCTGGCATCGAACGACGGCTCACGCAGTACCGAGGCCAGCAACTGGAGCACCGCCGGCAGGTTGGGCCGCGTGGTCTCGATCGACGCGTTGAGCTGGGTAGGCCCGCCGCTGATGCTCAGCTTCGCCTTCAGGCTGTCGAGCCGGTCCTTGATCTGCTGGCGCGTCATGCTCCGCGTGCCGCGCATCAGCATGTCGACCGTCATGTCGGCGGTCGCGGCCTTGCCGGTCACGCCTTCCAGGGTACCGTAGTGCAGCGTGAGCGTCGCGTTGACCGACTGGCCGCGGGTCTTCTTCGGCAGATACGCCGTCTTGAGCCCGGAGGGCAGCGCGCCTCGCATGATGCGGGGCTCGATGGCGTCGGGCGCCGGATCGAATGCCTCGCCGGCCGCCACAGTCGCCTGGCCACGATAGTCCCTCACCAGGGCCGCCACGTCGGGCTCGGGCGGCAACGGCGCGCGGTCCGGCTTCTCGGTGGGGATGAATCGGCCGACGGTGCGGTTGTCGGGCTTGAGGTAGGTGCGCGCCACGCGCGCCACGTCCTCCGGTGTGGCCTTCTTCACCTGGTCGCGGTAGATGAATAGCAGTCGCCAGTCACCGCTCGATGCCCAGTCGGAGAGTGTCAGGCCCACCTTGTCGGACTGATTGAGCAGCAGGTCCACATTCTTGAGGATCGTGCCGCGTGCCCGCTCGACTTCCTCGGCGGTGGGCGGGTTGATCGAGAGCGAGTCGAGGGTCGCGACCATCACCCGCTCCGCGTCGGCGAGGGAGCCGTCCTTCCGGACCTCGGCGCGCGCCACGATCGTCGTCGGTTCGCGGAAGGCGTAGCTGCTGCTCGAGACGCGGGCCGCGATGCCCGGCTGCACCAGGGCCTTGTAGAGCCGCCCGGACGGGGCCGCCCGCAGGATCTCGGCGAGCAGCGCGACGGAGGCGTAGTCGGTGTCGGCCGCAGGCGGCACCTTGTAGAGCGCTATCGCCACCTGCACGTCGCCCACGCGTCGAAGCGTCACCGAACGCTCGCCGTCCTGCTCGGGATCGCGGGTGTAGGTGGGCCAGAGGACGTTGTCACCGGTGCGCTTCGGCCGCGGGATGCTGCCGAACTTCTGCTCCACCAGCTTGATGGCCAGTGCAGGATCGAATCTGCCGGCGATGACCAGCAGCGCATTGTCGGGCTGGTAGTGCCGGTGATAGAACGCCTGCAGCCGCTGTATCGGCACGTTCTCGATATCCGACCGCGCGCCGATCGTCGAGTTGCCGTAGTTGTGCCAGAGGAACGCGGTGCTGGTCACCCGCTCCTCCAGGATGCTGCCCGGGTCGTTCTCGCCCAGCTCGAACTCGTTCCGCACCACCGTCATCTCGGACGCGAGATCCTTCTGCGCGATGTAGCTGTTGATCATCCGGTCGGCTTCGAGGTCGAGCGCCCAGGTCAGGTTCGCGTCGCTCGCGGGAAAGGTCTCGTAGTAGTTGGTGCGGTCGGTCCAGGTGGTGCCATTCGGCTCCGCCCCGTGCTGCGAGAGCTCCTGGGGAATGTTTGGATGACGCGGCGTCCCCTTGAACACCAGGTGCTCGAGCAGGTGCGCCATGCCGGTCTCACCGTAGTTCTCGTGTCGGGAGCCGACGAAGTAGACGATGTTGACCGTCGTCGTCGCCTTCGACTCGTCGGGAAAGAGCAGGAAGGTGAACCCGTTGGACAGGGTGTACTCGGTGATGCCTTCGACGGTTGGTCCCTTCACTGCCTTGACCGGGGCTGGCTTCCGTGCCGCCGGCCGCTGTTGGGCCGGAAGGGGCGCAGGTATCACCTGGGATGTGAGGAGCAGCAGAGAGATGATTCGAAGTGCGGCGCGAAGCGACGGCATGATGGCTCGAAGATTGGAGTGGGCGGCCCCACCCCGGGCCGGCACGCGAGGCGGGACGCACCGTCCCGGCCTGCCCCCTCATACGCACCCTGCCCCCAGCGGGTTGCAGGCGGCCTATGGCCGGGTAAACCCCCCGCTGGGCCGGGCCTTCGGACCCCTGGCTGTGCCGTCCCGCAGGCGCACCATCGCCTGTTGGCGGGTGCGCACGTTGAGGCGCTGCAGTACCTGCTCGGCGTGATGCCGCACGGTGTGCGTGGTAAGGTCGAGCAACCTGGCGATATCGGCGGTGGTATGGCCCTGCGCCAGTAGCAGCGCCACTTCGGCCTGCCGCGGGCTCAACCCGAACCGCTGCTGCACGTTATCCGAGGTAAGGCGGCGGGCCGCCCGGCGTTCCACCACGAGGACGAACCACTCGGGCTCGGTCATTCCGTCGAGCGTCACGGGCTGGAGGCGGACCCGCTTGCTGCCACGCACGGCACTCTCGCCCGCCCGGGGCACCCGCACCAGTTCGCCGTTCTCTTCCTTCACCAGCTCGCCCAGGCGGGCCCAGGCATCGGTGATCAGGTCGCTCGCGGCGGCATCCGGGAAGGCGTCGTGGAACGCCGTGTTGCCGCTCAGCACCACCTTGTTCAGGTGCACCACCGCGATGGGCATCGCCAGGGCCTCCAAGGCCTGGGCGAGTATGTCGAGCTGCGCCTGCCGGACGCCGCTCATGGCTCCCGGCCCCTCCGCCCCATGCTCTGCGATATGCGCTGCCACAGTCCCTCCAGGCTACCATGGGCCAAATGGCCCATGTGTGAGACCTCGAAAGCGCCAGAGGCCTGCTCTCGGCAGGCCTCTAGGCCGAAACCAATGCGCCGTACAGGGCTCCCGTGGCCGACGGCGGCCGCAGGTGCCACATACTACCGCAAGGTCGTCACGCGGTGTGACAGTCCCGGGCAAATGAGATGGTATGTAACAAGGCTACGGGGCCATGCAGGCCGGCGCAACCGCTGCCTATTGGGCCCGCATCGGCGGGAAGTACCTGGGGCCGGAGCCGCGCTCGATCGGCAGTTCCTCCCGCTCGGCCCACTCCGTCCAGGACCCCGCGTAGATGCGCACCCGCGGATACCCCAGGAGGTACTTCAGCACGAAGTACACATGACTCGCTTCCGCCGCGAGGTTGCAGTACAGGACGATGTCGCGATCGGGCACGATGCCTTCGGCCAGGTAGCGCGACCGCAGGCTGTCTGCCGGGCGAAAGACTGTGCCGAACCCGGCCGTCTCGAGATCGTCCTGCCAGTAATGATTCACGGCGCCTGGCAGGTGCCCCCGCCGCATCTGCGAGCCGGCGTCGCCGACATACTGGTCGTGCGACCGCGCATCAACCAGCAGAGCGCCCGTCTGCATGCCCTGTTGCACCTCGGCGAGCGTGGCCACGCCGGGGCGGAATGAGCGCGAGTTCCACCAGCGACCCGCCGGACGCACGACGGGATACTTCAGCGCGATTTCCCTTCCTTCGAAGGACCATTTTGACGACCCGCCATCGAGCAGGTACACGCGTGGGTGCCCCATGGCGGCGAGGATCCAGGCGGTGAAGGTTGCGAAGATGTTGAGGGATTCGCCGGCACTGTAGACCACCACCGGGACCGAGGGGTCGAGCCCCAGTCGCTTGAACAGCTCGCGATACCACGGCGCGTCGAGCAACTGCGCCGGCACACCGCCCTTGCTGGCGCGCAGTGTCTCGATGTCGAGGTACTGCGCCTGGGGAAGGTGCCCCTTGAGATAGGTCCAGACATCGACGCGCACGTCGAGCAGCCGCACCGGTGCCCCCCGCTCCTGCCAGGCGGCAAGCGAATCGGTGGAAAGGAGCCGGGGCACCGCGGCGGACGACTGCTGCGCCATGAGTCGCGGCGCAAACCACGACAGGGCCGCAACGAGTACCATCGCATGACGCAGGTTCATCGTTTGCCCCCAAGTGAATCCTGATCCCCGCCGAGCCCCATGACCTCACGCTCCATCTCGACGTAGACCCGGTTGGCATTGCGCCGCAACCGGCTGTTGAGCGACACCGGGCGGTCCTCGTCGGCCGGCGGCAGCGACGCCAGTGCGCGACGCATGGATACTCCACCCTCCACCGCGGCGCGCATGGCTGCGCGCAACGCAGTGATGTAACTCCGGGTCGAATCGATCAGCGCCTGGGGATTGCCGGCGATGCGGCCATGCCCTGGCACGATCACCTGGGGGTGAAGCTGCTCGATGGCATCGAGCACGCGCAGCAGGTCCCGCGAACTGCCGTCGATGACCATGGTCACGCCATCCTCCACCAGCACGTCTCCCGTGAACAGGATCCGGTCGTCGGGGAGCCAGAGCATCAGGTCACCGGGCGAATGGGCATCGCCGGGATGCCACACCACCACGCGCCGCGTTCCCAGCATCAGCGTATCGGACCCCGTTACGGGGCGATCCGGGACGTTGGCGAACTCGAACCCCAGCATTTCCTGCAACCCCACCACCTGGTCCCAATCTGCCACCATCTGGTCGGGTCCGCCTTCGGCGGCGAGGATGTTCGCGTCGGGGTGGGCGATGACGGCGGCCCCGGCACGCTTCATCGCGATAGCGCCGAACTGCATGTCAGGATGATGCGCGTAGAGCACGAACCAGCGGATCGGGCGCGACGAACGGGTCCGGATGGTGCGCACGACCGCTTCGCCCTGCACCGGACTCGCCAGGCCGCCCACCACGAGGAGCCCATCCGGCGAGTCGACGAACCCCGCATTCGGCCGGCCCTCCACGCCCTTGCCGGTGTCGCCGGCGACGACGAAGACGCCGGGCGCGAGTTGGCGCAACGGGTAGAGGGTCTTCGGGGTGGTGAGGGTGAAGGCGTTGTAGCGCGGCTTGACCTGCGCCCCGGCGGGCGGCGCGGCGAAGGCACTCGCCGCAAGCAGGATGGAGAGACGCAGGGTCAGGTGGTGCTGAACGCGATCTGCGCGGTCTGCTCGAACACGGCGCCCTTGTTGTCGGTCCAGCGCATGGTCAGCGGGCCTTCGCGGTCGGCAACCAGCGTGAAGGTCACCACAGGATCGCGACTGATGCCCGACGTCCACATGAAGTGCGCCACCTGCTGGCCCGTGTAGGCGACGGTGACGTCCTTGATGAAGTACGCCGGGATCGGCTGGCCGTCGGCCGAGCGGAAGAAACCGGTGTCCATGGGATGCTGCACGATGGCGCTCACCTGGATGGTCTCGCCCTGCTGGATCCGTGACGGGATCCGAATGCGCGCGTCGCCGATCGTGCGATTCATCAGCCGCACCCGTTGAGCGACACGTTTACCCGGGCGTAGTCGGCCCACACCTCGCCGGTGTTCGTCTCGACGATGGCGCGCACCCAGGTGGTCCGCTTCATCTTGATCCGGAACTGCAGGGAAAGCTTGCCCATCGCCGGAGTGATGTCGAACGCCGCCAGGTACGGATCCGGATTGTGGTCGACGATCAGGTGCACCGCCTTCACGTAGTTGTCGGCGGTCATCGGCAACTCAGGCGCCTCGATGATGACCGGCACCACGCGCCCGTCTTCAGCCACCACCGGCATGTCCAGGAACACCTGGCCGCGACGGATGGGCCGGTCGCCGAACAGGTCCTTCAGGATCTTCGCCACTTGCTCGTTGGGGACTTCCGGATCGGGGCCGGCCGACGCGGAGAGGAGCTGCACCGGGCGCAGCGAGTGCCCAGCTGCGACAGCCAGCCCGATAGCCAGACCCTGCTTCAGGAATTGACGGCGAGGAGGCCCTTCAGGAACACGGGGCATGAATTGAACTTGGTCCACTCCGCGAGTATGTCAAGCAGCGGCAGCGCCTTTCCCCGGCTCACGGGGCGAAACGAGCCCCACCCGCACCCGCATCCAGCTTGTAGGCCGCGCTACAACTCGTTAGTTTGCAAGGCCATACCGCCCATCCGCAGGCCGGGCGTACCATCCGAGTCGCGAGGCGCTGTGGACGCAGAGATAGTGCATCAGGTATCACTCTTCGAGAAGTGCCGGCAGTTCACCAAGGCACGCGAAATCCAGGCGGCGGGTCTCTACCCGTACTTCAAGCCGATCTCCGAATCCGAGGATACCGTCGTCATAATCGAGGGCCAGCGGCGCATCATGCTGGGCTCGAACAACTACCTCGGCCTCACGCACCACCCGAAGGTCCTCGAGGCGGCCGAGAAGGCCCTCCACCAGTACGGCTCCGGCTGCACCGGGAGCCGCTTCCTGAATGGCACCATTGACCTGCACGAAACGCTGGAGCACAACCTCGCCGAGTTCCTCGGCAAGGAAGCGTGCCTCATCTTCTCCACCGGCTATCAAGCCAACCTCGGGCTCATCTCCGGGCTGATCGGCCGTGGCGAGGTCGTGCTGCTGGACAAGCTGGATCATGCCTCGATCGTCGACGGCGCCAAGATGTCCTACGGCGAGACCGAACGCTTCAACCACGGCGACCTGGCCGGGCTCGAGCGGAAGCTGGAGCGGGAACGGGACAAGGCCGGTCGTGGCACGATGATCGTGGTGGACGGCGTCTACTCGATGGAAGGCGACATCGCCGACGTGCCCAACCTCGTGCGCATCGCCCACAAGCACGGCGCCGCGCTGGCGGTGGATGATGCGCACTCGCTCGGCGTCCTCGGTCCCAAGGGCGAGGGCACCGCTGCGCATTTCGGCATGACGGACGAGGTGGACATCATCGCCGGCACGTTCTCCAAGTCGCTGGCTTCCATTGGCGGCTTCGTGGCATCCACCGAGAGCGTCATCCACTACCTGCGGCATCACTGCCGTCCGCTCATCTTCACCGCCTCGCTTCCGCCGTCGAACACGGCGGGCGTGATCGCTGCACTCGAGGTCTTGAAGTCCGAGCCGGAGCGACGCGAGAGCCTCTGGGCCAACACCAGGCGGCTGCACGACGGCTTCCGCCAGCTGGGCTTCGAAATCGGACCGTCCGAGACACCCATCGTCCCGGTGCTGATCGGCCCGCTGGAGAAGACCTTCATCATGTGGCGCCAGTTGTTCGACGCCGGCGTCTTCACCAATCCGGTGGCACCGCCGGCGGTGGCGCCGTCGCAGTGCCGCCTCCGCACCAGCGTCATGGCAACGCATACCTTCGACCAGATCGACTTCTGTGTGGAGCAGTTCGGGCGCATAGGCCGCGAGCTGGGCGTCATCTGAGCCAGGTCAGCGTCCGCCCGGCGCGCTCGCGCCGGGACCTGAAGTCGTTCATCGATCTGCCCTACCAGCTGTTCGCCGGCGATCCCGTCTGGGTGCCGCCGCTCCGCCTCGATATCGAGATGACGCTGTCGCGCACGAAGAATCCCTTCTTCGAGCACGCCGAGGCGGAATACTTCCTGGCGGAGCGGGGCGGAGCGCTGGTGGGCCGGATTGCCGCCATCGAGAACCGGCTGCACAACGAGACCCACGCCGACCGCGTTGGCTTCTATGGCTGGTTCGACTGCATCGACGACCAGGAAGTGGCAAACGCGCTGTTCCGCGCGGCCGAATCGTGGCTGCGCGAGCGCAGGCTGGACGTGATGCGCGGGCCGGCCTCGTTCTCCACCAACGACCAGTGCGGCCTGCTGGTGGACGGCTTTGACACCCGCCCCACCCTCCTCATGCCGCACAATCCGCCGTACTACGTGCGCCTCACCGAGCAGGCGGGCTTCACCAAGGCGAGGGACCTCCTGGTTTACCAGGGTGGTGGCGTCGAGGCCTATGTGCCGGTGCCGGAGCGGCTGGCCCGGGGAACGGAGCTCATCCGGCAGCGCCAGGGCATCACCCTGCGCTCGCTCAACATGAAGGACTTCCCTGCCGAGGTGGAGCGGATCAAGGAGATCTACAACGCGGCGTGGGAGAAGAACTGGGGATTCATCCCCATGACGGACCACGAGATCGACCATCTCGCCAAGGCCTTCAAGCCGGTGGTGATTCCCGAGCTGGTGCCGTTCGCCGAGAAGGACGGGAAGATCATCGCGTTCGGCCTGGTGCTGCCCGACTTGAACTCGGCGCTGGTGGGCAACGCGAGCGGCGGGCTGCTGCGCTTCCTGGCGAAGACCTTCTGGCTCCTCAAGACGCACCGGCTGCGCCGTTGCCGCATCATCCTGCTCGGGATCCTGCCCGAGTGGCGCGGCCGGGGCGTGGACGCCATGCTCTACCACTGGATCTGGACCAAGGCGGGCGAACAGAAGATCTACTGGGGTGAGGCGGGCTGGATCCTGGAGGACAATCCGGCGATGAATGCCGGCCTCGAGAAGATGAATTTCCGCGTCTACAAGACCTACCGACTCTACGACCGCCCCATATGAAGGCGATGGTGACTGGCGGCACCGGCTTCGTCGGGAGTCATCTCATCGACCGTCTCCTGGCAGGCGGGCACGAGGTGACGGCACTGGTGCGCTCACCGGCCAAGGCAGCGGGCCTGGAAGCGCGGGGGGTCCGGCTGGTGCCGGGCGACCTCCACGACGAGGCGGCCATCCGCGAGGCGGTGCGGGGACAGAACGTGGTGTACCATGTGGCCGCGCTCGTGGCGGCGAAGGACGAGGCAGAGTTCTTCCGTGCCAATCGCGAGGGCACGGCGAACGTGGTGCGCGCGATGGAACGGCTCGCACCCTATGCCCGCCTGGTGCATGTGAGCTCGCTGGCGGCCGCGGGTCCGGCGGCACTTGGGGTTCCCCGCACGGTGGAACACGCCGAGGCGCCGGTGACGATGTACGGGCGCAGCAAGAATGCCGCGGAGCAGGTCGTGCGACAGAGCGCCCTGCCCTGGGTCATCGCGCGGCCGCCGGCAGTGTACGGCCCGCGCGATAGTGACAACTTCCTCCAGGTGTTCAAGATGGTGCGGTCGGGCTTCGCGCCGGTCTTCGGGGATGGGTCGCAGGAACTGTCGATGGTCTATGCGCCCGACCTCGCGCGGTCACTCGAGCTCATCGGCACGACACCGGGCATCGAGAGCCGCGCGTACTTCACCAACCACCCGGAGGTCGTCACCACCTCCGACCTCGTGACCCGCATCGGCAAACTGATGGGCCGTGACGTGCGGATCATCCCCATCCCGAGGCCCGCTGCGAAGGCGTTGCTGGGCGTGGCGGGCAGCATCGCCGCAGTGCTCGGCAACCGGACGATCCTGCGCGCCGAGAAGGCGCACGACTTCTTTTCGCCCGGATGGACCGGGGACCCCACGCAGCTCATGTCGGAGACCGGCTGGCAGCCGGAGCACGACCTCGACCGCGGCCTCGCCGCTACCAAGGCGTGGTACCAGGCGTCCGGTTGGCTTTCCCGGTAGTCCCGCCGCCCGAGGGCGGCGCTCCGCGGTGGCGCGCAGCGGAGATCTTCCTCTGCATCTACGCGGCGATCGTGACGATCACCGCTCTCACCCGCATCGGACTCAGTCGCGGCAACTGGTTGATTGCGGTGGCGCACGCGCTCATCATCGTGTGGCTATGGCTGGTGACGCGGCCCGGCCTGGGACCGACGGGCCGCGTGCTCCGGGAAGTCATGCCACTGATTATCGTGCTTGCCGGGTACGGGGCGCTCGACGTGCTCAGTGGCGGTGGGCAGCTCACGGCGCACGATGGCGTGGTGCTCGCATGGGAGCAGGGCACCTTCGGCATGCAGCCGGCGCGCGACTGGTGGCGAGGGCACACCAGTCCCTTCTGGTCCACGCTGCTCCACGGCGTCTACTTCTTCTACTACCTCATCCTCGCGGTGCCGGCGCTCTTCTTCCTGCTGCGTGGCGACTGGCCGGCCTTCCGCCGGTTCACCCGCAACGTGGTGTGCACCTTCTGCGTCTGCTTCCTCTTCTTCGTGCTCTACCCGGTTGCCGGACCGTACTATGTCTTCGAGCGTCCGCTGGGCCTCTTCGTGGACAACCTGCCCGCGCAAATGGTGTACGCCGCGCTCGCCTCAGGCAGCTCCTTCGGGGCGGCCTTTCCGTCCTCGCACGTGGCCGCCACGACCGCCGCCGAGCTTGCGACGTTCAAGGGAAACCGCACGCTGGGATGGGTGCTGCTGGTGCCGGTGATCCTGATGCCGATCGCGACCGTGTACACCCAGATGCACTACGCCTGGGATGCCATCGCGGGGGTAGCTCTCGGCCTGGTGGTGCCGTGGCTGGCTGGGATGCTTGAGCAACAGCGTGAACGCCAAAACAGCAAACGGTGAACGGAGCCGAGCCCCGTTCACCGTCGACCGTTCATCACCTACGCAGTCAGTTTACAGTCAGTACACCCTTCATGCCGAGCGCCTGGTGCGGCGTGCAGTGGAAGTTGTACGTGCCAGCCGGAAGCCCCGCCGTGGAAAACGTGAAGACCGCGTTCGGCTCTACCAGGAGGGCGCCCGTGAGCGGCCCCATCTTGTTGGCGCCGAGCGCTGCGTCAACCGCCGCCGCCGAGCCCGAGGGAATGCCGGCCGCATCGAACGCGACGTTGTGCGGACCACCGCTCTTGTTGTGGAACTTGATGACATCGCCGGCCTTTACGGTGATGGTAGCCGGATCGTACTTGTAGGTGCTGCCGACGAGCTCCATGCTCACGTCAATGGTGGCGCCAGTCGGGGCCGGGGCCGCCGCCATCGCCGGGGCCTCAGCGGCAGGAGCCGGGGCTGCCGCTTCCGGGGCGGCAGCAGCAGGCGCCTCTGCCTTCTTCTCGCCACCGCAGGCAGCGAGCACCATCACAAAACCCGCCACCATGAATGATCCACGCATCGCTTATCAAGCCTCCACAGGGGTAGACAACGTTTCCAGGGCACCGGTACGACGGAGCGGAAAATACGGCCCGTGAAACGCTTCACAAGTCCGGGGTAAACCGGGTACCTTGGCGCAGTTCCCCCTCGTTCGCCCGATCGGAAAGCATGAGCGCTCCCCCAGGCTGTGAATCCCTCGGCCGCCAATGCCAGGCGCTCGACGTGCTCCTGCGCATCGGGTCCCTGGAAGAGGGAGCGACCTCGCTGGACCACGAGGCAACCTGGCTCCTGGGCCACACCGAACGGATCTCATTCGGCGAGGTGTGGACGGGCGAGGGCGAGCTCTACGTCGACGCCGTGTTGCATGTACCCTGTCGGCACCTGAAGGGCTACGCCGCCGGCCAGGCACGGTGCGCGGCGCACGGCTTCACGGGAAGGACCCCGAGGGCGCCCCGGAGCGCGGAGCAGCCCCGGCAGCTGGGTCGGGACCGGTTTCGGGTCGTGGACCGGATGAAGGTGGTAAACCGGCATTTTCCGCCGCCGCCGCGGACCCTCCCGGTCCTCGCCGCCACCGCCAACCCCTGTGAAGGCGCCCCCTGCGAGACCTCCGACCACAAGCGTGGCGCCGCCTGCTGCAGGGACCTGCAGATCGAGATCATGTGCACCCGGAAGCAGCTCCTCCTGGAGGCGCTCATCCGGCACCGGAAGTCACCCTACCTGTGCAAGGTGGGCCGGGAGGGCGACTTCTCCATCGACGCCGAGATGATCTCGGCCTGCGGATTCATCGAGGAGGGAGGGGTGGCCTGCACCCTCCATGGGCGGAAGCGAGCCGACGGGCGGACGGCAAAGCCGGACCTGTGCTTCGATTGGCCACCCAAGAACAAGGGGCTCCACCCCGGATGCGTGTTCAAGGGCAGGAACCGCGTCAGGAAGGGCTAGGCGGGCAGCACGGAGGCTGGGCACCGGACCCACTTCCCGGGCGAGCCGGAAGTGTGCAAGTTCAAGCCGGGCTGACGTCTATGCTGTGATCAGCCGAAACCTCGCGGGTCGGCGCAGGTCCCTCGGAGGGCACCTGATGGCGGACGAACTCGAAGAACTCTACCAAACCACCTATACGGCGGTGGTCCGCTATCTCTACCGCAAGGTATGGGACGCTGACCGGGCCGAGGACCTGGCGCAGGAAGTCTTCATGCGGCTCCTGGCGCACCGGCCGGAGAAGCCCCGGGCGTGGATCTTCGCGGTAGCGGCAAACCTGGCGCGCGACGAGGCCCGGGCCGCGATCCGGCGCCGCCGGCACTTGGTGCTGATGCAGTCGGAGCCGGGCGTGCTCCCGTCGCGACCCCGGGGGGCCGAAGATCAGGTCGAGGACGACGAACAGAGCGAGCAGGTCAAGTTGGCCCTGGGTACCCTGTCACCGCGGGACCAGGAAGTGCTGTTGCTGTGGGATGCAGGATTGAGCTATCCCGAGATTGCCGAACAGTCCGGATTGGCGGTCGGTGCTATCGGCACCACGCTGGCCAGGGCACGGCGCCGGCTGGTGGAGGCACACGAGCGCCAGAACTATCATGAGGCCGATGTCGCACATTCTTGAGGAAGAACTGCACGCATATCTCGACCAGGCGCTGAGCCGGTCGCGGTGCGTCGTGATCGAGAGCCACTTGGCCAGCTGTGGATTCTGCAGCAGCCAGCGGGACGCGATCGCCTCGCTGCGCGACCAAACCACCCTCCTGCTCGGTACCCTTGCTCCGGCCCGGCGTATTCCGGTGTCCCTGGAGGAGCTCGAGCGTCGTCGGCTGGCGCGCGAACCCCGCCGTCAGCGTACCCGCCGCGCTCTGTGGGCTGCCAGCCTGGTGGGCGCGCTGGGCCTGGGCTACGGACTCCGGTCGGTCGGATCGGCGACCCGGCCTCCCCAGGTCGCCGTGGCGCCAGACACCAGCACACGCAGGGAGCCTCAGGCGGCGGGTGCGGCCAGTTTTCGTGCCCAGTCGGCGATTCCGGCCGCGATGCGCCCGGCGCAACGCGCCGTCGCTCGATCCGCAGCGACCGCCGAGGAACGGGCACCGGCACCGGCCGACCTTGCGGTCGCCCACGATGGCTCGGCACCACCCTCCGCAGAGACCTCCACCACCGCGCTGCCACCCGACGCCGATCCAGGCCTTCAGGGCTTCTGGCGGACGGTGCCGTGGGACAAGGCACAGGACGTGTCGGGCATGGCCCCGGCACGCGTAGAGGGCGTCCCGGTCGAGGAGGTCCAGGTCCAGGCGAGCCGGCAGGGCGGGTCGCCAATGATGGTGGTGGCGCAGCGGCTGTCGTCGGGCGAGGTGATCCAGACCATCGAGGGCCCGGCCGCCGATGTGTCGCAGCTCCTCTCGCGGCGCGGCGATGGTGGTCTCGACTCGGCAGGCCGTCCAGCCGAAGCCATGCAGCGGGGCGATCGCATGCTGGTGGTCACGGGCGAGTTGCCGCCCGACTCCCTGCGGGCCATGGTGCGCCGGGTGAACGCGGCGATGAGGGTGAGGTAGGGCAACCGGGCGGCAAGAAGTCAGGGCGGCAGGAGACAGGAAACAAGAGCGGGGAGAATCTCATGGAGATCCTCCCCGCTTTTTCTTGCCGCCTTGCCGCCCTGACTTCCTGCCGCCCGGCGGCTTACTTCTCCAGATCCCCCTCATGCACGAAGTCCCTGTCCTGGTCCTCGTGATCGAAGGCCTCGACCTCGTGGTGGTGCACCTCGCGATCGAGGGTAGTCTCCGCCAGGCGCGGCGAGATCATGGGGAAGGTGCGTGCCCACAGCGCGTATGTCACCAGGAACAGGCCCAGGAAGAGCGCCGTGGGGCCAAGCTCCGGCATGCCGAAGACCGGGCCGCTCTCCTCGCTCACCGAGGGAATGATCATCAGGTAGCGCTCGAGAAACAGCGCCGACAGGCTGACGACCGCCACGGATCCCAGGATCAGGCGGCTCTTCTTGGGCGCCACGCCGAGCAGCACGGCGAACGGGATGAAGAAGATGCCCGAGAGCACGGCGCGGGCGACCGGGATCCACGGTCCCCAGAGGCGAGCGAACACGAATCCGGTTTCCTCCGGGAGGTTGGCATACCAGATCACCTGGAACTGCGCCCACATGAGGTAGGCCCAGAAGACCGAGAAGCCGAAGCAGAGCTTGCCGAGGTCGTGACGCTGCTTGCCCGAGATCACGTCCTCGACGCCGAGGTGCTTGCCGCCATAGATCATGTTGAGCGCGAGGAGCATGTGCGCGCCCAGGAACGAGCCCATGAAATACCAGCCACCCAGCAGGTTGGAGAACCAGTGCGGCTGCAGGGCCATCATGCCGTCGAACGCCACCGTGGTGAACACGAGGGTGTACAGGATGACGTAGATGGGGCCGAAGGTCTTGAGCTTGCGCTCCACCCGCTCGATGGCGCCTTCGGACCCGTCGAAGCTCGCGGTCCACCGCTCGAACATTGCGCGACGCCCGCCGGTAGCGAGTCCCTTGGCCGCGAAGACATCAGGGACGAGGTCGGTGCGGATGAGCCGCCAGCCCACCCAGTACAGCACGACCAGGCCGATGAACACGCGGGCGAACATGACGTTATGGGAGAGCCACACCTGTTTGCCGTGCGACAGCGCGGGCAGCTGCTCCTGCATGTGGCCATAGATGTGGGGATAGCCCACCGTGAACACCAGCAGACATCCGAGGAGCGACACGGGCGTGAAGGCGACCACCGCCTCGGCGAAGCGGATCACCATGCCGGACCAGCGGGCATTCGCCACCTTGTGCACGGCGGCCAGTGCGATGCTGCCACCGGTGAGGCCGGTGAAGTAGATCCAGTTCACGTGGAACATCTGCCAGGCGCGATCGGCACCCTCGCCCCGGAGCGCGAGGGGAAACAGCACCAGGCCGAGCAGCGCCAGGCCCAGGCCCACGCCGAGGTGGATATCGTAGCGGCCGGCGAGAGACGCCTCGACCAGGCGCTGGCGGAGCGTGCGCGGCGCCATCAGTTCTTCCCTCCCGTCGTGTCCGCGGGTGGTGCGGCGGCCTGCAGGGCCCGCACGTGGTTGACGATGGCCCAGCGGTTGGCGGGATTGGGCAGCTTGTCACCGTACATTGGCATGAGGCCGCGGCCATAGCGGATGATGCTGTAGAGGTATCCGTCAGTGTAGCCGCGCGCCTGCGCGGTAAGCAGCGACCGGACTCCCACCATGCGAGCCGCCACCGGACCGTTCCCCGCCCCAGTCTGGCCGTGGCAGGTGGCGCAGTAGCTGCTGTACAGTGTGTCGCCCTTCGCCGAGAGGTCGCCGGGAATGACCGGCAGGTCAGCGCCAGGGTTCGCAGCAACGCCACCGGTCGTCGTCGGGTTCGGGAGCTTGTCCGCGACCGCGGCGTCGAATGCATAGGCACCGACCGACGCATCCCCGATGTCCCAGCTCGCCTCGCCGCCGCCAACAGGCACCGTGCCCTTCACGGTATAGCGCGGCACGTCGTTGCTGGAATACGGGCGGAGCGACCGCATGTAGATCATCTGGTCGAACCACGGAATGCGGTACCACAGCTGATCGGGCGACGGCACCGTGTTGTACCAGTAGTCGCAGCCGGCGACGGAAAGAGTGAGCGCGGCGAGCGCGGCCATGCGCCACCTGGAGCTATGCCGCACGCTGCACCTCCACCGCCCCGGCATCCTTGAACATCTTCTCGAGCGCGGCCGCCTGCTCCGGCCCCGCCGGCACGAAGACGCCGATGCGATCGTCGCTGAAACGGCCGTTGTAGGTGACGCCCTTGTGCCGCAGGATCGTCGACAGGAAGAACACGCCGAAGAGGGTGCACAGGGCGCCAATCAGCACCGTCAGCTCGAACCCGACGACCACGAAGGCGGGGATCGCGACGATCGGCTTGCCACCCACGAGCACGGGCCAGTTGCGGTTCATCCAGATCTGCATGGAGAATGCGGCCGTCGTGCCGGTGAGCCCGCCGATGAGCGTGAACATCCGCACCGGGCTCACGGAATGCCCGCAGGCCTCCTCGAGCTCGTGGCTGGGATGCGAGTAGAAGACCGTGATGTCCTTCCGCCCCTTCGCGCGGAGCGCGCGGATCGTGTCGCAGGCGGCGTCGATGTGCTCGAACGACGCCAGGACGCCCGGAGTCACCTTGCTGGTCGCCATCAGTGATGCCCCGCGTGAGCCGCGTGCTTGCGCGGCATGGGGATGAACTCCTTGATCTCCTGGATCGCCACGATGGGGAAGTTCTTGGCAAAGAGCAGGAACCACATCCCGAACCAGCCGAATGAGCCCGCCAGGATGCCCCAGTCAGCCCAGGTGGGCGTCATGATATCCCAGGCGTACGGGACGTAGTCGTTGGACAGCGACGACACGATGATCACGTAGCGCTCAAACCACATCCCGATGTTGATGAAGATCGAGATGACGAACAGCGACGTGAGGTTCGTGCGGATCTTGCGGAACCAGAGCAGCTGCGATACGAACGCATTGCAGATGATCATCGTCCACCCACCCCACCACTGCGGGCCGAAGGCGCGGCGCCAGAACGTCGTCTGCTCGAAAGTGTTCCCGCTGTACCAGGCGACGAAATATTCCATGCCGTAGGCGTAGAGGAGGATCGTGCCGGTGAACAGCGTCAGCTTCGACATGTTGTCGAAGTGGTAGTCGGTGATCATGTGCTCGAGCTTCAGGTACCTCCGCAGCGGAATGATCAGCGTAAACACCATGCCGACGCCGGAATAGATGGCCCCGGCCACGAAGTACGGGGCGAAGATGGTGCCGTGCCAGCCGGGGATCAGCGAGCTCGCGAAGTCCCAGGACACGACCGAGTGCACCGAGAGCACCAGCGGCGCGGCCAGCGCGGCCAGGTACAGGTAGGCACGCGAGTAGTGGCGCCACTGGTTGTCCGTGCCCTGCCAGTTGAGCGACAGCGCGCCGTAGACCTGCCTGCGCCAGCCGGTCACCTTGTCCCGCACGGCGGCGACGTCGGGAATGAGGCCGAAGATGAGGAACAGCGTCGACACCGTCAGGTACGTGCCGATGGCGAACACGTCCCACACGAGCGGCGACTTGAAGTTGGGCCAGAGGTACCGCTGGTTCGGGTACGGCAGGAGCCAGTAGAAGATCCACTGCCGGCCGATATGGATGATCGGGAACAGGCCGGCGGTCATGATCGCGAACACCGTCATGGCCTCGGTGGCGCGGTACACGGCGGTGCGCCATGGCGAGCGGAACAGGAACAGGATCGCCGAGATGAGCGTGCCGGCGTGGCCGATGCCGACCCAGAACACGAACGTGGTGATGAATACCGACCAGAAGATCGGCGGCTGGTAGCCCGCGAGGCCGAGGCCGTCGCGCAGGACCAGCGTAAACGTGACCACCCCGACGAGGAACAGCCCGACGGCGCCGGCGAGCATCAGGTTGTAGCCGCGTGTCGCCGGCGACAGGGTTCCGACGACGTCGCGGGTGACGTCCGCGTGCGTCTGCGTCGGCGGCGGCTGGGCGATGACGGCCATCAGTTGTGCTCCCCGCCGCCGGCGGCGGCGTGTGCGACCGGCTCACTGCGCAGCACCTTGGCCAGGTATGTCACGGCGGGCCGGACGTTGATCTCTTCCAGGATGTGGTAACCGCGCGGGTCCTGCTTGACCTTCCGCACGGCGCTCTCCGGATTGTGCATATCGCCGAAGCTGATGGCGCGCGACGGGCAGGCCTGCTGGCAGGCGGTCACCACGTCGCCATCCTTCAGCGGACGATCCTCGAGGCGCGCGACATGCTGGGCCCCGCGGATGCGCTGCACGCAGAAGGTGCACTTCTCCATGACGCCGCGCGCCCGCACCGTGACATCCGGGTTGAGCTGCAGGTTGAGCGGCTCGGGGAACGCCTTCATGTTGTAGGCGAGCCAGTTGAAGTAGCGCACCTTGTAGGGGCAGTTGTTGGCGCAGTAGCGCGTACCCACACAGCGGTTGTACACCTGGCCGTTGAGGCCGTCCGGCGTGTGGTACGCCGCGTACACCGGACAGACCGGCTCACAGGGCGCGTTATCGCAGTGCTGGCACATCATCGGGACGAAGCGCGCCTCGATCGGCTCGCCGTCGGAGCCGCCCTCCCAATAGCGCTCGATCCGCATCCAGCTCATCTCGCGGCCGCGGAGCACCTGGTCCTCACCCACCCACGCGATGTTGTTCTCGGCGTAACAGGCGGTGACGCAGGCCGAGCATCCGGTGCACCGGGACAGGTCCACCGCCATGCCCCACATCGGGTGCTCGCCGGCGTAGTTGCCGAGCCGCCGGCCCTCGCCGTCCTGCCGCCCGACCTGGCCGTCGCGCCAGCCCTGCAGCGCCTCGAGCTCGCGTGGGGTGTTGATCTCATGCTCCGCGTGTCCCGCAGCCTTGGCCGACTGCTCGAGGGTCATCCCCTTCGCGGCATGCGCCAGCGGCATCGCCTCGGCGATCCCGCGCCCGAGCTGGCGCGTGGTGCCCTCGGTCTTGGCGACCTTGCGGTAGGCATGGGTGCGCTCCACCTGCACCTTGACCGACACGTACGGAATGAACGACCCCGCCACCGGGCCCAGCAGGTCCAGGTAGTTCACGCCGCGACCTTTCGCGAACTCACCCAGCTCGGTGTGCCCGAGACCGAGCGGCATCGCGATGGTATCGGCGCGGAGTCCGGGGTAGATGTACGCCGCGGCCTCGACCGAGCCGTGCGGCGACGTGACCTTCAGGATCTCGCCCTCGCGCACGTTGATGCGCGCCGCCGCCTCCGGGCTCAGCTCGACCCAGGACTGCCAGGTGATCTTGGTGACGGGGTCGGGATTCTCGGCGAGCCAGGGGCGGTTGGCGCCACGGCCATCGAAGTACTGCGACGAGGCGTACGGCAGCAGGGTGAACTCGCCAGTGCCCTCGAGCGCGGGCGCCGTCGCGGTCACCGCGGCGCTCGCCACCTTCACCGGCACCACCGCGGCTTCCTGGTACATGCCGCCGCGCGCCAGCGCCGCCCGCCACATCGCGTCGCCGCCCGGGAACCGCGCCTGCCAGGTCGACTTGAGCTGAGCCTCCCAGTTCGCGGCGGAGAACTTCGCCAGCGAGCCGCCGGCCTTCTGCGCCGTCTTGAGCAGGATGTCGCCGGGCGCCATGGTGTTGAACACCGGCGTCAGCACCGGCTGCATCAGGCCCCAGACGCCATTGCGGGCGTTGAGGTCGTCCCAGCGCTCGAGCGCATGGTGGCTCGGCAAGAGCAGGTCGGACGAGGCCGCCGTCTCGTCGAAGTACAGCGCCGTGGAGACCTTGAAGGGCACCTTGGCGAACGCCTCGCCGAACTTCGCGGCGCGCGGCGCGGCGTACACCGGGTTGGCGTCCTGCACCAGCACCACCTCGACCTCGCCGGCCGCCATCGACTTCGAGAGCGCCTCGAGCGCGCCGTAGCCGTCGCCATGATCGAGGTCGGCGCCAAAGCGAACGGTCTGGCCGACGTTGCCGGCCGCGAAGTTGAGCAGGTTGACCGCGGCGCAGAGCTCGGTGGCGCCGGCGGTCTGGCTTCCGATGCCACCCGCCACGGCCAGGCTGGGGCTCGCTGAAGCAAACTCCTTCGCCAGCCGCGCGATGGTCTCGGCCGACAGGCCGGTTGCTTTCGCGGCGTCGTCCACACTGACCGATGGCATGCCGGATACGCTGCCACCGCGCTGCTGCAACAGCACGCCCGCCATCGCGAGGGCGAGCGACGTTTCCGATCCGGGGACGACCGCATGCCACTCGTCGGCGTTGAGCCCGGTGAGCGACGCGCGGGGTGCGAAGTAGACGTGCTTGGCCGGCTCGCGCCCCTGGGTGAAGCCGTGGGACTCGGCGTAGCCGAGCTGATACTCCATGCTCGAACCGAACGTCTCGAGGAAGTCGGCGCCGAAGGAGACGATGTACTTCGCCGCACCGAAGTCGTACGCCGGGATCTCATCGCGGCCGAAGACGCGGGCATTCGCGGCCCGCACCGGCTCGAGGTCGAACGGCTGGTACCGGACCACCCGCCCGCCGGCGGCCCCGGCCCAGTCGCCGAGGAAGCTGGAGAAGGTGCCTCGCCCCGCCCCGGAGATGACCGCCAGCTTGCCGCCCGCCGCACCGACCTTCTGCGCCAGCGTCGCGATCGCGTCGTCCCAGCTGATTTCCTTCCACGTGCCGCCCTGCTTCACCATCGGCGCGCGCACGCGCCCGGGATTGTAGAGCCCCTGCAGGCCAGCCTGACCCCGGGCGCAGAGGGCCCCATGTTGATCGGGTGGTCAGGATTGCCCTCGAGCTTGACCGGACGGCCTTCGCGGACCCGCACGTGCAACCCGCACCCGGCGCTGCACTCGGTGCAGGTGCTGGCGTACCACGTCGGGATCCCAGGCACCTGGTCCTCGGACTGGACCAGGTACGGAATCAGCTTCTCGACCTTTTCAGTCGAGCAGCCGGACAGCACCGCCGCGCCGGCACTCGTGGTGCCCAGCACGGTGAGGAAGCGCCGGCGGGAAACGTCGGAAGACGGTGCGCGTTCGTCGGACATTCAGACTCCGAAGAGACGTGACGCTAGTAGTGACACGCCGTGCAATCGCGATTGACGCCCCGCGCGAGATGGCAGTTGATGCACCATCCCATGTTGTTGATGTTGTTCACCTTGTACACCTGCGGCATGCGAGTCACGTCGCCGTGACAGGTGGCGCAGGCGTTGGGGCCCATGCCCTTGATGTGCTGGGAATGCGGAAAGTGGACGTGCCGCGCGAGCGAGTGCACGCGGACCCACTCGATCGGCTTCTTCTCGTTCCAGGACTTGCGAACGAGGTCGATCTGGAGCTGGTTGGCGCTGTCGCTGCCACCGACGATCAGGTGACAACCCATACAGGTCTGCATCGACGGAATGCCGGGCTCGGCGTCGATCGCGACCGAGTAGTGGCAATACTGGCAGGTGATCTGGTACTGACCCGCGTGGATGTCGTGGCGGAAGTAGACCGGCTGTCGCGGGCCCTTGAAGGCCGCCGAATCCGACGCGGCCAGCACGACGCTTGGCGGAGCCGCCGGTTGCTGGGCCCCGGAAGGCCGTTCGATGACCGCGAGCGCGATGATGGTTGCCGCACCCGCACCCAACGCTATCCAAGCCGACTTCCGCATTATCGCTTCACCGCTCAGGGGAGAACCGACCGCGCGAATGCCGCAGCGGACCGCCGCGGCACAGACAAGAGTATCAAGCTTGTGAAAGAAATCACAAGGGTGCCGCCAAAGCACACCCTCGAAGGCCCGCTAAGGTACAGTCACCAATGGTGATAACACAACCCGCTCGTGCCGCCACACAATAACGGCGGCTTGTCCAAGGTCCGGAACACTACCCGCCCCGCTCTCTGGTCCTTCCCGGAGCCCCCGCGGCGGCGCCAGCCTGCTCGCCGGGATCGTGCGCGGACGCGACTTTCGGCGGCGAGCCGGGCGGCCCAACCTCGGGCAGCGCCACACCCATGCGGCGCAGGAAATGGATCACCTCGATGCTCATGGCGCGGAACAGCTTGGCCTCGCGCTGATCGAGCCCGGCCCGGAACAGCGTCTCGCGCAACGAGCGCACGACGTTGTCGTATTGCCGGGTCTTGAAGAACTCAATCGCCGCAAGCGTCCGTTCCCAGTCATTGAAGAGCAGTTCGTGCTCGGCCAGCGTGGCGGGAGGCGCCTCGCGTCGCGGCGACTTGAACGGGATGACGTCGCCACCCGCAGCGGTCCACAGCTCGTAGCACATCACCGCGATGGCCTGCGCCAGGTTGAGCGACGTGTAGCTCGGGTCGGTCGAGATGGTGACGAGGGTCTGGCAGCGATCGAGTTCCTCGTTGCTGAGCCCGTGGTCTTCCCGCCCGGCGACCAGCGCCACCGGTCCGCGCTTGCCCCACTCCAGCAGTTCGGGCGCCGCCTCCCGCGGGCGGATCACGCGCCGCTTCGCCGCGCGCTCCCGCCCGGTGAGCACCATGGCCTGCACGCAGTCGGCGAGGGCGGGCTCGAGCCGGTCGTACACCTCGATGCGGGAGATGAACTCGGCGGTGTTGTGGGCCACGCCCTCGATGCGATAGGCGTCGAGCTCGACCTCCGGCGCCACCACGCGCATGCTCGTGATGCCGAAGTTGCGGCAGATGCGCACCGCGCTGGCGACGTTGACGATGTCCTGCGGCGCGATCAGGACGAGATGGACGGGAACGGGAAGCATCAGGCGTGCGGCGGCAGGAAGCTCATCCGCGGATCTCCGCGCCCGACTGCTGCTCGATCACCCTGATGGCTTCCAGGTAGTCGGCACCGTCGCCGAGGGTGGATCGCGCTTCGCCGTAGAGCCGATACGCGAGATCGATCATGGGCCCCGACACATGGGTGTCCTGCAGCAGGCCGGCCGCGATGCCCGCGTCCTTCTGCAGCAGCGTCAGCTTGAACGTCTTCGGGAACGCGCCGGTGAGGACGCGCTCCGGCACCAGCGTCTCGCTCACGAAGGAGCGCCCGCTCGACGCGTTGAGGACGTTGAGGGCCGTGCGCGCCGGGACGCCTGCCTTCACCAGCGCCGCGAGACCCTCGCCCACGGCGAGGATGTTGACCGCGAGGAGCGCATTGTTCACCGCCTTCATCGCGTGGCCGGACCCGACCGGGCCCATGCGCACGATGCGCGAGCCAAATGCCGAGAGGACCGGCGCGGCGCGATCGAAGAATTGCGGGTCCCCGCCGACCATGACCGTCAAGGTGCCACTCTCGGCGCCGTTGGTGCCACCGCTCACGGGAGCATCCACGAAACCGAAGCCCAGCGGTTCGAGGCGGCCGGCGATGCGCCGGCTGGTCGCGGGATCACCGGACGTGCAGTCCACCAGCAGCGCGCCAGGAGAGAGCCCGGCGAGGAGGCCATCCGGCCCGTCGAGAAGCGCCTCGACCTCGGCCGACGTCGGGAGGCAGGTGATGACGATGGCCGCCCCGGCCGCCGCCTCGCGCGCGGTGGGCGCGGCGCGGGCACCGACCTCGGCGGCGAGCTCCGTGGCGCGCGCCCCGGTACGGTTCCAGACCGTCAGGGGAAAGCGTGCGGCGACCCGCACCGCCATCGGCCGCCCGATGGCACCGAGCCCGAGGAAAGCGACCGCAGTCACCGGGAGCCCCCACAGGCATCAGCCATGATGTCCGTCGTCCTTCTTCTTGTGATCGCCGCCACCCTCGGACTTGCGCTGGCCCAGCTCGCGGTCGAGCAGCAGCAGCGCCGGCCGGTCGCCGCCCACCATCTTGAGCTGCTCCACGACGAGTTCCGCCGTCTTTTCCTCCTCCACCTGTTCGTTCACGAACCAGTCGAGGAACACGCGGGCCGGGTAGTCCTTCAGCTCCATCGCGAGGGCGTAGAGGTCATGGATGCTCTTGGTGACGGCGCGCTCCTGCAGGAGCGCCTGCTCGAATACCGTGACGGGCGCCTCGAACTGCACCGGCGGCTGGGCGATGGCCGGCATCTTCACCTGGCCGCCACGATCGAGCACATGGTCGAAGATCTTCATCGCGTGGACGTGCTCTTCACCCGCCTGGATGCGCATCCAGGTGGCGAAGCCCGGCAGGTTCTGGTGCTCGAAGTGGGCCGACATGGAGAGATAGGCGAATGACGAGTAGAACTCGTTCTGAATCTGCTCGTTCAGCGCGTCCTGCATCCTGGGACTGATCATCGGGCAACGCTCCTCGACAGGGGTCCGTGCCGGCACAGACGGGCGCACCGGCCTGACCGAATATAGGTTCCCCTCACGCCGGCCGGTTGCCGACCCGACCATTCGATATCCGGAGCCCGTCCCTGAACCACGCCCGCCTCACCGCGCCGCGACTCGTGCTCGCGCTGCTCGGCTCGCTGCTGATTCTCTTTATCGTCGGCCCATTGGTACGACTGTTACTCATGGCGTCACCGTCGAGCCTGGGCGCCACGCTGGCCGACCCGGAATTGCAGGCATCGATCGCGCTCACGGTGGTTTGTGCCACCGCGGCGACGACGATCGCGGCGATCCTCGGCGTGCCACTCGGCTACCTGCTGGCGCGCGCCCGTTTTCCCGGCCGGCGGCTGCTGCTCGGCATCGTGGACCTGCCGGTGGTGATCCCGCATCCGGTCGCGGGCATCGCGCTGCTCCTCTTCCTGGGACGGCACTCGCTGGTGGGTGGGGCGCTCGCGTCGATCGGGCTGGAGTTCGTGAGCCATGTGCCGGGGATCGTCGCCGGAATGCTGTTCGTGTCGGCCCCGCTGCTGGTAAGTGGTGCCCGCGAGTCCTTCGCCACGGTGGACCCGAAGCTTGAACGGGTGGCCCGCTCGCTGGGGGACAGCGCGTGGGACTGCTTTCGCCGCGTGACGCTGCCGCTGGCGGGGCGCGGTATCCTTGCGGGCGGCATCCTCGCGTGGGCGCGGAGCGTGAGCGAATTCGGCTCCATCGTCATCCTCACCTACAACCCGAAGGTCGCCAGCATCCTGATCTTCGACCGGTTCACGGCGTACGGCCTGCCGGCGGCCGTTCCGGCAGCGGTACTGCTCCTGCTGGTGGCGCTGGCCGTCTTCGCCCTCATACGCCTGGTCGAGCCGAGGGAGTACCGGTGATCCAGCTCGACGGGTTGCGCGTGCGGGTCGGCAGCTTCGACCTGGTCGACATCTCACTCGAGGTGCCGACCGGCGGTTACGCGCTCATCATCGGGCCCACGGGCAGCGGCAAGACGACACTGCTCGACGCCATCGCGGGCCACTCGCCGCTGCTCGCCGGCCGGGTGTGGGCCCACGGCAAGGACGTGACCGGGCTTCCGCCGGAACGGCGTCGACTCGGCATCGTCTACCAGCAGTATCACCTGTTTCCTCACCTGTCGGTGGGCGAGAACATCGCGTACGGCCTCCGGCACGAAACCGCGGCAGCGGGCGAGGCCACCGCCACCCGGGTGAACGCGCTCGCCGCGCTGCTCGGCATCACGACGCTGCTTGGACGCGGCGTTCGCGGGCTGAGCGGGGGCGAACAGCAGCGGGTCGCGATCGCCCGGGCGCTCGCCCCGAGACCGGCGGTCCTGCTGCTGGACGAGCCCTTCGCGGCGGTGGACCCGGCCACCCGCACGGTGCTGCGGCGCGAACTGCGCGCGCTGCATGAAGCAGAGGGTATCACGACGCTGCAGGTCACCCACGACTTCGACGACGCCCTGCACCTCGGCGACATGGTGGCGGTGATGGCTGACGGCCGCATCGTGCAGCAGGGCCGTCCGGAGGAGGTGTTCCGCTTTCCCAACTCGGCCTTCGTCGCGCGGTTCGTGGGCACGGGCAACGTCATCGCCGGGCAGGTGGAGCGCACTGGTGAAATCGAGGCCGACGGGCGGTTCACGGCGCGCTTCGTCAGCGGCGCCCTCGAGCTGCACGTCGTCGCCGACAGGGAGGGCGCGGCGCATGCCGTGATCCGCCCGGAAGACCTGCTGCTGAGCGCGGCCCCGCTGCCCTCCTCCATCCGGAACCGAATCGAGGTGGTGGTAGAGCGAGTAGAACACCTGGGCCCGGTGGTGCAGGTGCAGCTGGCGGCAGGGCGCGACCTGGTGGCCGCCGTCACCGCCGCCACCGCGAGCGAACTCGGCCTTCGGCCGGGCGTCAGGGTGTGGTTAGGATTGAAGGCAACCGCCGTTCACCTGGTCTAGGAGTACGCCATGCCGTCAGCTGCTCGACGAACCCTTGGACTTGTCGCGGGCGCGGCGATCGCTGCGATCGCGATCTACTTCCTGCGCAACGCGATCCGCCCCGGTGCGGCGCCTCCCGCCCCGGTGTCCGCCGGCTCCGAGAGTGCCGCGGCGACACCATCAGCCGCCGCCGCGCCGCAGCTGCGCATCTTCGCCACCATCGGCGACAGCGCCTCCCGCATCGAGGGCGTCGGGGAGCACGCCGGCAAGCTCTACGTCGCTGACTGGAAGGATGGCGGCGTGTACAGCGTGGACGCGGCCACGGGTCGGGTGGAAAGAGTGGGGCAGCTGCCCACCAAGCCGGGAGAGAGCCTGCTCGGGGTCGCCACCGATTCCGCCGGCAACGTCTACGTCGCCGCGCCGCAGACAGGCATCATCTACCGCATTGATGCGGGCCGACTCGGTGCCGCCGACTTCAAGCCGCGCAAGGACGTGAAAGCGTTCGCCTCGGGTGCCGCGGGAGCCAACGGGCTCACGTTCGACGCGAACGGCCACCTCTGGATCTCCGGAGGCGACGCGAACGCGGTGTACCACGTGGGCCCGAAGGGCGGCACGGCGAAGGTCTTCGCCAAGGGCTACACGATAGTCTCGACCGACACCACGATGCCTGTGCGCGTCTACGTGACGAACGGCCTCGGCATCGATGCGTCGGGCAGCGTGTACACCGCGAACACCGGCACCGGTGAGATCACGCGCCTCGAGGTCAAGTCCGGCTACGAACTGGGGGCCATCACCTCCGTCGCGAAGGATGCGCGCCTGCTTGGCGCCGACGGGATCATCGTGGATGCACACGGCGACATCTGGGTCACTGCCAATTTCAGCAACACGCTCGCCCGCATCTCTCCCGCCGGCGCCGTGACCGTCGTGGTGCACGACTCGACCGCGTCCGTGCTCCACTTCCCGGCCGAGTTCAAGCGCATCGGCAGCACGTTCTACCTCGCCAACCTCAACTTCCCGGTCGGGGCCAACAGCAAGACGAAGTACAAGGGCGCCCAGATCGCGGCCATCGACGTGCCCTGACCCGATGCCCGCGCGCCTGATGCACGTGGACCTCGACGCGTTCTTCGTCGAGGTGTGCCGGCAGCGGAACCCGGAGCTGCGCCGCATCGACCTGCTGGTCGTCGGCGGGAGGCGCGAGTCGCGCGGCGTGGTGCAGTCGGCGTCCTACGGGGCACGGAAGTACGGCGTGCGGGCCGGCATGCCGATCGCGCGCGCGGTGGCCCTCTGTCCGGGCGCCACCTTCTTCAAGGGTGAGTTTGCCTGGTATCGCGATGCGTCGCGTCAGGTGCGCGGCATCCTCGACCGCTTCGCCCCCACGGTCGTCATGTCCGGACTCGACGAAGGCTATCTCGACTTCACCGGCACCGAGCGCCTGCATCCCGTGTCGCTCCTCCCCGTGGCCCAATCGATCAGGGACACCGTGGGCGCCGAAGCCGGCCTGGACGTGAGCATCGGCATCGGGCCCAACCGCATGGTCGCCAAGCTGGCATCTGACGCCGCCAAGCCCCGGGGCATCACCGAGGTGCGGGCCGGCTGGGAGGAGGGCTTCCTGGCGGGGCTGCCGCTCCGGGCCATGCCGGGAATCGGCCCGGCGACGGCACGGCGGCTGGCGACAGTCGGCCTCAACGATGTCTGGCAGGTGCAGCAGATGGGCGAGGCCCAGCTCCTGCGCCTCATCGGCGACGAGGCACGGCCCCTCAAGCTGCGGGCCCACGGCTGGGGCGGTACCGTCCTGCGAAGCGGCGGGCCGGCACGCTCCGTGAGCCGGGAGACGACGTTCGCCAGCGATGTACGCGATCCCGACGAACTCGAGACCATGCTGCTGCTGTTCGTGACCCGCGTGTCAGCGCAGTTGCGCGACGAGCAGCTGATGGCGCGGACCGTCACGCTCAAGCTGAGGCACGACGACTTCACCACGGTGACGCGCAGTGCGACCCTGCGCGAGGCTACCGACGTGGACCGCGACCTCTTCGACGCGGTGCGTCCGCTCTTCGTCGCCGCGTTTGCGGCCGTGCGGCAGCGGAACCGCGGCGTGCGACTGATTGGCGTCAGCGCCACGAACCTGACACGGGCGTCGGCGCCCGATCTGTTCGAGGCGCCGGAGCGGGCCAAGCTCCGGCAACTTTCGCGGGCAGTGGATCAGGTGCGGGAGAAGTTCGGCGACGATGCCGTGGGACCGGCGGGGATCCTGGGGCTGAAAAGGCCCTGAGTCGCGAGGCGCTACTTCCTGATGCTTCCCTGCAGTGCCGTGGTATCCCGGAAGTCCCGCGACTCGAAGCGCAGCCGCACCACGCCCGACGCCCGGTTCACCTGCGAGCCAAGCCCTTCAAAAGTTGCCACACGGCCATTCGGCAGGATCGCCCGGACACTGCTGTTTCGGAACAGGGGGTAGAATCCGAGCGGCACACGCACCGCGCCGGCCGGCACGCTGCAGCGGCAGGACTCCTCCGCCGAAGAGCCGACGTTGAGCCGGATCGTGAGCGGCTGGCCAGTCGCGTTGGTGACATATGGCAGGAAGACGGTCGGCACGCTGCTGTCGGCGCGCGCTTCCAGGCGAAGGCCGCGCTGGCGCGTGTCGAGCGTCTGGCTGCGCTGCAAGTCCGTGCCGGCAGCCTGGCCCTTTCCCGATCGCGGCCCGATTGCATACCAGCTCACCGACAGCGACGCCGCCCGCGGAACGCTCCAGGTACTCGAGTCGCCGGGTGCGACGCGACGCTCGTGCTCGGCACCGAGCACGACGCCGATCGGTACCGACAGGCGGTTCACCATGACGAGTCGCGCGCTTCGGCTGGCGAAGTAGCCAAGGGCCGTGACCAGTATCAGCGCCGCGCCGACGACCGCGAGAGTCACCGGCAGCACGCTGCCAGGCTCATGCGCACCCGGTGCCGGCATGGATTCCGCGCGCAGGGCCCGCGCCATCTCGTCGGCCGACTGGAACCGCTCAGCCCGATCCTTGGCGAGCGACCGGACGATCACGGCCGAGAACCAGGCCGGAATGCCCGTTTTCCGCGATTCCGGCGCGGGCACGGGAGCCGAGAGGTGCTTGCGCACGACCTCCTGACTGTCCGCGCCCTCATACGGCGGGGCGCCGGTGACCATCTGGAAGAGAACCGCGCCGAACGAGTAGAGGTCGGCGCGGCGGTCGAGATCCGCGTGCCCCATTGCCTGCTCGGGGCTCATGTACGCGGGGGTGCCGACCACGAACCCGGCCTGGGTGTTGCCGGCACTGCCGTCGAGCCGCTTGGCGATGCCGAAATCCACCAGCAGCGGTCGCCCGGTGCGAGGATCGAGCATGATGTTGTCGGGCTTGATGTCGCGGTGGACCAGCCCCGACTCGTGCGCGTGCTCGAGCGCGGCGAGTACGCCGAGCGCCAGCGGCACGGCGCGTTCCACCGCCATCGGCCCCTCGCGCCAGAGCGCGGCGGTGAGCGGTTCGCCGTCCACGAAGGGCATCGCGTAGTACACGAGCCCCAGTCCCTCGCCGACAAAATGAATGGGCAGGATGTTGGGATGGTCGAGCGCCGCGATCGCGCGCGCTTCCTCACGGAACCGCGCCAGCGTGCCCTCGGCCCAGATGAGGTCGGGCCGCAGCACCTTCACGGCGAGCCGGCGAGCGAGCTGCCGGTCCAGCACCTCGTAGACCTCGGCGAAACCGCCAGTCCCGACGCGTGCGCGCACCTCGTATTGCGTGCCCAGCGCCGCCGCAAGCCGCTCCGCCACCGAGCCGGCTTGCGGTACGGTGACCGTCTGGGTCACGGTGGGGTGGTCGTCCGCCATCGCCGGTGCTCGAGAATGAGGTTCCGGGCGGCCGTGCCCGGGAGGCGCTCAGCGCACCGGAAGGAAGCCGCTGACCGGACTGGAGCTGCGCGCCGGCTTCTTCTCCGGCGGGGGTGGCGGTGCTTCCGGCACCGGCTCGGGTGCGGGCGCCTCGACAACCGGCTCCGGCTCGACAGTGGCGACAGGCTGCTCGACCACGGGCTCCGGCGCCGGGGCGGGCGCACGCGAAGCGTACGTGTTGGAGCGCGTGCGCGCGGCGCCGCGCTCCGGACCGCGTGCGAGCGGTGGCAGGTCACGCTTCTCGACGCGGAGCGCAATCAGGCCGGAGCCAGCTTCTACCCGGGCGTCGAGGCCGTCGAAGACTGCCTCGCGGCCCGACGCGTCCTGCACCCGGACGGTGGTGCCCGGCAGGAGCCGGTAGTACCCAAGCCAGGTGGGTGAAGCATCCGACGGCACGTCGCACTCGCAGAGCTGCTGTCCCGGCCGCGGCTCCACGGCGACGCGAAGCGACACGCCCGCCGCGTTGGTGACGCGCGGCGCGAAGTACACCTCGTCGCCCGCGGCCGCTACGTCTATCGCGTGGCGCACGACACCGCTGGGATCCTTGTCCTTGAACGAGCCCTTGAGCTCCTCGCCGAGTGCCTTCCCATTCGCCGAGACCGGGCGCACGATCGACCAGCTCGCGGTCAACTCGCGCCCGGCGGGCCACTCCATGCGCAAACTGTCGCCAGCATCGACGAGTTGCTGCCGCCCATCGGCCAGCGTGAGCCACACGGGGCTCAGGAGCCTGTTGGCGACGATGATCGTCGCGGAGGTCACCGGGCGCGAGATGGCCGCGCCAGCCACCACCATGAGGAGCACGGCCGCAGCCGCCAGCCAGGTGCGCCCGGGCACCTTCCTCGCGACCACCTGGCCTGCTGGCGGCGGCGGACTCGCCGGGGGCTTCTTCCCGACCGCGGGCGCGGGCATCTCGGCCAGCCCGGCACGGAGCGCCTCCATGACGTGGCCCGCCGAGGGAAAGCGGTCGGCGGGATCCTTGGCCATGCAACGCCGGATCACCGCGGTCAGCCAGGCGGGAACGCGCGGATTGCGCACGGAGGCATCCGGCACCGGATCGGACAGGTGGCGGCCGACAATCTCCTGCGACGTCTTGCCCTCGTAGGGCGGCGCGCCGGTGAGGAGCTGGAAGAGCATCGCGCCAAAGGCATACAGGTCGGCGCGCGCATCTACGGTGTCCCGGCCGAGCGCCTGTTCCGGGCTCATGTACAGGGGCGTGCCGACGACGAAGCCGATCTGCGTGTGGGTCGAGATGCCGTCGAGGCACTTCGCGATGCCAAAGTCCAGGAGCAGCGGACGACCGGTCGCTTCCTCGATAAGGACGTTGTCGGGCTTGATGTCGCGATGGATGATGCCGTGGGCGTGGGCATGCTCCAGCGCCTCGAGAACCGGCAGCACCATCGGAACGAGCGTCTGCGGATTGAGCGGCCCCTGCGCCAGCAGGAGATCGGCGAGCGTGGGACCTTCCACGAAGGACATGACGTAGAAGACCAGTCCTTCACTGTCACCGACGAAGTGAATCGGTACCGTATGCTGGTGATTGAGCCGGGCGATAGCGCGCGCCTCCTGCTTGAAGCGGGCACGCATGCCATGGGTCCACGCCACGTCCGGCCGCAGCACCTTCACGGCCAGCCGGCGATCCAGCTCGATGTCACAGATCTCGAAAACGTCGGAGAACCCGCCCTGCGCGAGTCGGCGCACCACGACATACTGGGCGCCAAGCGCCTCACTCAGTGCGTGAATGAGCTCGGCGTCACCGGGGAGCGGATCGTGAGGAGTGCAGACGCACGTGGTGCCCCGCTCACCGCTGCAGCGTGGACAGGTGACCTGGGTCACCGAGCCGAGTTCGGAAGGGGCCGTCATCGTTGCATCGTGCATGGCGGCACCCGGGGCGCCCACTCAGGCCCCCGTTCGCCAGCCGGTTTCCGCACCCCGTTGAGGGTATCCAAGCGCTGAATCCACGCTAAGTTGGACTGTCACTCCGGACACTGAACGAGCACCTCGACAGGGGCTCGTCCTGTCGCAAAAGCGCACAAAGGGTGCCACCACGGATCACTACTGAAAGGACACCGGATGGAGCAGCACAGCGGCCCTGGCAAGAGCCTGCTGCGGTTCCTCACCGAACCGTCACACGTCAACTTCGGCGGCAAGGTGCACGGCGGGATGGTGATGAAGTGGATCGACCAGGCGGGCTACACCTGTGCCGCGCAGTGGAGCGGCACGTACTGCGTCACGGTCTACGTCGGCTCACTGCATTTCCTCAAGCCGATCATGGTGGGCTCGGCGGTGGACATGCGCAGCCAGGTGATCCACACCGGGCGATCGAGCATGCACATCTTCATCGATATCTTCGCCGGCGACCCGCGGGAACGGGACACGCACCGGTGCGCCTACTGTCTGGCCGTGTTCGTAGCGCTGGGAGTCGATGGCCGGCCAATGCCGGTGCCGCCATGGGTGCCGGGCACGGAGCGGGAGAAGGCGCTCGAGCGCTATGCGCTGCGCCTGGTGGAGCACCGGAAGCAGATGGACGCGGAAGCCACCGAGATCCTGGGCGACACGAAGTAGGAGCAGCGGCCGCGGAAATGAGCGCCGGATAGCGCGACGCTCACTCCGCGATTGCCGCTAGAACTGGTAGGTGGCCCCGACGCCGATCGAGGGCTGGGTGCTCGTCGGGTCGGTGACCTCGCCGTAGTCATCCAGGTTGGAGAAGTCGACCCGGAACTCCGGCCGGATCGTGGCCTTGGGGAACACGTGGATGTTGAGGGTGGCGGTGACGCTGCCGAACTTGCGGGCGTCCGCCGCCGCATAGCCCAGGACGCCAGACGTGCGCACGCCGTTCGTGTCATCCACGTAGTCGCCGCGCAGCGCCAGGTTGAGCGTCGACGAGAGCTCCCGCACGAACCAGAGCCCCCCGCCCCACCACGTGGCGTTCGCATCGGGATCGGCCAGCAGTCCCTGCTCCGCGCCATAGTCGAACTGGGCGACGATCGTCGTCTTCGACCCCACCTTGAACGTGCCCAGCCCCTCGAAGCCGTACCGCAGGTTGTCGTTGTTGTCGGGCTGCTCCGCGCCGACGAAGCCCAGCAGGCCGATGGTCACCGCCGGGCTCGGCGTGAGTCCGAGACGCCCCATGAAGGACAGGGCGCTGTTGTTGTCCACCACCACGTCCCAGCCGTTGATGATGCGGAGCTGGGCATCGACCTTGGGCCCGAACTTGAAGTCGACGCCCAGGCCGGTGTTGGTGAAGTTCTCCAGATAGATGAACTGGTTGCCGACGTCGAGGTTCGGGTCGAGCACGTCGTCGATCACCTCGTAGCCCATGATCGTCCACATCTTGCCCAGCTTGAACTGGATCCAGTGGTCGGCCCCGCCGGTCGGCACGTTCAGCGTGACATAGGCCTCGGGAAGGTCCCCGTTGCTGCCCAGGTTGAAGCCGGCCGACTGCGTCACCGCCGCGTCCTGACCGAAGAGGAGCTCGATCCGCGCGCCCGCGTCCAGCTTGCTGGTGTCCACCGGCTTGGTGATGCCGAGTTCGGCGGCGTTGATCATGAACTGCTTCTGGTACCGGTCGTAGAACCGGCCCACCAGGAGGTTGTCCGTGGCCGCGAACGAGTAGGTGAAGGAGGACGTCACGTAGCCCGTGAGGTAGAGCGGCAAGGCACCGAGCTTGAGGCCAATCGTCTCGTCGACCGGCTGGGCGGTGGTGTCCGCCGTGGCGGCGCTGTCCGGCTTGGCGACCTCCTGCGCCGCAGCCGTACCTGCGATTGAACCTGCAATCAGCGTCACGAGAAGAAGCGGTCGAAAGCGTCGGGCCATGGTGTTGTCCTCACTGCCTCCTCGCCTCGGGTGATCCCGCACGTCGAGCGGCGGGAGCTCGACGCGTGGGCGGAAAATGGAACGCCCCCGCACACGGACAGCGCGGGGGCGTGAGGACACCGGGATCGGCCGGCTGCCTCAGCCGCTACGCTCGCGCAAATCGCGATCGCCGCGCCGGCAGTTCCGGCGCGGCAAGGCGTTTCGATTGGAGCCGGCGGGCCCGGCAGCAACAACTGGCTTGTTCATGGCTTTCACAAGCTACATAGATATATCAACTTGTCAAGAGATTTCTGCATAATATGCACGATATGATGCTACAGCTGCAAGTTTGGTTGCCGTCATGATTCACGGGTCCATGACTCGTAGAAAGTCATGATGTCTCTCGATAACTGACTGTAGTACAAGCAGTTAAGTCTGATTGCATCAATGTACAGCCAGTTGCAATGCTGATCGATCGAGATATTTTGGCGAGAATCATATGCACACAAAACTCTGCGTTTTCTGCACAGTTTGCTTGACATGCCTTGCACTTTTTGGTACTTTCTTAAGTGCGGTCCCTCCCACACCGACCGAACGGTCGGTTGGCGGGCCTCGCTCACTCCATACACCCGAGAAAGCGCCATGAAACGCCCCTCCTTGCTCGCGATCCTCCTGCTGTGCGCATTGCCGCTCGTGGCAATGGCGCAGGACGCTCCCACCGTTGAATCGGTGAATGCCCGGGTCGCGAACGCGGAGATCGGCATCAACTTCGTGTGGACGCTTGTCGCCGGTTTCCTGGTGATGCTGATGCAGCTCGGCTTCTGCATGGTGGAAACCGGATTCACGCGCGCCAAGAACGCCGCACACACCGCCACCATGAACTTCATGGTCTACAGCGTGGCAATGATGGCGTACTGGGCGGTGGGTTTCGCCATCCAGGCGGGTGGCGTCGGTACCCTGGGCGGCCTCGGTACCTTCGAGGGCGCAAAGGAGGCCATGCTGTCGCTCGGCGGCAAGGACTGGGGCATCGTCGGCACCCAGGGCTTCTTCCTCACGGGCGTCGCCTATACGGCGCCGGTCTTCGCGTACTTCCTGTTCCAGATGGTCTTCATGGACACCACTGCGACCATCCCGACCGGCGCGCTCGCCGAGCGGTGGAAGTTCACTTCATTCCTGGTGTTCACCGTATTCATCGGCGGACTCATTTATCCGCTCTATGCCAACTGGGTCTGGGGTGGCGGCTGGCTCTCACAGCTGGGCAGCAACGCGGGCCTGGGCCATGGACACGTTGACTTCGCTGGTTCCTCGGTCGTGCACATGACCGGCGGGGTGCTGGCGCTGGTCACGGCGAAGCTGCTCGGCGCCCGGCGCGGCAAGTTCAACACCGACGGCACGCCGAACGTCATTCCCGGTCACAACATCCCGATGGCCTTGTTCGGCACCTTCGTGCTGTGCTTCGGCTGGTTCGGGTTCAACGCGGGCTCGACCCTGATGGGCACCGACATCCGCATCGGCGTGATCGCGACCAACACCATGCTGGCTGGCGCCGCCGGCAGCATCACGGCGATGCTCTACATGTGGTGGCGGTACGGGAAGCCCGATCCGTCGATGCTGGCGAACGGCGCGCTCGCAGGCCTGGTCGCCATTACCGCACCCTGTGCGTTCGTTACCGCGCCCGCGGCCGTGCTCATCGGCGGCCTGGCAGGCGTGCTCGTATGCTGGGCGGTGTTCTTCGTCGAGCGGACCCTCAAGATTGACGACCCGGTTGGCGCCATCTCGGTCCACGGAATCAACGGCCTCTGGGGTATCCTCGCGCTGGGCCTCTTCGCCGATGGCACCTACGGTGACGGCTGGAACGGCGTGCCTGGTAAGGTGACCGGCCTCTTCTACGGCGACGCCAGCCAGTTTACCGCTCAGGCGATCGGGGGCCTGACGAACATCGTGGTCGTGGGCGCCCTCGGCGCACTGGCCTGGTCCCTCACCGGCGCCCTGGTCAAGGGCCACCGTGTGTCCGCCGAGGTGGAGGAACTCGGGCTCGATGTGCCGGAAGTCGGCGCCATCGCGTACCCCGATTCCACCGACATCGGGTCCGCCGTCGTCATCCGGGGCGCGCCGGCGGCGCCAGGCATCAAGGCCGCAGCGACGATCGCCGCCGCCTGAACCTCGACCATCAACCGCTCCGCCCCGCGCGTCCACTGCGCGCGGGGCAGGAGTTCAGGAGACAACATGAAGCTCATCACCTGCGTCATCCGACCGGAGCGCCTGCCTGAAGTGAAGACGGCCCTCTTCCGCGCCGGCGTCACCGGCATCACCATTTCGCGCGTCAGCGGACACGGAGGCGAGCGCGAACTGGTGGAGATCTATCGTGCCTCGTCCGTAGTGCTCGAGTTCCGGGAGAAGATCAAGATCGAAATGGCCTGCTCGGAGCCGTTCGTGCAACCGACCATCGACGCCATCCTCGCCTCCGCCCGCACCGGTGGCGTCGGCGACGGCAAGATCTTCGTGCAGCCCATCGAGCAGGTGATCCGCATCCGGACGGGTGAGCGCGACAACGCCGCCCTCACCCCGGTCACCGCCGACGAAGTCCAGCGCCGGGCCCTCGAGCACGCCGTAGCCTAGCGCGCCCCCCGCGGTCCCCCGCCCCGGTGCCTTGCAATGCAGGGCATCGGGGCGGGATCTTTCCCGGGAGGCCAGCCGCTCCCCGACCCCAGCCCAGCCCGACCCATGCCGCTCAACCAGCACAGCAAGGCCATTACCGAAGGCGACCAGCGCGCCCCCAATCGCGCGATGCTGCGTGCCGTCGGTTTCGGCGATGCCGACTTCGCCAAGCCCATCGTCGGTATCGCGAACGGGTACAGCACGATCACGCCCTGCAATGCAGGCCTCGATGTGCTGGCGCACCGGGCCGAAGCTGCGATCCGCGCCGGCGGAGGCATGCCGCAGATGTTCGGTACCATCACCGTGAGCGACGGCATCTCGATGGGCACCGAGGGCATGAAGTACTCCCTGGTGTCGCGCGAGGTGATCGCCGATGCCATCGAGACCGCCTGCGGCGCGCAGAGCATGGACGGCGTGATCGCCGTGGGCGGGTGCGACAAGAACATGCCTGGCGCCATGATCGCGATGGCACGCATGAACATTCCCGCCGTGTTCGTCTACGGCGGTACGATCAAGCCGGGGCATCACGGGGGACACGACCTCACGGTGGTGAGCGTCTTCGAGGCGGTGGGGCAGCACGCAGCCGGGAAGCTCGCCCGGGCCGAGTTTGAGGCGGTGGAGCGGAAGGCCTGCCCGGGCGCGGGGAGTTGCGGCGGTATGTTCACTGCCAACACGATGTCCTCGGTGTTCGAGGCGATGGGAATGAGCCTGCCAGGCTCCTCCACGATGGCCGCCGAAGACGCCGAGAAGGCGGAGAGCGCGGCGCAGTCGGCCGTCGCGCTGCTTGAGTGCATCCGCCGGGGGATCACGCCCCGGCAGATCCTGACGCGCCAGGCGTTCGAGAACGGCATTGCCGTCTGCATGGCGCTCGGCGGCTCGACCAATGCGGTGCTGCACCTCCTGGCGATTGCCCACGCGGCTGAGGTGCCGCTCGAGCTCGACGACTTCGAGCGCATTCGCGCGCGGGTGCCAGTGCTGTGCGACCTCAAGCCCTCCGGACGCTTCGTGGCGACGGACCTGCATCGCGCCGGTGGCGTGCCGGCGGTGATGAAGATCCTGCTCGAGCACGGGCTGCTGCATGGCGACTGCCCCACCGTCACTGGCCGGACGCTGGCGGAGAACCTCGCCGGCGCTACCGCGTCACCCGCCGGGCAGGAGGTGATCCGGCCCTGGGACCGGCCCATGTACGCCGAGGGTCACCTGGCGGTACTCCGCGGCAACCTGGCGCCCGACGGCGCGGTGGCCAAGATCAGCGGGGTGAAGCACCCGCAGATGCGTGGGCCGGCGCGGGTGTTCGAGTCGGAAGAGGAATGTCTCGCGGCGATTCTCGGCGGGAAGATCCGGGCCGGCGACATCCTGGTGATCCGCAGCGAGGGGCCGATCGGCGGCCCCGGCATGCGCGAAATGCTGGCGCCTACGTCGGCCATCATTGGCGCGGGACTCGGCGACAGCGTGGGGTTGATCACCGACGGCCGATTTTCGGGTGGTACGTACGGGATGGTCGTCGGCCACGTAGCGCCGGAGGCGGCGGTGGGGGGACCGATCGGGCTGGTGCACGAAGGAGACACGATCACCATCGACGCGCCGCGGCGACTGCTGCAGCTGGAAGTCGATGAGGCGGAACTGGCCCGGCGGCGCGCCGTATGGACCGCGCCCAGACCCCGCTATACCCGCGGGGTGCTGGCCAAGTATTCGAAACTGGTGTCGAGCGCGAGCAAGGGTGCCGTGACGGATTGACATGCAGTCGTCCAGCGTCGGACACCGACGCTGGACGACTGACGACTCACTTCGTGCGGTTGATCCTCAGCGTGACGCTTGCCGCAGCCTGAACGCCGGTAACCTGGATCTGGTAGACACCATCGGCATAGGCCACGAGCGTGTAGATCGCACCGCCCCCGCCGACACCACCCCCGGCGTTCCCGCCCATGAGTTCCGTGATTCGCGGTGACTGCACGCCCGGCAGCAGCGCGCGGGCGCTCAGCTTGACCCCTCCGCGGTTCGTCTCCGCCTTGTACGTGGACCCGGCACATAGCAGCACCCTGCCAAAGTCAGCGGTGCTGGAGAATGTCTCGTTGAACACGAGGCCGGTCTTCTGGGCCGCGCACGCGGCGGCGGCATTGCTCGCGGAATCGCCTTGCGCCACGGCGGTCGCGGGGACGGCGACCAGCAGTGCGGAGAACAGCAGGGAAGCTCTCATAGTGCTTGTAAGCTAGCCCCCACCCGGACTCCACACCACCTTTTGTTCAATGTCCGGCCAGCGCACCTTGTGCATGCAGGACCAGGTCCGTAATACGGTTCCCCATCTCGGTCGTCGACAGCGGCCGCTCACCATGCCGAGCGATGTCCGCCGTCCGACCGCCCTGCTCCGCGACCTGATCGACGGCGTGCTCGATGACTTCGGCGGCCTGCGGCTGCTTGAGACCAAAGCGGAACAGCATCGCCACCGACAGGATGGCGCCGATCGGGTTGGCGATGCCCTTTCCCGCGATATCCGGCGCGGAGCCGTGCACCGGCTCGAAGAGGCCGGGACCCTCGCCCAGCGACGCCGATGGCAGGAGCCCAAGGGAGCCGGCGAGCACGGCGGCCTCGTCGCTCAGGATGTCGCCGAACATGTTCTCGGTGAGCACGACGTCGAACGCCGACGGGGACGCGATGAGCCGCATGGCCGTCGTGTCCACGAGCTGGTGATCGAGCCGCACCGTGGGATACTCCTTGCCGATCCTCGTCACCGTTTCGCGCCAGAGCTGCGATACCTCGAGCACGTTGGCCTTGTCCACGGACGTCACGAGCCCGCCACGGCTCTTCGCGGCCTCGAAGGCCACGCGGGCCACGCGCTCGATCTCGCTCGCGTCATACGTCAGGGTGTTGACCGCCCTGCTGCCGTAGCGTCCCCTCGGTTCACCGTAGTAGAGGCCGCCGGTGAGTTCGCGCACGATCAGCACGTCCACGCCGTGCAGCACCTCGGGCCGGAGCGGCGATGCCGTGGCGAGCGCCGGGCGCACCCGCACCGGGCGCAGGTTGGCGAAGACACCCAGACGCTTCCGCAGCGCCAGCAGTCCAGCCTCGGGCCGGGCCTCGCGCGGCGCATGGTCCATCGACGGATCGCCCACGGCACCCATGAGCACCGCGTCGCACTCGAGTGCCGCGGCAAGCGAAGCCGGGGGGAGCGCCGTACCGGCGACCCGGTACGCGGCACCCCCGATGAGGTGCGGAACCAGCTCCACCTGCCACCCGAACCGGTCGGCGACGGCGCCGAGCACGCGCGTAGCCTGTTCCGTGACCTCCGGGCCGATGCCGTCGCCCGCGAGGACCACGATGCGATACCGCGTCATACGAGCCTCCCCAGTGCTTCCATTCGCCGTTCGTAGGCGGCGATCCTCAGTTCCTGTCGCAGGGTCTGTCCGATCTCGTCGAGCCCCTCGAGCAGCATTTGCCGGCGGTAGGGATCCATGTCGAACGCGGCCCGGAAACCATCGGGTCCGGTGACCCGCTTGATGCGCAGGTCAACGGTGAGCTCGAATCGCCCCCCGCGCGCCGCGTGAGCGAACAGCCGGCGCACGGCCGCGTCCTCGAGCCGCACCGCGAGCAGCCCGTTCTGGCAGCAGTTGTTGTAGAAGATATCGGCGAACGAGGGCGCGATGATGGCGCGGAAGCCGTAGTCCGCCAGCGCCCAGGGGGCATGCTCCCGGGACGAACCGCATCCGAAGTTCGGGCCCGCGACCAGGATGCTCGCTCCCCGCACCTGCGGCGCATTCAGCTCGAACCCCAGGTTGGGCGAGCCGTCCGGCAGGTAGCGCCAGTCGTGGAACAGGTGCGTGCCGAAGCCGGTGCGCTCGACGCGCTTCAGGAACTGCTTCGGGATGATCTGGTCGGTGTCCACGTTGACCCTGGGCAGGGCCACGGCGACGCCCGTGTGCACCGTGAACGGCTGCATGCGATCCCAATTCCTCCAGGAGAAAAGGACTGAACGGCAACGGCAAACGATGAACGTGGCCAGTGCGGAACTACCGCCCAGCGCTCACCGTTGTCCGTTCACTCCCTCGGGCGATCTCATCACTTCCCCGGACCATTTCTCGCACGTCCACCAGTCGCCCCGCGACGGCCGCCGCGGCCGCCATGACCGGGCTCATGAGGTGGGTGCGCCCGCCCTTGCCCTGGCGTCCCTCGAAGTTCCGGTTCGAGGTGGAGGCGCAGCGCTCGCCGCTGCCGAGCACGTCGTCGTTCATCCCCAGGCACATGGAGCAGCCACTGTTGCGCCACTCGAAGCCGGCCTGGATGAACACTTCATCGAGGCCCTCCTCTTCGGCCGCACGCTTCACCCGCTGCGAGCCGGGCACGACCATCGCGCGCACTCCGCGCGCCACCTTCCGCCCGCGCACGATCGATGCAGCCGCGCGCAGGTCCTCCAGCCGCGCATTGGTGCAGGAGCCCAGAAAGACCCGGTCCACCTTGAGCCCCTCGAGCGCCGCTCCCGGCTCGAGCCCCATGTACTGGAGCGCGCGCTCCAGGGCGCCCCGTGCGTCGGCGGAGTCGTCCTCGGACGGCACGGGGACGCAGCCGGTGATGTCTCCCACCATCCCCGGATTGGTGCCCCAGGTGACCTGGGGCGCGAGGGACGACACGTCGATCGTGATCGAGTGGTCGAACAGCGCGCCCGGATCTGTCGTGAGCCCGCGCCACCGCTCGACCGCGGCATGCCACTCGGCACCCTTCGGCGCGCGTGCCCGCCCGGCGAGGTACGTGAACGTGGTGTCGTCGGGTGCGATCAGGCCGGCCCGCGCGCCCGCCTCGATGGACATGTTGCAGACGGTCATGCGCCCTTCCATCGACAGCTGCTCGATGGCGCGCCCCCGGTACTCGAGCACGTAGCCCGAGGCTCCGTCGGTGCCAATGCGGCCGATCAGGGCCAGGATCATGTCCTTGGCGGTGACGCCGGCGGGCAGCCTGCCCTCGAAGCGAACCTCCATGGTCCGCGGGCGCTGCTGCATGAGGCATTGCGTGGCCAGCACATGCTCCACTTCACTGGTGCCGATGCCGAAGGCGAGGGCACCGAACGCGCCGTGGGTGGACGTGTGGGAATCGCCGCAGACGATCGTCATGCCGGGCTGGGTGGCGCCAAGCTCCGGCCCGATGACGTGCACGATGCCCTGATCGGGCGAATCGAGGTCGAAGAGCGGCAGGCCGAACGCGCGAGCGTTGCCGGTGAGGGTGCGGACCTGCTGGGCCGCGATCGGGTCGGCGATTGGGAGGTGACGGTCGCCGGTGGGGACGTTGTGGTCCACCGTGGCCAGCGTGCGGTCGGGACGGCGCACCCGGCGGCCGGCGAGCCGCAGGCCCTCGAACGCCTGGGGCGACGTGACCTCATGCACCAGGTGCAGGTCGATGTACAGCAGCGCCGGGCCCCCCGGCATCGCATGGACGACGTGGGCATCCCAGATCTTCTGGAAGAGGGTGCGTGGTTCGCTCATCAGACCGTTGCCGGCTCCCGTGCCTTCGCGGCCGCCGCCTTCCCTTCCTCACTCCACGGCATCATGACCCGCAGGGCGCGGCCCGTCTGCTCCAGCAGGTGGTCGTGGTCGGCGCTGCGCATGCGCTTGAAGTTCGGGCCGCCGGCGCGGTTCTCGGCGAGCCACTCCTTCGCGAACGCGCCGCTCCGGATCTCGTCGAGAATCCGCTGCATTTCCTTGCGGGTCTCGTCGGTGATGATCCGCGGACCGCGGGTATAGTCCCCGTACTCGGCGGTGTCACTGATCGAGTACCGCATGAAGCCCATCCCGCCACGGTACATGAGGTCGACGATGAGCTTGAGCTCGTGCAGGCACTCGAAGTAGGCCATCTCGGGCGCGTAGCCATTCTTCACCAGCGTCTCGAAACCGGCCTTGACCAGCGCCGTCGCGCCACCACAGAGCACCGCCTGCTCGCCGAAGAGGTCGGTCTCGGTTTCCTCGCGGAACGACGTCTGGATCACGCCGGCACGGGTGCACCCGATGCCCGCCGCGTAGGCGAGCGCATCCTCGAGGGCATGCCCGCTGGCGTCCTGGTGGATGGCGACGAGCCCGGGCACGCCACGGCCGGCTTCGTACTCGCTCCGCACGAGGTGGCCCGGCGACTTCGGCGCGATCATGGCCACGTCCACGTCGGCCGGCGGCTTGATCTCGCCGAAATGGATGTTGAAGCCGTGCGCGAAGAGCAGCGTCTTGCCGGCGGCCAGCCCGGGGGCCACGTCCTTCTCGTAGATCTCCCGCATGTCCTGGTCGGGCACGAGGAGCATGATGATGTCGGCGGCACGCGCGGCATCGGCGACGCTGCGCACCTCGAGCCCCGCGGCCTGCGCCTTCTTCCAGGAGGCCCCGCCCGGGCGCAGCCCGACGATGACCTTCTGGCCCGACTCCTTCAGGTTGAGCGCGTGCGCATGGCCCTGGCTGCCGAAGCCGATGACGGCGATCGTGCGGCCGATCAGGCGGTCGACGTTGGCGTCGCTGTCGTAGTACACCTGGAGCGTCGAACTCATGATACGGGGGCCTCGGTGGAAGTGGGGGCGCGTGGACTTTCGGCGGGTCGCTCGATCGCAACCGCGCCGCTCCGGGCAACATCGACAATGCCGAACCGCTCGACGGCACGCAGGCACGACAGCACGAAGGTGTCGGGCCCGGTCAGTTCGACCACCAGGCCGTCGGGACCCTCCTCGAGGACGTTGGCGTGGTACAGGCCGAGCACATCGAGCAGCTCGCCGTACGATTCGTCCTGCGCGCGGATCCGGATCAGGGCGAGCTCGCGCACGACGGTCTCGGCGGCCGGCACCGCGCGCGCCTCGTCCACCCCGATCAGCTTCTCGAACAGCAGCGCCACACGCTGCGCCGCGCCTTCATCTGCTTCGATCATCGCGAAGAGCCTCGAGCGTCCCTCGGTCACATGCGGTCCGAAAGTCACGCTCCGTACGGGAAGGTTGCGGCGACGGAGGAGTCCGACCGCCGCGTTGAGGGTCACCAGCTTGTCGTCCATGACGACGGTGATGCAGTGCAGGTCGCTCATGCCGAAGCCGGTTCCGGCGCGGGCGCCGTCTCGATCACCTCCGAGAGCGAGGCCCCCGGCGGGATCATCGGGTACACGTTGGCCTCCTGCTCGATCACGAACTCGATCAGGGCCGGACCGGGATCGCGGAGCGCCGCCTCGATCGCACCCGCAATCTGGGATCCCTGCTCCACCCGGTACCCGGCGATACCATAGGCCTCGGCCAGCTTCACGTAATCAGGACTCCAGATGGGCGTGGCCGAGTAGCGGCGACCGTGGAAGAACTGCTGCCACTGCCGCACCATGCCGAGGTAGCCGTTGTTGAAGATGGCAAGCTTGATGGGCAGGCCTTCCTGCACCATCGTCGCCATCTCCTGCATGTTCATCTGAAAGCCGCCGTCGCCCGAGATCGCCCACACCGGCTCGTCGGGGCGGGCCAGGTGAACGCCGATGGCCGCCGGGACGGCGAAGCCCATCGCACCGAGGCCGCCGGACGAGAAGTGGGTATTGAGGCGCCGGTACGGAAAGAACTTGGCCACCCACATCTGGTGCTGGCCGACGTCGGCGACGATGCTGCACGTTCCTCCACTCGCGTCGTGCAGCGCGCGGAGGATGGTCTCCGGCGCGATGTCGCCGCGGAACTGCTCATGAGTCGGCCGGCGGCTGGCGTCGATCTCCTCCCACCACCCGGTGCAGGAGCGCGGTGCCAGCGCCTGGGTGAGGGCGGAGAGGATGGGGCCGGCATCGCCCACCAGCGGCACCTCGACCGGAACGTTCTTGCCGATCTCGGTGGGGTCGAGCTCGATGTGCACAATCTTCGCGTTCCGCGCGAAGCCCGCGGTGTTGCCGGTCACCCGGTCATCGAAGCGCATCCCCACCGCGATCAGCAGGTCGGCGTGCTGGATGGCACGATTGACGTGCACCTCCCCATGCATGCCCGGCATGCCGAGATGCAGGGGATGATCCTCGGGGAAGGCGCTGATGCCGAGCAGCGTGGTGATGACCGGAATTCCGGTGTGCTCGGCGAAGATGCGCAGGTCCTCGCTCGCGTTGCCGAGAATGATGCCGTGGCCCGCCAGGATGAGGGGGCGCTCGGCGCCCGCAATGAGCCGGGCAGCCGCGTCGAGCGCGGTGGCATCGACCACCGGCGTGGCGCGGCGGGCGGGGGCCGCGGCGCAGGGCGTGTACTCGATGCGCTGGTTCTGCACATCCTTGGGCACGTCGACCAGCACCGGCCCGGGCCGCCCCTCGAGCGCCACGGCGAACGCCTTCCGCATGGTGTCGGCGAGGGTGCTGATGTCCTCCACCAGGACGCTCCACTTGGTGATGGGGAGCGTGACGCCGATGATGTCGGTTTCCTGGAACGCATCGCGGCCCAACATCGGACGGGACACCTGCCCGGTGATCGCGACGACCGGGGAGTTGTCCATGTAGGCGCAGGCGAGGCCGGTGACGAGGTTGGTGGCCCCCGGCCCGGAGGTGGCGACGCACACGCCGGCCCGACCCGAGGCGCGGGCATAGCCGTCGGCGGCATGGGCCGCGGCCTGCTCATGCCGCACGAGGATATGCCGCAGGCCCGGGAACTCGGGCAGCGCATGATAGAACGGCATGATCGCGCCACCGGGGTACCCGAACATGACGTCCACGCCCTCCTCGAGGAGGATGCGGCACATGAGCTGGGCCCCCGTCAGGATCTCGGTCAAGACGGTCACACCCCCCAGTAGCTGTTGCTGTCCAGCGCCGCGGCCTCGAGCGACTCGGCGTGGCGCGACTTGTTCAGCGCATTCACCATGGCGCGCGCGCTGGCCTCGACGATGTCGGTGGAGGCACTGTGCGCGCTGAAGGTGCGGCCGTCCACCCGCACCTGGAGGAAGACCTGGCCCACGCTGTCACGGCCGGGGGTCACGGAACGCAGGCTGAGGCTCTCCACCTCGATGGTCTTGCCGACGATCTCGCTCACCGCCGCGAAGGCGGCGGCGATGGGCCCGTCGCCGGAGCCGGACGCGCTGCGCGCGCCGGGATACGGCCCGGCGAGCGTCACGTCGGCCGTGGCTGTCCCGCTGCCGCATACCACGCGCAGTTCGCGCAGCTGGAATTCCTCGGGGGCATCGTGAAAGCTCTCGTGCAGCAGGGCGAGCAGGTCTTCATCCAGGATCTGGCGCTTGCGCTCGGCCAGCTGCAGGAACGCCTGATAGATGCCGCCCAGCTGCTCCTCCCCGATCTCGTAGCCCAGCTCCTGGAAGCGGCGCGCGAGGGCATGACGCCCCGAGTGGCGGCCCAGCACCAGCGAGGACCGGGCAATGCCGACGGTATCGGGCTCGATGATCTCGTAGGTGCGGCCATTCTGGAGCACGCCGTGCTGGTGGATGCCCGCCTCGTGCGCGAAGGCGTTCCGTCCCACGATCGCCTTGTTGGCCTGGGGGAACGCGCCGGTGAGGTGGGACAGCATCTGGCTGGTGCGGTAGAGCTCGCGCGACTCGATGCCGGTATCGAAGGCGTACTGCGAGGCCCGCACGCGGCCCGCCATGACGATCTCTTCCAGCGCGGCGTTGCCCGCCCGCTCGCCGATGCCGTTGATGGTGCACTCCACCTGCCCGGCCCCGGCGCTGATGGCGGCCAGGGAGTTGGCCACGGCGAGCCCCAGGTCGTCGTGGCAGTGCGCACTGAGAACGATGCCCGTGGTCGCGGGCACGCGCCGGCGCACCTCACGGAACATGGCGCCGTACTCCTCGGGCGTGGCATAGCCGACGGTGTCGGGAAGGTTGACGGTGGTGGCGCCCTCGCTGATCGCGACCTCGACGCACTGGCAGAGGAAATCGAGGCCGGTCCGGCTTGCGTCCTCGGCGCTCCATTCCACGTCGTCGGTGAAGCTCTTCGCCCGGCGCACGCTCGCGCGGATCTTCTCCACCGCTTCCTCGCGCGTCATGCGCAGCTTGGCCTTGAGGTGCAGGTCGGAGGTGGAGAGGAAGACGTGGATGCGCCCGCGCGCGGCGCCCCGGAGCGCCTCGCCCGCCACGTCGATGTCCCGGTCGGTGCAGCGTGCGAGCGCGGCAATGACCGGCCGCCGCACCTGCGTCGCGATCTCCTGGACGCTCCGGAAGTCGGTTTCGGACGACGCCGGGAACCCGGCCTCGATCACGTCCACCCCGAGCACCTCCAGCTGCCGGGCAAGCCGCACCTTCTCCTCGACGGAGAGGCTGTTGCCGGGCGCCTGTTCGCCATCCCTGAGTGTCGTGTCGAAAACGATGACCCTGCGCGTCATGCCGTTTCTCCCTGGGGCCGGAAAACGAAGGCGCCGCGAACCCCTTGGTCCGCGGCGCTCCTGCTGGTCTCTGCGAGTCCTGCTATCGACTCATCTGCTCGCTACCGGCACGCCGCGGAACCCGCCCCGTCCAATAAGAAGGACCGGAAGGACACCAAGGAGGACCAGAAGCAGGCCGTTGAGATTCATGTCGTCCGTTGCTGCGATCGGGTTAAGGAACCGGCGGGTGCCCGCAGGCCCCGCTGCCGCCTGCATAAAAATTCCCGTGCGGCGGACTGGGAGGGTACCCAATCGCCTGGGCGGCTGTCAAGTGGGTAGATTCCCCCCCGGAAGGCCGCAGGGCGTGGGCAGTGTGGCGCGACGCCGCCACTTGACCCATGCATCCGACAGTATAAGTATGCAGGCATGCTGAACGCCCGACTTCAGGCCGCCACGGCTATTCTCGTCAATTCTCAGCGCTCGTTGGGAGCGGCCGGGTAGTTGAGCGTGCAGTAGCGCGCCCCCGACCCCGCTCCCAGGCGAGCGGGGTCTTCGTTTTCGGGCCCGGCCTCTCCGGCCGGCCCGGCGTCACCACCAGGAGGAAGCATGGCCGCACCAGGGCAGCGGATCCGCTCGGCCACCCCCGACCCCGACCACGGCGCGCATGCCCGCGTCGTGGAAACCGCCGGTCTCGATGCCTTCCGCGAGCATGACGCATGTGGCGTCGGCTTTGTGGCGCAATCGACGGGTGCGCGATCGCACGAGGTGGTGCAGATGGCGCTCGAGGCGGTGGCCCGGGTGGCGCACCGCGGCGCCGCCTCCACCGACAACTCGGGCGACGGCGCCGGGCTCCTGACCCAGGTTCCGCAGCGGCTCTTCTACCGCGATGCCTATCGGCTCGGGCTCCGCCTCGAGGCGGGACGGCCGTTCGCGGTCGGGGTGTTCTTCCTCCCGGTGGACCCCGAGGCGCTCGCCCAGTCGGTGCTCCTGGTGGAGCGCGTGCTCGAGGAGGACGGCCTGCCGCTCATTGGCTGGCGCGACGTGCCGGTCAACCCCGCAGCGCTGGGCGCTGGCGCGCGGCAGAGCCAGCCGGTCATCCGGCAGGCGCTGGTGGGCCGTCCGGAGCGGGTCACCGACGATGACGCGTGGGAGCGCGCGCTGTTCCTTGCCCGACGGGCCATGGAGCAGCGGGCCGAGGCCCTCGGCCTGCCCGGCTTCTACGTGCCGTCGTTCTCCTGTCGCACCATCGTCTACAAGGCCCTGCTGCAGGGCACCCAGCTGCCGGCGTTCTACCCCGACTTCCGCTTCCCCGAGTTCGAGAGCGCGGTGGCAGTGTTCCACCAGCGCTACTCCACCAACACACTGCCGAGCTGGCCGCTGGCGCAGCCCTTCCGGCTGCTGGCACACAATGGCGAGATCAACACGCTCTGGGGCAACCGCAACGCCATGACGATGCGGACGCCGATGCTCAAGTCACCGCTCTGGGAAGGGCGCGAGGACAGGCTCAAGGACGTCGTCTGGCCGCATGGCAGCGACTCCGCGAGCCTGGACAACGCCATGGAGCTGTTCGTGCGCTCGGGTCGCGACCCCGTGCACACGACCATGATGATGATCCCGCAGGCGTGGGAGAAGTATCCCGACGTCGATCCTGCAATACGTGCCTTTTACGAGTACCACCAGATCCTCCATGAGCCCTGGGATGGTCCCGCCGCCCTGGCGTATACCGACGGGCGGTACGCGGGCGCCTCGGTTGACCGCAACGGGCTCCGCCCCTGCCGCTACAAGATCCGGCACGATGGCCTCGTCGTGGTGGGCTCGGAAGTGGGACTGGTGGATCTCGAGCCGGAGGAAGTGATCGAGACCGGCAAGGTGGGGCCCGGTGAGGTGCTGGTAGCCGATCTCGTACGTGGCCAGGTGATCCGCAACCTCGACGCCAAGCGCGAGGTGGCGGGCCGGCAGCCGTACGAAACATGGGTGCGCCGCTACATGGCGGTGCTGGTGCCCGACCCGATCCGGACACTCCCCGCCCCGGCCGGCGACGAGCTGGTCGTGCGGCAACGACTCTTCGGCTACGGCTTCGAAGACCTGCGGCTGGTGATCGAGCCGATGGCCACGACCAGCGTGGACGCCAGTCTGGAGCATGGGTGACGACACGCCGATCCCGCCGCTCGCCCGGACGCCGCAGAGCGCGTACGCCTACTTCCGGCAGCGCTTCGCGCAGGTCACCAACCCGCCGATCGATCCGTTGCGCGAAGCGATGGTGATGTCCCTGCGGATGCACCTCGGGCGGCGAGGGTCGCCGCTGGTGGAACGCCCGAATGCGGCGGGGATGTTGCGCGTGGAGCACCCCGTGCTGCTCGCGACGGAAATGGCCGGGCTCCTCAACGTGCGGGGCTTCCCCACCGAGATCATCGACGCCATCTGGGATCCATCGGAAGGTGTCGAAGCCTTCCGCAACGCACTCGCGTCGCTCGCCGGTCAGGCGGTGCGCGCGGTGCGGGCAGGCGCGCGACTGCTGGTGGTCAGCGACCGCGCGGCGGGGCCGACGCGGGCGCCGATCCCGATGCTGCTCGCCATTGGCGCCGTGCGGCAGGAACTGGTGCGCACCCGCCTGCGCGCGCGGGTCGGTCTCGTGGCCGAGACCGGCGACGCGTTCGACATCCACCACTTCGCCTGCCTCATCGGCTACGGAGCCGAGGCGGTGCATCCGTGGCTCGCCCTGGCCACGGTCGAGTCGATCTTCGGCGAGGCCGAGGCACCGAACGAAGCCGACCGACACGCCGCGTCCGACCCCGGCCGAGGCCATCGAGCGCTACCGTACCGCCGCCGAGAAAGGCCTGCAGAAGATCCTGTCGAAGATGGGCATCTCGACACTCTCGTCGTACTGCGGCGCGCAGATCTTCGAGGCGCTCGGTCTGGGACGCGAGGTCATCGACGCCGCGTTTTCGGGCACCACGTCACCGATCGGCGGTGTCGGCTTCACCGAGCTGGCCGAGGATGTGGTGGCGCGGCATGCCGCGGCCTACGAGGCGGCACTCGACGGTTCGGGGCTGCCCGACTTCGGCCGCGTCCGCTTCCGCAAGGAGGGCGAGGATCACGGCTGGGCACCTCAGGTGGTAGTGGCACTGCAGCAGGCGGTGAAGGGCGGCACGGCGAACGACGAGGCGTACGACGGGTTCCTCGCCAAGCATCGCGGTCGGCGGCCGGCAAGTCCGCGCGACCTGCTGGGCATCCGGCCGGGCACACCGGTCCCGCTGGGCGAGGTCGAGCCGGTGGAGTCGATCCGGCGGCGCTTTGTGTCGTCGGCGATGTCGCTCGGCGCCCTCTCGCCCGAAGCACACGCGGCGCTCACGATCGCCATGAACCGGATGGGCGCGAAGTCGAACTCGGGCGAGGGCGGCGAGGACCCCGCGCTCTTCCGCACAACCAGCGACGGCGACCGGCTGGACAACCGGATCAAGCAGGTGGCGTCGGCGCGGTTCGGTGTCACCACCGAGTACCTGGTGCGGGCCGAGGAGCTCGAGATCAAGATCGTGCAGGGCGCCAAGCCGGGCGAAGGCGGGCAGTTGCCGGGACACAAGGTGACTGAGCTGATCGCGCGCCTGCGTCACGCGGTGCCGGGCATTCCGCTCATCTCGCCGCCGCCGCATCACGACATCTATTCCATCGAGGACCTGGCACAGCTCATCACCGACCTCAAGACAGTGAACCCGCGCGCCAAGGTCGGCGTGAAGCTCGTCGCCGAGTCGGGCGTCGGCACGGTGGCCGCCGGCGTCTGCAAGGCCTACGCGGACTACGTGCTCATCGCCGGGCACAACGGCGGCACCGGCGCGTCGCCGCTCTCGTCCATCAAGCACGCCGGCTCGCCGTGGGAGCTCGGCCTCGCCGAGACCCAGGCAACGCTGGTGCGGAACGGCCTCCGGCACCGCATCGAGGTGCGCACCGACGGCGGGCTCAAGACGGGAGGCGACGTGGTCATCGCGGCGCTGCTCGGCGCCGAGTCGTACGGTTTCGGTACGGCACCGCTCGTGGCCCTCGGCTGCGCCATGGCGCGGCAGTGCCATCTCAACACCTGTCCCACCGGGATCGCGACGCAGCGCGACGACCTGCGCGCGAAGTTCAAGGGCACGCCGGAGCAGGTCATCGCCTACTTCACGCTGGTGGCCGAGGAGGTGCGCGCGATCCTGGCGTCGCTGGGCGCGCGCACACTCGACGAAGTGATCGGGCGGAACGACCTGCTGGTGCGGGTGGATCATCCCGATGTACCGCGCGCGCAGCTGCTCGACCTGTCGATGCTGCTGGCGCCACCCAAGGGAGCCACCACGGTCACGCGCAAGTGCACCGAGGCGCGCAACAACCGGCCCGGGCTCGTGTCGCTCGACCGCGAAATCATCGAGGAAATGGCGCCGTACCTCGAGAGCGGCCTGCCCTTCTCCAGCCACTACCCGATCAGGAACCATCACCTCGCGGTCGGTGGCGGCGTGTCCGGAGAGATCGCGCGCCGCTTCGGCGACGCGGGCCTCCCCGAGGGCCGGGTCCGGCTCCGCTTCACCGGCAGCGCCGGACAGAGCTTCGGCGCCTTCGTCACGAAGGGCGTGCACCTCGAGCTCGAAGGCGAGGCCAACGATTACGTCGGGAAGGGGCTGTCAGGCGGCGAGATCACCATCCGCCATTTCCGCCGGGCCGCTTACGCGAGCCAGTCACACCAGCACCTGGTGCTGGGCAACACCGCGCTGTACGGGGCCACCGGCGGCATGCTCTTCGCCGCGGGCCAGGCGGGCGATCGCTTCGCCGTACGCAACTCCGGCGCAACCGCGGTCATCGAGGGCGCGGGAAACCACTGCTGCGAATACATGACCGCGGGCATCGTGGTGGTGCTCGGCCGCGCGGGGCGGAACTTCGGGGCGGGCATGTCGAACGGCCTCGCCTACGTGCTCGATGAGGCAGGCACCTTCCACTCTCGCGTCAACGGCGACATGGTGGCGCTGGAGACGCTCGAGGAAGAGGACGAGCAGCTCCTGCACCGGCTGATCCACGCCCACGAGGAGAAGACGGCCAGCCCCCGCGCGAGGAACCTGCTGGTCGAGTGGGACGCGGTGCGGGGATTGTTCCGCCGGATCGCGCCCAGGAACGCCCCGGCGCTCATCTCGGCCACCCGGTCGGCGTTCCTGCGCCGCTCACTGGTCGAGCCGCTCGTGCCGGACGAGGTCCGGCGCAGCGCGTAGCCGGGCGGACTGACGCTCCGACATGGCATGGCACCTGCCACGTCGGGGGTGTGAGTAGCGGGCCCGAGCGCGGGTCGTGTCTACTCGATAGTCGGCGAATCGCCATGTTGATCAGCTCGTCCACCAGGCCGGTGGGCCACCCGCCCTGCGCCGTCGGCAGCTCGGGCGAGATCACAATGAGATGAAGGGAAGATCGCGGCCCTTGCTGATGAGCCTAGGCGGGCCGTGCACCAAGACTCGCGCAAGCTCGGTTGTCCCGTTGACCTTTTCGCCGGAGTCGTGCAGGAAGACGAGGAGAGGGAATCTGTCGTTCGGATGCAGGTAGTGATTCTGGGGGAGATAGGCGTAGTAACCCACCGCCGCGCTCACGGCGCTGCTCTGAAGTGATGTCGACGGCTGCCGCTCGGCCAGCGTGGTGCTGACGTGCGAACCTCATCAGGATCGGATGGCGGCGTACACCGAGCACGCAACGTCACCGGCGCGTGCGAGGATCACATGCAGCTGAAGTGAAGAGCTGCCCGCAGTGGCCGACGGCGCTGCGGTGGACCAGAGCCGCGGTGAAAGCGGGTCCGCGGTGTCGCTCGAGCTGCACGCGCTGATCATCAGGGCTTACACGTCCCAGCGCACAAGTCTTGTCATTCCGAGCTCCGAAGGGGAAAAGGCTCCCGGGAGCAGGGATGATGCCGATGTAGAGGGTGTTGGCGTGCTTGGGGTTACACCTGAGGGCGCCGTGCGGTCGGGGGCGATTCGCCAGGAGCTATGGCACGTAGGTGTTCTTGAACCAGATGTTGGCGCCCTCGGTGGCGCTCACTGTCACCGTCGCAGAAACAGGTGCCGCGGTCCAGTGGGGATCCGGCAAAGGAAGTTGAGTCGTGTAGTCGGCGACCCCGCAGGACCGCTCCAGACCGTCCCCGTTCGGAGGCGCCGGATTGTAGCAATGCAATTTCGTGTAGATGAATGCCTTGGCCATGCCGGTACCGGGACGGTTGGACACAACGTCGACGGTGACCTGTACCGTGCCGACCAGTCCGCCCGGTGCTTCCCACGCCTTCTGGCATACGACGGCGACCCCGCCATCGCCTTCCGGGCCGACCATCACCGCCGGACCGTTGGAGTACGCCAAATCAGAAGGCAGCAGCACGCCCCCCGCGGGCAGCGCAGTCACCGTTGCCACGCCTGCCGGTCCCACAGGGTCATCGGTGAAATGATTGCTGGTACACAGGTACACGGCGCCGGGCGAGGGCGCCCAGAGGAGTGGCCCTTGCACCGTCACGCCGTCCGTACCGTGCACGTGTACCGTCACCGTGTCGGCGAGCGACCCGCCGGGAAGAGTCGCGATCACGAGATATGACCCGATGGCACGCCCGGCGAGAAAAAGTCCGTCCGCCGCAATGGTATTGGGGTTGGTTGCTGGAAGAAATGTCGTCACCGTCCATTCCACCGCCACCGGGGCGGTGCCGCCGCTACCCAGTCGGCCAATGGCCGAGTATTGGAACGTGGTGCCCGTCTTCAGGCGTATCAGCGTGTCGGGCGAAATCTCGACCGCGACTAGGTTGGGCGGCGGAGTTGTGATGGTCACACCGGCTGCAGCCTTGCTGATGGATCCACCCTGCTCTGTCGCGACGACCTGATAAGTGCCGGCCACTGCACCCGCCGTGTACAGGCCGGTGGTGGAGATGGTGCCGCCGGTCGCGGTCCAGGTCACGGCGACACTCGCCGTGCCACCGTCGCTGAAATGGCCCGTCGCCGTGAACTGCTGCGAAGCGCCGGCCAGGATCGTTGCGGATGGCGGAGAAAGCTCGATCGAGCTCAATGTGGGTTCGGGTGGCCCGTTACTGCCCGAACAGGACGCGAGGAGGGCGGCCAGTCCTGCCCACGCAACACCGAAGGCGCGGCGCGTTGAGAATGCACGGCCTCGCCCCGGCAGGTTCATCAATGGTCCAGCACAACCAGTTATGGACAATGGCCTCGTCCCGTGATGCCGTTGTTGTAGCTATCCAGTGTTCCCGCCCACGCCAGCGCCTGCGTGCGCTGCTCGCTGGTCAATGCGTTGCTCCCTGTAGCAAGCCCGCCGAACAGCGATTCAGCGCCAGCGAGTGCGCCGTCCACTCCGGCACCAAGCTTCTGCCACCCTGCGTCGTAGGGTGCTGGTCCCTGGTGCGAATGAGTCTTCCAGTAGCCCTGCGTGTACGTACACCCAAGCTCGACGACGCCCGCCTTCACGTTCTTGAACCAGACCTCGTACGCCGCACCGTTATCGACCTGCACGTTCACCGTGTACGGCCCTTCCGACGGCGGGGAGAGCACGGGATCGAGCGAAAAGTACACATCGTCGTATGCCGCGCCCGGGACGCGCTTGACCAGCCGGTAGAACAGCAACGCCGATCCCGGCTCGGGATCCTCCGTCACTGCGACGGTGGCGCTCGTGCCACCGGACCAGACCTTCACGCATTGAGGCGTCGGCGCCGGCGTATTGTACCCGATGAGGACACTGTTGCCGTTGGTGACCGAGGGATCCAGCGTGCCGTCGCCGGTCGTGATCGCCGCTGAGACCCGCCCTGAAGTCACGTCGCCATTGGGCAGCTTCGAGACCGGGTCGACGGAAAACTTGCACCCGTCTGGGTTTGCCGGGGCTGGTCGACAATGCCCTGCCTCTGGGTATTAATCAACATCCGTTCCGCGGAATCGGGCTGGATAGCTATGTCTTATATCATTACAGCACATACACTTATAGCGCCCTTCAGCAGCGCAATTTGTCGCCGCACATGTCGGGGTGACGCGCCACTACTGCGTCGCCGACGCCCCAAGTCGTCAGTCTGGTCTGGCAGGTCGACATGAGGTATACCTCTGTCCACCGCGACCCGACTCTGCCGCTAGCCCTTGCGGGCATTGGAGACATGCAATAACTTGCTTATCAACAAGCAACATGGAGATCGGGTTGGGAACTGCCGCACAGACCGGCGCCGGGACGCGACCCGCAGCCGGGAGGCGATCCTCGACGCAGCTGAACGACTCTTCGCCGCGCATGGCTACGAGGCCACGAGCCTGCAGGAGGTTGGTGCCGCGGCGGGCGTATCCCGGGGAACTCCGTCCTACTTCTTCCGCAGCAAGGCCGAACTGTATCGCGCAGTGCTGGAGCGCTCGTTCGGCCAGGTCCGCAACGCCGTGAAGAGCGGCCGGGAACGCGCCCTCAAGAGCGGCGAGCCGCCCGAGGTGGTCCTGGCCGGCGCCGTTGGCGAGTACTTCGACTTCATCAGTGGCCATCCGCACTTCGCCCGGCTGCTCGAGTGGCAGGCGCTGCAGGGTGACGGGCAACTGGGTGAGCTCGCCCCGCACCTTGGAGCCATCCACGAAGCCGTCGCCGCTATCGCCGACGAACTTGGTTTTGGTGTCGAAGACCGGGATCGGGCCTCACAACTCGTCCTCTCCATCCTCGCACTGTGCTGGTTCCCCCTCATCCATGCCCGCACGCTGTTGCCGGGCATGGGTGGCAACCCCGACGATCCGGCGTTCGTCAGCAACCGCCGTCAGCACATCATCGACCTGGTGCTGCACGGCATGCGAGGGCGCCTCACGACTGTATCCACCACGAACCACACCGAGGCACCATGACCAGCGTCGTCCCTGAAGCCCCCCCGAGCGCGCCGGTGCGTGCCCCGCTAGCCACCGAGCAGGAGGCCCGTGAGGTCGCCGAGGCGGCACGGGAGAAGGAATGGGAGAAGCCGAGCTTCGTGCGGCAGTTGTTCGAGGGAAAGCTGCGGCTCGACCTCATCCATCCGTACCCGACCCAGCCGGCAGGAGAAATCGCCAAGGCGCGCCCGTTCATGGACCGGCTCGAGCGCTTCCTCGCCGAGCACGTGGACAGCGATCGCATCGACCGCGAGGGGAAGATCCCACCGGAAGTCGTGCAGGGCCTTCGCGAGCTCGGCGCGTTCGGCATCAAGATCCCGGAGGAGTACGGCGGTCTGGGCCTGAGCCAGACGAGCTACACCCACGCAATCGGGCTGGTGACCAGCGTGGACGGAAGCCTCACCGCACTCCTGTCAGCAGCGCAGTCGATCGGCGTGCCCCAGCCGCTCAAGCTGTTCGGCACGCCGGAGCAGAAGAAGAAGTACCTGCCTCGCCTGGCCAAGGGCGCCATCTCCGCATTTGCGCTCACCGAGTCGAACGTCGGCTCCGACCCGGCGGCGATGAGCACCACCGCCGTGCTGTCGGAGAATGGCTCGCACTGGGTCCTGAACGGGGAGAAGCTCTGGTGCACCAACGGCACGGTGGCGGAACTGATGGTGGTGATGGCCCGCACCGGACCGAAGAAGATCACGGCGTTCATCGTCGAGGTGGACTGGGCCGGCGTGGAGGTGGTACATCGACTCCACTTCATGGGGCTCAAGGGCATCGAGAACGGAGTCATCCGGTTCACGAACGTGAAGGTGCCGAGGGAAAACGTCCTGTGGGGCGAGGGGCGCGGCCTCAAGCTGGCACTGGTGACCCTGAACACCGGACGCCTCACGCTGCCGGCGTCGGCTGTGGCGGGTGCCAAGCGGGCGCTGCAGATCTCTCGGGAGTGGGCATCGACTCGGGTGCAATGGGGCCAGCCGGTCGGAAAGCATGATGCGGTCGCGCAGAAACTCGGGCGCATGGCAGCGGAGACCTACGCCATGGAGGCGGTGAGCGATCTCGCGTCCCTCATGGCCGATGAGGGCAAGGTGGATATCCGCCTCGAGGCGGCGCTGGCCAAGATGTGGAACACCGAGCTGGGCTGGCGGATCGTGGACGACGCCCTGCAGATCAAGGGCGGAAGGGGCTACGAGACGGCCGACAGCCTGCGCTCCCGCGGGGAGAAGCCCGACCCGGTGGAGCGGATGATGCGTGACTTCCGCATCAACCTCATCTTCGAGGGGTCGAGCGAGATCATGCGGTTGTTCATAGCACGGGAAGCCGTGGACACGCACTTCAAGATCGCGGGCGCGCTGATCGACCCGAAGGCTCCGTTCAACGCCAAGCTCAACGCCTTGCTCAAGTCGGCACTGTTCTACGGCACCTGGTATCCCCGCTTGTGGCTCAGCCTGCGGGGCCGCCTTGGCTTCGGCGAGTTCAGGAAGCTCGGCACGCACATGCGCTTCGTGGAACGAAGCAGCCGCAAGCTCGCCCGCACGATCTTCCACTGCATGGTGCGTTTCGGCCCGAAACTGGAGAAGCGGCAGGCGGTACTCGGGCGGATCGTGGAGATCGGTGCGGAGCTGTTTGCGATGGCGGCCACCTGCGCTCGGGCGGAAGCAGCAAGGCGTCAGGGCGGCAAGGCGGCAGGCGACGCTGTCGAACTGGCTGATGTCTTCTGCCAGCAGGCACGCCGCCGGGTCGAGGAAAAGTTCGCTGCCGTCTGGCAGAACGACGATCTGTCGACGTATGCGATTGCCCGGAAGGTGCTCGACGGCGGGTACACCTGGCTCGAACGGGGGATGGTCGGTACCCGGGAGGGCTGACCCCTCCCGGCAACTGCCGTCCCAGTCAGTATATTCCGGCGGATCCCATCCACCGGAATGATCATGGCTATCGCCGAAGGCAGGACCGTTCCCTTCACCGGCCCCGAGGCGATTGACGTCGCCGCCCTCGAGACCTTCCCGTACCTGGGGCCGGACCAGGAGATCGTCACCGAGACGCGGGAGTTCAGTGCCGTCTGTCCCTACAGCGGACTGCCGGACTTCGCGCTGTTGCGCATTACGTACGTCCCCACCGATCGCTGCGTCGAACTCAAGAGCCTCAAGTATTACGTCACCAGCTACCGGAGCGTCGGGATCTTCCAGGAGCACGCCACGGCGCGGCTGGCGGAGGATCTGTTCCGTCTGCTGGCACCGAAGAAGCTGGTGGTGACCACCGTCTATAACACCCGCGGCGGCTTCGACACCACGTGCTCGGTGACGCTGCCGAAGTGAGTGAGCTTCAGGAGCAACTGCAGGCGGCACTAGGCGGCACCTACCGCGTCGAGCGAGAGCTTGGCGGGGGCGGGATGAGTCGCGTCTTCGTAGCCACGGAGACAGCGCTGGGACGGCGGGTCGTGATCAAGCTGCTCTCTCCCGAGCTGGGCGTCGGGATCAGCGCCGACCGCTTCCGCCGCGAGATTCAGCTCGCCGCCCGACTCCAGCACCCGCACATCGTGCCCCTGCTCACCGCGGGGGAAGTGCGGCTCGAGGGCTCGAGCAGCCCGCTGCTGTACTTCACCATGCCGTATGTCGAGGGAGAGTCACTGCGGGCGCGCCTGGCACGAGGGCCGCTGCCCTCGGCGGAGGCGCTCCGGGTGCTCCGCGAAGTGGCCGACGCGCTCGAGTACGCGCACCGGCAAAACGTCGTCCATCGTGACATCAAGCCTGACAACGTCCTGCTCTCCAACGGCCATGCCGTGGTGACCGATTTCGGCGTGGCCAAGGCGTTGAGCACCGCGACGTCGATGGACGTGAACGCCACCGCCACCAGCGTTGGGACGGTGATCGGCACGCCGGCCTACATGGCACCCGAGCAGGGCGCAGGCGATCCCGACGTCGGTCCGGCGGCGGACATCTACGCCCTCGGCGTGACCACGTTCGAGATGCTCGCCGGACAGACGCCGTTCAAGGGCACCACTCCGCGGGCCATCCTCGCGGCGCAGCTCACCAGCGAGGCGCCCGCGCTCGACACCGTGCGCCAGGACCTGGCGCCGGTGCTGCCACCGCTGGTGCGCCGGCTCCTGGCGAAGGAGCCCGCGGCACGGCCGTCAGCCACGGAACTGCTGGGGCTGTTGGACCAGGTGGGGACCCCGGTCCCGGGCACGCTGGTGACCCCGGTGCCCACCGCGGCGCCTCGCCGAAACGTCCAGCGCATCGGCTTGGTAGTGGCGGGCGCCTTCGCCGTTCTCCTGCTTGGCCTGCGCGTCACCGGGCTCCTGCCGACACGCACCCTGCTCGCGGAGGGGAAGTTCGGCAGTCGCGACCAAGTGGTGCTCGCGGACGTGGACGTTCCCGGCGACTCGGCACTCGGCAGCGCACTGACTGAGGCGCTGCGGGTGGACCTGTCGCAGTCGGATGTGCTGCAGCTGCTCTCGTCATCACAGGTTCGGTCCACGCTCCGGCTCATGCAGCAACCGGAGGATCGTGCGCTTGGGTCCACGTTCGCGCGCGAGGTGGCAGTGCGTAGTGGAGCAAAGGGTGTTATCGCCGGCCGGGTCGAGCGCGTCGGTGGCCAGATGATCGTGACACTCCGGTTGGTGGCGCCCGAATCGGGCGACGACCTGGCCGCCTTCCGCGAGACCGCGAAGGACTCGACCGAGTTGCTCGGCGCGCTGGACAAAGTGACGAAGCAGATGCGCCGCCGCATCGGCGAATCGCTCAAGAACGTGCGGGGGAGCCCGCCGATGGAAGCGGTGACCACCTCGTCACTCCAGGCGTTGCAGAAGTACTCGCAATCGATCGCCGCCACCGATCGGGGCGACTACGCACAGGCGCAGCGGCTCCTGGAAGAGGCCCTCGCCATCGACACCGCGTTTGCAATGGCGTGGCGCAAGCTCGGCGTGGTCTACGGCAACCAGGGGCTGTCTTTCAAGGCGCGCGAGCCGCTCACGCGCGCGTTCCAGTTCCGTGACCGGCTGCCCGACCTGGAACGGTACCTGGCGGTCGGGAGTTACTACACCGCCGTCGGCTTCGATCAGGACAGGGCAGCGGACGCCTATCGATCCGCGCTCGACATCGACTCGCTGGACCCCGTCGCCACGAACAACCTTGCCCTGATCCTGAGCAGCCAGGGGGACGAGGCAGGCGCGTTGGCTTACTATCGACGTGCACTGACAGGACGGGACTCGAGCCCGATCGCGCTCACGAACATGGTCTATGCGTTTATCGATGCCGGGCAGATGGATAGCGCCGAGGCGCTCCAGCAACTCGCGCTGAGACGCGCACCGGGCAATGCGCAGGTCCAGGCAGTCAGGGCCACCATTGCGGCCCAGAAGGGCGATTTCCCCACCGTTGAGCGCACGGGCCGGGCCTTCGGCGCGGACCCGGAAATTCCGCCCAACCTGCGCATGGCGGGACTCGACGGAGCGACCGCGGCCGCGGCGATTCAGGGAAAGCTGCAGCGGGCCGACGAGGACGCCCGCGCCCGTGCCGTTCTCGCCACAGCGACGGATCGGCCGGGTGCCTATTACAACGCCTTCACCGACATCGCCGCATTCAACGCGGTCTATCGCGGCGACCCGGCACGCGGCAAGCGGTTGCTCGATTCGATCCTGACGGCGCAACCACTCGCTCAAGTGCCGCCCGACCAGAGGCCCTACCTCGATCTGGCGTGGACGTATGTCCTGCTCGGTGATGCCGGCCGGGCCAGAGCCCTTCTTGCCGAGGGCGCACGCTCCGTTGATAGCGCACAATGGCGAGCCGGGGAGAACTTCCGCCGGATCATCATGGGGTTGCTCGCCCTGCAGGAGAACCGGCCAGCCGACGCGATCCGTGAGTACCGCTCCGCCCTGAACAAGCAGTCGGGCTGCCGCCCGTGCGTGATGGCCGCGATGGGGCGCTCATTCGACGCGGCGGGGCAGCGGGACTCCGCCATCTGGTGGAGCGAGCAGTACCTCGCCAGCACCAACCGGGTCCGCATGATGGAAGACGCGGTTTCCCTGGCGCCCACCTATCGCCGGCTGGGCGAGCTATACGAGGAGAAGGGCGACCGGGAGAAGGCGGCCAGCTACTACCAGAAATTTGTCGACCTGTGGCGCGACGCGGACGCCGACCTGCAGCCCCAGGTGGTGGAAGTGAAGAAGAAGCTGGCGAAAGTCGTGGGGGAGCCCAAGTGAGGTGAGGCAGGGAACCGGGAATGAGAGAACCACAAGACAAACGGGGCGGGTTCGCAAGGTACCGAACCCGCCCCGTTGTTGTCATGTCGGCAAGCGCCCTACTTCATCGCCACGCCCGGTGAGGGCTTCATCGGAGCCGGCGGCGTCACGTCCTTCTTCTCGCCACGCGCCAGCAGGTCCTGCAGGTTGGCCAGCTCGAGCGCCGTGACCCCCATGACCGCCGAGGCCTGGATCAGGTCGCCCGGAACCGCGTGATCGTACGTGTCCACCTGCGAATGGTGCGTGTGGTTGTAGCCTCGGGTTTCCTGGTCGAAGTTGAACCCGGGCACGCCGTAGGGAATGAACGACAGGTGGTCGGTGCCACCCTTGTTGGCGTCGCGAACCGTCTTGGCGCCAAGTGATGTGACCGGCGCGAGCAGGTCGATCCACAGCTGCTCGAATTCCTTCCGCCCCTGCAGCGCCTGCCCCGTGATCATGCCGGTGCCGTTGTCCAGCACCAGCACCGCCTGGATCTTGTCGGCCTCGGCGGCGTGCTGCGCGGCATAGGCGGTCGAGCCCAGCAGGCCCTCCTCCTCACCGCTGAACAGGATGAAGCGGATGGTGCGCTTCGGCTTGACGCCCGACTGCTGGATGGCGCGGGCCGCCTCGAGCACCACCATGGACCCGGTGCCGTTGTCGGTGACACCGGTGCCAAGGTCCCAACTGTCGAGATGTGCGCCGAGGATGACTACTTCATCCGGCTTCTCCGCACCCTTGATCTCGGCGACGGTGTTGTACTGGTCCACGGGCTTGGTGCCCATGGTGTTCGTGACGTTCCCGGCCAGTACCGGCAGTGTGCCCCGCTGGATCAGGCGGTCGAGCAGTGCGTAGTCCTCGTGCGAAATGACGAGGTTCGGCAGCGGGCTCACCGAATTCGGCGAACCGCTCATGGTCATCAGCCCCTGTTCCTTCGAGCCGTCGGTGAGGATACCGAGTGCGCCGGCGGACTTGAGGCGGAAGGCCCGGTCGTACGACGCCTGCCGGAACTCCTGCATGGCCTTCGGGTCGCTCTGCAGGCGCTGGTAGGTGGCCATACGCTTGGCCTGTGCGTCCTTCATGGCCTGCGAATCCGCGGTCGTCATCGGCGGGCCGTCCGGATTCCAGATGAACGCAGGGTCGCTCAGCACCAGCCACTTGCCCTTCACCTTGGGGAGGTAGGCCGACAGGCTGTCCGGCGAGCCGTTGATGCGGATTACGTCGCCGCTCAGCGTCTTGCCGCCCGTACCCGCCGTCCAGGCCCAGCTGTGCGCCGTGATCGTGCGGGCGAACGGCTGCACCAGCTTGAGGCTGGCGTCGCCGCGCTCCCACGTGATGCCGAAAACGTAGGACTCGAGCTGCGACGACAGGCCGTAGGCTTTGAACTGCGCCATCGTCCAGTCGTTGGCCTTCTTCATGGCCGACGACCCGGTGAGCCGCGGGCCGATCATGTCGGAGAGGTAGGCCAGGTTCTGCATCACCGCCGAATGGTTGAGCGCCTGGTCGAGCACGGCGCCGGTGCCGGAGGTATCCACCGCAATGGCCTGCGCCCGGAGCGGCCGGGCCAGCGGAGCGGAAAGGAGCAGCAGCGCGATCAAGGAACGTGTCTTCATGATCCATGGGGTAAGGGAAGCGCAGAATCTACTGCGGCGGCGGCGGCCACGCGCCCCTCCAGTTACGAAGCAGCCAGAGACGTCGGGTGCCCACCTGGCTGGAGCCGCGGCGCATGGTCACCAGTTCCCCTTGCTCCAAGGAGCCGAACAGCGGTGCCAGGCTCGTGAGGGCGGGATCGGGAGCGTCAGCGGGCCTGTCGCCGAGTACCAGGAGCATGTCGTCGCCAACCCGGGCCCGCTCGGGAAATCCGGGCCAGAGGAGATACTGGTTACTCCGGCGGGTCAGGTTGAGGTAGAAGACGTCCGGGTGGCCGGGCAGGTTGAACGCGAGCTCGGCGGCGTCCTGATAGCGGTTCGCGGCCAGCCAGCGGCGCCCCTGAACGGCGGTATCACGAGCAACGGCACGGGCCAGATCGGCCCAGCCGTAGGCGCGCGTCGTGGGATCGCGCCGCAGCGGCAACGGAACGACGCGGGCAACCGACTGCACATACGTCACCGCGGCGAAGAGGAAGCCCAGCAGCACGCCCCACGTGCGCCACTTGAGCCATCGAGCACTGTGCGGCACGATCGCGAGGAGGATGGCGGCGGCGATCCATGCCGGCGCGGGCCAGTTGGCCTCGACCTTACTGCGGGTTGCCGACCAGGCGAAGAAGGCCGCCACCACGAGGACGACGGCGGCGAGGACGCGCGCGATGCGGCCATCTCCGCGCACTGCGCGCAGCACCGCCTCGACGGCGAGCCCGAAGAGGATTGGTGACCCGAGCAGCACCTGGCCGCCGATCAGCTCGAGCTCGCGGCGCCATGCCTCACCGCCCGACTTGCTCAGTCCATGCGCGACCTGGCTGCGGAACGACACCCACTCGTGATCGGCATTCCAGAGCAGCACCGGCAGCATCACCAGGCTCGCCACTGCCACCGCGAGGTACGGCCCGGGCGTGAAGAGCGCGCGCCGCAGGGACGAGGTGGCGGACAGGGCGAGCAGCACCGCGAGCGGCACGAGCACGGCGGTGTACTTGGAGGCCATGGCGAAGCCGGCAGTGAGCCCGGCGCCAATCCACCAGTGCACGGCGGGCACGCGCGCGGTGGCCGTCAGCGCGCGCGCGACGCACATCAGCGTCAACGCGACAAAGGCGAGAAGCGGAGCGTCTGGCGTCGCGAGAAGGAAGGCCCCTGACATGACGGGCAGGGCAGTAAGGACGATCGCGGCGGCGTCCCCGGCGTCCGGCTCGGCCACCGAACGCGCCGCCTGCCTCGCCGCCCAGGCGGCCGCGACGCCGCAAAGCACCGACGCGAACCGCACCCCGAATGGCGTGTCGCCAAAGAGCGCTGTGCCGGCCCGGATGAGCAGCGCCACCATCGGCGGATGCTCGGAGTACCCGGCCGCCAGTTGCCGCGACCATTCCCAATAGAAGGCCTCATCGGGATGGAGCGGCACCGCGGCAGCCACGGCGAGGCGCACCACGGCGGCTACCAGCACTACGATCACCCCGGCGCGGGGCGGGGTCACGCGCGTCCGCCAGGTGGAGTGATTCGCGCCAGCTCGTCGGCCAGTTGCTTCAGCGCGTTCAGGTCCACCGAGCGCTGCCCCAGCACGATCCTGAGGGCCTCGATGCCGTCGCGCGCGCCCAGGAGGCCGGCGCCCGCCGCTGCCGCCGACCCGAGTGGCGCGGGCAGCTGTTCGAGCCAGGCGAGACCCGCACCGATGCGCGGCTCGGTGTGGGCGGCCCAGAGCGCGGCACAGGTGGCCCCGATAGCCAGCGACCCGGAGCCCGCCACGGCATCGATGTGCTCCTGTCGCATGAGGGGAAGCCGGCGAACCGCCTCGAGGAGCAGTTCCGGCGCCTCGTTGTTGCGCAGGGCCTCGATCACGTCGGGCACGAAGTCACGATGGCCCTGCAACAGCCGCGCGGCGGCGACATTCACGGCCACCGCGCCCCAGACGGACTCGGGACTGGGGTGCGTGAGCGCGGCGAGGTGCCAGGTGAGGCTGGTCAGTGTGCGCGGATTCTCGAAAGCGAGCAGGGCAACCGGCAGGAGGTGAAGCGGGAGTGTGGCCCGTTCACCGGGCTGGGACACCGATCGGGGGGCGCCGTTCTCGCGCAGGTGCGCGAACCCGGTGCGGGCGCCCGTATCGAGCCCGGCGGCGTCCGCGGCGGCGGCCCACCGCCGTGCCAGGATCGCGAGGTCGGGGTCCGGAACCAGCAGTTCCTCGGCGAGGATCCGGGCGAGCGCGAGACGCGCCGGGGCGGCGGCCGGGTCCTGCCCCGGGCCGGCGGCCGCAACCTGGCCGAGCAGGAGGCCCGAGGCCCGTGAGGGAAGCGAAAGGGACAAGGATATTATCTTAGCTGAATCATCCAGCCGTGAGGAGCGCGCGTGGCCAAGGACAGCCTTTCAATTACCGACAACCGCACCGGCAAGAGCTATGAGCTGCCGGTCAGCGAAGGCACCATCCGCGCGATGGACCTCCGGCAGGTCAAGGTCGCAGACGACGACTTCGGACTGATGACCTATGATCCCGCCTTCATGAACACGGCGAGCTGCCGCAGCGCCATCACCTTCATCGACGGCGACAAGGGGATCCTGCGCTACCGCGGGTACCCCATCGAGCAGCTGGCCGAAAAGTGCTCGTTCCTCGAGGTGGCGTATTTGCTCTTCGAGGGCGAGCTGCCAACCAAGCCGCAGCTGGAAGCGTGGGAGGAGAAGGTCCGCTACCACACCTACGTCCACACCAACCTCATCAAGTTCCTCGAGGGGTACCGGTACGACGCGCACCCGATGGGCATGCTCCTCGGCGCCGTCGGCGCGCTCTCCACGTTCTACCCCGACGCGAAGCACATCGGTGACAAGGCGAACCGCTACCTGCAGCGTATCCGGCTCATCGCGAAGATGCCCACCATCGCGGCCTTCGCGTTCCGCCATTCGCGCGGCCTGCCGTTCGTGTTCCCGCGGAACGACCTGAGCTACATCGGGAACTTCGTGAACATGACCTTCGAGATCGGAGGGAAGCTCGAGCCGAACACGGTGCTGCAGCGGGCACTCGAGATCCTGTTCATCCTGCATGCCGATCACGAGCAGAACTGCTCCACCAGTGCGGTGCGGGCCGTCGGCTCGTCGGAGGTCGACCCGTTCTCGGCAGTCTCGGCGGGCATCGCGGCGCTCTACGGACCACTGCACGGCGGCGCCAACGAAGCGGTGCTGCGCATGCTCGACGAAATCGGGACGAAGGCGGACGTGCCGGGCTTCATCGAAAAGGTGAAGTCGGGCCACGGCGAGCGGCTCATGGGCTTCGGGCACCGGGTCTACAAGTCGTATGATCCCCGCGCCAAGCTGATCAAGAAAGTTGCGTACGACGTCTTCGAGCAGACCGGGCTCAACCCCAAGCTCGAGATCGCGCTCGAACTGGAGCGGATCGCGCTCGAGGACGAGTACTTCATCAAGCGGAAGCTCTACCCCAACGTGGACTTCTACTCCGGGCTGATCTACAAGGCGATGGGGTACCCCACGGACTACTTCACCGTGCTGTTCGCACTGGGCCGCCTGCCCGGCTGGGTGGCGCAATGGGAAGAAATGCTGCTCGACAAGGAGCAGAAGATCGCCCGGCCGCGGCAGATCTACGTGGGGGCGGCCGAGCGGGACTTCGTGCCGCTGGTGGCGCGGTAGCCGGCGGTTCGCCTGCCGCGTCACCGACCAGGTCGGAACCAGGAGCAAGAATAGGGGCGGGCCGCAAGGCCCGCCCCTTTTCCCGATCGGGCACAGCGCGGGCTACCCCGGAGTGGGCGCCGTCAGCCCGGGCACCGACATGTCGCCCTCGAGGTAGGTATAGCCCTCGAGGCCGGCGACGTAGTCGGCGATGAACGAGTTGGAGTCCTGGCGGGAGAGATCCCTCGCCGCGCTCACCTTGCGGCGGAAGGTGGCCAGCAGGTCGGAGGCGTGGAACTGCACGTAGTTGAGCACCTCGGTGACCGTGTCGCCATGCACCAGGTCGGTGATCTCGTAGCCGCCATTCTTGAGGCGGACATGGATCGCGTTGGTGTCACCGAACAGGTTGTGGAGGTCGCCCAGGATCTCCTGGTACGCTCCCGTGAGGAAGATGCCCAGGATGTAGGTCTGGGACTCCTCCCAGCGGTGCAGCTCGAGGCTCGGCTTTCCCTTTCGTCCGCCCGCAAAGCGGTCGATGACCCCGTCGGAATCGCAGGTGACGTCCTGGATGGTGCCGCGCCGGTTGGGCTTCTCGAGCAGGCGGTGAATCGGCATGATCGGGAAGAGCTGGTCGATGGCCCAGTTGTCTGGCAGCGACTGGAAGACCGAGAAGTTGCAGAAGTAACGGTCCACCAGCGCGCCCTCGAGATGGCTCGCGATCTCGGGAAAGGCGCCGGGATCCTCGGCGATCACCTCGGCGAGCCGCCCCAGCGTGGAGAGGTAGAGCTGTTCAGCGTGCGCCCGGTCGCGCAGGGAAAAGATGCCGCTGCCGAAGTACTCCTGTGACCGCTCCTTGGCGAAGATCGCATCGTGGAACACCTCGGCCACCCGCTCCAGCGTCAGCGACTCCAGGCTCTCCTTCATGTCCACCAGCAGCTGGTGCGGGTCGTCGCCCAACTCGGGCGCGGACGTCTCGTTCAGCGTCTCCACGTCGATGACGTTGATCAGCAGGAGCGCATGATGCGCGGTAATGGCGCGCCCCGACTCGGAGATGACATTGGGCATCGGCACCTCCTCGCTTCGGCAGGCGGTGCCCAGGGTGTAGATGACGTCGTTGGCGTACTCGCGCATGGTGTAGTTCATGCTCGCCGTGCGGGTGGAGCGCGACCCGTCATAGTCGACACCCAGCCCACCGCCCACGTCCACGTATCCCACCTCGAAGCCCATGCGGCGCAGTTCCACGTAGTAGCGGCAGGCTTCGTCGAGTCCCGCCTTCACGAAGCGGATGTCGGTGATCTGGCTGCCGAGGTGGAAATGCACGAGCTTGAGGATGCCGGTGCGCTGGAGCGCCTTGAGGCGGTCGAGCAGCTGGACCAGTTCCACCGGCGAGAGGCCGAACTTGGACTTCTCGCCGCCACTCTTGGCCCACCGGCCCGAGCCCTCGCTCGAGAGCTTGATGCGGACGCCGATGGTCGGCTCGACCTGCATCTCCTCGGCAACTTTGAGCAGCACGTCGAGCTCGTTGAGCTGCTCGATGACGATGATCACCGTATGGCCCAGTTTCTGGCCCATCAGGGCCAGCCGCATGAACTCCTCGTCCTTGTAGCCGTTGCAGACGATGAGGTGATGACTCGAATCACTGAGGCCGAGGATGGCCATCAGTTCAGGCTTGCTGCCGCACTCGAGGCCGACGCCGAACTCCTCGCCGAACTCGACTACCTCCTGCACCACGTGACGCTGCTGGTTCACCTTGATGGGGTAGACGGTGGTGTAGCGCCCCTCGTAGCCGAACTCCTTGATCGCGTGGGTGAAGTGCCCCGCGAGGGTGGCGATGCGGGACTTGAGGATGTCCGAGAAACGCAGGAGGAGCGGGAGCCCCACGCCCTGGGCATCGAGGTCGGTGGCGAGCTGGTAGAGATCGAGCCCCCGCTTGGGATCGCCGTCGGGATGGACGGTGACGTGGCCTTCGGCGTTTACCCGGAAGTAGCCAAGGCCCCAGCCGCTCATGTTGTAGAGCTTCTCGGCGTCCTTCGGCGTCCAGACCGGGGCGGCAACAGTGGTGGTGATGGTCGCCTCCTGATATGGCGTGAGCATGCAGCCAACGAAGCGCAAACTTAAACGATCCTGGCGTCGCACGATACCGATTGCCGGCGCGGGCGCCGCAGGAAACCCGCAGGCCGATTGCGGGGTACCGGGACCATGACCAACAGACTGATCGTTGATCGCACGACCCGCATCGAGAGCCCGGTGGACGAGGTGTGGCAGTGGCACACCCGGCCGGGGGCGCTCGAACGGCTCATGCCCCCATGGGAAGAAGTGCGGGTCCTCGAGCGCACGGGCGGCATCGAGAATGGCGCCCGCGTGGTGCTGGAAGTGAAGCTGGGGCCGGTGCCATTCCGCTGGGTCGCGGTGCACCGCGACGTGGTGCCGGGCACCCGGTTCGTCGACCTGCAGGAATCCGGACCCTTTGCGCGCTGGATGCACGAGCACGAGATGGCCTCCGATGGGGCGGGCGGCACGCTCCTTCGTGACTGCATCACCTGCGTGCCGCCACTGGGGGCCGCCGGATCGGCCTTTGCGGCCCCAATGCTCCGGGCGAAGCTCGACCACATGCTGCAGTACCGCCATGCGACCCTCGCAGCCGACCTCGCGGCGCATGCGGGCATCGCACCGCGGCGGTTCGTCATCACCGGTGCCACCGGCATGATCGGCTCGGCGCTGGTGCCATTCCTCACGACCGGTGGCCACCAGGTGACGCGGCTCGTGCGCGGCCAGCCGGGACCGGGCGACGGGACCTGGGATCCCGACCGGGGCACGATCGACGCGTCGGTGCTCTCCGGGACCGATGTGGTCATCAACCTCGCGGGCGCCAGCGTGGCCGGCGGGCGCTGGACGGCGGCGCGGAAGCAGCTCCTGATCGACAGCCGTGTCCGGACCGCCGGGCTGCTGGCAGCCACCATCGCACGCGCGACCCCACGTCCGCCGGTCCTCGTGTCGGTGTCGGCGACGGGTTTCTACGGCGACCGGGGCGAGGAGCCGCTGGGCGATGAGGCGGCGCCGGGAGCCGGGTTCTTCCCTTCCCTGGTGCAGGCCTGGGAGGGTGCGGCCGGCGAGGCCGTGAATGCGGGCGTACGGGTGGCCCACCCGCGGCTCGGCATCGTCCTGAGCCCGGCAGGCGGAGCGCTCGCCAAACTACTGCCCCCCTTTCTCGCCGGTGTGGGCGGACCGGTTGGCCACGGACGTCAGTGGCTGGGCTGGAGCTCGATCGACGACGCGATCTGCCTCCTGTATTTCGCGGCCACGGACGCGCGGGTGCGCGGGGCATTCAACGCCGTGGCACCGGCCCCGGTGCGCAACGCCGACCTGGCCCGAGCGCTGGGCCGGGTGCTCGGGCGACCGGCGCGGCTGGCCCTGCCCGCAGCCGCTCTCAAGCTGCTCTTCGGCGAGATAGCGGAAGCCACACTGCTCGCGAGCACGCGCGTCCTGCCGGAGCTCCTGCAGGAGTACCGCTTTCGCTATCGGCACCCGCTGCTGGAGGCTACGCTGAGGCACGTGCTCGGCCGCTAGCCCGTTAGAATTACGGCATGACGACCCGTCGTGCCGTACTGCTGCTGTCCGGGGGCATGGACTCCGCCACCGCGGGCGCCATCGCCCGACACGAGGGATTCGAGCTCCATGCGCTGAGCTTCCGTTACGGCCAGCGCCACGCGATCGAACTGGAAGCGGCCCGCCGGGTGGCGGCGGCGCTGGGCGTCGCGCGTCACACCATCCTCGACATCGACCTCGCCGCGTTCGGCGGCTCCGCGCTTACCGCCGGCATCGACGTGCCGAAGGACCGGCCACTCGCGGCGATGGACGCCGCCATCCCGGTGACGTACGTCCCCGCCCGCAACACCATCTTCCTGTCGCTCGCGCTCGGCTGGGCCGAGACGCTCGACGCGAGCGACCTGTTCATCGGCGCCAATGCCATCGACTACAGCGGCTATCCCGATTGCCGCCCCGAGTTCTTCCGCGCCTTCGAGACCATGGCGCGGCTCGGCACGAAGATGGGCACGGAAGGGCGCGCCATCGTCATCCACGCACCGCTCATCAGCATGACCAAGGGGCAGATCATCAGGAGGGGCCGCGAACTGGGCGTTGATTTTTCCCTCACCCGCACATGCTACGACCCCAATGCGCTGGGGGAGGCGTGCGGCCGCTGCGATGCCTGCCTGCTCCGTCTCAAGGGATTCTCGGAGACGGGGCTCAGCGACCCGGCGCCGTACGCGCGCGCCTCGTGAGCTACGCCGTGAAGGAGTTGTTCTACACCCTGCAGGGTGAAGGGGCGCAGACCGGGCGCGCTGCCGTATTCTGCCGCTTCGCGGGCTGCAACCTGTGGACTGGGCGTGAGGAGGACCGCGCCGACGCGGTCTGCACCTTCTGCGACACCGAGTTCGTCGGCACGGACGGCCCGGGCGGCGGGAAGTTCGCGACGGCCGCCGCCCTGGCCGACGCGGTACTGGCAGCGTGGCCCGCCGGCACCGGCGGCACGCCATACGTCGTGTGCACCGGCGGGGAACCGCTGCTGCAACTTGACGCGCCGCTGGTGGAAGCCTTGCATCAGCAGGGCATCTCTGTGGCGGTGGAGACAAATGGGACGCAGCTGCCGCCGGCCGGCCTCGACTGGATCTGCGTCAGCCCGAAGGCGGCGGCCCTGGTCGTGCTCACCTCCGGCAACGAGCTCAAGCTCGTGTACCCCCAGCCGCTGGCGATGCCGGAGCGCTTCGAGACGCTCGCATTCGACCATTTCTACCTGCAGCCGATGGACGGGCCCGACCGCGAGGCCAATACCGAGGCCGCCCTGCGCTACTGCCTGGCACATCCCCGCTGGAAGATGAGCCTCCAGACGCATAAACTTCTGGGGATTCCCTGACCATCCCGCACGACAGATTGGACGGCCAGCCGCCCGCATGCACGGTTACTCCGATCGCATTCATCACGCTTTTGCCTTCGCGGCCAAGCACTACGTGCCGCGTGCCCCGGCGACCGGAAGCGCCGACTTCATCGCGCATCCCGGCAACCTGGCCGTGATCCTCAGCCGGTACAGTGCCGACCAGCCAACCGTCGTGGCCGGCATCCTGCATCTGGTCCTCGAGGAGACCCGGCCGGAGCGTCGCCTCATCATGGAGCAGAGCATCGGCATCAAGTTCGGCTCCGTCGTGCTGGCGGTGGCACGCGATGCCGCCGAGACCCGTTTCGACGCGCGCGGGTTCGACCTGCCGTGGCGGGCGGTGAAGAACGACTACCTGGCCCACCTTGGCGTCGCCGAGCCGCGGGCCGTGGATATATGCGTGGCCGACGAGATCCACAGCGCCGGGCTTACCCTGACCGCGCTGCGGCGGCTGGGCGCCGAATATGTGCGCACGGTGTCATCTGCTTCGTCCGAACAGACGATCTGGTGGTATCGCTCGCTGCTTGAACTGCTCGAGGGCCGGTCAGACTGGCACCGGCCCGAGATGCTCGAGGAACTGCGGGTGCTCAGCACGGACGTGGTGCGGGCGCTCCGTGCCCACGAAGACTGACCGCCTCCACCCGGGATCTCCGTTGCGAAACCTGGTTCTCGCCATCACCGCGCTTGCCTTGGTTGCCTGCACCGGCCTGCCCAAGGCACCGGCACCCACCAACCCGGCGCGCTTCCTGTCCATCAACGACGTGTACGTGGCGGACACGCTGGCCGACGGCAACGGCGGCCTGGCACGGCTCGCGACGCTGAAGCAGCGGATCTCGGCCGAGGGCCCGGTGCTGTTCGTACTGGCCGGCGACTTCCTCGGTCCGAGCCTGCTCAGCCGCTACTACAACGGGGCCCAGATGGTACAGGCGCTCAATGCGGCCGGCCTCGACTACGTCACGTTCGGCAACCACGAGTTCGACATCCCGGGCGACACACTCATCGCGCGCATCGAGGAATCGAAGTTCAAGTGGCTTTCCACGAACTGCGTGCAGCCCGGCGGGGAGCGCATCCCCGGCGTGCTGCCGTGGGACACGGTGCGCGTCTTCGGCAAGAAGATCGGCATCTTCGGGCTGACGCTGCAGGGTCCGTACCCGAAGTATGTGCAGTGCGGGTCTCCCGACAGCGCGGCGACCGTGGCGCTCGATTCACTCACGGCCATGGGCGCCGACATCATCGTGGCCCTGACCCACCAGACACTGGGGGCTGATGTAGCACTGCTCAACCGCGAGGGCCAGCTCGACCTGGTCCTCGGCGGGCACGAGCATGAGGCACACTCGGTGGAGGTCGGTTCGCGCTACGTGCTCAAGGCGGACGCCAACGCCGTCTCTACGCAGTTCATGACCATCTGGGGCACCAGGGGCGAGTGGCGCGCGGCACCGCGCCTGCTGGACGTGAAGCCCAACCTCCCTGCGGACACGGCGGTGCAGGTCGTGGTCGATCGCTGGCAGGACAGCCTGCGGGTTCGAACAGGGCAGAACTACGTCGTAGGCACCGTCATGCAGCCGATCGACGCGCTGGACGCGCCACAGCGGCAGCAGGAGACGGTACTGGGCGACCTGGTGACCGACGCGATCCGATTCGGGACCGCGACGGACGTCGGGGTGATCAACGGCGGCGCAATTCGGCTCGACGAGGTCATCCCGCCCGGGCCGCTCTGGTACTACACCATCGAGGCAATGTTCCCGTTCGCCGATGAGACGCGCGTCGTCACGGTCCCAGTGACGGGGCAGCGGCTGCGCGAGATCCTGGAATACAGCGTGTCGGAACGGAACCTCGGAAGTGGCGGCTTCCTGCAGGTCTCAGGGATCGAATTCACCGCGCAGCGGGGCCGCCCATCGGGCGCTCGCATCGCCGGACCGATAACGACACAGACCGGCAACTCGATCTATCCCGACCAGATCTATCGGCTCAGCATCCCGGCATATCTCGCATGCCGCGGTGGAGATGGCTACACGCTGCCGGAAGCGGCCGGGCCGTGTGGCTCGGCGGCCTCGGCTCCGCGTGTCGCCGATCTGGTCGTGGCCCACTTCAGCCAGCGCCTTGGGGGCCGGATAGGTGCCCCACCCGGGGTCCGGATCACCATCCGGTAACCGGGCACCCAGCAAGCAGTTGTGTCCATTATTGCAGACGGGATCTGAGCCCGGTTCCACGATACCGTCCAAGGGGGGTGCTGGTGTACCTTCCTTTCAATGACCGTCCCGCCGTCAACGTCACTGCTGTCGCACCTCCCCTCCGCCTTCGCCGCTGCCTGCCGCAGCGCGCGAACGGATGGAGAGCTGTTTGAGCGCTGCCGCACGTTCCTGGTCCAGCGGTTCCTCTCCGAGAAGATCTGGTTCGTAATCACCGGCCCCACGGCCCCGATTCCGCGCGTGGGCCCGGTGGACGGCTACGAGCAGGCCGTGCAGGCGGCCAAGCTATCGAGCGGCAGCACCGAAGTCGCCATCTTCACCGATCCGGTCATCGCGGGCGACCTGCGTGGCGTGGCGGCGCCGCTGGTGATGGCGCTGTCGGTCGTCATCGAACTGCGCACCATCCTCATCGAGCGGCAGGCGGCACTGGACGACGCCGGCTTCCAGCTACGCGCCCTGCGCCAAGTGGCGCGGCTGCTGAGTTCGGTGCACTCCACCGAGGAAACCGAGCAGCTGGTGCTCGACTTCATGGCGGAAGTGTTCTTCGCGTGGTGGGCGTGCCTTTACCGGCCCGATGGGGCGCACTATCACCCCAAGGTGTACCGCTCGCTCAACGACCGCCGGCGCCCGGCGCCGATCGAGCGCACCACGCTGGATGGCAAAATTCCCGCGGGCAGCGCGGCCCTGAGCGCGCAGGAAGTCGGCATCGCCCAGCTGGTTGGCCCGGGGGCCGAGCTGGTCGTGCCGCTCGACGCCGGGTCCGAGCGGATGGCAGTGCTGGTGCTGGGCCCGCGGATCAGCGACAAGCCCTACGCGCGCGCCGAGCTGGAACTCGCGGGCACGCTTTCGTTCGCCGCCGCGATCGCGCTCAAGAACAGCGAACTGGTGGAGCAGTTGCAGAGCGCGGCATCCACCGATGAACTGACGGGCCTCTACAACCGGCGGGCACTGGAAGAGCGACTCGCCGCCGAGATTTCACGCAGCCTCCGCCACCAGCTCAACACGACAGCCCTCCTGCTCGACCTCGACTTCTTCAAGAAGGTGAATGACGACATGGGTCACGCCGCCGGCGACCGCATGCTCGTCGAGGTGGCGGAGGTGCTGCGGCGCGAGTGCCGGACGCTGGACGTGTGCGGGCGACTGGGAGGCGACGAGTTCCTTGTGATCCTGCCCATGACGAAGCCGGAAGAAGCGATGGTGTTCGTGTCACGGGTACAGTCCGGCCTGGCTCGCCTCGAGGAGATGCACGCCGAGTTCGGGCGATGCACCGCGAGCTTCGGCATGGCCGAATGCCCGAGGCTCGGTACCTCGGTGACCAGCGTGCTCGCCGCCGCCGACGCCGCGCTCTACCGCGCCAAGCGCAGCGGGCGCAACGCCGTCGCGATCGCCGAGGACTGAGCCGGTGCGGGAGGAGCGGTTCATCCTCCTTGGCGATGCCGTGTGGCTGGACTTCGTCAACACGGCGCGCGGCCGCGAACCCAGCCCGCCCGACCGCCTTCCCGGTGCACCGGCATGGGACGCCTGGCTGGACGCGCTGCAGCTCCCCCGGGCAACGGTGCCGTTCGACGACGTCCGCGTCCTCAGGACGCACCTCACTGACCTCGCCAACGCGCTTGCCACCAACCAGCCATTCCCCTCCGCCGGCGTCCGCGCCATCAATGACCTGCTCGCGTCCGTGCGCGGGGGCCAGCAACTCGTGCGCGTCGCAGGACAGTGGGAGCTGACGTTCGCGCCCAGTGAGCCACCGGACGTGCTTTCGACCCTCGCCCGCATGGCGGCCGAGACGCTGGTCCTCCCCAACCCGACGATCCGCATTTGCGACGGTCCGACCTGCTCCCTCTTCCTCCTGGACCGTTCGCCCACGCTCTACCGCCGCTGGTGCAGCCCCGAGCATTGCGGCCGGGGCATGCGTGTCGAACGGCGCCGCGGCGGCCAGGGCTGACGACGAGATGAACCAGGCGGCCGAGTATTTCACCACGGCCGAGATGGCACTCGGCACCCGGTACAAACTCGAGCGGGTGGTCGCCGCCGACGCCGAACGGGCGCTGTTCGTGGGGCTTGACCGCGTGCTCAACCGTCGCGTGAGCATCCGGGTCAACATCTACACCCGTGAAGCCACGCGCGCGTGGTTCCTCCGTGAGGCGGAGGCACTGGCGCAGCTCGACCACCCCGGCATCCGGCATGTGTACGACATCGGCGTGGTGGGCGAGGTGGCGTATCGTGTAGGCAACTGGATCGACGGCGAGAGCCTCGAGCACGCGGCACAGCGCGGCCCGCGCCTGATCCCGACGGTGCACACACTGGCCCGCGACCTGCTCAGCGCGCTGGAGCACGCGCACACCCAGGGGATCCTCTTCCGCCGCATCGTGCCCGCCGGCATCGTGCTGAGCCACGGCGGGCGCGGCACCGTCACCGACCTTCGTTTCAGCAGCTGGACCCTGCCCGCCGTACCCGCCGGTGTGCAACCGACCGGCCTTTGCTTCATGGCGCCCGAGGTGCGCGATGGGCAGCCGGGCGAACCCGCGAGCGACGTCTATACCGCCGGGGCGGTGCTCTACTATGCCGCGACCGGTACCGAGCCCGCGATGGACCCGAACGCGATCCGGCGGCCCTCCGAACTGCGCCCGACCACGCCCCGCACGCTCGAACGCATCATCGTGCGCGCGCTGCGCCCGGAGCCTGCCCGGCGCTACCTCTCCGCCGCGGAGATGCTGGAGGACTTCGCTTCGGAGGCGGGCGCGGTCGAAGCGGTGTCGGTGCGCCCTGCGGGGGAACAACTCGACACCAGCGCCGACCATGCGGAGGAGTGGGAGAAGCTGCTGCGTCGCGCGCTGGGCGACGACTACGAGCTGCTCGACACCGTGGGCGCCGGGGGGTTCGGCCGCGTGTACCGCGCGCGCGATCTTCACCTCGAGCGGGAGGTGGCACTCAAGGTGCTGCACCCCGCGCTGACGCGCGACCTCGCCGGCGTGGAGCGCTTTCGTCGCGAGGCCCAGCTCGCGGCGAAGCTGAAGCACCCGAACGTCGTGGACATCTACGACATCCAGTCGCGCTCGGGGCTGCTCTGGTACACGATGGAACTGGTGCGCGGGCCCAACCTTGCCCAGTTGGTGCAGCGTGAGGGGCCGCTCAGCGTTCCCCGCGTCATCCGGCTGCTGCGGGAGGCGCTGAGTGCCCTGGCGCAGGCGCATGCCCTGGGTCTCGTGCACCGTGACATCAAGCCGGAGAATATGCTGATTGCCCCGGGCGGTGGACTCAAGGTCACCGACTTCGGGCTGGCGCTGGCGCTGCGCGGCGGCCGCTTCGGTGGCGCCACGAGCCGGAGCGGCACGCCCCAGTTTGCCAGCCCGGAGCAGTTGCTGGGCGAGCGCGTGGACCAGCGAAGCGACCTCTACAGCCTCGCCGCCGTGGCGTATTTCGCCCTGCTGGGCCACCCGCCATTCGAGGGTGTGACGCCGGAGCAGGTCCTCGCGCGCCAGACCACCGACCAGGCGCCCGACCTGCGCGCCGCCGTGCCCGATGCGGGTCCTGGGCTCGCGGGCGTGCTGAGGCGCGCGCTGCAGAGCGTGGTCGACCGGCGCTACGCGACCGCCAACGACTTCCTCCAGGCGCTCAACCGCGTCACCCGCGGCGGCCGCATCGAGCGTGCCCTGGATACCCTGCGCTGGCGACTCGGGTCCCTGTGGCCCGGATCCTCTTGACTAACCCTGCCCGTGAACGACATTAGATGAAGCCGGTCATGGCCAGTGCCGGCACCTGTGGATCCTCCAACAATCGCTCCGGGGCACCAGGCCCCGTCCAGGCTTCATGACACGGGACAGGCCCGTGGATCATGAGGGAGCGAGGCAGCGCACTGCTGCTTCGCGGTCACGTCACAACGAGGTCGCTCCGATGGCTCGCGTTTCTGGCACAGTCAAGTGGTTCAACGATGCGAAGGGTTTCGGCTTCATCACCCCCGAGAATGGAGAGAAGGACTGCTTCGTTCATCACACCGCCATCGAGGCGGAAGGGTTCCGCAGCCTCGCCGAGGGTGAGCGGGTCGAATTCGAGATCGTCCAGGGCCAGAAGGGCCCAGCGGCCGAGCGGGTCACGAAGCTCGGGAAGTAGGCGGTAGCCGGCAGGCAGCAAGCAAACGGAGGGACGGCGTGGTGCCGGCCCTCCGTATTGTTTCCAGGCTGCCGTGCTACTTGTGGCGGTAGGTCACCCGTCCGCGGGTCAGGTCGTACGGCGAGAGCACGACGCTCACGCGGTCGCCCTCGAGCACGCGGATCTTGAACTTGCTCATCTTGCCGGCGGCGTAGGCCAGGATCTCATGGCCGTTGTCGAGCAGGACTCGGTAATTGCGGTCCGGCAGGACCTCGGTCACCACTCCCTCCATTTCGATCCCTTCTTCTTTCGCCATCCGGGCTCCTAATAAAACGTGAGGGCGTGAGGGCGTGAGGGCGCCCCCACGCCTTACAAGCGCGGGGGAATCTTGCCTCCGCACGCCCCGGGCGCAACTCCGGCCTCCCCCAGGGGCCTCAGGCGGCCGCCGGCACCTCGGCGCGCAGCCGATCGACCTGTTCCTCCACCAACTGGACCAGTTCCCCGATGGTGGCGGCATCGAAGGCGAGCCTGGCGCCGGCGGCGGCGAAGATATCCGGCAGCGGCCGGGTGTTCCCGAGCGCCAGGGCATCGCGGTAGCGGCGCACGGCGTCGGCCGGGTCGCGGAGGCTGTTCCGCCAGACTTGCAGCGCACCCAGCTGCGCGATGCCGTACTCGATGTAGTAGAACGGATAGAGGAACACGTGCAGCTGCCGGAACCAGCGGGCGATCCGCTCCCGTTCAAGCCCGCACCAGTCCACGCCCTGATCGAAGCGGCTTCGGATGCTGAGCCAAGTGGCATCACGCGCCGCGGCGTCGGCCCCGTCCGCGTGCGTGTAGATCCAGTGCTGGAAGGCGTCCACCGAGGCCACGTGCGCCAGAGTGACGATCACGTCCTCCAGGTGCTCGAGCCGGGCGCGGCGCAGGTCCTCCGGCGCGAAGTATCCCAGCGGCCGCGCTAGATGCGGCGTCGAGAGGAGCTCCATCGACATCGATGCGAGTTCGCAGGCCTCCGAGCCTGGATGGCGCTGCCACACCAGCGGCAGGCGCCCCGCGGCAAAGGCGTGGAAGGCGTGACCGGCCTCATGCATGAGCGTCATGACGTCATCCATGAGTCCGACCGCGTTCATGAAGATGAATGGCCGGCCACTCCAATGAAGCGTGTCGCAGTATCCACCGGGAGCCTTCCCTGCCCGGCTGTCGAGATCCAGCAGCCGCTCGTCGATCATGACGCCGAACTGCGCGCCGAGCGCGGGATCCACCCGGTCAAACACCGCACGGGCACGATCGGCGAGCTCGGTGCCGTCGCGGAACGGGCGCAGTGGCTTCGCCCCATAGAGGTCGACGGCGACATCCCAGGGCCGCAGCGAGGGAAGCTTCAGCTGCTCACGCCGGTGCGTCATCAGCCGGTTGTAGGCCGGCATGACGTGGCGCTCGACCGCATCGTGGAAGCGCTCGCAATCCGCCGGCGAGTAGTCGAAGCGCAGCTTCGCCTTGAATACGTAGTCACGGAACGAATCGAACCCGGCATTGCGCGCCACCTGCTGCCGCAGGCCGTACATCTTGTCGAAGAGCGCAGCCAGCTCCGCGCGCGCACTTACGTAGGGCAAGGTGCTCGCGTGGAACGCCCGCTCGCGCACATCGCGGTCGGGCTCCTTGAGGAAGGGAGCCAGTTGCGGGAGGGGCAGCTCCTTCCCTTCCCACGGGGCCGTCATGCCGCCGGTGATGCGCTGGTACGAGGCCGAATGCTCCTCGAGCTCGCTCATGATCGGCACGTTCGCGTCGCGAAAGATCTCGATCGACGTCCGGAAGGCGCGCAGCGTGGTCTCGAGCGCCGGCGATGAATAGCCCGACGCGACCAGGCGCTTCTGCAGTGCGACGCTGCGTTCCTCTGCCTGGGGCAGGATCTCGGTGGAGAACCGCAGGTGATCCGCCTCCGCCTCCTTGTCCCTGGTATCCACGGTATACCGGATCATCGCCCGGCTGGCCGCCTCGGTGAGCAGGGCCTCGAGCCGCGACCAGTCGGCGAGCCACTGCTCCACGTTGCCGTGATCGAGTTCCCGTGCGGCCAGCGCGTCGAAGTGGGGGCGGATGTCGTTCCAGGAGGCCTTCGCGAGTGCCTCGGGCGAGGCGGGCAGTGCCGGGGTCATGCATTCTCCGTCTTCGCGCGCGCGTGACGGTGATAGAGCCACGCAAGCGCCAGTGACACGGTACCGAGGATGAACACCGAGCCGATGCGATAAAGCGCATCGAGGTACGAGAGATCGCTGGACAGCACCTTCACCACCGCCACGCCCAGCCCGGGCGCGGACGCGCGTCGTGGCGGGAGGGGGTCGGGCACCGGGGTTGCCGGCAGCCGGGCATGCGGTCGGGGCGTCATGGCCTCGAGTTCGGCCACGCGCCGCTCGAGCCGCGCCAGTCGCTCGCTGACGTCGGGATCGTCAGGCACGAACGGTCTTCCGCCTCGGCGGAACCACCGGCACCCTGAACGCCATGACCATCACGACCCCGACGATTGCGGCGCCGAGTACGAACGGAAACCAGATGTTAACCTCGAACGCCGCCGTCGCCATGAGTGGTGCCGCCACGCGTGACACGCCGCCGAATGTCTGGGCCACGCCCATCACCGTGCCGGTCTCCTCCCGGTCGGCACCCCGCGTCATGAGGGCCGTCGTGGAGGGAAAAAGCAAGGCGGTGCCGATCGGGACCAGCGGCATGATGAGCGCGAGGATTGCAATCGACGAGGCCAGCGGGTAGAGCAGCAGCCCTACGATCAGCAGCATCGCTCCCACTCGCATGGCCCAGGTCTCGCCGATCCGGTCGACGATGGGGCCGAGGAAGATCGTGCGCATCACCACCGAGAGCCCGCCGATGTAGAGGAAGAACGGCCCGATGGTCATCGCGTTGACGCTGAACCGGGCGCCGAGGAAGAGGGCCAGCACCGACGTCAGCGACGCGAACGCGAGCATGCCGACGCTGTAGATCCACACCAGACGCGACACCTGCAGCGTCGGATGGCGGATGACCTGCCACGCCGACTCCCAGACGGGCCTCCGCACCGTGGTCGCGCTGCCGCGGTTCACGTGCGACTCGGGAAGCAGTCTCCAGGCGAACGCGAAGTTCACCACGCACAGCGCTGCCGCGACGAACCCGGGCATCGCGCGGCCAAAGTGGGCCGCGAATGAGCCGATCACGGGGCCGAACATCACACCGGCCGAGGTCGCGGCCGAGAGCCAGCCCAGGGCGCGCGCCCGATCGGCCGGTTCGACCGAGTCGGCGACGTAGGCATTGGCGACGCCGGTGGTGCCCCCGCCGGCGCCCTGAATGAGGCGCGAAAGGAAAAGCAGCCACAGCGAGTGCGCGAGCCCGAAGACGACGTAGGCCGCCGCCGAACCCAGGAGGCCGATAAGCAGTGCGGGCCGGCGTCCGTACTTGTCCGAAACCCGCCCCCACAAAGGCGCCGACAGAATCTGCGCCGCGGAGAAGGCGGCGGTGATGAGCCCGACCTGGAAGGGCGACGCCTTCAGATCGAGGGCGTAGAACGGCAATATCGGCAGCACCATGGCGAAGCCGATCATGTCCACGAAGCAGGTTGCGATCAGCACGGAGAGACGCCGCAACTGGTCGCGGGCGCTGGCGTCGGCCACCGGGACAGCGACGTCGCTCACCGGCCGGGCTCCGGCTCGGCGGTGGCAAGGAACACGGCGGCGCTCACGCACATGAGCACGACGCCGTATGCCGCTGCGACGCCGACATCGCTCGACCGCAGGCTGCCCAGGATCTCGAGGGAGATGGGGCGCGTATCGTAGGTGTAGAGCAGCACGCTGGTCACGAAATCTCCAAAGCCGGCCACGAACGCGAGGGTCGCGCCGGCCATGAGTGATGACCGCAGGAGAGGAATGACCACGCGGCGCAGGGTACGTGCGCCCCCGGCACCGAGTGATGCCGACGCCTCCTCATAGGAGGGATCGAGCCGCCGATAGCCCGCCAGCAGCGCGCGGCCCGCGAGCGGCAGGTTGCGCACGAGATAGGCGAGCGGAAGGATGATAGGGGTGCCGACCAGGATGAACCGCAGCGCGGCCGGCGCCCGCACCGAGAAGGCCGTGGCGAGTGCAATGGCAAAGACCGTCCCCGGCACCGCCCACGGCAGCGCCACGAGCCACTCGAGCAGGCGCGCCGTCGGTACCTTGCGCCGCACCACCAGCGCGGCGACCGCGAGCCCGATCGCCACGGCACCCAGGGTAGCGACGACCGCCATCCAGAGGCTGGTCAGGAGCGGGCGCGCCCGCACCGGGTCGCTCAGCAGTGCCAGGTAGTTCCGGAGTGTGTAGGCAGGCGGGAGCGCCTCGTTGGTCCAGGTGCCGAGCGGTACGAGCGACACCAGCAGGAGCGTGGCGTGGGGCAGCAGCAGGAACCCGGCAAGCAGCCACGCCACCGTCGAGAGCACGCGCCGTGCGCGCCGGGAGGCGATTGGTCGCGCCGCGGGGGGCGCCCCCTTCGAGCCGCCGATGAGCCCCTCCGCATCGACCCGGCGAACCAGCACGAGCCCCACGAGCGCAATCGCGGTGAGCGCCAGCGTCTCAACCATCGCGAGGCGATCGTCGCCGTTGAGCCGGGTGCTCACGATCTGCGTGGTCATGACCCGGAAGCCGCCTCCGAACAGGTAGGGCGCGCTGAACGAGGCGAGCGAGGAGAGGAACACCAGCAGCGCCGACCCGGCGAGCGCGGGACGCAGCAGCGGCAGTACCACGCGGGTGAAGATCCGCCAGCGCGTGGCGCCGAGGCTCTCCGCCGCCTCATATGCCGACGCATCGATGCCGCGCAGACCGGCGCGCACGAACAGGTAGAAGTACACGTACATGGAGTACGCGTGGACGAAGAGGACCGCACCGGCCCCCTGGAGGCGCCACGGCGGGTCGATGCTGCCCGTGACCTGCTGGACGAGCCGGGCCGCGAACCCGCTCTCACCCCAGAGAAACAGGAATGACAGCACGCCCACGAGGGGCGGCAGGACCGCCGGCAGGGCGACGAGCTGGGCCAGCACCCGTCGGCCGGGGAACTCAAAGCGGGTGAAGAAGACCGCGAGCGGCACGCCGATGCCAGCCGAGAGCGCCACGGTTGCGAGGGAGATCCAGATACTGCCCCACAGCGCCTGCCATTCGTTACTGCGCGCCAGGAAATCGCGGAACCCGTCCAGGGTGAAGCCCTGGGCGCCGCGGACGGCGTCGCCGGCCACGATGCCGATGGGGTAGACGACGAGCCAGATGAGGAGGAGTGCGAGGACCACCCCGGACAGTACGGCGCCACGGGCCGGGCGATTCAACGGGCCTCCGGCGCAAAGAGGTGCATCCCACCCTGTCCGCGCCGGCTCGGCAGCACGCCCACCGATTCTCCGACCTGTGCCGACCCCAGCGGTGCCGCCACCTCGACCTCGTGCCCCAGGGCGAGCCGCACGCCGAAAAGCGAGGAGGCACCCGCGAAGCGCAGGGAGTTGATGACGCCGTGGGCCGCACCATCGACGCCGGTGGCGAAGCGCAGCGCTTCGGGCCTCGCATAGAGCACCGCGGGTCCGTCCGCCTCCCGCCCGGTTTCCTGCTCCGGACTCAGCGTCCAGAGCCCGCCCCCGGGCAGGCGGAGGCGGAGGACTCCCGTCACGCCACGCTCGACGATGACCGGCACCGGGCTCGCGCGCCCGATGAACGTGGCCACGAAGGGCGTGGCCGGCCGCCCGTAGAGTTCCGCCGGGGTGCCCAGCTGCTCCAGCCGTCCGGCGCGGAGCAGTGCCACGCGGTCGCCCAGCTCGAACGCCTCATCCTGCTCGTGCGTCACGAGCACCGTGGTGATCCCGATCCGCCTGATCACCTCACGCAACTCACGGCGGGTCCGCTCGCGAAGGGCGGGGTCCAGGTTCGAGAGCGGCTCGTCGAGCAGGAGGACGCGCGGCTCGGGCGCGAGCGCGCGCGCAAGCGCCACTCGCTGCTGCTGGCCACCGGACAGCTCCCCGATGCGGCGACGCTCGAGGCCGGTCAGGTCCACCTGCTCGAGGGCCTCGCTCACGCGGCGCACGATGTCGCGCGCAGGGGCCCCGATGGCCTCGAGCCCGAACGCGACATTCTCACCGACGTCGAGGTGCGGGAAGAGGGCATAGTGCTGGAACACCATGCCGAAGCGCCGCCGCGCCGCCGGCAAGGCCGTCACGTCGACGTTCTCAACCAGGACACGGCCAGCGTCAGGGCGCTCGAATCCCGCCAGCAGGCGAAGCGCCGTGGTCTTGCCGCTGCCGCTGGGACCGAGCAGTGCGAGGACCTCGCCGCGCTCGAGCGAAAGGGACAGCGAATCCACCGCGAGCTGGTCGCCGAACCGCCGCGTGAGCTGATCGAGCGCGAGGAACGTCTCCCGAGTCATGGGTGACCGCCCCCGAGCCGCTTGCCGGTACCCCGCACGTGCTGGTCCCAGTACGCCATCCACGCGCTGCCGTCGCGCGCGAGCAGCGCCCAGTCCACCGGTGCCACCTTCATGTCACGCACCACGGTCTCGAGCCATGCGGGAATCTCGTCGCTCTGGAGGTCGGTGCGCGCGGGAATGCGAAACACCTTGCTGGCCGTCAGCACCTGCGCCTCGGTGCCGCCGACGAAATCGATGAACGCCTTCGCCGCATCGGGATGCCGGCTGCCACGTACCAGGCCGATGGCGTCCTCGATGACCACCGTGCCGCTCGATGGAAAGACGTAGTTGAACGGCATCCCCTTCGCGCGGCTGATGAGGATATCAGGGAGATCCCACAGGGTCACCAGTCCCTCCCGCCGCGCCAGCTTGGCATCGAGGACGGCCGGATTGAGGGCATAGGCCCGCGTCTGCCCGTCGAGGCGGCGGAGCCACGTCATGCCTGCGGCGGTATCGCCGGTGGCGTTGATGCTGCGCTCGATGATCATGCCCCAGATGGCGCGCATGGTGCCGCTCGCCATCGGATCGCGAATCAGGACCTCGTCATGCCAGCGTGGGTCGAGCACGTCGTCCCAGTCCTTCGGCGCCTCGTCGGGTGTCACCGCGTCGCTATTGTAGGCGATGACCGCCGGCGTCCGGTACACGCCGAAATAGAGATCGTCCGGACCCCATGCACCCCGGTCGATATGCGCGACCCACTCCGGCCGGTAAGGCTGGAGCAGCGAGTCCACCACACCGCGATCGAAAATCGTTGTGGGCCCCCCGAACCAGACATCGGCCTGCGGATTCACCCGCTCGAAGCGGAGCCGGTCGAGGATCTCCTGGCTGCCCATGTCGAGCCAGCGGATGTCGATGTCGGGACGCTGGCGCTCGAACTCATGCTCGAGGAGCAGCAGCTGGTCGCGACCGTGCGGCGAGTAGACGAGGACTGGAGTCCGAGAGTCCTTGCCGCAGGCGAGGACAAGCGTCAACAGCGTGAGCGGTAAGCAGTAAGCGGTAAGCGGGGAACGGTGAGGCTCACGGAACCCCCGCTGACTGCTCACGGCTTTCCGCTCACGTTGTTCAAGCTCAGCAGGTTCGCGAACAGGCGGTAGGCACCCGGCACGCCCGCCGGCAATTGGCGGAAGAAACTCAGGCCGGTGTACACCCACGTCCCCTTCCCCACCGTCGCGATGAGCAGGCCACCCTCGAGGGCAGCCTCGCCGGGGTCGTGCATCTCAAGCACCGTGCGGTACTCGGGCGCCCAGGCCCGCGCGAAGTAGAGGCCGCGCTCCTGCACCCAGCCATCCCAGTCCGCCGCACCGATCCGGTTTGGCGCATGCAGCACCCGCGCATTGCCGTCGACGACGGTCACCGCCGCGTTTTCGTCGGTGACGCGGTCGTGGCCGCCGAGCAGTGCCGGTACCGGCGCCCCGGCGGCTGGCTGTGCTGTGGTCACCGTGCGATCGGCCGATCCGGGCGGGCGGCTCGCGACGAACAGCGGATACGGCGCGTAGCTACCGAAGAAGAATCCGTACTGCTGGTACTGCACGATCACGAGACCACCCCCCCGGGCGTACTCGAGCAGGCGGCCATTCTCGTTCACGAGGGAGGAATCGGTCTCGTAGGCGCGCGGCCCGACCACGATCGCGCCATAGCGCGACAGGTCGGTACTCCCGAGCAGCTGCCCGTCGATCACCTCGATCGGCATGCCGGCCGATGCCAGCGCCTCGGGCACCTGGTCAGCAGCGCCGCGGATGTACCCGATGCGCTTCAGCGCTGGCAGTACCAGGTCGAGCGCGGTGACCCGAGCCATCGCCGCCGTGAGGTAACTGCGCGGCCTGATGTAGGGATAGCTGATCGTGACCCGTCCCTGCCCATACCGGTTGGCCGCCGCATCCTCCGCCACCGCGCTTACGACGTAAGTCCCGGCCGGCAACCGGGCCGGGGCACGTACTACGAACCGCAGTTCGAGGCGCTGGTTGGGCCGCGTCAGCGTGAACTGCTGCGGCGACAGGACAGGCCAGCCCGGCGGCAGTTGCAGGCGCACGCTGCCGCTGGTCGTGTCGCTCGCGCCGTGCTGCAGGGTGACCGTGAAGGTCCGTGTCGATGCCTCGCTCAGGCGCCAGGGCAGTTCCGCGGGCGACAACTTCACGTCCACACGGGGCACAATGTCGACCGGTTCCCGGATCTCGCCGCGCGCCTGGTCGTTCCACCTCCACGTGCCCTCGCGCGACGTCAACGCCCCGGTCAGCGGTGCCAGCACCAGGCCGGCGCCGATCGCGGCCTCCTCGAAGGGAAGCCCCAGGTCCGAGGGTGCCGTTGCCGACCAGTCGTACAGGTCACCCGGCGGTGACTTGCGCAGAAAGTAGGGCTGGCTCAGCGGGCGCCCGGGCGCGACGCGCCCAGCATATCGCCATTCGAGGCCGGGCCGTCCGCCGCCGCTGAAGCGGCGCACCTGTGGCTGAGATCCGGGCAGGCTGAGCGGCGTGGAGGAAAAGGCGGGCCTGAAACGGTCGAACGTCACGCCAACCGCCTCCAGCACGAGTTCCATTGAGTCACCGGGCGCGACGCGCGACGCGCTGGCGCGGACATCGAGCAATGTGCCAGTGGCTGCCTGCCATGCATCGGCGACGTGACGAAGTTGATCCGTCAGCTCGACCACGCCGCGACCTTGTGCCCAGGGGGAACCCGCCAGCGGCGCCAGGAGACCGGCGGCCCGCAGCAGGCGAGAAGGCCGCAACGAGTCCGCTGACACCCCAGCCCGAAGGGCGTCGACCCTCCCCCGGTGAATCGAGTCGACCAGCGCCGCGTAGAGCTGCAACCGGCCACCACCACTGACGGGAATCCCGCTCATCGTCGTATCCAGGCCGCCCCAGAGCGCGAAGGCACCCTTCCCTGTCCGATCGCCGACCAGTGCCAGGCGCACGACACTGGGACCGATAGTCTGCAACTGGCCCATGTCCTGGGAGCGGTGCAGGCTTCGGCTGGCCATCGCGATCTGGTGGATGGTCTTCCCCACTGCGCTGTCGATCCCCGCGCCGTCGAGCGTGAGCGTAGTGGCAACGGTGTCGAAGCGGGTGCTGCGGTAGAGCTTGAGCGGCACCCAGGCGGCCAGACTTTCCTCGGTCTGCAGTTCCGGAAAAACGGCGGAGTTGCCGGCCACCCTGAATGCTTCCGCGGCCGCCCATCCCGCAGCCTGGTGCTGCCCGTGACCATCGCGCGGAGTGCCGCTGAAGATCGAAACGATGACCTGCGGCCGGAAACGTCGCACAATGCGCACGACATCCTTGAGGATGGTATCGCGCGGCCAGTGGGCCCAGGTGTCGTCGAGGTTCTTCGAGAACCCGAAATCGTAGGCGCGCGTGAAGTACTGGCCCGCACCATCCAGCTGACGCGCCGCCAGCAGTTCCTGGGTGCGCAGCAGGCCCAGCGCCAGGCCCAGTTCGGAGCCGACGAGGTTCTGCCCGCCCTCGCCCCTGTTGAGCGAGAGATAGGCGGCCTCGGCGCCTTCGCTGCGCGTGAGAATGGTGAGCAGTTCCGTGTCCTCATCGTCGGGATGCGCACCGATGACGAGCACACGCTTGTAATGGCCAAGGAACCGGAGGGCCTGGTCCAGCGCGATGGCGCCCCCGGTCGTCGGAGGCCCAAGCTGGGCATCGAGAACGACCGGCGGCGTGAACAGGGCAACACAGACGAGGCAACGGACCAGGTGGCGCAGACGTCCTCGCAGGGAACGGAGCGCCGGGAAGCTAACGGGAACGGCCGGAGAGCGCGGAGACCTCAGCGGACCGGTGCGGCGCCGAGCGGTGTCTGTCGCATCGATTCCCGGAGCTCGGGATGATGACGCCAGAGATAGAAGCCGATGGCGATCGCGGCCAGGGTGTTGGCGATGAGCACGCTGGAGAGCGGAAACAATGAGCGCGTCTCCTCCCGGAATACCAGCAGCACGACGCAGAAGAAGAGCTCGAACGCGAGGAACACCTGCAGGAGAGCGTATCGGACAAAGTGGTTCTTCACGGACCAGCGGACCAGGTGAGCCAGGCCCATGCCCATCAGCAGGAACACGAAGACATGTGCGGCGGTGTAGAGGATGATGCCGGTGAAGTCGAGCTGGTCCACGTCGGGCGCTGACTTGCCCATGAGGAGCACCTGTCCCAGGATGCTCGGCGTGCGAAGGGGATGACCTGCGGCGATGTCCCTGACAAAGAACCAGAGGGCAACCACACCAGCACCGATGAGACCGACCCAGGTCCCTTCCTCACCAACCGACTCCTGCTGGTTGACAATCGGCGCAGCCACCAGCCCTCCTCGTCGTTCCTTCTCCTACAATACCTCTCCCAATTGATGAGTCAAGAGAATCGAGGCCTGGCGACACCCTCGCCACGGACCAGTCGCAACAATGGCCGCCTGAGCTTGCTGCCCTGCAGGAAGGCGACGACAAAGGTTCCCGTGGCGAGTCCAACCAGCCCGGCGCCCAGCCTCAGCGCCGTTCCATGCAACAGCAGGAGCATGCCAACGGAGAGGATGATTGTTCCGACGCCGCGGACGATTTCGTCGCGGTTCCGCCAGCCGGTCCGGCGGCCCCAGGCCCAGGCACCGAGGAGCCCGAGGGCACCAACGAGGAGGATGACGTACCAGGCGAAGATCCAGAAGCGCAGACCGAGGATCTGGGTCTGCCCAACAGCGGCCACGGAAGCGTCCATGGGCCAGCTCCAGAAGATGATGTGGGGCTGTTACGGGGATAGGACAGGAGCATGTTAAAAGCGTGCAAGGAATTGCACCAGCCCTCTATCCCTCCCCCTTGGCCTTCCGGCAGGCATCGCAGGGGCACCAGGCGAGAAGCTTCTCGAAAGTGTAGATGCCTGTTCCATGCCCGTCGCTCCAATTGATCCTGAGTCCGTAACTCCCTACCAGGCTTACCGATAGGGGACGAATGTCGGCCGGGACCGACTCGGGCTGGAGGAGGGGGTGACCGCTCATCTCCTCCACACACTCGGCGCAGGGGCAGGAAAGCCTGAGGCGGCGACCCTCATAGAGTGCGGAGTGGCCGGACTGGTCCCATTCTAGGAGGAGACCGTCGTCCCGGCGGGTGACGCGATAGGGCATGACGGGCTGCTTCACGAGCCAATCTCCTGTCCCGAGGGGCATCCCCGCGAGTGTTATCTTCGGTGAAACAAGCGGCTCCAAGACACCCACGCCTCGTGCAGGTTCCCGATGAGCTCCACTCCAAATCCCTTCGGTTCGCGCGGTACCCTCACGGTGGATGGCCAGGCGGCTGTCATCTACCGCCTGCCCGAACTCGAGCGACAGGGCCTGGGACGGCTCGACCGATTGCCGTTCTCGATCCGCATCCTGCTCGAGAACGCCCTCCGATTCGCCGGGCACGGAATCGTAACGGAGCAGCACGTCCGGGACATCATGGGGTGGAAGGCGGTGGACCCGTCACGCAGCGAGATCCCGCTCATGCCGGCGCGAGTCGTGCTGCAGGACTTCACCGGCGTGCCCTGCGTGGTGGACCTGGCTGCCATGCGGGATGCGATGGTGCGGATGAAAGGGGACCCGAACCGGATCAACCCGCTCGTGCCCTGCGACCTGGTCATCGATCACTCGGTACAGGTCGACTACTTCGGCAGCGATCGCGCGCTCGCGCTCAACGTGGCGCTGGAGTACGACCGGAACCGCGAGCGGTACCAGTTGCTCAAGTTCGCGCAGCGTGCGTTCGAGAACTTCCGGGCGGTGCCCCCCGGCACCGGCATCGTGCACCAGGTCAACCTCGAGTACCTGGCGCCGCTGGTACAGCTGCGCGCCCAGCACGGCGCCCTCACCGCGTATCCCGACAGCTGCGTCGGCACCGATTCCCATACCACGATGATCAACGGTCTGGGCGTACTCGGCTGGGGAGTGGGCGGCATCGAGGCGGAAGCGGTGATGCTGGGCCAGCCCTACTTCATGCTCATCCCCGACGTGATCGGGATGAAGCTCACCGGCGAACTGCCGCTGGGCACCACCGCGACCGACCTGGTGCTCACGGCGACGCAGATGCTCCGGAAGAAGGGCGTGGTGGACAAGTTCGTCGAATTCTACGGGCCGGGCCTCTCGAGCCTGGGCCTCGCCGACCGCGCGACCATCGCCAACATGGCGCCGGAGTACGGTGCTACGATGGGCTTCTTCCCGGTGGATGCGGAAACGATCCGCTACCTGGAGCGCACCGGTCGCGATGCCCATACGGTGAAAATGGCCGAGGCCTACTACAGGGCGCAGGGGCTCTTCCGCACCGACGCCACGCCGGACCCCGAGTTCACCGCGACGCTCGAGCTCGACCTCTCCACCGTGAAGTCGAGCATGGCCGGCCCGAAGCGTCCGCAGGACCTGGTGCCGCTCGATACGCTCAAGCGCAACTTCTACGTCAACCTGCCGTCGCTGATGAGCCCCAAGACGCCGGCGGCCCGGCGCGAGGTGGCCGAGGCGGCGTATTCGCGCTGGATCGGTGAGGGCGGCAGCAATGTGATGATCGGGCACCCCGAGACGGCCGTGGAAGACCTGCCCCCGCAGGTGGAGTGCGAGCAGGACGGCGAGCGGTTCCACCTGCGCGACGGGTCGGTGGTGATCGCAGCGATCACCAGCTGCACCAACACCTCCAACCCTTCCGTGATGATCGGCGCCGGCCTGCTGGCGAAGAAGGCGATCGCCAAGGGGTTGCGCACCAAGCCGTGGGTCAAGACGAGCCTGGCACCGGGCTCGCGCGTCGTGACGGGTTACCTCGAGGGCTCGGGCCTGCAGCCCCACCTCGATGCGCTCGGCTTCCAGACGGTGGGCTACGGCTGCACCACCTGCATCGGCAACAGCGGCCCGCTCCCTGAGGCGATCGGCAGGGCCATCGAAGATCACGGCCTGGTGGCGGCCGCGGTGTTGAGCGGCAACCGGAACTTCGAGGCGCGGGTGCACCCATCGGTGCGGGCGAACTACCTCGCATCGCCACTGCTGGTGGTGGCCTTCGCACTGGCCGGCCGGATCGACCTCGATGTGGAGACGGAACCACTGGGCACCGGCAAGGATGGATCGCCGGTGTTCCTGCGCGACATCTGGCCTTCGGCGCAGGAGATCAGGGACACGATGGCGGCGGCGCTCAGGCCGGAGCTCTTCACCAGCCGCTACGGCAAGGTGTTCGACGGCGACGAGGCGTGGCAGGCGCTGCCGGTCCCTGCCGGAAGCCGCTACGCGTGGGACAAGGACTCCACGTACGTGCAGGAGCCGCCGTTCTTCCAGAACCTGAGCCCTGAACCGAAGCCGATGACCGATATCAGCGGGGCGCGCGTGCTCGCGGTGCTGGGCGATTCGGTCACCACCGACCACATCTCGCCGGCGGGAGCAATCCCGAGGAATGGGCCTGCCGCCCGTTATCTCCTGGAGCATGGTGTGGCACAGGAGGACTGGAACACGTTCGGGTCGCGTCGGGGTAATCACGAAGTCATGATGCGGGGAACGTTCGGGAACGTGCGCATCAAGAACGCCCTCGTGCCCGATCGGGAAGGCAACTGGACCGAGCACTTCGGCAGCGGCGAGGTGATGTCCATCTACGACGCCGCCATGAAGTACATCGCTGGCAAGACCGCGCTGGTCCTGCTCGTGGGCAAGGAATACGGCACGGGATCGAGCCGCGACTGGGCGGCGAAGGGCACCGCGCTCCTGGGCGTGAAGGCGGTCATTGCGGAGAGCTACGAGCGGATCCATCGCGGCAACCTGGTCGGCATGGGCGTGCTGCCGCTGGGGTACGAGCCAGGCGTCACCCGTCAGTCGCTGGGACTGACCGGTCGCGAGACGTTCAGCATCACCGGCATCGCATCGGGGCTCACGGCCGGCGGCCGGGTGTCGGTGACGGCGCGCGACGAGTCGGGCAAGGAGACGAAGTTCCAGGCAGTGGTACGCCTCAACTCGCCAGTGGAAATCGACTATCTCCGTCACGGCGGCATCCTGCAGCGGGTCCTGCGACAGTTCGCCGGGGAAGCCACATGACGTCATGATCCGGGGGCTCATCTTCTCGGACATCGACGGCACCTTCCTCGATGAGGCGGGTGCCGTCCCGTTTCCGGTCGCCTGGCTGGCTGCGGTAGCCCGCGAGTGGCGCGTGATCTTCGCGTCGAGCCGCACCGCCCGGCAAGTGGCCGAACTGCAGGCCCGGCTTGGATGGATCGACTGGGGAATCGCCGAGGACGGCAGCGTACTGGTGTCGCCGGCCGGCGATGAGGAGATCATCGGCGTACCGCGCGAGGAGATCATCGCGTCGGTGCGGCGCGCTGGCGCGTGGGAGCGCATCGCCGGCCTGCTGCGGTCCACGGGAGCGCCGCGCCATGCGAGCCTGCTACTGCCCCGAATGGTGGCCGAGGACGACGCATTCGCGGATTTTCGGTCACTGGTCTTGTCGGTCGGTCTTCGGTGTTCGGCTGGCGGCCGGTGGGCTACACTGACTGGACGATCAGACAAGGGGCTCGCGGCGAAACGGCTGGCGGCCCGCATGGGGATGAGCGGCTCCGCGGCAATCGGCAACGACGTCAGTGACTTGCCTCTCCTGGAGTCGGTCGATTGCTCTTTTGTCGTCAGAAACCCGGCTGGCCATCACCCGCGTCTCGCCGCGTTGCGCGGCGCGACACTGCTTGAATCACCCGGCCCCGAGGGCTGGAAGGAGATGATTGGCGCGCTCCAGCAGCTGCGCCGATTTCCCACGGAGGTCCGATGTCCGCACCCCGATGGACCATTACAGCCCTGACGATCCCGGGCCGCGAACATTATCTGCGCCAGCTCATCCAGTCGCTCGAGGCCACCGTGATCCCCGGTGGCGCCCGGCTCGTCATCGTCTACAATCGCGCGATCCGCGAAGAGCTGGCCGACGTGGAACGCACCATCTGCTCCTGGGCGTCCGGCCTGGAGATCGAGGTGCACTTCAACAATGGCGACCCCACGATCAGCGGAGGGCGGAACTACCAGCTCAACCTGGTGAAGAGCCCGCTCGTCTGTTTCGTGGACGACGACATCACGGTGCATGGCGACGTATTTCTCACCATCGAGGAGACGATGCAGCGGGTGCCCGCGGGGCTCGTGGGCCTGCGCTCCTATCGCGAGGACACCGATGACCTGTTCAAACCGCGAGACAGCACACCGCACGTGATCACGCCAGACCTCCGCTACCAGCCGGTGCAGGGAATGCTGGTGGCGAGCTACACGAACCTGCTGCGGGACGTTGGCGGGTTCAACCCGCGGCGGCGGTTCTGGGGCGAGTGGACCGAACTCAACCTGCGGATGTGGCGATCAGGCTTCCCCACCGGCCACGTGATGACCGGCGGGTTCCTGCGGCACTGGGAGAAGGCGCCGAATTCGCCCACGCGCAACCTGGACGGCCGCGCGAAGCATGTGCTGTGGGGACTGATCTGCACCGCGCTGGAGTACGACGCGGTGGACATGAGCCAGGCCACCGAGACGTTCTGGCGGCTGGTGCAGGAGCGCTACCTGGCCTACAGCTTCGGCGAGGAGTTGTCGCACCAGGAACTGCTGCGCGCGACGCTGGAGCTGGTGCCCGACCTGTCGGCGGAGTGGGCGGCGATCACGGCGTTCCGGGCAACGGTGACAGCACACCCGTTCGACTTCAAGCCCTTCCAGCCCCTCACCGAGGCAGACCTGCAGCGGGTGCTACCGAGCGCCCGGCGCATGCTGCGGCGGTACCGGTGGCTCGCGTGGCCCCACCGCACCGCCGCGCGACGGGTTGGGGCAGCGCTTGGTCGCCTGCTGGTGCGACCGCCCCGGTCGCTCGCGCTCCGGCCCGAAGAACCGTCCTGAACAAGAAGAAGCGGGGGCATCGTTGGATGCCCCCGCCTGTTGTTCAATCGTCGCTCTAGGCGACGAGGTCCTTCAGTCGGTCGCCCGTCTCGCCCTCACGCAGCCGGAGCAACGCCCGGTCGCGCAACTGGCGGATCCGCTCACGGGTAACACCCATCATGCGGCCGATCTCTTCCAGCGTACGGCTGTTGCCGTCATCGAGGCCGAAGTAGAGCCGCAGCACCTTCGCATCGCGCGGAGGCAGCGTGGCCAGCGCCAGCTCGATGTCGTGCGTCTGGCTGTTCTGCATGGCCGCCGTGTCAGTGCCCTCGGCGTCGGCCGACGCAAACCGCTCCATGCGCTCGTTGCCGTCCCCATCGCGCGTGGGGTGGTCGAGCCGCACCGCCTCGGTATTCAGGGCGGAGAGGCTGCGCACCGCTTCCACGGTGAGTCCGGTGGCGCGCGCCAGCTCCTCGGTGGTCGGCATGCGACCAAGGCGATCCTTGAGGAGCGTGGTGGTACGACCGAGACGGCTCAGGTCGGCGGTACGGTTGAGTGGCACCCGTACCGGACGGCCGTGCCGCGCGATGGCCGCCTGCACCGCCTGGCGGATCCACCACACGGCGTACGAAATGAACTTCACGCCGCGATCCGGATCGAACTTCCGGGCGGCCGTCATCAGGCCCAGATTGCCCTCGCCGATGAGATCGACGAGCGGTACGCCACGATTCTGGAACTTCTTGGCGACCGACACGACGAAGCGGACGTTGTGGCGGGCAAGGCGCTCCTGCGCCACAATGCTCCCCTTGAACGCCTTACGCGCGAGTTCCATCTCCTCCTCGCGGTTGAGCAGCGGGACGCGACTGATCTCGTCGAGATAGAGATCAAGACTCTCACGACCCTCGTCGACCGCGCGCGCGATCTGCGCCGGACGAACGGCCCTACGCTTCTTCTTTGGCGGCAGCTTTTCTTTCACTCTGACCAGCCTCCCTGGACTAGGGTGGTTCCTGCAGGCTCCAGATGCGTTCTTGCATTACTGGCGCCGTTTCTTGGCAGCGGTCAAAATAACGGCTAAACTACGAAAAATCAATACTTTAGCTAACCTGATGCCGTACTGTCACTTGGGCGGGTCACCACTGACGGGGTCGCCGAGACTGCCGAAGACCTGCCAAATCTGCAGGCCGTCCACCTTCGCCGAGGGCATGCAGGACTTACCCCTGCGGCACAAAAAGGTTGACGGCAGGAGACGTGTGGGAAGGGTCTGCGTGCACGCGTGCTCTTGAAGTGGCACTAGAGCATTCACATGGACAATCACCCGGACGGTGGGTATCGTCGCGGGCTATGACTGCAACCCGACGTCCGCCTACCGTCCACAAGTTCGGTGGTGCCTCGCTGGCCGATGCCGCGGCGATGCACCATGCCGTCGCCGTCATCCAGGACCTCCCCCCGGGGCCCGTCGTGATCGTGGCGTCGGCGATGGCGGGCGTCACCGATCGCCTGCTCGCGCTGGCCCGCGCCGCGGCCGAGGGCAAGCCGGCCGACGGTGCAACGCTGTCGGCGCTGCGGCGGCAGCACGTCGAGGCCGCGCGCCAGATCGTGCGCACCGCCGGCACCCGGCGGGTCGTGGTCGCCGCCATCGAGACGTCGTTGAACGAGCTGCGCGCACTGCTGGATGGCTTGCGCGTGGTACGGGAACTCACCCCCCGGACGAGCGACTACATCGCGGCCCGGGGCGAGCGGCTGAGCGCCATGCTCCTGGCGGCGGCGCTCGCTGATACGCGCCGGCGAGTGCGGCTCGTCGACGCGGTGGACCTCATCGTCACCGACGGACACTTCGGCGCAGCGGCGCCCGACTTCGCCGCGACCGACCGCCGGGTGCGCACGCTGGTTGGCCCCCTGCTCCGCCGCGGCATCATCCCGGTGGTGCCGGGGTTCATCGGCGCCGGCCCCGGAGGCGATCTCGTCACCCTCGGCCGCGGCGGATCCGACCTCACCGCCACGCTCATTGCACGGGCCCTGCGCGCCAGTTCGGTATCGCTCTGGAAGGACGTGCCGGGGTTCCTCACCGGCGACCCGCGGGTCGTCGCCGATGCGCGCGTCATTCCCGAGCTGCACGTGCGCGAGGCAGCGGAGCTCGCCTACTACGGCGCCAAGGTGCTGCATCCGCGCGCCCTCATTCCGCTCAGCCGCCGCTCGATCCCGGTCTATGTGCGCCCCTTCGCGAACCCGGACTCCCAGGGCACCGAGGTGTCGCAGCACCGGCGCCGGACGCCCTCTCCGGTGCGCGCCGTCTCCGGCATCGGCGGGCAGGCGCTCATCACCGTGACGGGGAACGGAATGCTCGGCGTGCCCGGAGTGGCGGCGAGAACCTTCGAGACGCTGCAGCGCCATGGATTCCCCGTGTCGCTGGTGACCCAGGGTTCGTCCGAGGCGTCGCTGACGTTCAGCGTGCCGGACGCGCAGGCGGGCGCAGTGGAGAAGGCGCTGCTGCGGGAGTTCCGCGAGGAGATCGCGCGCCAGGACATCGACGGCGTCGAGGTCCGCCGCGGGATGGCCACCGTGGCGGTGGTGGGCCGCGGCATGGCGGGCGCGCGCGGCGTCGCGGCCCGCGTGTTCGGCGCGCTGGCCCATGCGGGCATCAACATCGTGGCGATCGCGCAGGGCTCGTCGGAACTCAACATCTCCTTCGTCATCGAGGAGCGCGATGCGGCGGAGGCGCAGCGCCGCATCCACGATGCATTCCAGCTGGCCAAGATCGGCGGCGGCACCGTGAACCCGCCGGAGCGGGTGGCGGTCGTGCTGCTGGGCTTCGGGCAGGTGGGGCGCACGCTGGCCCGGCTCATTCCCCGGGCACGGCGTCCGGGGATCCAGCTCGAGATTGCCGCGGTCATCGATCGCACTGGATTCGTGTTCGACCCGTCGGGTCTCCCGCCGCGACGGCTGTCGCAGCTTGCGGCAGACAAGGCACGCGGGCAGCCGCTGGGCCGCGCGCGGGGCGGCGTCGCATCCAATTCGACCGACGCGCTCGCATTCATCGCGACGCATGCATTGCCGCGGCCGGTGGTGGTGGACGTGACGGCGAACGACACTGCGGTGATCCTGCGCCACGTGCTCGAGAGCGGCATGGACGTGGTGCTGGCCAACAAGCGGCCGCTCACCGACCGCCGCACCGATGCGGACGCCCTGCAGGCCACCGCCCGCGCGCATGGACGCCGGCTGCTCTTCGAGGCAACCGTCGGCGCCGGGCTGCCGGTCATCGACTCCGCCTCGAAGCTGCTGGAATCGGGTGACCGGATACAGCGCATCGACGGCTGCCTCTCGGGCACGCTGGGGTTCGTGCTGAGCGAGATCGGGGCGGGACGCGCGTTCTCGACCACGGTACGCGAGGCGATGCGCCGCGGCTACGCCGAGCCCGACCCGCGCGAGGACCTGTCAGGCATGGACGTGGCGCGCAAGGCGCTCATTCTCGGCCGCCTGCTCGGCTTCTCCGGCGGCATCGATGCCGTGTCGGTCGAGTCCCTCGTGCCAAAGCGGGCGCGCGGCACGCCACTGCCGGAGTTCCTGGCCACGCTCGACCGGTTCGACGACGAGTGGGTGGAGCGCGTGGCGGCCGCGAAGGAACGTGGCCAGGTGATGCGCTACGTGGCGGCCGTGACGCGCGGGCGGATCCGCGTGGGCCTGGCATCGGTGCCGCTCGAGAGCGCCCTCGGTGCACTGCGCGGCACCGACAATCAGGTGGTGTTCACCACCGAGCGGTACCACAGTAACCCGCTGGTCATCACGGGCCCCGGCGCGGGACTCGACGTCACTGCTGCCGGCGTCATGAACGACATCCTCAAGCTGGCGCCGGCCTGATGCGGCTCACCGCGTTCGCCCCGGGATCGGTGGGCAACGTGGGGCCGGGCCTCGACGTGCTCGGCCTCGCGGTCGCCGGCGCGGGCGACTGGGTCACGGCCGAACTCCTCGACGTGCGCGGCATCGAGCTCCGCGACCCCGGCCATCCCGACCTTCCCGCTGACCCCGCGCGGCACAGCGCAGCGCTCGCCGCCGCCGCCGTACTGCAGCGCGCCGGCGGACTTCAAGGGCTGGCGCTCTGGGTGCTGAAGGGACTGCCGCTCTCGGGAGGACAGGGCGGGAGCGCCGCGTCCGCGGTGGCCGGCGCCGTGGCCGCGAACGAGTGCCTCGGACGTCCGCTCGGCGTGCGCGCGCTGCTGGAGTCGTGCCTCGAGGCCGAGGCAGTGGTGGCAGGGCGACACGCCGACAACCTGGCCCCGTCGCTCCTCGGAGGGATCGTGCTGGTGCGATCGATCGACCCACCCGATGTGGTGACGCTGCCCACACCGGCGGGACTCACCGTGGTGCTCGCGCACCCGGACCAGCGGATGCGCACCGCCGACGCCCGGGCCGCACTGCCAGCCATGGTGACGCGCGACGTCGCCATTCACCAGATGGCCCAGGTGGCCACGATGGTGGCAGCGCTCTACTCCGGCGACCTGGCGCTCCTGGGCCGCGCACTGGACGACCGGATCGCGGAGCCAGCGCGCGCGCCGCTCCTGCCCGGGTTTGCCGCCGCCAAGCGAGCGGCGCTCGAGGCGGGCGCCCTGGGAGCGTCCATCTCGGGCAGCGGCCCTACTGCCTTCGCGCTGGCGAACGGCCAGGCGGCAGCGGAACGGATTGGCCGAGCGATGGCCTCCGCCTATGCCGCAGCGGGGATCCAGTCGGCCGTGCGGGTCGGCGTCGTCGATAGCGTGGGTGCGCGACTCGTCTCCGAACCAGGTGCGTTCACATGACTGCGCCGGTGGCACGCACGTGGCAGCGATGTGCTGACTGTGGGCATGAGATCGGCGAGCTCGCGGGTGAGACACGCTGTCCCGAGTGCCGTGGCCTGCTCGAGATCGTCCACGCCCCTTCCGCGCTCAGCGGGGAGCAGTTGCGGCAGCGGTTCCTGGCTGGAGCCGCCACGTCGCGGGGCGCGGCTGCCTCGGGTGTGTGGCGCTTCCGGGAGATCGTGCTGCCCACGGCCACGGCCCCGGTCTCGTGGCCCGAGGGGAACACGCCTCTCCTCGAGCGAGCTGCCGTGCAGGAGTGGGCCGGATGCCCCGGCCTGCTGCTCAAGCATGAGGGGATGAACCCGACGGGCTCGTTCAAGGACCGGGGCATGACGGTAGGTGTGACGCAGGCGAAGCGCATCGGCGCCACGGCGGTTGCCTGTGCCTCCACCGGGAACACTTCGGCGTCACTGGCAGCGTACGCGGCGCAGGCGGGCCTGCCCGCGCTCGTGTTTGTGCCGAGCGGCGGCATCGCGCTGGGCAAGCTGGCGCAGTCGCTGGCCTACGGCGCGCGCACGCTTCTCGTGCGCGGTGACTTCGACGACTGCCTGCGGCTGGTGGAGGAGGCGCACCGGGAACTGGGCATCTACCTGCTCAACTCGATCAACCCGTTCCGGCTCGAGGGACAGAAGACGATCATTCTCGAGATGCTGCTCCAACTCGGGTGGCAGCCACCCGACTGGATCGCGGTGCCTGCCGGCAATCTCGGCAACACGGCAGCCTTCGGGAAGGCGCTGCGCGAGGCGAAGGCGCTGGGACTCATCTCGAGAATCCCGCGTATCGCTTCGGTGCAGGCGTCGGGCGCGGCCCCATTCGCGGCGGCGTTCGCCGAGGACTTCGCGGTGCGCTACCGCGTGCGCGCCGAAACCGTGGCGACCGCGATCAAGATCGGCGATCCCGCCTCGTGGGACCGCGCGGTGCGGGCCATTCGCGAGACCGACGGCGTGGTGCTTGCCGTGAGCGACGCCGAGATCCTCGAGGCGAAGGCCGTCATCGATGCGAGCGGGGTGGGGTGCGAGCCGGCGAGCGCCGCCAGCGTTGCGGGCGTACGACGGCTCCTCAGCGACGGCACAATACGCCCCGGTGAGCGCGTGGTCGCGGTCCTCACGGGGCATGTGCTCAAGGATCCGGGAATGCTGCTGCGGTATCACCAGGAGATGGAACCGGCGCCGGCGAGGGCCAACCGACCCGTCGAGATCGAGCCGGATGTGCGGGAGGTGGCGCGAGTGCTCGGCGAAGGTGAGAGGGCATGAAAACGCGGGAACTGCGCGCCGCCGCAGTTCCCGCCTCCCGCTCACTCCTCACCGCTTCTCAGTCAGGTTCTTCTTTATGGCCATTCCCAGCTCCGTGTAGCTGGTTGGGTCCACTTCGCGGAACGGGGCCGCCACGTAGCTGATCCTGCCATCGGGGGCGATCACGAACACCGTTCGATTGTCGAGCCCGTACTTCGGGTTGAACGCCCCATAGAGCTTCCCCACCGTCCCGCGCACGTCGCTCAGGAAAGTGAAGGGGTACTTCGCGTCCCGGGCCCACGACGCGAGCGCCGTGTCCGGGTCGACACTGATGGCGAGCAACGTTACGTCCTTGCCGCCATTGAAGATCGTCGCGTACTGATCACGGTACGCGTCCATTTGTACCGTTCAGCCGGAGGTCCTGGCTTTGAAGAAGAAGGCCAGCACCACCGTTCGTCCCCGCAGTTCACTCAGTTGGAACTGCTTCGGCAGCACCCCCGCGGACGTCGCCGCCGGAAGCGTGAAATCCGGTGCCATGCTGCCGACGGTAAGCGGCTTCGCCTGGGCAACAAGCGGTGCCGCCCCGAGCAACGTCGCTGCGAACAACAGCTTCCTCACTTGCATGGTCACTCCTTCACCATCAAGTCCTGACGTCCTCACGCCGTCAGGTCGCCCGCACAACCTTCCAGATCGTTCCCCTGTTGTCGGCTGAAATGTATACCGCACCGTCAGGCCCGACTGCCACCCCGGAAGCCCGAAGCCAGGTATCGCTCTCGGTACCGGCGGCAAAGGTGGTGTAGCTGCCGGTGGGCTTGCCATCGGCGAACGGCGCAAACACGACGCGATAGCCCGCCTGCGGCAGGGGAGCCCGGTTCCACGACCCGTGGAACGCCACAAAGACGCCGTCAGCATAAGGCCCCGGCATGCCGCTGCCGGTGGAGAAGGCGAGCGCGAGCGGGGCCCAATGCCCGGGGAAGACCATGATCGGTTCCTTCTTGCCGGCACAGCGGCCGATCCTCCTGCCGTCGCCGCCGTACTCCGGCGCGAGGACGAGCGACTTCACTTCAGTGCTGTAGAAGCAGTAGGGCCAGCCGAAATCGTCGCCCTGGCTGATAAGCATGAGTTCCTCCCCTGGATTCTCCGCATTGTAGGCATCGGAGAAGGTCCAGTTGGTGCTCAGCTGGTCACGGCCATGGGTGGCGCCATAGAGCTGGCTGGTGCCCGGTCGCACGCCCAGGGCGGTCGAGTTGCGGATGCCGGTAGCGAACCGCGTGCCCCCGGAGTGCCGCTGGCCGGGCCGGGAGGCGGAGAACTGCCAGATGCCGCCGCGGGCGGCGAGTTCGGGGCACGGATCGATCCCCTTCGATCCCTTCGTCCGATCCTTCTTCTGGCAGCTGTTGGTGGGGGCGCCAATGTTCACGTACATGACGTCGCTGCCACTGAAGGCAATGCTCTTGGCCTTGTGGCTCGCGTCCGCAGGGAGCCCATCCACGATGATCTCGGGCTCCCCTGGCGGCTGCAGCTGCGCCGCCACGAGGCGCCAGCGCACGATGCGATCGGGGAGCGCCAGGTAGAGATGGCCATCGTGGATCTTCACGTCGTTGCCGCCCGGCGGGCCGAAGACTCGCCGCTCGTCGGCGCGGCCGTCACCATCGGTGTCCCGCAGGGCCACGACACCGCCGTCTCCCTTCGCGAGCGCGCCGTACACCGCCCCGTCGGGGCCCAGTGTGATCTGCCGCACAGGTCCGAGGCTCTCGGCCACGACGACGGCGCAGAATCCGGGCGCCAGCGTGAGTCCGCCATTGCCGTGGGCACAGGCGACGGTCGCCGCATGGCTGGATGGCGCAACGATCCGCGCCAGAGGGAACAGGGCCAGTATCAGAGGGAAAATCATGCCTCGCATCGTCACTCCGTGAGGTTGCGGTAAGCGTCTTCCTGCGCCGCGCCATAGGGAAAACTACCCCCGGGCGCACCGGCCGGCCCACCCGGCACCTGCCGCGCGGGAGCTACTCCGAGGGGAAATTGGACATTTTCAGAGGGAAATACCTATTGCAACTCCGTGACAAGGTGGTACCTTGAACCCCGAGTGTTTGTGCAGGGCACGTACAGGTACCTCCACTCTCACAGGAGAAACGCGATGGCGACCAAGAAGAAGGCGATCAAGCGGCGCGTGAAGAAGGCGGTAGTCAAGCGCAAGGTGAAGAAGGCCCTGAAGAAGAAGGCCGCGCGCAAGCCGAATGCGGCGTTCATGAAGGCCGTGAAGCCAAGTGCGGCGCTCGCCGTGATCGTAGGAACGGCCGGGTTGCCGCGTACGGAAGTGACGAAGAAGCTCTGGGCGTACATCAAGCGGAAGGGCCTGCAGGATTCGAAGAACCGGCGCAACATCAATGCTGATGCCGCGCTCCGGGCGATCTTCAAGAAGGACCAGGTCAACATGTTCGAGATGACCAAGCTGGTGAGCAGGCACCTCAGCTAGTCGCTCGACAGTACACGCACCGCAAGGGCGCCCCCGCCGGGGCGCCCTTTGGCGTTCCGCCCTGTTCGCCTATCTTTGCCGCCCTATGGCCGGCGAATACATCTTCACGATGCGCGACCTCAGAAAGGTCGTGCCCCCCTCCCGCGAGATCCTCAAGGGCATCCATCTCGCCTTCTATCCGGGCGCCAAGATCGGCGTCATCGGATCGAACGGCGCGGGCAAGTCGACGCTGCTGCGCATCATGGCCGGCGTCGACACGGATTTCCTTGGCGACGCACGCCCGCTCCCGGGCATCAAGATCGGCTACCTGCCCCAGGAGCCCCACCTCGACCCGACGAAGGACGTGCGCGGCAACGTCGAGGACGGCGTGGCGCACCTGCGCAAGCTGCTCGATGACTACAACGACATCTCGATGAAGTTCGCCGAGCCGATGGACGACGCGCAGATGGAGAAGCTGCTGGACAAGCAGGGGCGCCTTCAGGAGCAGATCGACCACCTGGGCCTCTGGGAGCTCGACCACAAGCTCGACATGGCGATGGACGCGCTCCAGGTGCCGCCCGGCGACGCGGACGTGAGCACCCTCTCGGGCGGCGAGCGCCGCCGGGTGGCGTTGTGCCGCCTGCTGCTCTCCGAGCCCGACATGCTGCTCCTCGACGAGCCGACCAACCACCTCGATGCCGAGAGCGTGGCCTGGCTCGAGCGCTACCTGGAGCAGTTCAAGGGCACCGTCGTGGCAATCACGCACGACCGGTACTTCCTGGACAACGTCGCCAAGTGGATCCTCGAGCTCGACCGGGGCGCGGGCATTCCGTGGGAGGGCAACTACTCCAGCTGGCTGGAACAGAAGCAGAAGCGCATGGCCGTGGAGGAGAAGCAGGCCTCGGCACGGCAGCGCACGCTGCAGCACGAGCTCGAGTGGGTCCGCATGTCACCCCGCGCGCGGCAGGCCAAGAGCAAGGCGCGTATCGCGCGCTATGAGGAGATGCGGGCCGAGGCGGAGCGGCAGAGCGAAGGCAGCGTCGAGATCCTGATCCCGGTGCCGGAGCGGCTGGGCGAGGAAGTCGTGATCGCGAAGGACCTGTCGAAGGGCTACGGCGACCGCCTGCTCTTCGAGAACCTCACCTTCTCCCTGCCCCGCGGCGGCATCGTCGGCGTGATCGGGCCGAACGGCGCCGGCAAGACGACGCTGTTCCGCATGATCGCCGGCCAGGAGCAGCCGGACAGCGGCGAACTCGTGGTGGGCAAGACGGTGAAGCTGGCGTACGTGGACCAGAGCCGCGACTCGCTCGACGGCAGCAGGACCACCTACGAGGAGATCTCGGGCGGGCAGGATGAGCTCCTCTTCGGCACGCGCAAGGTGAACGCGCGCGCCTACTGCGCCGGGTTCAACTTCCGCGGGTCGGACCAGCAGAAGATGGTGAAGGACCTGTCGGGTGGCGAGCGGAACCGGGTGCACCTCGCCAAGCTCCTCAAGAGCGGCGGCAACCTCCTGCTGCTCGACGAACCGACCAACGACCTGGACGTGGATACCCTTCGCGCGCTCGAGGACGCGCTTGAGAGCTTCGCGGGCTGCGCCGTGGTCATCAGCCACGACCGCTGGTTCCTCGACCGCATCGCGACGCACATCCTGGCCTTCGAGGGCGACAGCCAGGCGTTCTGGTTCGAGGGCAACTACCATGACTACGCCGTCGACTTCAAGCGGCGCACAGGGCAGAGCGTGGACGAGCCGCACCGCTTCCGTTTCAAGAAGCTGGTGCACTGACCGATGAATGCCCTCGAGCAGCGCATCCCGTACCTCCCAACGCGCATCGAAGGACTGAGCCGGCTCGCCACCAACCTCTGGTGGAGCTGGAGCCCCGAGGCACGCACCCTGTTCGGCGCCATCGACACGCGCCTGTGGCATCACACCCGGCACAACCCGCTGCTCCTGCTGCAACAGATCGACCCTGCGCGGATCGCGGTGTGCGCGAGCGACTCGGCCTTCCTGCAGCGCTATGACGAGGTGATGGCGGCGTTCCAGCATCACCTGACGACCGCCGACACCTGGCTGGCACGGCACTGGCCGGAACTCGCCGACCGCCCGATCGCCTACTTCTGCGCGGAATTCGGGCTGCACAACTCGGTGCCGATCTATTCCGGTGGCCTGGGCGTGCTGGCTGGCGACCACCTGAAGAGCGCGTCCGACCTGGGCGTGCCGATCGTGGGCGTGGGCCTCTTCTACACCAACGGATACTTCGACCAGAAGGTGAACCTCGACGGCTGGCAGACCGACAGCGACGAGGTGTTCGACCTGGCCGGCACGCCGATCCAGCCGCTCGCCGGCCCGTCAGGCGAGGAGTGGATCACGGTGGTGGAGACGTCGGGCCGACCGGTGCACGTGCGGGCGTGGAAGATGATGGTGGGCCGGGTGCCGGTGTACCTGCTGGACACCAACCTCGAGGTGAACGCCCCCGAGGATCGCGCGCTGATGAACAAGCTGTACGCCGGCGGGCCGCAGCTGCGCATCCGGCAGGAGTGGATCCTGGGCGTCGGCGGCGTGCGCGTGCTGCGCGCGGTGGGGATCGACCCCGTGGTGTGGCATGCCAACGAGGGCCACGCCGCGTTCATGTTCGTGGAGCGGCTGCGAGAGCAGGTGGCGGGTGGTGCGACGTTCGAGGACGCGGTGTCCGCGGTGCGTGCGCGCAGTGTCTTCACCACGCACACGCCGGTGCCGGCCGGGCACGACTTCTTTGCCCTGGACGAGCTCGAGCGCGTGTCGGGCCCGGCATGGGAATCACTCGGCATCGACCGCGACCGGTTCTTCGCGCTGGGTCTCATGCCCGGCGACGCGCAGAACTTCCACATGACCGTGTGCGCGGTACGCCTGGCCGCGCGGGTCAATGGCGTGTCGCGCCCGCACGGCCAGGTGTCGCGGCATCTCTGGCGCAGCCTCTGGCCCGACCGTCGCTGGGAGGCGGTACCGATCGGGCACGTCACGAACGGCGTGCACCTCCCGACGTGGATGGCCGGCGTGATCCAGGGGTTGCTCTCGGAGCACCTCGGCCCGCAATGGACCGAGCATATCGACGACCACGCGATGTGGGACCGGGTGCTGTCGCTCGACCATGACAAGCTCTGGCAGGCGCACCTACACCTCAAGCACATCCTCCGTAACTTCATCCGTGAGGACGCGCGGCACCGCTTCGCGGGCCAGCTCAAGGAGGCAGCGGCGGTGGTTGGCGCGGGGGCACTGTTCGATCCCGACGTCCTGACGATCGGGTTCGCGCGGCGCTTCGCCACCTACAAGCGCGCGAACCTGATCTTCAGCGACATCGATCGCCTTCGCCGGCTGTGCACCAATCCCGACCGGCCGGTGCAGGTGATCTTCGCCGGCAAGGCGCACCCGGCGGACACGCCGGGCAAGGAAGTGCTGCAGAGCGTCTACCGGTACACGCGCGACCCGAGCTTCGAGGGGCGCATCGCGTTCGTCGAGGACTACGACATGCATATCGCGCACCTGCTGGTGCAGGGCGTGGATGCCTGGCTCAACCTGCCGCGGGTGCCACTCGAGGCGTCGGGCACGAGCGGGATGAAGGCGGCCCTCAACGGAGTGCCGCAGCTCAGCACCCTCGACGGCTGGTGGCAGGAGGGATACGATGGGCTGGGAGGCTGGGCCATCCCGACCGGAGCGGACGGCAGCAGCAGCGACGCCCAGGACGCGGAGTCCTGCTACCGCCTGCTCGAGGAGCAGGTAGTGCCGCTCTACTACACGCGAGACAGCCGCGACATTCCGCTCGGGTGGGTGGAGCGTATGCGGCATGCCTTAAGGCTCGGCGGGCGGCGCTTCACCGCCCAGCGGATGCTGGCCGACTATGTACAGGAGTATTATCTGCCAGCGTCCCGCGCCGATCTGGCGGGAGATGCCCCACCCACGGACTGAATTCGGGAGACCTCGTGCCGGACCGCCCATCGCTCCCCGCCGTCGTGCACCTTTCGGCGGAGTACTTCCCCTACGCGCGCACCGGCGGCCTGGCCGAGGCGGTGAGCGGGCTCGCGAGCTTCCAGCAGCGGGCGGGACACCGGGTGGTCGTCATGCTGCCGCTGTATCGCTCGGTGCGGGAACTGGCGGCGGGGCTGGTCCCGGCCGGTGATCCCTTCCCGGTGCAGGTGGGACCAACGACCGAACTGGCCCAGCTCTTCCGCGTAACCGGCGCCGGCCCCGGCCCCGAGGTCTATGCCATCGCCCATCCGCACTTCTTCGACCGCCCCGGCATCTACGGCGATTCCAGCGGTGACTACCCCGACAGCGCCCGCCGCTTTGCCTTCTTCGTGCTCGCTGCGCTCGAGGCGCTGCCCCGGTTCGTTTCCGGCCCCACCATCCTCCACGCGCACGACTGGCACACGGCGCTGGCACCGCTCTACCTACGCACCACGCACGCCGACCGGCCGGTCGCGAAGCAGGTGCGCACCGTACTCGCGGTGCACAATCCCGGTTACCAGGGCCACTTTCCGCCCTCCATGGTTCCCGACGTCGGGCTGCCGTGGTCGGTGTATACCCATCACTGCCTCGAGTGGTACGGGCGCGCCAACATGCTCAAGGGCGGCCTGACCACGGCCAACCTGGTGGTGACCGTGAGCGCCAAGCACGCCGAGGAGCTCCGCACCGACGAGGGCGGGTTCGGCCTCCAGGAGGTGTTCCAGGCGCTCGGCCCGCGGCTCGTCGGCATCACCAATGGCATCGACCAGTCGGCGTGGGATCCCTCGACGGATAAGCACATCACGGCGACGTACAACTCGGAGCACCTCGAGGGCAAGGAGCGCTGCAAGGCGGCACTGCAGCGCGCGTTCGGCCTGCCCCAGCGGAAGCGGACGCCACTGTTCGGGTTCGCCGGGCGCCTCGCGCAGCAGAAGGGGCTCGACGTGATCTTCGCGAGCTATCACCTGCTCAATTTCGACGCGCAGTTCGTGTTCCTGGGCGGCGGCGAGAAGCGCTACGCCGACTCGCTGCTCGAGTTGCGGCGCGCCCTGCCGGAAAGGGTCGGCGTGGAGACCACCTTCAGCGACCGGATGGAGCACCGCCTCATCGCGGGGTCGGATATGTTCCTGATGCCTTCGGTGTACGAGCCCTGCGGCCTGACGCAGATGCGGGCGCAGCGCTACGGCACGCTGCCGGTGGGCCGCCGCGTAGGCGGCATCGCGGATACGGTGGAGGACGACGTGACGGGCTTCCTGTTCGACAAGTACGATGCGTCCGCCTTCCAGGAGGCGGCGTTCCGCGCGATGGGAGCGATGCAAGACCGCGAGCGCTGGACCACGATGATGCGCACGGCGATGCACCGCGACTTCAGCTGGGATCGCGCCAGCCGGCGCTACGCGGCCGTGTATCGCGCGGTGCTGAGCCACTCGTGAGCCTCGACTTCGTCCTCGCGCTGCACAGCCACCTCCCCTGGGTGCTCAATCACGGGCGGTGGCCGCACGGCTCCGACTGGCTCACCGAAGCGGCACTGGACACCTACCTGCCGCTCATCGAGTCGCTGCAGGCACTGGAGCGCGACGGGGTGCAGGCGCCCGTCACGCTGGGCATCACACCGGTGCTGGCCAATCAGCTTGCCCATCCGCTGTTCCGCACGGAAGTCGACGCGTTCTTCGAACAGCGGCTCGAGGCCTGCCACGAGGCGCCCGAATCGCTCCGCGAGACGGGTGATTTGCACCTGCTCCCGCTTGCCGGTTTCTGGCTCGAGCGATACAAGCGGCTGCGGAAGCTCTTCCACACCCTCGATGGCGACCTGATCGCGGCGTTCCGCGGGCTGGAGGACCGCGGCCGGCTCGAGATTATCAGCTCGGCGGCCACTCACGGATTCCTGCCGCTGCTGGCGCGCGACGAGAGCATCCGGCTGCAGCTAGCCGTGGGTGTGCGCGAGCACCGCCGCCTCTTCGGGAAGTCGCCGACGGGGTGCTGGCTCCCGGAGTGCGCGTACCGTCCGCGGGAGCGGTGGGCCCCGTGGCCGACCGCGCCCGCTGCATCCATCCGGCGCGGCATCGACGAGCATCTGGCCGATGCCGGGTACCGCTACTTCTTCGTGGACGCGCACCTGGTGACCGGCGCGCGGCCCCTGGGACTCACCAGCGACGGTGAGGGGGGCATGAGCATCGCCGAGGCCATTGAGGCCCTCGCGGTAGCGCAGCGGTCTCCCTATCGCGCGTGGCGGGTATCGCATCCGGGCCAGGGTGCCAGCGTTGCCGCCTTTGCCCGTGACCCGAAGGCATCCGCGCAGGTCTGGAGCCGTCACGGTGGTTACCCCGGCGACGGGGCGTACCTCGACTTCCACAAGATCCGCTGGCCCGGTGGTCTCAAGTACTGGCGGGTGACGGGCGCGAGCGTCGATCTCGGTGACAAGGCACCGTACGATCCCGAGAGGGCCGCCGCGCACGCCGACGCCCACGCGGCGCACTTCGCCCGCTTGATCGACGCGCTGGCCGCCGAGGAGCCGCGCAAGGGCCCGGCGGTGCTGGCCGCGCCGTTCGACACGGAGCTCTTCGGTCACTGGTGGTTCGAGGGCCCGCATTTCCTGGAGGAGACGTACCGCCTGCTGCCGAACCATCCGGAGGTGCACCCGACCACCGCATCCGCCCACCTGCGGCGGCACCCCCCGGCGGGCGCGCTCCGGCTGCCCGACGGATCCTGGGGCGCCAACGGCGATTTCGGCATGTGGCTCAACGACCAGACAGCCTGGACATGGGAGCGCCTGTGGCCGCTCGAGGAGGCGTTCTGGGAAGTGGCGCCGGCCGCCCTCAAGCAGCCGGCATCCCGCGCCGTGCTGGCGCAGGCGACCCGCGAACTGCTCCTGGCCCAGTCGTCCGACTGGCAGTTCATCATCTCCACCGGCGCCGTGACCGACTACGCCTTCCGCCGCTTCAACGGCCACTGCGACGAGGCGGAGCGGCTGGTGTCGGCGCTGCGCCCGGAACATGAGGCCGAGCTTCCCGCGGCGCTCCGGCTTGCCGAGGAGTGCCACCGGCGCGACGACCTCTTTCCCGATCCCCTTCCCGCGGTCGAGGCCGCGCTCGCGGGCACACGCGCCCTGGCCCTCGGCTAACCCGAGTCGATGTCCCCACTCCGCTTCGTGATCGGGCTGCATCTGCACCAGCCCGTCGGCAACTTCGACCGCGTCTTCAGCCAGCACCTGGACGATGTCTACCGTCCCCTGCTCGACCAGCTGGAGAAGTCGAACCTTTTCCCCGCCGTGCTGCACCTGTCCGGACCGCTGCTGGAATGGCTGGATGCGAACGAGCCGGCATACCTCGACCGGCTCGCCAGCGTCGCGCGCTCGGGCAAGCTCGAGCTGCTGCTCTCGGGCTTCCACGAGCCGATTCTCGCCGCACTCCCGCGCGTCGACCGGGTGGAGCAGGTGCGCTGGATGCGCGAGGCGATCGCGCGCCGGTTCGGCGTCGAGGCAACGAGCCTGTGGCTCACCGAGCGGGTATGGGAGCCCGAGCTGGCCGCGGACCTGTCGGATGCCGGGGTCAAGGCGGTACTGGTGGACGATCGCCACTTCCTCGTCGCGGGATTCAGCGCCGACCAGTTGCACACCTGGTACCTCACCGAGAGCGACGGCAAGCGGGTTGGCGTCTTCCCGATCGATGAGCGCCTGCGGTACCTGATCCCGTTCCGTCCCCCCGAGGAAACCGCCGATTACCTGCGCGGGCTCAACCGCGCAGGTCACGCCATGGCGCTCCTGGCCGACGACGGGGAAAAGTTCGGCGGCTGGCCGGGCACGAAGGAATGGGTCTACGAGAAGGGCTGGTTCGACCGCTTCGGCACTGTGATCCGCGGCCTGGTGGACGAGGGCACCATCGTGCTCAGCACCCTGGCCGACGTGCTGCGCGAGGTGCCCTGCGGCGGGCTCGCGTACCTGCCGACGGCGTCGTATCGCGAGATGGAGGAATGGGCGCTCCCGCCCGATCCGCAGCTTCGCCTGGCGGCGCTCGAGAAGGAACTCGGCGCCGATCGGATCGACGGGCCCGAGGGCTCACTGGTGCGTGGCTCGCACTGGCGTCACTTCCTGGTGAAGTACCCCGAGTCGAACCGGCTGCAGAAAATGATGGTGGCGCTGTCCACGCTCTGCCGGGAGCGCGGCGATCCCGCCGAGGCGCGCCGCGCCGTGGCGCGGGCGCAGTGTAACGACGCGTACTGGCATGGGGTGTTCGGCGGGCTCTACCTGCCGCACCTGCGGAATGCCTTGTGGAACGAGCTGGTGCGGGCGGAGGCGCTGCTGCGCCGCGACGAACCGCTCACGTGGGAAGAGCTTGACCTCGACAGCGACGGGGCCGCGGAGATCTGGGTGCACGGGTCGCATTGCTCCATCGTGGTGGCGCCCGCGCGCGGTGGCGCCATAGAGGTGCTTTCCCATTTCCCCTCGGGGATCAACTATGCCGACGTGCTGACTCGGCGCCGCGAGGCCTATCACGACGAGGCCCTCACGCGAGGCCTCGCGGACGCCGGGCACGCGAGCGACGGCACCGCCAGCATCCACGACCTCGAGCAGTCGCTGCGGCTCGAAGTGCGCCCCGCGATCGACCCGCACGACCGCGCCATCGGCGTCGAGCGCCTGCTGCCTGCCGACGCGACCGCCGAGTCACTGGAGGCGGGAGCAGTCGCCGCGGTGCGCAGCTGGGCCCGCGACCGCATGAGCGCCACGGTCCGGACCGTCGGCACCGAGGTGCGCATCCTGCTGGCCGCGCCCGACACCTCACTGGTCAAGGAACTGCGCATCTCGCCTGACGGCAGCATCGTGATCAGCTGGCGCTGGACGCCGTCAGCTGCCCGCTGGTTCGCCAGCGAACTGTCGCTCGCGGCCCCGCTCCAGGCGATCGCGGAGCCAATGGCCGAACTGGTGACCTATCCCATCGAGACCGTCGCCAAGTCGGAGAAGGGTTTCGATCGCACCCGCCAGGGCGAGTCGCTCACCTTCCTCTGGCCCGCGTCGCAGGGCTCCGCAATACTGATCCTGTCGCCATCCCGCTGACGCGCGGCCAAGATGCGAGGACGTCGGCACATCTTGAAGCAGGTGGAACCGACCACGTGACGTGGAACAGCGACAGCGTTTCCGCCGTTGCGGTTCCACCTTACGCTGTCGCAGTTCCCCCTTACGCCGTCCTGTTCAGGGCGTCGCTGCCCCGGCCTTTGCCTCCAGCTTGAGGATCCACAGCCCCGAATTGATGTCCGGCACGTAGACATAGCCGTTCTTCACCACGGCGCCCCAGGCGAACGTGGCACGGGGACGGTTGCCTTCAGCGTCCGCCGTGAGGATCCAGCTGATTTCACGCCCCTGCTTGAGCAGGTCGCCCTTGAGCTCGCCGGAGATATCAAGGGCCCTCGCCCCACCCTGGTAGTTGCCCAGGAAGAGCGTGTCGCCCGCCACCCAGATGTTGTGCACCCCGCCGTCCGTAGGCTCGTACCAGGCGACGATCTTCGGCTGCTCGATGTTCGATACGTCGAACACCGTCATGCGGCCGAACGTCAGGTTGTTACCGTCCTTGAGCCCAGTCGCCGGCTTGGACGCGTAGACCTCGTCGCCCACGAAGACGTAGTTCTTGTGCCGCCAGGCGGTGTGCGTGCCGCGCGCGCCCAGGCCCCAGAGCTGCTCGACCCGGGTGTAGAGCTCCTGCAGGTCGTACTTGGCCTGGGAGACGAGCACCGGCTTCTCCGGCGACCCGCCCTTCAGGCCATTCCCCACGTCGACGATCACGAGACCGTCGTTCCAGTAGGACAGGTACGCAAGGCCATCCACTACCATGATGTCGTGGAGGTAGCGGCCCTCGTCGGTCTGCTCGGTCTGGAACCGGGCCACCTCGTGCGGCTTGTAGGGATCGGAGATGTCGATGACGCGCATGGAGCCGGTGGCGTCATCGGTGAGGAAGACGTGGTTCTGGTATACGTACGATGAGTGCACCCCGCCCTGCACCGTCTCGGTGTACTCCGCGACCGGCTTCGGGTGACAGGGGTCGCTGGCCTCGAAGATGACGATGCCGTTCCTGCGGTCGGACGCGCCCTCGCGCGAGAACGCGCCGAACCTGCCGTCCTCCGTGGTCATTACGTCGTTCACGATGCGCGCGTTCGTCATCATCGAATCGACGATTTTCGGCGCGGACGGCGTCGTGATGTCGATGGCGTAGACCCGGTCGGCGATGGTGCTGAGGTAGACGCAGGTGTTCGACGGATGCACCCAGGCCTCGGCGGTAGAGAACTTGACCGGCACCCGGCCGACCACCTGGAACCCGCGCCCGACCTTCCGCTTCGCCACCTCGATCACGGCGTCGGCGGACGTACCGCCTACGCTACCCGTCACCGTGTACTTGCCCGGCGTCTCGGCGACGAAGGCGCCGTCGCCATCGATCGACGCCGATGCCTCGGGACCGCCCGCCTCGACCGTCCAGCGGACGGCGACGTCGCCCAGAGACTTGCCGCCCGCGCTGCGCACCTCGGCCTTGAAGCGCACCACGTCGCCAGTGAGCACGGACGCCCTCTCGGGCGTGAGCATCACCTTCGACACCGGACCGGACACCACCTGCACCGGGATGGCCTGGGTGGCGCCAGCAGCCCTGGCGGTCACGGTGGCCGATCCCGGCGCCACCGCCACGACGCGGCCGTCGGGCGTCACCTGGGCCACCTTCGGACTGCTGGACGTGAAGGTGACCTGGTCGTAGCGGCGGTCGTTCTCATGGCTGTAGGGCGTGCCGGTGATCGACAGGCGAGTTCCCACCACCATCCGTGACACCGAGGGCTCCACCACGATCCTGGCCGGCGGCGAGGGGATCACCTTCACGTCGGCCTCACCGAACGCCGGCTTGCTGCCGGGCATCGACGCCGCCACGGTGACCCGCACCTTGCCACGATAGCCCGCCTTCACCAGGCCCGTTTCCGACACGCTGCCCTCGTCGCCGCCCGTGAACCACCGGAACGATGCGTCCGGCAGGACGTTGCCGCTGGCGTCATACGCCTTTGCCGCGAGTTGCAGGGTCTGGCCCACGCCCACCTCCGCGGAGGCGGGGGTGACTTCAACACGTTCAATCAGCTTGGGCGGGGCCGCTGGCCTGGCCGGTGGGGGAGGCGCAGCGGGTTGCTGAAACAGGGCGAGCAGGACGAGCAGCATGGGATTGATCACTCCACAGAGTAGGACATGGCCGCCGGGGAGGCGGTTCAACAGAGTAACCGTACGGCCGCCGGAGCGGAACGGTTGCGCGTGCGGGCGAGAGCGGCGCCGAGTATCTTTTTCCCCTATGGAACACACCGAACGCATCGTCCAGGTCGGCCTGGTGCAGCAGCGCGCGTCCGCGAGCGCCTCGGCCGGCCTCGCGCGCGCCATCGAGGGAGTGCGCACCGCGGCGGCCCGCGGCGCCCAGATCGTCTGCCTCCAGGAACTCTTCCAGGGGCCGTACTTCTGCCAGACCGAGGACCACCGCTTCTTCGAGCGGGCGGAGGCCATCCCGGGGCCTGCCACCGAGGCCCTCGGTGCCGTGGCGGCCGAACTCGGCGTGGTGATCGTCGCGAGCCTCTTCGAAAAGCGCGCCGAGGGACTCTACCACAACACCGCGGCAATCATCGATGCCGACGGCCGCTACCTGGGCAAGTACCGGAAGATGCACATTCCGGACGATCCCCAGTATCTCGAGAAGTTCTATTTCACTCCCGGCGACCTTGGCTTCCGAGCGTGGGACACCCGGTTCGGCCGCATCGGCGTGCTGATATGCTGGGACCAGTGGTATCCCGAGGGTGCGCGGCTCACCGCGCTGCGCGGGGCGCAGATACTTTTCTATCCAACGGCGATCGGCTGGCTCGTGCCGGAGAAGGCGGAGTTCGGCGCGCAGCAGGCCGACGCCTGGGAGACGATCCAGCGGAGCCACGCCATCGCGAACGGCGTGTTCGTCTGCGCGGTGAATCGCGTGGGAGTCGAAGACGGCCCGGCCGGCGGCATCGAATTCTGGGGCCGGAGCTTCGTCGCCGATCCGGGCGGGCGCATCCTCGCCAAGGCCGGCGAAGGGGAAGAAGTGATCGTGGTGCCCTGCGACCTGGGGCGCGTGGACGTGCAAAGGACGCATTGGCCGTTCCTGCGAGACCGGCGGATCGACGCGTACGGGGACATCACGAAGCGATTCATCGACGATTGATGTCTTCGACCCCCGCACAACTCGGCTACTCCATGCCGGCCGAGTGGGCGCCGCATCGCGGCACCTGGCTCAGCTGGCCACACAAGGAGGCCTCCTGGCCCGGCAAGTTTGCGCCGGTGCCGGGAATCTTCGCGCGCATGGTGCAGCTGCTGAGCGAGGGCGAGGAAGTGCACATCAACGTGAGCGGCCCGGACATGGAGTCGCAGGCCCGCGCCACGCTGCTCCGCGGCACCAACCTGGCCAGGGTGTTTTTCCACCACTTCCCCACCGATGATGCCTGGTGCCGCGATCACGGGCCCATCTTCGTGCAGCGCCCCACTCCGCGCGGGCCCGAGCAGGCCATCGTCGACTGGGGCTACAACGCGTGGGGTGACAAGTACCAGCCCTACGACCTCGACGACGTCATCCCGAGCCTGGTGGGCCAGGCGTTCGGTATACCGGTGTTCCACCCGGGAATCGTGATGGAGGGCGGATCGATCGACGTGAACGGGGCGGGCACGCTGCTTACCACCGAGGCCTGCCTGCTCAACCCGAACCGGAACCCCCAGCTCTCGAAGGGGCAGATCGAGGGGTACCTCAAGGACTACCTCGGCGTGCGGCACATCCTCTGGCTGGGCGACGGCATCGAGGGCGATGACACCGACGGGCACGTGGACGACCTGACCCGGTTCGTGGACCCGACGACGGTCGTCACCGTGGTGGAAGAGGATCCATCGGACACGAACTACGAGCCGCTCCAGGAGAACCTGAAGCGGCTCGTAACGATGACGGACCAGGACGGGCGGCCCCTCAGGGTGGTTACCCTCCCGATGCCGCGGTACCTCGAACACCAGGGGCAGCGGCTTCCGGCGAGCTACGCCAACTTCTACATCGCCAATTCGGTGGTGCTGCTACCCGCGTACGACCCGCACCGCGACGGCGAGGCCCTCGACACGCTGCAGCGCCTCTTTCCCACCAGGCGCGTGGTCGGGATCGACTGCACCGACCTGGTGTGGGGCCTCGGCGCCTTCCATTGCGTCAGCCAGCAGTGGCCGGCGCTCTGACTCAGGACTTGGTCCAGGTCCCCACCAGCGCGGCGTGACGCGCACCGCAAGGATCGGTGCTTCCCGCACCGATCGTGAGGGTGTTCCCGCTCACCGCGAAGGCGTACTTGGGCGCCGGCTGGGGGCAGGCCGATGGGCCGCCGTCGGCGGTTATGCTGAGGCTGTCGCCGGCCACCACGACCTTCCCGGTCATGTCGATATCCGCCGGCCACCGCCCGTCCGGCAGCGCGAGCGAGGCCGAACCATCCTTCGCGATGGTCAACACCACGTCGCCCTCGCCTTCCATCGCCTTCGTCCACTTTCCCGCGATTGCACTGCTCCCGCCACCACAGGCTGAGGTCACCAGACCGACCAGTACCACGCCAATGAGCCACCCCGATGCACGCCGCATATGTTCTCCTCCCCTAGAGGTAACCGAGCCACCACAGGTCCCGCCGGCGCGCCTTCACCCCGGCGAACCACCGACAAGGCACGTACAGCAACAGCACCACGAACACCCAGATCAGGTACACGTTCAGGAGCCCCGTGCCCCATCCCTGGCCGTAGCCGAAGAACGGCGGGTTGAGCAAGGCACTCAACGGAAATCCGCGGATGGCCCCCGCGACGAGGACCAGGGCGTGAATGAGCGCGATATGCAGCACGTAGTAGAAGAAGGGCACCCGCCCGATCGTATCGAAGTACCTCGCCACCGGGCCCCGCAGGCGCTCGAACGGCACGAGCAGCATGACGGCCGGACCCAGCGTCATCAGGAGGTACAGGAGTGACGGGGGGTACTTCGTCGTGTTCAGGAACGACATCAGCGTCATGCCGGACCGCGGCTGCACCGCCCAGTGCGACGCGTCGCCATACATGTTGAGGCCGCGGAGCAGCACGAACAGCAGTGTCAGCGAACCACCAATCAGCAGCAGGCTGCGAACGCGCTCGGCGCGCGGCTTGAGCAGGATCGGGGCGAATGCGTAGCCGGCCGCCATGACCCCGACCCAGGGAATGATCGGATAGGCGATCGGCATGCGCTGGACATGGAGGAACGACCAGAACCAGTCACGAGCGCCCGCGCCGATCAGCGTGTCGCCCTGAAACAGCAGCGGGATGCCATCGAGCAGGTTGTGCCCCGCGATCATCACGATGCCGAACGACGCCACCACCCACCTCGGCAGGTGCACCAGCGCGGCGAGGACGATCATCGACCAGCCCAGCGCCCAGATGACCTGGACCCAGACCTGGGTGGTGTACGCGAAATTGAAGGCCCACGCGAAGCGAACCACCGTGAACTCGGCGATGATGAGCCAGAGACCGCGCGTCCAGAGAAACCGGGACAGCGATGGGAGTGAACGGCCGCCCGCCCCGCTCAGTCCCGCCCCGACCCCAGCAAGGAACACGAAGGTGGGCGCGCAGAAATGAGTGACCCAGCGCGTCAGGAAGAGGGTGACTGACGTCTGGCTCAGGTCGGTCGGGTCGAACGGAACGTTGGTGAAGAAGTCCCGCACGTGGTCGAGCGCCATGATGACCATGACGACGCCGCGGAGAATATCGACGGAGACGACCCGGCCGGCCACCGCCGGGACGGTGGCCCGGGGCTCAGCGACCTCTATGGTTGGGCGAACCGCAGCAGCCAAGCAGCCTCATTGTCGCGGTGTGAAGGGAGCCCTGATAAGGCGCCCTAATGATGAGAGAGTGCACTGGTTCGCGCCAGAGCGGAGCTGGCCCCGGCCTCAGGCGCGCGCGGCAAAGCCTCGAAGGACATGCCATATCGTCAATGCGGCCAGACGGCCAGTCTGTCCATCCCGGTCATAAACCGGGTTGAACTCGACTACGTCCACCGACCGGACCCCGGCCCGGCGGCCGCTGCCGTGCGCAAAGGCAAGCCACTCGGCGGGCGTGAAGCCGCCGGTCGACGGAGCGCTCACGCCAGGGGCAAAAGCCTGGTCCACGGCATCCAGGTCGAAGGAAACGAACGACGGGTCAGCGAGCTGGGCATAGAGCTCGCGCATGACCGTCGGCGTCACCTCGTCGCGGAACACCGCGCGTCCGCGCTTCCGCACCAGGTCGAGGTGCGCCGCGGCAACGCCGTGTGGCTGCAGCCCGGCCACCGAATAGCGGCGGAGCGCCCCAGAGGAGTGCTCGAGTGCCTGGCGAAACGGTGACCCGGAATGCGCGAGCCGGTCGCGCAGGGGACGGACGTCCGCCTGGGCGTCCCAGTTGAGGACGTCCACCTGGAGGCGGGCGTTGACATAGCCCAGAAAGTGCCCGAAGGATGTCTCGTGCCCGCCGCCCAGGATGATGACAAATCGCCCGAGCCGCAGTTGCCCGCCAACCACCTCACCCAGCGCCGCCTGGTCGGCATCCAGGTTGCCCGTGAGGGCGATGTCGCCGAGATCGGCCGTGTGCTCGAGCAGCGTGGTGAACCGCGCGGCGTCGCGTGCATCGGGCGCGAAGCTCGCGAGCCAGCGCCGGATCTCGGCCGGGCCGCGCGCGGCGCCGGGTCGCCCTCCGTTCCGCAATACGCCTTCGTCCGTGGGAAAGCCGAGCAGGACGACGTGCGGCGCCTCACCGGCGGCCACCGCCCGTCCCATGATGTTTTCCACGCGTGGATCGGTGCGATCCCAGGGTCTCACGAGTGCCACACCGTCTCTCCGCCGATGACGGTCCGCACGCAGGCGTTCGCCTGCAGGTGATAGAGCCACTGCGTCACGTCGGGCACCTCGAACAAAGCGAAGTCGGCGTACTTCCCTGTCTCGAGCGAGCCGACTTCCCCATCGCGCCCCACCGCCCGCGCGGCGTAGATGGTGGCGCCCTTGAGCGCCTCCGCCGGCGTCATCCGCTGCAACGTGCAGGCCAGCGTAAGCGCGAAGGGCAGGTGGAAGCTCGGCGCCGAGCCGGGATTGAAGTCGGTGGCGACCGCCACCGCGACCCCGGCCTCGATCAGGCGTCGCGCCGGCATGGGATGCTGGTTGAGGTACATCGTCGCGAGCGGCAGGCTCACCGCGACCACGCCCGCGCGCGCCATCGCGGCGATGCCCGCATCGGAGACGTGCTCCAGATGATCGGCCGACAAGGCCCCGAGTTCCGCCGCGAGCAGGGCGCCGCCACCATCGGAAAGCTGGTCGGCATGGAGCTTCGGCCGGAGGCCGGCGTCGAGCCCGGCCCGGAGGATGGCACGTGCCTCGTCAAGGGAGAACGCGGAGCGCTCGACGAAGGCATCGCAGCAGTCCGCGAGGCCCTCGCGCGCCACCGTGGGGATCATCTCATCGATGAGCAGCCGCACGTAGTCTGCGCGACGCTCACGATACTCCGCCGGCACCACATGCGCGCCAAGAAAGGTCGAGACAATCCGGCTGGGCTGCGAAAGGGCGAGACGCCGGTACACCCGCAAGAGGCGCAGCTCCGTCTCCCGATCGAGTCCGTAGCCGCTCTTGCACTCGACCGTGGTGACGCCCAGCCGGCGCATCGCGGCCAGCCACCCGCTGGCACGGGATACCAGGTCGGCCTCGGTGGCCAGGCGCGTCTGCCGGACGGTGGACGCGATCCCGCCGCCCCGTGCGGCGATGTCGAGATAGGTGGCGCCCTGAATTCGCTGCTCGAACTCGTCGGCGCGCCAGCCACCGAACGCAAGGTGGGTGTGACAGTCGACCAACCCCGGGAACACGGCCCGGCCGCCGGCGTCTTCCGCGGGCAACGCCTTCAACGCGGCAGGAAGGTCACGTGCCGGGCCGGCCCACGTGATGCGATCGCCCTCCCAGGCGAGCGCGGCATCGCGAACGGCATGGATGTCCGCCTGTCCGCCATCAGCGCGACAGGCGGCGAGAAACCCGATGTTGGTGAGGAGAGGCAGACCTAGTTCCCCTTCCCGCTTCCGGCTTCCCCGTCATTCAGCATGGGAAGATCCACACCGCGCTCCGCAGCCGTCTCGATGGCTTCCTCATAACCCGCGTCGGCATGGCGCATGACACCGGTGCCGGGATCGGCGGTGAGCACGCGCATCAGCCGCTCCCCGCCCTTGTCGGTGCCATCGGCGACAACGACCATGCCGGAGTGGATGGAATAACCGATACCGACGCCGCCGCCGTGGTGCAGCGACACCCAGCTCGCGCCGCAGGCGGTGTTCAGCATGGCGTTGAGCAGCGGCCAGTCGGCGATGGCGTCGGAGCCGTCCTTCATCGCCTCGGTCTCACGGTTGGGTGAGGCTACAGAGCCGGTGTCGAGGTGGTCGCGCCCGATGACGAGCGGCGCCTGCACCTTGCCCTTCTTCACCAGCCAGTTGAACCGCTGTCCCATCTCGGCCCGCTCCCCGTACTCGAGCCAGCAGATCCGCGCCGGAAGGCCCTGGAAGTGCACCTTCTCCCGGGCCTTCGCGATCCAGCGTGCCAAGTCGGCCTTATGGGGAAAGGTCTCGAGTACCGCATCGTCGGTCACCGCGATGTCCTTCGGATCCCCGGACAATGCTGCCCACCTGAACGGCCCTGACCCGCGGCAGAAGAGCGGCCGGATGAACTCCGGCACAAATCCGGGGATCTGGAACGCGTCGCTCATGCCGCGCAGGTCGGCCACCTGGCCGCGAAGGTTATTCCCGTAGTCGAACGCAATGGCGCCACGCGCCTTCAGCGCCAGCATCGCTTCCACATGCGCACACATCGAGTCGAGCACCGCGGACTCGTAACCCTTCGGGTCCTGCTCCCGCGCCACCGCCGCCGTCTCAAGGGAGTATCCCAGGGGGATGTAACCCAGCCGAAGGTCATGCGCGGAGGTCTGGTCAGTTACGACATCGGGGGTGATGCCGCGGCGCACGAGCCCGGGCACAACGTCGGCGATGTTCCCGACCAGGCCAACGGACAGCGCTGCACCCTTCGCCTTGGCGTCGAGCACCAGGTGCAGCGCGCGATCGAGGTCCGTCTCCATCCGGTCGCAGTAGCCGGTGTCCACCCGCCGGCGGATGCGCTCAGCGTCGACATCGACGCCCAGGAAGGCGCCACCGTTCATCGTGGCGGCGAGCGGCTGCGCGCCACCCATGCCGCCCAGGCCACCGGTGACCACGAGCCGGCCCGCCAGGGTGCCCCCAAAATGCTGTCGCGCACACTCGGCGAAGGTCTCGTACGTGCCCTGGAGGATCCCCTGCGACCCGATGTAGATCCAGCTGCCAGCCGTCATCTGCCCGTACATGGTGAGGCCCATCGCCTCCAACCGGCGGAACTCGTCCCAGGTGGCCCAGCGCGGCACCAGGTTCGAGTTGGCGATGAGCACCCGGGGCGCCTCATCATGGGTGCGAAACACGCCGACCGGCTTGCCACTCTGCACCAGCAGCGTCTCATCGTTACCGAGGCGACGCAGCGTCTCGACGATCTTGTCGAAACAGGCCCAGTTGCGCGCCGCCTTGCCGCTGCCGCCGTAGACCACCAGGTCCTCGGGGCGTTCGGCTACCGCCGGATCCAGGTTGTTGTGCAGCATCCGGAGCGCCGCCTCCTGATGCCATCCGCGACAGGAGATAGTGGTGCCACGCGGGGCCGTGAGGACTCGGCCAGGGGCCAGCGACGTCATACAGCACACTCCTTCACGCGTGGATTCGCTCGGCGACGACCGACCTCAAAAGGCCATCGCCGGCACGCCAAGGCCCTCGGACGGGCCCGATACACCGGCGCTAATATATCGCGAGGGGTCGCAGGAAACTGGCTTGAGCTTATTGTCAGTCCAGCTATGGCCGGGCCCCCCGGCCACGCCGGCTTCCTGACCCATACCCCGGCATGCAACCCTTTGGGGCGACGGGCGGTCCAACCCCGTTGAAATGCAGAGCCTACAGCGTGGAGCCAGCACCCTGATCGAGCGCAGCCAGGAGCCCCGGAAGCGCGATGAGGAGACGGTCGAGGTCACGCTCGCCCAGAGTGGGGACAGTCACGCCTTCGAGCGGCTGTACCGGGCCCACGTGAACCGGGTGCATTCCCTGGTGCGGCGGATGGTGCCCGACGCCGACAGCGAGGAACTGACCCAGGACGTGTTCGTCCGGGCGTGGCAGAAGCTGGGGAGCTTTCGCGGCGAATCGGCTTTCGGCACCTGGCTGCACCGCCTGGCGGTCAACCTGATGCTGGAGCACCGGGCGGGACTCGGGCGGGACCGGAAGCGCTGGAGCAGCGACGAGGCCGCGGTAACCGACCGGCCCGCCCGGCGGGTGACGGTCGATGAGGGCCTCGACATGGAAGACGCGGTACGGCAACTCCCCGACGGCATGAGGCAGGTCTTCGTACTGTACGACGTCGAGGGGTACCAGCACGACGAAATCGGGAAGATGCTGGGGATGTCCACCGGCACATCGAAGTCACAGCTGCACCGGGCCCGGATGGCCCTGCGACAGCTCCTGTTGCGCTGAGGATGAGACCATGACACACGACACCTGGACCGACCGGCTTTCGGAATACGTGGACGGCGAGCTCGACACCGCCACGGCCCGCGCGCTCGAATTGCACCTCGCCGGATGCGCGGACTGTCGGGCCATCGCCGACGATCTGCGACAGGTGTCGGCGCGAGCCCGGGCGCTCCCCGAGTTGCCGCCCGCTACCAACCTGTGGGAGGGGATCGAGTCCCGGATTCACGGAGCGGGGATCGTTCCCCTTCGGCCCCGCGCCGGTGCCGGCTTGTTCATCTCCTGGCCCCGGCTCGCCGCGGCTGGGCTGTTGCTGGGCCTCGTGTCGGGAGGTGCCGCCTACATGGCGACGAAGCACACGCCGGGGTCCGGCGACATGGCGTCCACGCCGGTAGTCGCGGCCATCGGCACCCCGGCAACTGGTGCCACTGAACTGCAGGCAGGCGCCAAGGTCACCCAGTCCACGGCCCGGGCGGTCGCCGACCTGGAGATGATCCTGGCCTCCGAGAAACTCGATAGCGCCACCGTTCGGATCCTGACGCTGAACCTGGCTCGCATCGACAGCGCCATCGCCGATGCCGAGCGCGCGCTGGCCGCTGATCCGTCCAACGTCTATGTGAGCCGGCACCTGGCCAGCACGGCCAGGCGGAAGGTGGAGTTGCTCCACCTCGTCGCCGGCCTCACCCAGTCCCGCAGCTGAGGAGTCGCTTGTGCTGACTATGTCGCTACTGCTCGCTGTCACCGCGCTCCAGCAGGGCGCCGACACGACGCTCACGGCCCGCAGGGGCCAGCGGCTGGAGGCGTCGGTCTACGCCGGCTCGATCACGGTCAAGACCTGGAGCCGCGACGCCATTCGCATCCAGGCCGATACCCGGCGCAAGGACCACCTCGACATCGACGCCGACGGGTCCACCATCACCGTGGAGACGAGCGGCAAGTGGGGTCCCGCCGGCAACGCGGACATCGAGATCACCATGCCGGCCTGGATGGCGATCGAGCTGTCGGGCGTGGAGACTGACCTCACGATCGAGGGCTGCAAGTGCACGGTGCACGCGGAAACCGTGCGCGGCGAGGTGACCGTGAAGGGGGGCGAGGGCAACGTCTCCGTTCAGTCGGTGGAGGGCTCGGTGACGGTCACCGACGTGAACGGCCGGGTCGAGGCCCAGTCGGTCAATGAATCGGTGACGGTGCTGCGGGTTACCGGCGACCTCGCGGTGCAGACCGTGAACGGCGACGTCACGCTCGAGGCAATCAAGTCGGGCAGCGTCGAGGCGAGCACCGTGAACGGCGACATCACCTACGATGGCACCATCCAGAACGGCGGTCGCTACGAGCTGTCCACCCACCAGGGTGACATGGCGATCACGATGCCGGAGAACGCGAACGCCACGGTGAGCGTCAACACGTTCAACGGCACCTTCGAGTCGGACTATCCGGTGACTCTGACGGGAAAGAATCAGCGCCGGAAGTTCTCCTTCACGATCGGCAACGGCAGCGCGCGGGTGGACCTGGAATCCTTTGGCGGCGACATCCGGCTGGCCCGGCCGGGATCGCGCACCATGAAGAGCAAGGGCACGGGAGACGACAACTGACATGTCACGCCACGTGAGCACCCTCGCCGCATTGTCCGTCCTGACCGTGTTCGTGACGGCAGGCGCCGCGGCCCAGCAGAAGACCGACGACTCGTTCCACTGGACCGGCGCCATCGCCGCCGGCAAGACGCTGCGCCTCGAGAATGTGAACGGGAACATCCAGGCGACCGGCGCCTCGGACCGGGAGGCTTCCGTCTCCGCCGTGCGGCGGGCCAAGAAGAGCGATCCCAGGAGCGTGGAGATCAGGGTCGAGCAGGATGGCGACGTGACCACGATCTGCGCGGTGTGGCCGGGCCAGCAGGACGCCGACGGCTGCAACCGGCATTCGCACGGCAACAACGATCACTGGGACCGCAACGACGTGAACGTGGACTTCACCGTGAGTGTCCCCGCCGGCGTGAAATTCGAGGGGCAGACCGTCAATGGTTCCGTCAACGCGAGCGGGCTGGTCGCGGACGCCGAAGTGACCTCGGTGAACGGCAACGTCTCGCTGGCCACGCGCGGCACCGGCAGCGCCGGGACCGTGAACGGCAACGTCAAGCTCAGCCTGGGCACTTCCACCTGGACGGGCGACCTGGAGGCCAAGACGGTGAACGGCTCGGTGACGGTTGAAATGCCCGCACCCGCCAACCTCGACGTCCGGGCCAACACCCTGAACGGCGACATCACCAGCGATTTTCCGATGACGCTGCAGGGCAAGATGTCGCCACGCAGCATGCGTGGCACCATCGGCAACGGGGGACCGCGCCTCGAACTCTCGACCGTGAATGGTCCGATCGAGTTGAAGAAGGCCAACTAACGGCACAGCGAAGCATGAATGGAGCAGGAAGCGGCCGGCAATTGCTGGCCGCTTTCTTGTTTCACGACGTACCAGAGTTGGACAAAACACATCAACGTGTGCGATCAGCGACGACTACGTACGTCAAGGAGGGTAACTCACACGCAACAAACACAGCGATCCCGGCGACGCCATGTGGCACTGGAAGGTCGAGCGCCATGCGAAGAAACTGAATGCCCTCTCCGCGCGCTATCGCGTGGAGGCTCGAAAGATCGGCTTTCTGGTTGAAACGTTGAGGGCGAAGGAGGATGCCGGGATCCTGAATGAGCAGGCGATCGCATGGGGCAATACGGCACTCGTCGAGTTCAGGGAAGGCACGCACGATGCCGAGACAGCATGGGCGGCGCGCGATGTTCCCAGCATGACCAGGGCAGTGCGTCGCATCAGGGGCGTGAGAAGCCTCCTGGAACGGGCGCTCGATACCGGACGAATGGAGTCGGCGTGACGGGTGCGCACAAAGACGAAAGGCCAACCACTCGGTTGGCCTTCGTGCTTGACTTGCCAGCTCACTTCATCGGGACGGCGGGATTTGAACCCGCGACCCCTGCAACCCCATTGCAGTGCGCTACCGGACTGCGCTACGTCCCGTCACTTCACCCGCGGACGGACATGCCGCGAGGACACCAGTCTAGCCGCAGGCACCCATTTTCGACAGCCCCGGCGCGTCAGGTCCCGGCCAGGGCGCGGTGCTCCACCATCATGCACCGGTCCATCACGACCTCGAGGCCGGCGGCGGCAGCCCGCCGGGCGGCCTCCCCTGCCAGGATGTGCAGCTGGAACCAGATCCGCGGCACTTTTGCCGCAATCGCCTGCTCTGCCACCTTCAGGCACTCGGGCCCCGGGCGGAACACCAGCACCAGGTCCACCCGGTCCGGTACGCTGGCCAGGTCGGGCCAGGTCCGCTCGCCCAGCACCGTGCAATCGTGCGGAGTGACGGGGATGATGCGGTAGCCCGCTTGCTGCAAGTGCGCCGGTACGTAGTGACTTGGCTTGGCCGGGTCGCGAGAGAGGCCCACGACAGCAATCGTGTTCACCTCGTCGAAGATCCGGCGCATCGTCGCCGGGTCCTGGAAGCGCCGGCGCTCGTCGGGAGAAAGCGCCGCGTGCGGCGAGTACTCACAGGCGGCGCCTTCAGGTTCGCTTGACATCCACCAAATCTATGCGGCCGTGACCTGCAGGGTGCGAAATGCAGAGCCGGGTGACGGCTCAATGCCGTCACCCGGTAGCGTTCTTGCGGCCTTGATTCGAACGGCGCCGCTGCGAGCTGGAGAGCCACTGGTCGGATTTGAACCGACGACCGCTCGATTACGAATCGAGAGCTCTACCCCTGAGCTACAGTGGCGCCTGCATTGGTGCTGAGGGATGCCCTGGCGCGGACTCGAACCGCGATGCCTTTCGGCACTACCCCCTCAAGATAGCGTGTCTACCAGTTTCACCACCAGGGCGGCGAGGGACGAACATACCGACCCCTCCCGGGGCGGTCAACCCTGACGCAAGTCGTTCACCCGCCTTGCAATCCGACGCTCACGCTGAAGTTGATGATCCGCTCCGTGTAGCCCGGATACACCCCGCCGCCGCCGTACCACTGCTGGTACCAGTCGACCCCAGGCGTGATGAAGAACTTGGAGCTCACCGGGAATTCCCAGCCAATGCCAAGCAGGGTGCCGAATCCGTTGTCGCCAGTGGTCACCCCGTAGTAGTAGTTGTCGCTCACGCTGCTCCAGGCGTATCCCGCCCCACCCCGAAAGTTGAGCCCGGCGGTCCTGACCGGGTACACCTGCAGGATCGGCATGATCGTCCACAACGTCTCGGTGAACCCGCCCTGGTAATTGGTCCACACGAACGTCTCACCACCGAGCCGCAGCGTTTGCTTCACCGTTCCGCCCAGCCGGAAATCGAAGGTGGGGCGCCAGAGCGCGTCACTGTAGCCAAGGACGTCGCCGTCGAGGTCGACGTTCTCCATGCCGGCACCGAACCCAATACTGCCCCAGAAGCCCCCACGCCGGGACGGCTGCACCTCAGCGATGCCCTTGCGGGGCACCTGTGCCTCGAGCTGGGACGACATCGTGATCAGGAGCACGGCTACTGCGATTCGGCGGAGCATGGGCGATTGCCTCACAATCGGGACCCGGTGAATAGATGATCACCGCCAGCAAAGGCAAGGGTCGGACCAACACCTTCACCGACGATATCTTTCGCGCCTCCCGGGGGTCCAGCCCCGGGCTGGCCCGGAATGTCCTCTCGCCCAGACAGCCATGTCACCTCGCGCGCGCATCCTGTTCGTTGCCCTGCTGTTCCTGGTGGCCGCGGCATGCGTCCGGCTGGCGCTCTGGCAACGTGCGCGACTCATTGCCCGCCGCACTGCCAATGCCACTGCCCTCGCCGCGCGGCAGATGCCACCGGTCGAGCTGGCGAGCGCTGGCCGGGAGGGGCTGGCCGACCGCCGGGTGACGGCGCGTGGCACCTATGATCACGCGCACGACATGCTGCTCCGCGGCCAGGTGCTGAGCGGCGCGCCCGGCGTGGTGGTGGTGACGCCACTGCGGGGCGCGCGGGGCGACTCCGCCGTCCTCGTAGTCCGGGGGTTCGTACCATCGCCGGACGGGATCTCGGTGCCGCAACTGGATTCGCTGGGTGAGCCGGGGGAGCAGGCCGTGAGCGGGATCGCCCGGTCGATCCCGATCCGGACTGGTCGCTCACAACCGCTGGTTCGTGATGGCCGGGAAACGTGGAAGGAACTGGAGCTCGACGCGCTGCGGGGCGCGCTGCCCTATCCGGTGATGGGCGTCCTCCTGTTCGCGGCGCCGACGGCGGGCCAGCCGGCGTGGCCCCGCCGCCTCGAGCCGCCGCCACTCGACGACGGCCCGCACAAGAGCTACATGCTGCAGTGGTTCGGGTTCGCCACGATTGCCGTGGTCATGGCGTTGATTGCGCTGCTGCGCCGTCGAGCTGCTGGATGGTCTGAACCGACGGCCGCTTCGTCTTCTGCAGCCGCGCCGCCACCTGCTCGTTCTCCCTGAGCACCCGCAGGATGTTGTAGCGCGCCAGCTTCTTCAGGTCCTCATCGCTCCAGCCGCGCCGGATCAGCTCGGCGAAGAGCGACGGGAAGGTGGAGACGTCCTGCAGCCCCGTCGGCGTGGTGTCGATGCCGTCGAAATCGCTCCCGATACCGACATGGTCCGCCCCGGCCACTTTCTTCACGTGATCGATGTGGTCCGCCACCTGGCTGAGCGTGGCCTGTGGGCGTGGGTTGTCCTTGAGCCACTCCTCCCGCTGCTGCTTCACAGCGGCGGTGTCCGTCTCGGCCACGCCTACCGGCTTCCAGTCACGCGCTTTCGCCTCCCACTGCATCACTTCCGTCGACACAAATGCGGGCACGAAGGTCACCATCACCACGCCGCCGTTCTTCGGCATCCGGGCCAGAATCGAGTCCGGCACGTTGCGAGGGAAGTCCACCAGCGCCCGCGCCGAGGAATGAGAGAAGATGACCGGCGACTGGGTGGCGTCGAGGGCGTCGCTCATCACACCCGGCGACACATGTGACAGGTCCACCATCATCCCCATGCGGTTCATCTCCGCGACTACCTCGCGCCCGAACGCCGTGAGCCCGCTGTGGACCGGCTTGTCGAGCGCCGCATCGGCCCAGTCCAGCGTCACGTTGTGCGTGAGCGTCATGTAGCGTGCGCCCAGGTCGTAGTACACCCGGAGCGCCCCCAGCGAGTTCTCGATCGCGTGTCCGCCCTCCATACCCAGGAGGCTCGCGATCTTGCCGGCCTTGTTGGCCTGCTCGATGTCGGCCGCCGTGAGCGCCAGGGTGAACTTGTCAGGGTACTTCGCGATGAAGCGCCGGGCGATATCGAACTCCTCCAGCTGGATCTTCGCGTAGCCGCTGTCCTTCGCCTCGCCGGGCACGTAGATCGACCAGAACTGCCCGCCGATGCCGCCTGCCGCGAGCCGCTGAAAGTCGGTATGGCCCGGCGTCGTCTTCCGCAGGTCATACGCGTCGACGTCGAAAGGCGCGGTCTTGCTGGTGCGAATCTCCCAGGCCAGATCGTTATGACCGTCTATGATCGGCGCCGCCTTGATGACCTGGCGGGCGTGCTCGACGTTCTTGTCGGTCTGGGCGTGAGCCATTTGGGGCACGATGAGGAGAAGCGTGAACAGTGAACGGTGAACGGTGAACGGGACACGTTGCTTCATGTTGGGGCAATCCTCCGGTTTGCAGTTACGACCTGCGATTTGCGCTCTTGGTGATCTGCACCAGTTCCGGCCGCAGCACGAACTCCGGGCAGATCGTCTGGTCGAACTCGTACGGACCGCCCGTCTCCGCGTCGGTCCAGGGAAACCCGCGGCACACCACCGGATAATACGACTGCGCGTGGATGCTGCATCCGCCGTCCTTCATGAGCACGCAGCGGCCGTTCTTCACCCGGGTCCGCCACTCGCCCCAGTGCGTGCGGTAGACCTTCCCCTCACCATGCGCGCTGATGATGGCCTGCACTTCCTGCTCACTCACGGTGGCGCCGTAGGCGCAACAGGCCGAGTCGTGCGGGCATGGATAACAGGGCAGCGAGGGAAAGTCGCTCACTGGCGTGGCGCAATCTCGGGCAGGACGCGGCCCGTTACGGGTTCGGTAGGCCGCACGCCGGCGAGCGCGCCGAAGGTCGGCCCAATGTCCTCGGTGGTCACCCGCCGGGACACGCGCTGTGCCTTCACTCCCGCCCCAAAAAAAACGATGGGCACGTTCATGTCGAGGGGCTGCGTCGATCCATGCGTGGTCCAGCCTGGAGAGTCGGCCCAGAGCCATCCCGGGCCGCTGGACGCCGCCACCAGCCACCCCTGCCCGGCCGGAATGGTGCGTCGCCAAAGCCGCGCCTGTTCGTTCGTCGGTGCCGCGCGTGAGAGTGAACGCGGCGTGAACACGTTCACGATGCCCGGATGCCTCCTCACCTGGGTCGCGAGCGCCTCGGCGAGGCTGTCGACGTCGACTCCCCGGGCCCGCAGCGCCGCCACGTCTGCGGTCAACAGTCCCGAGTCGAAGTCGAACGGGAGCGGCACCCTGAAGCGCCGCTCGAGCGCCGCGCCCGTCTGGCGCGCCAGGGAACGAAGCCCCAGCCGGCCACCGACCCCCGTGCGCTCGGGAAAGGGCTGCACGCCGTGGTCGGCCGTCAGGGCGAAGACCGTCGCTTCAGGCGGCACGAGCACGGAAAGGGAGTCGATGAACCACCCCAGCCAGCGATCCAGCCGCAGCAACTGGTCGTGCAGTTCCCGCGAGTCCGGACCGAAGGCATGTCCTATCGCATCGGTCGTGGAAAGGGACACCACGAGGAGGTCCGTGCCGTTCCGCCGACCGAGGCCGACCTGCTGCACCCCCTCGAGCGCGAAGTCCATCGTGAGGGAGTCCATCCAGGGCGTGTCGACGACCTGCTGGATGACCAGGCTCGAGTCCGCCGGTAGGCGGTGTGGAAAGGCGACGTCGCGGCCGTTGTTCTCGTAGGACACGGCGTCGGCTTCGGCGTACGACGGCGCATCCAGCAGGGTGTTCCAGACCTTCCCCGCAAGACGCGCGGGCCCGCGGCGTGCATTCCACGTGCTGACCCAATCGGGTAGTGCGGCCGCGTACCAGGTGCTCGTCGTGAATCGCCCATCCCGGTACCAGAACACGTTTCCCCGCGCCCGGCCCACAGGCACGATGGCACCCCGGTCCTTGCGTGACACCGACAACACCCTGGTGCCGGTGTCGCGTGCCAGGAGCCAGTCAAGGAGGGTGCTTCCGAGAAACCGACGCGGCGAAGCGCCCGGCAGCGGCCCCGGGGCCAGGAGCGATGTCGCCGAGTCGAGGACCCCAAGGGCATTACTCACGATACCGGTGCTGGCCGGCGTGCGTCCGGAAAGGACCGTGGCATGGCCTGGTGCGGTCTCGCTGATCGCGTGGTCCTGTCGGGCATTCGTATAGGAAGTGCCCTCACGTGCCAGGCGGCCCAGGCCGCCAGTCAACTGGGACTCGTAGCGGCCAAAGTAGTCAGGCCGCAGCTGGTCCACGACAATCAGTACCTCGAGCGTCGGGCGCGCCCCCGACTGCGCCGCCGCCGGAGCGGCCAGCATCACGAGCAGCAAGCAGGACAGACCACGGGCGGGCGGAAGGCGCAACATGGGGCCGAAGCCTAACCAGGGGCCACTGCACTTTGCAGCGGCCCCTGGATGGCTGGTGACTGACTGCGCGGCGTGTTACTGCGGCGTGACACGCTCCTGCCGGCTTCGCACGCCGTCAGAGAAGGTAATGTCCAGCTCCCGTCCACCCACGTCGATCGTGGCGTCTCCGTTCCGGGCGAACGACAGGATGTCTCCCGTGGCGGCGTCACGCACCAGCGCCATGGGATAGGCCGCGGAGCTCCACTGCAGCTGCACCATCCCGCCACCGACCATGCGCGCCTGTCGGTCGGGGAGCGGCTGCTGCTGCCGCAGTGCAACCACGCCCTTCCCCTGCACCGCCATCGCTGCCGCGCTGGCCCGCTCGGCCATCCGGCTGCCGCCCCGCACCCGCAGGCGCGCCAGCCGGTCACTGCGCGACGCGCTCAGCGGAATCACGTAGGCGAACTGGCGCTGCTCGATGTCCTGGTCGGCGACGAGTTCACCCTCGAACTGATAGCTGAAGAGGACGGTGCCGCCGTCGTCCAGCCCCTCCAGGAGATAGGGTCCGCGGCGCGCCGGCACGCTCACCGGCGCCGAGATCTCGAAGGCGGGCTCGAGCGTCACCACGCCATTCACTATGCGGCCCCAGACAAGAAGCCCGGACTCGGCCCCGGCGACCACGGTCCCGGTGGTGTTCTGCCGGTAGTTGAGCGCCTTCTGGTAGTTATAGTCACTGATCCAGTTGGTGCCACCGCAATAGCCCATGAGATCGATGCTTGACGGCGGCTTGAGCGTAAGGGAGGTCACATCAAGCCCCCACACGCCGATCGTGCCCCCACTGTACGGGAACAGAGGGTCTTCGCCGCCCGGATTGCCGCACGGCGCGTGACTCAGGCTGAAGTTGTGCCCGATCTCATGCGCCAGGACACCGTCACCACTTGGCAGGCGATCCCAACCCACAGCCCCCTTGTTGCCTATATAGCCAATGCCAGCGACACCACTGCTGTACGTGGTCTTCACTACACCATAGAAATACTTCCCGGTGCCCTCGGCGGTCTGTAGCGCGTATATCTCGCTCAGTACTGCACTCCAAGCACCATTTCCATTGTTGCTCTGCAACGTGTCAGCAGTCGCGCTGTATGGTGTCGGCCGCAAGGTCACGTTTACGGTGCTCGCCTGAAGCGGCATCACTTTCTTAAGCGTCACGACGAACTGGTTCATGTTGCTTGCCGTGACATTGCCGGTCAGGCCCTTCACAATGACGGGCACCATGTGGAGGTTGAACGCCGCCACCGCGCGCACGTCCAGTGGCTTCTGGAGTCCCGACGACGGGTAAGTATTGTCGCCTTCGTTGCTCTCAGGCACGCCGTTCCCCGGGTCCACATCCGCGAGGATGCGAAGCCCGGCAGTCATCTGGATTGCCGGGATCAGCTGGTTCCACGAGCTGTTGAGTGTGCCCTGGTCCACCGTCATCGACACGCTCGCGGCCGGGGCAGGCAGCGTATAGGTCACGACCGGCGTCGGATTGGCCCCTTGGTACAGCCGCACCCGCACGGCCGGCGCTGCCGTGTTCGCCTGGTCGGCGCGCACGAACACGCGGAGATAGGCATCCCGGTTGGCTACAAGAGGAACGGTGTCGTCATACGACTGCACCGACTGGGTGATTGTGAGCCCGTCGATCACCAGGTTCACCGTGCCCGGCACCGATACGGCGTACGACACCGTGGCGCTCGTCGACTGCCCGGTGGTCACCTGTACCTGCTGGCTGGCCGGGTTGGGGGCGTAAGTGTTCGTGCCCGATGTTACGCTCGATGCGGCGATGGTGTAGATCCCCGGCACGAGCCCGGTGAGCGTGGTCGTGGCCGTGACGGACTGCGAGTAGCCCGAACTGTTCGTCACCAGCACGCTTCCGCTGGTCTCCGCCGGGCAATCCCGCGAGTGTCAGTACGATCTGGCTGTTCTGCTGCGCGTAAGCCACCGTCACCTGCACCCGTGAGGTGGAGGCCGGCACGTCGACCGTCTGCGAGGCGGTCGCGGGCGCGAAGGTGTTCCCGCCGGTGGAGACGCTCGCCGCGGTCAGCGTGTAGCTGCCCGGCGTGAGCCCGTCCACCGTGCCCGACGCGGTCAGCGCGCGGCTGAACCCGCCGGGTCCGGTCATGGTGATGCTGGCAGCGGTGCCGCCCGGCAAGCCGCTGACCGTGAGCGCCACGCCACCGGTGGTCGGCGGGGAAAGCGGATCGCCGCCGCCGCCACAGGCGGCAACCGCGACGGGAAAGCCAAGTGCGATGAGCCGCGCCACGCGGCGGATGGAACGTGTCATTGGCGTCTGCCCGATGTGGATGCCGACATCACCGATCCGGGGTGGCCGGTCGCGTCAGGTCTGATTCGCGCAGTGAAGTGCAACCCCAGTGCCGCAAAGCAGCGCGGCCAACCAGTTCCTAAGTGCCTGTGTAACAGCAACTTGAAGAGGGGCGCACCGGCCTGCAGCTTGCTCCGGTGCGCCCCCCAGTGGTGGCGTGCGAGGAAGGGTGGCGATCGGCTGGCTACTGTCGGATCGCCTCGAGCGCGATTTCGATCTCGACATCGTCGCCCAGCATGGCACCCGACTCGACGGCCTGGTTCCAGTCGAGGTTGTATTCCTTCCGGTTGATCAGCGTCGATCCCTCGAAGGCCACCCGCTCTTTTCCACTCGGATCTTTCGCGAGTCCCCGGTACTCGCCCGTCAGCACCACCGGGCGCGTCTTGCCCTTGATGGTGAGCAGCCCGCCCATCTCGAAGGTGCTGTCTGCCGCCACGATGCCGGTGCTCTCGAAAATGATGAGCGGAAAGCTGTCCGCCGCGAAGAACCGCGGGGAGCGCAGGTCGGCGTCGCGTGTCTGGTTGTTCGTGTCGATGCTCTTCGTCTGGATGTAGACGTTGACGGTGCCCGTACGCCAGTCGGAGGTGCTGGTCACCAGCGTAGCATTGAAGCGGTTGAACGAACCGCGCACGCGTCCCACCAGGTGCCGGATGCGGAAGGTCACCTCGGAGTGGTCGGGATCGACCACCCAGTGGATCCCACCCGTTGGCGGCTTCGAGAACGTCTTGGTGGGCGACGACACCTGCGCCCCGAGTACGCCAGGCACGAGCATGACGGCCAGCAGGGCGTTCCGCGGCACGATCCTCGACATCACTTCCTCCCGGGAATGAAGCTGCCCCGTCCGAGGCCTCTCCCGACAACCTATGAAAGCGCCTGCAAGCAATCGTGGGCGCACCGTGAAGCCTTCCTCACGCGACGCCGGTCATGCCATCCACAGCAGCCCCACCTCGTGCACCTGAACGTCCGATGCCTTCGGCTTGATGGTGATGGTCTCCAGCGGCTCCGCCTGCGCATCGAACCCGCCCTGCAACGCGCCGGCCTGCGTTTCGATCTGCCGGTCCAGGTCCGTCAGTGCCTGGCGAACGGACTCGACGCTTTCGTTGGCCCGCGTCACGTCACCCGACTCCTTCTGCATCCGCCCTACCCCACGAACCGCGGTGCCCACGCGTGACGCCGAGGACATGCTGAGGCCCTTCCGGCCGAAAAACGCACCGAGCGCCGCCGTGCCGATGGAGGCGATGGTGCCGATCACCTGGGCGCCCCGCTCCGACTGTTCCTTCTGTACCCGCTGCTCCGCCCGTTGCAGCCGGTCCACCAGCGTAGCCCGCTTCGCCGCGAATTTCTGCCGGATCGCCTCGACCGTTTCGTCGCGCTTCTCCCGTGAGGCGGTCTGCAGCCGGATGCGGAACTCCCGCTCCGACTCTCCCGCCTCCGAGGTGAGCTTGAACGCGGCGCTCCGATAGAGCGTGATCACTTCGTTCGCCTTGAGCCACTGGGCGTACGACTTGGTCCACAAGGCGTAACTCTTCTCGTAGAGCGCCGCCGAGGGCACTGCGGCAAAGCGGCCCGCAGCCGGAGGGCCCTTACCGATCTTCGCCAAGTCGGTCTCGAGCGGGTCGGCATCACCCCAGTCCACTGGAACGGCTCCGTCGCTGAAGGCGACAGTGTGCAGCACGCGGTCTGTCCGGTTGATCCCGTACTTGGTGCTCGAGATCGTCACGTCGGCGACGCCAAGCAATCGCGGCTGGTAGACGGCATCACCCTCCGCCGCGAGGTGGAACTGCGGAATACCTGCCGGCACTGATGGCGGACCCGACGCGCCGCCATCAGTCACTGGCGGTGCCGCGCGCGTTGCGCTCCCGGGTGTCGGTGATCCGGGCGCAGGCGCGGCCGGTGTCAGCCTGCGGATCTGCTCGCGGGTGAGCGGCCCCGCGAGGTACGACATCGCCCAGCGGGTCTGGAAGATCGTCGGTTTCGACTCGTGCACGCTGTGCAGCAGGAACACACGCTTGCCGAGTCCGGCGATGAGCTGCTCCATGGCGCCACGATCGAACGTCCCACCAGCCGACACGCCCTCGAGTCCGTCCATCACCCTCGCCTTGTCCCGCTCCGTCTGCAATCGTCCGATGCACCAGGTGCCGGCGTTCGACAGCGCCTTGTAGTCGAGGTCCACCGGGTTCTGGGTGGCCAGGATCACGCCGAGACCGTACGCACGGGCCTGCTTGAGCAGCGTCAGGAACAGCGTCTTGGTCGGCGGATTGGCGACCGGCGGCAGGTAGCCGAAGATCTCGTCCATGTAGAGGATGGCGCGGAGCGAGCCGGTGCCCGGCTGTTGCCGCATCCATCCGATCAGCTCGTTGAGCAGCATCGCGACGAAGAACATCCGCTCGGCGTCACCCAGGTGCGCGATCGACAGGACCGACACTCGTGGCTTGCCTGACTCGGTGTAGAGAAGCTTCGACGCGTCGAGGGGCACCCCGGTCATCCACGCCTCGAAGCCCGGGGCTGCGAGCAGGTTGTTGATCTTCATGGCCAGTGCGGTGCGGTCGCGCGCCGGAAACACCTGCTCGACCCCCATCACACCGATCTTTTCGAATGGCGGGTTCTGGATCTGGGTGATGAGCCCGGCGAGGTCCAGATCCTTCCCGCTCACCCATACCCGCTGCAGGATGTTCGACACCAGGATGTGCTCCCGGCTCGTGATCGGATCGGCGTCGACGCCCAGCAGTGCGAGCACACTGCTCGCCGTGGTCTGGAGTCGTTCCCGGAACAGGTCAGCATCGTTCCGGATTGCTTCCGGCGGCGCCGTGAAGGCGCGCAGCACGGAAATCGGCGTGCCGGACGTGCTGCCCGGCGTATAGATGGCGAAGTCGGCCGCCTCTGTGAGCCGCTTGATCCGTTCCCCTGACTGCCCCCAGTCGGCCAATCCCCTTGCCCACGTCGATGCCTGCTCCTCCGCAAACTGCTGGCGGCTTAGCCCCCTCGCCTCCGCTTCCTGCGCGCTGACCCAGGGCTCGAAATCGGCGGGTCGCAGTTCGGGAAAGGTGAGCAGCAGGTCGCCCAGGTCTCCCTTGGGGTCGATCGCGATCACCGGTATCCGGTCGAGGGCGGCTTCCTCGATGAGCCCGATGCCTAGGCCGGTCTTGCCGCTACCGGTCATGCCAATGATGACGCCATGGGTGGTGAGGTCCTTGGAGTCGTAGAGGACCAATTCGTCGGTGCGCTTGCCCGTGCTGAGGTCCTGGACTCGGCCCAGGTAGAACGCGCCCAGCTTTTCGAAGTCTTCCATGGAACCGGGAGGTGAGAGCGGAACTGGAGGGAAACGGATTCACTGACCGCCTAAATACTGCGCGATCTCGACTTCCCGACAAGGTGCGCCGGCCAGCGATCTCGATGTCGCGCCAGGGTCAGTAAATAGCTATATTAGCCTATATTAATAGGTCATTGCGACCAGCCTGATAGACCATTTATGATAGCCTATATTAGCCATTTCATGCGATACGAGCCTATCTCCATAGCAAAGAATAACTTATCAGCGCTGATCCGAGAGGTTCAGCAGGGAGAGACGATCGTGATCACCGATCGTGGCCGCCCAGTTGCCCGCCTCGAGCCCGTGGCCGACGGCGGCGATCAGGATGACCGTATCCGGGCGCTGGTCGACGACGGCCTCGTTGCCCTGCCCCGGAAGGCGGCGGACGCCAGCGTCCTCGACCTCCCCATGCCCACGGTCGTGCCGGGTCCGAGCGCTGTGGACTACCTCCTCGAGGAGCGGGAGGGAGGCCGATGAAGTTCTGGGACTCGTCGGCGCTCATTCCGCTTATCGTACCCGAGCCTGAGACTCGCACCCTCGGAGGCCTGCTGCGGGCAGATCCCGCGGTCGCGGCCTGGTGGGGCAGCCGGCTCGAATGTGCGGCCGCCCTCGCCCGGCTCGAGCGTGAGCGCCGCGTGACGGGACCCAACATGGCGCAGGCTCGCTCCCGGCTCGACCTGCTGGCCGACCAGTGGATCGAGATCTCCCCCACTCCGCAGGTGCGCGAGCAGGCCGAGCGGCTCGTCCGGGTCCATGCACTCCGTTCCGGGGATGCGAACCAGCTGGCGGCAGCACTCGTGGCGAGCGAGTATCGGCCAGCCAGTCTCGAGTTCGTGACCATTGACCAGCGGCTCGCCGATGCGGCGCGACGCGAGGGGTTTCGGCTCCTGCCCACCTGAACAGGTACCGCTCTTCGACCTATTGGCTCACGTGGCGGCAGCAACCTCGTAGTACGGCCGCCAAGCCCGTACGCGTTCCTGAAACACCCCCAGCTCACCAGGCCGATACTCGCCGATCAAGTCGGCGAGCATGCGGACGAACACGGGCACCATGACCTCGATGTCCTTACCGAGCAATAACGGGTTCCGGATCGGCTCCATGGCGACCGGACCTCCCCCATCACGCGGGAAATGCAGGTCAGGACGCACTCCGTCGGTGGCATCGGAGAGGGTCCCGTAGAGGATGAGATAGTCCGGCAGCGCGCCAAGCTTTTCGGCCATCGCGCGAATGGATGGCACACCATCAATGCCAGGCGAGTGCCACGCAGGCTCGCGGCCAGTCGTTGCGAGCTCCGACTCGAAATCACGGTTGATCGACTCATAGTGTGGACTCTCGCGCACCTCCTCAATCATGCCGAGGTTCTTGCCGTACATGCGCTGCGCTTCGGTTCGCGCATGCGTCGGATCGAACAGGCCATCGTCGTTCGGCATGACGATCTCAGACAAGGAGGGTCTCCCGAAGCTCCTGGGTGCGACAACAAGCGACCGCAGCAGCTTGTGCGGCGCTCTCAGGCACCTTTGTTCCTGTCGTCCCAGAGCTTCGGCTCCCAGAGCTCGACCTTGTTTCCGTCGGGGTCCATGATCCACGCGAACTTGCCATTCTCATGCGATTCGGGTCCCTTGATGACTTCTCCGCCCCCCGCTCGCACCTGCTCCAGCAGTTCGCCGAGGTTGTCGACTCGGTAGTTGATCATGAATGAAGATTTGCTTGGGCTGAACCACTTGGTGTCTTTCTCCGCGACATGCCACACGGTAAGACCTTGATCCTCGGCCTTGTCGTCCGGCCATTTGAGAATGGCGCCGCCCCAGTCTTCCAGCTGGAGCCCCAAGTGTTTGCGATACCACGCTGCAAGTGCAGCGTGGTCGCCTGTGCTCTTGAAGAAGACGCCGCCGATACCGGTAATCTTCGCCAACGTTGCCCTCCTTCGTATCTAGCCGCCTAACACCGCACACAAGCTGCGGCGCCGGCGCTCGCCGAAGGGCGAGCGCGAGGCGCTGCCTTCATCCTACGCCGGGTAGCGCCGAGAGGCGCCGTCGGCTTCATGCGCTTGTCAGGCTGCGTCTATCTTGGTGCCGGCACGAAACGCGCAGTTCGAGTCGCTCGGATCAACCACTTGGTGTCCCGTTTGACCATGACGTAAAAGGCATGACCAGTCGGTTCGGGTGAAGAGCCGTAGTACTGCGCGTCGACAAAAGCTACGTCCGCGCTGAGAAAGCTGATGTTCTCGATTTCGAGACGAAATCGACGATTCGGATCGGGAGGGCGATCTAGCTCCTTCCCTATGGCCGCACGTCCTCGCGACAGTGTGCGTGTTGTCGAGAGCCACACTTCGGCGTCTTCCGTGTAGAACAACGCTCGAACATGTCCGTCTCCCCGCTGGCTGGCCTCGGCGTACGCTGTGAGCTGTGCTTTGATCGAAGCTTCGTCCCGGGAGCCCGCTGACTGGGCCTGGGTCGGGAGGGTACCCGCCACGCAAAGAGCAACTGCTAGCCACCAACGTTTGATGATCATCTGCTCCAAATCCTAGCAGCCTAACAACAATTCGACGGCGTAGTAGTGGGCTCCACCCTAAATCCCATCCTACCGTCCGCAGTCGAATCCGGAAAGGCTGCAGGACTGGCCAGCGCCCATCCGTCCTTCCATCACACTGGCTGCGCCTCGAGCTCCGAAATCAGGGGGCGCTGCGTGAACTGACGAACGGTGTTTCCATGAAGCCCGCGGTCGCTGACGCAACCTGATCGACCCACCGGCATCGGGGTACTCGTCAAGGCATTGCGCTGAGGCGCGACGCCGTTGACGCTTAGTTGATCCCGCCGCGGCATGCTGGGGCCATCTCTGACGAGGTGGCCCTTTGTGCGTTCACCTCTCGAGGTGTGCGATTGCTGGCGACGGCGGACCGGGAGGCGGCGGTGCGGGTGCTGTGGCGAGCGCTGGCACACAAAACAGATACATCCCCACGAAAAAGGCCTCCCATTGTAGAGGCCTAAGTCGTTGTCAATCTTTATGATGCGGCGCGTAGGAATCGAACCTACAACCTAGTGATTAAGAGTCACTTGCTCTGCCAATTGAGCTAGCGCCGCTCGCGCTCCCATAGCCCCAACGGGAATCGAACCCGTCTTTCAACCTTGAAAGGGTCGCGTCCTAACCGATAGACGATGGGGCCGGTTTCCCGCCTGCTTCAATTTTTCCAGTAGCGCTAACGGGATTCGAACCCGTGTACCAGCCTTGAGAGGGCTGTGTCCTAGGCCTCTAGACGATAGCGCCGTACCACTGCACCCACCTGACGACAACAGGCCCGGCAGGAATCGAACCTGCAACCCCCGGTTTTGGAGACCGGTGCTCTACCAATTGAGCTACGGACCTCTGATCCGGCGGCGCACGTCGCGCCGGGCTTCACTCAGAGGGTGACTGACGGGAATTGAACCCGCAACCTCCGCAGCCACAGTGCGGCGCTCTAACCAATTGAGCTACAGCCACCATGCAGGGGGCTGCCGGTCCCCTGTCGAGCAGCCAAAACTAAGCGCGGCTTTGGCTTGGTCAAGGCCAGAATTGCTCCGCCAAGGCGCCTGTCAGCGCAGAATCCAGCACCGCGCGCCCATCCAGTTCGGTCACCGGCACCACGCCGCGCACCGCATTCGCCACTAGAAGGGCCCGGCCCTCAAGCTGCTGGCGGGTCAGCCTTTGCTCCGCCACCGGCCCCCGCAATTCCTCGATCCGCATCCTGGCCACGCCCAATAGCACCCCGAGATCGAGCGGCGGCCCCGCTACCCGGTCGCCCTCCCACCAGAAGAGGCTCCAGATCCCGCACTCCGCCACCACGCCTTCCGCCGTCAGCATCAATGCGTCATCCGCCCGCTTGGCCAGCGCCTCCTCCCGGGCCTTCGCGAACGCCTCGCGGCCCGTGGTCTTGTGCGGATACGGGGGATGCACGGTCGCCACCGTCGCCAATCGCACGCTGGTCGACAATTCCAGCGGGCGTTCCGTTACCACAATACCCCTGGGTCCGACTTCGAGCTTCCGCACCCGGTCCGGCCCTCCCGTGGGTACCTCCATCTTGAGCGGGAACGGCACCCCCAGGGTGCGGCAACTCTTGCTCAACCGTCGGAGATGCAGGTACCAGAGCGGCGCCACTCCATTCCGCAGCCGGATCGTCTCGATCAAGGTAGGGATGATCACGCCGCCTCCTGCCTTCCCTGCACCACAGCCTGCGCCGCCGTGGCCCCGATGATCAGGGCCCCGCCCAGCAGCGCCCAGTGACTCGGCCGCTCACCGTGCACCAGCCACGCCCACACCGGGTTCAGCACCGGTTCCACCATGAGGAGCAGCGACGCCTCGAGTGCCGGCACCCTGCGCAGCCCACGCGTGAGGCAGGCGTATGCGAGCCCGATCTGGATCGAGCCGAGGTAAAGCATCACCACCCAGTCGGCAGTGGTCGCCGACACCACCGGCAGCGCGAAAGGCAGTCCCCAGAAGAACGCGATCAGGTTGCCGATCGCCACCGTCGCGAGCCCGGTATCCTGCGCGCCCCTCGAGAGCCAGCGCAATCCCGCAATCGTCACCGCGAAGCAGACGCCGCTCATCAGCGCGAGCACGTTCCCCCTCGCCGGGTCGGGCGCCGTCAGCACCGGCGCCTGGTTGCCCACGAAGAAGAGCAGCAGGCCCGCCAGCACTGCGGCCACCACCCACAGGTCGCGGCGCCGAACCGGCTCCTTGAGGAACAGGGGTCCGAGCAGCAGCAGGTAGACCGGAGAAGTGGCCTGCAGGAAGATCGTGTTGGCCGACGTGGTCAGCTTGTTCGCGGTGACGAAGAGGATCAGCGTCGCGGCGTATGCCACACCGACCAGCGCAGAGCGCCATCCCCAACCGCGCCGTGTGGCAGGCACGAGGAGCAACAGCGTGAGGGCGGCGACGCCCGACCGGAAGCTGGCCACCTGCCAGCCGGTGAGCGTCGAGGCCTTGATCGCGGCACCACCGGTGGAAAAGAGCAGGGCCGCGCAAACGAGTTGGAGGCGGGCGGTGTTGTGCGAAGTCATGGGCCGAGAAGATAGCGACTCGACACTCACCCCCGGCTGGAGCCTGCGGCCCGGCGGCGCATGAACAGCTTGCCGATGATCGCCGCCACCAGCAGCACGACCACCGTGAGCCAGGTGGCGCGATGCACCCCCGACCAGACCGGCTTGAGGCGCTCACCCCATTCACTGCCGTAATAACCCAGGGTGCAGACCCATGCGACCCACGCCAGGGCCCCGGACACATTGCCCAGCAGGTAGCTGCGCCAAGGCAGGCTGGATGACCCTGCCAGCAGTGCCGAGACTGTGGACACGCCGGGAACAAACCGCACGATGAAGATGGCACGGGCACCCAGGCGGTCGAGCAGCCGGTCGAGCCAGGCGATCCGCTTGGGCGTGAGGAGCAGGCTGAACCGGTGGGCCAGCACCTCGCGGCCGAGCTGTCGTCCGAGGATGAACCCGGCGTTGTCGCCGGTCACGGCGGCCACGACCCCGGTGAGGTAGACGAGGGGCAGCCGGAAGTGACCCTCCTTCGAGAGGCCCGCCGCGGTGAGCAGCACCGACTCCGCGGGCACCGGGACGCCGACGTTGTTGACGAGGAGGCTCCAGAAGAGCACCGGATAGCCATGATGCTCCAGCCCCTCGAGCACCCCTGACGCGATGTCGCCCAGCAGCATGTTCGTCACGGTCACGGTGGCGCCATCGGCATCAGGTGGCGCCGACGCGCGCCGGCAAGCTCTTGAGCTTGAAGGCTAGCAGCAGGAGCAGGACCCCGAACGCCACCGCGTAGCTTGCGATCAGGAAGATGAGTGCGAGCGCACCGGCTCCAGGCCGCGCGATGAGCAGCCCGCCAAACACCGCCGAGAGCACCCCGGCCAGTGCCAGCACCCACTCACCCGTGAGTTCCTTCCGCAGGCGGATCGCGATGTAGATCGCCAGCACCCCGGTGATGATGGCCCACGCCGCGATGAAGTAAAGCAGCACCAGCGCCGTCATGGCTGGATAAACGAACGCCCCGACGCCCGCGAGCACACCCATCAGTCCGATGAAGACGAGTGACCAGATCTTCGCGCGGAACCCCGCTACCAGCGCCAGCGTGCCGTCGATCAGAGCGTACACGCCCCAGATGAGCACGAGCGTGGCAAGACTGAGCGCCGGCCACATGAGCGACAGGATGCCGAACAGCAGGGCGCAGGCCCCGCGGATCGCGAGCGAGGACCAGTGCCCGGCCAGGGCCCGGGCGATCGGGGCATCAGGCATGTCGTACCTCCATGATGGTTGTCCTACTTCCAGCGACCAGCCACCCAGGCGTAGCCATCGGTCCTGCTCTGCCATTGTCCCGGCACCCAGGTCGTCGCACCGACCGGAATCGGCATCCACCGCCCGGCATCCCACAGGAACTCCGACCCGCTCCACATCCAATAGCCCGGAACCCACGCCATGCCGCCGCCCGGCATCGAGCCCGGCGACTCCTCCCTCAGCGGTGGCGGTGCGCTGGGCGCGAGCACGCCGGCCACCTGCACCGCGCCCACGACGTAGCCGGTGGTAACGAGTCCGTCGACGTAGGCGCAGCATGGTGGTGAGCGCGGCGGGGGGCGCGACGGTCTCGGCGGACTGGCGATCGCCTGCCCGGCAAGCGATGACGCGCCGGTCAGCAGCGCCAGGGTCGCGACCAGGGCGGTCCTCACGTCAGCGCGGGCGCGCCGCCGCAGCTTCATGGGTGTCCTCGTACGGCCGTACCGACTCGTGCCCCGCCGCGATCGACCAGGTGCCTTCGCGCCGCCGGAGTACCAGGGTCAGCGCACCGCGCACCTGGCGTTGCGCGCCCGCCGAGTCTCGCACGACTCCCGACACGATCGCCGACCACAACACGGCGTCCGGACCGACCGGTGTCAGCTGCACATCGTTCGTGCCGAGCACGATCGCCGTGCCGGCCGTGCGCTGCCCCCGCAGCAGCGCAGCGAGGGAATCGGCGCTGAGCAGCGCACCGCTGCGGCCCCACACGAATCCCGCCGTGTCGAGCCGCACCATGCTGCCTGATGACGTGGGGTTGGCGAGCGAAGTGAGGAACGAATCCACGAAGGCCGTCGCCGACGCAAGGTCGGGACCGGTTTGCGGTGGCGCCGGGGTGGGGCTCGAGCACGCCACGAGCGATAGCAGGATCACGGGTGGGACGAGGGCGAGGCGCATTGAGCCAAGTAATGACCGGTCCCGCGATCGCGCAAGGCGAATACTAGTGTGCGATCGTGCGCTTCATCCGTGTTGCGCGCCGCCACCGGGTTGGACGCCACGAGCCGCCGCATCAACGCGCAGCGCCGCCGCCGATGGTGCCTCGGGCGACACCGCCCCGAGCAGCTCGCGGACAACCTCCTCGTATCGCCTGCCCAGCGCACTCGCCACCTCGTCCACGCCCTCGCCGCTGCCAGGGCGCAGGTAGACTTCTCGATGCTGATGGATGCGGCCCAGCAGCTCCTCGAGCTCGGTGGCCGTGGGCGGCAGCGCGGCGTCGAGCCACCGGTCGAGTGCCGCGAGCGACGGAGCATCGGGGCCGGGCTGCCGGTGAATGGCGGCCCGGAAGGCGCGAAGTTCGTCCACGGTGAGTTCGCCGTCCGCCCACGCGACATAGATGAGTGGAAGGAAGGGCACCATGCCCGGCAGGGTCTCGGCAGAGGTCATGCTGGCAAGCTATTCGCCGGCCGCCCGTGTCGCGAGGCCCTGCCCACTGACGCAGATCTCGACGTTCAGATCTCAGGCAGTATCTTCCCCGCCCATGAAGACCATCATCGAGCCATTCAAGATCAAGTCCGTCGAGCCCATCCGCCTCACCACCCCGGCCGAGCGTGAGCAGCGCCTTCGGGAGGCCGCCTACAACGTCTTCCTGATCAAGGCCGAGGACGTGCTCATCGACCTCCTCACCGACAGCGGCACGGCGGCGATGAGCGCCGAACAGTGGGCCTCCATCATGCGCGGCGACGAGGCCTACGCCGGCAGCCGCTCATGGTTCCGCTTCCTGGCGGCGGTGCAGGACATCTTCGGCTTCAGCCAGGTACTGCCGACGCACCAGGGCCGCGCGGCGGAGAAGATCCTCTTCGCCACCCTCTGCAAGCCCGGCGACGTCGTGCCCAACAACACCCACTTCGATACTACCCGGGCCAACGTCGAGTTCACCGGCGCCAGGGCGGTGGATCTGGTCATCCCCGAAGGCCGGCAGCCGCAGAATCGCCATCCGTTCAAGGGCAACATGGATGTCGCGGCGCTCGAGCGCCTCATTGCCGAGGTGGGACGGGAACGAATTCCGGTCTGCATGCTCACCATCACCAACAACTCGGGCGGCGGCCAACCGGTATCCCTGGCCAACGTGCGCGCGGTCTCGGCGGTGTGCCGCAAGCACGGGATTCCGCTGTACATCGATGCCTGCCGCTTTGCGGAGAATGCCTGGTTCATCCGGTTACGCGAGGAGGGGCAGTCGCACCGGAGCCCGATCGAGATTGCGCGTGAGGTATTCTCCCTCGCCGATGGCTGTACCATGTCGGCCAAGAAGGACGGCATGGCCAACATCGGCGGCTTCCTCGCGACCAACGACGCACGCCTTGCCATCGACCAGCAGAACCTGCTGATCCTCACCGAGGGCTTCCCGACGTACGGCGGCCTGGCAGGGCGCGACCTCGACGCCATTGCGACGGGTCTCTACGAGGCGCTCGATCCCGATTACCTGCTGTACCGCATCACCTCCACCACCTACCTCGGCGAGCACATTTCCGCCGCCGGTGTGCCGATCGTCCAGCCCCCGGGCGGGCATGCGATCTACATCGACGCAGCCGCCTTCCTGCCGCACCTCAAGCCGCTGGACCTGCCGGGTCAGGCGCTGGTCGTGGAGCTGTATCGCGAGGCGGGAATCAGGGCAGTGGAAATCGGCTCGCTGATGTTCGGCCGGCGGGACCCGGAGACGGGCCAGGAGCATGCTGCGCCGATGGAGCTCGTGCGCCTCGCGGTGCCCCGGCGGGTATACACGCAGAGTCACATCGACTACGTGGTGGAAGCGATCCTGGAGATCTGGAAGAAGCGCGACGCCGTGAGGGGCTACCGGATCACGGAGCAGGCGCCGTTCCTGAGGCACTTCACTGCGAAGCTGGCGCCGCGTACATGACGACGTGAGCAGCAAACGGTGAACAGGGAACGGGAACCGAGTCCCAGATCGCCGTTCACCGTTCACGCAGCCTGCAGCTTGCCGCCCCAGCCACCCGCCTTCCTACGGCGAGACCCGCACCTTCCACGGTTGATCATCGAGCGCCAGGGCGATCTCACTGTGGCCGGCCTTGGGGAGCGGGATCACCACGGCATGAGTCGCGGCCCGGTACATCCGTGCCAGCGCGTTGCGGTACTGCGCTGAGCAGGTGCCCTCGACGTCCACCTTGGTGTCTCGTGCCGGCGACCAGCGCAAGTAGAGCCCTGGCGCGCCATTGTCGTTCGTGACCTCGCCAGACACCTGTACGTCGCCCGACCCGATAACGCTCACGCTGCATGTTTCCGGCCCGTGCACCCCGCACTCGGCGTACTTCGATTCCCGCCGCAGCACACCAACGTACGCAGCGCCAGTCCAGGAGAGCCGACCGGTCACCGTTTCACCGCCGCTGATCTCGCAGATCTGGATGGCATCGCGCCGGTTCCAGTCACTCAGGATCTGCACCGTGTAGCCCGATGCCAGCCCCGCGGGCGGCGTGAACACGCTGGCGTTCGCATTGGCGGCCGGCCGCACCACGTTGTTCAGGGCCTGGGCCACGGCGGGGCGACATACCGCCGCCATGCTGAGCCAGAGACCACCAAGACCAACGCCGCGAACCATCCTGCCGACCGACCGCATGAGAGAGCCTCCTTGCCTGCGAGCGCCGGATACGCCACGCCTGCGGGATTCGCAGGGAAGCGACGGGCTTCGCTCTCACCATAGCCATTGCCTATCGGCAAGTCAACAATTATGTGCATAATGTGCACACATATACATAGATTGTTACATACTATTTCATTTCCATAGTATGTTAGCCGCCAAAAAATACCATTTGCGCACGCATTCATGTGCACTATGCATGTTACTGGCCTATTCCGGCGCTTTCGGCGGCCCCACCTGCGCCGTACCGGTCACCACGAACCCGGCCTTGAGGTAGTTCGGCAGCGCCGTGGGATGATCCAGGGTGCAGGTGTGCAGCCAGACCCGCTTCGGTTGGGTACTCCAGGCGTCCCTTATCGCCTCGCCCAGCAGCCAGCGCCCCAGCCCCCGCCCGATCGCGTGCGACATCAACCCGAAGTAGCCGATTTCCACCGAGTTGTCCGGGTTTGCCACCAGCTCGTAGTAGCCGGCTGGCGCCCCGTTCAGGTGCAGAACCCGGATCGACACCTCCGGCCGCCCGAGGTACGCCGCGAGCTCGGCGTCCGTCCACCAGAGCCGGTCGAACCAGCTCCATTGCCGGCCGACCTCGGCGTAGAGCTGCCGGTAGAGCTGCGGGGGGCACTCATCGAGCCGCTCGATGTGCGCGCCCTCCGGCGCCGGAGGCGACGCGCCCCTCGGACGCTCCCTCATCTCCAGGTACGTGCGAACCACCGGTTGCTCCATCCTGCCCCCTTTGCCGTCCCGCTGACCGCCTGCGCTGTTCGCTCCCCACCTCACCCCTCGCCCCTCACGCTGTTGCGGTTCCTCCTCACGCCACTGCGTCCTCCGCAGGTGGTTTTCCGCGAATTGGAGCCCTGCCAACAACATGCGGGCGGCCGGTGTTCCGGCACGCCCGCTGCATACTTCCGCCCCCGGCGACCCCCGTCCACGTATCCACCGTACCGCAACCCGGCTCCAGCGCCGGCATCGGTTCACATACGTCGGCCCGAGGGGTCGTGCCACATCCGGCCCTCAGCTCGTCGGAGGGTTGAACTCCGCGTGCTGGTGGTCGAGCCAGCTCTTGTGATAGTTCGGGTCCTCGATCTTCAGCGCCGCCTTCGCCACCTTGAGCGGCTTGAAGCTGTCCATCATCACCGCCAGCTCATTGGTGTACTTGGCACCGATGCTCGCCTCGGTGCGGCCCGGATGCGGGCCGTGCGGCAGGCCGTCGGGGTGATGCGTAATCGATCCGTACTCGATCCCCTTCCGGCTCATGAACTCGCTGGACGCGTAGAAGAGGACCTCGTCGGAATCGACGTTGCTGTGATTGTACGGCGCCGGCACCGCGTTCGGGTCGAAGTCATACGGCCGGGGGCAGAAGCTGCAGATGACGAAACCGTCGCCCTGAAAGGTCTGGTGCACCGGCGGCGGCTGGTGTATGCGCCCGACGATCGGCTCGAAGTCGTTGATGTTGAAGATCCACGGGTAGTAGTACCCGTCCCAGCCGACCACGTCGAGCGGATCGTGGTCGAGCACCAACTCGTTGATCGCGTTGTACTGCTTCACCAGGACGGGGAAGTCCCCCACCTCGTCGCGCGGCCGCAGTTCGGTGGGCCGCCGGATGTCGCGCTCGGAGAACGGCGCCCCCTCCAGCAGCTGGCCGAAATTGTTCTTGTAGCGCGTCGGGAAGCGGACGTGGCCCCGGCTCTCGAACACCAGCAGCTTGGCCGGAGTCGCGAGCTCGAAGCGCCACCGGTGGGAGATGTTCCGGTGGATGACCACGTAGTCGCCCTGCTGGAACGGGAGGTCGCCGAAGACGGTCTCCAGCACACCCTTCCCCTCCACCACGTACACGCACTCATCCGCCTGCGAATTCCGGTAGAGGTGCACGTCGTTCTCGTCCGGCTCCACGTACAGCATGCCGATGTCGCTGTTGAAGAGCAGCGGTATCCGGTCGAGCGTGGGGCTGCCGTGCCGCTTGACGCGTGAGGTGAGAAAGTGGCGGTGGCGGAGGGAGGTGTCGTCATCCTCCTCCCACTTGATCTCGCGCAGCCGGCGCGCGGACTTCACCGTCGTGGGAGGATGAATGTGATACAGGAGCGACGAGGTGCCGACGAAACCCTCGTGGCCCATCAGTTCCTCCGCGTAGAGCCCGCCGCCGGGCTTCCGGAACACGGTGTGACGCTTGCGCGGCACCGATCCGAGCGACTGGTAGAATGGCATTACAGGTTTCCTCGCGCCGCCTGCTCCCGCTCGATCGCCTCGAAGAGTGCCTTGAAGTTGCCCTTGCCGAAGCTCCGCGCACCCTTCCGCTGGATGATCTCGTAGAAGAGTGTCGGGCGATCCTCGACCGGCTTGGTGAAGATCTGCAGCAGGTACCCCTCGTCGTCGCGATCGACCAGGATGCCGAGCTCTCTGAGCGGGGCCACGTCCTCATCGATCTTGCCCACGCGCTCGAGCAGGGTGTCGTAGTAGCTGGACGGCACGCGGAGGAACTCCACCCCGCGGTTTCGCAGTTGCGTGACCGTGTGCACGATGTCCCTGGTAATGATCGCGACATGCTGCACCCCAGGACCACCGTAGAAATCGAGGTACTCGTCGATCTGTGACTTCTTCTTCCCCTCGGCGGGCTCGTTGATCGGGAACTTGATCCGCTCGTTGCCGCTCGCCACCACCTTCGACATGAGCGACGAATATTCGGTGGAAATGTCCTTGTCGTCGAACGAGATGAGGTTCTTGAAGCCCATCACGTCCTCGTAGAACTTGACCCAGGTGTTCATCTTGCCGAGCTCGACGTTCCCGACGCAGTGGTCCACGTACTCGAGCCCGACGGGTTCCGGGTTGAACATCGTGCTCAGGGGACGGAATCCGGGCATGAAGAGCCCCGTGTAGTTCCTCCGCTCCACCAGCGAGTGGATGGTGTCACCGTAGGTGCCAATGCCCGCAACGATGACCTCGCCATGCTCGTCCTTGAGCACCGTCGGCTCCTGCACCGCCCTGGCGCCACGCTCGACCGCGCGGGCAAAGGCGTCACGCGCGTCGTCCACCCAGAGCGCCAGGTCGCGCACACCGTCGCCGTGGCGGTGCACATGCTGCGCGATGGGGCTGTCGGGGCTCATGGCCGTCGTGAAGATGAAGCGGACCTTGCCCTGCTGCACCAGGTAGCTCGCGCGGTCGCGGACCCCCGTTTCGGGGCCCCGGTAGGCCACGATGCGGAACCCGAAGGCCGAGCAGTAGTAGTGGGCGGCCTGCTTGGCGTTGCCCACCAGGAACTCGATGTAGTCGGTGCCGTTGATCGGGAAAGTGTCGGTCACCGCCGACGGCGCGGGCGCGGAAATGGTCGTCATGTGGTCGGGCTCCCAGAGGCAATCAGACCCCAAAATATAGCGGCAATGCGGCGAGGCGGCAGGACCGTGTGCATCTTTCACATCCCAATGCATCCCCCGTTCTCATGACCGACGTCGGCGCCCTCTTCGAGCAGTACTACGAGCCACTCGTCCGCATGCTGTACCGGCGGACGGGCGACCGTGATCGTGCCGAGGATCTGGCCCAGGAGACCTTTGCCCGGGCCGTCGAGGCGCCGCCCTACAATCCCCGTCCCTGGCTGTTTGCCGTTGCGCTCAACCTGGTGCGGGAGGAAGGACGCCGATCGGTGCGCAGGGGCAGGCATCTCGAGCTCATCCGGGGCGAGTCACCGGTCGGCACGCCCGCCCCGGATGAGGAGTTTGTCCGTGAAGAGGATCGCGCTCGGGTACAGCGCGCCCTCGCGGAATTGAGTGACCGCGACCGCGAGGCCCTGCTGCTCAAGGCCGAGGGGTTCAACTACGACGAGATCGCCGCGACGCTGGGCATGGCGCGCGGTGCCATTGGAACAACGCTGGTGCGCGCCCGCCGGAAACTGGTGGACGCCTACCGCGAGGAGGAGAAGCGTCATGTCGCATCCTGACGATGGCGTGCTGCAGGAACTGCTGGACGGTGAGCTTGCCCCAGCCGACGAAGCGGCGGTGCGCGCACACCTCGCCGCCTGCGCTGCCTGTGCTGTCTTGCTCGATGAACTGCGGGCGACCCAGCTCGAAGCCACGGCCATCGTGTCGCGGCTCGAACTCGATCCGCCGCTGCGCCGCGCGGCGCCCCGCAGGCCCGGGCTGCGCCGGGGTAACCTTCGCCTGCTCGCCCTGGCCGCGAGCACCGTTCTCGTAGCCGGCACTTCCTGGCTGTTGCTCAGGACGTCGCCGGAGGCGGACCGCTTCTACCGGCTCGCCGACTCGGGAGCGCCTGCCATGTTCGGGCCCCCCGCGGCCCCCCCGGCCCGGCTGACCGCGCCCGCGGAGACGGAGACGGACGAGCACAAGGCCCCGGCTGACGCGGCACCAGTCGTGTCCGTCGCGGAGTCAGCCCGCCAGCACCCCAAGCTCAAGGAGGAAACCGCGGCACCGGCCCGGCCTGCGGCTCCCCTCGCCGGTGCCCTCAGCGCCGCGGCGGCCAACCGCGCCAGCGATGCGGTGGTCTCGCAGGAAGCGCCGGCTCCGTCGCTGACGGTTGCGGATGCCGAAGCCCGCCTCGGATGGAAGGTGCACACGATCGAGGGACTCACGCCGCAGTCCGTGGAGCTGGTGCCGGCGGCACCCGATGCCGCGCCCGGTCTCGTCTCGGGGGTGCGGCAGCGCTATCAGGTCGGCAGCGTATCGGTCATCCTTGTGCAGCAGGCCGTTTCTTCCGGTGACGTCTCGCTTCGCGGGGGACGCGTAGACGATGCCGCACGGGAGCGTGCGGCCGCGGCGGAGCCGGCTGGCGGGGCCCTCAAGAAGGATGGAGCGCAGGCGCCCGCGAAGATGCTGGCGGGATCGGCGGTGCCGATGCGGGTGTGGCGATCTGGCGGACTGATGTTCGAGCTCTCGGGCGCGCTCCCTGCGGATTCCCTCGACGCCCTGAGGCAGCGCGTGCGCTAGCCCGCGATACTGGACACCGGGGGCAGCAACAACTGGCCTTCCAGGCGGCGCATCATCGCGGCAAAGGCACGCGCAATGCCGGCATCGAACATGGTACCGGTGCCCTCCTCCACGAACTCGAGTGCGCGCTGCGGCGTCCAGGCCGGCCGATACGCCCGTGGCGTGCGCAGCGCATCGTAGACATCGCACACCGAGACGATCTTGCTGGCGTAGTGCATCTCCCGCGGGAAGCGGGTGCGGGGAAACCCCGACCCGTCGGGCCGCATGTGATGCTCGTAGCACACGATGGCCGCGAGGTCGAATACGGCGCTGCGCGCGAACAACATCCGCGCGCCGATCTCCGGGTGCGCCTCGATCACCAGCCGCTCTTCCGCCGACAGCGCCGGCTTGCCGAGCAGTTCCTGAGGCAGCCCCGAGATGCCCACGTCGTGCAGCAGCGCCGCGCTCCCCACCGCATGCACGTCGTGCGATGCCATGCCCAGCGATTCACCCAGCGTCATGGCCAGGAGTGCCACGTTGATGGCGTGCAGCGCGTTCGCGGCGTCCTGGCCGGGGAACTCCAGCATCGGCATCAGCAACTGGCCCTCGGCGTGCATCGCCACGGAGAGCGAGGCCACCACCGTCTCGACCTCATCCAGCGCGACACCGCCCTGCGTCCCGGCGCGCTGGTAGATCTGCCGGACGATGTCCGACTCCTCGCTGAGCCGGTACGCCACATACTCGCGGCCGATTCGGTCGCGCTCGGCGCCCTCCTCCAGGTCGTCGCTGGTCACCTCGATGCCCAGGAGGCCCCAGCGGATACCGCGCCGCTCGCTCGGGACGTCGGCGTTCCCCGGACGACCGGAAAGGAGCCGGTTCACGATGTCGTCCAGAAACTCGCCGAAGGCGCCGCGCGTCACGAGGCCGTCGAACTCCATGCGCTGCACCCCGATGTCCACGAACCGCGCCGACCAGGGCCAGCTGTGCAGCTCGTGGAGCGCCTTGTCGTTGGCCACCACCGCCTCACCCAGAAAGGAGAAGCGGTACTCACCGGTCTTCACCAGCTCCTTGAGCCGCGCGAACGACGCATCCGCCACCGACACGCACGCCGGGTGGCGCGACGTGTACAGTGTCATCGTCGAGAGCGCCTGTGCCAGCGACTGCAGGAACTGCGCGGGAGTGGTGGCCGTGCTCATGCGCGGCTCATATGATGACCCGCGGCGCGGCGGGCGCCACCGGCACGTCGGGATCGGCCTGGCGTGACGGCGGCATCCCGGCCTTCCGGATCTCGCCGTCCTTGCTCTTCTGCGCGAGCTCGAGGACCTTCGCCGCCTCGGCGTGATAGGGCCAGTGCGCGGCGAGTCCCTGGAGAGCCGCCACCAGCTCGGGGCTCTTGGGTGCGAGCTTCCGGCCCATCCCGAGTGTGCCCTTGACCTGCGTCAGGCCGAGGAGGCAGGCAATCACGTTGGGATTGTCGACCGACGACACCGCGCGAATGGCCACCGCCCTGAGCTGCGGGTCGAGCCCGCCCGAGTGGATACGCTGGAGCAGCATCGGCGCGATGTTGGGCGGGCACCCTTCGGCTGCCGCCATGATGCCGAGCCGCACCGTCGGCGGGTCGGGGGCCTCGAGCGCGCGCTTGAGCGCCTCCGGGCGTCGCACCCGGTCGCGCAGCATGATGCGCAGCGCCTCATGCCGCACCCGCGGGTCGTTGTGCTTCACGTGCGACGCCAGGGAGAAGCCTTCGGGCAGTTCCGGCAGCATGCCGAGCAGCCGGAGCAGGTTGCGCTGCACGAACCAGGGCGCGCCCGAGATGCGCTGCACCACCTCCGGCCCGATCGAGGGTCCGAGGTGCGTCACGATGTCGATCAGGCGGGCGCGCACCTTCCGCTCCCTTGCGGTCGAGAGCGCATCGAGCAGCGTCGGAAGTGCCTCGAGGCCGACACCCTTCACCAGCCGCGCCAGCGTATCGAGGTCGATAGGCTCGATCGCGAGCACACGACTCACGGTACTCCTGCTCAGGACCCAGCCGCGCAACTCGCTCACGGCGGGCTTGTCCGCCGGCACGCGCTCGAGCAGGTCCAGCAGTAGCCCCGTCTCCCGGTTCTCCACCATGCGATCCACGGCGCGCCGCGTGCCCGCCTGCACCACCCCGAGCTCGAGGCAGGTCATGATCACCCGCTGCGGCTCCGGGCCGTAGACCAGCACCGGCTCGAAGTCCGCGGCGCCGCCCGGCAGCGACTCCAGCATCTTGTCGTACCCCGGCGAGCCATACGGCAGGTCCGCGAGGCTCCACCGGCTGATCATCGCCCGGATGCGCTTGCGCAGCGCCTGTTCGGCCCGAAGGCGTGTCTTCGGCGGTCCCTGGTCGACATGGCTGGAGAGCTTGCTGAGGAGCTGCAGCATGGCCGGTGACACGCTGCGCTGCTGCGCGTGGGCCGCCGCCTCCACGAGCGACACGATCACGTCGGCGGTCATGATCTTGGAGGCCTGGAACAGCCATTTCCGGCGGCGGTCCTGGTCGCCCCCCATGTGCATCAGCCGCTCGAGGGTTTCCGGGGTGAGCGAGCCGATAAGCCGCGACAGCTGGCGCTGCAGCGCGATCGTTTCCGCACGTCCCCGGCCCTGGCACGCCTCGGCCAGGTCGGTCAGGGCCGTGATGACCCGCTCGTCGCGACGCGCTTCCTTCTGCTGCTCGTTGATCGCCTTGGCGATCTCCTCCGGATCCACCTTCGCGGCGACGTCGTCGGAGAGGTGCTCTCCCATCGACGCCCGCGCGAGGCCGAGCCACAGGCGCCCGGCCCAGCTGCCGCCCAGCGGATCGAAGAGGGCGGTCTCCTCGTCCTCCTCATCCAGCAGGGCAAGCTTGTCGTAGGCCAACCCGAAGAGGCGGATGTGGGGCCACTGCGCCGCCGGCTCGTCGTGGGTCACCAGTTGCTGCGCGTCGTTCGCGTCGGTGCCGATGACGCCGAGGAAGCTGGCCAGTTCGGTGCGGCTCGCCCCCCGGTAGATCTTGATGCCCCCGACGTTGCGGCGGTGCAGCTTGCCGGCAAGCTCCCGGAGCATCGTGTGGTCGGGATCGGTGGGGACACCCGAGACCACCAGCTGCATCGGCGTGACCGCGATCGAGATGCTGGCGCGTTCAAGGAACAGGGTATTGAGCCGGCGATTCAGGGAGTCCACGGCCGGGTCGAGCAGCGGGTGCCCGACCGGGTACATCGCAAAGCGCTGCTGGGCCCCCAGGAAGTCCAGGAGGAATTCGGACAGTTCGCGGGAAAGAACCTGTCCGTCGGGGGAGGCGGGCGAAATGCTCATCGGTTCAGGAAGATACCCAGGAGCAGGAGCAGTTCCAGAGACGCGGACGGGCGGCGGGAGGGCGGCCTGCCAGCCCCCCCGCCGCCCGAGACACCCCGGTTCCCGCAATCAGTTCGGGGCGTGGACCCCGCTGCCGCCGTAGTAGCTGCCGTTCCCGATGACCGGACCGTTCACGTCGACGCCCACCTCGTTCGTCGATTTCGCGATCCACTGCTTCACCGAGCCCGGGAACGGGGCCGTGCGGCCGTTCCGCCCGAACGGGTCGGTATACCAGACCTCGGGGCCGTCGGCGTTGTCGATCCGGTTGTTGTTGACGTCCACGATCCGCCTGGCGCCGTCAAACGTGGACCGTGGATCATCCCACGTCACGCCCGGGGTCTGCCCGTTCTGCGTCGAGGCCTCGCAGTAATCGCCCGCCGCGCGGTCACCGTTCACCTCCGTCTCGTAACAGATGTCGATCTGGCGCCCGACTGCCGGCGCGCTCGCCGGGTTGTAGTAGCGGCTCGCCTGGCGCACCTGGTAGTACGGGTTGAAGAACGCCAGGGTGTGGCCGTCCTCGCGCCGGATGCTGTTCGACGTTTCCCAGGTCTCGTTCAGGGCGAAGAAGTTCGAGTTCTGGCCGTTCGGCACGAGCACTTCCTGCTCGATGCAGAAGCGGTCGGGAATGGCGCGGAACCCACCGCCCTCGGGCGAGTTGGCCGGCGTCGCGGTGCCCGCCTGGATCGCCACCCCATGATCGCAGGAGCGGCGGAACTCGCCCGGCTTGCCGATGGCGGTCATGAGCACCACATGGAACTTCGTGCCGTCGCCGCAACTGAGGTGATACACCAGCTCGTGCAGGTTGTTGGTGAACGCGTCCTTCGAGTGCGTGCCCTGATGCAGCTTGGTCAGCACGTCACAGCGGATCTGGAACAGCCCGCCGCCGGCGGTCAGCTCCACGTCGTTCTCCCACTCGATCTTGTGGCCGACGTGATCCTCGTTCCGCGGGTTCGCGGGATCGAACGTGGCCAGCTGCTCGTTCGCATAGCCGAACGGGATCGCACCGCTCTCGTCATACAGGTCGGACCCGCGGGGGTCGCGGCCATGGTCGTGGCCGAACGAGCATCCTGTCGCCGGGTCGACCGGCGGGTGCCAGGTGGGGTACAGCTTTCCGTCAGGACCCACGACCGAGAACTGGTCGTGAATCTCCTTGGTACAGGTGTCGTTCAGCCCCGGCGTCCACGCGCTCATCGCGATACTGCGCGGCGCGGTCGCGGGGTCGATTCCGCTGGTTTCACCGCTGCCACAGGCAGCGAGCACGATCGTCGAGCTGGTGGCCCAGGTTACCGCAATGAACCGTGCGGCCGTGAGCGCAGAAAGGTGCATGCGCATCGGTCTACTCCAGTGAAGCCGGTGATGTCAGGAAAGTACGGACCGACTGGGAGCGAGACCGGGGCCGCCGGAATGCGACCCGGGTCACACCCGCTGCATCCGCCCTAAGTGTCGGCGCGCCAACCGCACCCGGATCGTGTGCGACGCGGGTCACAGGATCGCCGCGCCGCGGATGCAGCACACTGCATTGCAGGAACGGCAGGTGCTGGCAGAAAACGGCAGGGGTTCAGAATCAGGAGTCGAGAGTCGAGAGTTCGCGGGGAGCAACTCTGAACCCTCGACTCTCGACCCTGGACCTCTTAGCGGAAGAGCAGGCTCACCCCGAACTGCAGCAGGCTGAAGTTCGGATCGGTGGTCACAGTGTTGCCGTTGCCCTGGGTCACGTCGCCGCCAGCCGAGCCGACGAACGTGAAGAAGGGCGAGAGAAAGACGTGCTTCGCCAAGCGGAAGTCGTAGCCCACCCCGGCCGACGCCCCGAACGTCGTCGACTCGAACTGGTCGTTCTCGTTGTCGGGATTGTCCGGGTTGTGCTGCGAGTAATGCATCACGCCGAGACTGAGCTTGAGATAGAGGCGCTGCTTGGGCGTCGGATAGAAGTAGGCTATGGGACCCACGAGCCACATCGTCTGTTTGACCGGCTGGGAATTCTCGGGTGCCCGGGAGTCCGTCCAGCCCGTGCCCTCCAATCCCATCAGCCACAGCTTGCCGAACGAGACCCCCACCCGAGCGTTGCCGCTCCACCCCCAATAGCGATCACCGGTGCAGATGGACGGACAGGAGAACCGGAAGGAGCCCTGCCCGATGCCGACCCCCGCGAAGAGCTTCGGCGCCTTGGCCGTTATCGGTGGCGCCTCGGCCGGGGCCTTCGACGGCGCCTGCGCTCGCATCGCTGCCGGCACCGCCAGCAGGACGAGCAGGGCGAAACCCCTGGTAGACCAACGCATCCGACCTCCCGGTTCTGCGCCAGCTGGCGCGGTCTGAGGGGGTCCGAAGGGGCAATCGACAGGCCAGTGCGACCCCGGAAACCACGTCGCGGCTTCCAAGTGCTGTCCGCCTCGCCACTAAGGTGAAAGTCACAAAAATTGACGGACACCTGAACGGGATGAGTGGCAGTTCCTACGGTATGCCTATCGCAATGACCTGCTGGAAGTTGCGATAGATATCGAGGCCATGTTCCTGCCCTGCTGCTGCTGCATGGCGCAACAGGTTGCATACACTGCATGCGCAAAGTTGCACGAACTGCACTTCCGGCAGTACGGCGAATTGGCTAAGTCGTTGTCATTTATGACTGAAGGCTGACCTCCATCGGCTGGCGCCTGTCTTGCCACTGGTGGGGGCGAAGGCACGCGCTCGGCGTGCTATCCCGAGGAGGATCGGATGTCTCGACAGAAGATGTTGTTCAACCGGCAGGGCTTCGCACTGGAAGCGACACTGTTCGTCCTGCTGCTGCTTGCGGTGCTCTGCGTCTTCGCCGTCAGCGGCGTGACGACGGCGACCCGCACGGCCAACTACGACTACCGGAATACCCGGACGAACTACGCGGCCGAGGCGGCGTCCGACGACATCATGCAGCAGCTCTCGGGCATGGTGGACGACGGGTTCATCTCGCAGAGCGAACTCGACTCGCTGACCCGGCCGACGGTCCCGGGGTTCACGATCCCGACCATGACCGTGGTGCCCAACGGCGGTGCCAGCCAGGAGACGGTGAACGACGGGCCGTTCGCCGGCCTGTACGCGCTGGTGCGGAACTATGACATCACGACCCGCGCCACCGACAGCACCGGCAACGCGAGCCGCGCGGTGGTGACCGTCAAGGCCGCCGCGATCCCGGTTTTCCAGTTCGGCGTGTTCTACGAGAAGGACCTCGAGATCACCAACGGCCAGCGCCTCGACATGCAGGGCTGGGTGCACACGAACGGGAACATCTTCGCCCGGTCGGGCGGCGGCCTCTACCTCCACAACAGCGTGACGACGCCGAACAGGTTCTACTTCCGCCGCAAGGATGGCGCGAACCCCGGTGGCACCGACCAGGTGTTCATCGACGACGCCGGCGCCACCGCGCGCCAGGTGAACAACGACTCCGATGGCCTGCCGCTCGCGGCCAACTTCCGTAACTGGAGCGAGACCCGGTTCAGCGGGCGGCTCAAGACGAACGCGTACGGCACTGACTCGCTGCGGCTGCCGCTGCCAGTCGGGGTACCGCCGGAGGAGCTGATCGCCGACCGCAACATGGCGGACACGCCGGACGAGCGCGACGCCAAGTTCGCCTGGAAGGCCGACCTCTACATGTCCATCGACTACAGCCGGATCAACAACACCCTCTGCAGCGCGGTGGGCGCGACCGATATCCAGTACGTTCGCACGGCGGGCCGCACGAGCCCGACCGTCGCCGAGTGCAACCTGATCTTCGTCGCCGACAGCAACAAGTGGTGGGAAAGCCGGGAGCAGACGTTCGTCGACGAGGTCACGATCGACTATGCCCGGCTCTTCGCCTGGATGGCGGCGAATGCGTCGAACCAGTCGTCCATCATGTACATCACCGTACGCAACATCCCGGCGCTGAACGAGACCTACATCAGCCAGCGCGGGTGCCCGGCCGGCGCCGGATGCACGTTCCGCCCGTACCCGATCATCAAGATCGTGAACGCCGGCCTGCTGGGGCGTCCGTTCACCATCGCCAGCAACCTGCCGATCTACGTGCAGGGCAACTACAACTCAAACGTCAACTGGCAGCCGTCGGCCGTCATCGGTGACGCGTTCACCTGGCTTTCGCCTGGCTTCTCCACGGCAGGCATCCTGAACCGTCCCGCCGGCGTCGGCGTCATCACGGGCGGCGTGACCCGGTGGACGTACGCTCCGGCGGCGGCGTCCGCCAACACCTCAGTGTATGCCGCCATCCTGGCCGGTCATGGTGGCACGCCGTTCGACTGGGTCACCCCCGGGGCCACGCCCGCCGGCTGCAACTTCACCGGCGCTGGTTCCCAGAGCTACTTCTACGGGGGCGGGCTCGAGAACTTCCCGCGCTTCCTCGAGGACTGGGGTGGCCGGACGGCGTTCTACCGCGGCTCGCTCGTCTCGATCGCGTATGCCCAGAAGGCCACCAACTTCTGCGGCTGGGCCGGCGTGTACTACGGCGTCCCCACCCGTGACTGGGCCTTCGACACCCGGTTCCAGGATCCTGCCAACCTGCCCCCGGGCACCCCGGTGGTGGGCAGCGTGGTGCAGACGGCGTATCGCCCGGTGTACGAGTGATCGCCGCGATGCGGGGCCGGTCGGACCGGCAGGGCATGACGATGATGGAGCTGCTCATCGTCATCACCATGATCGGCATCATGGCGGCGATGGTGGTTCCCCGCCTGCGCGCATCGCCGCGACGCATGGTGCAGGAGTCGGCGCGGCAGCTGAGTCGCGACATCGAGCTGGTGCGCTCCCGCGCCCTCGGCTCCAAGCGCGCCACACGGCTCACGCTGGTCGGCACTACCGCGTGGATCGGCTACCGCGACGTCGAGGGTGACGCCGTGATCAACGAGATCTCGGCGGAGGCGGATTCCATGCGCGGCTTCGGCCAGCGCGCGCTGGACCCGCAGGTCCTGCTGGGCCGGGGCAGCGCGCCCGCCATCTCGGGCTGGCCCGCGGGCAACCCGACGTCCTTCACCAGCAGTCGCCTCAACTTCCGGGGCAACGGCATGACGCAGCCGTTCGGGACCCAAGGCGTCATCTACCTGCGGCATCGCGACGACCCGTCCGTGGTCGCCGCCGTCACGGTCACCGGCGCCGGCTCGGTGCGGGTGTGGAACTATCGGGGGGGCACATGGCAATGAACAGACGCGGCTTCACGCTGATCTCAGTGATGATCGCCGTCGTGATCCTGGCGGTCGGCGTGCTGGCACTGTCACGGACCCTGAGCGGGGCCATGGCCATGAACACGCGCGCTGGCCTTCGCACGGTAGCACTCGACATCGCGCGGCAGCGCATGGAATTCCTGCGGGCCCAGCCGGCCGCCGACATCGCTACCTATGACGATGCCTCGGGCACCGACGTGAACGAGGAAGGTCGGCCGATCACCGGCGGCAAGTACCGCCGGGTCGTCATCGTGTCCCAGGTGCGGACCAACCTCGTCAGCGTGACGGTCCGCGTCACCTACCCGCGCGGGACGACGCCGGTCGAGCTGGTGACCTACCTCTACACCGGCGCGGTGACCTGACCATGACTACGAACCGACTGCAGGATCGGCGCGGCATGACCCTGATCGAGATCATGATCGCGATGGTCGTGGGCGTGATCGTGATGGGCGCCGCCATGTCATTCACCATCACCACCTTCCGCGGCGTGGAGAGCACGAACCTGCGCGAGGACGTGTTCCGCACCGGCCGGTTCATCGGCTCATCGCTCGAGCGGGACGCGGCCAGCGCCGGCGTGGCGATCCGGAGCCAGACGCGGTTCGGCACTCTGCTGGCGCGTGGCGACACCCTGGTGATCGTGAGCGTGCCGTACGACACCGTGCCAGCACCGCCCGCGGCGTCTGCGGCGCCGGGGATCGCGCCGGTTTACAGCATGCCGACCGGCACGGCCACGCCGGCGACCCCGGGCCTGGGGAGCTGCGGCACCTATTGCGTCGACGTCAAGGTCGGGGTCACTGGCGACACGCTGCAGTTCGGCGTCGGCAACATGATCCAGATGAACGTGAACAGCGAGCGGCGCTTCCTCAACGTCACCCAGAAGCGCAACATGGGCAGCGGACGCTACCAGATCACGTTCTCGGCCGGCGACACGCTCTTCCTGCACCCGGCAGGCTGGGCGCGGCCGATCTCGAGCGCGCAGAACCTGCAGCTCCTTCCAGCCGCCACCACGTTCCAGAAGATCACCCCGGTGATGTACTACCGGGACGCGCAGTACCGGATCATTCGCAGCACGGGACTGACCACCGGCGGCGCGCCCGTCGGCGAGGTCGTCGCCGAGAACGTGCTCAACTGGAATGTGTGGCTCTTCTTCGAGGATGGCGACTCGGCCCGGGTGGCCGATCCGACGGACGGCGACGCGACGAACGACTACGACGACCTTTCGAGCGTCAAGGTCATGGCCACGCTGGTGAACGCCCGCGCGGACCGCAACACCGGAACGCCGGCGCAGCGCAAGTTCGAGTGGCGGTTCTCGCCTAGGAATCTGTCGTACGAGCGGAACCGGTAGCACCAGGGGGCGGAGAAACCGATAGCGGATGAACAACGGCGTGAAGGGGTGACCCTTCGCGCCGTTGTCGTTTCGGGCATCCTTGACTTCTGCTAGCATAGTGATATCATATCGGTATCACCCTAGCTGGAGTCCAAGATGGTCCGTGAACGCCCGCTTCGCACCGCCAATGGCTTCGTCGCCCTGATCGTCATCCTCGCGCTGGCCGCCCTCGCCGGCGTGAAGCTGCTGGGCGCAGTGCAGGAGGGCACACCGGGGCAAGCAATCGCCTGGATCGTGCTCCTGGCAATTGCCTTCACCTGTCTCCCGGGCGTCTTCGTGGTCAACCCGAACGACGCGCGGGTGCTCACGCTGTTCGGCAAGTACATCGGCACCGTCAAGGAGGCCGGCTTCTGGTTCGCCAATCCCTTCGCGGTGAAGCGGCGAATCTCGCTGCGCGTGCGGAACTTCGAGACGGCCAAACTCAAGGTGAACGACGCGCATTCCAACCCGATCGAGATCGCGGCGATCGTGGTGTGGAAGGTGGTCGAGACCGCCGAGGCGATGTTCGAGGTGGACAACTACGAGGAATACGTGCGGATGCAGAGTGAGTCGGCGCTGCGCGGGCTGGCGCAGAGCTACCCCTACGACGCGCACGAGGCGGGTGCGGTGGCCCTGAGCACGCACACCGCGGAGGTGTCGAAGGCCCTGCTCGAGGCCCTACACGACCGGCTGGGCAAGGCGGGGGTCGAAGTGACCGAGTCCCGCATCAGCCACCTGGCCTACTCGCCCGAGATCGCCTCCGCCATGCTCCAGCGGCAGCAGGCGAGCGCCATCATCGCGGCGCGGTCGAAGATCGTGGAGGGCGCGGTGAGCATGGTGGAGAACGCGCTGGAGCTGCTCGCACAGAAGGGCGTGGTACACCTGGACGAGGAGCGCAAGGCGGCCATGGTGAGCAACCTGCTGGTGGTCCTCTGCGGTGAGCGCGCCGCCCAGCCGGTGCTCAACACCGGTACGCTGTACACCTAGTCGTGGCGGAGCGCAGACCCTTCCTGCTTCGCGTGGACCGCGACCTCCTGGACGCGGTCCAGCGCTGGGCTGACGACGAGCTCCGCAGCCTGAACGGCCAGATCGAGTTCCTGCTGCGCGAAGCCGTCCGCCAGCGCGGACGGGACAAGAAGTCCTAGACCAGCTTCCGCAGCCGCTCGATTCCGTCCCGCAGTTCGGCGGCGATCACCTTCGCCTTCTCCTCCAGGATGTCCCCGGCCTCGTCACCGGTGCGATCCGCCTTCACCCGGTACTCGGCCATCTTCTTTTCCCACTTTGCCCATTCATCCTTCGCGTCGGCCCTGGCGAGGTGCAGCTTCACCTTGAGTTCGTCGATCTCGGGCTGCAGGTCCTGGATGATCTTCTCGACGCGCGCGCGCCATTCGGGGGGCGGAGTTTCTTCCGGCATCTTGCCGTCCTTTCGGCTTGTCATCGACCGCGTGAACGGTGAACAGTGAACGGTGAACGGGAAAAGAGCAACGCGGGTCCCGCTCACCCTTGCGTTCACCGTTCACGTCTCACAGGTATGGCTGTCCCAGCCTCGCTACCCCGCCCCGCAACCGCTGGAACAGGTTCTGGCCCTGCCAGTCCGCCGGTGTGTACGGACGGCCCGTCGCGATCTTGCGCCGGACCACCTCCGACAGCACCTGTGCCAGCGCGGCATCATAGCACTCGACGTTGTACTCGAAGTTGAGGCGCAGGCTGCGCGGGTCCCAGTTGGCCGAGCCGAGCATCGACCAGGTGCCGTCGACCACCATGATCTTGGAGTGATCGAACGGCGGCCTGGACAGGTACACGCGCACGCCCCACCGCAGCACGTGCCACAGCTGCGCAATCGCCGCCCACGCCACGACCGTGAGGTTGTTCTTCTCCGGAAGGACGACATCGACGCGCACCCCGCGCATGGCGGCCACCCGGAGCGCGTCGATCAGGGGCTCGTCGGGCAGGAAGTACGGCGTGACGATCTGCACGGACTGATGCGCCACGGAGAGCGCACTGAGAATGGTGTCGTGCAGTGTCTCGAAGTCCTCGTCGGGCCCGTCGGGGATCCCCCGCGCCACCACGGGCCCCGTGGGTTCGAGCGCGGGATACCATCCCGGGCCCTCCAGCACCTCTTTCGTGGTAAAGTGCCAGTCGAACGCAAAGGTCTCCGTGAACTGCCGCACGACCGGACCGGTAAACCGGGCGTGGATGTCCTGCGTCGGGTCCTTCGACGGCAGGTGGAGCAGGCACCCCTCACGCACGTTCATCCCGCCCACAAAACCGATCCGCCCGTCGATCACCAGGATCTTCCGGTGACTGCGCAGGTTGAAGTACGGGCTGGCGAGGGGAAAGATGCGTGGCAGGAAGCGGGCGTTCGTGACGCCGCGCGCGGAGAGCACGCCGGTAATGGGCGGTTTGCTGTAGCGCGCCCCCACCGCGTCGATGAGCACCCGGACCGTGACACCGCGCGTCACGGCACGCGCCAGGGCCTCGCTGAACATCGCCCCGGCCCGGTCGTTGTCGAAGATGTAGCTGCTCATCCCGATCGTGCGGCTCGCAGCATCGATCGCGGCGATCATCGCGGGATACGCCTGGTCGCCGTCGATGAGGGGCTCGACGGTGTTGCCCGGCACCAGTGCCTGCCCCGAGGTTGCACCCACCGCCGTCGCGAGCGCGCCGAACCGGCTCGGCATCGCGGAGGGGAGGAAGGTCGCCTCCTCCTGCTTGAGCGCGATCTCCTGCGTGAAGTCCTGTGCCAGCGCGATGCCGCGCCGCATGCGCCCCGCCCTGCGCCGGATCCGGTTGATGCCGAGCATCCAGTAGAGCAGCGCTCCGACAAAGGGCGCCAGCCATACCAGGCCCGACCATCCGATCGCCGCGCGCACGTCGCTCTTATAGAGGACGATGTGCGCCGTGGTGCCCAGCGCGACAAGCACTCCCAGCACCGCAATGACATGGGTCGAGAGGTGCGCGAGGGTCTGGAGCAGGCCGTCAAGGGTCATGGTTGCCGGGAAGAATACGCTATAATCCACCCCGAATCGACGTGCCCGCCAACCTGGAGCCTTGCATGGGTCGCATCCGCATCATCGGTGTTCCACTCGATCTCGGGGCCAGCCGCCGCGGCGTGGACATGGGTCCCTCGGCGCTGCGCATCGCGCAGCTCGAGGCCCGGCTCGAGGCACTGGGGCACGAGGTGGAGGATACGGGGAACATCCGCGTGCCGGAACGCGAGGCCCTGCCCGACATTCGGAGCGCGCTCGACCTGCTCCCCGCCATCACCGAGATATGCCGCGTCCTGAGCGAGCGGACCGCCACCGCCGTGCGCGACGGTTTCGCTCCACTGGTGCTCGGCGGCGATCACTCGCTTGGGGCCGGCTCGGTGGCCGGCGTTGCCACGGCGTTCGCCGAGCGGAAGCAACGCATCGGGCTCATCTGGCTCGACGCCCATGGCGACCTCAACACCCCGCAGTCGTCCGAGACCGGCAACGTGCATGGCATGCCGGTGGCGCACCTCGTCGGGTACGGAGATCCCGCGATGGTCAACCTGGCCCATCCAGCCCCGGCGGTCCTGCCGCAGCACACCGTGCTGGTCGGTGTGCGTGACCTGGACCCCGCCGAGCGGGAGAACATCCGGCACTTCGGAGTGAAGGTCTTCACCATGCGGGATGTCGACGAGCGCGGGCTCAAGGACGTCATGCGCGAGGCCATCGACATCGCCACGACGGGCACCGCCGGCTTTCACCTGTCGTGCGACGCCGACTGGGTCGACCCGGCGCAGGCCCCCGGCGTCGGTACGCCCGTGCGCGGCGGCGCCACGTACCGTGAGGCGCATCTCGCCATGGAAATGGTGGCCGATGCGGGCAAGCTGGTGTCGATGGATATCGTGGAGATCAACCCGGTACTGGACTCGATGAACCGTACTGCGGACCTGTGCGTGGGCCTGGTGACCAGCGCCTTCGGGCTGAGGATTCTCTAGCGCTACAATCCGTACACCGCGGTGAGCCCGATCATCCTCGGTGCTCCCGGGTTCCGCTCCAGCACGTCGGTATAGAACGAGTTGAACAGGTTCGACACCTTCAACTGCCACAGCACGCCCACCAGCCGGTAATCCAGCCGCAGGTCGAACACCACGATGTTCTGCCGCGGGTCGAGCGGATACGCCAGCACCTCCTCCACTGCCGAACGATAGCGCACATCGACACCGGCGTGGCCGTGCAACGTGGTCACCGTGCCCGTGACGTTGAACTGTGACCGGTAAGGCAGCGGCTGGCCGGTGTCGAGGTCCTTGCTGTCCAGGTACAGGAACGTGGCAGCGAGGATCAGCCAGCGGGCGTCGACCGTGGCATTGGCGCCGAGGTCGAGCCCCAGCACGCGGGCGTTGGCGATGTTCTGGAACTGGAAGGTGAGGGGCGAGCTTCCTGGCATCGCGGCCGGACCGATGAGGTTGGAGTAGCGGCTGCCGAACACCGCCGCGTCGACCTGGAGCCGGTTCCAGAGCACCGCACTCGTCCCCACCTCGGCGGACCAGGAGCGCTCGCCCCGCAGCAGCGGATTGGGCAGCACCTGGAAGCCGAACTGGAAGGTGTTCACGAACTGCTCGATCGCGCTCGGCGCGCGGTACCCTGCGCCGATCGAGCTCCGCATCGTGACCGAGTTCGAGAGCCGCAGCGAGACGCCGATCTTGGGGCTCACCACGAATTCCGTCTGCGACGTGGTCGCGTCGTGGTAATCGGCCCGGAAGCCGGCCTCACCCTTCAGATTGGCGCCCAGCCGGGCCTCATCCTGCATGAAGACCGCGGCATCCACCAGCTGCGGCGAGCCGATGAAGTTCGAGCTGACCCACGTGTAGGCGGCATCAGCGCCCAGCGTGAGGGTGTTCCTGTCGCTGAGCGAACGTGTGAGCGCCGCATTGATGCCCGGCTTGATCGCCGCGTGATGGTCCTGGTTCGCGGTGAACTCGTTCTGGGATGAATTCCAGGTGAGGAACGGACTCACCCTCAACAAGGTCTTCGCCGTGGCGATCGCGGCCACCGTGGCACCGGAGAGGAACACCTGGTCCCGGGCATCGTCGCCGAGGAACTGCGGGGAGACCTCGAACGGCAGGCTGTCTGCGCGCCAGGTGAGGAATTCCTGGGACTTCTCGTTGGTGTAGAGCGCGAACGCATCCCACTGGTGCGTGGCCGTCGGCAGCGCCTGGAACTTGACCCGCGCCATCCAGATGTGATTCTGCCCGTTCTGGGTATAGCCGTCGGTGCCCTGGTACCCCACGAACGCGCGAGCCCCCATGGGGCCGAGCCGCCGCGCATGCTGCAGTTCCAGTCCCTGCGAGTTGAGCAACCCGTCGTTCCAGCGGTAATTCGACGGCACGTCATACGCATCGAAGTGAGCGCGCGCCGCCGTCGTGGGCCGGTCGTCCACCGGCGTGGTGATGAGGTTGACCACCCCTCCCAGCGCGTTGCTCCCGTACAGGGCGGAATAGGCGCCCTTCACCACCTCGGTGCGGGCCAGGTCGATCACCGGCAGCGCCCGGAAATTGATCTCGCCGCCGTCGGCGCTCAGCGCCGGGTGCCCGTCGAGCAGCATGAGGACCCTGCTGCCGACACCGCGCGCGAAGCCGGTGGAGCCACGGATGTCCATCTGGTCCGGCCCGTTGAACGTCACCCCGGGCACGAACTCCAGCGCCTTGTTGATGGTCGTGACGTTGCGTGCGAGAACCTCGCTGAATGGCAGGACCGCCACGCTGGCCGGCGTCTCGGCCCGGCGCTCCGACATGCGGCTCGCGGTGACGATGATCTCCTGCAGGTCGAGCGGCGTGCGGTGCATCGTCAGGGCGAGCGTTCGGGTTTCCCCGGGCTGCAGGGTGAACCCGGGCACGCTGTCGGCCGCATAGCCGATCGCGATGAAGCGGATGGTATGAGGCGTGGTCGGGACGCCCGAGATCGTGAACTGCCCCTGGCCATTGGTGACGGTGCTGAGGAGCGTGCCACGAACCTGCACCGACGCCCCCTCGACGGGGACGCCGGTCTCGGCGTCGCGGATCGTGCCATTGACGGTGCCAGTGCCGCTGCCTGCCTGGGCACTCGCCGCGCTGGCCGTGAGCGCCGCAGCGCCCACGGCCAGCACGACGAGGCCAAGGTACCGGGCGAAATGAGGCAGCGTCAGACCGGCTCGAGCTGCGTGACCGAGCGAACGCCGGTGCACGTGGTATCGATTGTGAGGACGCTGTTCACGATCGTGTACGTTCCGGTACACTGGGTAGGGAACGCGGGCAGCCCCGGCAGGGTCACGGTGCCATCCTGGCTGAAGGTCCCGTTGTCGAACGCACGGTAGTCGCCCTCGCTCGTGGCAATGCCCGGAATGTCGATAAGGTACGTGCTCGACGTCAGCGTGGCGGTGCCGCTGATAGGAGCGAGCACCGGCGTATCGGACGGTGCCCCGGTCCAGAAGGCGGTAACATCATAGCTGCCGCTCAGGTCGACGGCGGCCGGACCCGAGCTGTCGCTGCAGGCGGCGAGGGTGAACACCGAGATGAGCGCAAACGCAGCGCCAAGCAATGCTGCCTTTCGGGTCAGTCGCATGGTAGCCTCGTAAATTGGAATTACTTCGTCAGCAACGCCGGAGCACCGCAAGAGCCGCAATATACCAGTTGCGCTGTGCTTCGGGACCCCGTCCGGCCTCGTTCCCCGACCCTTGGGACCCTCGTGAACCTCGCCCTGGCCCTGCTCGTCTCGGGCGCCATCCTGCTCATCCCGGCGCGGCCGGCACCCGCGGCACCATGCACCGAGGATGCCGCATGGGCCGCGCTCATCCGCGCGCACCTGGCACGTTATCCGGCGATGCAGCCTGCCGACGCCTACAAGCTCCTCCACCAGGCGACGCTCGGCAGCGAGCACGCGGTGCCCTCGCGCGAGATGGCGGAGCAATGGCTCGCGCGCGAGATCGCGGAGTTGCCGGCGGGCCCGGTGGAGCCGATGGTCGACACGCTGGGGACGGGAGAGCGCTTCGTCCGGGTTCACCTGCGGCCGTTCCTCGCCGCGGGCGGCTCGCCCGACTCGCTACTGAATGCGTTCGTGCGCACGGCGCAGGTAGCGGCAAGGGACACCGCCCAGCTTGCGTGTGCCCTCGACGTGGTGCGGTGGCTGGTGGCGAGGCACGAGACCGCCTGGAGTGCGGATAGTGTGGACCGGCTGTTCCGGGGAGCGGCGGCGGCGGGTTACCCTGCTATGCAGCACAGCGACGCGTTCGACGTGGCCTACCGGCCCGCCTATCGCGTCGTGTCGGTCAGGCTCGTGTCAGCCGCATTGCCCTGATGGTTGCCCCCTGGGCTCCCTCCATCCGACGCCAGCGCCTCGGCATCGGCGCCCAAGCCATACCGCTTGAGCTTCATGTACAGGCTCTGACGGCTCACACCCAGCACCTGGGCGGCCGACGTCCGGTTGTCATCAGTGCTTGCGAGCGCAGCCTCGATGAAGTGCCGCTCCACCAGATCGGTCGTGTCGCGGACCAGGTTCTTGAGCGACACGCGACCGACAAGCGATGTGAGCTGTACCACCGCCTGGCTCAGGTCACGCGCGTCCCGTGGACTCGGCCCCAGCCGCCGACCAACATCGCGGATCAGGAAGCCGACGCGCATTTCCGCACCTTCCAGCAGGGCGGCGCTCGAAATCTCGACTTCGCTCGACGATCCGAGGTCCCCGCGCAGCGCCGTACCAAAAAGCCGGACCACTCCATGCTCCCGAAGCGTGGTGAGCAGGCGGCCGATGTCCGCGCCCGGGCGCCCGACCCACCGGCCGAGCAGCCGCCCGCGTGCCTGTTCCAGCGTCGGCAACTCCACCATGTCGAGGAAAGCGCGGTTGGCCATCAGTACATGACCGTCGGCGTCACCAATGACAAAGCCATCGGGCATCGACTCGAGCAGCTTGAACGCTGCGCCGGCCGACGCGGGACCGGCATTCGGCCCTGCCGGGTCGATGACCGGCAGCAACCGCACAAGGAACAGCATCGACGTATCCTGCCGAACAAGCGACAACGAGAGCGTGACGCCATGCCCCGAGTTCGCGAGGCGAATCACGCGGTCATCCGCCTGCCCGTGGGCGCGTACCGTCGCCAGCTGCTCGGCCACGGCCGGCTCGCTCGACGATTCCATGTCGAAGGGGAAAGTGCGCCCGACCAGCCGCTTCATTGGCTGGTCGAACAACTGCGCCGCCGCCGGGTTCGCCTCGATCACCTTCTGCGTGCCCGCGTCGATCAGCAGCACCGCCTCGGTGGATAACTGGAACAGCAGCCGATAGCGCGTCTCGATGTGGCGCATGCGCCAGTAGTCGCGCTCGAGCGATTGCTGCGCCTCCACGAGGCGCTGCTGCAGCGCGGAGATCGCGCGCAAGTCGTGGCCGATCGCCACCACGTTGCCGGGCGTCCCATCCATCCGCACCACTGTGTAGACGACGGGGATGTCGCCACGACCGGGTGACACGTGGTTCACCTGGCGCTGGCGCGAGACGCCCTGAGCGGCCGCCTCGGCAAGCATTTCGGTGATCCCGGCGCGCGACTCGACGGTGACGGTGTCGATCCAGCCGTGACCGAGCCATGCCTTCGATTCCTCGAGGGGCTGGTCGGACGGCCCGAGCGTGACGTCCCGGACCACTCCGGCACTGTCCAGCACGAGGGCGATATCCGAAGCGGCGGTCAAGATCGACGACATTGCCTGGATGGGTACCTCGCTCAAGGTGCCAGTCTTGACGGTGGACGGCTGAGCTGCGCCCTTCGAGCGTCAGGTTGACTTGACGCTTGAGACGGTATCATATGACTGACACGCACGCAAGCCGACTTTGCCCCCGCCACCCCTACGGGAGGGCTCCATGGCGCACATCGATCGCTGTATCCCGGGAACCACCGTCCGCATCGTCAAGACCGGCGTACCGCGTGTGAGCGGCAAGACCGGCACCATCGTGGAGGTGAGCAGGATTCAGCGGCTACGCTCCGACCCGCTGCGTGACCGGATCACGGTAGAGGTGGAGGGACACGGGGATATCGTGGTGGCGCCTGCCGACGTGGACATCGTCGACGGGGCCTGACCCTAGCGAGCCCCGATCGCGAGGCCCACGCCGCTCGCCGCGGCGAGCGCCACGAGTCCGATGGCAGCCCGGCGCCTGAATCCGTTCGCGCCGACCACAAGAGCGATGATCAGCTTGAGGAAGGTGTTGGACAGGACCCCCACCGCAATCGCCTGAGCACCGAGCGCGATCGAGTCGGGCACCGCGGCGAGCCGGGCCATGGTATAGGTAAGCGCGTCCACGTCCGTGAAGCCCAGGACGGCTGCCGACGCCAGCACCCCGGGATCGCTCCAGAGTTCGCGTGCCAGCGGGATGGCGAGGAGCACGGCCTGGAAGGCAATGGCCATCTTGATTGCCGACCAGAGACCGAGCGGGCTTGGCGCCTCTTTCGTGGCCGCCTGTTCGCCGGGTGACGCCGGCCGCAGCAGGGCATGCAGCACGAACCCGGCGCCGACCACCAGTGGAGGAACCAGGTAGGGCAGTAGTGCCAAGGCCACCGGTGGATTGAGGATGGCGCTGATCAGCAGCACCCGCGGCAGCAGCACCGTGCAGGCGCCGAGCACCCCCGATGCCAGCGCCGCGCCCATCCCCGGTTCCTCCCGGCTCTGGCGGGAAAAGCTGAGCGTCACGGCCGTGGAGGACAGGAGCCCGCCCAGCAGCCCGGTGACACCGTATCCCCTTCCCCCTCCGAGGGCGCGCCGCGCCGCGTATCCCACGAAGTTGAGCGCCGAGAAGAGCAGTACGACTGTCCAGAGCGTCCGGGGACGGATACTGTCGAAGGGACCGTAGGGTCCGTCGGGCAGGAGCGGCAGGATCACGAGCGCCAACACGGCGAACTGGAGCGCCGCCTCGAGTTCCCGCTGGCCGATCCGGCCGATGAACTCGTGGATCCGGCCCTTCTGCACCAGCACGAGCACCGTCACGGAGATCGCTGCACTGGTGAGGAGAGGAAATCCCAGTCCCGCCACGGTGCCCAGCCCGAGCACGACGAGGGCCGCAACCTCCGTGGTACCATCCAGGTCGGCAGCCTCCCGCCGTGTCGCCATCACGTAGGCCGCCACTGTCAGCGAGGCCGCAGCGGCGAGCAGCAGGATCGCCGGCGCCGGCAACCCACCCCGGAGCAGCCAGCCGGCGAGTCCGCCGAGCAATCCGAGCAGGAGAAAGGTGCGGGCACCTGCGAACCGGGCGTTCGGACCGGAGGCGTGTCCCGACCATTGCCGTTCGATGCCCACGGCAAGACCGGCCAGGGCGGCCACGCCCAGGTCCCCCGCCACGTCGAGTCCGAGTTCGAGGCTCACCGCGCTCCCCGGTTAATCGTGGTCCCCTTCACCATGCTTCCACCCGGGCTTCACACTCCAGTCGGTAAGATGGAACTGCCTGACTGTCCCTGGAGGGGAAATGCCAGCCAACATGCGGATGCCGGAGCGAGTCATCAGGATCATACTCGGCGTGTTACTGCTTGGCCTGTACGGCGCGCTGCCCGCGCCCTGGCGGTACCTCACAATGATCGGGCTCGTGCCCATCGGAACCGGTATCACCGGTTTCTGCCCCGCGTACCACTTCCTGCGCCGGCATGACAATGCCTCCGGATCGTGGGGGACGCCATGACTGCCCTGCCGGTGATGCACACTCTGTGGATCCACGAGGTACGAAAGGCCTTCCTGCCGGCGTGCAGCCCGGACGCGAGCGTGTGGGACCGGGCCAGGGCCGTGACCTATCTCAGGGAACGACTGACTCCGCGCTTCCGCGCCGAGCGGGAGGCGGCCACCAGCCTGGTGCCGTTGCTCCAGCCCGCGAAGCGCAACGAACTCCGGGCCGCGGGCGACCTGGTCGAGACACAGGGTGAGCGCCTCGCGCGGCTTGCCACATTCCACCAGAAGGCGGCGGAATTCAGCGCCACCGCGGAAGAGCTGGTGGACGCGCTGGAAACATGGTGCAGCACCCTCGACGTTGCGGCGGATCACCTGCACGAGGCCGACTTGCAGCTGGCGTGAGCGCCGGCTCGGCACCAGCACGAAGATGACAATGCCGCCTGGCGAAAGATTGCCGGGCGGCATCCTCCTTTGTGGCGCCGCTAGAACGTGTATCCGACACCGATCTCCGGACCGAACGTCGTCACGTCGTACTTGAAGTAATTCCGGCCCCCGATCTCGCCCGTGACGTAGTCCATTCCGAGCGCCCAGTACGCCACCCCGAACTCCCAGTGCTTTGACACACTGTAGGCCACGGTCGGACGTACCTGCCAGGCGAATTGTGACCCGACGCCGAACCCGCCAACGTCGCCCCGCAGCATGAACTTCCACTTGCCGGTGTTCGGCACGATGAACCGGGCGCCGAGAAACGGATCGAACCAGGCCTTGTCGGCTTCGGCCAGCTCGATACCCCCGGGCGAGGTGACGCTCCCACCCAGCAAGTTGACCCGCCCGCCCGCAAGCACCTCGAAGAACGGCGTCAGCTTCCGGAACACGGTCAGTTCGAGCCCCGCCTGATAGCCGTCGTACTGAAACGCAGCTTCCTCGCCGTCCTTGCCCAGGTCCATGTAGAGGCCGTCGAAGCCGATGGCCCACTCGTTGTTCCCTGCCTCGGCGCCCAGCATCGCACCGAACTGCAGATTGCTGAAGATGTCGCCGGGGCTGGCGTCGATGTCCGTTTGCACCGGCCCGATGCCCACGGTGCCGTTCATGTGCGGGAACACGAAGTACGGCACGAGGGTGAACTTCCACTTGTTGTCGGGCTGTTGCGCCGCGCCCCGCTGGGGTGTGGCAACAGCCAGAAACGTCGCGGCGACGAGACTGACGCGGAGGAACATGGGCCGGGCTCCGGAAGGAGGGATGAGGGTCCCGACCTGGCCGGCCGGACCGGTGGCGGAAAGATACAACGGCGCTGCAGGCGATAGATTCCCGTCGGCCAAGCCAGAGGAGCCCCCATGTCCGTCTCACGTCACATACCCTGTGCGCACCACTATTCGCCGTGGCGCGCATTCACTGATGCCGGTGCGCATGCCTTCGTGGGCCCTCGGCGCGCTGGCCGCCGTGCTCGCGTTGCCAATAACCGCACCGTGGCAGGACGATGTGGCGCTGCTGACCCGCTGCCACTACCGCGCGCAACCGGACACGATACGAGCGCTGCCCGCGGCGCTGCGGGAGATCTCCGGCCTGGCGCTGTCCCGCGGAATGCTGCTCGCGCACGATGACGAGCTCGGTCGCGTCTACTCGATCAACCTCACCACCGGTGCCGTCGAGGTCTTCGCGACACTCCGCGGTCCGATCCGGGACGATTTCGAGGGCATTGCGGTCCTGGGCGACACGATCTGGCTCATGACCAGTTCGGGCAGGCTCTATGGATTGAAGGCCACCGCCAGCAACGCCCCCGTCGCGTTCGTCCTGCGCAACACCGGGCTGGGCAAGCGCTGCGAACTCGAGGGGCTTGCGGCCGATGAACGGGCCGGCGTGCTGCTCCTTCCCTGCAAGATCGTTCCGAAGGATGGCGGCGGACTCGTGATCTACCGCTGGAACGCCGCCGCCGGCGAGCTGGCGATTCCCGCGATCGTGCGCGTCACGGCGACGAACCTGAAGGGCGCGGGGGCGCCGCGGCTCCGTCCCAGTGCCATAGAAGTCGCGCCGGGAAGCAATCATCTCCTGATGCTCTCCTCGAGCCCGCCCGCCCTGCTCGACGTCGGTCCTTTAGGCACGGTGAGCGGATATCTGCGGCTCTCCCCCCGGCACGCACAACCGGAGGGACTTGCCATCGCCGCCAGCGGCGACCTGTATGTCTCTGATGAGGGCGGCCACGGCACGGCGACCCTGGCGGTCTACCGCTGCCACCCCTAGCACCGGGGTTCTAGCCGGAGAAGTCAGCCCGCGCTACGATAAGCCCGGAAGCCCGTCGAGCGTCTGGCCGGAGTGATAGCGGCGCACTTCAATGGCGACTTCCGGCAGCGGCGTCCGCAGGGCTGCGACCACATCCTGCAGGGTCACCTTGCGACGGAGCTGGATTTCGTACTCCAGCGGCTCCGTCGTCCTCGAACCCTTCTGCCTGGATGTGCGTTTCCAGCGGCGCACCAGCTGCTCCAGCACCTGCTCGACGGCATCGCGGTTCTCGAGCGCGCCATGGGGCGCGCGTATCGTCAGGACGTACCGCGGCCGTCGAGCGGTTGGACGGCCATTCTCCTCCATCGCCGCGGCATCAGGAGCATGGTCGGCCGGTGAAGCGATATACTCGTCGGTCAGGGGCGGCAGCGTACCGGGATGCAGCCCGCTCATCGCGTCGGCAATCGCGGCGCGGCGGGCCCGCACCCGGGCGAGCGGTCCGGCGAACACGAAGGCCCGGCCACCGAAGTCGGTCGCCCAGAGCCACAGGACGGCGAGGTTGAAGAGCAGCGAGAGCGCGAAGGCCACGTCGAACGCGCGCACGCCGACGGCGATGCCGACCGCGCTCGCCAGGAAGATGTAGACAGCGTCCTTGGGATCGCGGAGCCGGTTGCGGAAGCTCACCGCCGCCATGATCCCCGCCAGGCTGAAGGCGAGGGCCAGGCTCGACTTTACGAGGATCACCACGCCGGCCACGACCAGCGGCAGCATGATGAAGGTCTGGGTAATCGACGCGTCGAGATCCCCGGGCTTCGGCTGGGTCTGCACGTAGATGACTGCGACCGGGAACATCAGCAGGACGGCCACCACCATGGCGATGGCGGCCGCGAGCCCGAGCAGGCCGAAGGGCGGGGCCAGCACCGGCTCTCCCGCGTCGGCGACTCCACCGAGCGAACCCGGGAGGCTGGCGCCGGGCATCTCCCCGATCCAGGCATAGCTGGCCAGCGCAAGTGACGCGATCAGGCCGTAGTACAGGGCAAGGAACAGGAGCGGCCGGTCGAACAGCCAGCGCCAGCGGCGCATGTTCGGCGTAAGCTCGGGCAGCTCGGCGACGGAGGTTCCTGGCACAGTCGGCACTTCCGCAGAGGGTGACGCAATTCGTGGTCCGGTTCAATATTGCGGCACGGTGTTCCCGGCACACAAGGAGGGAGCATGTCCAGACTGAGGCCCGCGGTGACTCCGTCGCTGCCCGCTTTCGTCGTGATGCTCGGCCAGCTCATCGCCGCGGAACCGGCGTGCGGACAGGAGACCCAGGCCTCCCGCGCCGCTCCCGAGAGCACCACCGTGGTGGCTGGTCCGAATTACGGCGCCAGCGGAGTGCATCGCTGGCTCTTCGGCGATCACTACCGGAAGCTCTGGACCACGCCGATACGGGTGGAGGTCCTCGATCTCGGCACGTTCGCCGGCGGGCTGCAGCCGGTCAAGCAGGGCGGCGGGCTCCAGACGCAGTCACTGCGGTTCGTCGGCATGGACGGGCGCCAGTACGCCTTTCGCTCCGTCAACAAGGATGCCTCGAAGATCCTGCCGCCCGACCTCCGGCGGACGCTCGCCGCGAAGATCGCCCAGGACCAGATCAGCGCCGCCCACCCGGCGGGTGCCGCCGTGGCCGCCCCGCTGGCCCAGGCCGCGGGCGTCCTGCACAGCGACCCGAAACTCGTCTACCTGCCCGACGATGCCCGTCTGGGCGAGTTCCGCACCGAGTTTGCCGGCGTGCTCGGCTTCATCGAGGAGCGACCCGACGAGAACAAGGATCCGTCGCTCGCGTTCGCCGGGGCGCTGGAGATCGTGAGCACCGACGAGCTCTACGACATCATCGAGAAGAAGCCGGGGAACTACGTCGATTCGGAGCAGTTCCTCCGCGCGCGGCTCCTCGATGTGTTCATGGGCGACTGGGACCGCCACCGTGACCAGTGGCGCTGGGCGAAGGTGAAGGATGGCGATCGCTTCCTCTGGGTGCCGATCCCGCGGGATCGCGACCAGGCCTTTGTCCTGTTCGACGGGCTCCTTCCCGGGTTTGCGCGGCAGACATTTCCGCAACTAGTCAAGTTCGGCCCGAAGTACGGCACCCCCGTCGGCGCCACCTGGAACGGCCGGGACCTCGACCGCCGCTTTCTTACCTCGCTCTCCCGGCCCACCTGGGACTCGCTGGCGGCTGAACTCGTCACCCTCCTCACGGACCAGGCGATCGATTCCGCCGTGGCCAGCATGCCAGCGGAGTACCTGGCGATCAATGGCCCGGTGCTGCGCGCCGCGCTGGTGCAGCGCCGCGACCAGTTGCCCCACGAGGCGGAGCGTTACTACCGGCTGCTCGCCGGGCAGGTGGACCTCCACACCACCGATCACGCCGACAGCGCGGCCGTGATTCGCGTCGATGGAGAGCATGTGCAGGTGAAGGTGTTCAGCGAAGCGGCGCGCGCATCGGGTGCCCCGCCCTATATCGATCGCACGTTCGCGACCGGCGAGACGAGCGACATCAGACTCTACCTCCATGGCGACAACGACCGCGCCGTCTTCGAGGGCAAGGGGCCGATGCCGATCACGGTTCGCGCTATCGGCGGCAACGGGGAGGACGTGTTCGACGATCCGGGCAAGCACGGCAAGGTCCACTTCTACGACGAGAGCGGAGCGAGCACCACGGTCGGCCACGGTGTCGACACGAAGCCATGGCCCAAGCCGGAACCCGGCATCGTGGGTCCTCGCGACTGGGGCACGCGGAACGCGTACGCCGGCCTGGTCGCCGGCGGCCCCGACATCGGTGTGCTGTTCGGCGGCAGTGCCAGTTTCTTTCGCTATGGCTTCCGCAAGGTGCCGTACTCGAGCAAGTGGCGCTTCCGCCTGGCCTATGCCACCGAGGCCCAGACCCTGAACGGCGACGTGCTGGGCGACATCCGCCTGGCGAACTCGCGGACGTACTTCACCATCCTCGCGCGCGGATCGGGTATCTCGACCCTCAACTTCTATGGGTTCGGGAACGACACGCCCGAGACCGAGCCCGCCTCGTACTACCGGGTCCGCCAGAACCAGTTCACGCTCGAGCCGGCCGTCACCTTCGGCCTTAGTCGGCGCACAACCCTTACGCTGGCGGCGAAGGGTGTCTATTCGGTGACGAAGGACGACGAGGACCGCTTCATCGGAACCCAGACGGTGCTGGGCACCGGTGACTTCGGCCAGATCGGGGCGGCGGTGCTGTTCGACTGGACCGGGAAGGCACTGCCCGCGATGGTCGCGACCGGTGTCGCCGCCACGGTGGCCGGTTCGGTGTACGCCCCCGTGTGGAGTGTGCCGAGCACGTTCGGTGAGGTGCACGCCGTGGTGAACTTGTCCTGGAACCTGTACCCCAGGGGCCCGAAGCCCACGCTCGCATTCAGGCTGGGTGGTGCACGCGTATGGGGCGACTACCCGTTCATGAACGCGGCCTTCATCGGCGGCGGCGCCACCGTCCGCAGCTTGCGGTACAACCGGTATGCCGGTGACGCCTCGCTGTACGGCAGCGCCGAGTTGCGCCTGCGGATCGCACGCATCTCGGCTCTCCTGGCGAGCGATCTCGGCGTGATGGGACTAGTCGATGTCGGCCGGGTCTTTGTGGCGGGGCAGTCATCCGATACGTGGCATCCCGCGTACGGCGGCGGCATATGGCTCGCCTTCCTCAACGGACGCACCCGGGCCACGGTGTCGGCGGCTGGCGGAGAAGGCTCCGCGAGGTTCTACTTCAACTTCGGGCTTTCTCCCTGAGCCCGTCCGAGAGAGGTGTGTGGCGCCGGTCAGTTGAGCCGTCACCACTCTTGTTCCGCCGCAAGTTCGTGTTTTGCCGGGAGGGACCGACCATGCGAAAGCTGCTTCCAGCCACCGTGGCGACATTGCTCCTTGTTTCGTGCAGCAACGGCCGCGACGCCAGCCCATCGGCCTCTACTGAGCCCGGCGCGGGGCGCGACCTCAATCTGGCCTCTCAGGCGGCCACGGAGCCGCTGGTACTTTCCGCGGTGGAACGTCAGTCGATGACCCGGCCAGCCAGTAAGGGACGGGGAAAGGTGAGGCTGGTGTCCGAGGTGCGGACCGAGGCGCCACGCCCGAAGGGAAGCGAGACGGTGTCGACCTCGACGGATCTCGCGCCGTCGCCGGCGCCGGAAGTGCTTCCTGACGCCCCGGCGACGCCACCGATCGAGACGCCCGTTGCAACGGCCGGGGCCGGCCATTCATTGGCCCCGGGCCAGACCGTCTCCAGCATCCCTGCAGCGGGGATGGGGAGCGGGGATCCCCCCGCCATCCAGACCATCGCGCAGGGTGGCACCGGCTTCATGGTCCGCCGCCCGGACGACAACTGTGCCCCGCATGGCGGCGTGATCGCGATCAACCGCGTGTATCCGAGCCAGGGCGGGTTCCGGCGCTTCTAGCCCTGCGGCCCCCGCGCATGGGAGGCCCGTACCGTTCACCCGTCCTTCAAGATCTCCCGCGCCGCATTGTAGCCGCACGCCCCCATGACCCCGCCGCCCGGATGGGTCGCGGCGCCGCACAGGTAGAGATCCTTCATTGGCGTGCGGTAGTCAGCATAGCCCGGCACCGGCCGCATGAACGAGAGACTCGACAGCGACATCGTCCCCTGCATGATGTTGCCGCCGGTGAGCCCGAAGCGTGACTCGAGATCCATCGGGCTCAGCACCTGGTAGTTGAGCACCGACTTCCTGAAGTTCGGCGCATACTCGGTCATGATGTCGATGCACCTCTCGGCGTAGGCCTTCTTGTTCTCCTCCAGCGTTCCCGCATCCGCCGCCAGCTTGTAGGGGAAGTACTGGGTGAACATCGACATCACATGCTGGCCCGGAGGCGCCACCGTGTTATCGAGCGACGACGCCATGGTGGCCTCGACGATCGGGTTCTTCGAGATGTAGCCGTACTTGGCCGGGTCGAACGCCTTCTCGATGTAGTCCCGGGTGGGGCAGAGGTGGATCGTGCCGTGGTGCTGCGGGCCCACGGTGTTGCCGGGGAGGCAGGTGAAGTTCGGCACCTCGGAGAGGGCCAGGTTCACCTTGGCGCTGCCGCTGGCATAGTCGAGATTGCGCACCGACTCGACAAAGTCAGCCGGCAACGCCTTCGTATCCATCAGCTTGAGGAAGGTCACGTTCGCGTCGAGACAGGAGATCACCTTCCTGGCGCTGATCTCGGTGCCGTCGGTCAACACGACACCCGTCGCCCGCCCCATTCTCGTGACGATCTTCGACACCGCGGCATTGGTGCGGATCTCCGCGCCCTTCTCCTTCGCCGCCGAGGCGATTGCGTTGGAGAGTCCACCCATCCCGCCGCGCACATAGCCCCAGACGCCACGCACCCCGTTGCACTCCCCCATGACATGATGGAAGAGAACGTAGGCCGTGCCCGGCATGGAGGGCGTGGCAAAGGCGCCGATGATCGCATCGGTGGCGATCGTGGCCTTGAGCTGCTCCGACTCGAACCAGCGGTCGAGGATCGGGTTGGCGGCGCCGGTCAGGATCTCGATTGCCTTCTGCCCGTCGGTGCCAAGCTTCCTGAAGCCGAGTCCCAGCTTGAGCAGCGCGAGCAGATTGCCCGGCGCCATCGACCAGGGGTTGGGCGGCGTCTGGACCAGCGTGGGCTCCAGGAAATCCGCGACCCGCTCCAGCATCGCCTCGTATTTCGGCAGCGCTTCGGCGTCCTTCTTCGAGAACTTGGAGATCTCCCGGTGGTTCATCTCCTTGTCCGGGCCCATCATGAGGTAGCGGTCGTCGGGGAAGGGCGTGAAGCTCGAGGGGCTGCGCGGCAGCATCTCGAAGCCGTGCCGCTTGAGGTCGAGGTCCCGAATGATCTCGGGCCGGAAGAGGCTGTTGACGTAGCTGGCGGTGGAGACCTTATAGCCGGGCCAGAGATTCTCGGTGACGGCACAGCCGCCGACCATTTCGCGGCGCTCGAGAACGAGCACCTTGCGCCCCGCGCGCGCGAGGTAGGCGGCGGTGACGAGGCCGTTATGGCCGGCGCCGATGATGATCGCGTCGTAGGTGGTAGACATGAGCCGGCCTAATGACGAAGAAGAAGTGACTGAGACGATTTCTTGCCCGATTCGGCTGGAGGTCGAGAGAAGCTATCTGTGGTCCAGCGCTTCGCTACCCCAGCGGCCGATTCATGCGATGTCGCTCTGCCACCCGGCCTCAGGTCGATCAACCCTCTGGCGGGCTTGGGGACTTGCTCCCACCTTCTTCTCGGAGTGTCATGCCTCCGGCAAGCTCATCGTGGCTGACTCCATCCGGGGCGAGTCTTACGGCCCGGTGCCCTCTCCGGCAGCAACGCCAGGAGGCGCCCGGCAACGGGCGGAATCGGAAACGGGGGGCGGAGGAGCTCATATTGCGCCTCAATTCGACGACCGTCGCGCTCCCACGCTTCCCCCTCCTTTGACGTGAACGGTCGGGGACTCGGGACCGCAGCGGTCTGCGCGACCGCAATCGCCGCCGCAGTCTGGTCGACGTAGCAAAAGATCACGTCGCCGGGTCGTACCTCCAGCATCGTTGCCCAGTGATGCGGGGTCTGCCCGGCCTTGTCGCGCAAAGGCGCCCAGAGGTAGTGGCCGGCGCTCTCCTCATCGAACGTCTTGTTCTGCGAAACCCACCAGTAGGCCATTGACGCTTCCTAGTTTGCCACGGTGGAGCGACGAACGATGTAGGCGTCGGCGAACGCCCGGTCAGTCGGAGCGAGTGCGTAGCGCCCGATATCGGCCGGTGCCGCCCACTCGACGGCAGTATGCTCTCGCAGTTCGGGCGTGCCCGAGGCGACCGTGGCAACGAAGCGGATCAGGAACCTGGAGCCCGGATCCTGACGCTCATAGAGCACTTCGCCGACGGATTCGACGGAGAGGCCGAGTTCCTCGTACAGTTCCCGTCGAGCAGCGTCCAGTTGGCTCTCGCCGTCTAGGAGCTTGCCGCCGGGGAACTCCCAGAGGCTGCCGTGCCGTTTGTGGCTCGGTCGGCGGCAAACCAAGTAGCGACCATCCCGCTCGACAACGCAGGCGATGACCGGCTGTAGACCGGCGGCTGATGCTTCCATTGCCAATAACGCCTTCTCGGCCGCGGCGTACCGATTCATTCGGGGACGGCTCAAACAATACCTAGGTGCCGCCGCTCAGTCTGCGGCGTAGGGCAAGGCCCCCCTTGAGCCATCTCCAGCCACGACCCCCGTCGCTCGCCGGGGGTCGGCGCCAAGCGGCACTATCGGCTACGGGTCAGTCCCTGTTAGGACCCAAGGCTTGGAGGGTTACTTGAAGGCAAGCCCCCAATGTTCCGGAGGCTCTTGTGATGGCGGGGGTTACGCGTGGAAGGATGTCCGCTGGTGTGTCCGCTCACCACGGGTCATTGAGCCCATATGGCCCTTCGCCGTACTCCAGCTGATACTTGGCGCGGTGTCCTAGGTCTCCCACAAGTAGACGGAGGAGATACGTATGCGATTTGCTTCACTCGCCGTAGTCACGATCATCGTTTCCGGATGTGCGGACTCCGCTTCACCTCCACAGAAAGACGCAGTAATCGACGCCCCTCACATGACGCAGGCAGGATGTCAGCAGACGCCTGGGTGCTGGACGGATCCGGTGGAACCCGATGAATTCCCGGATTCACCCGGCCTCTTACTCCCCACCTACTATACGCCGACCCAGTGTTTCGCCACTTCCACGGGAAACAACGCATTCGGTGAGGGGATCAACGACCTTGACCGGGATGGCCTCGATGACAACTGCGAAGGTATGCTCGCCGAGAAATTCGTTCCGCAGTATGTCGTGAGTCCCTACGACTGTGATATTCGAGGCGTCCCGCATTGGGCGGCCAAGTACTTCCCAGTGAAATCGGGTGGTCCTACTAAAGCAACAGTCAGGATCATTTTTCTATCCGCTTTCTATCAAGACTGCGGGACACCTGGATACGGGACTATCGCGGGCATCGCATGTGACTACGATGCGAAGGACTGTGCGGGTCACTTTGGCGACTCAGAGTTTATGACCCTGGATATCCGCTTCAACTCTGGGACGCGGCATTGGTACGTATCCAATGAGTTCCTATCGGCGCACTATCTCGTCACGGGTGAGTCGTCCCGCGCAATAACTACCTGCTATTTCGAGTCGGCCTGCACACCGACCATGACGAAGCCGAACGGCGGTTCGAGCGCTGCAGTTGTGCGATGGGTGGATAAGCCGGGCGGACGCCCTGTCTTCTATCTCGCCAGTGGCAAACACGGCGCGTATCCGGATTACAATACCTGCAATAACGGCGGAACCGCAGGTTTGGATAACTGCACCGGCTCGCCGACAAACTCCATTGGCACAGCACAGTTCTTTTCTCGCAATAGAAATGTGGGCAGTTGGCAGCATAGGAACATTGATGTCGTGTCGCTTCCGAGCGATCCCCTGCACCCAGGAACTGAGAAATTCTGGACCTATGCGGGTGCCGATACACTGTTTTTTGGCTGGCTAGGATCCGATGGCAAGGGTTCTACGCACTATGCTCGGTGGCTGGTGCACCGATTCGAATGCTATCGAGCTCCCACCATAGCGGGCGCCGACGCGCTTTACAGTACGCCTCTCACTGAGATCAATCTCGCCATTTGCGATCGGGGAATGGTGCGCTAAAGCGCTACGCTTAAAGCTTTCTTGCTTCGATGCGACAGCCGGGCCGCCGAGAGAGGGCGTCCCGGTTGTGCATTTGAGCCATGTTGACGCCGAGTGCCATGCTATGCCCTACGGCGCTGGCTGATTGCCTGCCGCAGCGCCTCCTCCGCTGGTTGCTGGTAGATGTTCGCCAGGACCGCAGGCGAGTGCCCCAAGATTGCCGCGGCGACGGCCAGGGGCTGATCCTGGAGGTCGGTGGCCACCCGCCGGCGCACCGAGTGCCAGCCGCCCCGCGGTTCGTGCGCTAGTCGCCTTCATCAACTCTGGGCCATTCGCCCCATAGGCCAAACGACCCTCTGGCGCGGCAGGAGGGCTTGTCCCCATCCTCCCTTTGGAACGTTATCCCGCACCGCCCGCGTCCCGTCGGAGATCATATGCGCCGCCTCGCACTCCTCGCTGCTGTGCTGGCCCTTCCCGTGACCGCCCGCGCGGACGGGCTGCCAGGGACCGCCGGATATACTCTGAAGGGATGTGGCTTGATAACGTGCTTCAGGGTGGAAATGCTCCCGTATGCCTACCCAGGCGAGCCACTAGTGTACAACTATGCGGTTTACTGCACACCGGCCTGCCCGAACAATGGTGAGCCACCGGGTACGCCACAAAGGGGATACTCCTATCTGTCGCTGTTCGATAGCGACGACTACGCCTTCTACCACCGTGAGCAGACCGGTGGACCGCTACAGTACATTGACCGGCCGATTGCGTACGGCCTACTCTGGCCCTCGGGAGTGTACAAGACGGAGCTTGAGGGCGGACCTATCAGAGTCACGACTACACCCGAGCCCGCTAGCATCGCCTTGCTGGCCACGGGGCTGGCGGGCATCGCTGGGATCGTGCGGCGTCGGCGGGACCCGATGTCCGCGGATGACGCGACATAGGGTGCTAGTAAACCATATGCGAGCGGCATTTGCTCTCGTCGCGTTGCTGGTCGCTGCTGTGCCTGGCACCGCGCGCGCCGATGGCGGCAGCGTCTACGTGCCGCTCACGCCCTGGTATGGCTGTGCCGGGGACCGGTGCTTCTCGGTATCCCTCATCCCCTATGCCCCACCTTCGCCGCCCATCCCCGGCGATCTGACGGTCTACGACTACCGGGTCACTTGCACTCCCGAATGTGGGATCTACGGCGCCGATGATGATCCGACGCGCCTGACTTACTCACACTTGGCTTTGTACGATGCCGATGGAATGAGAGTCTATTCCCGTGAACGCGGTGATCTCCTGAAGCCGATATGCACCAGTGGCCCAGATGGAGAGGGGCCATGTGAAGAAGTCACGCCCGTGTCTGGTCACCTCCATATTTCAGAGTATTTCGCGCCCGACAATGAGATTTCACTCACCGTCACGACAACCCCCGAGCCTGCGACCATGGTGCTTCTAGCCAGCGGGCTTGTTGGACTCTTGGCAGTGCGTCGCCGGCGCCGTGCGGGCGCTCAGCCGGGGCACGATGCGCTAGGATCTTGAGCGCGTAGACGACGAAGACAGGCGACAAGACGGCCACTCCGAGAAGGGTGGCCGTCAGTGTATCCGGGCGGGATCAACTAAGTATCAACCAACCGATGTGACCATCGGCTTCAAGAGCGGCTTCATTATCGGCTTCAAACAGGGGCGCAAACGGGCCTATTTCAGCGTATCACGCTCCATGACGCACGAAGCGCCGTCATGCAGCTATCGCATGACGGCGCTTTAGGTTGTGTCGATGGGCCTGGGTAGAGTTGAACTACCGACCTCACGCTTATCAGGCGTGCGCTCTAACCACCTGAGCTACAGGCCCCTGCAGAGCCGGACAGAATAAACCCATCAGGGCCGCGTTACAAGCTGAGCCCACCCCCCTCCCCGGGACAGCCCGGGGGGACTGCGGTATATTCCGGCCAGGACCCACCGGAGTAGCCGGCGGGTCACTCCAAAGCCAACTGAGGCCGCCCGCATGTCACCTGTCGCTCTCCCAATACGTTTCCGCCTGCTGGCCACGGCGGCTGGAATCGTCACCGTCGCCGCCTGCGGTCCGACCATCTCTTCGGACCGGGACGACACGATCCCCATTCCCGCCGGGGCCACGGTGGAATTCGAGGGCGGCACGGTCGAGGGACCGCAGCAGGTGGACCCGGCGACCCGGAACGACATCGTGCACCGGCGGATCCAGCTGGCGATCGTGGCACAGCTGCAGGCGAAGGGCTATAAGATGGTCGACAGCACCCAGGACGCGACCTTTCGAGTGCGCTACTTCGTCGGCATCAAGAAGAACACCGAGTACGTGACCACCACGACCGGCGTGGCGTACTCGCCTTGGGGCTACGGCTACGGCTACGGCTGGGGATACGGTGGATACGGCTACGGCACCGGCATCACCACGACGCAGCCGGTCACCACCACCGACGCCTCATTCGTCGTCGACCTCGTGGAGGAGAAGTCCGGCAACACCGCATGGCGCGGCATCTGGCAGGGTACACCCGGCGCAAAGGCGCCCTCCCAGGACCAGATCAACACCACCATGGCGAAGATCTTCTCCACGGCGCCGAAGGTGCCGTAAGCACTAGAACTGACCGCCGATCGACAGGAAGAACTCGATGCCCCGGCCCTTCACGAGCGCCTTCGCGACGCCCACCGCCAGCGCCCCGCCGAAGAAGCCGACGCGCACATCCACCGAGCTCCTCCATCCGCCGCTGGCCACCGATGCCGGCAACGGCTGGCCCGTCGTGGAGTCGACCGGCGTCTGTCCGGTGCCAGTATCGAACTCGTAGCCCAGTGCCGTCACGGCCGCCTGGGCGCCGGGGTTGGAAATGCTGGTCCATGCTCCCTGGTAGCCGAACGAGATCGAAGGCTGCGAGGTGGGGATGGACAGCGCCTTGTTGAGCGCTCCGCCCAGCGTGAAGAGCGGAATGGGCACCGTGAGGCGGACCCGGCCGAGGACCCCCTTGTTGCCGGCGTACTGCTTGTACTCGTAACCCGGCAATCCCACGGCGCCGCCGACCTCGAAGAGCTGCTGCGGCGGAATGCTGTCGCCCAGCGTGGTACCGGCCTGGATGACACCAACGATATAGGCGCGCGAGAAGTCCTTGCGCGCCACGGCACGGCCCTGCAACCGTGAGTAGTTCAGGTCGCCGAACCCGCCGTCGTACAGTAGCTGGAACCCCCATCCCTGCCGGACGAACTGGGCGCTGATATCGGGATTGATGTCGAGCGTGGCCAGGGTCCGGAAGTAGCTGCCGGTGTAGATGCCGCGGTTCGGACGCAGGTATCCCACCCACGGATCGGTAGCGAGCACCCGCTCCAGCGGCTCGTCCTCCGTCCAGCCGGCCTCGACCTGGAGCCGGGATCCGCGAGTGACGCCGAGCCGCTCGATCAGTCGCGCCGTGAGCCTGTATCGGTCGACGTAGTCCCAGTTGTCGCGGGACAGAAGGGCCCCCAGTGCATAGCTGTCGAACTGGGTGCGGAACTTGTTCGTGACCGAGAGATACCGCCCCCCCATCAACTCGACGCGAGTCTTGCCATTGTCCCAGCCCGCAGCCCCGTCGTACCGCACGACACCCGACCACCACGCGTAGCCGGCATTGGCGTGCAGGAAGGTGTTGGGCAGGCGATCGCCGGGGATATACGTGACGGGGAAACCGGTGTAGATGCCCTCCACCCTGTTGAATCGGACCACATCCTCGCGGTACTGTGGGCTTGAGGAACACGAACCGGCTCTGGCCAACGAGTACCGGGCGGTCCGGGTCGAGCCCGAAGAAATCGGAGGCACGAAACTGCACCGTTTCCTCACCGAGCGGCTTGGACCATGCCTTGAACTTCTGCACGGAGTCATGCGGTGCTGACCGGAGCTGAAAGCGGGGGCGGTCGTCGAAAGCAGCCGGCGCCCCCGGTTCGAGTCCGGTCGTGACCCGGTCGCGGAAGCGGCTGGTGATCCGCAGTGCCGGTGAGGCGCCCTCGATTCCCTCCGCCGGTCCCTGCCACTCGAAGCGCTGGGTCGCAGGGAGCCACGCGCCAATGGAATCCGGCGTGTTCACCAGCTCGATGAAATAGCTCGCGGGGATCCGGAGGGAGCCGACAACCCCCTGCACCCGGTACGGCTCGCCGGTCGCCAGGAGTCGCGCGCGGATGGCGGTCGTCTGCAGCGTCGCGAGGTCGAGGTCGATGTCGCCGTCCACGAGGAGATGCCGGTCGGCGGGGATGCGGGCCGGCGTGACGCGGACCCGGATGACGCGCCGGGTGATGCCGTCGGGGAACGCCACGTCCAGCGTATCGGCGCGCAGGAAGCGATAGAAGCGTTCCCGGTCGGTGGCGAGCGGGTGCACCGCGTAGATGAACTCGGGGTCGATGTCGGTCGGCGCCGCAAGCGACACGTCCCCACCGGACTGCTTCCCGAAGACGGGGAAGCGATCACCGTAGGTGAGCGGCACGATCCAGCCGATGAGCAGGTAGCGCATGCCGGAGATCGGGACCGCGCTGAAGCGGCTGCGAGCGCCGACCGCCCGCTGTGTGAACGGTCCGTTCGCTCCCAGCGCACATCCGTCGCTACCTGTTGCACCGCGGTGGGGCCGTCGACCACCTCGTCCTTGACGCTGATGACCGACGCTTCCAGCTCCACCCGGGCGGTGTAGGTCGCCAGCCTTCCGGGGGCGCCATTGGCCACGGCGGCCTGGGCCACCAGGCGGCAGAGCGCCGGCGTGGCGCACAGCGAGTCACTGCCGGCCTGCTGCAAGGCCAGGAGGAGGCCCAGTCCGATCATGAACGACTCCGGCGGCGGGTGATCAGAGGGCCTTGCGGATCCGGTACCCGAACCGGCGCTGCCGCTCCGAGTAGCTGGGAAAGAGCGCCTTGAACTCTTCCTGCGTTTCCATCCACGTGGTTACCCCGAAGAAGTAGAACATCTCGGTGTATGCCTGCAGGGCCCAGGCGCCGGAGACGATGAAGTTGGTCTCGCCGTCGAGGAACAATCCCCTCGTGTCCTTGTTCTGCGACCCGACCGTGAGGAACAATATGGCGCTGTCCCGTTCGGCCGGCCTGAGCTCCGAAAACGCGTGCCCCAGTGCCATGGCGTTATTGGCTCGCTTCTGGCCGGGCATGCCCATGTTGTCGGGCGTGTGCAGTACCTCGACCGTCGACTGGAACTGTTCCCGCATGAAGCGCTGGTAATCAGGCAGCCGCGCGATCGCCTCCAGCGTGGCACGCGTCGCGAACAACTGTGTCTTGGCGTGCAGCCTGGGCCGCCGGTCGAGGTCATCCTCGATGATCCGCTGTGGCGCGTATCCCGACGCCTTGAGCCGGCCGGCAGCTGCGTTGAGGTCGCCCATCAGCGTGTCGTTGAGCAGGAAGAGTTGCTGAAGCCAGGGATTGGCGTCGAAGGTCGTCGCAACTTCCGCGTACCGTGCCTCGGCGTTGTTCACCGGCGACGTGCGGGTGTACACGCCGACCCTGAGCCCCCCGCCATCCTCGGCCGCCTCGGTGGCCAGGTGATTCTGCACCTCCAGCAGGCGCCCGAAGATGTCCCGGTTCCGGGTCATGGTGACCGAAGAGGCGCTCGGCGCGTTCGCGAAGGACGGCGCGATGAGGTACACATCACACCCGCGCAGGGCCGCGATCACGAGATGCGACGCGTATGTCAGGCTGGTCCACAGGGAGTCTGGAATGAAGATAAGGCTTCCCGGGGGCATCAGCGTAATGAGCATCATCTCCACCACGCTGGCGCGCTTCCAGCCGAAGCCCACGTCATTGTGAACCTGAACCCCGCGTGCCGAGTAGCCCTCCGCCTCGAGTGCCGCGACCTTGTCGTCGTAGTCGGGACTCAGTGCACGTGGCCGGAGCGGCGCCGGGATCTCATCGACGGTGAAGCCGTTCCGGAAGAGCAGGCGCTGTGCATCCTCCTTGAGGGACAGGATGGCGGGCCCGGCCACCACAAGTACCCGGTCGTCCCAGGTCGGGTCAGCGTATCCCTGGGCGACGCCGACGCCGGTGTAGGCAGCGCGTCCCACGGCCGGATCGTCCTCGTTCAGGTCGAAGAAGGCGATCTTGCGATGATCGCGCACGAGGTTGTCGCCGACGATCGGGAGCACCCCGATGATGCGAGTGGAACGGTAGCTCAGATCTGACGGCTGGGTGATGCTGATGTTCACCCGGACGAGCTTGCCGACGAAGCCATTGCCTTGCGCCCGCACCAGTGCCTGCAGGCGCGTCGACGCGGCGACGGCGGCGCGCAGGCTGTCCTGCATGGCAACGAATTCCCGCTGCATCCCGGAATCGGCCGCGGGCAGCCTGAGCTTGTGGCCCAGCGGGTCCTGCAGCAGGTCCATCCAGAGCTTCGACTTGCCGGCGATGTAGTAGTTCTGGTCGTTGAAGATGAAGAACGCCGGCATCCTGCCGAGCGAGTCGTAGCGCTCGACGCCGCGCAGCAGGGCGCGCAGGTAGTTCAGCGTCTGGAAGGCGCCGATGCTGTCCGGCATCAGGTTTGCCGCGACGCCGCGGTAATCAGAGGTCCAGAGCACCTGGTAAGTGCGGGCCGACGCGATCTGGTTGGCGAGCTCGACCTGGAATTGCTGGCCCGGCATGAAGACCGCCGCGTTACCTGCGGTGAAGGGCCGGTCCACCACTCGCTCGATGAGCCGGTCCAGTTCCTCCTGGTCGTCGTGATCCTCCGCCTCGAGGGCGAACTGCATCGGCATCCAGTTGAGCCGGGAATCGGTGCCGTTGATGCGATACAACTCGCGCCGGCACTGCTCCATGATGCCCAGGATGCCATCGAACACGGCGAGCACCTCGTCGCGGCGGTCCGCCGCCACGTCGCTCACGGCCACCCAGGCCGCGAACGCCAGCCGGCCCCGCGCACCGAATCCCATGATCTGGTTGGGGTCCTTGTACTGCCCGAAGCGGGCATCGTACGGTATGAGCACGGAATCGAGCAGGGCGCGCCGCGCCGCGCGGGCGATATCGGCGCCGCTGGAGGGGCCGGCCCGCACTCGTCGGGCGGTGGCGGTGGGTTCGAGCGTGCCTGCGGCCGCAGCAAAGGCGACCTTCATCTGCGCGTGCCAGAGCGCGATTTCATGTGAAGGGCTCCAGCCCCTCGGATGCAGGGAGTCGGTGCGGCTCGCTGCACTGATGTACGCCGCGATCGTATCCCGCTGGGTCGCGAGGCCCGCGTCGTAGGACTTGCCCAGTCCGGCGTAGAAGACGTTGATGAGGTCGATCGTCCAGAGCGCCTCCCGCCGCATCTGGGCGAGCGCCGCAGCGGCGGGCTCCCGGGTGTCCGCCTTGGCCACGCTGTCGGCCCGCTCGAACTGCGCGTGGGGTGCCCGCGGGACCACGATGTCCTGCGCCTTGGGGCGGGTCTTCCCCACCCAAGGCTGCAGCACGGGAACCTGCAGCCCGACGTTGAGGGTCTGGCCGCGGCTCGGCAGCCAGTCGATGCGCGCCAGGCTGCCGTGACCAAGAATGCCGCCCCGCCGGATCGGCACGGCGATGCTCAGGATGAACGCAAACGAATCATCGTCGATGGAGTAGTCGACCCCGCCCTGCAGGTACACAACCGGCAGTGCCAGGCTGAGGCGTGCGCCGCCGTTTACCTCCTCGCCGATGTAGCCAGCGTAGCCCTCAGCGGACAGCCCAACCCCCACCAGCGGATTGATCAGGTCGTGATACACGCCGACCAGACCAAGGCCGCCGACGTTGGTGGCCATGTCCGTCGTGGTCATGTTGTTCACGCCGGCGAAGGCGCCGAGGTACGGCTTCCAGCGCGGCGGCTGGCCCATCGTCTTGAAGACCTGCGGGGGCTCGGGCGCGCCCTGCGCCATCGCCCCAGGGGCGACGGCGAGCAACAGGGCGAGGAGGGGCAACCACCGTCGTGGGTGCTCGGTCGAGGGCATCAACCTGCCGCAGAGAAATTGGACGTAGCGCGATCGTTCGGCGGGAGGGATAATATCAGCGCCCCGTCCCCGGTCACCATGGTCGCGTACCCGCAGCGCTACATTCCCCACATCAGCATCCGGGAGCCCGAACTTGCCGCATTCTGTGCCGGAGCAGGTTCCGCCAGCAGGTGAGCGACCTCTGGGAAGCCGACCTGAGCCTGCAGTTCATGCTGTTGTTCCTGATCGTGCTGCTCTTCGTGGTGGTGCCGCTCGCCGGGCTGGGTCTGGTCGAGGGCAAGGGCGACCTCATCGCAGCCGCCGGCTTTTCGCTGCTCGGCATCAGCGGCGTCTTCGCCGTCACGCGCACCCGGGGCACCCGGATCTCTGGGCCTGATGGCCATGACGGCCCCATCGGCCTCGGGTGGTACAACGCCCTGGTCGCCGGGAAACGGGCATCGCCGTGCTCCGGGCGGGCCTGACGCTGATCGCGCTCCTCTGGATGGCCTTCCTGACGCTGCAGCATGTCTTTCGGAGCCGGCGCCATCACCAAGGCGCGACTCCAGGGCGCCATCGCCGTGTACCTGCTGCTCGCGGTCGCGTTCGGCGAGGCGTACTGGATCGTCCTGCAGCTCAGCCCGGATGCGTTCCACTTTCCGCACCCGCCGGCGACCCAGGGCGCCTCGCGAGATCCAGCCTCTTCTACTTCAGCCTGACCACGCTCACGACACTGGGCTACGGCGACATCCTGCCGATGCGGGCGGTGGCGCGATCGCTGGCCACCCTGGAGGGACTGATCGGGCAACTCTACCCGGCCGTTCTCATCGGCCGGCTCGTTTCGCTGCAGATCACCAACGCGCAGGAGACGAACCGCAAGGTGGAACGCCAGTGAAACACGTGGCAAGTCCGGTCCCCGTCGTCTTCGCCGCCATGCATGACGTCAGGGACGGCCTGCGGTCCCACGGTGTCCAGCACCAAGGCACCAACGCTCGTGCCGGGCACCGGCACCTATGCCTGGGGCGGCGCGCTGGCCGTGGCGGAAGCGGGCCAGGGGTACACCGTCGTCAACCAGCGGCTCAAGCTGCGCATCCAGGCCGCGATCGACTCGGGACTCGTGGGCAAGGGCTACCGCAAGGTGGACTCCTCGAGCGCGCAGTTCCTCGCACGCTACGCCGTCGGGGTGAAGACGACGACAGCCAACGCGCCCGTGGTCGATCAGGCACCAGGCACTCCGGTGCCCATGACCAGCTGCAATGCCGGCGGGTGCTGGAACGGCTGGGACTACGGCTACAACACCGCCGGTGATCCCGCGTTCGCAGGGCTCACCGAGCGTGAAGCCGGCGTGGTGCTGGAACTGGTGGACCGGACCACCGGCGCTGTCGCCTGGCACGGCGTGTATCAGGACAACACCACCGGAAAGGCACCGACTCCGGAACGGATCCAGAAGGCCATCGGCCAGCTGCTCAAGACGCTGCCACCGGCGCGCTGACACTCTTCCCCCATCGATCACTACCATATGGCAGACGTCGCCGCGGATTTCTCCCGGCCCTACCGGGTCATCGACGGCCGCAAGTTCCGGCTCAAGGACTTCGACACCGGCGATCGGGCCGGTGTGAAGGACAAGGACCGCGCGCAGGACAGCCTGCGGCGTGGCGTCGAGCGACTGGCCGAGCTGCAGGACATGCTGTACGCGCAGGACCGGTATGCGGTGCTGCTCATCTTTCAGGCCATGGACGCGGCGGGCAAGGACAGCGCGATCAAGCACGTCATGTCCGGCGTCAACCCGCAGGGGTGCCAGGTGTACTCGTTCAAGGCGCCATCGACGGAGGAACTGGATCACGACTTCCTCTGGCGCACCAACCGCTGCCTGCCGGAGCGGGGGCGGATCGGCATCTTCAACCGGTCCTACTACGAGGAGACGCTCGTGGTGCGGGTACACCAGGACCTGCTCGAGCGGCAGCATCTCCCGCCCAGCCTGGTCACGAAGCACATCTGGCAGGAACGCTTCGACGACATCAACGCCTACGAGCGCTACCTCGCTCGGAATGGCGTGATCATACGGAAGTTCTTCCTGCACGTGTCACGGAAGGAGCAGAAGAGGCGGTTCCTGGAGCGGCTGGATGAACCGGAGAAGAACTGGAAGTTCTCGGCGACCGACGTGCGGGAGCGGGACCACTGGGATGAGTACATGGCGGCATACGAGGACATGATTCGTCACACGGCGACGCCGCACGCACCCTGGTACGTGGTGCCAGCCGACTACAAGTGGGTAACGCGCCTGATCGTGGCCGCGGCCGCGGTGGACACGCTGCAGGGTCTCAAGCTGCGCTACCCTGTGGTGAGCGATGCCAAGCGGGAGGAGCTGAACGCGGCGCGGGCCGCCCTCGAGAACGAGAACGGCCGCGCTGAACCGGCAACTGACGAGCCGGTGGAGAAGGAGGAGCGGGAGCGCTTCGACGATTGACGCCGGCCGGCGTCAGCGATCCTCATCCTCGTCGAAGTCGTCGAATTCCTCGATGTCCTCGTCGTCGAGGCCCTCGAGCTCGTCGTCCTCGTCCTCGTCCTCGTCGTCCTCCTTCTCGTCGTCGTCATCGTCGTCGAAGGTGAACGTATCTTCCTCGAACTCATCGTCGTCGAACTTCCGCCGCATCTGCAGGGCTCCGTACGACGTCTCGCTGGCCGGCATGATCGCCTCCGCCATCCGTGAAGAGGGTGAAAGTCGCTGGGTCACGACGCGTCCGCCACCCGGGCGGCGGCCCTGGCAGCCTTTTTCCGATCATTCACCTGCAGGACGCGCTTGCGCAGGCGGATCGTCTTCGGGGTCACTTCGATCAGCTCGTCCTCCTCGATGTATTCCATCGCGTACTCGAGGGTGATCTGGCGCGGCGGTTCCAGGAGGATGTTATCGTCCGAACCCGACGCGCGCATGTTGGTGAGCTTCTTCTCCTTCGTCACGTTAACGTCGAGGTCGCCAGGGCGGGAGTTCTCGCCCGCGATCATCCCCTCGTACACCAGGTCCGTGGGCGCCACGAACATCTGGGCGCGCTCCTGCAGGTTGCCCAGCGCGAACGCGACCACGGCGCCCTCACGATCGGCCACCAGCACCCCGCGCTTCCGGCCGGCGAGCGGGCCCGCCCACGGACCGTACTCGAGGAAGCGGTGGTGGATGATCCCGTTGCCGCGGGTGTCGGTCAGGAACTCGGAGCGATAGCCGAACAGGCCGCGCGCCGGGATCTTGAACGTGAGGCGCACCAGGCCAGTGCCGTTGTTCTTCATTTCCTTCATCTCGGCCCGGCGCGGCCCGAGGCGCTCCATGACCACGCCCATGTATTCCTCGGGGACGTCGATCAGCAGTTCCTCATACGGCTCCTGGCGCTCGCCGTTCTCGCCAGTGCGGGTGATGACCCGGGGGCGGGACACCTGGAACTCGTACCCCTCGCGCCGCATCGTCTCCATCAGGATGCCAAGATGCAGCTCACCGCGGCCCGACACGGTGTGCGTGTCGGGCGTTTCCGTCGGCTCGACCCTGAGTGCCACATTGCGCTCGAGCTCCTTGAAGAGCCGGTCGCGCAGCTGGCGGCTGGTGACGTACTTGCCATCGCGCCCGGCGAAAGGCCCGTTGTTCACGATGAAGTCGACCGAGATAGTCGGCTCCTCCACCGCAATGCCGAGCAACCGCTCGGGGTGCTCGATGGACGTGAACGTCTTGCCGATTTCGATGGTCTCGAACCCGGCCAGGCAGACGATATCCCCTGCGCTGGCCTCCTGCACGTCGACACGCGCGAGCCCGTCGAACGTAAACAGCTTCGTGACCCGGCCATTCTCCATCGCCTCGCCCACCACCATGCCCGGCTCACCCATGGGAAGCAGCGACACCTGGTCGCCGACCCGCACACGGCCGCGCTCGATGCGCCCGATGGCGATGCGCCCAAGGAACGTCGAGAAGTCGAGGGTGGAGATGAGCATCTGGAACGGGCCCTCGGGGTCGCCCTTCGGCGCCGCGATGTGATCGATGACCGCCTGGAAGAGCGGGGTCAGGTCCTTGCCCGGATGGTCCAGCTCGGGCGTGGCGGTGCCGGCGCGACTCGAGGTGTAGAGGAACGGCGCGTCGAGCTGCTCGTGGGTCGCCTCTAGATCGATGAAGAGGCCCAGCACCTCGTCGTGCACCCGCAGTGGCTCCGCGTCGGACCGGTCGATCTTGTTGATCGCCACGATCGGCTTGAGGCCGAGTGCCAGCGCCTTGCGGGTGACGAACCGCGTCTGCGGCATCGGGCCCTCGGCGGCATCCACCAGGAGCACGAAGCCGTCCACCATGCGCAGGATGCGCTCGACTTCTCCCCCGAAGTCGGCATGTCCCGGTGTGTCCACGATGTTGATCTTGGTACCGTGCCAGTTGACCGACGTGTTCTTGGCCAGGATCGTGATGCCCCGCTCCCTTTCGAGCGGATTCGAGTCCATGACGCGCTCTTCGACGTGCTGGTTCGCGCGAAACGCCCCGGCCTGCCGGAGCATTTGATCGACCAGCGTCGTCTTGCCGTGGTCGACGTGCGCGATGATTGCAATGTTACGAATCACTGTGTGCCGCTTCCCCTGCGAATTCACCAACGTTGTGGCCCGAACCGGGCCTGAGCGGCGCATATATAGACTGCGACGGTCGGCGCCGCAAGAGAGCGCCGGAGCCCTCCGGAAGTCCCTATGCCGCAGCGAGTTCCGGACTAGTGCGAATGGGGGTGCCCGTGGGAGTGGGCCCCACCGGCGCCACCCTTCCCCCGGGCGAGGGGTCCCTCGGCGTCGGGCACGCACTGGTCCAGGCACTCCACCTGGATGGTGACGTGCCCGATCCCGATGTCCCGCACCTCCCTTTGCACCGCCGCGAGCACCCGCGGATGGGACGCCAGGTCGGGTACGACCACGTGGCCGCTCATGGCCAGGACCCCGCTCGTCAGGGTCCAGACGTGGAGGTCGTGCACCGCGATGACCCCTTCCACCGCCCGCATCCGCCGCTCCAGTTCCTGCAGCGGAATGTGAGACGGGGCCGCCTCGAGCAGTATCTCCACGCTCTCCCGCAGGAGCCGCCAGCTCCCGGCGATGATCAGCAGCGAGATGAGCACCGACACGATGGGATCGGCGAGGGTCCAGCCAGTGAGGATGACGATCAGCGCCGCCAGCAGCGCACCGACCGAACCGAGCAGGTCACCGACCACGTGCAGGTACGCCGCGCGGGTGTTGAGGTTGCCGTGGGAGTCGTGCCGCAGCAGCCGCAGCGCGACCAGGTTCACCACCAGGCCCGCCAGCGCCACGCCCGCGAACAGCGGCCCCTGGATGGCGTGCGGAGACCGGAACCGACTGATAGCCTCGAAGATGATCCACGCCGACAGGGCGGCGAGGACGACACCGTTCACTAGCGCCGCAAGGATCTCGAGCCGGAGATAGCCATAGGTACGGCGATGGTCGGCGGGCCGCTGGGCCATGTGTGTCGAGATGAGGGCCAGCGCCAGCGCCGCGACGTCGGTGAGCATGTGCCCGGCGTCGGCCACGAGCGCCAGCGAGCCGCTGAGCCATCCGCCCACGGCCTCGACGAACATGAACCCCGCCGTGAGCAGGAGCACCTGCTTGAGGCGATTGGCGGCAGGCGCCAGGACATCAGGGGGAGTCGTGTCAGTCATCGCCTGGATTCCTGTCGCGGTGACTTCGGGCCGCTCTCACCGCCTCCGCATGGCCCGCCAGCTGCTCCGCCTCCGCGAGGGCGATCACGTGCGGCGCGTCCGCGGCGAGCCGCCCGGCGCTGTACTCGATGATGCTGGTGCGCTTGATGAAGTCGTACACCCCGAGCGGCGACGCATAGCGCGCCGTGCCGCTGGTGGGCAGCACATGGCTTGGCCCGGCGATGTAGTCGCCGACCGGTTCGGGCGTATGAGGCCCGAGGAAGATCGCGCCGGCGTGACGGATGCCTGCCGCGACCGTCCCGGGATCGCGCATGAGGATCTCGAGATGCTCCGGGGCCCGCAGGTTGGCAACAGCGGTCGCGTCGTCGACTGTTGGCACCAGGATCACCGCCCCATTCCGCTCCAGCGATGCGCGGGCGATGGCCGCCCTTGGCGCGGCAAGGAGCACCGCCTCGAGCGCCGCGGGCAGTGCGTCGGCCAGCGCGGCGGAGGTGGTGACGCACCAGGCCGACGCGTCCTCGTCATGCTCCGCCTGAGCGACGAGATCGGTCGCCACCCGCGCGGCGCTGGCCGAGTCGTCGGCCAGTACCAGCAGTTCCGTGGGGCCCGCGATGGAATCGATGCCCACCTGTCCCACGACCTGCCGCTTCGCCTCGGCGACCCAACGGCTGCCGGGCCCCACGATCTTGTCTACGCGCGGCACGGTCCCGGTGCCGTAGGCGAGCGCCGCCACCGCCTGCGCGCCACCGATGCGGAAGAGCCGCGTGACGCCGGCCAGCTCGCAGGCGGCAAGGACCGCGTCGGTGAGGAATCCGCCGGGAGGGGTGACCGCCACGATCTCGCGCACCCCCGCCACGACGGCGGGCACGGCGTTCATGATGACGGATGACGGATAGGACGCCTTGCCCCCCGGCACATAGAGCCCCACCCGGTCGAGCGGTGTCACCTTCATGCCGAGGATCGTGCCGTCGGATGCGGTGAGGGAGAAGCCCGGATCGCGCTGCTTCTCGTGGTACGTCCGCACCCGCTCGACCGCCAGCTCGAGCGCCCGGCGCAGGGGACCTGGCAGCCGGCCCAGCGCCGCAACCCAGTCTGCGCGCGGCACTTCCCACTCCCCGGGCGGCAGGTCGAGCCCGTCGAGTTCGAGGGTACATGCCTGGACCCCCCGGTCGCCTTCGGTGGCGACCCGCTGGAGGATGCGAGCCACCGTTTCCCGGGTAGCGGCGTCCGCCGGGTTGAGTTGCGGCAGGAAGGGCCGAAGCGACTCGAGCGGCGGAACGACGAGACGGCGGATCATCGACTCGCGGGCCTTCCGAAACATGGTTACAGTTGCCGGGATGGAATCCGACCAGCCGGTCGCGGCCGGACTCTTCGCCGTCCTGCTTCTCGTGCTCGCCAACGCGTTCTTCGTCGCGGCGGAGTTCGCCCTCGTGGGCGCGCGTCGCACGCGGCTGGACGAGATGGGCCGGGCCGGCGACGGCAAAGCTAGGCTTGCCCGGCGCGCGGTTCAATCGCTCGACCGGTACATCTCGGCCACCCAGCTCGGGATCACCCTGGCCTCCCTGGGCCTGGGCTGGGTGGGCGAACCGGCCTTGGCGCGCGTCATCGAGGGCGCGTTCCGCTGGCTCCCCGCCACCATGGCCACGATCGCGACCCACGCCCTGGCGGTCGCGATCGCCTTCACGATCATCACCGTCCTGCACATCATCCTGGGCGAACTCGTGCCCAAGGCCTTCGCCCTCCTCTATCCCGAGGAAGTGAGCAGCTGGCTGGCACCGCCATTGATGGCGTTCGCGTGGGTCATGGCACTGCCCATCTGGATCCTCAACGGCACCGCGAACGGGATACTGCGCCTCTTCCGCATCCAGCGCTCCGGCGAGCACGACCGACTGCATTCGCCGGAGGAGATCCGGCTGCTGGTGGAACAGAGCCAGGAAGCGGGTTCGCTCCAGAAGCAGGATGCGCGGCTGCTCGAGGGAGTCTTCGAGTTTACCGAGAAGACGGCCGAGGAGGTCATGACGCCACGGACGGAAATGGTGGCGCTCGAGGCCGACCTTCCGGTGGGCGAGGCGGCCGATCGCGTTGCCGAAGCCCGGCGTTCGCGGTATCCGGTGTTCACCGAGAGCCTGGATGACATCGCGGGCGTCGTGCACGCCAAGGACATCCTGTCGGCGCTGCGCAACTCGCCGGCGACGACGGTGCGGACGATCATGCGCCCGCCCCTCTTCGTGCCCGGTACCCGTGAAGTGGAGGATGTGCTGGCTGACATGAAGCGGCTCAAGGTGCACCTGGCGGTGGTGCTCGACGAGTACGGCGGCACGGCGGGCCTGGTGACGATGGAGGACCTGCTCGAGGAGATCGTGGGGCCGATCTTCGATGAGTATGACCGTCCCGACTATGTGCCTCCCGCCGACGAGGGCGGCACGGTGATCGACGGCTCCACGAGCATCAGCCAGTTCAACACCGAGTACGACGCGGCGCTCGACGATTCCAACTACACCACGGTCGGCGGCCTGCTCTTCGGCCAGCTGGGCCGCCTGCCCAGGCCGGGGGACCTGGTACAGGCGGGCGGGTTCGATTTCGAGATCGTGTCGATGGCCGGCCGGCGGGTGGAGCGCGTACGCGTGCTCGGCCGCCCGAAGGCGCCCGACGGTCCCGAGGCTGGGCGATGAGCGTGCTGCCGCGCTCGGCGATCGCGCTCGTGCCCCCCGGTGCCCTCGACCTCACCGGTGAGGCGGTACGGCGGCGGCGCGCGCTCCAGCGGGCGACACTCGCCGTGCTCGAGGAGGCAGGCTTCGAGGAAGTCAGCCCACCCACGTTCGAGTACGAGGAGATCTTCGTGCGCGCGGGCGGTCCCGCAGTGATCGAGCGGCTCATTCGCTTCCTCGACCTGGACGGCCGCGCGCTCGCGCTCCGGTACGACTTCACCGCCAGCGTGGCGCGCGTGGCCTCCACCGCGTTTGCCGACCGCCCACCGCCGCTCCGGCTCTGCTATTCCGGCAAGGTGTACCGCCAGGAGCCCGATCGCGGGGCCCGCCCGCGCGAGATCCTGCAGGTGGGCGCCGAGCTGCTGGGCGCGGGCGGGTTGCCGGCCGACCTCGAGCTCGTCCGGCTGGCACTGCGCCTTGCCTCCGCGGTGGGCCTGCGCGACTTCCAGCTCAACCTCGGGCACATCGGTGCGCTGGCACCGGCGCTGGCGGCATTGCCCGAATCCTTGCGGGCCGACGTGCGCCGCTGGATCGACCGCAAGGACCGCGGCAGCCTGGCGCGCACGCTCGGGCCCCTCGATGGCGATGCGCGCGCCCTGCTCACGCTGCCATTCGTGATGGGCCGGCGCGCCGCCCTCACCGAGGCATGCAGCAGCGCGCCCGCGGCAGCGCTCCCCGCGCTCGATCACCTCCTCGCGCTCGATGACGCACTCACCCCGGACGAGCGGGCGCACGTCGTCTACGACCTGGGCGAGGTGCGCGGCCTCGACTACTACACCGGGCTGCAGTTCGAGCTGTTCGTGGCGGGCGCCGGTCGCGCCGCAGGCGCGGGCGGGCGCTATGACGGCCTGATGGGCCGCTTCGGGCACCCGATGCCGGCCGTGGGCCTGTCGCTCGACCTCGATGCCATCGCGGAGCTCGAGCCGTGAGCGGGAGCCGGCTGCGCATCGCGCTGGCCAAGGGCCGGCTCTGGGAGGAGGCCATCGCACGCTTCACCCGCGCGGGCATGGCGCCGGTGAGCGACAAGGGACGGCGCCTGCTCGTGCCGTCGGAGGCGCCGGGCATCGAGTTCCTCGAGGTCAAGCCGGGCGACGTGCCGATCTACGTGGAATCGGGCGCGGCGGATCTCGGCGTCACCGGCACCGATGTGCTGCGCGAGGCCAATCCCGACGTACTGGAACCGCTCGAACTCGACTTCGGCCGGTGCCGCCTTGTGGTCGCGGCGCCAGCGGCGGCGCCGTATCCCTCGCTGCCCGGCGGCATCACGCCCCGGCTCGCCACCAAGTATCCCCGTCTCGCACGGGCACACTTCGCCGCGCTCGGCCGCGCGGTGGAGATCATCGAAGTGGGCGGATCGGTGGAGGTCGCACCGCTGCTCGGGCTCTCTCACTGGATCGTGGACCTGGTGGACACCGGCAACACGCTTCGCGCGAACGGGCTGGTGGAACTCGAGACGATCCTCAACGTCAGCGCGGTGCTGATTGCGAACCGTGCGAGCCAGAAGCTGAAGCTGGACAGGCATGTGGAGGTGATGAAGCGGCTGGAAGGAACTGCGTGAGCGGTGAGCGGTGAGCGGTGAGCGGTGAACGGGATCATGCCGCGTGCAAATGCGCGGCAGGGCGCGGTAATGGTGCGACCGGGCACGCCGTCGCTGTAATGCTGAGGCGATGCGGGATCACACTTCTCTGGTGGCATGGCAGGAGGCGCGGACTACGGTGCTCGACGCGATCCGACTCTGCCGGGATCACTGGGTGCCGTATGGTGCCGCCGTGTTCACCCAACTTCAGCGCTCAGCGCTATCCGTCCAGCTAAACATCGCCGAGGGCTACGCATTCACCAGGTCACCGACCTACATGCGCCACATGGGCATCGCGTATGGGTCATCCGTCGAGACGGGTGAGCTTCTGCAAATCCTCATCGACTCGGAGATTGTGACCCCAGAGCGCTGCAAGAAAGCAGTGACCCGTAACGCCCGCACCCAGCGCCTGCTGCTGGGCCTGATTCACCAAGCGCGGAGCAAGTCTCAGTAGGGCCCCGCTTACCGCTTACCGCTCACCGCTCACGCCGTTCCCAGCGCCGCCGCCATCTCCACCGCCCTCCGCATCGACGTCGCATCCGCTATTCCCCTCCCCGCGATGTCAAACGCCGTCCCGTGATCCGGGCTCGTCCGCGGAAACGGCAGTCCGAGCGTCACGTTCACGGCCTCGCCGAAGCTCGCCACCTTGATCGCCGTCATCCCCACATCGTGATACGGCGCCAGCACCGCGTCGAACTCGCCCCGCATCGCGCGCACAAACACCGTGTCCGCCGGGAACGGCCCCGCCAGTTTCGCCACTTCGGCTGCAGGTCGAAGCACACGTATCTCCTCGTCACCGAACAGCCCTGCCTCACCGGCATGCGGATTGAGCGCGCAGAGCGCGAGGCGCGGCGCGGCGATGCCCCACCAGTCGTGCAGGGCCCGGTCGGTGGTGCGGGCCACGCGCACCACGCGCTCGATGGTGAGCAGCGAGGGCACGTCGCGGAGCGCCACGTGGGTCGTCACCAGCACCACGCGGAGCCGGTCGGAGGCGAGCATCATGGCCACCGGCACGTCACCACAGAGATGCGCGAGCCACTCAGTGTGCCCCGGATACGGGAACCCGGCCAGGTGCAGCGCGTGCTTGTTCGCGGGCGCGGTGACAATCGCGTCCACCCGCCCGGCCTGGGCGAGGCGCACCGCGGCCTCGACGGCGTGGCCCGCCAGGCGGCCGGCGCGGAGGGTGCGCGCGTGGTCGGGGCGGTCGCCGGTGCCCTGTGCCCAGGTGCCGACCCCGACGCGATGCGTGGCGGGAATGTCTTCGATGAGGTCGTCGGGACCGACGACGGTGATAGCGGCGTCCAGCGGCAACTGCAGCGTCGCGCGGGTGATCTCGGGACCGATACCGCGCGGATCGCCGAGGGTCACCGCGAGCCGGCGCATCAGGACTCCCGCACCTCGACGTACGTCGCCCGGCGGAGCTGCGCGAGGTACCTCTGCATCGCGAGATCCTCGGAAAGGATCTGGCGAACCCGGTCGCGGACGTCCTGGTAGGTCACTTCACCCTCGCCGCGGCGCTCCGTCACCATCACGACGGCGAACTTCCGTCCACCGCCGGGCGACTCGAGGGCGAACGGCGCGATGACAGTAGAGGTGCTGTCGGCCGCGACGATACCTCGCTTGTATACCTCGGGCAGCTTCTCCAGCGGAACGGCCGAGGCCTCGCGCTCCTCGGTGCCGTCGTGGTACTGGTGCTGCAGCGAGTCGAACGACTCCCCAGCCAGCGCTGCCCGGTACACCTGCTGGGCCCGCGCCCCCGCGCTGTCCACGTCGGCCGACGTCACTTCGGCGGCGAGGAGGATATGTCGTACCTGGATCTCGCCGGGCTGGGTGCGCATGACCTGGATGAGATGGTAGCCGAACGGCGTCTCGACCGGCTCCGAGATGACGCCGATCTTGAGCGAGAACGCCACGCGATCGAACTCCGGCACGAAGAGGCCGCGCCGGGCCCACCCGAGGTCCCCGCCCCGCTCGCGCGAACCTGGATCGGCGGAAAACCGCTTCGCGGCCACAGCGAAATCGGCGCCCTTCCGCAGTTCGATGAGGATCGAGTCGGCCAAGGCGAGCGCGCGCAACTTCGCCGCATCGGTGGGACGCGGCGCCACCACCACCTGCCGGAACGAGACAGTGGCCGGCCGGCTGCCGAACTGCCGTTGCTGATCCTCGTAGAACGCCTTCATTTCCTGCTCGCTCGGGGCGACCGGCTTGAGCTTGCCCTTTTCCTTGAGCAACTGCTTCAGCCGGTCCTTCTGCAAGTCGCGCCGCGACTGCTCAGCGAGGAATCGGCGGTATTCGTCGAGACTCGCGAACCCGGCCTTGTGCAACTCGGCCATGAACTCGGGCTCCGTGGTGTAGCGGGCCCGGATGTTCTTGATCGCGGCGGCCACCGCGTCGATGACTTCCTTGTCAGTCACCTTGATCGAGGTGTCCCGCGCGGCCTCCTGGACCAGCAGTTCATCATCCACGAGATCGGACAGCACCTGCTTCCGAATCTTCGCGGTATCGGCCGCCGTCTTCGGCGCCACCGCCGGCGGCATGGTGCCGAGCAGCTGGAAGAACTGCTCGTCCAGCTGGGAACGCATGATCGCCTGCTTGCCCACGACCGCCGCGATGCCATCGACCGGGGACGTGCGCGACCGCGCCAGGTCGGCCTGCGCCTGCGCATCCAGCTGGGCCTGCGCCTCCGCCGCGACCTTGGCGCTGTCCACTTGTCCCACGGCGTGGCTCGTACCCACAAGCCACGCCGCCACTGCCACTGCTGTTGCCGTCCTGAAAAGCATGCTCGTCACACCTTCCGCGGCCGGGTCAGTTCCCCGGCGCCGGAGTCGCAGGAACCGGGGCCGGGCCCGGGGCCGGCTGCATGCCGGTCGGCGCTGCCGCCTTGCTGCTGTCCTTCGTTCGCGCCGAATCCTTCGCCACTTGCCGCGCGCGCCCGATCTCGAGCGCCTTGGCCACGCCGGCGTCCGACAGCTCCACCTTGTTGCGGTCGCGCAGCACCATGGCGAGCGACGATGGGAGCGGGGTGAACCGGCTGACGCCGGTGAGGACCTGGTCCATGTGGGCGTCGACCTTCGCGTCCGCCACCTTGAGCCGCTCCGCCTGCGACGCCGACGAGTCGGCCGCCGCCGCCAGGTCCATGTGCGCCTTCACCGTGTCCAGCTGCTGGGTGTACTGCTTCGTCATCTCCGCCCACTCCGCCGCCGACGGGCGCACGCCCGCCGAGTCGGCCTGGTTGATGAGCAGAATGTTGGCTGACAGGATCCGCGCGAAGCGGGTCAGCATGCTGTCCGGGGCAGTCTTGAGCTGGCCGGTGACCTGCGGCGGCAGCACGCGCGCCCAGCGCAGGAAGTCGTGCACCGTGAGCTTCCCACCATCGTAGACGGCGAGCGCCTTGTCGGACCTGGTCATCTTGTCCGGGTTGGAGACCGCTGCCTTCATGAGCGCGGGCGCCTCGGCCTCGACCTTCAGATGCTTCTGGATCGCGAGGCTGTCCATGTACAGCGAGTCGAGCGCGCCGATCTCGCTCTCGCGCAGGTACCGGTCGAAGCGATCCTGCACTTCGCTCAGCGGCGGGCGTCGGATGACGTGGATGCCGAACGGCGTCTCCACCAGGCCGCTCATCTCGCCCGGGGCGAGGTTCCAGGCGACGCTGTCGAACTGGGGAACGAAGCGTCCCCGCGGTCCGGCCGGCAGGTATCCGCCATCACGGGCGCTGCCGGGATCCTGCGACACCTGCGAGGCCACCTGCGCGAACGACGTCCCGCCCTTCACCGCCGCGATTGCCTTCTGCGCCTGCTTCCGCGCGGCCGCCTTCTCCTCGGGCGTCGCCGTGGTGGATGACCGCACCAGCAGGTGCTGGAAGATCCGGACGTCCCCGGCATTGTACGCCTGTGTCACGGCATCGGGCGTGACCTTGATCCGCTTCGCCATCAGCGAGTCGTGCCACAGCGTGGCCTTGAGCTCGGCGATCTGGGGCCACATCGCACCCGCGATCGTGGCGGAATCCGTCAGGCTCTCACCCTTGGCAACGGCCTGGGCGAACAGGGAGTAGTCCACCCACACATTCCTGATGAAGTCAGCGGTCTCAGTGTTGAGCTGCGCACCCTTCGCCTCGCCCACGAAGTCGGCGAGCCGCTCCGGTGAGAGCTTGGCCGAGCCGGCTACCGCCGCCGTGCCCGCGCCGGGCTTGAACAGGTCGCGGTTGCAGCCCGCGAGCACCACCATCGACACCACCAGCAACAGTCGCCGCATGCCATCTCCGATTCATGTTCGAGTCATGACAGGCCGAGTCAGACCACGGCCCGAAGCGCCCGCACCAATGCGGGCATCAATGCTTCCCCACCGAGGCGCTCGAGCCGCAGGGCCAGCGGCACGGTGCGTCGCACCTCGGCCACCAGCTGCACATCGTCGAGCGCCGTACTGAGCTTCGCCATCCTCGGCGCCACCCCGGCGCGGAACGTCACCCGGGCCTCGTCGCCCCGGATGAGGATGTGCTGGATTCCGAGCGTGGCCCCAAGCACACGGAGCCGCGCCATGTCGAGCAGCGTCTCGGCCTCCACGGGAAGCGGACCGAAGCGTTCCCGAAGTTCCGAGCGAAGCGCATCAATCTCATCAGGCGCCTCCGCCCGCGCCAGTCTGCGGTAGAGGTCGAGCTTGGTGTCGTCATCGCCCACGAAGGAGTCGGGCAGGTGGGCGGGGCGGTCGAGCACCACCTCGGGCGGCGGCTGGGTCTCGCGGCCGCCCTGACCACGCAGCGCCTGCACCGTCTCCTCGAGCCAGCGCAGGTAGAGGTCGAACCCGACGGCATGGGCCTGCCCCGACTGCTCGGCGCCGAGCATGTTGCCCGCGCCGCGGAGTTCCAGGTCCTTGAGCGCCACCCGGTATCCCGCGCCGAGATCGGTGTGGTGTTCCAGCACCTTGAGCCGCTCCTCGGCGTCCGCGTCGATCGAGTCCGGCACGATGAGGTAGCAGTAGGCGCGGCGATGGCTGCGGCCCACCCGGCCCCTGAGTTGGTAGAGCTGGGCGAGGCCGAAGCGATGCGCATCGTGCACGATCATGGTGTTGGCGTTGGGCACGTCGAGCCCGGACTCGACGATCATAGTGCTGACCAGGATGTCGATCTCGCCGGACACGAAGCGCTGCATCACGTCCTCGAGCGGCGCCGAGGCCATCTGGCCGTGGGCCACCCCGACACGCGCGCGCGGCGCGAGCGCGCGCACCCGAGCCGCGATGGTCTCGATCGTCTCCACCCGGTTGTGGACGAAGAACACCTGGCCGCCGCGGTCGAGCTCGCGCGCCATCGCCTCCTCGAGCAGGCCGTCGTCCCAGGGCTCGACGAAGGTCAGGATGGGCGACCGGTCACGGGGCGGCGTCTCGATGAGCGTCAGGTCGCGGAGGCCGGCCAGCGACAGGTGCAACGTGCGCGGAATGGGGGTCGCGGTGAGCGTCAGCACGTGCACCGCGAGCCGCAGCGCCTTGAGCCGCTCCTTGTGCTTCACGCCGAAGCGGTGCTCCTCGTCAACCACCAGCAGGCCGAGATCCTTGAAGGTGACGTCGGGTGAGAGCAGCCGGTGGGTGCCGATGATGATGTCGATCTCGCCAAGGCCGAGCCGCACCAGCGCCGCCTTCTGCTCCTTCGCGGTGCGGAAGCGCGACAGCACCTCGATCCGCACCGGATAGTCGGCCAGCCGCTCCGTGAAGGTGCGGCCGTGCTGCTCGGCCAGGATGGTGGTGGGCACGAGCACCGCCACCTGCTTGCCGGCCTGCACCGCCTTGAACGCCGCCCGCACCGCGATCTCGGTCTTGCCGTAGCCGACGTCGCCCACGAGCAGCCGGTCCATCGGCCGCGCCTGCTCGAGGTCACGCTTGATGTCCTCGGTGGCCTTCCGCTGGTCGGGCGTGTCCTCATAGAGGAAGCTCGACTCCAGCTCGCGTTGCCAGCGGGTGTCGGGCGGAAAGGCATAGCCAGTCGCCAGCTTGCGGCGGGCATAGAGATCGAGCAGCTCGCCGGCCATCTGCCGGATGCCCAGTTGCGCCTTCTCCCGCACCTTCTTCCAGTGCGAGCCGCCAAGCGCATGGATCCTCGGTGGCGGCCGGTCACCGTCGTCTCCCGCCGAGCGGTAACGCTCGAGCTGGTCGAGGCGATACAGCGGCACGTTGAGACGGTCCCCACCCTCGTACTCCACCACCGCCACTTCCATCGTCGACGTGCCGACAGTGATCGTCTCGATGCCACGATAGATGCCGATGCCGTGATCGAGGTGCACGACATAGTCGCCCTTGACGAGCGCGCCGGTCGCGGCCGAGGGCGCCGCCTGCCGGTAGCGCCGCGCCCGCCGAAGCCGCCGCGCACGGCGGAAGATCTCGTGGTCGGTGAGGACACGAAGGCCCGGCATCAGGAAGCCGCCGTCGAGCGCTCCCACGACGAGCGTCGCGTGCGCCGGCAGGTTCCCCCGCTCCTCGAGCAACTCGTCGAGCCGCTCGATCTGGCCCTCGTTGTCGCAGAGGATGATCGTATCGGGCGGGCGGGAGAGCAGGTCGCGCAGGCGGTTGACCTGGCGATCGATCCGTTCCGGCGGGAGGAAACCGAACTGCAGCTGGGCCCCCTCCGCTACGAGGCGGAGCCTCGGCAGCGCACTCATCCGCGCGCGCACCTGCGCCGGCGCCTCGAGGATCTCCTCGCGCTGCGGAGCGTCCTCGCCGAGCCGGCGCGCGATCTCGAGATGATGGGCCGCCTCGCGCCACGCGCGCTCGATCTCGTCGTCGATCGGACCGGGCGTGTCGAGGAAGAGCAGCGCGTCGGAGGGGAGGAGGTCGAGCAACGTCCGGCGCACGTCTCCCGCCGTCCCCGGCGTACCCGCCTCACCCGCCTTGATGGGCAGCACCGTCACCTCGTCGAGCTCAGCGCCCGAGCGCTGGGTCGTGAGGTCGAACGCGCGCAGCGACGAGACCTCGTCGTCCCACCATTCAAGCCGCGTGGCCGAGGCCATGCCGAAGCCATACACGTCCACGATGCCGCCCCGGGCCGAGAATTCGGCGACCTCGGTGACGGTGGTGACGCGCCGGAAGCCCATCGCCTCGAGGTCCTGCACCAGCACCTGCGGCCGGACGCGCGTGCCCTTTGCGAGCCGGATGCGGCTCTTCTCCAGCGAGGCCGGCACCAGCGTGCGCTCGGCGATGGCCCGCGCTGTCGTCACCATGATGCGCAGGCGCCCGCCGAGGAGCGCCTCGATGGTCTCCACCCGCTCGCCGGCGATCTCGTAGTGCGGCTCGTCTTCCCCCAGCGCCTCGCGCTGGGGATACAGCGCCACGGGCTCGTCGGAAAGGAACTGCAGGTCGCTGAGCCAGCGCTCGGCATCGGCCGGCGTTGGCGCCACCACGGCCAAGAGGCGCTGCGGCGACGACCGCACCAGTGCCGCCGCGAGCACGGCACCGCTCGACCCCGGCAATCCACCGAGATCGAGTGACGCGCCGCGACCGGGCAGACGGGCGACGAGGTCGCGGCCAGCTGGCGTGCGCTCGCACGCGTCGAGCAGCAGTGGCAGGCTCATGTGCGGCGGCCCCATACGCTGGCAAGCCCGACCTCGGCCAGGCCGAAGAGCAGCGCAAGCCAGAGCAGCGGGCCGCGCAGGTCGCCGCGCGCACTGGCAGAGAAGGCGGCGGATGCCGCCCGGTCGAGCGGGACCACGGTGGCGCCGCGCCAGAGGGCGCGCACCTGCGCATCGCTTGCCTGTTGCAGCATCGACTCGCGCGGATCGGGGTTGGCCGCGAGCGCGCCGACGGTGTCGGCGCCGCGGAGGAGATAGTAGAGGCCGGTATCGGGCGGCGAGAACCGGGAACCGCCCTCAATCGGCCAGCGCTCGCCACCCTTCACCACCGCCGTGACGAGGTCAGGGATTGGCGCGGCGGATCCCGCCGGCATGTCGAGCGCGGTCACCTCACCGCGCGCCAGCCGGTTGAGGAGTACGTCGACGAATGGGACAAAGCCGGCCTGGAATGGCAACTCGGTCCATCCCGTGTCGAGCCGGCTGCCGATCAGCAGCACGGACCCGCTGCGCACCAGCCACGGCTCACCCGCCGCCGTCACCAGCACACCGGTACGCCCGCTGCCCGACGGCACCAAGCGGAGCCGCTGAAAGAGGCGCGCCGGGGCCAGGATGCCACTGCTGTCCGTGGCGGCCGCGGGCGCGGGATCACCGAAGCGCCACGCGACGCCACGCCGCTCGAGTTCGCGATTGACTGCGCCGATCGACGCGGGATCCCCGGGCGGCAGGACCACCGACGCGGATGCGCCGAAGCCACCGAGCACGATGTCGTCGCCCGGCAGGAGCCGGCCGTTGGCGCGCAGCACGTCGCACGCGGCCACGGCGAACCGGCCAGCCGTCGCGCAGGATGCCCTGGCGAGCGGCGCCATGCGCAGCCCCAGCACGCGCTGGTCATCGAGCCGCAGTTCATCCGGCTGGATCGTCGCCTTGAGCGCGTACCAACCCGCGGCGGCACCGGGAACGGCAACCTGCACCGCGCTGCCGACCGTCGCGAGCGCCTGCCGCGCCGGGCGGTCTCCCGCCACGAGCGAGAGCGGCGCCTGCGCACCGGAATCTCCCATCACCGTCACCTGTACCTGGCCGCCGTCGGTGGACCACGGTTGCGAACCGGCCGCGAGTTCCGCGACGCCGACGTTGCGCGGCACTGCACCGTCAGGGCGCGCCACGGTTACCGGCACGCGCGGTGTGGCGGCGCTGAGGGCGGATGCCTGCAGGTCGGTGACGACAATGATCTCGCCGGGGAGTGCCTCACCGGCAAGCACCTCGCTCGCCGCCTGCACCACGCGCCCGAGATCGAGCCGTGCGGTGGACGCATGGAGATCGCGGATCACGGATCGCAGGGTCGCGGGATCACCGCGCCGCGCCGCACCATCGGCCAGGACGAGCCAGACGGCATCCGCGGGCGTGGCCCGCGCCAGCACGGCGGTGGCGGCGCGCACCAGCTGGTCCAGTCTCCGGGTACCGCCCACCACGGCGGCGCTGCTGAGGCTGTTGTCGAGCACCAGCACGAGCGCGCCCGGCGCGTGCTCCGTGACACCCGAGCGGCGCACCGTCGGTCCCGCCGCGGCCAGCACCAGCGCCACGATGAGCAGCGTCCGCAGGAGGAGCAGCAGCCAGTGCCGGATCCGCAGCCGCCGCTGGTGTTCGCGCGTGGCATCGAGGAGGTAGCGAACCGCCGGGAACACGACGGTGGGCGGCTCGCGGCGCTGCACCAGGTGCAGCAGGAGTGGCACGCCGGCGGCCAGCATGCCGGCGAGCAGCCATGGATGCAGAAATGTCATACCGACGAGTTCGCCAGCACGATCCGCAGCGCGTGGCCGAACGGCGTGTCGGTCACGATGCGATGATACCTGATGCCGCTGCGCCGGCACGCCGCATTCCAGTCGGAGACGGCGCCGCGCACGGTGCGATCATATGCCTCGGCCCAGTCGCGGGGCCGCAGCACCACGGCGGTCCCGGTCTCCGGATCCTCGAACCGGGCTTCGGCCGGCCCCGACAGCGTCACCTCGGCCGGATCCATCAAGTGCAGCACGACCACCTGGTGTCCGCGATGGCGCAGGAAGCGCAGCGCAGTGAGTGCCAGGTCGCGATCGAGCAGGAGGTCGGAGACGAACACCACGAGCCCCCGGCGACGCAGCGTGTCGACGACGCGCTTGAGGGCCGGCGCGGCGGCGGTGCCCTGGCCCGCCCTGGTGGCGGCGAGCGTCGCGAGCAGCTGGCGCCAGTGGGCCGCACGCGCCCGCGGGGGCGTGACGTTCCGCACCTCATCATCGAAGACGATGAGCCCGGTCGCGTCGCGCTGGCGCAGGAGGATGAGCGAGAGCGCGGCGATGAGGCGCTGCGCGTAGGCAAGCTTCGGCAGAACGAGGTCGGGCGCGCCCGACCAGGCCATCGACTTGCTGGCGTCACACACGATCATGGCGCGGAGGTTGGTCTCTTCCTCGTACTGCTTCACGTAGAGCCGGTCGCTGCGGCCCAGCATCTTCCAGTCGACGTAACGCAACTCGTCACCGGGCTGGTACATACGGTGCTCGGCGAACTCGACGGAGAATCCGCGGCGCGGCGACCGGTGGAGGCCGCTCAGGAACCCCTCCACGATCCCTTCACTCACCAGCTCCAGCCCTCCCAGGCGTGCGACATCCACCGGATCGAGGAGATCGAGCCGGGCTCGGGCAGCTGGTGCTTCAGGACGCGACATGCGGGGCGCAACGTACGGGTGAACCCGCCTATCGTCAACGCACAGCGGTGACCGCAGGGCGGGACACTCCGTTAGGACGGTTCTGGCCGGGTCGGAACCGGCGCTGCTTGTCAGCAAAGACCTTGCATGCGGGGCGCGAGATGGCACATTTGCTGCTCTCGTCCGTACTCCCGGATGGAGTTGGAGGTTTCATGAAGTCCCTGGTATCAGCGACAATCATCGGCATCGCACTGCTCGCGGCGGCACCGGCAGTGCAGCGGAGCCAGTCGCTTCATGCGCAGGCCGACAAGCGGCCCAGGGAGCAGCCCAGGCCGCAGCAGCCCGCCGGCGGCCAGACCACACCGCCGTCGCCACCGCCACCCAGCCGGCCCCAGTCGCCGGCCGCCGACCGGCCGCCACCGCAAAGCACCGGCGAACCGGAGCTCAAGAGGCGGAAACCGTGACCGATTCCCTCGCCGACTTCAACGCCTTCCGCGGCAGGATGAACGACATCATCCTCAACGCCGGCAACCTCACGATCAACCGTTTCTTCGCACTCGATCACCGCTGCTACGAGGCAGGCGCGCTGGGCACGAAGACCAAGGAAATGCTCGGCCTTGTGTCGAGCCTCGTCCTGCGCTGTGACGACTGCATCACATATCACGTGGTGCGCTGTCACGAGGAAGGCACGACCCGCGAGGAATTCCTGGAGATCTTCTCGGTGGGGCTCGTGGTGGGCGGGAGCATCGTCATCCCGCACCTGCGCCGGGCCATGGCGCGCCTGGAGGAGCTGGCGCCCGCCTGATTTCCATCAGGGATCCGGGGCGGGCCGAACCGGCCGCCGTGACACCAGCACGCCCGCGATGATCATCGCACCCCCGGCCAGGTGCAGCCAGCCCGGGCGCTCGCCCAGCACCACGATCGCGGTGAGGGTAGCCACGAGGGGCGTGAGGGTGGTGAAGAGCGCCGCGCGGCTGGGCCCTATCTGCCGCACGCCACGATTCCAGAGCAGGTATGCCACCACCAGTGAGAGCAGGGTCGCGTACGCGAGCCCGCCCCATCCGCGCACAGTCACGGCGTGCCACTCCAGCTTCCACGCCGCCGGGACACCGGCGATGAGCAGCCCCGGCGCGCCGGTGATGAGCGTCCAGGTCGTGAGGGCCAGCGTGCTCATCTTCCCGGTGAGGGTGCGCAGGCCGAGCGTGTAGGCCGCCCAGCAGGCCACCGCGGCGAGCATGAGCATGTCACCCGCGAGATCACCGCCCTCAAGGGTGAAGCCGCGAGACGCTACGACGAGGACGACACCCAGGGTCGCGATCGCCAGTGCCCACCTCTGTCGTGCCGTGACCTCCTCCAGACCGAATGCTCCCGCCGCCACCGTGACCACGGTCGGCATGCTGGCCAGGATGAGTGAACTGTTGGTGGCAGTGGTGCGGTACAGCCCGGTCATGAAGCAGAGCTGGTAGATCGTGTTGCCCACGATCCCGAGCGCGATCAGCGGCAGCCAGGTGTTCCTCGGTGGCAGCCGCCACCCTTCGCGGCGCACGAGGAGGAGCCACATGAACGCCGAGCCGAACGCGAAGCGCACCGCGGTGAACGCCAGCGGCGAGATCTCGGTGAACGCCAGCTTGGTGGCGGTGAAGTTGCCTCCCCAGATGAGCACGACGAGCAGGAGGCCGAGCGCGGGAGTGGTCAGCGGCATCTAGGGAAGGAGCAGCACCTTTCCGGTCGTGCGGCGGCCCTCGAGTTCGCGATGGGCCTGCGCCGCCCCGGCCAGGGGAAACTCCGCGCCGACGCGGACCGAGACACTGCCGTCAGCCACCCACCCCAGCACCTCAGACGCGCGCGCCTGCAGCTCGGCCGGGGTGGCGATGTAGGCGCTGAGGGTCGGCCGGGTCAGGAAGAGCGAGCCTTTCTGCGCGAGGAGCTGGGGATCGACTGGTGCCACTGGTCCGCTCGACTGGCCGAAGAGCACCATCATGCCACGCGGCGCGAGGCAATCGAACCCGGCGAGGAAGGTAGTCCGGCCGACGGAATCGTAGACCACCTGCACCCCGACGCCCCCGGTGAGGGCCCTGGTCCGCTCGACGAAGTCGTCCCGGGAGTAGATGATCACCTCGTGCGCCCCGGCGGCACGGGCCAGCGCCGCCTTCTCCTCGGTCGAGGTCGTGCCGATGACCATGGCCCCGCGCTTCCGCGCCACCTGACAGATGAGCAGACCGGTCCCGCCCGCCGCCGCGTGCACCAGGCAGATGTCGCCGGGCGCGAGGACATATGTCGCACTGGTCAGATAGTGAGCCGTCATTCCCTGCAGGAGCACGGCCGCGGCCTGCCGGGTCGAGACGCCGCCGGGAATGCGCACCAGCCGGTCGGCCGCCACCAGGCCGTACTCCGCATAGGCGCCGACGACATTCGTCGACGCGACGCGGTCGCCCGGCTTGAAGTCGGATACACCCTCACCCGCCGAATGCACGGTGCCCGCCGCCTCGCTGCCGGGCGTGGCGGGGAGCGCCACCGGATAGAGTCCGGTGCGCTGGTAGACCTCGATGAAGTTGACGCCCGCGGCCTCGATCCGGACCAGGACCTGTCCGGGTCCCGGCACCGGCCGCGGCAGCTCGCCGGGCTCGAGCACCCCGGCTCCGCCCGTGGCGCGGATGCGGATGGCTCTCATGGGCACTTCAGGCATGGTCGAGCGGCGTCCGCGTAAGGGTCCTCAACTATATTCACCTGCATCATGTCCCAATCTACCATCCGGAACTTCTGCATCGTCGCCCACATCGACCATGGCAAGTCCACGCTCGCCGACCGCCTCATCGAGCAGACGGCCACGGTGGCGAAGCGGCTCATGCGCGAGCAGCTGCTGGATACCATGGATCTCGAGCGCGAGCGCGGGATCACCATCAAGCTCAACGCGGTCCGCATGACCTACCACGCCAACGACGGCGTGGACTACGAGCTCAACCTGATCGACACTCCCGGCCACGTCGACTTCACCTATGAGGTGTCGCGGTCGCTGAACGCGTGCGAGGGGGCCATCCTCGTGGTGGATGCCTCGCAGGGCATCCAGGCGCAGACGCTGAGCAATCTGTTCCTGGCGATGGATGCCGGGCTCGAGATCATCCCGGTCCTCAACAAGATCGACTTGCCCGGCGCGGAGCCGGAGAAGCGCGCGCAGGAGATCATGGAGCTGATCGGCGCCAGCCGGGGGGAGATCCTCGCGGTGTCGGCCAAGGAAGGCACCGGCGTGCCCGAGCTGCTCGAAGCCATCGTGGCGCGGGTGCCGCCGCCGCACGGCAAGGCCGAGGCGCCGCTGCGCGCCCTGGTGTTCGACAACTACTACGACCGCTATCGCGGGGCGATCCCCAGCATCCGGGTGGTGGACGGGGCGCTGCGCGCGGGCATGCAGGTGGCGTTCGGATCGCACGCCGAGGACGTCTTCACCGTGGACGAGGTGGGCTACCTGCAGCTGGGCCAGCGCAAGGGCGAGGTACTCGAGGCCGGCGAGGTGGGCTACTTCCACGCCAACCTGCGTGACGTGCGCGACTGCCGGGTCGGCGACACGGTGCTCGACGCCGCGTACCCCGCGAAGGAACTGCTGCCCGGGTACCGGGACGTGAAGTCGATGGTATTCGCCGGACTCTACCCGACGGACTCCGACCAGTACGAGGGCCTGCGCGACGCCCTGGAGAAGCTGCGCCTCAACGACGCGAGCCTCAACTACGAGCCGGAGACGTCCACCGCCCTTGGCTTCGGGTTCCGCTGCGGCTTCCTGGGCCTGCTGCACATGGAGATCGTGCAGGAGCGGCTCGAGCGCGAGTTCGACCTCGACCTGCTCACGACGGTGCCGACGGTGGAGTACCACGTGTACCTCACCGACGGCACCGAGCTCCTGATCGAGAACCCGACGCTGCTGCCCGACACCACCACGATCGACCGGATCGAGGAGCCGTACGTCAAGACGCGCATCATGGCGCCGTCCGACTACATCGGCGGGATCATGAAGCTGGGCCAGGAGCGTCGCGGCGTGTACAACGGCATGCACTTCATCGACACGACCCGGGTGGAGTTCGACTTCGAGTTTCCGCTGGGCGAGATCGTGCTCGACTTCTACGACCGGCTCAAGAGCATCAGCCGCGGCTATGCTTCGCTCGACTACGAGATGTCGGGGTACCGCGCGTCCGACCTCGTGAAGCTCGACATGCTGATCAACGGCGACCAGATCGACGCCTTCAGCGTGATCATCCACAAGGACAAGTCCTACGAGTGGGGCCGCAAGGTGGCGGAGAAGCTGAAGGAGCTGATCCCGCGGCAGCTGTTCGCGGTCGCGATCCAGGCGGCGATCGGCAACAAGATCATCGCCCGTGCCACCGTGGCGCCGTTCCGGAAGGACGTGCTCGCCAAGTGCTACGGCGGCGACATCACGCGCAAGCGCAAGCTCCTCGAGAAGCAGAAGGAGGGGAAGAAGCGCATGAAACAGATCGGCGCCGTGGAGATCCCGCAGGAGGCGTTCCTGGCCGTGTTGCAGGTAGATGACTGAGCGGCGAGCGGCAGGCGGCAAGAAGTCAGGGCGGCAAGGCGGCAGGTGAACCCGTTCTGGCGTAGGCGTTCCGGCGCCGTCGTCATCCAGACGGCATACATGGGCGACGTGATCCTCACGACCCCGCTCCTCACCACGCTCGCCGCGCTGCACGGGCCGGTGGACGTGGTCGCGACGCCGCAGTCGGCTACGCTGCTCGACAGCCATCCGGCGGTGCGCGAGGTGATCCGCTACGACAAGCGCGGTGCCGACCGTGGCTGGCCGGGGCTCCGGCGCGTGGCAGGGCTGCTCCGGCGTCGCGCCTATTCCGCCGCCTACCTGCCGCATCGTTCCTGGCGGTCGGCCACGATGGTGCTGCTCGCCCGGATCCCGGAACGGATCGGCTTCGAGGACAGCCCCGCGGCCCCGCTGTACACGAAGCGCCTGCCGCGCCCGGTGCAGGCGCACGAGACCGCGCGGCTCTGGTCGCTCGCCGGCCTCCCGCTTGGCGTGCCGGTGCCACCGGTAACGCTGGGCCTCACTGCCGAAGACGAGTCGGAAGCGGAGCGGTGGCTGTCGAGCCGCGGCATAAGCGGCGACTTCGTGGCGCTGGGCGCGGGCGGCCCGTGGGGTGCCAAGCGCTGGCCCTACTTTCCCGAGTTCGCAGCCCTGCTCGACGTACCGGTGGTCGTGATCGGCGGCCCGACGGATGCCGTGATCGGCAACGCGATCGAGGCGGCGGCACCGGGGCGGGCACACAGCGCGTGCGGCCAGGTGGGCCCGCGCACGTCGACCGCGATCATCGCGCGCGCGGCCGCGATCGTGACCAACGACTCGTCACCACTGCACCTGGCCCTCGCGACGCGCACCCCCATGGTCGCGCTTTTCGGCCCCACGGTGCCGTCCTTCGGCTTCGGGCCGCTCGATCCCGATGCGATCTGTCTCGGCGAAGAAGAACTGCTCTGCCGGCCGTGCGCCACGTATGGCCCAGCGGCGTGTCCACTCGATCACCATCGCTGCCTGCGCCAGCTGAGCGTGCCGCGCGTCGTCGATGCCCTGGCCACGGTGCGCCAGCGCGCGGGAGCACGGCGCTGACGCCGGGCGGCCTCTCCGTCGGCTTCGATGCGGCGCGGGCCTTCCGCAACCGCACCGGGCTCGGGAACCACAGCCGGCGACTGCTTACCGGACTCGCCGCCGCCGCGCCCGACCTGGGCGTGACGCTCTACTCGCCCAGGGCACCCCGCCCCGAGTTCGCCCCGTGGCTCGCGAGCCTTCCCGCGCGCGCGACCATCTGCCTCCCGCCAGTTGCGTTGCGGGCCGCGCCCATGCGGCAGTACTGGCGCACCTTCCGGCTCGGCCGCGCGGCGGCCCAGGATCGCGTGGACGTGTATCACGGATTGTCGCACGAGATCCCGCGCGACCTGCCGCGCTCCGGCGTCCCCGGTATCGTGACGTTTCACGACCTCCTGTTCGAGCGCTATCCTGACCTCTTCCCCGCCGTGGACCGGCTGAGCTATCGCTGGCGCTATCGCTGGAGCGCCGAGCATGCCCGGAAGATCGTCGCCGTGAGCGGACAGACGCGGGACGACCTCGTCAAGTGGTATGGCGTGGACCCCGAGGATGTGACGATCATTCCCCCGGCGCGCGATCCGGCGTTCGCGCGCGAGGCACCCGACGCGCTCGCGGCCGGCATCCGTGCCCGGCTCGGGTTGCCCCGCGAATACCTGCTGAGCGTCGGTACGCTCGAGCCGCGGAAGAATCACCGGGTGCTCATCGAGGCCCTCGCGCTGCTCGATTCGGAGCGAACACCGGTGCTGGTGCTCGTGGGTCGCGACGGCGGCGAGGCCACCGCGCTCCGGAAGCTGGCCGACGCGCGCGGGGTCGGCGCGCGGGTACTCATGCGCCATGACGTGGGAAGCACCGAGTTGCCCACGGTCTACCGGGGCGCGGCACTGTTCGTATATCCCAGCCTCTTCGAGGGGTTCGGGATGCCGATCGTGGAGGCGCTGAGCGCCAGTGTCCCGGTGATCGCCACCGCCGGCGGGTGCTTCCCCGAGGCGGGGGGACCGTCCACGCGGTATGTGACATCGACCGACGCGGTGGGCCTGGCCGGCGCGATCCAGGACATCCTCGACGATCCGGAACTCGCCATGCGCATGCGCGAGAACGGGCGCCGCTGGGCCGACCGGTTCGACGCAACCGTGCTGGCGGCCCCGTTGCTGGCCTTGTATCACTCCGTGGATCACTGAGACGAGACACATGCGTTACGTCGTGGGCATCGACATCGGCGGCACCAACCTCGTCGTCGGCTGTGTAGCCGAGGACGGCTCGGCGCTGCACGGACTGGTGAGCGAGCCAACGCGGCCCGAGACCGGCGCCGACGATGTGATGGAGCGCCTGCTCACGCTCGCGCGCCGGTCGATCGCAGAAACGCGGGAGTCGCTGCCGAAGGTCGAGATCGCCGGCGTGGGTGTCGGCGCCCCCGGCCCGCTCGACCGCCGCCGTGGCGTTGTACTGCTCACGCCCAACCTCGGCTGGACCAACATGCCGCTGCGTGAGCGAGTATCGGCCGGCCTCGACCTCCATGCGGCGCTCGACAACGACGCCAACTGCGCCGTGCTGGGCGAGTGGTGGATCGGCGCGGCGAAGGGCGCGCGACACGCCGTCGGCATCACCATCGGCACCGGCATCGGCGGCGGCCTGATCGTGAACGGCGAGATGGTGCACGGCGCATCCGATTGCGCCGGCGAGATCGGGCACGTCACCATCGAGACGGAGGGCAGGCGCTGCAAGTGCGGCAACTACGGCTGCCTCGAGGCCTACGCCTCCGGCCCCGCCATCGCGCGCCGCGCCGTGGAGGAGGTCGAGTCCGGGGGCGTGAGCCGGCTCGCGGAGTTTGCCGGCGGGAGCCTGCTCGACGTCACGGCGCAGACGGTGTACGAGGCGGCGAGCCACGGTGACGTGGTGGCGCTCCAGGTGGTGAGCGAGACGGCCAAGTTCCTCGGCACCGGCATCGCCAACCTCGTCAACGTGCTCAATCCCGAGGTCGTGGTCGTGTGCGGCGGCGTGACGCTGGCGGGTGACGGCCTCTTCGTGCCGCTCCGGCGCGAGGTGGCCCGGCGCGCCTTCCGCCCGGCCGTCGAGGCATGCCGCATCGTGCCGGGGGTGCTGACGGGCACCGCGGGCGTCTATGGCGCGGCCCGCGCGTTCCTGGTGGAGGAAGGGAAGTGACGAAGAAACTCGGTGTCGTCGGCTCGCTGGTGTGGGACGTGATCCACGGCCGCGACCCGGCGTCGGCACCGGTGGAGGAATGGGGCGGGATCGCGTACGCACTCTCGAGCCTGGACGCCCACCTGCCCCCGGACTGGGAGATCGTCCCTCTCATCAAGGTGGGGCGCGACCTCAGCGCCGAGGCGGCCCGGTTCATGGGCACGCTCACGCGGCTCGTGCCGGGCGGGCGCTGCATCGAGGTCCCGGTACCCAACAACCGGGTCGTGCTGCGCTACCAGTCCACCGAGCGCCGCTGCGAGCGGATGAGCGGCGGCGTCCCCTCCTGGAACTGGGGCGAGCTGGGGCCGATGGTGCGCGACCTCGACGCGCTCTACGTCAACTTCATCTCGGGTTTCGAGATGTGCATGGGCACCGCCCAGGCACTGCGCCAGGGTTTCACGGGCCCGATCTACGCCGACCTGCACAGCCTCTTCCTCGGCATGCAGCACGACGGCATCCGCACGCTGCAGCCGCTGCGCGACCCGGAGTCCTGGTTCAGCTGCTTCGACGTGATTCAGATGAACGAGGAGGAGATGCAGCAGATCTCGCGCGACCCCCTCACGGTCGCGGCACAGGCGATGGCGCAGGGAGTCGGGCTGATGGCGGTGACGCTCGGTCCGCGCGGCGTGGTGTACGTGGCGGCGCCAGGGGCGGAGGAGTCGGCGGCGATCCGCACGGCCCTCATCCCCGCCCCGTACGTGGCGGATCCCGACCCGACCGGTTGCGGCGACGTGTTCGGCGCCGCGCTCTGCGCGCACCTGCTGGCCGGCGACGAAACGGAATCGGCGCTCCGGAGCGCGGTGGATGCCGCCTCGCGGAACGCGACGTTCCGCGGCGCCCGCGGACTGGCGCGGCATCTCCGCGGCGAGCTGGTGACGCCATGAGCCGGATCGTCGACGTCCCGGCACAGTTCGACGAGCAGGGCTTCGACCTGCTGGCGCAGTCGATCGGGGCATGGCCGCCGTCCGACCGGCTCTTCTTCGATGCGCGCGGCGTGCAGTGGGCGGCCCCATACGCGCTGATCGGGCTGCTCACGGCGGCGCAGGCCATCATCGAGGCCGGCGGCGAGAAGCCGCTGCTGGCGGTGCCCGCGGCCGACGACGTGCGCAGCTACTGGGGCCGCATTGCCTTCTTCCAACATGCGGGCGAGCTGTTCGAGTTCCACGGGAAGCTGCCGAAGGCGCGGGGCACGCAGCCGGCCGACACGCTGCTGGAGATCACGCCGGTCCGCGCCACCGAGGACGTGCACCAGGTGGTGGGCCGCATCCAGGAAGGCGCGTCCCGCATCCTGTCGGGTGAGCTCGGCCTCGAGGCGAAGGCGACAATGGGCTTTGCCATGGCGCTTTCGGAGGCATGTCAGAATATTGTGGAGCACGCGGGCACCGGTGGCTGGGTCGCGGTGCAGGCGTACAACTACCGAAGGCGGCTCGGGCGGCGCGTGGCGGTGATCGCGGTGAGCGATTCGGGCATCGGATTCCGCCGCTCGCTCGAGCCCACCCAGGCCAAGCGCTACGGCGATCGCTGGCGCGACGGCACCGCCCTCGAGGCCGCCCTGATCCAGGGCGTGAGCCGGTTCCGCGACCCGGGCCGCGGGCAGGGACTGGCCGGCATCAAGCGCTACCTGCAGCGTTGGCAGGGCAAGATCAGCGTCCGAAGCGGCACGGCACGGATCGCCATCGTCCCCGCGTGGGACGACGACGTCCCGCTCGTCGAAGACCTTTCCTTCTTCCCCGGAGCCCAGTTGCAGGTGACCATTCCCGCCCAGGACGCCACCACGTGATCGAGACGATCGCGGTGGCGCGCATGCTGCGCGAGGCTGTCACCACACCGTACCTCAACCTCGTCACCCGGCCCACAGGCGTCGCGGTGCGCGGGCGGATCGAGTCGGTGCTCGCCACCTCGGAGTGGCAAACGGCGATGCTCGACTTCTCCGACGTGGTGCTGCTCGACCTGAGCTGCGCCGACGAGGTGGTGGCCAAGCTGGTACGGATGGCGAAGGAGCGGTTGGGGCGGATCGTGGCCCTTCGCGGCCTCGACGAGCACCTCTGGGAATCGATCCACGCCGTGCTCGAGCACCAGCAACTCGCCGTGGCGGTGCTCGCCGACGGCACGATCACGCTGCTGGGCTCGGTGCCGGCCGACGTGCACCGCCTGTTCGACGCCCTCGAGTCTGGCACCCCGCTCCCGGCGGCGGCGCTGTCACAGCGCCTTGGCTGGGGCGACGCCCGCACCGCCGACGCGCTCGATGCGGCGCTTGGCCTCGGGGTCTGTCGCTGCGCCACGGGCGGCTTCGTGCGGCTGCCGCTCGCATGACCCGGCGCCAGGGCCTGTCCACCACCGCGATTCATGGGGTGCCCCACCGCCGGCCCGACTGGAGCCCGGTGGTGCCGCCACTGCTGCAGACCAGCACCTTCACCAACCCGATCGGGTCGTCCGACGAGGTGCTGTACACCCGCTACGGCAACAACCCGAACCAGGTCGACCTCGCGCGCAAGTACGCGATGCTCGAGGGCGCCGAGGCGGCGCTGTTCCTGTCGAGCGGCATGGCGGCGACGGCGCTGGCGCACCTCGCGATGCTGCGCCCCGGTGACCACCTCGTCTCCAGTTCGTGGATCTATGGCGGCACGAAGACGCTGTTCGACGAGGAGTTCGGTCGCTTCGGCATCACGGTCACCTACGTGGCGCCCGACGAGCCGCGCTCCTGGCGGCAGTCGCTGCGCCCCAACACCCGCGCCATCTTCGTGGAGACGCCCACCAACCCGCTGATGCGGGTGCTCGACCTGGCCCCGATCGCGAAGATCGCGCGGCAGGCGGGCGTCGGGCTGCTGGTGGATGCGACGTTCGCGAGCCCGATCAACTTCCGGCCGCTGGAGCATGGCGCCGACGTGGTCATCACGAGCGCAACCAAGTACCTCAACGGCCACAGCGACGTGATCGCGGGTGCGGTGGCCGGCAGCAACTCGGTGATCGAGGAAGTGACGCGCCTCATGAAGCTCTGGGGCCCGTCGCTCGACCCGCACTCGGCGTGGCTGATCGATCGCGGCATGCGCACCCTCTCGGTGCGGATGGAGCGGCACAACATCAACGGCATGGCACTCGCTACCTGGGCCAGCACGCACCCGGCGGTGGCGCGAGTGCACTATCCCGGCCTGGCCTCCCACCCGGACCATGCGCTGGCCGCGCGGCTGCTGGGTGGTTTTGGAGGCATGGTCGGGCTGGAACTGGCCGGTGGCGCCGCGGCCGCGGAGCGCATGCTGGGCCGGCTGCAGCTGATCACGCATGCCCCGAGCCTCGCCGGCGTGGAAAGCCTCATTTCCGAACCCCGAATCACGTCGCACCGGGCGCTCGGCCCCGAGGGCCGCGCGGCGATGGGCATCCCCGACGGATTTCTCCGCCTCAGCTGCGGGCTCGAGGATGCCGATGACCTCATCGCCGACCTGGAGCAGGCGCTGGATGGCTAGGTGATCCGCTTCGCGCATGTCTTCAAGTCCTACCCGAATGGCGCGCTGGCCCTCAAGGACGTCTCCTTCGCCATCAACAAGGGTGAGTTCGTCTTCCTGACCGGTCACTCGGGCGCGGGGAAATCGACCATCCTCAAGATGCTCTTCGCGGAGCAGCGGCCGTCGAGCGGCGACGTCCGCGTGGCCAACTACGCGGTGCAGACGATGCGGGGCGAGGACGTGCCCAAGCTGCGGCGCAAGCTCGGCATCGTCTTCCAGGACTTCCGTCTCCTCGAGGACCGCACCGCGTCGGAGAACGTCGCCTTCGCGCTCGAGGTGACCGGCGCCCGGCGCGACACCATCCCCGCGCGGGTAATGCGGGTCCTCACGCAGGTGGGGCTTGCGGCCAAGGCGCGGGCCTATCCGCGCGAGCTGTCGGGCGGCGAGCAGCAGCGGGTGGCGATCGCCCGCGCGCTGGTGAACGACCCGTCGATCCTGGTGGCCGACGAACCGACCGGCAACCTCGACGAGCGCGCCACCCGTGGTGTTTTCCAGCTGCTGCGCGAGATCAACACCTCCGGCACGATCGTGGTGATGGCCACCCACGACCTCGACCTGGTGCGGCAGACCACCTACCGCACCATCGAGATGCGCGAGGGTGCCGTGGTGTACGACAGCGCGGCCGACGAGAAGGCGGACGAACTCACATGAACCTGCTCTTCCGCGAGGCGCTCCTGTCCTTCCGGCGCGCGCCGCTGCTTTCACTCCTCTCCATCACGGCGATCGCGTTCTCGCTCTTCACGGTCGGGCTCTTCGGCCTCGTGGCGCTCAACCTCCGGCAGGCGCTGCGTGGCGTGGAAGAGCGGGTGGAGGTCGTCGCGTTCCTGCTCCGCGGCACGGCCCCGGAGACGATCACCCTCGCGTCGCAGGACATCGCCAGCTTCCCCGAGGTGGCCGACGTGAAGTTCGTTTCCGAGGACCAGGCGCTGGTGCAGGCGCGCCGGGAACTCGTGGAGTTCAAGGATGCCTACCGCGACCTGCAGGTGAATCCGCTCCCCGCCTCGCTGGAGATCCGGCTCAAGGAAGGGTTCCGCGATGCCGCGCACGTGGCGGGCGTGGCCGACCGGGTGCGCAGCTTCCCCTTCGTGGAGGATGTGCGCTACGGGCGCGACTGGATCGCGCGGCTGGACCAGCTGCGCAACATGGCGGGGGTCGTGGGGCTCATCATCGGCGCCGCGTTCGCGCTGATCGCGGTCGTGATCATCGGGGTGACGATCCGGCTCACGATCATGCAGCGCGCGCGCGAGATCGCGATCATGCGCGTGGTCGGCGCCACCAACTGGTTCGTGCGCGGCCCGTTCCTGCTCGAGGGCGCGCTCAAGGGGATCCTGGGCGGGCTGCTGGCGCTCGCCCTCGCCTTTGCCGCGTACACCCTGTTCCGCGGCGCCGGGCCGCTCTCGAACCTGGTCTTCTTCCGCCCCCTCGACATGGTGCTGCTGCTGGTGTTCGGCGTCCTGCTGGGACTTCTGGGGAGCTTGTTGAGCGTGGGGCGACATCTCAAGGAAGTTTGACGTGAGGGCGTGAGGACTTGAGGACGTGAGGGGGACGGTCGGCCGGAACGTGGGATGGCGACGTATCGTGTGCGCCGCGACGATACTGTGCGCGGTACCACTCCTTCACGTCCTCACGCCCTCACGTCTTCACGCCCAGGGCACCGACTCCATCCAGGCCTCGCGCCGCCGGCTCGAGGAGATCCGGGCCGAGCGTGACCGGCTCAAGCTCCAGCAGCAGCGGCTGCAGGGACAGGTCCACGACGTGCAGGACGAGCTCAGCAACCTGGAGCGGCAGCGCGAGAGCACGCACCGGATCGTGAACGAGATCGACCGGCAGATCGGCGGCCTCTCCTCCCAGCTCGACCGGAACACCGCGGAACTGATCCTCGCCACCGACAACCTCGCCGAGCGGAACGCCGTGCTCGAGCGGCGGCTCATCGACATCTACAAGCGCGGGCAACTGTACGTGTACCAGGTGCTGCTCACCGTCGAGTCGTTTGGCGAGCTGGTGAGCCGCTACAAGTACCTCTACCTCACGAGCCAGCAGGACCGGCAGCTCGTGGGCGAGGTGGAGACGCTCCGGAACCGGATTGCGGCACAGCGGAACAACGTGCTCGAGGTGCGGACCCAACTCGATCGCACGAAGGAGGAGCGCGAGGCCGAGCTCAAGCGGTACGGCACGCTGGTGGATGAGCGCGCGAAGCGGATGCAGGCCCTCAAGCGGAGCGCCAAGAACACCGAGGCGCAGCTCTCCACGCTGGAGAAGGACGCGGCGCGGCTCACGTCACTGCTGGCGACGGCCGACAGGCGCCGCAGTGACGAGACGGCGCGCGCCGCTGCCCGTGGCGTGGCGCCGGCGGCCGGCTCGCTCACCACCGCCGACCTCGGCAAGCTCGACTGGCCGGTCCAGGGGACGATCGTCTACAAGTTCGGCCGCGACACGCTGGCGAGTGGCGGCGTGATCCGCTGGAACGGCATCGGCATCGGCGCGCCGACGGGCACGCCCGTCAAGGCGGTGGAGGCCGGCCAGGTGGGGCTGGTGGGCAACGTGGGAACCTATGGGCTCACCGTCGCCGTCGAGCACGGCAACGGCTACTGGTCGCTCTACATGCAGCTGCAGAGTGCCTCGGTGAAGCAGGGCGACAAGGTGGTTCGGGGCCAGACGGTGGGCGCGGTGGGCGGCGCCAACTCGGACTACGGGCCGCACCTGCACTTCGAGATCCGGGGCGAGAACCAGATCGCGCTGGATCCGACGGCGTGGCTGCGGAGACGGTGAAGCGCAAGTAGGAACGACGAAAGCGTGAGGAGGAACGGCAACTGCGGAAATCCGCTAGAGCGTTCCTATGCGTTCCCCTCCCTGAGCCTTCGCTCGCAGCAGCGCCGCTTCGGCCAGGGCCAGCACATCATCGGGACGGTCGCTGTCGGGCCATGGCAGCGTGAGCACGCCGGCGGTGACGGTGGGACGGATCTCGAGCCCGCGGGCGAAGCCGGGATCGGTCATGCGATATCGCAGCCGGCGGATGGCGGTGCGGGCGCCCTCGAGGCCGGTCTCGGGCAGGAGCAGGGCGAACTCGTCGCCTCCCACGCGGGCCACGTAGTCGGGCACGCGCATGTCGCGCACGAGAAGCGCGCCGAACTCCTTGAGCAACCGGTCTCCCGCGTCACTCCCGTAGGCCGCGTTCACCGCCGACAACTGGTCGAGGTCGAGCAGCACGAGCGCCACGCCCAGCGCATAGCGCCGCGCCCGTTCCATCTCCACCCGGATGCGATGCTCGAGCGCGCGGCCCCGTTCGAGCCCGGTGAGCGGGTCACGATGACCGTCGGGCGCGAGCGCGCCCGGCTCCTCGTCGAGCACCGGCCCAGCCGCGGCCGCGAGTTCCCGGGCAAAGGCGAGCTGGGCCGCGGAGAGCGTCGGGCGCAGGGCGCGCGGCACGAGCAGGAACACCACTGCCTTGCTGCCGTGGCCGCGCACCGGCAGGGCGACAGCCGTCGGCGCCTCGGCGTCACCGAGAGGCCGCGCGGCGGGCGCCGGCGTCGGGACCATGGCGACCTCGCCCGACCGCGCGGCATCCACGAGCCCCGGCCAGCTGGACAGGTCGATCCGGTGATCCATGAACTGTTCCGCCGGGACGATGGCAACGCGGCGCGCGTGGCGTTCCCCCGGCTGCACCAGCAGCGCGTCGCAACGCGCCAGCTCCAGGGCATGCGCCAGGCGCGCGGCCACCACGCCGAGCACTTCCTCCACGCCGAGCGGGCCTCCGGCCCGCTGCAGCAGCGGCGCCATCTGGCTCGCGACCCGCGTGGCCATGCCCTGTTCTCGCTCGCGGAGCCGCGCCGCGAGCCGAGCCGCGAGCTCGCCGAGGTGCACGGGCGGCTGGATCACGTCGGCGGCCCCGGCCGCGAGCGCATAGGCCGCGTGCTCCGGATCGGCGGCGGCGAGCAGCAGCACGAGCGGCACCGATGCACCGACGCGCGCCTGCGCCTCCGCGAAACGGCTCTCGAGGCCGCTGCCGTTGGGCAGCAGGGTCACGAGTGCCAGCGCTGCCGTACGCTCGTCCTCGAGCCCCACGGCGTCAGCCGCCTCGAGCACGACGAAGCCGGCGCGCGCCAATGCGCGCTCGAGGCCCGCGGGGCGGGCGGCAGCGTCACCCGACAGCAGCACCCGCGGACGCGCGGGCTCGGACGGAACAGTGGTGTCCATCAGGAATGGAACGGGGAATGACCGGAACGGACGAGCGCCTGGGCGCTCATGTGAGCACGCAGGGTGGGGTGGCGACAGCGCCCGACCGCGGTGTCGCCATTGGCGCCACCGCAATCCAGATCTTCAGCAAGACTCCCAACCGTTGGCGGGACCCGTCGATCGACCCCGGCACCGCGGACCAGTTTCGCAAGGCATTCTCGGACAGTGGGTTACGTGCCTGCATAGCGCATGATTCGTACCTCATCAACCTGGCATCCCCCGACCCAGCGCTCAACCAGCGGTCGCTACTGTCGTTTACGGCCGAACTCCAGCGCTGTACCGCACTTGGGGTCCCCTACCTCGTGTCTCATCCGGGCAACTACATGGATGATCCACATGCCGGGCTCGCGCGCAACAGTGCCAGCTACGGGAAGGCCCTCCGCAGCGTTCCGGGGGAGGTCATGGTGCTCCTCGAAACGACTGCAGGAACTGGCACGGCCCTTGGGAGCCGGTTCGAGGAACTGGCCCAGCTCCGCCAGGCGATGCCCGAGGACGTCCGGCACCGGGTGGCGTACTGTGCTGACACCTGTCACCTGTACGCCGCTGGTTACGACCTGGTGGGCGACTTCGACGGCGTGTGGCGCGAATGGGACCGGCAACTTGGCCTCGACGCGCTGCGGGTGCTGCACCTCAACGATTCGAAGACCCCGTTCAACTCGCACCGCGACCGGCACGAACTCATCGCGGAGGGCACCCTGGGTGCGGAGCCATTCCGGCAGCTCATGCGGGACCGCCGGTTCGCGCATGTCATCAAGATCCTCGAGACGCCCAAGGGAGACGACGAGGTGACCAACGACCGGAAGATGCTCCGGCGCCTGCGCGCGTACGCGCGGGGTCCGCGTCGTTGACCCTGCCCCTCCGGGTGGCCATTTTCCCCGGCCAATGATGCGTCCCTTCCCCGCCGCCTGCGCCGCGGTCCTGTGTCTCGGACTCCCCGGCATCGCGCAGGCCCAGCAGCCCAACCTGTACTTCCAGCTTGGCGCCGTGTGGGCGGCACCACTCCTGCACGACAACATCGCGGGCCAGGAGATCACGACCCGGCAGTCGATCGCGCCGCTGGTGCGGCTCGGCGCCGGGCTGCCGGTGGCACCGAAGGTCAACGTCGGCCTGGAGGCGACGGCGGCGTGGGGCGGGTACAGCGCCGACTACGCCGGGAACTCCAGCGACCTGGGCAACATCACGACGCTGAGCTTCCTCGCCAACCTCGACGGCCCGGTAGTGCAGCGGCTGCGCTGGCGCGTCGGCATCGGGATGATCGGGACGATTCCCAGCGACGACGCAGGCATCTTCCTCCAGGGCGACAGCTGGAACGCGCTGTTCGGAGCGGGCCTCGACTACTACGTGCCCTTCAAGCCGAAGTTCGACTTCATGATCGCGGCGCGGGTCGACACACATACCCTGACGCCGGGCCAGACGACACTGGTCGGCTTCGGCGGGAGGCAGTGGGTGCCGCAGGTGTCGCTCGGTGTGGGCCTCGCGTTCCGGAAGGCGGCGAAGCCATGACGCGTCGGGTGCTGCCGTGGATATTTCTCGCCCTCGCGACCTCCTGCGGGGATTCGTCCGCGCCGCTCCGCGCCGACTCCTACGAGTGGCGCCTGTTCGAGCCGGCCGCCGGTGGCGGCACCGACACGCTGGCGTTCGCGTGGCCGAACGCGTCGCAGCCGCTCAAGATCTGGGCGCAGGACACCCTCGACCTTCCAGCGCACACCACGTCGGCCATCCAGACGTGGGAGGCGCAGTTCCTCTATGGCGAGTTCCGGGGCCAGCTGGTCACCGACTCGCTGGACGCCGACGTCATCGTGGTGGCGGGCCAGGCGCCGGCTGACGGGCCGGTGCTTCCGAGCATGGCGCGCGAGTGCCAGGGTGCCACGGACATCTCGGTCGATGCCGTGACCTTCGTCCTGCACCCGCCGATGCACATCTACATCGAGCTGCGCTTCGCCGAGGGCACGCCGGGCGTGGACACCTGCCTCGGCCTGACGACCGCGCACGAACTCGGCCACGCGCTGGGCATCTTCCAGCATTCGCCCGACCCCGACGACCTCATGTATTCCGACCCGATCGTTACGGCCCCGTCGGCGCGCGACCGGAACACCGCGGAGCGGGCCTATCACACCCCGACGACCATCCAGCTCAGTCGCTGACCGGGAGTACTCATGAGCATGACCACGGCCCCAACCGCCGCCTCCACCGCCCGCGCCCCGAGCTGGGTGAAGAACGAGCGGCTCGTCGCCTGGGTCGCCGAGATGGCGGAACTCTGCCAGCCTGAGGCGATTCACTGGTGCGACGGTACCTCGGCGGAATCCGAGCGCCTCTGCGAGCAGATGATCTCCGCCGGCACCGTCAAGCGCCTCAACCCTGCCCTCCGCCCCAACAGCTACCTCGCGCTTTCCGACCCGAGTGACGTGGCCCGCGTGGAGGACCGCACCTTCATCTGCAGCCAGCGAAGGCAGGATGCCGGCCCGACGAACAACTGGGTCGACCCGAAGGAGATGCGGCAGACCCTGCGTCGCGTGTTCGGCGGGAGCATGCGCGGGCGCACGATGTACGTCATCCCGTTCTGCATGGGTCCGCTCGGCTCACCGCTGGCGCAGTACGGGGTCGAGTTGAGCGACTCGCCGTACGTCGTGGTGAACATGCGGCTCATGACCCGGATGGGACGGGCGGCGCTCGATGCGCTGGGCGAGGGCGAGTTCGTGCCCTGTGTGCATTCGGTGGGCAAGCCGCTCGCGCGCGGCGAACGCGACGTGGCGTGGCCCTGCAACGCCGAGAAGTACATCGTGCAGTTCCCCGACGAGCGGAGCATCTGGTCGTACGGGTCGGGGTACGGCGGCAACGCGCTGCTGGGCAAGAAGTGCTTCGCACTCCGCATCGCGTCGGTGATGGCTCGCGACGAGGGCTGGATGGCGGAGCACATGCTGATCCTCGGCGTGCAGAATCCCCAGGGCGACAAGAAGTACTTCGCCGCGGGCTTCCCGAGCGCGTGCGGCAAGACCAACCTGGCGATGCTGGTGCCGCCGGCGGCGTACGACGGATGGAAGGTGACCACGGTGGGCGACGACATCGCCTGGATCCGCCCGGGCGAGGATGGCCGGCTCTACGCCATCAACCCCGAGGCTGGATTCTTCGGCGTGGCTCCGGGCACGTCGGAGACCTCCAACCCGAATGCGATGGCCACCATCCGCGCCAACACCATGTTCACCAATGTGGCACTCACGCCCGATGGGGACGTGTGGTGGGAAGGCATGACGGAGGTCCCCCCGCCGGAACTGACCGACTGGCAGGCCCAGAAGTGGACGCCCGACTGCGGCCGGAAGGCGGCCCACCCGAACGCGCGCTTCACCGCGCCGGCGTCGCAGTGCCCGGTGATCGACCCCGCGTGGGAGGATCCCGAGGGCGTGCCGATCAGCGCGTTCCTGTTCGGCGGCCGTCGCGCGTCGGTGGTGCCGCTCGTGTACCAGTCGGCCAACTGGAACTTCGGCGTCTACCTCGCTGCCACGATCGGGTCGGAGACGACGGCGGCTTCGACCGGCGCCGTGGGCCAGGTGCGCCGCGATCCGATGTCGATGCTGCCGTTCTGCGGCTATCACATGGGCGAGTACTTCAACCACTGGCTGCAGATCGGGCGACAGATCATCGACCCGCCGCGCATCTTCTGCGTCAACTGGTTCCGGAAGGACGCGCAGGGTCACTTCATCTGGCCCGGCTATGCGCAGAACATGCGGGTGCTCGAGTGGATCTTCCTGCGGGTGAGCGGCCGCGCGGGCGCCACGGAGAGCCCGCTCGGCTGGATGCCGCGCTACGACGACCTCGAGTGGGAGGGCCTGGACGGGTTCACCGCCGAGACCTTCACCGAGCTGATGGGCGTCGACACCGAGGCGTGGAAGCAGGAGATCCTCGGCCACGAGATGCTCTTCGAGCGACTGTATGACCGATTGCCCAAGGAGTTCGTGCTCATGCGCGAGCTCATCCTGTCGAGCCTGTGGCGCTCGCCGGAGCACTGGCGGCTGGCCGACGAGCGGGACGAGGACTGACTACGAGCGACTTCGAGGTCGTCCGCGACCCGCTCTGGGACAACATCCGGCTCGACCAGTCCGCCCTGGCGGTGCTGGATACGGCGCCGGTGCAGCGCCTGCGGTACGTCCGGCAGCTTGGCCACGCCTTCCTCGTCTATCCCGGCGCCACCCACACCCGCTTCGAGCATGCGCTCGGCGCGTACCACCTCACGCGCCTGGCGCTCGCCTCGCTCGAGGAGCGCGGTGAACTCGGCGAGGTGAGCGAGCGGGACCGCACGGCCCTGCGGCTCGCGGCGCTACTGCACGACATCGGGCACTACCCCTTCTCACACACGCTCGAGGAGGCCGGCTTTCCCTCGCACGAACAGCTCGGCGTCATGCGGCTCGTCGAAGGCGAGCTGGGCGAGCACCTCGAGCGCATCGGCGGCCCCGGGTTCGCACGCGACATCGGGGCGCTCATCGTGGGCGGCAGCACCAGCCCGGTGGTGGGGCTCATCTCCGGATCGCTCGACCTCGACAAGATCGACTACCTGAGCCGGGACGCGCACATGTGCGGCGTGCCCTACGGCACGGTCGACGTCGACCGGCTGCTCGCGTCGCTCACGCTCGTGCGTACGCCGGCCAACCGGCTCGAGGTGGGCGTGCACGAGAAGGGCGTCAGCGCACTCGAGTCGTTGCTCTTCGCCAAGTACCAGATGTACCGGAACGTCTACTGGCACCACGCGGTGCGGTCGGCGACGTGCATGTTCAAGCGGGCGGTGCGGGAGGCGGTGGCGGCAGGCACGCTGCGGCCGGAGGAAGTAAGCGACGCGACGGACGAAGGGGTGATGGAGCAGCTGACGCGGAACGGCAGCGAGCTGGCGCGCGCCGTGCGCGGCCGCCGGCTGTTCAAGCGGGCGATGGAGCTGCCGGCGAGCGACGTCCCGGCCGGCGCCCGCGAATGGGTGTCGGACGAACCCGCCGTGCTCGAGCGGGTGGAAGACGCAGTCGCGCGCGAGGTGGGCCTCGCTCCGGGCGAGCTGCTCATCGACTACCCCTCACGCCAGAACATGCTCAGCGTGGACCTTCCCCTGCGCATGCGGGACGGCCGGATCGAGCGCCTCACCGACCAGGGCCGGGCCGGGCAGCTCGGTCTCCCGGCCATCGCGGGGCAGCTCTACCGGAGCGCCCGACGGTTCAGGGTGTTCGTGGCCCGGCCCATTACCGCGGACCTGCGGGGCCTGCTGGAGGTGATCACCCGTCCGGCGGTGGACGTGAAGAAGTCGATGCAGGCGGGCGAACGGATGCTGTAGGCCTTCACCGGGAGCGGAGCCGTGACGCTACACATGGGCAGGCAGCGCACCAGCGCACGCTCTCACTTCTATCCGTGGATCGCCCTCAGCGCGTGCCTCATCGTCTTCATCGGCTTCTCCCGGTCCTACTACCTCAAGACCGTATTCGGCACGCCCGAGCTCCCACCCCTGCGCCACATTCACGGGCTGGTGATGACCCTCTGGTTCGTGACCTTCTTCGCCCAGACGCTGCTGGTCGCGAAGGGCCGGACCGGCCTGCATCGTCGCCTCGGGGTCTTCGGCGCGGTGCTCGCCGCGGTCGTCGTGGTGGTAGGTGTCACCACTGGCATCGACGCGGGGAGGCGCGGATCTTCGCCGCCCGGCCTGCCAGCGCTCGCCTTCATGGTCGTGCCGCTGGGCGACATGGTCGTCTTCACCATCGTGGTCGGCACCGGCCTCTGGTGGCGCCGTCGCAGCGACGTGCACAAACGCCTCATGCTGGTCGGCACTCTCAGCATGCTGCCGGCCGCCATTGCCCGGATTCCGCTCGGGTTCATCCGGTTTCGTCCTCCCGTGGTCCCGTTCGGGACTACCGACCTCATCATCCTGTCGTGCGTTGCCTACGACGCGTGGACCCACCGGAGGCTCCACCCGGCATTCGCGTGGGGCGCGCTGCTGGTAGTTCTGTCACATCCGCTCCGCATCATGCTGGCCCAGACGGACGCGTGGATGCTGTTCGCCACCTGGCTGACACATTGATGCCGCCACCGACCATATTCCCTGACCCTGCGGCCATACACACTTTCCCGCTTCCAGCGACGAGCTTTCATGCGGCAAATCCCCCACTGCTTCCCTGCCGGCCTACTCCTCTCCCTCGCCCTGGCAGCGGGCATCAGCGCTGCGCCGGTCGCCGCTTCCGGCCAGACCATCGGGGCCTACAACCCGCCGCGGACCTGGCCTGAGCGCCCGCGCCGGTTCGACCTCATCCACCAGCGGATCGCGATTTCGGTGGACTGGACCCACCTGGCCATCCAGGGCGAGGTCCAGACCACGGTGGTCGCAACGACGACCACCGACACCGTGCGCCTCGATGCCGACCACCTGATGATTATCGGCGCCACCGATTCGAAGGGCCGCAAGCTCCGCTTTCAGGCCGATCCGACGCACGTCACCGTCCGGCTGCCCAAGCGCGCGGCGCCGGGAGACACCGTGCGTTTTACCCTGGCCTACTCTGGCGTTCCGGAGCGGGGCCTCTACTTCGTGCCTCGGAGCCACGTCGTCTGGACCCAGGGCGAAGCCATCGAGACCAGGAGCTGGGTGCCGACCTACGATTTTCCGAACGACAAGGCCACCTGGGAATTCCTGGTGACGGCGGACTCCGGGATGTCGGTCCTCTCCAACGGGACGCTCGTCAGCGTGACTCCCGCGCCGGGCGGCCGGGCCCGCGTCTGGAACTGGGCCCAGCTGCAGCCCGCCTCGACCTACCTGTACTCCGTGGTCATCGGACCGCTCACGCTGCTGCACGACCAGTGGCGGGGCCGTCCGGTGGACTACTGGGTGGCGCCCGACACCGTCCCAGCTGGATGGCGCACTTTCGGTGAAACGCCCTCGATGATCGAGATCTACTCCGAAGTGCTCGGCGTCAACTATCCCTGGCCCAAGTACAGCCAGGCAATCATTCCCGACTTCACCTACGGCGGAATGGAGAACGTCTCGGCGACAACCCAGACCGACCTGATTCTGCACGGAGCCGAGGGTGAGCCCGAAGACAATGGGCGAGGGCTCACGGCGCACGAACTGGCGCACCAGTGGTTCGGCGACCTGACAACCACCGCGACCTGGTCACACGCCTGGCTCAACGAGGGGCTGACCACGTACATGGAGTCGGTCCAGAACGAGAAGAGCCGCGGATGGAGCGCCGGCCAGCGCTCGTGGTACGACCAGCAACAAGAGGCGATGGGGGCCGACCTGCGCCAGGAGCGCCCGCTTGTGTGGGGCGACACGGCCGCCGACCCGATTCAGCTCTTCTTCAGCGGGCATATTTATCCCAAGGGCGCCCAGGTAGCCCACCAACTGCGGCGCCTGCTGGGCGACTCGCTCTTCTGGGCGGGTATGCGCCGTTTCCTCACGGACAATGCCTACCGGCCCGTCCGCACCGAGGACTTTGCCATTGCGTTCGAGCGCACCGCGAACATCGATCTCGACTGGTTCTTCGACCAGTGGTGCTACGGCATCGGCTATCCGAAGGTCAAGGTGGCGCGCCAATGGGACGCCGTCGCGAAGAGTCTCCGCGTCACCGTCACCCAGACCCAGACGATCGACTCCACCCATCCGCTGTTCCGGTTCCCGGTCACGATCCGGTTGATCACCGCAGACTCGGTCGTGCGCCGCGAGATCCTGGTGACGAAACAGGAAGAGACGTTCACGCTCTCGCTCCCGCAGGAACCGCTCTCCTTCCGGTTCGACGAGGGTGGCTGGCTGCTGGGGACGGTGGCGACGGACCAGGCTCCGGCCGAGCTGGCGGCGATGGCGAGGCACGACCTCGATTACGCGGCGCGGAACTGGGCCCTCAAGACCCTGGCCGGCAGCACTGACCGCGCGGCCGACAGCGCCCGTCGCTTCATCCTGCTCAACGAGAGGGAGCCGTCGCTTCGCGAGGAAGCTCTGGACCAACTCGCCCAGGGTCACGATGCAGCCGACCTTCCGTTGATCCGCTCGGCGCTTCGTGATCCAGCCAGTGGCGTGCGAGGCGGTGCCATCGAGGCCTGGGCCGCACTCGATTCCGCAGCAGCGCGGCCCGCCGCGCGCGCGTTGCTCGAGACTGATCCCAACACGGGCGTGCGGGAGCGAGCGGTGGCTGAACTCGATCCGGCCGACCCTGCGATCCGCGAGCTGCTCGTGGCCCGGACCGCGCCCGGCTGGCCGCTGGGGCTCCGGCGGTCGGCGGCCTACCAGATCAGAAACGAGCCCGACCCGCGGGTGGTCCAGGCCCTGATCGCCCTCACTGATCCGTCCGAGCCGAGAAATCTCCGGCAGGCCGCGCTGAACTTCCTGGCCGGTCGCAGCGACAAGGCGCCGGCGATCGAGACGGCGACGAAGTACCTGACCGATCCCGATCCGCTCTTCGCCGTCAGCGCGGTCCGGACACTGGCGCGGATCGGAGGCCAGCCCGGGAAAGCGACGCTACAACAACGGCTCACAGTCGAGCACCGGGTGACCGTCACGGACGCGATCCGGCAGGCGCAGGCGGGCCCAGGTGGGGCGCACTCCTGAATTCGAGGTGGCATTCTGGCCTGATGCGCACCTCCGACAACGCGGCCTCGGTCAAGGTGATCGAGACCTATCCGACCTTGGTGTACGTGGACTATCTCAACATGCCGCGGATCGGCGGTGAATGGCGCATCGTGAACAAGATCTACACCAGCCGGCCTGTACGCGGAAAGTGATGCATCCGGCGGAGAGGAACCCGGACGCGCATGCAGGGCTCATCCGGGCCTTCTACGCCGCATTCCAGGCTCGCGACCACCGGACGATGGCGGAGTGTTATGCGCCCGACGCCATGTTCACCGATCCCGTCTTCGGGCAACTGGTCGGCCGGCGCATCAGCGCCATGTGGCGCATGCTGTGCGAACGCGCCAGCGACCTGCAGCTCGATGTCTCCGGCATCGAGGCCGACGGCGAGCGCGGCTCGGCGCACTGGGAAGCGAGGTATACGTTCTCCGGCACGGGTCGACGGGTGCACAACCGGATCGATGCCTCGTTCCGCTTCAGGGACGGGCGGTTCCACCACCACATCGACCGCTTCAACCTGTACGCGTGGGCACGGCAGGCGCTCGGGCTGCAGGGACTGCTGCTCGGCTGGACCCCTCCGATGCAGCGGACGATCCGCCGTCGCGCGTCCCACGGACTTGACGCGTTCATTCGCAGGAACGACCTCGACAGTGATATCTCCTGAGACATGAGGAAACTCGGCATCGCATTGCTCGCCGGGATCGTGGCCCAGGCGCTCGGGATGGCCATATGGGCCCCATTCACGACGACCGCGCTTGCCGCGCAGTGCGATCATGGCGCCCCCGCACCGGAGGTGCGTTTGCGTTGCGGTGAGCGGCAAGTGCATGTCGATGCCTGCAATGCGTGAAGGTACCAACCCCTGACCGGAGAACGACAGGTGCCCCACGAGATGCGAACCCGGGCCGAGAAGTGCAAAGTACTGCTCAGTGTACGCGTTGCCCTCCTTGTCGCGCTCAGCCTGTTCGCAGTGCCAGCAACAGCGCAGGGGCCGGCCGCCGACCCCGCTGATGTGGGGAGCATCCCGGCGCTCGTACGAGCCTTCTACGAGGTGATCAGCGGTCCGCCCGGTGCTCCGCGAGACTGGCGCCGGGACAGCACGCTGTACTCGGAGGGCGCCACCTTCGTCGCGATGGACGAGCGGGATGGCAAGCCCGTCTATTCGATCCTGACGGCCGAGGAGTATCGCCGGAAGACCAACGCCTCGTTCGTGAAGAACGGCTTCTTCGAGACGGAGATCGGCTCACGCATCGAGCGGTTCGGCAACGTCGCGCAGGTGCGCAGCGTCTACGAAACCCGCCGGGTCGCGGGGGGACCGCTCACCGGACGAGGGATCAATTATCTGACGGTCTTCTGGGATGGCAGCCGCTGGTGGATCTCCGGTGCGCTATGGGACGACGAGCGACCGGACAACCCGATTCCTCCCGCCTGGGTGGGCGCCTTCGAGACGGTACCCTGACCCGCGCGATGACGACCGAACTCGACGCGCCGCGCATCCGCCGCCGCATCGGCGTGTGGCTCGCCGCCTGGTCGATAATGCTCTTGCTCACAGTCCTGATTGGCGGCCTCACCCGTCTCACCGACTCCGGTCTCTCCATCACCGAGTGGCGGCCGGTGGCCGGCGTCATTCCCCCGCTCTCCCAGGGTGCGTGGGACGCGGAGTTCGCCAAGTACCAGGCGATCCCCGAGTACCGGCAGGTGTACCCCGACATGACCCTGGATGGGTTCAAGCGGATCTACCTGTGGGAGTACGGGCACCGACTCTGGGCCCGCCTGGTGGGGCTTGCGTTCGCCGTGCCCCTGCTGGGCTTTCTCGCACGAGGGTGGCTCCAGCCGCCGTATCGCTCGCGGCTGGTGCTCCTCCTGGTCCTGACCGGCGCCCAGGGTGCCATGGGGTGGTATATGGTGAAGAGCGGTCTCGCGGTGCGCACCGACGTCAGTCAGTACCGGCTGGCAGCGCACCTCGCGCTGGCGCTTGTCATTTACGCCGTCACCGTGTGGACGGCAAGTGAACTGCTGGCCTCTGCACCGGAGCCGGGGCCCGGGGGCTCGCGCGTTCGATCGGGCGCCGCGGCACTGACGGCGCTGGCGTTCGTCACGGCCATCTCCGGCGCCTTCGTGGCGGGGCTCCACGCCGGGAAGGCCTACAACACCTTCCCGCTCATGGGGGGACGCCTCGTGCCGGCCGGCTATGCGCAGCTCGACCCGTGGTACCGCAATCTCTTCGAGCATGTGCCGGCCGTACAGTTCAACCACCGCCTGCTCGGCACGATACTGGTGCTCGCAGCGCTCCTCCTTTGGGGCTACTCGCGCCGCGTCGCGCTTCCGGCCCGCGCGCGCCGGCTGGCCGGCGCGTTGCCGCTCGTCGTGCTGGCGCAGGCCGGTCTTGGCATCACCACGCTGCTGCTCGGAGTGCCGGTCGCGGTGGCCGTGGTGCACCAGGGAGGTGCGGTGCTGGTGCTCACCACTGCACTACTGCTCACGCAGTCGCTGGCCAGCATGGCCTCCACAGTGCCAGGAGAAGATTCCTCACCGCGTAGCTGACGCCATACCTTGAGTGGGGACCCTTCGTGGCTAGTGCTTGTGCTGCGTCGCCGTATCAGCGGGCTGGGCGCACGGGGCAGCCCCGCCGCGCATGCCCATCCCCATGCCTCCCATTCCTCCCATGCCTCCATCCATGCCGTCCATCATCTCCTTCATGTGCTTGCGCATCTCCAGGTGGTTGGTGGCCAAAGTGAGCACGACCGCCTCGAGTTTCGCACTCCGGTCGGAACCCTTGGCCGCCTTCAGCGCTGCCACCTGTTGCGTGAGTACCTGATCCACCGAGTCCATCCGGGCCATCATCGCGTCACGGTCCTTGTGCATGGCCGCCATGTGGTCCTTTTGCTGGCCCGCCGCCCCGGCGTTCTGGCATGGCTGTTGTGCCGCCAGCGGAAGGGCTGACACCGCCATCACGAACACCGACACCCATGCAGCGCGCATTGCATCCTCCATGTTCAGGCGTGGTACGAAGACGAGTGCGGAACCTTGCCGGGAATCCTGTTCCGGGCAACTGCCTGGCAAGTCGCGTCGCCGGCGGCGGCGAGCGCGGCAAAGACACGCGCAGGCGGCGCCTCGAGCTTCCAGGAATGCTCGTGGGTCCAGCTCACGGGTTCCTCCTGGGTGGAGAGTGCCGTTGCTCCTGCTCGACGACACGCTTGAGATCGTGCAGCCGGGCGCCCCAGAACACCTTGTAGTGATCGAGCCAGCGCTCGACTTCGCGGAGTGGTGCCGGGTCGAGCGAGTAGAGCCGCGACTGGGCGACCCGCCGTTCGCGCACGAGGCCGGCACCCCGGAGCACGCGGAGGTGCTTCGAGATGGCGGGCCGGCTCACGGGGAACAAGGCCGCGATCTCTCCGGCGGAGCGTTCCCTGCCCCGGATCGCGTCGAGGATGGCGCGCCGGGTGGGATCGGCGATGGCGGCGAACACCTGTCGTTCTGTAACCATATGGTTACATAATGCGACAGCGCCGGTCGGGCCGCAAGGGTGTATCGTAAGAGAGCACGCGTCCGCACCGGGCGCGCTGTACCACGCCAGGAGCACTCACCATGGACCGCACGGCAACCGCACACTGGGAAGGCGACCTACGCACGGGCCGCGGCACGATGCGCCTCGGAAGCGGCGCCTTCGAAGGACCGTACTCGTTCAAGACCCGCTTCGAGGGTGCCCCCGGCACCAATCCCGAGGAACTCCTTGGCGCCGCGCATGCGGGGTGCTTCTCGATGGCGCTCTCAGGCGGGCTCACCAAGGCGGGCAAGCCACCGAAGAGCATCGACACGAAAGCGGTCGTTCACCTCGAAGGCCTGGACATCACGAAGATCGACCTCTCGACCCGGGTGGAAGCTCCGGGCCTGACCGCCGCAGAGTTCCAGGCGCTCGCCGAGGATGCGAAGGCCAACTGCATCGTGTCGAAGGCGCTTGCCGCCGTGCCGATCACGCTCCAGGCGACGCTCGTTGCCAGCTGATTAAGGAGGAATCTCGATGAACTCGATGCGGCGTGTCCTCAAGGATCTTGCACTTCTTGCATGTGCGCTTGCGCTGGTTACCGGGTGCCGGAAGCGCGAGAAGCCGGTCGCGGCTGATTCCGCGGCGGTCATGACGCCGGTCGCGGCTGAGCCCTCGCCCGGCGCTTCCCTCGATTGCGCGCAGGCCTCCAGCGAGATCGAGAAGCTCGTCTGCGGTGACCCGAAGCTCTCGGCACTCGACCAGAGACTCGGCACGGTCTACAAGGAGGCCGAGGCGAGGCAAGGATCACCGGCGCCTTCGTCGTTCATCGCGGCGCAGCGCGGCTGGATCAGGGGACGGGACGACTGCGGGCGGAGTACGAACCCCCGGGCATGCGTCGACTCCGCGTACACCCTGCGCATCGCCGAGCTCCAGGCCACCAACCTCCTGGTGCCAACCAGGGGCCCGGTGACGTACGTGTGCGCGAATCCCGGTGGAGTTCACGACGAGATCAGCGCGATGTTTGCCGAGACCAACCCGCGGTCCGTGGTGCTCGAGCGGGGCGACAAGAGCATCGTCGCCTACGTCGTGCGGTCGGGAGGCGGAGTGATGTACGCGGGCGCCAACGTCACGTTCCGGGAGAAGGGCGGCACGGCGCAGGTGACCTGGCTCGGGACAACCCTCAAGTGTCGCGAGCAGGCGCCCAGTTCCTAGTCGATGACCGGCGGCCCGGCGGGCGGTGACAACCGCCCGTCGTGCAGCCCGCCAGAACCAGCCGTTCGCCCGTCTTCCACCTGCCCCCCTAAGTACATATTCGACATATAGTTGTGCCGAGCGCCCGCCCGGTACATGACTTGCCCTTCTTTCCTGTCTGTTCCCGCCCCTGACGACCGGCGCGTCCCGGGGCCCCGATTACACCGGAGAATCCTCCGACCGTGCACAGCCCGTCCCCGACGCGATCACTGCTCCAGAGCCGGTTCGGGCGGCGACTGCTGCTCCTGTTCATCGTCTGCTCGCTCCTGCCGATGACCGCATTCGCCGTCCTGTCGTTCGGGACGGTGACCCGGCAGCTGCGCGAGGGAAGCTCCGGCCGGCTCGAGCACTTCAGTCGTGCCCTCGCGGCGGTAATCGGGCAGCGGCTGCACTTCCTCGACAGCGACATGGCGCAGGTGACGCGAGTGACCGCATGTCCCGCGTCGGCCAATCCGGGTGACGGCATGGCGTGCGACGGATCGCTCAACTACGCGCTGATTGCGCTGACGTTCCAGCCGGACGTCGGCGCACCGGTAACCATCTTCGGCTCCCCGACTGATGCACCCGCCCTCGACGCGGGCCAGCAGCGAGCGCTCGACGCGGGACGGAGCGTGGTCGTGGCAAGCGCACGCGACAGCCAGGCATCGGTGTTCCTGGTGCGGCGCGCTACCTCACCGCGCGGCGCCGGCGGCCTGTTGATCGGAGCGGTGATCGACGAATACCTGTGGGGCACGCCGGAGCAGAACCCGCTGATCCCCACCATGCAACTGCACATCGTGGACGGCTCGGGTCGTGTGATCTTCCGCTCAACCCGGGGCGAAGCAGGCCTCCCGCCTGCCGTCAAGCGGGACCTGGGCAGCGGCCATTCAGGAACATTCGAGTGGGAACTGGCCGCGGTGCCCTATCTCGCGGCCTACGCTCCGGTGGGCGCCCCGGCCGGGATGGCTGCCCCGGGCTGGAGCCTGGTACTGAGCGAGGGACGCGCCGCGGCGATCGCCCCGATGGCGAAATTCCGCCAGACCTTCCCCTTCGTGGCGCTCGCGTCACTCGGCGCCGCGCTGCTCCTGACACTGGGCCTCCTTCGCCGGCACCTCGCCCCACTGCACGCACTGCAGGAGGGCACCCGGCGCCTCGCGAACCAGCAGTTCGACAAGCCGGTCAGCGTTGGCAGCCGTGACGAGTTCGCGGACCTGGCCGAGTCCTTCAATGCGATGGCCGCGCAGATTGCGCGGCAGTTCAAGGCGCTCGTGACCGCCGCCGAGACCGATCAGGCAGTGCTCTCGTCGGTGGATACGCCACGCATCGTGGCCAGCGTCCTGGATCGCATGCGCGAGGTAGCGCTGTGCGACCTGGTGGGCGTCACGCTGATCGATGCCTCGACGGGCGGCCAGGCGACGACCTACCTCACGGATCCTGACGATCCGACGGTGCCCCGCGCGCACGTGACGCAGTTCCGTCGCGACGACGCCGATCGCCTGCACCGCCAGCCGCAGGGCTTTGCGCTGGGTGACGAGGCACTTCCGTCGTACCTCGCCTCACTCGGTCACACCGGTGCCCAGGACCTCCGCGTGCTTCCACTCATCTACCAGGGCGAATTGCTCGGCGCGATCGCGCTGGGCGCCTTCCGTTCGGCCGGCGGCGGTGAGGACGAATTGATGCAGGCCGAGCGCGTTGCCGGGCAGGTGGCGCTTGCACTGGCAAACGCACGGATGGTGGACCAGATCCGGTTCCTGGCCTACTTCGACAACCTGACCGGGCTACCCAACCGCGTCTCGTTCAAGCGACGGCTCACGGAGGAACTGGAACGCGGCGCCGTGACGCAGGGTGGCGTGGCCGTGTGTTTCCTCGACCTCGATCACTTCAGCCGCATCAACGACACCCTCGGCCACAAGTTCGGCGACCGCCTGGTACAGGAGGTGGCGCACCGGATCAGGTGCTGCGTCCAGGCGCGCGCCCCGAGGGCGGAGGTGGCGCGCCTGGGCGGCGATGAATTCACCGTGATCGTGCCCGACCTCGCGGACGTTGCGGCGGCAACCCAGCTCGCGGCACACCTGCTCGACACATTCAACACGCCGTTTGCCCTCGACGGTCACGAGGTGTTCATCTCGGCCAGCATCGGCATCGCCGTCTTCCCGACGGACGGGCTCGACCTGGAGAGCCTGCTGAAGAATGCCGATCTCGCGATGTACCAGGCGAAGCGGCGCGGGCGAAACAATGTCCAGCTCTTCGCCACGTCGATGGAGACATCGGCCAACCGGCGACTGACCCTGGAAGGCGAGCTGCGCCGGGCCATCGAGCTGGAGGAATTCAGCCTCTGGTACCAGCCGGTCATCGAGCTCAAGAGCGGCAAGGTCGCCAGCGCCGAGGCACTGGTGCGGTGGCACCACCCGACCGACGGCCTCATCCTGCCCGCCGAGTTCATCCCGCTCTGCGAGGAGACCGGCCTGATCAACGTGCTGGGCGAGTGGATCCTGCGGACCGCCTGCAACCAGAACCGGGGCTGGGAGCGCGCGGGCCTGGCCTCGATTCCGGTCGCGATCAACCTGTCGGGACAGCAGCTGCGCGGAGGCGGCGCGGTAGAACTCGTGCGCCAGGTCCTCGCCGACGCGGAACTCGACCCGCGCCGCCTGGTGCTGGAGCTCACCGAGAGCACGCTCATGGAGGGCGTCGGTGATGCCCGTACCGTGCTCCCGGCGCTCGCCGCGTTGGGCGTCGGCCTGGCTATCGACGACTTCGGCACCGGCTACTCATCACTGAGCTACCTGAAGCACTTCCCGGTCAACACCATCAAGATCGACAAGTCGTTCATCCGGGACGTCACGAGCGACCCCAACGATGCTGCGATCACGTCGGCCATCGTGGCGATGGGGCATGCACTCGACCTGCGGGTCGTGGCCGAAGGTGTCGAGACGGAGGCGCAGGTGGAGCTCCTGCGCAAGCTCGGGTGCGACATGATCCAGGGGCACCGGGTGAGCCATCCGCTGACGGCGGATGAATTCGCCACCTACCTCAGGGAGAGGAGCGCGGGCGGCAGGAGCGGCGCGCGGGCACGGGCAGCGCTCGGCTAGTCGTTCTCGCCGAGTGCCTCGGCCGCCTTCTTCCTGATGCGCGGATCGGGATCCTTGAGGGCCGTCATCAGCAGTCCGGTGGCCGCGCCCCCATCGATCTCCTGTGCCGCTTCCACGATCTTGAGGCGCATTGCGGGATCGGCACCGCCAAAAGCGCGCTGCAGTGCGGGGATCGCCGCAGGATCCCCGATCTCGCCCACGCTCTCGATGGCCGCCACGCGGATCTCCGGATCGGGATCCTGCAGTGCCGCGAGCAGCGGCCTGGGTGCCTGCTTCAGGTCGTCGAGCTGGCCCAGCGCCTCGATCGCCGCCTTGCGCACGCGCGGGTCGGAGTCTCCCACCACCATCGCGAGCGCCCCGGCGGCGCGCGCATCCTCGATCTGGCCCAGCGCGCTGGCGGTCGCCAACTGGACTTCCGGGCTCTGGTCCTTGAGCAGCGGGATCAGCGGCTCCGTTGCCCGGACGTCCTCGATGTCGCCCAGGGCCCACGCCGCCGATGCCCGAACGCCGGGTTCCGGTGAGCGCAGCAGCTTGATCAACGGCAGCACGGCACGCGGATCTTCAATCTGCCCCAGGGCCCGGGCGCTCATCGCCGCGACGCCCGGATCCTTGTCATCGAGCGCGTTGACGAGCGCCGGCAGGGCCGCGCGATCTTCGGACGTGCCGATGCCGTAGGCCGCCGCCTCGCGCACCTGCGGCGACTTGTTCGCCAGCGCGGTGCGAAGCGCCTCGTCGGCACCCGGGACGCGGCTTTCGCCGAGGAGCGACGCCGCGGCGCGGCGCACGCAGACGTTCCCGCTGCCGAGACCGTTCACCAGCACCGGCACCGCTTTCGGATCCGTCACGGAGCGGCGCATGCGAGACTGTTCCTCGCGCTGGGCCTCCGGCACACCTCCGAGCATCCCGATGCCGGAGGCGCGTACCCATCCGTACCAGCCATGCCCGAATGCATCCACGGCCATTTCGCATACCAGCGGATCGGTGCGCTCGAGCGCAGCCAGCAGCGCCGTCACCTGTGCCGCGTCTGGTCCCGCGCGACGGTCGCCGGGACCGTGGCGCACGGCGTCGACCGTGGCACTGCGCCCGTGGAATTCCTCCTGGGCCGGCGCCAGGGCAATCATGGCGGCCAGTGTTGCGATGCGAATCAGCATGGTTGGCTCCTCAGTCCTTGTCGCCCAGGGCCTCCGCGGCCATGCGGCGCACCTGGGGGTCCCTGGACTTGAGCGCGCCGATCAGCGCCTGCATGGCCAGGGGGCCGCCGATGTTGTGCAACGCGTTGACCGTCGCCTCCTGCACGCCCTTGTCGGGATCGTTGAGCAGCGGCACGAGCGCGGGGACCGCCTTCTGGTCCTCGATGTTACCGAGGCTGTTCGCGGCCGATTCGCGCACGTCACTGTTGGGATCCTTGAGCGCGTTGAGCAGCGCGGCCGGGGCGACGGTGAGTTCCAGGTTCCCCAGGCGGCCGGCGGCCTGCTGGCGCACGTCGGCATCGGAATTGGAGAGCAACTTCTCGAGTCCGGGCACCGCGCGCGGATCTTCCAGTTCGGCCAGCGCCATGATGGCCTGCTGCTGCACCTCGGAATCGGGATCTCGCAGGAGCTCGGCCAGGGCATTGCCGGCCGACTTGTCGTCGAGGCGACCGAGCGCCTGCGCCGCGGCTGCGCGCACGCCAGGATCGCTGTCCTTGAGGGCCGCGGTGAGGGCGGCCACGCGCGCGGCCCGGGAAGAGTCGGACACCTGGCGCTCATGCTTGCCGGATGACAGGTGGTTCAAGGGAGCCAGGCGCGTCGCCGGCACGCCGGCGGTCACGGCGGGGGCTGCCACCATCGTTCCCGCAACCATCAGGGCGCCCAAGGCGAGGCCCATACGCCGGCCACGATCGGCGCGGACACCATCGCCGCGCACCAACCGCTCTACGCGGCGCATGAGGTGTGAACCCCGCGCCGCCATCGCGGGCTCCGGCAGCGGTCCGGTGGCTCCGGCGATCCACTCCGCCACGGTGAGCAGGCATCGGGCAAGCGGGAGACCGGAACCCACCTGGTGCGCGGCCCAGTCATCGCAGACGTACTCTGCCGTCACCTGCAGCTCGCGGCGCGCGAGCCAGTTGAGCGGCTGCAGGAAGAAGAGGCGCTCCATCACCTGGGCCACGCCAAGCCAGAATGGATCACGGCGAACGAGATGTGCGAGTTCGTGCGCCAGCACGCCACGCTGCTGCTCCTGGCCGAGATCGGTCACCACCGCCTCGGGCAGGCAGATCTCCCGCCCCGGCAGTGCCACGGGACTGGCCAGGCCGGGCGCCGCAGTGAGCCGGACATAGTGCGGGTAACCGGCGGCGAGACAGAGCGTCTCGAGCAGGTCGCGCAGGCCCTCGTCGGTGACCCGGCGCCGCCGACCGATGCGCCGCATGAGACGGACACGACGCCCGACGAGCCCGAGCAGGAGGATGCCGGCGATGCCGGCCCAGGCCATGAGGAACTCCGCGCGCCAGTCGCGGGGCGTCACGCTGGCACCGCCCCGCACCTGTGCCGGTGCGGCGACGACGACGACCGCAGTTGTGCCTGCGGCGGCAGGCGCGGGTGCCATCGCGACCGCGATCGCGGGCGCGATATCGAGCTGCCGCGCCGGGATGGACGCCACGAAGGAATGCGCAGTCGCCGTGAGCAACGGCCCAACCAGCGCGCATTTCCACAGCAGGTCACGGGCGGCGAACGACATGAGGCGAACGCGGCTCAGCACCGCTGCCGCCGCGAGCAGCACCGTGGCGTGGACCCAGTAGGTCAGCAGCCAGTCCGTGAGGCCGGAGATGAAGTCAGCGCGCATCGTCGTTCTCCTTTCGCGCACGAGCTTCATGCGCCACGATCAGTTGCTTGACCCGCGCCAGGTCGCCCGGCGCGATGTCATGTTCCGTGAGCAGGTGGGAAACGAGCGCGGCCGCATCGCCGCCAAAGAGCGCGTCGGTCAGTTCACCGACCATCGAGTCGCGGACTTCGTGCTCCGGCACCGTCGCCTCGAACACGAACTGGCGGCCGCGGCTGCGATGGCGCACGAGCCCCCGCGCCTCCAGGCGCCGAAGGATGGTGGCGACCGTGGTCGGCGCGAGCCGACGCTCCGGTTCCAGTGCCGCCGTGATGTCGGCCACCGTGGTGGCTCGCTGCCAGAGTGCCCGCATGATCGCGAGCTGGAGATCGGTCAGCTGGTGCGCATCGGCCATGTGATCGTCCGGTTGATGACTACACATGTAATACTACAAGTGTAGTAGCTCGTCAAGGCCCCACCGCCGGGCGCCGATCACTGGAGGTATGATGCGTGCGAAGATCAGACGTGAACCGGGTGCCGGAGGTTGCATGCAGACGGAGCGGTATCGCAGATGACCATGTTCTCACGCACCTGGGCGGTGCCCTACGTGCTGGCCCGGCAGGAGCTCGAGACGATCCTGCGCGAGTACGGGTTCACGCTCGCCGCCGAGGCACTGTTGCCCGAGGCGGGGGGCAGCGCCTGGGCGGAGTACCGTCGCACGGGGGCGCGCATCCGGCTGGAATGGGACGGGTCGAATCACTGGCTCCGCCTGCAGTCGAGCACCGCCGGCGCGCAGCCGGCCACGCACCAGTGGGAGGACATCGAGGTGCTGCTGCGAGAGGTGCCTCGAGTGCAGATGCTGACAGACACGTCGCTCGCGCACACTCGAGTAAGCACGCTCAGGTCAGTGCTTCGCCGTCATCTGGAGCGCGCCTGACGCACACCCGTCCGGCGGTCGGTGGCTGGCTGGCGCGCCGAGCCCCATGCTTTTCGCCCATACTTGCGAGGCCAGATGATGACATCCCTCTTCCGCATCGTCGTGTCCGCGTTCGTGGTCGTGGGCACCTTCTATTTCGTGTACTGGGTTCCGTTCGCTCTGCTCCCCGGCGTCCACTGGGGGATCGCCGCGGTCGTCTCCTACGCATGCGCCATGGCGGCGGGCTGGTATGCGTGGACCCGGACCGCGTCGGTCAGCTCATCGCTGACCCGAAGCGTCGGGTACTGGGCGCTTGTCGTCGGTGCGATCGGATTCGTCGGCGGGTTTTTCGGACCGATGATCTTCGCCCCCGGCGCCAACCAGGGCCCGATGCTCGGCATCTTCATCACCGGACCGGCCGGCGTGATCCTCGGCGCGATCGGTGGCCTGATCTACGGGCTGGTACAGCGCAAGCGCGGCGGGTCGAGTGCCACAACGTGACTTGATGCTGGGTTGGATCGAGCAGGTGTCACGCCTGGTCGCGGAACTGATCTACGGGCCGGGCGCACCCGACCTGGAGCAGGCGGGCGAACGGATCGAGGCCGCGATGGCGCAGCACCTGGGCAATCTGGCCCCCCTCATACCGCAGCTCGACGTCAGCTCCGCGACCGTCCTGCTCAACGACCCGGACCGGATCTTCGGTTACGCCCAGCTGCTCGCGGCCCGGGGTGCGGTGGCGCAGGCGCAGGGTGACGGCGACGTATCACTCATCCGAGAGCGCGCACTCGCGTTTGCGCGGCTCGCGCTGGCACGCGCCGTCGACCCACCTGCCTCGTGGCGTGACTGGGTCGCCGAGGCGGAGGCCGGTCGCTGGTCCCCCTGAGCCGGCGGGACCGGGATCGGCTTCCCGGACACCGAGGACCGAATTAGGCTTGCCCCATGCTGACCCCCGAAAACCCGACCACGGACGCCCAGGCCGACGCCTCGCTGGTCGAGCGGCTGCGCGCCGCCACTGAGTTTCTCCACCTGGTCGCGGGCAACCGCGGCCTGCTGGCCGAGGTTCCCGGCGAGGACCGCCGTCGCTTCCTGGACGCGGCCGGGCAGGTCTACAGCCCCGACGCCAAGGCGCGGCGCCAGCTGGTCAAGGCGACGGTCCGGCTCCGCAAGGCCGCACGCGTGCAGCGCGACGAAGCCGAGCTCGCGGAAACCGGGATCCGGCAGCTCCGCAAGCAGACGGTCTTCACCACGCCGAACGTCTTTCCGCCCTCGGGGTTCTCGCAGCAGGACGTGGACGACGATCCCGACTTCCGCGAGGCGGTCGAGCCGCAGTGCTGCTACGTCTGCAAGCGGCATTACCAGGCGATCCATCCGTTCTACGACCAGCTCTGCCCGTCATGCGCCGAGTTCAACCTCGCCAAGCGGACCGAAGTGGCCGACCTGCGAGGGCGGGTGGCCCTGCTCACCGGCGGCCGGGTGAAGATCGGCTATCAGGCCGGCCTCAAGCTGCTGCGGGCCGGGGCGCAGCTGCTCGTCACCACGCGTTTCCCCCGCGATTCGGCGATGCGTTACGCCGCAGAGCCCGACTTCGCCGAGTGGGGAGACCGGCTGGAGATCTTCGGGCTCGACCTGCGCCACACGCCGAGCGTGGAGGCGTTCTGCCGCCAGCTGGTACACGACCGCGACCGCCTCGATTTCATCATCAACAATGCCTGCCAGACAGTGCGGCGCCCGCCCGAGTTCTACCGTCACATGATGGCGCGTGAGACTGCGTCACTCGGTGAGCTGCCGGAACCGGCGCAGCGGCTGCTGGGCGCTTATGAAGGGTGGCGCGGCGTCAACCTGCTGCCGGAGGGCGACGTGGCGAATGTCGGCCCCGACCGACGCATTGCAGGCGCACTGGGCCTGAGCCATGCCGCCGCGCTCTCCCAGGTGCCGCTGCTGCCGGAGGAGCATGATCCGCAGGACCATCTCTTCCCCGAGGGACGGCTCGACCAGGACCTGCAGCAGGTGGACCTGCGCGGCCGGAATTCCTGGCGCCTGCTGATGGCCGAGGTGCCGGCGGTGGAGCTGATGGAGGTGCAGCTCGTGAATGCGATCGCGCCGTTCATCATCAACGCGCGGCTCAAGCCGCTGATGATGCGCACGCCAGAACGCGACAAGCACATCGTCAACGTGTCGGCGGTGGAGGGGCAGTTCTACCGGCGGATGAAGACGACGCGGCATCCGCACACGAACATGGCGAAGGCCGCGCTCAACATGATGACGCGGACGTCGGCCACGGACTACCATGGCGACGGGATTCACATGAACGCGGTCGACACGGGGTGGGTGACGGACGAGGATCCGGCCGAGCTGGCGGCGCGCAAGACGCTGGAGCACCGCTTCCATCCGCCGCTCGACATCGTGGACGGCGCGGCGCGGATCGTGGACCCGATCATCGACGGGTTCAATAGCGGCACGCATGTCTGGGGACAGTTCCTGAAGGACTACAAGCCGACCGACTGGTAGGCGCTATTCCCCGCTGGTATCGGTGGAGCGGGCGGCCATGCTGCGCGAGGCTCCGGCCGCAACCGAGCGGGCCAGCAGCGCCGGAAAGTCGGGCTCGGCCACGAACCACTCGGCGCTGCGGCAGCTCACCACCCGCGCCTCGTTGTGGGTGGTCAACTCGAGTGTGACGTGGTTACCGACCTCGTTGCGGCGCACCTCCGGCCGGACACGCATCACCCATATTCGACCGTCCTCGGCCGTGAACTTCCGTTCCGTCATTCTCGCTACCTTCTCCCGTTCATCGTCCATCTTGTGATACACTTTCCTGCCCCTATTGCTCCACTGCAGGATCGAGTCTAGCGTCCGCGGGGACAATGCCCAGAAGTTCGACAGTGTCAGATAGTGACACTGTGCATCCCTATCAGAAACGACCCATGGCGTTGCTGGCGATGCAGGATGTCGCAATCGCGTTTGGCGGTCCCCCAGTCCTCGATCAGGCCGGTTTTGCGATCGAGCGGGGAGAGCGCGTGTGCCTCCTGGGACGGAACGGCGCCGGCAAGAGCACGCTGATGAAGCTGCTGGACGGCACGCTGGTGCCGGACAGTGGCAGCATCGCCAGGCAGTCGGGGATCACGATCGCGCGGCTGGAGCAGGAAGTTCCCGATGACCTCGGCGGCACCATCTTCGACGTGGTGGCGACGGGGCTCGGCGAGCCTGGACGGCTGCTCGCCCGCTATCACGAGGCCAGTCACGGCGTCGGGGCGCACGCGAGCGATGCCGCCCTGCGGGAACTCGACCGGCTGCACAGCGCGCTGGACGCGGCCGGCGCGTGGCACGTGAACAACCAGGTTGAGTCGGTGCTCCTGCACCTCGGCCTGGACGCCGATGCCCTGTTCGCCAGCGCATCGGGCGGGTGCAAGCGCCAGGCGCTGCTCGCGCGCGCGTTCGTCAGCAGGCCCGATCTCCTGCTGCTGGACGAGCCCACCAACCATCTCGACATCACCGCGGTGGAGCGGATGGAGGAATTCCTCGTCGGGAGCGGCATGACCCTCCTGTTCGTGACGCACGACCGCGCCTTCCTGCGCCGGGTCGCGACCCGCATCGTGGAACTCGACCGCGGCAGGCTGGTGGACTGGGGCGCCGACTATGACACCTACCTCGAGCGGAAGGATGCGGCGCTGGCGGTGGAGGAACGCGAGTGGGCGCTGTTCGACAAGAGGCTCGCGAAGGAAGAGACCTGGATCCGCAGCGGCATCAAGGCGCGCCGAACCCGCAACGAGGGGCGGGTGCGGGCACTCGAGGCGCTCCGGCTGGAGCGGGCGGCGCGGCGCGATCGCGTGGGCACGGTGCGGCTCCAAGCCCAGGAGGCCGAGCGCTCGGGGCGGCTGGTGGTGGAGGCGCGGAACGTGAGCTTCTCGCGCGGCGAGCGCCCCATCGTCCGTGACCTCACGACCACAATCTCCCGCGGGGACCGCGTGGGCCTCATCGGGCCCAATGGTTCCGGCAAGACCACCCTGCTCCGCCTGCTCCTGGGCGAACTCGCACCCGACAGCGGGACGATCCGGCAGGGCACCAACCTCGAGATCGCGTATTTCGACCAGCTGCGCGACCGGCTGGATCCGGAGCAGACGGTCTTCGACAGCATCGCGGAGGGTGCAGACTTCATCGAGACCGTCGGCGGGCGCAAGCACGTGCTGGGCTACCTGCGTGACTTCCTCTTCCCTCCCGAGCGCATGCGCACACCGGTGCGCGCGCTCTCCGGCGGCGAGCGGAACCGGCTCCTCCTGGCCCGGCTGTTCACCCGCCGCTTCAACGTGCTCGTGCTCGACGAACCGACCAACGACCTGGACCTCGAGACGCTCGACCTGCTCGAGGACCTGCTGGTCGAGTACTCCGGGACGCTGCTCGTGGTGAGCCACGACCGCGACTTCCTCGACAACGTGGTCACCAGTACCCTGGTGTTCGAGGGCGACGGACGGGTGGGCGAGTATGCCGGGGGATACGCCGACTGGGTGCGCCAGCGACCGCCCGTGCCCGACGCCGCCCGGCAGCGGTCGAGCCGAAGCGCGCCGACCGCCGGCGGCGCCGGCGAGCAGCCGGAAGCGACGCCTGAGCTTCAAGGAGACGAAGGAATTGGAGGCGCTGCCGCAGGAGATCGACGCCCGGGAGCAGGAACGCGAGCAGTTGTACGCGTCGCTCGCCGACCCCACTTTCCTGCGAGATGGCACGGCCGTCGCCAAGGCGAAGGCACGGCTGGCGAAGGTGATCGCACAGATCGACGGCGCTCACGGAGCGGTGGGAGTCGCTGGAAACCATCGCAAGCGAGAGCTGACGAGGAGGAGAGATGACTGATCGTGACCGTCCGGGCGTGGCGGCACCCCCGCCAATCATCTACGCGCTGGGGTTCGCCGCCGGGCTGCTCATCGAGGCCTGGTTTCCCCACCCGGTGCTCCCCCAGCCGTGGGCCCATCGGCTGGCAATGCTGCTCTTCGCCCTGGGGCTGCTCGGCATTGCCGGCGTCGCGGCCTTTCGCCGGGCCGGCACCAGCCCCAATCCGTACAAGGCCACGAGCCAGCTGGTGACGACCGGCATCTACCGCTTCACGCGGAACCCGATGTATGTCGGCTTCACTTTCTGGTACCTCGCCGCCGCGTGCTGGCAGAACAGTCTCTGGCCGTTCCTGTTCCTGCCGATCGTGCTGCTGGCGATGCTCTACGGCGTGATCCTCCGTGAGGAGCGATACCTGGAGCGGCGCTTCGGTGACGATTACCGGACCTACCAGCAGGGCGTTCGCCGCTGGCTCTAGCTCGCCGCCGCGCGTATGATCGTCGATCCCCCAGGAGACTGCCCGTGCCCTTGCCCAGGACGCACAGACTTGCCCTGACGCTCGCCCTGCTGGTGGCGGGCGTCGCGGGCTGCGATCGCGCACCGCCGCCGGTGCCGGACGACGGCCAGTGGACCATGCCGGCGAAGGACTACGCGGCTACACGGTTCAGCGGCCTCACGGACATCACGGCGGCCAACGCGAAGAACCTTCACCCCACCTGGAGCTTCTCCACCGGGGTGCTGGGCGGGCATGAGGGACAGCCGCTGGTGGTTGGTTCCACGATGTATGTGGTGACGCCATGGCCCAACGTGCTCTACGCCTTCGACCTGACGCAGGAAGGCTATCCGCTCCGCTGGAAGTACCGTCCCTTTGTCGATCCGCAGGCGATCGGCCAGGCCTGCTGTGACATCGTGAATCGCGGCGCCTTCCATGCCGACGGCAAGATCGTGTTCAACCTGCTCGACGGTCACACGGTGGCGGTGGACGCCGCCACCGGCCGCGAGCTCTGGAAGACGAAGGTGGGCGACCTCAACGCCGGCGAGACGACCCCAATGGCGCCGCTGGTGGTGAAGGACCGCGTGATCGTCGGCAACGCCGGTGGCGAGATGGGCGTGCGGGGCTGGGTGAAGGGCCTCGACCTCCAGACGGGCGCCATCGTCTGGACCGGGTACAACGTCGGCCCGGACGCGGAGGTGCTGGCATCGCCCGGCACATTCAAGCCACCCTACCACGACGGCAGCGAACTCGCCGTCAACAGCTGGCCGAAGGACGGCTGGAAACATGGTGGGGCACCGGTATGGGGCTGGCTATCGTACGACGCCGAGCTCGACCTGGTGTACTACGGCACCGGCAATCCCGCACCCTACAACACCGATCAGCGCCCGGGCGACAACCGCTGGGCCACGAGCGTCCTGGCCCGCAACCCGGGTGACGGATCGCTGCGCTGGGCCTACCAGTTCACCCCGGCCGACAACTGGGACTACGACTCCACGCAGGAGATGATCCTGACCGAGCTGACGCTCGGCGGCCAGCGGCGGAAGGTGCTGGTGCATTTCGACAAGAACGGATTCGCGTACGTCCTGGACCGGGCCACGGGCGAGCTGCTCTCGGCGGAGGCGTACGTGCCGGTCAACTGGGCCAGGCGGGTGGACCTCGCCACCGGACGACCGGAGGTCGATTCCACGAAGCTCACCGGCGTGGCGCGTGGCGCCACGAAGGACATCTGCCCCTCGCTCGAGGGGGGCAAGAACCAGCAGCCCGCCGCCTGGTCGCCGGTCACGCGGTGGTTCTACCTCTCGACCAGCAACATGTGCATGGACTTCGAGGCGGCCCGCGCCTCCTACCTCCCCGGCACTCCCTACGTCGGTGCCACCATACCCTACACCGCCGGCCCGGGCGGCCATCTCGGCGCGTTCATCGCGTGGGATCCGGTCAAGGCAAGGCGGGCATGGGAGATCGAGGAGAAGTACCCGGTGTGGAGCGGAGTGCTCACGACTGCGGGCGGGGTAGTGTTCTATGGCACGCTGGACGGCTGGTTCAAGGCGGTGGATGCGCGGACCGGCGCACCGCTCTGGAAGTTCAAGGTGGGATCGGGTGTCATCGGCAACCCGATCAGCTTTCGCGGCCCCGACGGCAGGCAGTACGTGGCGGTCTACGCCGGGTTCGGGGGCGACTGGTTCCTGATCTCGGGCGACGTCCGCTCCGACGACCCGGCCGATGTGCGGGCGCCGGCGACCTTCATGCCCGACATCGCAAGGCACACGAGCCAGGGCGGCATCGTATGGATCTTCGGCCTGCCGTGAACCATCCCAACTTGTCCATGCTGCGTACCATCCTTCCCGCAACCGCCATCGTGTTGCTGTGCCGGGCGCCAGCCGCGGCCTCGCAGCAAGCGCAGTCGCGGCAACCTCCTCCGCCCTCGATCCGCTACGACCAGCACGTCCCGGTGAGCGGCAACCAGCCGCCGTCGACTTCGCTCAAGAACCCCTTCCGCGGCGATTCCATCATCGCAGCGCAGGGGAGCCAGCTATTCTCAGGCTTCAACTGTGACGGTTGTCATGGTGGCGGCGCGGCGGGATTCGTGGGGCCGAGCATGGCCGACGGCCGGTGGCGGTATGGCGGGGACGATGGCGCGATCTTCATGTCGATCTTCTACGGCCGCGCCCGCGGCATGCCGGCTTTCGGTGGCACCCTGCCCACCGAAAGCATATGGCGGCTGGTGACCTACCTGCAGTCATTCCAGCCGCCAGACAGCACCACCGCCACGACGAGGTGGTAAGCCCGATCAGTCGAGGTACGGCGTGATGAGCGCCGCAAAGGAGGCGCGCGCCCGGTGCAGACGGCTCTTCACCGCGCCGAGGTTGCAGCCGACGATGTCGGCGATCTCGTCGTAGCTCCGGCCCTCGAACTCCCGCAGGATGAGCACCTGGCGATACTGCGGTGAGAGTCGGGCCAGTGTCGACTCCACCAGCTCCGTGAGGCAGCGGCCGGCGAACATGGCATCGGGCCGGCTGCGCACGTCCTCGTACTGCAGCGGGCTGTGGTCCTCGTCGCCGGGCGCGCGGGCCGACTGGTAGAACACCAGCGGGCTCCGCCGGTGGCTGCGCAACTCGTTCTTCGCCAGGTTCGACGCGATGGTGTACACCCAGGTGGAGAACTTCTTGCTCGGGTCGAACCGGTGCAGGTGCCGGGATACCCGGATGAACGCCTCCTGTACCAGGTCCTCGGCTCGCTCACGGTCACCGATCATGCGATGGGTGAAGTTCAGGAGCCGGCCATGGTAACGACCGACGATCTGGCCGAAGGCACGGGCATCACCCGACAGGTGACGTGCCACCAGTTCATTCGTCTCCACGGCTTCGCTCGTCATTGCTATGGCAGTCATGGGATGCTCCCTTCGGCGCGGTGTGTCAAATGACCTTCCGTCCCTGGATCACCCGCACAATGACCACCACCAGGGCCAGCACGAGCAGAACATGGATGAATCCGCCGAGGGCGTATCCGCCGACCAGGCCGAGGGCCCACAGGAGGACCAGGACTATCGCGATCGTTTCCAGCATGTGCGTGCCTCCCTCAAACCAGGTGAACGAGCCGACTGCCGTCTCATGCTGCCTCGGCGCTCAGGCTCGCCGCCGGATTCCAGCGATCAGCAGGCCGGACCCGAGAATGATTCCCAAGCCAGCGGCCCAGGGCGGTATCGATTGATGCTCACTCGCGGTGAGCTTCACGTCACCAACCTGTACGACGTCGCGCCGGGTGGTGAAGCTTCCGCCCCGGAAGAGCAGGAAGACCCCAAGACACACCAGCGCAATTCCAGCGATCGACATTGAACGCATACATCCCCTGCATGAAAGCACACTGAAGAAAACACAAAAGGCGCACGGGATCGGTGGAACTGATCCCCGGTGCGCCTTCAACTGACAAGCCTGCTTCGCTTGCCCATCAAGGTGGCTGGTTTTCCCAGCCGATCTCCTCGTACGACATGCAAGCTATTGTCGCGTGTTCACATTTGCAAGGAGAAGAAAGCCTTTATCTATGTGATGCGCATCACCGCTGACATCTTTCGCCTTATGCCCGTTGCACTGGACCCAATCATCGCGCCAGGTCGCGGAATCGCCAAATAGCTCGATGGAGTGAAATAGGGACTAGATCCATGGGAGGATGAAGAATGCATTATCTCCTGATGTACGACGTGACTACCGACTAGGTCGCGCGCCGCGCGCAGTTCCGGTCCGCGCCCCTACGTTCGCAACGGCCTCGTGCGGACGTGGCGAGTGCGGGAGTGGACCACCGTGGCCGGCGCCGGCGCGACTACACCGATCCGCGCGACGGAGGCGTTCAGCGACGGGGTGAGCGCCTTCGGCGTGGTCAGTGGGGATCAACACGCTGCTGTTGATGCTGCTGCACCGGTATATCCTCGAGCACCTGATCAAGCCGGAGCTGGTGGACGCGCAGGTGCCGGACATCATTCGCAGGTCGTGGGTGGGTGTGCTGTCCTACCTGGTGGATGCGGCGGCGGCGTGGGTGAACGTCCATGCCGCCTTCGCGGCGTACCTGCTCACGCCGCTGTTCTTCATCGTGCCGCCCACGCGGCGGGATGTCCCCGAGGTGGCGCCCACTCGCGACTAACGCCTGCAGGCGAGATCCGTGCGATGCCGGAACGCACGACGGCCCGCCGTGAGGCGGGCCATGATACTGCGCCAATCGAGGTGGACACCGCCCGCGCGAGCTTACTGAAGGGCGTAGGTGGCCCCGATCCGGAACACATTGAAGCCGTACTTGATCGTCCCCGTAAAATCGGGACTGAGCGTCCCGCCCGACCCCGCGTTGTCGATCGTCACCTTGATACCGCTGTAGTTCCACCCCCCCACGAACCCCCAATGGTCGGACACGTAGTAGAGGGCCTCGCCGCCAAACACCCAGCTGGTCGCACTGATGTTGCTCACCTTGGCCCCGATGGCACCGCCATTCGCCGCGAGGTACCAGTTGTTACCCACCCTGAACGCCCCGTACAGGCCGAGCGCCGCAGTCGGGCCGGTCAGGCTCCTGGAGCCGCTGTACTGGACTTTGAGGGAATCCGCGCCGGCCGCGACCCCGGCGAGGGCATCGATCCCGATGCTGAAAAACAGGGCCCCGAGGCTGACCTGGGCTCCCACCTGCGCCTTCTCCTTGGCAAGGAACGCGAACCGGTACACCAGGCCGAGGTTCGGCGCCGAAAACTTGCTGTTGATCCTTAGCCCTGCGGCGAACGAGGTGTCCGCGAAGTAGATGGTATCCGTGAGGGTCTTCTCGCCCGAGCGACTGACGTAGAGGTAGCTCAGTTGCAGCTGGTGTCGACGCCCGGGGCGCCAGCTGGCGGAGACCGCCGGGGCAAAGGCGTTCTTCGAAAGGCCCAGGGTCCCGAAGTCGATCTCGGTACCCGCCGTGCCATCGGAGTTGTCGATCCGGAACGTCGAGCCCAGCACCACGTCCGCCCCGCTGCCGCTGAACGAGAACTTGTCGTAGAGATGGTTTGGCGCGTCCTGCGCACGCGCGCTGCCCGGCAGCGCCAGGAGCAGGGCAAGAAGCAGCGAGGCAACAGCCGACCGACGGACCGGAACGAGGCACCGACGCATCTGGATTCCCCTGGATTGGACTTGGACGTACCACGCGTTACTGCTGGCGTCTATCATAACACCGAGTGCCTCGGCATCGTCCTCACCGCCGAGGGCGCGCTGGCGACCGGCCGCCAAACGCGCGAGCCGATACGCGGGCGGGACGAAAACACGAGCGGCCCGCTGCGAGGCGGGCCGCGATACGGCGTCACAAGAGTTGTGGCAGCACCCGGCGCCGGGCCCTAGTGCAGCGCGTAGATGACACCGAGGCGCAAGACCTGAAAGCTGTACTTGATGCTGCCGCTGAGATCGATCCAGCCTTCGCCATCACCCTCCGAGCTGATCTTGATGCCGGTGATGGACCAGCCGCCCGTAGCCGCCCAGTGGTCGTTGAAGAAGTACCTGGCGTCGACACCACCCGCCCAGCTGGTCGCGCTGATGTTGCTCACGGTGGCCCCGATCGCGCCGCCATTGACGCCAAGGTACCAGCGGTCACCGGCCCGGAACGCGCCAAACAGGCCGAGCGAGGCCGTCGGACCCGTGAGGCTCTTGCTGGTGCCGTACTGCACGATCGCCGTGTCCGCGCCGCCCACAGTGGCGCCCGCCACCGCGTCGATGTCCAGGTTGAAGAACAGCGCCCCCAACCCGACCTGAAAGCCGACCTGCGTCTTTTCCTTGGCAAGGAAGGCGAAGCGATAGGTCATCACCAGGGTCGGCGCCGAAAACTTGCTGTCGAGCCTGAGGCCCGCGGCGAAGGAGGTGTCCGCAAAGTCGACCGTGTCCGTCAAGACCTTCTCGCCGCTCCGGCTGATGTGGACATAGGCGAGCCCAAGCTCATGCCGCCGCCCGGGACGCCAAGCCATTCCGGCCGCCCAGGCGAACTGGCTCTGGGGGAAGCCAAGCATGCCCTGGTCGATCTCGGTGCCCACCGTGCCGTCCGCGTTGTCGATCCGGATGTCGCTACTCAGGATCACGTCCGCCCCCGACGCGCCGAACTGGACCTTGTCGTACAGGTGGTTCACCGTCTGGGCATGGGCCCGACCGGGAAGCATCACGAGCACGAAAAGGCCGAGAGCCAGCATCGGCAAGCGGGCCGAAACGGGGAGCAGACGCATCGGAGTTCCTTGTATTTGGGGCACACAGTCCCGCGGACGGCGACGTGCAGGTATGATAGCATATCTCCATGAAAAGCTCTCCCATCAGACTCCCGCACCTGCTCCTCGGCCTGGGCATCGTCCTGACCGGCTTGGGCGCCCTGACGACCGACGCGGCCCGGGGCATCCTCAACGGCGAGGCGATGGCCGACCGGACCGCGGCCGCCCTGGATGACCCCCGGGTAGGCGCCTTCGTGGCGGATCGCCTCACCAATGCCGTCCTGGCCGAGAAGCCGGACCTGGTTGCGTTCCGACCGATCATCGCCGCGACCGCGGGCGGCCTGGTGCAGACGGCCCCCTTCCGGGGCATCGTGCGGCAGGCGATGCGCGCAGCGCACCGCTCGGCGGTATCCACGACCGGGCAGCGCGTGCTGCTCTCGCTCCCCGACGTCGGCGTCCTGGTGCAGTCGGCGGTCCAGAGCATGAGCCCGGCGATGGCGGACAAGATCCCGCCCCGGATCGAGGCGTTCGCCTCGGACCTGGCCGCGCGCCCGGCCACGGGCCGGATTCAGGAAGGCCTGCGCATCCTGGGCCTGATAGCGCGGGCAGCGCTGGTGCTCCTGCTGCTGGGCCCGGCACTTGTCATTCTTGGCATCTGGCTCGCGGCCGATCGACGCCGGGCCCTGCTCCGTGCCGGCATCGGCCTGCTGGTCGCTGCCGTCCTCCTTTTTGGCGTCATTCCGGCGGGCCGCGCGGTGGCGGTGCTCATTTCCCATGAGGCGCTGGAGCGCGGCGCTATCGCGGGATTGTGGCGCGCCTATTTCACCGGCCTCCTGGCCTGGAGCATCACGCTCGGCGGCATCGGCCTGCTGGTGACGGCTGCCGCGACCTCCCTGTTCGACGCGGCCGACCCGATTCATCGCGTGGAACAGCTGTTCCGCACCCTCGCGACGCCGCCCAAGTCCCCGGGCCTCGTCCTCCTCTGGTCCCTCGGACTCACGCTCGCCGGCGGGCTCGTGGTGGCCTTCCCGTCGGATGCGGCCGCAGTGATCACGCTGCTCGCCGGCCTGGGCGTCTGCTATGTCGGGCTGCGCGAACTCTTCCGGCTGGTGCTTGGCGCACTGCCGGAGGAAACGGCAGCGGAAGCGGCGCGCGAGGCGAAGTCCGGGGGATGGCTCAACCGCCGTCTCGTGGTCGTGTCCTTGCTCGTCCTGGTGCTCGGTGGGACGGTGGTGGTGCTGGCGCGGCCAGGGAAGCCGGACGTGTCGGCCGGCCCGATGGAGTGCAATGGTTCCACAGCCCTATGCGATCGCCGCCTGGACGAGGTGGTGTTCGCCACCACGCACAACTCGATGTCGAACGTGGACATGAAGAACTGGATGTTCCCGCAACAGAACGGCAGCATCCGGCGGCAGCTCCAGGCGGGCATTCGCGCCCTTCTCATCGACGTGCACACCGGGGTACCGGTGGAGGGGATCGTGCGCACTGACCTCGAGGCGGAGGCGCAGTCGGCGGACAAGATTGCGAACGCCGTGGGAGATTCGGCGACAGCCGTCGCGGTGCGGATCCGCAATCGTCTCACCGGTGAGCCCAGCGGGCCGCCGGCACTGTACCTTTGCCATGGCTTCTGCGAGATCGGCAGCCGCCTGCTCGCGCCGGAACTCGAGGACGTGCGCGACTTCCTGCGGGGGAATCCCGAGGAAGTGCTGGTGATGGTGATCGAGGACTACGCGCCGCCCGACAGCATCGCCGCCGCCTTCGAGAAGGCCGGCCTGGCCCAGTATGCCTACCGAGGCCCGATCACGGCACCGCTGCCGACGCTGCGATCGCTCATCGAGGCCGGCACGCCGCTCGTCGTGTTCCTCGAGTCGGGTAAGCCCGGGGTGCCCTGGCTCCACCCCGCGTATGATGGGGCGATCATGGAGACGCCCTACACCTTCCACGAGCCGCAGGAGTTCTCCTGCAAGGCCAACCGGGGCGGCAGCAGCGCGCTGCTGTTCCAGATCAACCACTGGATCGAGTCCACGCCGGCGCCCAAGCCCAGCAACGCCGAGATCGTGAACGCCTCTGACTTCCTGCTCAAGAGGGCGCGGCAGTGCATGAAGCAGCGGAAGCACCTGCCGAACATCATCGCGGTCGATTTCTACGGGGTGGGCGATCTCGTGGGCGTGGTGCGCGAGCTGAACGGCCTGACTCCAGCCTCCACGGTCGCGACGAAGGCTACGCCGTAAGGGCGGCGCTCACGATGTCACGCGCTTCCTGCACCACCTGGTGCAGGTGCGCTTCGCCGTTGAAGCTCTCCGCGTAGATCTTGCAGATGTTCTCCGTGCCCGATGGCCGGGCCGCAAACCAGCAATTCGCCGCCACCACCTTGAGCCCGCCGATCGGGGCGCCGTTACCCGGCGCCCGGGTGAGGCACGCGAGGATGGGCTCGCCCGCGAGGGTCGAGGCCGTGACAGCTTCCGGGGAAAGCCGGCCGAGTGCCGCGCGCTCCGCGGCCGACGCAGGCGTGTCGATGCGGGTGTAAGAGGACGCGCCCATCGTGGCGGCGAGGTCGCGGTAGTGCTCGCCGGGATCGCGCCCGGTGCGCGCGGTGATCTCGGCGGCGAGCAGGGCCATGACCAGACCGTCCTTGTCGGTGGTCCACACCGTCCCGTCGCGGCGCAGGAAGCTCGCCCCCGCACTCTCCTCGCCCCCGAAGCAGCAGGTACCGTCGAACAGCCCCGGCGCAAACCACTTGAAGCCCACCGGCACCTCGAGCAGCCGCCGCCCGGCCGCGGCCACGACGCGATCGATCATGCTGCTGCTGACGAGCGTCTTCCCCACCGCCGCACCGGTCGGCCAGCCGGGCCGGTGCGCCAGCAGGTAGCCGATGGCGACCGCGAGATAGTGATTGGGATTAATGAGCCCCGCCGACGGCGTCACGATTCCGTGGCGGTCGGCATCGGGATCGTTGGCGAACGCGACGCGGTAGCGATCCTTGAGGCCAACGAGCCCCGCCATGGCGTACGGGCTGGAGCAGTCCATGCGGATCCTCCCGTCATGGTCCAGCGGCATGAACGAGAACGCGGGATCCGCCTTTGCGTTCACCACCGTGATATCGAGGTCGTACATCGAACTGATCGGATCCCAGTAGGGGCCCGCCGCGCCACCCAGGGCGTCAGCACCGAGCTTGAGCCCGGCCGCACGCACCACATCCATGTCCAGCACGTTGCCGAGGTCGCTGACGTACGGCAGGACGAAGTCCTGCTCCTGCGTGGTGCCTGCCTTCATCGCGGACTCGAGCGACATGCGCTCCGCGCCGGCGTTCCCGGCGCGGAGCAGCGTGTTCGCCCGGTCCTGGATCCAGCGGGTCACGTCGGTGTCGGCCGGACCCCCGTTCGTCGTGTTGTACTTGAAGCCGCCGTCCTCGGGCGGATTGTGCGACGGGGTGATGACGATGCCGTCGCCGAGGTGCGCGCGGCGATGGCGATTGCGGGCGAGGATGGCGTGGGAGATGACGGGTGTGGGCGTGACGCCGTCATCGCGCTGGATCACGACCTCGACCCCGTTCGCGGCGAGCACCTCGAGCGCGGTACGCTGGGCCGGGGCGGAGAGGGCGTGGGTGTCCTTCCCGAGGTAGAGCGGGCCGTCGATGCCGCGCACGCACCGGTACTCGCAGATGGCCTGGGTGATCGCCAGGATGTGGGCTTCGGTGAAGGTGCCGCTCAGCGAGGAGCCACGGTGCCCGCTCGTGCCGAAGGTGACCTGCTGAGCTGGGTCATCCGGGTCGGGGTGGCGGCCGTAGTAGTCCCGCTCGAGACGAGAGAGGTCGACGAGTAATTCGGGCGGTGCCAGGGTCCCGGCGAGCGGCGAGGTCATGTCAGCCCGGAACGGTGCATCCCGTCACTGGCCGAGATGGCTCAGTGCCAGACGCATCGGCTGGCTCGAGATGCTGATCAGCCCGCCGTACGGCATGTCGAGCTCGAGGATGAGGAAGATGGCGCCGGACACGGACAGCGCCGACAGCATGAATGCGACGACGACGGTGCCGTTGGGCGGGGCGAAGAGGCCGATGCTCAGGAACAGAACCCCGAGCCAGAGGATCACCACCAGGAGCATGGCCCGCGAGACGGACGCTTCCGCCTCCTCATACACCAGCCAGCGCTCCTGCCCCAGGTCGTCGACCATCTCAATCGCCTGCTCCTTGAGCGCGCGCTGGACGTCGTTCTTCGGGGCAAGGGCGTAGATCACCTTCGGGAGGGCGGCGGACCATTTCTCGTTGGGCTCGAGTCCCGCCTTCGCCCCACGCTCATCCGGCCACATCCGCTCGATCATGCTCGTGGTTGCCTGGCGCAACTCGCCCCTCGCCTCGGTGGTCTCCTGGCCATACATCGCCAGCACCCGGTCGAGATAGATGATCCGCGCGGCCATCTGAGTGGACGCGCTCCGTTCGGCATCGTAGGTCTCCTTCGTGGACGCGACCAGCAGGCCCAGGACCAGCGCTGCCATGGTAGCCACGGTACCCATGGCCACGCGGACCGAATCCTTGGCCTCAGGGCTCAGGTGATGCCCCGGCAGCCAGGCACGGACACGCATGCCGAGAATCGCGGCCCCGAAGAGGCTGACAAAGACCAGCAGCCCGACGACATGTGCACTCATCATTGCTCCTGTGATGATCGTTCAGCCGCCTATTGCGTCGGGCTCCAGTTGTTGCCGAAGCTCCAGCCGAGCCCGGAACTGATGCCGTAGTCGCTGCCGGAATACGACGCCGGCGGCTCGGTGTCCCAGCTGCCGTAGAACGAAACGTTGAGCGTGAGGTTGCTCCAGAGTTTGAGGTAGTAGGTGGCGTTGGTGTTGAAGAAGAAGCGCCCCGGATCCGACAGGGCCGGCAGCACGTCAAGGGTGACATCGAGGTTGGTCTTGCTGAAGCTCTGCATCTGGAGGCCGCCGGCGATCACCAGCGCCAGGATATCCTGGGGGGTCTCGGGTACGGCTGACGGGGAGTACTGGGTGTTCTGCCAACCCAACCCGCCGAGCACGGACACGCTCATCCGTCCGGTGTGCTTGAAGTAGCGCCCGATGCCGCCCGTGACGTTGCTGCGCAGGTCAATGCCCTGCTCGGTGCTCTGGAGCAGGCCCACATTCCCGGCATAGAAGTAGTTGTTCCACGGCAGGAGGTGCTCGAACCCCAGCGTGAGCTGGTTGCGGGTCGAGGCCGTGACACCCTCGCTGTTTGACAGGGCCGAGTTGAAGGCCAGATCGAGGCCCCACCGCGGGCGCATGTAGCTGACCGTCGAGGCGAGGTTGTACTGGGTCGACTGGTTGCCCTTGCTGTAGATGATCCCCGACGAGAGGTCCACGGCAAAGCGCTGCCAGAAATCCCGGGACGTCTCGCTCATCACCACGATGCGCTTCTTGTCAATGAGGACGAAGCTGCCGGGGCTCGCGGAAATCTGCAGCTTGGGGGGCTCATCGGGCGCCGTCTCGGCGATCGACAAGGTGCCGGTGTAGACCGAGCCATCCTCCAGCTTGACGATGAAAAGGCGCTTGCTGTCGAGGCGCTCCACCAGGGACCACTGCACCGAGATCGTCCCCTCCACGTAGTCGAGGCTCACCTGCAGCGCGCCGGCATCGAGCGACTTGATCTCGCAGGTGAGGCGGTCCCCGTTCTTCATGTAGAGCACGTCGGTTTTCTCGCCCGCATGCAGCGGTGCCGCGGCCAGGAGAGCCGCGGCGAGGCCGACGGCCCCAACACGCAGGGGGGCCCAGGTCGTGAGATTCATACCGTGTCCCGGATGGGTGGCACAGCCTTCGGTTTCTGCCCGCCGGATGGCGGGCAGGTCCAAGGAAGAAACGCTCACGCACCATGACGCGCTACTGGGGCTGTCGTGACCCGAAGGTCCAGCCCAACCCGGAACTGAAGCCGTAGTCACTGCCAGACAGCCCCTGCGGGGGCCGGGTATCGACGTTGCCGTACAGCGAGAGGTTGAACTTCAGGTTGCTCCAGAGCTTGAGGTAGTAGGTGGCATTGGTGTTGAAGAAGAAGCGGCCGGGCTCGGAAAGCGCGGGCATGAGGTTGGCGCTGATGGTGAGGTTGGTCTTGCTGTAGGTGACCACGCTCAGGTTGGCGGCGATCAGTGCGGCGAGCATGTCCTCGGGCGCCGCGTCGGAGGCCGACTGATCGTAGTTGGTGTTCTGGTAGCCAAGCCCGCCAAGCACCGAGAAGCGGACATGCTCGGTGTTCTCCAGGTAATACCCGACGCCACCACCCAGGTTGGCCTGCAGGCTGATGCTCTGTTCCGTGCTCTGCAGCAGCGTGCCGGTGCCGCCGAGGAAGTAGTTCTTCCAGCGCAGCAGGTGGTAGCCGCTGAAGCTTAGCTGGTTGCGGGTGGAGGCGGGGGCGCCGGTGCTGGACGACAGCGTCGAGCTGAGGTTGACGATGACGCCCCACCGTTCCCTGGGATACTGCACCATGGTGTTGAGGTTGTACTGTGTCGCGTCGTTGCCCTTGGCGTAGGTGAGGCCGCCTGAAAGATCCAGCACGAACCGCCGCCAGAAGCTCTGCGACGTCTTGCCCATGGTGACGACATCGCCCTTGTCGATGGTCACCCGGTTTCCGGCAAGGTCGGTCAGCTCCATCCGGGCCTCCCTCTCCTCGCCGATAGTGGTGTCGACCACGGCCAGTGTCCCGGTGTAGACCACCCCGGTCTCCATCCGCACGATGAAGAGGCGCTTGCTCTCGAGCCGCTGGACCTTCGACCACTCCACCGAGATGGTGCCGTCCACATAGTCGAGGCTGACGTAAAGCGCGCCGGCATCGAGCGACTTGATCTCGCAGGTCAGCCGGTCGCCGTTCTTCATGTAGAGCACGTCGGTCTTCTCGCCCGCCACAGCCGTGCTGGCGGCGAAGAGGCTCAAGCCGAGGATCAAGGCACCGATGCGCATGGCAACTCCTGCCTTCGGGGCGGTGTCAGCGGGACATCGTATGTGGTGTGATCGGGTCGCGCGGTGCGGCGGGGCGACCGGTCACGGCAATGAATGACACCGTGGCCGGTGGAAGCAAGGGGTTGCGGAGTCGTCGTTCCTAGTCGTCGCGGCCCGGCTTGCCCGTCGACTTCGTGCCGAACACCACGTCCCAGAGCGGATTACTGACGCCGAAGTCGCGCTCGGAATCGGCGTAGTGATGACGGAAGTGGCGCTTCTTCCAGATGCGGGCCAGCGCGGAACTGGCGCTCGCGTGATGGGTGCCATGATGGATCGTGTCGTACGCCAGGTAGCCGACGATCAGGCCGGTAAATGCAGCGGGCGAAGCAACCCCGAACGCGGCGCGGAACGCGTACCAGAACAGGATGGCGAGCGGGATGCTCACCGACGGCGGCATGACGAGCCGGGTCGAGTCGTTGGGATAATCGTGGTGCACGCCGTGCACCATGAAGTAGAACTTGTGACGGAAAGTCGGCAGCGCGGGCATGACCGGGTCCGTCACCTCCAGCCCGCCGACGATGCGCCGCGTGTCGTCCTCGATCCACTGCGGCGGATGGAAGAGCCAGCGGTGAATGACGTACTCGAGCACCGTCCACACCAGCAGACCCACGGCGAACCAGCCGGCCACCTGCAGCGGGGTGAGGGCACGGAAGCCCAGCCACAGTGTCGCGACGATGACCGGGACGTAGAGGACGTGCGGCACCCAGGGCCGCACATGACTCAGCGCTTCCATCCAGTCGGCCTTGAACATGCGGCAGGACGCGTCCGCATTGTTGACGAAGCGGCGTTCAGGTGTCGCCTTTGAATCGGCGTCCGCGGTGCCCTGCGCTGCGCCCGTGGCTTCACTTGTCGTTTCCATCGTCGCGGTCGTGTTCATGGAGCTGCTGTCCCCTCTCACACTGAATTAGGTACCGCCAGGCCCCTGCCCCGGCCCGGACCACCCGACAAGATACACCCGGCCCCGGGCAGCCCGGAATCGGGAGAGGTTTGTTGGGTCATTCCGGGAGCGGAAAGAGCCCCTCTACCGACAGATACCGCTCGCCGGTGTCGTAGCAGAAAGTGAGGATCCTGGCGCCATCCGGCAGGTCGGGGATCTTCTGGGCCACCGCGGCAAGCGAGGCCCCGGACGATGGTCCGATGAAGATTCCTTCCTCCTTCGCCGCACGCGCGGCCATCCGGAAGGCGTCCTCTTCGGTCACCTGGATGGCCCCATCGAGGGTGTCCTGGTGCAGGTTGGCGGGGATGAACCCGGCCCCGATGCCCTGGATCCGGTGCGGGCTCGGCGCGCCGCCGCTGATGACCGGGCTCTTGGCCGGTTCCACCGCGAAGGTGCGCAGCTTCGGCCACTGCAGCTTCAGCACCTCGCTGGCGCCGGTGATGTGCCCACCAGTGCCGACGCCGGTGATGAGCACGTCGATCCCCTCGGGGAAGTCCGCCAGGATCTCCGCGGCGGTGGTGCGGCGGTGCACCTCGATGTTGGCGGGGTTCTCGAACTGCTGCGGAATCCACGCGCCCGGCGTCTGGGCTGCGAGTTCCTGGGCCCGTTCAATGGCGCCCTTCATCCCCTTCTCCCGCGGGGTCAGCACGAGCGTGGCGCCGTAGGCCGCCATGATCCGGCGGCGCTCGATCGACATCGATTCGGGCATGACGAGCACGAGCTGGTAGCCCTTGACCGCGGCCACCATGGCGAGGCCGATGCCGGTGTTGCCCGAGGTGGGTTCGATGATGACGCTGTTCTTGCCGAGCACGCCGCGCCGCTCGGCGTCCTCGATCATGGCGAGCCCGATCCGGTCCTTGATGCTCCCACCGGGGTTGGCCCGCTCGAGCTTCATCCACACCTCCACCCGCCCGGGGAAGAGGCGGTTGAGCCGTACGTGCGGCGTGCTGCCGATCGTCTCCAGAATGTTGCTGACGCGCATGCGGTCCTCGACAGTCCGTCCTAGATGTGGAATTCCAGCAGGTCGTCGCTCCGCTCGGGGCCGCTGAGGCGACCGACCGTAGCCTCGTGGCTGACCACCGAGCCGGGCGGCACGCTGCGGGTGAGCCAGACGTTGCCCCCGATGACACTCCCCGCGCCGATGACCGTGTCGCCACCCAGGATCGTGGCGTTGGCGTAGATGACGACGTCATCGCCCACGGTCGGGTGGCGCTTGGTGTTGGCCAGCTCCTTCCGCACGCTGGCCGCGCCGAGTGTCACGCCCTGGTAGAGCTTCACCCGATCGCCGATGACCGCGGTCTCCCCGACCACGACACCGGTGCCGTGGTCGATGCTGAACGCGGTGCCGATGCTGGCGCCGGGATGGATGTCGATGCCGGTCTCGCGGTGCGCGAGCTCGGTAATGAGCCGCGGCACCAGCGGCACGCCGAGCTCATGGAGCGCGTGGGCAACGCGATAGAGCGCGACGGCGCGGAAGCCGGGATAGGCGAGGATGACCTCGTCGCGGCCGGTGGCCGCCGGATCGCCCTGGTCATGGGCGTCCGCATCGCGATACAGCGCGTCATGGATCGCCGGCAGCTCGGCCATGAACCGATCCACCTCGTCGCCGGCGTCGGCCACGGCACCGAAGCGCGGGGTCACGAGCCCAAGCAGCCCGGCGAGTTGCGTGCGCAGCCGGTCGATGGCCGCCGCCAGCGAATCCTCGTCGCGCCACGGCGACATCGCATGGTGGGCGAACAGGACTCCCAGCGTGCCGCGCGCGAATTCATCCGCCTGGGTGCCGATGCCGACCGGGACCGCGCAGGCGCGATGCTCCCGCGCAAGTCGGGTGACGAATTCGGGCGGCAGCAACGGCGAGGCCATGAAAGGAACATAATGCGCCCCCTCTATACTTCTCCGCGTCTGCCGCTGCTGCGGGACTGACGTCCCTCGCGTGAACCGACGGAGTGCCCATGACCCTGCCTACCGCGCCGGTGCCGGAGACCACGCCCGAGCTTCTCTACCTGCTCTCCGCCGACCCCGACGAATTCGCGGACGTAGCCGGTACCCTCCCGCCCGCCGACATCGCCGATGCACTGCGGCGCCTGCCGCCCGAGCCAGCCGCCAAGGTGCTCGCGGCGCTGCCGTTCGAGGTGGCGGTGCGGGTGCTCGACGAGCCCGAGCTCGAGTACGACCGGGCGGGGATTATCTGCAAACTCGGCCTGCCCGATGCGGGGCGGCTCATCGACGCCATGTCGGCCGACCAGCAGGCCGACCTCTTCCGCGACCTGCCGCCAGACGATCGTGAACGGCTCCTGCCATTGCTCAACCCGCACACCCGGCGCGGCCTGACCCTGCTGCTGCAGTACGAGCCAGATACCGCGGGCGGCATGATGACGACGGAGTTCCTGACCGTCGCCGCCACGGCGACCGCGGGCGAGACGATGGAACTGATCAAGCGGGTGAGCGGCAACAAGGAGACGGTGTACGCGATCTACGTCACCGACCCCGCCACGCAGGCACTGGACCATGTCGTGTCGCTCAGGGAATTGCTGGTGGCGGATCCCGCGACGCCCATGGGGCGCGTGGGCGCCGCGCGCACCGTACTCAGCGTGCGACCGCACACCGACCGGGAGGACGTGGCCCGCCTCATCAGCAAGTACAACCTGCTTGCGGCCCCGGTGGTGGACCGCGACCGGAAGATCCTCGGCATCGTGACGGTCGACGACGTGCTCGACGCGCTGGTGCGGGAAGGCACGGAGGACGTGCAGAAGTTCGGCGGTGTGGCGGCGTTCGACGAGCCATACACCGAGATGAGCTTCAGCGCGATGATCAGGAAGCGGGCGGGCTGGCTCTGCGTGCTCTTCCTGAGCGAGATGCTCACGGCGACGGCGATGCAGCACTTCGAGGGGGAGCTGGCGCGGGCGGTGGTGCTGACGCTGTTCATCCCGCTGATCATGAGTTCAGGGGGCAATTCGGGCAGCCAGGCCACCTCGCTCATCATCCGGGCACTGGCGATCCGGGAGATCGCGGTGCGCGACTGGTGGCGGGTGGCGATGCGCGAGCTTCCCTCGGGGCTGGTCCTGGGCAGCATCCTCGGCGTGATCGGCGTCGCGCGCATCTCGCTCTGGCAGTACCTGCACCTCTACGACTACGGCCCGCACTGGCACCTGGTGGCACTCACGGTAGGCTTCGCGCTGGTGGGCGTTGTGACCTTCGGATCGCTGGCGGGGTCGATGCTGCCGTTCGCGCTCAAGCGGTTCGGGTTCGACCCGGCGAGCGCGTCAGCCCCGTTCGTGGCCACGCTGGTGGACGTGACCGGACTGGTGATCTACTTCACAGTGGCCGTCGTGATCCTGCACGGCACGCTGCTCTGAGCGCGCCGCCCCGCGCACGGCGCGGGCTCAGTGCCAGGTCAGCCCGAGCGAGAGGGCGATGATGTTGTTGGTGCCCGGCGTATCCCCGAATATGATGCTGGTCTGCGAGCCGACCGACTGCAGGTACCAGTCCACTTCGGGCACGAGGTAGATATTCCGCCCGATCTTCAAGTCGTAGCCGACACCCGCGGTGGCGCCGAACCCCCCCTTGCTTTGCGAAGTGCTGTTCTGGTAGTAGACGCCGCCAACAGTCGTGGACGAGTAGATGGACGTCATGATGTAGGCAAAGCCGATGCCGCCCTTGAGGAAGAAGCCGCCGCTCGGGCTCGGATAGAACAGGATGACCCCGGAGAGGTTGCCGCGGGTGAAGTCGACTCCGCCGCGCGAGCCGAGCCAGCCGGATGATTCGGCACCCAGCAACACCCGCTGGTTCAGCGTCCCACCGATCCTGCCCCAGGCACTGAATCCCCAGAGGCTCCCTTCGTCCATTGTCGACGTCAGGTTGACCCCGCCGCCGAACCCAAACCCACCCCACAACCCTTTGTGCGGCTGTACGGGTTCTTCCTGCGCCACGGCAGGTGCTACGAGCATGAGCGATCCAAGCAGTACCAAGGCCGCGATCCGCATAGTCGCTCCCCAAGGGGTGTGGAGCCAGTATGCGGAAGAACAGGACGGGGCACAAGCGCGTCATGCGCCCGTACCTCATCCGTTCAACGTTCACGCTCGGGCGGCAGCGGTCCTTCCGGCCCTTCGGGCGGACCGAACTTGTGGAACCGCTCCCGCTGTGCCGGTGTCAGCACGGAATCGATCTGGGCACGGCTCTTCTCGAGGAACGCACGCATCCGCGGCCGCATTTCCTGCTCGAGGGCGCGGAACTCGCCCTCGTTCGCGGCCATGATGGAATCCACCGCGTGCTGCTGCGCCTCGCTCAGGTCGAGTTCGCGGGTGAGCCGCTTCACCACCTCGCGGCGCCGCTCTGCCGCGTGCTCGGGCGACATCGCCGGAAAGCCACCGCGCATCATCCCGGGCGGTCCGCCCGGCCGACCCGGGCCACCGCGAGGCCCGTCGGCGAACCCGATGCCCGGCCGGCCCCCGCGACCCCAGTGCCGCGTGAGCCACAGGCGATCGGCCGCGATGCCGATCAGCAGCCCCGCGAGCAGGACGAGCGCGAGCACGATCGCCGCCTGGCGCTTCGCCGCTCCGGCAGGCGCGCCGACGTTTACCGCAAGATCCTCCGTCATTGCCGACTCCCTGCCAGGCTGTTCGCCCAGTCTTCCCTGTAGTTGGTCACCGCGAGGGTGACCAGGTAGCTCTCCGCATCAGTACGACGCAGCACGTCGAGCAGTTGGGTGCTGTCCTGCGCCGAGGCAGCGAGTGCCGCGCCTGGCATGCCGATCCGGTTCACCATCACGGCGGCGGCAATCCCCGCGGCGGCCGCGAGCGGCACCAGCACGCGCGACCACGAGGCCGTTTCGATACGCCAGGTGCGCGGCATCGGCACCGGCCACTGCGCGCGCACCGCCGCACGAACCCGGTGCGTCAGTCGCTCCACATCGGCCGGATCGGGCGATTCGGCCCGCGCCAGCCAGGCGCCAAGCGCGGGATCCCGCTCCAGTTCACCGTCCGTCATCGTCGTGTCCTCCATCGCGCAGGGGCGCGAGTGCCGTCCGCAAGACCTTGCGGGCGGCGTGAATGTGCCAGCGCACCGTGCCATCACTCAGGCCGGTGAGCTTCGCGATCTCGGGGCTCGAGAGCCCGTCCACCTCGAACAGCTGGACCATGAGGCGCTGCTGCTCGGGCAACCGCTCGAGCGCGGCGCGGAACCGGTCGGTGATCTCGTTCCGCTCGGTGACCTGCGCGGGCGACGGCCCCGCCGACGGCAGGTCGACGGGCATCGCCTCGTCCTGGCGGCGCGCACGGGAGCGCCGGTAGGTGATGCCCTGGTTCACCACAATGCGGGTGATCCAGGGACCGAAGGGCCGGGTGACGTCGAACGACCCGATCGCCTTCATCGCGGAGAGGAAGGCGTCCTGCACCACGTCCTCGGCGTCCTCGTGGGTCGGCACGAGGCGGCGCGCGATGCGAAGGGCGCGGCCGATGTGCATGCGCACGAGCTCGTCGAAGGCGGAGAGATCGCCCTCCTGCGCGCGGCGCACGAGGGAGGGATCGCTGGCCGGCGCGATCGCCGGAACCGTGACGGGACGGCGGAGACCGGCGGTCAATGCGCGGGCGGCGGACATGCGCTGGAGGCTGACACTACCGCTACCTACGCGGCCCGGGCCGGAAACGTTGGTTTGCCCGGGCCGGCAGGCCCGCTCCCAACGGCGTCGGCGAACAAGGCGTATCTATCAGCAACCGAATCACAGGATGCACGATGTCCGTCGCGCGGATTGTCCCGTTCTTCATGGCCAGTTTCCTCATCACCCTGCTCGCTGCCACGCCCGCCACGGCCCAGGGCGGATATGGACCCGCCGGCCCTCCCGGCGGTGGACCGCCGGGAGGCCGCAGGGGTCCCCAGTTCGATCTCCTCGCCCTGGAGGGTCCGGTCACCCCCGCCGAGTTCGAGAAGGTGACCGGCGCCACGCCGGAGCAGAAGGCCGAGTATGCCACGCTCTTCGACAGCTTCCAGAAGGACACCAGGGCGACGCGCGACAGCGCGAAACTGGCGCAGCAGAACATCCGCGCGGCACTCGATCATGGCCGGCGCGAGGCGCTGCCGCCGCTCTTCGCGACGCTCAACTCGACGGGCAAGACGCTGGACACGAAGCTCAAGGCCTTCGACGAGCAGGTGAAGAAGCTGCTGCCGAAGGACCAGTGGAAGAAGTACGAGAAGGACGAGAAGGAACGACGGAAGGCGCTGGAGCAGGAGCAGAAGGAGATGATGCCGCCGCGTGGCCCGGGTGGAGCGGGCGGCCACGGGCCGCCCTGAGCAGCGCTACGACTGGCGGGCCATCCCGTCGCCACTGCTGCTGCTGACCTGATACTCGCCGGTGGGACCCTCGATGGTCTCGATCTTGACCGCGATGGCGGTGATGTTGTCGAGCCCGCCGCGGCGATTGGCCTCGGTGATCATCCGGTCGACCCAGCGCTCGGGCCCGCCCTCCACGCGGAGGATGCGCTCGAGCTGCTCGTCTTCGAGCATGCCGGTGAGACCGTCTGACGCGAGCAGGACCACGTCGCCCGGCTGGAGGTGACCGAAGTAGATGTCGGGCACGACATCGACGCTGGCGCCGACGCACCGGGTGATCACGTTGGCGTACGGGTGGACGCGGGCCTGCTCGGGCGTGAGGAGGCCGGCGTCCACCTGTTCCTGCACGTAGCTGTGATCCTTGGTGAGCTGGTTCAGCGCGCCGTTGCGCAGCAGGTACGCCCGGCTGTCGCCCACCTGTCCGATGAGGTAGCGGCCGGGCAGGAGCACCATGACGGTGGCCGTCGTGCCCATGCCGCGCTTGTCGTGCTCGGCCAGCGTACGGGAGAAGATCGCGTCGTTCGCGGTACGGATGGCCTGGGCCAGGCGGTTCGACGCGCCGCTGTTGTCGAGGCCCTTGAGGCTGCCGACTTCGCGCGCGATGAGGCGGACGGCCATCTCGCTCGCCACCTCGCCGGCGGCGTGGCCGCCCATGCCGTCGGCGACAATGAAGAGGCCGCGATCCGAGAGCATGAGGTAGTTGTCCTCATTGCCGGAACGGACGATGCCGACGTCGGTGCGGGCCGCACAGGTGAAGCGCACGGACCCTACCTCAGGAAGACCAGCGCGGCGGCCACCGCGGCGAGGATCACGAACAGCACGAGCGCCCATGTCGAGACCGATGACTTTTTGGGTGGTGAACTGACGACCGTGCGCCGCGGCGATGCGGGACGGGGCGGACGCACCGCGGTCGCATCGGCGGACGCCGGGGGCGGCATCACGGCCTGCGGCGCGGCGGGCGGCGGGGCCGGCGCGTCGATGCGCTGCATGACACGGGTGCCCGACGCATGCGCGTCGGCCGACGCATCCATGGGTTCGAACAGCACCGCGACCTCACCGAAGCGGATAGTGGCGCCAGGCGACAAGGGAAACTCACCCTTCACCGGCTCGCCATCCACGGTAGTGCCGTTGGTGGAATCGAGGTCGGAAATGACCCACACGCCCTCCCGGCGCTGCAGCTTCGCGTGCGCGGTGCTGACGCTCGCCTCGGGGAGAACGATGTCGTTGTAGTCGGCCCGCCCGATGTTGACCACCGGCGCGCGCACCGGGAGCCGCTTGCCCTTGAGGGCCCCGCCGCGAATGAGCAGCGAGGCGAGCGGGGCGACGGCGGCCGGCGTCGGCGCAGGCAGGGGGGTCGGGACGGCTGGCAGAATCGGCGTGGGGAAGGGCGGGATGCCGTGAAGCGTATCGGTGAGCGCCGGCACCGACGGGAGTGATGCCGGCGTGATGGGCACCCCATGGAACGTGTCATTCAAGCGCTGAGAGGCGCCGATGGCCGGTCCGGTGATGATCGGGGGCGCGATGCCCGTGACCGGCTGGGCATAGAAGCGGAACTCTTCGCCGCCGATGCGGATGACGTCGCCGCGTGCCAGCACCCGTGACCCGGGGATGCGCTGGCCATTCACGATGGTGCCGTTGGCGCTCGAATCGGTGATGACGTAGCCGTTCGGGCCGGGCCGTATCTCGGCGTGCCGCCGCGAGACCTCGGTGCTCACGATGACCACCTCGCACCCGGCGTCGCGGCCGAAGACGAGGCCGGTCGCGGTGATGGCGTACTCGCGGCCGTCGGTGAGGCTGACCAGGCGGCCCGCCGCGGTGGGACCCGAGGCACTGGCCGCCGGCTCACCGGCCGATTCCGGGAAGGCGAAAGCGGCCATCATCTGGGTGCTGCCGGAGCGTGCCTCGTCCACCACGCGGAGCTCATGCCCCGCGAGCGTGATCTTGTCGCCATGCAGCAACGGGGTCGGCTCCGCCCCGAGCCGAACCCCGTTTACGCGCACCTCAGCGGCCGGCGAGGCGACCCGAATGGCTGCCTCGCCGGTCGTGAGCAACTCCACAATCGCATGACGCGTCAGGACATCCGGGCCCTCGAGGAGGATTCCGGCGCCGGGATCCGACCCGAGCACGAACTCGCCCGCCGAGACGGCATGACGTCGGCCGCCTACCTCAATCTGGATCATGCCGGGTGCCGATGTGTCATGTGCGTTCGACAATTGTATCCCACGTGCCATAAGCGAGCAAGCAAGTTGGGGTTAGCTGAACGCGCGCCGGGACCGCTCATGCGGTGCGCCGGACCGGCTCGGTGCCGAATTGCAACCGATGCAAACGCGCGTACAGACCATCCGCCTCCAGCAGGGCACGGTGCGTGCCGCGCTCGCGGATTTCTCCATGGTGCAGGACCAGGATCTGGTCGGCGTGCAGGATGGTGCTCAGCCGGTGCGCCACCACGATGCTGGTGCGCCCCGTCATCAGTTCGGCGACCGCCTGCTGGATCTGTGCCTCCGCCTCGGCGTCCACAGAACTGGTCGCCTCGTCCAGAATCAGGATCCGTGGATCGAGCGCCAGGGCGCGTGCAAAGCTCAGCAACTGCCGCTCGCCCACGCTGAGGGACCGTCCCCGCTCGCCGAGGACGTGCCGGTAGCCGTCGGGCAGGCGCCGCACGAAGCGATCGGCGCCGACCCGCTCCGCCGCCAGCCGGATCTCGGCCTCCGTGCGGGGCGCGTCGAGCGCCAGGTTGTGCAGGATGTCGCCGGTGAACAGGAAGAGGTCCTGCTGCACGTAGCCCACGAGCCCGCGGAGCTCCTGGAAGGAGAGCTCGCGGATGTCGACGCCGTCCACGGTGATGCGCCCGCGGGTCGGGTCGTAGAAGCGGAGCAGGAGGCTGATGATCGTGGTCTTCCCCGCCCCAGTGTGGCCGACCAGCGCCACGGTTTCGCCGGGCCGCGCCGTGAAGGAGACATCCGACAGCACCCAGGGACCGTTGTCGCTGTAGCGGAACCAGACCGACTCGAAGCGCACCTCGCCGCGCACCGGCTCGGGCAGGACGCGCGGGGCCGCGGTCTCAGCGACGGTGACGGGTTCGTTGAGGAGGCGGAAGATCCGCTCCGACGATGCCATGGCGCTCTGCAGCAGGTTGAACTTCTCGGAGAGGTCCTGCAGCGGCTGGAAGAAGCGGCGCGTGAGCTGGATGAAGGCCGCCAGCACGCCAATGGTGAGAGTGCCACCCAGGGTGCGCAGGCCGCCGTACCACAGCACCAGCGCCAGCGCGATGGCGGTGAGGATCTCGATGGCGGGAAAGAACAGCGCGTAGATGGTCACCGAGCGCAGGTGCGCCTGCAGGTGCTCGTCGTTGATGCCGCCGAACTCCCGGGCTGAGGCCGGCTCGCGGGCGAAGAGCTGCACCACCCGCATCCCCGACAGGTGTTCCTGGAGGTAGCTGTTGAGCCGCGCCAGGAGGAGCCGGATGTCCCGGAACGCGTCGCGCACCCGCCGCCGGAAGGCGCGCGCCAGGAGGTACACGAACGGGATCACGGAGAAGGCCATCAGTGCCAGCCGCCAGTCGGCCACCAGCATGAGCACCATGATCGCGGCGAGGGTGAAGAGGTCGCCGAAGACGGTAACGACACCCGACGAGAAGAGCTCATTCAGGGTCTCGACGTCGGAGGTCACCCGTGTCATGAGCCGCCCGACGGGGTTCCGGTCGAAGTAGGGAATGCTGAGCCGCTGGAGGTGCTCGAATATCTCGAGGCGCAGGTCGCGCATCACGCGCTGACCGATGTAGGTCGTGACCAGCGCCTGCGCGTACTCGAGCACGAACTCGAGGACGAGCGTGCCGAGCGCAATGAGCGCAAGGGTGCGCAGCATGCCGAAGTCGCGCTGCGGCACGGCCACGTCGAGGGCGCGCTGGGTGAGCAGCGGGTTGACCAGCGCCAGGCCCGCCGACGCCATGAGGCACACCAGTGCCAGCGCCGCCTGCCAGTGGTAGGGGCGGAGGTAGTGCAGGAGCCGCCGGAGGAGCGCGGCGTCATAGGCGCCGGAGCCCTGGTCCTCGGTGAGTTCAGCGCTCACGCGGTCTCCAGCCCCTCCTCACCTTCCTCGGAAATGCCCTTCAGTCCCTTCCGCACCCAGCTGGTGAAGACCATGAAGCCGAAGCCGATCGTGAAGTAGCTGAGGATGAGCCGCCAGATGAGGATGTAAAGCGGCGTCAGTTCCTTGGGCACATACGACGCCATGATGAGCGCCGAGAGCACCTCGGCGATGCCGGAAGCGCCCGGCGTGGGCGCGAAGTAGAGCAGGAACGTGATCAGCGTCTGCAGGAGCAGGATGTCCACGAAGTTCGCGTGGATGCCCAGCGTGCGCATGGCCACGTAGCCGGCGAGGAGCTTGTTGGCGTGTGACGGGGCGGAGAGGATGATGGCCCAGAGCAGCGCGAGCCATCCGCGCGGCGTGTTGAACGCCAGTACCGACTCGTGGGCCTGGTCGATGCCCTTTCGCAGTCCCTCGAGCCGGGCGGCGACGCGGGTGCTGCGGCGGCCGGCCCAGTCGGCGAGCTTGTGCACCAGGGCGCTCATGTGCTTCGGGAAGATGATGACGGCGATGAGCACCACGCCGAGCACCAGAAAGACGCCCAGCGTGCCAAGGTAGAGGTCGTACAGCGACAGGCCGAGCACGGCGTCCTTGCTGCCGAGTGACTTGCCGCCGCCAGACAGGATGGCGAGCGGACCGGCAATCCCGAAGAAGCAGATCGTGGCAATGAACGTCATCAGGGTGGAAGTGAGCGCCACGGGCACCGGGATCCCGAAGCGCCGCATCGTGTAGATCATCATGGGCGCAGCGCCCGACTGGAGCGGTGTCAGGTAGGCGGCCCAGGCACTCATGCCACCGGCCAGGATCATCCCGCCGACCGGCGGCCTGGGATGGACCACGCGCGCGACGACCCAGAGCCGGAGCCCGCCACCTATCCAGTCCATCGAGGCAAGCACCAGCCCCACCAGGAGCCATTCCCAGTGCAGGTGCAGTGCCTTGTCGAGCACCGCCTGGGGATTCTTGCCGTAGATGAACGTGAAGACGAAGCCGGCCAGCGAGATCAGGAGGAAGATCTCGAGCCCGCGTCGGATGAGTTGCGGCGTGAAGAGTCTTGCGGCCATTCGGCGCCGAAACGTAGCGGACCACGCCCACCCGCCGACAGGTGCCCTGACCCGAAGCTATCCCGAAGAGAGGGCGCCCGCTATTCTTCGCACCGCCATGCCGGACGTCATTCGCATCGTCAACGCGCGCCAGAACAACCTCCAGGGCGTCACGGTGGACCTTCCCCACCGGTCCCTGATCGTGATCACCGGTCCATCGGGGTCGGGGAAGTCGAGCCTTGCGTTCGACACCCTCTACGCGGAGGGACAGCGGCGGTACATCGAGTCACTCTCCACGTACGCCAAGCAGTTCCTCGAGCGGATGCCGAAGCCGCTGGTGGACCGGCTCGAGGGGCTGGCCCCGGCGGTGGCGATCGAGCAGCGCAATCCCACCGTCTCCAGCCGCTCGACCGTAGGCACCGCGACGGAGGTGTACGACTTCCTGCGGCTGCTCTGGGCGCGCATCGGCACGCCGTACTGCCGCCAGTGCGGCGCGCCGGTGCGGCGGGACACGGTGCAATCGGCCACGGACGCGGTGGCGGCGTCGGTGACGGGGCGGTTGCAGGTGGCGTTTCCGCTGCCCGCCTCGGGGCGGGCGAGTCACGAGCTCATCGTGGAGAACCTGCGTGCGCTCGGGTTCCTCCGGGTGCAGGCTGATGGTGACCTGCTCCATCTCGACGAGCTGGCGTCCAGGCGCGACCTGGCGAAGGCAAGGGAACTGCTCATCGTGGTGGACCGGCTCGCGATCGAGTCCGCCGGCGTGGCCCCATCACGCCTCGGCGAGGCGCTGGGCACCGCGTTCGGCGAGGGCGAGGGCGTCGCCATCGTGCTGCACGACGGCGGGCGGATGCGGTTCACGGTATTCCCCACCTGCAGCGCCTGTGACACGCCGTCGGTGCCGCTCACGCCCAACCTCTTCTCGTTCAACAACCCGCGGGGCGCGTGCGAAACGTGCAATGGCTTCGGCGCCGTGCTCGAATACGCGGAGTCGCTGATCGTGCCCGATCCGTCGCTGGCCATCTCGGATGGGGCGATCGATCCCTGGACCAAGCCGCGCTACGAATCGCGCCGCCGGGCGCTCGACAAGCGCGCCCGCGAGCTTGGCGCCGACGTGAACGCGCCGTGGAGGAAGCTCAAGGCCTCCGTGAAGCGCGAGCTGCTCTACGGGAAGAGCGGCCGGTACCTCGGCATCTTCCCCTTCCTCAAGGGGCTCGAGGAGAAGCGCTACAAGCAGTACATCCGGGTGTTCCTCAGGCAGTACCAGCTGGCGGAGACGTGCCCGTCGTGCGGCGGCACGCGACTCAACGAGCATGCGCGCGCGGTGCGCCTGGCCGACCGGATGATCTCCGACGTGTCGGCGCTGTCGATCGACGGGCTTCATGCCTGGCTCGCCACCCTGCCGCTCACGGCACACGAGCGCGAGATCGGGCAGTCGGTACTGGAGGAAGTGGCGCCGCGCGTCGAGTACCTGCGCGATGTGGGGCTGGGCTACCTGACGCTCGACCGGCAGACCCGCACGCTCTCGGGCGGCGAGGCCCAGCGCATCGCGCTGTCCAACGCGCTGGGGTCGCGGCTGGTGGACACGCTGTACGTGCTCGACGAGCCGTCGATCGGGCTGCACCCGCGCGACACCGACCGGCTGCTCGGCCTGCTGCACCGGCTGCGGGATGGCGGGAACACGGTGGTGGTGGTGGAGCACGACATCGCGGCGATCCGGCAGGCGGACTTCATGCTCGAGCTCGGGCCCGGCGCCGGGGAGCATGGCGGGCGGGTGGTGCACGCGGGACCGGTGACCGGGCCATTGAAGTCGCTCACCGGGCAGTACCTCACCGGCGAGAAGCGCATCGGCGTGCCGAGCGTGCGGCGGGTGGCCGGTCCGCGGTGGCTCAAGCTGCGTGGCGCGCGGCTGCACAACCTGCAGGGGGCCGACTGCGACATCCCGCTCGGGACACTGACCGCGGTGACCGGCGTATCGGGCTCGGGCAAGAGCACCCTCATTCACGACGTGCTGTACCGGCAGCTCGAGGCGCGACTGCATGGCGGCCATTCGGCCAAGTCGCACCTGGGCGAGGCGGTGGGCGAGGGCGTGGTGTCGGGCGCGGAATGGCTGCAGGACGTGCTGCTGGTGGACCAGTCGCCGATCGGGCGGAGCCCGCGCTCCAACCCGGTGACCTACATCAAGGCGTTTGACGAGATCCGGGAACTGTTCGCGACACAGCCGCTCTCGCGCCAGCGGAAGTACACGCCCGCCACATTCTCCTTCAACCTGCCGGGCGGACGCTGCGAGACCTGCGAGGGCGCGGGCCACGTGCAGGTGGAGATGGTGTTCCTGGCCGACGTGTTCGTGCCGTGCGAAACGTGCGGCGGCTCACGCTTCAAGCGGGAAGTGCTGGACGTACGGATCCACGGACACTCGATCCACGACGTGCTGCAATGGACGGTGGAAGAGGCGGTGTCACGGTTCCGGCACCAGCCGAAGCTGGGCGTGGCGCTCTGGCACCTGCAGCAGGTGGGGCTCGGCTACCTGCGGCTGGGCCAGCCGGCGACGACGCTGTCAGGCGGCGAGGCGCAGCGGCTCAAGATTGCGCGGGAACTGGCGCAGGCCGGGAAGAAGGCGGGCCGGAAGCTCTACATCCTGGACGAGCCGACCACGGGGCTGCACCTGGATGACGTGCGAGTGCTGATCAGCGTGCTCGACCGGCTGGTGGACGCGGGGCACACGGTGCTGGTGATCGAGCACCACATGGACGTGATCAAGCGGGCGGACTGGGTGATCGACATGGGGCCCGAGGCGGGCAGCGAGGGCGGCCAGGTCGTGTCCCAGGGCACCCCGGAGTCGGTGGCCCTGGTGGAGGGGTCGCATACGGGCCGGTACCTGAGGGAGGTGCTGCAGGAGCCGGCGTTCGCGGGAACTGCGTGAGCGATAAGCCGTGAGCGGTGAGCGGGCCCATGTCGCGCAATCAGCCATCCCGCTACGCGCTTGCGCTGATCAGCGCCCAGGCCTCCTCGACATGCCGCAGTTCCGTCGCGCGGGCACCGATCGCCATGCGTATGGTATAGCGGCCATCGAGCACCGTATGGCTCAGGTAGACCTGCCGCGTCGCGTTGATCCGGGCCAGCAACTCGCGGTTGCGTTCATTCACGGCGGCCAGGTCCTCGCCGTCGCGGGCGCGGAGCCGGAAGCAGACCAGCGCGAGCGGAACAGGGGCGGGAAGCTCGAACCGGCTGTCCGAGGACACCCACCCGGCGAACGCCTGCGCCCACGCGCAGTGCTGCCGCACGATCGCCTGGATTCCCTCCACGCCATAACTCTTGATGACCCACCAGAGCTTGAGCGCCCGGAACCGGCGACCAAGCTGGATGCCCCAGTCGCGGAAGTTCACCACCTCCGCGTCGTGAGCCGTGCGGAGGTACTCGGGGCTCGCCGAGAAGGTGCGGAGCAGCGCCTCCACGTCCCTCACGAAGTAGGCGGAGCAATCGAAGTTGACCAGCAGCCACTTGTGGGGGTTGAACACGAAGCTGTCGGCGTGCTCGACGCCGTCGATCATCCACCGCTTCTCGGGGAGGATGGCCGCGGAACCGGCGTACGACGCATCGACGTGCAGCCACACCCGATGCCGCCGGCAGATCTCGCCGATGGCGCGGAGCGGGTCGATGGCGGTGGAGCCGGTGGTGCCGGTGGTGGCCACGACGGCGGCCGGCCGCATGCCCTGCGCGACGTCGGCTGCGATGGCCGCTTCCAGCGCCTCGGGCCGCATGGCATACGCGTCATCGAGGTCGATGAGCCGCAGCGACTCGATCCCATATCCCGCCAGCCGGACCGCCTTGTCCACCGACGAGTGCCGCTCGTGCGACGCGTACACGGTGAGGGGCTGTCCCGAGCCCTGGAGCCCGTGGATCGCGGCCGCATAGCCGGTGGCTCGCTCCCGGGCGGTGAGCAGCGCCACCAGCGTGGCGGTGGACGCGGTGTCCTGGATGACGCCGGTGAATCCTTCGGGCAGGCCGAGCATCTGCCGCAGCCACTCCATCGTCACCTGTTCCAGCTCGGTGGCCGCCGGTGACGTCTGCCACGACATGCACTGCGCACCGATGGCCGCGGTGAGCATCTCGGCGAGCATCGATGGCGGGCTTGCGTTGGACGGGAAGTAGGCAAAGAAGCCGGGATGACCCCAGTGGGTCATGCCCGGGAGGATCAGCCGGCCAAAGTCGTGCATCAGCTGTTCGGTCGGTTCGGCGGTGCGCGGCGGCGACGCCGGGAGGGAGCGGCGAATGTCACCCGGCTGCACATCGGGTGTGACGGGCAGGCGCTCGACATCCTTCAGGTAGTCGGCCATCCAGTCGACGAGCTCATGGCCGGCGCGGCGAAATTCGCTGATCTCCATTCCCTGCCCTCCCCTCAGGCCTGTGGCCCGCTCAACCGGTCGCTGGCGGCGGCGATCGCCTCCGTCGTACCACTGAGCGCGAGCACGTCACCCGCCTCGAGCCGCACCCCGCCGGACGGATAGATGAGCGGACGGTCGCCACGGCACACCGCCACCACAGTGGCGCCGGTGAGTCCGCGCAGGTTGAGCTCGGCCAGCGTGTGCCTGTCGGCGGGACCGCCAGCCTCCACCGTGAACGCCGACAGGCTCCCGATACCGGGGAGGAGGTTCGCCACCTGAGCCAGTGCCGCATCGGGTGTGTCAGCCCGCCGGTGGTCCGAGACGAGCACATGCGCCGCCACCTCGGCGGTGGCACGCACGTGGCCCTGGAGGTCCTGCGCGGCGCGCCAGAACGCCACCGACAGGAACGCCAGCACGAGCGCGATGAGGGCCGGCGCACTGAGGCGGGGCAGGAACGGCTGCGTCACCGCGACGATCAGCAGGCCGACGGCGAGGAGGCCGGCAACCTGGAGCGCGAGTACGAGCGTACGCCTCGGAGCGCGGCCCTGGTCGACGCCACGCGCGGGCGGCGGCAGCGCCCGGGCCGCGAGCCGCTGGGCGATGTCCCGCCCCGCCCGCACCATCAGGACGGCGAGCGGCAGGCACACGAGCCCCGTACCCACGATGGCGAGCGCCGACGCCGCTTGCAGGCCAAGCGAGAACTGCCGGGCCAGAGCGGCCTCGAGCGCGGGAAGGTTGATTGCGGCCGCGATGATGATGCCGGCGAGTGCCGCGGCATAGAAGAGGAGGAGCGCCAGCCCGCGTCGTACCAGCGACCAGGCCGACACGGCGCGGGGCTGCCGCAGCAGTTCCATCCATGAACCGTAGAGCGATACGAAGACCTGCAGCGGCCGCGGCAGCTTGGCATCGACGGTGAGGGCGATGCGCTCCGACCGGCGCATCAGCAGCGGCGTGGTGAACGCGGTCAGCATCGCGACCGCGACCGCGACGCTGAACAGCCGCCCAGCACCGGCGCTCAGGCCCGCCGCGATGGTGGCGATGACGAAGGAGAACTCGCCGATCTGGGTGAGGCTCATGCCGGCCTGCACGGCGGTGCGCACCGGCTGTCCCGAGAGGAACGACCCCACGGTGACGCCGACCGACTTGCCAACGAGCACCACGAACGCGAGAGCGACGACCAGGGGCCAGTCGCGCAGGGCCCCGGCCGGATCGAAGAGCATGCCGATCGACACGAAGAAGATGCCGGTAAACATGTCCCGCAACGGCTCCACCAGCGGCTCCACATGGCGGGACACGCCGGCCTCGGAGATGAGCGCCCCCGCCAGAAAGGCACCGAGCGCCACCGAGAGGCCCTGGGACTGGGCGAGGAACGCCAGCGCGAAGCAGAACCCGACACTGGTGACGAGCAGTGTCTCCTTGCGGCGGAGGGCCACGATGGAGCGGAAGACCTGTGGCACCACCAGCAGGCCCAGCCCGAGCAGTCCCGCCACGTACAGCACGAGGCGCCCGGCGGTGGCCATCAGGATGTTGCCGGTGTCACCGCTCCCGGCGGCGAGCGCGGAGAGCGTGGCCAGCATCAGGATCGCCACCAGGTCCTCGGCGATCAGGATGCCGAACACGAACTCGCGGGCGCGCTTCTCGAAGCGGAGGTCCTGGAAGGCGTGCGACACGATCATGGTGGACGAGATCGAGACCAGGGCGCCGGCGAGCAGGCTGGTGCGGGTGTCGAGCCCGAAGAGCGCCGCGACCTGGAACCCGAGCCCGAAGGTGAGCCCCACCTCGATCACCGCCACGACGCCGGCGGTGGGGATGACGCGCGCGAGCGCGCGCAGGTTGAACTCGAGGCCGAGCGAGAACATCAGCAGGATGACGCCGAGCTCGGCGAGGGTGCTGATGGTCTCTTCGTGGGCAAAGAACGGGATGGGCGTATGCGGGCCGACGATGATCCCGGCCAGGAGGTAACCGAGCACGACGGGCAGGCGCAGCCGCTGGCAGGCGATCGTGGTGAGCGCGGCAGCGCACAGCACGAGCGCCAGATCCTGCAGAAAGAGATGGGGACTCACGGTCCCGGGCGCCTGCGCATGTAACTTCCCCCGCCATGACCGTGATGGATTCAGCCACCGACCCCGAAGCCGCCCGTCATCACCTGGCCGGACTGGGATGGATGCTGCTCGCGCAGGTGTGCTTCGCGGTGATGAACGTAAGCGCCCGACTCGCCGGTGGCGACATACCCTGGCCCGAGGTCGCGGCCGCGCGATTCTTCGTGGGGGTGCTGCTGGCGGTGCTGCTGGCGCGGGCACGCGGCGTGTCGTTGCGCATCACCGATCGCCGGGCCTCGTGGGGGCGGGCCATCTTCGGCACGCTCTCCGCGCTCTGCACATTCTACGCGCTGACGTCCCCGCGCATCCACCTCGCCGACGCGGTGACGCTCGGCGCCACGGCGCCCATCTTCGTGGCCCTGCTGGCACCGGCGGTGCTGGGGGAGCCGCGGTCGCGCTCGGTGGGACTGGCGGTGGTGATCGCGTTCGCCGGCGTGGCGCTGGTGCTTCAGCCGCGCTTCCACAGCGCCGTCGGCGTGGCCGCGATCGCGACACTCGGCGCCCTGTTCTATGCCTTCGCGATGATGCTGCTGCGCCGGCTCGGCGCCGGCGAGAGCAGCGAGGCCGTCGTGCTGCACTTCTCGCTGGTGGCGCTGGCGACGACGGTGGCCCTGTCGGTTCCCGTGTGGCGCACCCCGTCACCTCGGGCCGCAATGTTCCTGCTCGGCACCGGGCTCGCGGGTGGGGGCGCGCAGCTGGCGATGACGAGGGCGTACTCGCTCGACAGCGCCGCACGGGTCTCGGCCCTCACCTACCTCGGCATCCTGTTCACGGTGCTGCTCGCGATCCCGGTGTTCGGCGAGCGACCGTCGCTCTCCCAGGCGCTCGGCGCCCTGGCCGTGGTGGGTGCAGGACTGCTCCTCGCGCGGTCGGCCCAGCCCGCCACGCGCGCCGATTAGCTTTCGGTGGACGCACCATTTGGAGGTCGGCATGGCAGGCCAGGGGTCATCGGGAAACGTCATCGCCGCGCTGGCGAGCTTTTTCATACCGGGCCTGGGACAGCTGCTGCAGGGGCGGCCACTCAAGGGCGCGATCATGTTCGTCATGGCCGGCGTGCTCTGGTTCATCTGGATGGGCTGGATCATCCACCTCTGGTCGATCCTGGACGCGGCGCTTTTCAAGCCGGAGGCGCCCGCCTCCTGACGCCATGAGCGCAACCTTCCACGCGTTCGCCCTGGAACAGCTGGGTCGCGTCCTCCCCGTGACGAGTCGCAAGATGTTCGGGGGCGTGGGCATCTACTCCGATACACACTTCTTTGCCCTCATGGACGACGACACCCTGTACCTGAAGGTGGACGACTCGAACCGGGGCGACTTCGAGGCCCTCGGGCTCGGGCCCTTCAGGCCCTTCGGCGAGGGCGGCGAGACGATGCAGTACTACCCCGTGCCCGCGGACGTGCTCGAAGCGCCCGACGCCCTCAGGCTCTGGGCGGGGAAGGCGGTGGACGTGGCGCGGCGCGCACGGTCTCGCGAGCGACAGGCGTTGCCTCGGCGAAGGACGAAGGGATGATCACCGGCCTTGCGCTGCTCGTCCTGGCACTGACCCCAGCTGATACCACCATGACACCGCTGCAGCGGCTCCTCGCCGACGACTGGCAGTACCGGATGGAGCAGAGTCCGGAGTCGGCCACATTCCTCGGCGACCATCGTTACGACGGCCGGCTGACCGACCTCTCCATCGGCGCGATCGAGGCACGGCAGGCGCACGACCGCGCGATGCTCGCACGGGCACGGGCCATCAAGCCGGCCTCCCTCAAGGGGCAGGACCGGCTTTCGCTGGAACTGTTCCTCTGGGAAAAGTCGGTGGACGTGGACGGCCAGCGATTCCCCACCTGGCGCATGCCGCTCGACCAGCTCGACGGCGTGCAGCTCGCCTTTCCGCAGCTTATAGCGGCGATGCCGTACCGTACGGCGCAGGACTACGACAACTACGTCGCGCGGCTCAACGCCTTCCCACGGTTCATCGGCCAGACCATCGCGTTGTTGCAGGAGGGGATCCGCACTGGCTGGGTGCAGCCGGCGTTCCAGCTGCGCGGGATCCCGGCGCAGATCGAGCCGCAGCTGGTGACCGACCCGGCGGCGAGCCCGGTCTACGCGCCCGTCACGGCCTTCCCGGCCGAGGTCGACGAGGCCGCGCGCGCACGGATCGTGGCGTCGGCCCGCCGCGCCATCCTGGACTCGGTGGTGCCGGCACTCCGCGCGTTGAACGACTTCGTGCAGCGGGAGTACCTGCCGGCCGGACGGAAGCAGCTCGCGGCCACGTCGCTGCCGGGTGGCAGCGACTATTACACCTGGCAGATCCGCCGCTACACCACCGTAGCGCTTTCCGCCGCCACGATCCACCAGCTTGGACTCGATGAGGTGCAGCGCATCCGGCTCGCGATGGATTCGGTGCAGCGGCAGGTGGGCTTCAACGGGGGCTTTGCCGAGTTCCTGCAGTTCCTGCGCACCGACCCGCGGTTCTACCTCACCAGCGCGGACGCGCTGGTCGAGGGATACCGCGACATCGCCAAGAAGATCGACGGCGCGCTCCCCAGCCAGTTCGCGATCCTGCCCCGGACGCCCTATGGCGTGCGCGCCTTCCCGGACTACGAGGGACCGTCGCAGACGACCGCACGCTACTACCCGTCGGCCGCCGACGGATCGCGCGCCGGGTTCATGATGGTGAACACGTGGCAGCTCGATGCACGCCCGACGTACGAGATGGAGGCGCTCACCCTGCACGAGGCAATGCCGGGACATCACCTGCAGATCGCCCGGGCGCAGGAGCTGGAGGGGCTGCCCGAGTTCCGCCGCAACGCGGCCTATACCGCGTACGTGGAGGGCTGGGCGCTCTACGCCGAGCAGCTGGGCCGCGACCTCGGGCTGTACACCGACCCGTACTCGCGATTCGGGCAGCTCACCTACGAGATGTGGCGCGCCTGCCGGCTGGTGATAGACACGGGCATCCACACCATGGGCTGGAGTCGCGACTCGGCGATCGCCTACCTGCTCGCCAACTCGGCCAAGTCGGCACAGGACGCGGCGGTGGAGGTGGACCGGTATATCGTGTGGCCGGGCCAGGCGCTGGCGTACAAGATCGGCGAGCTCCGGATCACGGCGATCAGGCGGCAGGCCGAAACGGCGCTGGGCGACCGGTTCGACGTGCGGCGCTTCCACAATGCGCTGCTCGACGAGGGACCGATGCCGCTCGAGGTGCTGCAGACGCAGATGGACCTCTGGATCGCGGCCGAACAGTCGGGGAGGTCACATGGCGCGACGCGCTGACGCCGGCGCGCTGCCGTGGGACTGGGACGCCGGCGTGGCGCACCTGCGCACGCGCGACCGGAAGCTCGCGCGCCTCATCGACCGGGCGCATCCCGTACGCCTCGAGCTGGCCCACGCCCAGAGCCTGTTCCACGCACTGGCGGAGTCGATCGTGTACCAGCAGCTCTCGGGCAAGGCCGCCGCGACGATCTTCGGGCGGGTGCGCGCGATCTACGCGCCCAAGAAGTTCCCGACCCCGGCCGAGCTGGCTGCCACGCCGCCGGAACGCCTTCGCGCCGCGGGGCTCTCGAACGCCAAGACCGCGGCGATGATCGACCTGGCCCGGCGCACCGCGAGCGGCGAACTGCCCACGCTGGTACAGATCCGCCGGCTCAGCGACGACGACGTGGTGGAGCGACTGACGGTGGTGCGCGGCATCGGCCCCTGGACGGTGCACATGTTCCTGATCTTCCGCCTCGGGCGACCGGACGTGCTGCCCGTGGCGGACTATGGGGTGCGGAAGGGGTTTGCGATCACCTACCGGAAGACGGACCTGCCGACGGCGGACGAACTCACGGCGCACGCGGAGCGGTGGCGTCCGTACCGGTCGCTCGCGAGCTGGTACATGTGGCGGGCGCTGGACAAGCCGGACGCGGAGTGACTAGAGGCCGTTTCGAAGGTAGACGTTCAAGCTCACGCCCAGCACGTTGACGTTTTTGGGCGAGCCGTTGCTGTGCTGGAAGAGGTAGTAGGTCTCCACCATGAGTACCCGCCGGAATGGCCACTGAATCCCCACGGAATACTGCTGCTCATCCCAGCTGTTCTTCGAGAAGTCGTAGAAGAACTCGGCCCCCGCGTACGGCGTGAAGCGGAAATTGCCCACTGGGATGTCGCGCTCGAGCGTGAGGTGGTTGCGGTAGCGAGTCGAGTACGCCCCGTCGACCCAGCGCAGCTCGGCGCGATTGCGGTCCTCGAGCAGCCAACGGGCGTGCGGGCGGTATCGAGGTGTCGCCGTGATCACGACCCGGTCTTCGGCGGTTGTGGCCGCACCCTGCTCGGTCCACAGGTACTCGTAGCCGGCACCCACCACCAGGCGGCTCTCCTTGTCGCTGTTGATGTTGACCAGGTGAGTGAGCTTGCTGACGCGCTTCCACTGATACCCAATCCCGGCGCCCGCAGTCCACTGGTGGTAAGAGTAGTCGGTGCCCTCGTTCAGTTCGCCGACGACGAGGACGCGGAAATGGGAGGGCAACTGGATCCAGAGGCTGGTGAACGCCCAGACCTGCCCCCCCGTGGCGGGCGCCTGTGCATGCACCGGTGGGGGCGCAAAGGCGGTGAGCGCGAGGCACGCGAGACCCGCGACACTGCGCGGGCTCAGATCCGGCCCGCCCTGCTCTCGACGTCCACGTCCAGCTTCATCGGCGCGCCCGCCGGCTCGGCGTCGCCATCGAGCCCGATCAGCTGCGGTGCGTTGGCGCGCCACCACGCCTCGCCCTCCTCGTCGGTCCAGCGACCCAGCATCGGCTCGATCACTTCCTCAAGCAGCGTCTCCACCGCGCGCGCGGTGGGCGGCCGGCTGGCCGGATCCTTGGCGAGGAGCTTGAGGACCAGCTCCTCGAGCTCCGGCGCGAGCGGCTGGCCCAGCCTCTCCGAGGGCGCGAGCGGGCGCTCCTCCATGTGGCGCCGCATCACCTCGCGCGCATTGACCCCGAAGAACGGCTGCACGCCGCTCAGCAGGAAATAGGCGACGACCCCAAGGGAGTAGAGGTCGGCGCGCGCGTCGATCTCGAGCGACGCCGAGGCGGCCTCGGGTGCCATGTAGAGCGGCGTGCCGACGGCGGCACCATCCCGCGTGAGACCGGGATCAAGCGTGTCGCTCTCCTTCACCAGGCCGAAGTCGAGCACCTTGACCAGGTCGGGCACGCCGCCACGATGGCACAGCATCAGGTTCTGCGGCTTCACGTCGCGGTGGATCAGCCCGGCGGCGTGGGCCTCGGCCAGGGACCCGCACACCTGACGCATGATGTGCGCGACGCGCCGCTCGGGCAGCGGCCCGAAGCGCTGCACCACCACGTCGAGCGTGAGCCCGCGGAGGTATTCCATCGCGTAGTAGAACGTCCCGTCGGGCGTGCGTCCGTAGTCGAAGATCGTGATCGTGTTGGGATGGACCAGCTGGCTCGTGGCCTGGACCTCCTTCTCGAACCGGCGGAGCGCCTGGGGCGTGCTGCGCTCGGGGCGGAGCAGCTTCACCGCGGTGGACCGACGCAGGAACGCATGCCGCGCGCGGTACACCGTGCCCATCGCCCCCTCACCGATGACGCGCTCGAGGGTGTACTGGCCCAGCTGCTCGGCACGTCGCGCCCGGGCGCGGGCGCGTTCCAGCATGCCGAAGCCAAGCCAGATCAGGCCAGTCCCGATGACGATGATACCGAAGAGCGTGCCGAAGGCCTGCCAGAGGATGCGCATCCCCGCATAGCTCTCGTCGTAGCCCTGCTCCACCGCGATACCGACGGCCGCCTTCGGGAACCAGCGCCAGGTTCCCACCACCTCCCTGCCGAGGTAGTTGCGGTACCCGTCGAGGGAGAGGCCGTCGGTGCCCTGGGTGGCACGCTGTCCCAGCAGCGTGAGGGGCCAGTCACTCGGCGGGGTGGCAGGGTCGTAGCCGCGCAGCAGGTCACCGCCGGGATCCCCGATCCGCACGTTGAGGGCCGACCCGACCATCGTGTCCCGCGGCAGCAGGCCGACCTTCCGGAGCGCGGCGTCGAACCGGCTGGTCGACAGCATGATGCCGCCCTCACTGAAGAAGTACGTTTCGCCCGTCTGGCCCGGCCGCCCCGCCGTAATGATGGGGTTGAGGTCGGTGGCGGGGTCGGCGCGCACGTCGAGCCAGCCGACCAACTCCCCGGCGCCGGAGGGATCGCTGAACACCGGCGACGCGGTGAGGATGACCGGCCGGTTGTGACTGAGCGCCAGGCCGGTGGTATCGACGACCCCGATGCCGTACGGCGTGGTAACCGTCTCGCCCCGGCGCATGCGGGCGACGAGGCGGTCAGGGTAGGCACGGGTCATCTTGCCCACCAGCGCCGCATCGTTGGAGGTGAGGATGCGGCCATCGGGCGCCACGAACGCGAAGTTCTCATATCCGTGGCTCTCGAGCACCGGGTCGAGCCGCTGCATGAGGCGGACGCGGGCGGGGAGGCGCAGCAATGCCGTCGCATCCAGCCGGGGCGCCCGCGCCGAGAGCTCGAGCAGGTCGGCGCGTATGCCGGGTTCGGCCGCGATCCAGCGCACCAGCTGGTGTTCGCCGACCAGCCAGGCGTTCAGCCCCTCGTACATGGAGTTCATCACGAGCCGCAACCGGTCCTCGGTGCGCTCGCGCACGGTCCGGCGGACGACCCCGTAGGTCCAGAGGCCCACGGCCGTCAGGCCCAGCAGGGAGAGGAGAAACAGTGCCCAGGAGCGGGCGTGATCGCGCAGGGGCATTGCCAGATGATATACCCTTTATCTTGACGACGCAGTGCCGGATGATACTTCCGCCCGCGCGCGGGAGCAGCACCACGGATGGCGAACGAACGGGGCGTGCTGGGCGCGCCAAACTTCTGGGGTGCCGTGGTGCTGGCCGCCGGGCTCGTGGTGGCCGCTCAGCCCGGAGGCGCCGCGTTACCTCTTCACCCGGCTGGGCGAGATGCGGATCCAGGTGCTGGGCGACGCCACGGAGGATGCGCGGACGCGGGCGAAGCAGATCGCCGAGCGCACCGGCGGCAAGATCGGCCGCATCAAGAGCGTCCGGCAGGGAGTGTTCCAGATCACGCCGCGCAACAGCACCGAGATTTCCGACTACGGCATGAACGACGTGTCGGCGGTGAACAAGGACATCACCGCCGTCGTGCGCGTCACTTTCTCACTGGAGAATTGAGCCCGACATGACCCGGACCGCACGCCGGCTCGCCGCCATCACGCTCCTCGCACTTCCCCTCTCCGCCCAGGCCCAGAAGGCTAAGCCGGCGGCCGCTCCGGCCGGGGTGCCGCCGGGCCTCGACCGGTACGTCGATTCGGTGATGAAGGCGTTCGGGGTGCCCGGCATCTCGCTCACGATCGTGAAGGACGGCAAGGTCGTGCTGGCCAGGGGTTACGGCGTGCGGCGACTGGGCGACCCGACACTGGTGGACGCCGGCACCCTCTTCGGCATCGCCTCCAACACCAAGGTGTTCACCGCCCTCTCGCTCGGGCTGCTGGTGGAACGGGGCAAGGTCGAGTGGGATGCGCCCGTGATCAACTACCTGCCCTGGTTCCAGATGTACGATTCGTGGGTGACTCGCGAGATCACCGTTCGCGACCTGCTGGTGCACCGCAGCGGCCTCGGCCTCGGCGCCGGCGACCTGCTCTGGTGGCCCGCGTCCGACTACACGCGCGCCCAGATCGCGCGGCAACTGCGGTTCATCAGGCCGGCGACGAGCTTCCGCTACAGCTACGCCTACGACAATGTGCTCTACACGGTGGCGGGAGAACTGATCGAGGCGGTATCGGGCCAGCCATGGGAGGAGTTCGTCCGCTCCAACATCCTCGAACCGGCGGGCATGACCACGAGCTTCTCGCACTACCCCACCCCCGAACAGCGTGCCAACCTCGCCTCGCCCCATGCCGTGGTGGAGGGCACCCTCAAGCCGGTGTGGCCCGATACCAGTGCCGCCACCAACCCTGCGGGCGGCATCATGACCAACGCGCAGGACGCGGCGAAGTGGCTCATGATCATGGCCGATTCGGGGCGCATGGGTGACGGGAAGTCGCTCTACACCACGCGCACCGCGCGCGCGCTCTGGATGCCGGTGACCATCCTGAACAACAATCCGCCGCCAGCACAGCTGGCACCGCTCCGCGCCAACTTCCGGGGCTATGCGCTGGGGCTCAACATGAGCGACTACCGCGGATACAAGGTGGCGGAGCACACCGGCGGGTTGCCCGGCTTCGTGTCGGAGGTGACGACGGTGCCCGACCTGCGCCTGGGCATCGCGGTGTTCACCAATGCCGAGTCGGGTCCCGCCTTCCGTGCGATCACGCTGAGAGTGCTGGACTATTACATGGGCGCGAAGTTCGACTGGCTCGCCGCGTGGAAGTGGGTGCAGGCCCGCAACGATTCCGCGAATGCGGCCGCGATGAAGGCCTCCGCAACAGCACGGAACGCCGACTCCAAGCCGTCGCTGCCGTTCGCGAAGTACGCCGGCACCTATCGCGATCCCTGGTATGGCGACGTGGCGGTCACCGACGAGAAGGGCCAGCTGATGATCCGGTTCACGCACTCGCCGGTACTGGCAGGCAGGCTGGAGCACTGGCAATACGACACCTTCGTGGCGCGATGGACCGACCGCGAAGTGCGGGCCGACGCCTACGTGACGTTCACGCTCGATCCCGACGGCAACATCGCCAGCGTGAAGATGCTGCCAGCATCGCCGGACGTGGACTTCAGCTTCGACTTTCAGGACCTGGACCTGAAGCCGGTGAAGGGGAACTGAAACGGGGTGAGGAGGAACTGCGACCGCGTGAGGGCGAGCTGGGCCTGGACACACGAAGGCCCCGGGAGTGATCCCCGGGGCCGTCATGTGCCCTCGTCCACCGTGCCCGGCGAAATGTCAGGCCTTCTTTGTCAGCGCTCCTGCCAGCTTCCCCGAGGCCAACCCGAACAACGCCCCCAGCACCATTGAGATGGCTACGACCAGAATCGGGTTTCCGGTGACGTCGACGGCGACCAGTTTACCGATCACCATGGCTTCCGCGGTCTGCAGGAGGTACGCGAAGGTCGCCGCGTAGCCGTACACGCTGGCGGGGACGGTGGAGAATGGCTTCAGATGCGCGCCGAGCACCATGAGGAATACGGTGACACCGACGATGACTGGCGGTCCGGCCGCACCCAGGTTGGTGTTGAGCAGGAGGAAGGCAGCCACGGCTGCGCAGAAGATGCCGAAGAGGTTACCGATGATTGTCTTCTTGAGGGCTTCGGTGTCGCCCCCGGTGTGGAAGAAGCAAGCCCAGGCGATGAACCCTGCCCAGATGGCAAGCCCTACCTTCAGGTAGAGGGCAGTGGCAATGCCACCGAGCACCCCAATGCTCAACGCCAGTGCGACCAGTGGAGTCATGTGTCAGAATCCTCTTGCGAGGCTCGACCAGCGACGAGCGCGGACGCGCCCTGCTGGCAAGCGGTGACGGCACGGTGGATCACATGCGGGGGCATCACCCATATACAGCGCCGTACCGGATCTGTCCAACATCGACCCCCAACCACATTGAGTTGACAGGTCAATGTGACAACCAAAGTTGACAGCACTGGATGACGCTGGCCCGCGGGCTCTTCGAGGCTCCGGACGGGCTGGTCCGTTGCGCCTGGTGCGCGGCCACCCCCGAGTACGTGCAGTATCACGATCGTGACTGGGGCTTCCCGGTGCGGGATGACCGGAGGCTGTTCGAGAAGCTCTCGCTGGAGGGATTCCAATCGGGCCTGAGCTGGCTCACCATTCTTCGGAAGCGTGAGGGGTTCCGGAACGCGTTCGCGGACTTCGACGCGGCGACGGTGGCGCGGTTCACGCCGAAGAAGGTGGAGCAGCTGCTGCAGAACGCCGAGATCATCCGGCATCGCGGCAAGATCATGGCGACGATCAACAACGCGGGGCGCGTGGCCGACCTGGTGGACGAGTTCGGGTCGCTCGCGAACTACGTATGGCACTTCGAGCCGGCGCCCGGGTCGCGTCCGCAGCGAATGACGCATGAGGTGTTGCGGGCGCTGGGCCAGTCGGAGGAATCGCGGGCACTGTCGAAGGACCTGAAGAAGCGCGGGTGGTCGTTCGTGGGGCCGACGACGGTGTATGCGTTCATGCAGGCGATGGGGCTGGTCAACGACCATCTCCACGGGTGCGATGTCAGGATTCGGGTGGAGCGGAAGCGTGAGCGGTAATACGGTAATACGGTAAGCGGTGAGCGGTGAGCGGTGAGCGGGCCCACACATTCAGGAAGTGCCATGTCGATGAGTCGAACCGTATCGTTCATTACGCTGGAAGGGGCGAAGGTGCTCGCGGCCGCCGCCGAGGCGGAGGCGCTGAAGCGCGGGTGGACCATCGCGGTCGCAATCGTGGATCCCACGGGTGGCCTCGTGCTGTTCCACAGCCTGGACGGCACTCAGGCGGCGAGCCAGGACATCGCGATCGCGAAGGCGCGGACGGCGGCGCGGTTCAAGCGATCGACGAAGGCAATGGAAGACGCCGTCGCCAGCGGGCGGATGGCATTCCTCTCGATGAGCGAATTCGGGCTGATGCTGGAAGGCGGCCTCCCGATCACTCGCGATGGCGCCATCATCGGGGCGATCGGCATCAGCGGCATGACCTCGGCGCATGACGGGGAGATCGCGGCCGTCGCGCTGGCCGCGTTCGGCTGATGGCGCCGCCGGACATCCAGCTCACGGTGCGGAACGCCCGGCTGGATGACGAGGCGGTGATGAACCGGCTCATCCAGGACTCGGTGCGCGAGTTGAGCCGGGGCTACTACTCGGACGCGCAGATCGAGAGCGGCATCCGGCACGTGTTCGGGGTGGACACCATGCTGGTGCGAGACGGCACCTATTTCTGCGTCGAGGCGGAGGGCGCCATCGTGGGATGCGGCGGGTGGAGCATGCGACGCACGCACTACGGCGGGGATCATGCGAAGCACGAGCCCGATCCAGTCATCGACCCGGCGACGGAGCCGGCGCGCATCCGCGCGTTCTTCGTGCACCCCGGCTGGGCGCGACGCGGCATCGGGCGCCTCCTGCTCGACGCGTGCGTGGAGGCGGCGCGGGCCGCGGGCTTCAGGCGGCTGGTGCTCACGGCCACGCTGCCTGGCGAGCCACTGTACCGGGCCTACGGCTTCGAGGCGCTCGAGCAGACCGACGTGACCCTGCCCGACGGTGTCGTCATGCGGTGCGTCCGGATGGGCCGCGCGATCTGAGCGACCAGGCGGCGGTGCGCGTGCGCCGCGGGGTGCCCGGTGACGAGGCGCTGGTGCTAGCACTCGCCGACCAGCTGGCGGCCTTTCCAGTGCCGCCATGGCGCACCGCGCGCGAGATCCAGCGCGCGGACGATGGCGTGATCCGCGAGGCCCTGCGCAGCGGGACTCCTGGCACCGTCGCTTTCGTGGCCGACGGAACAGCCGGGCTCGATGGCGTGGCCTGTCTCACGACGCAGGTGGACTATTTCACCCGCGAACCGGTGGCGCACATCGAGGTGCTGGCGGTCGATCCCGGCGCGCAGGGACGCGGGGTCGCCCGGGCTCTGTTGCATGCCGCCGAGGGATGGGCACGTGAGACGGGCCTGCACCGAATCTCACTCAACGTGTGGGCCCAGAACGAGCGCGCGCGGGGCCTCTACGAGCACCTCGGCTATGCCCCGGAAACCTTGCACTACCTCAAGGAACTCTGAACGCCTGCCATGGAGCGTCCCATGAACGGTGACCTTCCCGCGCCCGTCCCGAGCCCCGCCGAGACGGGCCCACCCCAGATGATCGTGCCAGTCGGCCCTGTCCCGCTCGAGCAGATCTCGTCCGCGGAACTGGCCGAACTGCGCCGCCGGGCGGACAAGTACCGCTTCCTCTTCCGGACCATCGTGACCGTGACATCGCTCCTGGTCGTGTCCGCGCTGATCGTCACGCTGGTCGCCATCATGATGGGCGAGTGAGGGTCATCCTCCTTGGCGCCACAGGCATGGTGGGCCGGGGCGTCCTGCGCGAGTGCTTGCTCGAAGCCGGGGTCGAAATGGTCCTGGTCATCGGGCGCCGCCCCATGGGACAGCAGCACTCGAAGGTGCGCGAGGTGCTGCTCGACGACCTCTTCGCGGTACCCTCGCTGGGCGCCGAGCTCGAGGGCTACGACGCCTGCTTCTACTGCCTGGGCGTATCGGCGGTGGGGATGACCGAGGCGGCGTATCGCCGGGTGACGTACGACCTGACGACGGCGGTGGCGCAATGCCTGGTGGCGCGGAGCCCGGCAATGACGTTCATCTACGTGTCGGGGACCGGTACCGACGGCAGTGGCACGGGGCGTGTCATGTGGGCACGGGTGAAGGGAATGACCGAGAACGCCGTCAGCGCGCTGCCGTTCAAGGCGACCCACATGTTCCGGCCGGGCTACATCCAGCCGATGCATGGCGTCACGTCGAGCACCGGGTGGTATCGCGCGATCTACGCCGTGATGGGACCGCTGTATCCGCTGCTCAACGCCCTGCTACCGCAGTACGTGACAACGACGGAACTGGTGGGCCGGGCAATGATCGCGGTGGCAGCGCGCGGGGCCCCAATGCATGTGCTGGAGAACCGCGAGATCAACGCGGTGGCTGCACAGCGCGGCCGGGAGGCTCAATCCAAGGAGTGACGCAGCATCCTGCACTCGCAAGTGGTGAGACAATCGGCTGACTCGCAGGTATACCGAGTGCATGCCCGTTCAACCGTCAACATCGGATTCTCCATGACACGTTCCAGCCTCCGGGTGCACCTGCTCGCGATCGTCGCCTGCGTCGTTGCCAGCCCCCTCGCTGCCCAGATGGCCACGCCCGACGCCGCGCTCGCCGACATCACTCCGGTCGCGGCGCCGGCGGCACCGATGGCCGGACCGACCATCGCCAGCGCGACGCTGGGCTACAGCAACGTGGCCGACGCATCGACGGAGATGACGTGGAACAACCAGGGGAGCTCGAGCAAGAACACGGGGCGTGTGCTGGCAATCGTGGGTGGTGCCGCCGTCATCGGCGGGCTGCTGATCGGCGAAGACGCAGGGACGGCAATCGCCGTGGGCGGCCTGGTGATGGGACTGATCGGCCTCTACATGTGGCTCAAGTAGGCGTTACTCGACGAATGCCGCTGCCGTCAAGCAGCCAAAGAGGGGCGCCCCCGAGCCGAGGCGCCCCTCTTCGTCAGCGTGGTGGGCGCGTGGCGGACCGGATGGCGCGGCCGGACAGTGGCCCGCCGAACAGCGGACTCAGCAGGCACCAATCAAACGCTCCCGTGGCCAGCGGCAAGAGCCCTACGCCCATCAGTACCATCCCCGCGATCTGGTCACGGTGCGTGAACCCCCACCCGATCAATGCCAGACCTGCCACGACCCTCAGTGCCCGCCCGAACCCACTGGCGATGAACTGCGCGAAGCCACTCTCAGCGAAGGCCATATGTCCCCCTCCGTGGTTTCTGTCATACCGCGCTGCAGTATGGGGTACGGCCGGGTTCGCAGCAACACCATGACGGTCCTCCGTCCGGTTCTGCGCAACGCCAAGCTACAGGCAAGCACAGTTCACGTACACGGAGAAGGAGATCACCATGAGCCAGAGAGCTCCTGAACGCGCGACACAAAAAAGCCCGCCGAAGCGGGCCTCAAGTGTGTGCGTTTTCCGAGCTCCCGAGGCAGGACTCGAACCTGCGACCCGCTGATTAACAGTCAGCTGCTCTACCAACTGAGCTACTCGGGAAAGCGGAGCCAATCCTAAGTAGCACGGGAGAGGGGGGCAAGACCGCGTGACCTGCGCGACCTGGATGTCTTGGACTGTCGCGACACTTGATGTTTCAGCACGTCAGCGGAGCCTGCGCTCACGTGATCCATATCACATATGAGCGGTTGCTCGCATGCGTCACGAACGGCCGGGCAATCCTGCCACGGTGTGACGGCTAGGCCGCGTCATTTTGACCCTCCACCCAAACGATGCTCCGACAAGCGCTTCGTGGTCTCAGTTCGAGTGATCTGAAATGCCTTAAGCATGCGAGTATTCACTATCGCTACATGTACCTTTGCACCCACAGTTATCCGGACAATGCGCGACATAATGTCACTGTAACATGTTGAAAAACAACATCTTACACGGCTTGCCGCCCCTTCCATTCTGGCCCGGAATAAGCGATATTCACAAATGGCTCTGGCACCCTTGATCGGTCATAAGGCAGTTCGGAAGCGTCTCGGGGATGCCGTGAGGGCGGGTCGGATGCCGCAGGTGCTCCTCTTCGAGGGAGCAGAGGGTGTAGGCCGGCAGCGTCTGGCCCTGTGGCTCGGTCAGTTGCTGCTCTGCGAGAAGAAGGACGCGGAGCCGTGTGGCAAATGCAGGCCGTGTCGCCTGGTGATGGAACTCGGGCACGCCGACCTGCACTGGATCGTGCCGATCCTGCGTCCCAAGGCCACCGACGCCGACAAGCAGGTGGACGAGGCGGCGGAGTTGATCGGGGAGATCGTGGCGGAGCGGCGAAAGAATCCGCTCTATGGCGCGCTCGACGGGATGGCGAGTCACCCGCTGGCGACCGTGCGGCTGATTCAGCGGCGGGCGGCGCTCAAGTCGGTTGAAGGTGGCCCGACGGTCTTCATCATCGGGCACGCCGAGCGACTGGTGCCGCAGGAGTCGAGTCAGGAAGCAGCGAATGCGCTCCTCAAGCTGCTGGAGGAGCCGCCGGCGAATACCTGGTTCGTACTCACCGCGACCGACGCGGGTCGGCTGCTGCCGACCGTACAGTCCCGAGTGGTGCCGGTGCGCCTGGGGCGTTTGACGGATGCGGAGGTGCGCGAGTTCCTCGCGGCAGAGCTCAAGCCGGGGTTGTCGGGGGCGGCGCTGGAGGAGCGGGTTCGCACGGCCGAAGGCTCGATCGGCTCGGCGATCAGCGCGAGCGAGGCGGGTGCCAAGGCCTTTGCGGCCGCCGCAGACCTGGTCGAGGTGGCGCTGCAGGGTTCGGTACCGCGGGCCGAACGGGTGCTGAAGCAGAGCCCCTGGGCAGCGCGAGGCGACTTCAGCGCGATGCTCGAGGCGCTGGAGCAGACGCTGGGCGATGCAGCTCGCGCCGCGAGCGGAATGGCGCCGCGCCGTGCTCTGCCTATCGCGCTCAAGACCCCGCGGCCGGTGTCCCGCTTGCTCGAGGCGCAGCGCCATGTGGCGGCGGCACGCGAGGCGGCACAGGGCAACGTGAATCCGCAGCTGCTGGTGGGGGTGCTGACTGAGGACCTGGCGATGTGCCTTGGAAGTCGTGAGTCGTCAGTCGTGAGTCGTCAGTGAGTCGACAGAATGAGTCGGGGCTGACGCACCTGGACGAGGCAGGACGCGCGCGGATGGTGGATGTGGGTGGAAAGCCCGCGAGCCGCCGCACCGCGGTGGCTGAGGGCGCGGTGCAGATGTCGATGGCAGCGTTCCGGCTGGTGGCGGATCGAGCGGTAGAGAAGGGCGACGTGCTTGGCGTGGCCGAAGTGGCCGGGGTGATGGCAGCGAAGAAGACGGGGGAACTGATCCCCCTCTGTCATCCCCTGGCGCTGGATGTGGTCACGGTGCAGGCGCGGCTGGATGAGTCACTGCCGGGGGTGCGCATTACCGCCTCCGTCAGCCTTACCGGCCGCACCGGTGTCGAGATGGAGGCGCTCACGGCAGTCTCGGTGGCGTGCCTTACCGTCTACGACATGGTCAAGTCGGTCGACCGGCGCATGGTCATCGACGAGATCCGGCTGGTCAGCAAGACCGGGGGAACCCGGGGCGATTGGCACCGCGAGGGGCCCTGACCAGTCCGCTGCCGTTCAACGACAGCAAGGAGGTACTACATGAAGTCCCCGACCAGTCTGCCGCGCCCGAATTGGCGCAAAGGACCGCTTGCACGCGCAGGTGCGCTGCTGGCCGGTGCACTCCTCATCAGCGCCATCGGTGGTTGGTCACGCCGGTCGCAGACCGAGGAGGCGCCGCCGTCCCGCTCCATCGAGGCGACGACGAACGTCGTTCCAGCCAGTGCCCCGCAGCCGTCTTTCGACGGCACCGCGGCGCTGCTCACGCTCAAGCTCGATCGCGCGGAGGCCATCCTGGGCTATTCGGCGCGTTACCAGATCCCGGCCGACCTGGCCACGGCGATCTACGATATCGCGCTGCAGGAAGGCATCGACCCGCAGCTCGCGTTCCGTCTGGTGAAGGTGGAGAGCAACTTCAAGCCGGCGGCGAAGAGCAACATGAACGCGATCGGCTTCACGCAAGTACAGCTGGCCACCGCCAAGTTCTACGATGGCTCGTTGGACGAGAAGGCGCTGTACGAGCGGGACGTGAACCTTCGTATCGGGTTCCGCTTCCTGAATGACCTGCTGAAGCAGTACCGGCACGACTACGAGCTGGCGCTGCTGGCCTACAACCGCGGCCCCGGCCGGGTAAACCAGATCGTGGCCGAGGGTGGCGATCCGTCAAACGGGTATGAGAATGCCGTGCTGCGGGGATATCAGCCGAAGCGCGTCACGAAGGAGATGCAGGCGCAGGCGAGAGAACTGGGCACCTGACGCCTTGATGAATTACAGGAACGACAAAGGGCAGCCGATGAGGCTGCCCCTTGTCGTTCCTGACATCCAGGCCGTCACGCCTTCTTCGGAATCCTGATCGTCGTGCCGCTCTTGAGTCCGCCACTCAGGTCGTTCACCTGCCTGATCGACGCGACCGTGACACCATGGCGCCGGGCGATGCCGGAGAGCGTGTCGCCGCTCCGCACCTTGTACCTGACAGTGGCACTTCCACCGCCGGTCGACCCGCCGCCCTTGGCGTGATCGCGGGAGGCCAGCTGGGTCGAGCTGCGGCTGGCACCGGGCGAGACGCGGAGCTTCTGACCCACGCGAACCGTCGTGCCCGACATGCCGTTCCAGTCCTTGATCTGCGACGTGCTGACGTGATAGCGCCTGGCGATGCCACCGAGCGTCTCGCCCTTTCGGACGGTGTGGTAGCCACCCCGGCTGCTGCCACGATCGGGAGACTCGCGCACGGTGGATACCTGCCGGGCCACCACCACGCTGGCGCTGCCGCCGGTGGGCACCACGACCTGGCGGCCAGCCTTCACCGCACTGCCCGAGCGGACCCAGGGATTCGCCTCGTAGACGAGCCCGACCGGGATGCCATAGTGCTGGGCGATCTTCGTGGGGGTGTCGCCCTTCTTCGCCGTGTAGTAGGCAAAGGTGACGCGCTCGGCGGCCGGCAGGGCGGCGTAGGCCGCCTGGGTAGACGCCTGGCGACCGCTCGGCACCCGGACAACGGACGTGGTGCCGGGGGGCGTGGCGAGCCGCAGGTACTGCGGATTGACCTCGCGGATGTACGTGAGCGACGTATCGGCCAGGTCGGCCACGACGTCAAGCCCGGTCATGCCGCTCACCACGAGTGAGTCGAGGGGATACTGGGCGGTGGCGGCCGGCGCGGCGAGGAAGCCGTAGCGCTGGGGCTCCTTCGCGATGCGCGCGGCGGCGATGAGCTTGGGGACGTAGTCCTTGGTCTCACGCCGAATATGCCTGGTGTCGTAGAGCTTGAAGAAATCGGCGTCGGAGAAGCCCTCGTCCTCGTCCTCCGTCATCGCCTCCTCACCATCGGGGGCGAGCGAAGCCGACGCGAGAGTCGTCGTGGGGGTAGCGCCGATGCGCTTCAGCCCGCGTGAGATCTTGCCGCCGCCGGCGTTATAGGCCGCGGCCGCGAGGTAGTACGAACCGAAGCGTTGATAGAGGTCGGACAGGAACTCGAGGGCGGCGTTGGTGGCCTTCACCGGATCGCGCCGTTCATCCACCCAGCTGTCGATTCGGAGGCCGTATTCCTTGCCGGTGCGGGGCATGAACTGCCACATGCCGACGGCACGAGTACGGCTCATGGCCGAGTTGGAGAAACCGCTCTCGATGAGGGCAAGGTACACGAGGTCGGTCGGCATGTTCGCCGCCTGGAGCTTCTGGCGGATCATCGGTTCGTACACCGGCATCCGCTCCAGCCAGATCTGGAAGCGAGGATGGGCCTGTTCCTCGAAGAAGCTGAGGTAGAACTGCACCCGCTCGTGGTCGCCCCAGGTGGTGACGTCGATGTCCCAAGAGACGGGCACCGCCGGAAGCTCGTCATCGGAGGCGCCATCGGGATGCGCCACCGCGAGCTGGTCGAGCACCGCCTCGTCGGCGGCGGAGTCGGCGGACAGATTGACGTCGCGGGCTATCTCGGAGACCTGACTGGAATCGAGCGGGACGAGCGGTGCGGGCACCGGCGCGACGGCGCCCGGGGCCGTATGGGGCGTCGCCGTGGAGACCTGCGGCGACGGCTCCGCTACGGGCTGCACCGTGGCCTTCCCGGCACAGCCGACCGCCCCCGCCAGCAGCAGGATCAGTGATTGGCGACGCATGGAAACCCTCCCCTCGTTCGCACGCCGGCCTGGCGAACTCGCCGCGCGGCGACCGTGAGCTGCGCCGCCTGAAAAGCCGCGGCGCCAGGACCTTCGAGTGCTGACCCGGAACCAATCTAGCGACAACCGTGCCAGCCAGATAGAGACCGGCATGTAACCGTTGGGGTGTATGGGGTTGGGGCGTACAGCGCGAAACGGGGAGGGGAACCGGAACCCCGGCGGGTGAGGAGGAATGGCAACAGCGTGAGCCGTGAGCGGGGAGCGGGGAGCGGGCCGGCTGTCTGGCAAAGAGCGAAAAATCAGCGCATGAAGAACTTGTTGCCGAGGACGCGGTTGGTGGCGTTGAGGACCGCGAGGGCAGCGCCGCGGGGGGCGTCGGTGTCGGACAGGAAGCTGCCCACGACCCGCTGGCCGGCGCCCTCGCCGCGCAGGGCGAGCGAGACGATGACCACGCTCGCGTCGAAGGCCCGGACGGCCTTCACGCCGAGGAGCTCGAAGCCCATGCCGTCCTGGACGGCCTGGGTGAGGGCGTTGACGCAGGCCTGGGCGGCGCAGCGGAGTTCGCCGGCCTGTGAGGCCAGGCCCTCGGATTCGCCGGTAAAGCGCTCGGTCTCCAGCCAGGTGAGCAGCACCCTGGAGCGGCAACGCCCATTGGGCAGCCGCTCGAGTGAGAACTCGGCAAAGCGAAGGCGGTCGTTCGTGGCTGGTGGCGACATCGGTTCCGTGTCGGTCCTCGGCATCAAGCGTTCTCGAAACAAACTTCCAGCTGGTTCGATGCCTCACCGGGAGCGCGAATGACGTCGACCTCGAGTCGCGCCCGCCCGGCAGCATCGGCATCGATTCGCAGCACCGCCAGGCTCCCATTGGTGAACTCGAGCCGCAACTGGCGGAGATCCCCGCGCATCACCGCTCCCCCGATGGTCGCACCCCGTAGAGCGAGCAGGGCATCGGATACCAGCCTGAGGTCGTGAAGCGAAATCGATGCCATATCAGGATCACCGGAGTTGGGAAGCGAGCAGTTCAGCGAGCTTGGCGTCCGGGATCCGCTCGGCCTGCTGGAGCAGCGAGGAGCGTGAGGTGGAGGCCATGGGATACTCGGTCCATAGAAGGCGCTTGTCACCGTCCCGGGCCCGGAAGGCGAGCACCAAGTTCCAGCGCTGCGAATTGGCCCGCCGCTCAGCGGCGACCGAGACGCTCCACTGCCGCTCAGCGACCTGCAGTACACGCCACGCCATGCACTCCCCCGAGGTGTAGTCCGGTATCAGGTGCGGGGGAAAGTGCGTTCGCGGTCGAGATCAGGTCAAGAGTCCGGCGGCCCTCAGGTCGTCCTCGTTCGACACCTCGATGAGCCGAGGCAGCTCAGCCCAGCCCGCGCCCATGTCGCGAAGCCGGGTGCGCAGGGCCGGGGCCAGGTCGGGCTCACCCCAGGGGAGATCCCGTACGAAGTCGGTGTAGGCGCCAGGCCCACCGAGGAGGTAGATGTCCTCGCGGGTGGTGGCGCCGAAGACCAGGCCGCCGTCATCCACCGCCTGCCACGCGCGCTCCAGGATATCGGGAGTGACCCCGGCACCGGCCGGGCGCACCGCCAGCCATCCACCTTCCGGGTCCGACTGCTGCGCGATGGTGGCGAGCGTGCCTCCCATGGAGCCGGAGGGGCGCGGGTAGAGCGCGATCGCGTCGCCCAGCCAGCGACGCATCTCGGGGAGAGCCTCGGCCGGCGCAAACCAGACGACCGGCTCCCATCCCAGCAACTCTATGCTCTCGATGGTACGACGGGCGATCACCCGAAGGAGACGGACAGCGTACTTCTCACCGACGGCCAGAGCGAGCCCGCGTGGCACGTGTTCCGCCCGCGGCGCATCGAGCAGCACCGCGACCGTGCGGGTAGCACGAGACCTGTCAGCCGCGGGTAACGGCCCGAAAGCGGGCGGCAATATCGTGGGTCACCGGGCCCGGCTTGCCGATGCCGATCCGGCGGCCATCCACTTCCCTGATCCCGACGACCTCGGCAGCGGTCCCGGTGAAGAAGACCTCATCGGCGGTATACACGTCGTAGCGATTGAGCTGCTCCTCGCTCAGGACGTATCCCGCCTCGCGGGCCAGGTCGATGACCACATCGCGCGTCACGCCGCGAAGGATTCCGGCAAATACTGGCGGGGTGCGGATGATGTTGCCCTTCACCACAAAGATGTTGCAGCCGGACGCTTCGGCGACGAAGCCGGCGCTATCGAGCATGAGCACGTCGTCCATGCCCGCGACGATACCCTCGCTCTTGGCCATGATGTGTGGCAGGTAATTGAGCGACTTGACCCGGGGCGAGAGCGCCTCACGATGCGGGATCGGGGTGCCGGCAGTGATGAGCCGCAGGCCGGTCTCGTAAACGGCGGCGGGCCAGAGCGCGATCGTGTCCACAATGATGATGACGGTGCCGCGCGGGCACTTCCGTGGATCGAGGCCGAGATCGCCGACACCACGCGTGACGATATGGCGGATGTACGCCTCGCCCAGCCCCGAACGGCGCACCGCCTCCTCGGTGATGGCAACCATCTCGGCCTTGGGCATTGGAATGGTGAGCCAGATGGCCTGGGCCGAATCGTAGAGCCGGTCGAGGTGCTCCTCGAGGCGGAAGATCTTCCCGCCGTAGACCCGGATGCCCTCAAAGACGCCGTCGCCGTAGAGCAGGCCGTGGTCGAAGACGGAGACTTTCGCCGTCTCGCGGGTGTGCCACTCGCCGTCGAGCCAGATGGTGGTCTGACCGGTACGTGGGGCGGCCTTGGCCGCGCTCGGCTCTGCTGTCGTTGAGGGAGTTGCCATTCTACGGATCCACGAAAAGGGGGCACTGCAAGCTCAGCCGGAAGTTACACAGGAGGAGGGTGACGGGTAAGGAAGAACTGCGTGAGCGGTGAGCGGGCCCGAACGGGCCCGGCGTCAGTCCTTCCCTTTGCCGGTCGGGAACGAGGGGGCCTCACCGAAGCGAAGCTTTGCGCCACCCTTCACGTCCTTCCGGGGCGCCAGGTCCTTGAGGAGGACCACTTCCTTGCGAGCCTTTTCTTCGGGCTTCCGGCGCTTTCTCTGGGCCATGCTCCGCTTCTGGTTAAACGGGAACGAAAAGTATTCTCGGGTTCATCCAGCTCATGACCCGCTCTGGAGTACGAGCGGGTCACGGAGCGGAATTCGGGTCAGTCCAACACCTTCCGGCCACCCTTGATCTGATCGGCCTTCCCGGCGGGGATCTTCTTCTCGGGCAGGTCGCGCACCGGCGCGTTCTTCTTGTCGGTCATTGGAAATACTCCTTAGTACGTGATCGATCGGTTGAACCGCACCAGTGAATTACCAGCAACATCTGCGACCCACTCACCGCTTACCGGGCTTCGGACGCCAGCGTCGCGCCACCCTTCACGTTCGAGGCCTTCTTCGACGAAACGGACTTGCGCGGAAGATCCTTCACCTTTGAGCTCTTCTTGGCGGCCATGGTGCATCTCCTGTGGTAGTGAACGAGGAGGCAGCGAAACTCTGCCCGACCATTGCAAGGGCAAGCGGTGTGCCCAACATCACCGCGACGCGATGTGCCCGCGTTGCAATGAGTTAGCGATGGGGCGGCCGTCGATGCGCGAGCAAATGGTTCGATGATGAGACTGCGGGGTGGTGCTGATCCGAAACCATGGTAGCAAAACGATGCGCCGTGGCTAGTGCTCGGAGAGCTTGCGATCGAGGGTGGAGCGGGAGAGCCCGAGGGCACGTGCAGTGCGCCGTTTGTTCCCGTGGAACTGGTCGAGGACCTGATGGATGTGGCGCGCCTCGGCAGCGCGCAGGGAGAGGTCGTCATCCGCCCCGAGGGTGCTACTCGCGGTGAATGCCGCCGGAACCGCCTTGTCGTCGGCGCGGACCTCCTCCACGGAGGCTTCCAGCAGGATGGCGTCAGGCTCGATGATGTCCCCTTCGGTGATGGCGACGGCGGTGTGGATGACACGCTGAAGCTGCCGGAGATTGCCGGGCCACGGATACAGCAGCAGCTGGTCGGCCGCCTCGCGGCTCAGACCGACAATGGACTTGCCCTGCGCCCGGCTCGCGGCCGCGATCGCGGCCGCCATGATGGTGCGGAGGTCCCTGGGCCGCTCGCAGAGGGGCGGAAGGCGCAGGGTGATGCCGCTGATCCGGTAGAAGAGGTCCTTCCGGAAGTGATCGGTGGCGAGGTAGCGGGCGATCGGCAGGTGGGTGGCGCTGATGAGGCGGACGTCGGCCTCCTGCAACGACTCGCCGCCGAGGCGCTCGAACTCGCCGTATTCCACGGCGCGGAGAATCTTGGCCTGACCGGCGGCACTCATGTCGGCGATTTCGTCGAGGAAGAGCGTGCCCTTGTCAGCCTGCTCGAACTTTCCCTTGACCCGCCGGATGGCCCCGGTGAAGGCGCCCTTCTCATGCCCGAAGAGCTGGCTGTCGAGCAGTGTATCGCTGAGCGCAGAGGAGTTGAAGGCAATGAACGGCGACGCGGCACGGCGGGAAGAGTTGTGAATGGCGCGCGCGAGCATGGTCTTGCCGGTACCGGTCTCCCCCAGGATCAGGATGGGCAGGTCGATGCGGGCGGCGAGGCGGGCCAGGCCGAGACAGGTGGCCATCGACTCATCATCGCTCTTGAAGTCGTCGAGGGTATAGCGCCAGTCGGGATGTCCCGTCCCGTTGAAGAAGTGCCCGGTCATTGGGTCGAGTCCGGCGGAGCGTCGGCGAAGCTCTCCTTGAGGGCGCGGAGCGGTTCGAAGGCATAGCTCACCAGGGAGCGGCGGCCGACCACGATGTCGGCCTGACCACCCATGCCGGGGAGCAGCGGCCGCATCCTGCCGCGCACGCGAATGCTGCTCTCCGACAGGTCGACGATGGCACGGAAGGCCCCGCTGTCCTGCGCACTCAGGCCCGCCGGGCCGAGCCAGCGCACGGTGCCGAAGCGGACGCCGTAGCGCTGGTAGGGGAAGGCATCGAAGCGGAGCTTGACCCCCTGCCCCTTCTGCACAAGGGGCACACCGGCCTGCGGCAGCATCAACTCGCCCTGAAGAGGGGCGCCCTGGCAGGCCACTTCAGCCAGGGTATCGCCCTCGCGCACCACCGCCCCCGGGGCGTTCACCCTCAAGCGAAGCATGGTGCCGGCGCAGGGCGCCGACAGCACGAAGCCGCTGTCACTGCTGCTCACAGGGTCGCGGCCAAGCGACGAGGCGCGGATACCGTCGCGCTCCATGGCCTCCTCGATGCTGGCGCGCGCCTGGCGGTATTCGAGCTGCCGGGTGATCACCGACTGGTCGAGCCGCGCGAGGTCGGCGCGGGTCTCGGCGAGATCGTTGGTGGCGGTTTCCACTTCCTCTCCGAGGGACCGGGCGTCGAGCTCGAGGCGCTGCACCTCGACAGTGCCCAGGGCGCCGCGCTGCGCCCCGGCCAGCGAGCTGTCGGCGATCTCCTGCATGACCGCGAGGCGCCGCGTCTTCGACTTGATGAGCCGCTCCAGGTAGGTGGCGCGGCTCTGGAGCCGGCGGGCCTCGGCGGAATCGGCGCGGCGCGATCCGCGATACTGCAGCTCGAGCAGCAGGAGCCGCTCGGTGTTGCCGCGCTGCTGGGTCTCGAGGGTGCGACGGTCGGCGGTGCGATCGTTGGCCGACGAGGACCGGATGATGAACAGCGGCGCGCCGCGGGCCACGGAGTCGCCCTCATGCGCACGCACGCTGGTGACAATGCCCTCCTTGGCGGTGCGTACCGGATCGGTGCCGGTGATGGGCACGAGGGTGAACCGGCCGGTGACCGTCTCGGGGACGTGCACGATCGCCGCGGCGAGCAGCATCAGGGCGAAGAGCACGATGATGAGGATCGAGAGCCCGCGTGCCGCCCAGTGGGGCGGATCGGATTCGAGGAAGGCCGTTCTCGTCGCCGCTCATCTCGCTAGAGCCCCAGCTGCTGGCTGACGAGGAAGTAGTACAGGCCCTGCCGCTTCATCAGGTCGTCGTGACGGCCCTCCTCGACCAGGCGCCCCTTTTCGAGCACCAGGATGAGGTCGGCATCGCGCACCGTGCTCAGGCGGTGGGCGATGACGAACGAGGTACGCCCCTCGAGCAGCTGGTCGATGTTCTCCTTCACGGCGCGCTCGGATTCGGTGTCGAGGGCGCTCGTCGCCTCGTCGAACACCAGCACCGGCGGCCGGTTGTAGATGGCGCGGGCGATGGCGACGCGCTGCCGCTGCCCGCCGGAGAGCGCCAGCCCCGACTCGCCGATGCGGGTGTCGTATCCCAGCGGAAGCTGCTCGATGAACTCACGGGCGTTGGCCACCTGGGCGGCCCACATCACGGCATCGAGGTCGGGCTCCTCCTCGCCGAAGGCGATGTTGCGCGCGATGGTGTCGTCGAAGAGGTGATTCTCCTGCAGCACGAAGCCGATCTTGCGCCGCAGGTCGCGGTAATTGAGCGACTTGAGGTCGATGCCGTCGTAGAGGATGGCGCCATCGGTGGGCTCGAGCAGGCCGGCGAGGCACTTGATGAGGGTGGTCTTGCCCGACCCGCTGCGCCCGACGATGGCGACCATGGTGTTGGGCGGGATCTCGACGGTGATGTCCTCGAGGATCGGCGGCGACTCGGGCCCGCCGTAGCGGAATCCCATGCGGCGGAAACTGATCCGTCCCTCCAGCGACTTGACCGGGATGAGGCGCGAGCGATCGCTGCCCTGCTCCGGCTCGGTCTGGAAGATGTCGTCGAGCCGGTTGAGGTAGACGGTGGCGTGCTGCAGGTTGTCCCACAGCGTCATCAGCGCGACGATGGGCGCGTTGGCGAGCGCCACCAGGGCGTTGAAGGCCACCAGCGCGCCGATGGACATCTTCCCCTGCATCACCTGGTGGGCGCCCACCAGCAGGAAGAGCATCACCGAGAGGAGGGTGATGCTGTAGATCGTGCCGTTGTAGCTCATCATCGTGAAGTCGGCCTGGAACCGCTTTCGCACGACGCCGTGGAACTGCCGCAGCATCAGCTCGCGGAAGGAGTGTTCCGCGCCCAGTGCCTTCACCGTCTCGATCCCCTTGATGGCATCGATCTGGAAGGACTGGTAGCGCCCGTGGACTTCCTCGAGCTCGGCGTAGAGCGGGAAGAGCCGCGACGAGGCGTAGCGCATGAGCAGGATGAACAGCGGCACGGTGGAGAGAAAGACCAGCGTGAGGCTGCCGCTGTAGACCGTCATCAGCGCAATGGACGCCACCAGCTGGGCCACGGCGGTGAGCGCCGCGACCCCGTGCTCGACGATGAACTCGCGCACCTGCCAGATGCCGGCGAGCCGGCGCTGGATGTCGCCGGTGCGCCGGGTGTTGAAGTAGCTCATCGGCAGGCTCAGGAGCCGCCGGGTGATGAAGTCGAGCGTCGCGGCATCGACGCGCACCGCGGCGAAGGAGAGCAGGTATCGCTGCACCACGGTGGCGGCGAGGGTGAAGGCGATCACCACGCCCATGCCGGTGACCAGCACGTTGAGCAGGCGGACGTCGCGCTCGACCAGGACGCGATCGACGATCACCTGGGTGAAGACGGGAATGACCATCTGCAGGAGGCTCACGATCAGCGCGAGCGCCACCGCCTGGCCGAGCAGGCTGGCGTAGGGACGGAAGAAGGGGACGAGCCAGGTGATGCCGGGCCGCGCCTCGGGGTTGGCCGCAAAGCGGTCGGTGTAGTCGAAGAGCGCCGCGTAGCCGCTCCACTTCGCCTCGAAGTCGGCGCGCTTCATCCGCCGCTTGCCGACGGCGGGATCGGAGATCTTCACGTGGCCGTCGTCCACATCGTACAGCACCACCCAGTGGTTCCCGTCCCAGTGGATGATGGCGGGCAGGGGCAGCTGGGCGAGGCCGGCGGGCGACGCCTTCACGGCGCGCGCGGCGAGTCCCAGTTCATTGGCACCCTCGCAGATGGCCTTGAGGCTCGCCCCATCGACGCCGGTGTGCACCAGCTGGCGGATGCGCGCGAGGCTGATCGCCTTGCCGTAGTAGCGGCAGATGATGGCGAGGCTCGAGGCGCCGCAGTCCATCTCGTCGATCTGGTAGAGATGGGGGAAGCGGCGGATCCGGCGCCGGCGCCGCCCGGAGGCGACTCCGTCGCCTTCGGGCGTTGCCGACGCGGCGGGTGAGGCGGGTATGGCGGGTGAGGCGGCGTCGCCATCCGCGCGAGTCGCGGCGGGCGGGATGGTCCAGGTCTGGGTCAGGTCCTGGTCGATCTGGGCGTCACTCACCACCTCGCCGGCGGTGGCGTCGGCGGGGAGGAGCTCGCGGAAGAGATCGATGGGGATCTGGGCGGTGTGCTGGAAGTCATACTGCTCCACCCGGGCCTCGATGACTTCCTGGAACTCGGGATGCTTCTCGATGAGCGACTGGTAGCCCTCGGGGGTGAGCCGGAGCAGCCGGCAGGGTGTCACCGCTTCGACCGACGATTCCCGCGGTTCTCCCTTGAACACCGAGCGCTCGCCACAGAACTCGCCGCGCCGCAGGAACGCCACGTTGCGCCGGCGGGCGCCGATGCCGATGTGCACCCGGCAACGGCCCTCCTCGATGATGTACATCGGGCCGGGCGGATCACCCTCGGAGAACAGGACCTCGCCCTTCTCAACCTCGACCGGCTCGAGCTCGCGCAGGAGTGCGCCGAGCGCCTCGGGCGGCAGCTTCGCGAGATCGGTGAACTGGCGGAAGAAGTGCTGGAGGTGACGGTGGCGGGCCTGCAGGTCGAAGAACTCGCGGACTTCCGGTCGGCGGCGCAGGAGCGCATCGAACACCGAGCGGTCGAGCCGCAGGACTTCCACTTCGCCGCTGGCGCGAACGGTGGCGGGATGCACGCCACGGTCGACGAACCCGCCCTCGCCGAAAGTGTCGCTGGGGCGCAAGGTGCCGAGGGAGATCTCGTCGCCGTTGTCGCCGCGCTTGACCATGCGGGCGCGGCCGGAGATGAGCACGTAGAGGGCATCGGCGGGATCACCCTCCCGCACCATGACCTGGCCGAAGCCGAAGGTGGCGGGGACGAAGCTGCCGACGACGAGGTCGCGCACGTCGGACGGCAGGTAGGAGAGGACCGGGATCCCCTGCAGGACCAGATCGGTCGCCTCGACCCCGCCGTTGCCCCTAGAAGTCCGCATGCCACTTCACCCGCCGGTGAACCTCGGCGGTGAGGAGCCGCCCGAGGACACCCTCCTCTGCGCGGCGCACGATTTCGGGGTCCTCGATCGAGGGCATCACCTTGGCCACCACCTGGTACACGGTGAAGACCTCGTCCACGGGGACGGGACCAATGACGTCGTTCACGGTGGCACCGAGAAAGCGGGAATGCTGCTCCGGGTCGAGCTGGTCGAGGTAGAAGACGACCTCCTCGATCGGCACGTCGGCTTCACCGGCGACTTCCTCGAGATCGAGCTCATCCTCGCGGAGCAGGAGGGCCGCCTCGCGCGCCGGGCCCTCCCCGGCAAACCCGATGGCGCGGCAGTCGACCCGGATCCACTCCATCTGGTTGGACGATACCTCGCGGGCCAGCGTCTCGGGCGCCACGGCATCCCGCCGAAAGTGCCCGGCGCGCTGGCGCAGGGCGGCGAGCAGGGCGTCGCGATCGGCCGGCGACGCCGGGGGGACGGCGCCGGGAGCGGCGGCGGCAGCAGCGGCGGCCTCGACCGCGAGTGCCTCGGCGAGGATGCGGTGGGTACCGGAGCAGAGAAGATCGATGCGGAGGGCGGCATCGAGCTCCTCGTCGCTGACGGGATACTCCGCAGCGATGTCGTCGAGGTCGTCGGCCCAACGCTGCCGCAGGACGGTGCGGCGGATGTACCCCATCCACTCCTCGGGAGTCAGTCCCCGGGCCTCGAGCCAGGCCTCCATTTCCTCGGCGGTGATGAGCTCGCGCTCGTAGCGGAACTCGGCCGCCGCGTCGTCGATGGCCTCCTCGGCGCCGTCCTCCTCGATGGTATCAAAATGGGACTCGCAAGCCATGCCCTGACGGGTCTCGGCCCGGAGCTCGTCCCATCGGCCACTGGCCTGCGCGTGACGCACGACGTCGCCCCAATGAAAAACCTCGCCGTCAACGGCGAAGATCGGGCGGTCGGACAGGATGTTCATGGAAACCGGGGTGAGGGGCCGTCCAGAGTATGCGACCCAAAATGAGACAGCGGAAGGAGGGAGGGCCTGCGGGGCTACTACATGAGGGCGGTGGGACTCGAACCCACAACCTAGGGATTAAAAGTCCCTTGCTCTACCGATTGAGCTACGCCCCCGAGCGCTCTTGAAGCTACACAGCTCCTTGGCGCCCCGCACCGTCCGCTGGCGCGTGGCCGGAGGGAGCCGTACACTCGACGCATGCGCTCCGTTGCCCTTCTGGTGGTGGGGCTCGCGCGCTTGCACCACGCCCCACCCCCAGCGGATCCCCTCCGCGCAACCGCGGCCGCGGCGCTCGCCGCGGTCGAAGGAGATACCGTTGACCAGGTCCGGAGGCGCTTTCAGGCCCAGCTCCCCGGATCAACCGACGGCGCTGCGCAGTTAGGCCTCGCCTACCTCGCCCTCTACACCTACGCCTACCGCGACGCTGACGCCCGCTTCCAGGCCCTGAAGGACGGCACGCCGCCCGGCGGCGCCGCCGCGTATGCGGCGCTGGGCCTGGCGCAGTCGGCGCTGGGGCGCTGGCAGATCACCCGTGCGGACACCCTGGTGGGCCTAGCGATCGCCGCGGCCCACGTTGCCGGCACGTCCCACCTGGAGGCGGAAGCGCTGCTCATGCAGGCGCTGATCACCGCCAGGCTTCGGGGACCAGGCGACGCCTGGCCGGCACTGGCGCGAGCCGACTCGCTGCTCCTGGGGACGGGGGAGGTCTTGCTCCGGTCCCGGGCCACCTGCGTCCGGGCGCAACTCACCGCCACCCGTGATCTGGCTTCGGCGCTCGCCCTCGCACTGGAGGGCGCACGGGTGGCTCGCGCGGCCGGCAACCTTCGCTATGAAGGCCACTGCCTGTTCGTAGCCGGGGGCGCCATCGGGAACGAGGGCAACGCCGACTCCTCAGTGGCGCTGTTCGAACGCGCGGCGGAACAGCAGCGCCGAGCCCACGACCGGGCGGGACTGGCCGCGACACTCCAGTGGCATGGCTACGCGCTGCTCGACCTCGGGTCGTATGGGGAAAGCCGGACGCTACTGACCGCAGCGCTGGCGGAGGGAGAGGCGGCGGGCAACTCCTCCCCGGTGGCCTGGGGGCACCTGATCCTCGCCAGTCTCGATCTTGCGACCGGCGAGTTCGAGGGCGTGGCGACGCACGTCGCCGCAGCCGAGTCGCTCTTCATACGGATGGGAGACGCGCAGGGCATCATGGCGCTGGCCGGTATCGAGGTGCAGCGTGCCCGCGTCGTCGGGGACAGCGCCAGCGCCCGGGCCGCCGCCACGCGGTTCGCGGAAGGCGCGGTCCGCTTCGGCTGGCACTGGCCGGTGTTCGCGCAGCGGGACCTGGCGTTCGTCGCCATGGACGCGGGTGAATGGGGCGCGGCGCGGAGTCACCTCGACAGTGCCGTGGTGCTCGCGCGGAAGCTCGGCGCCGCCAGCCTGGTACTGGCGGTAAGGCAGGATCAGGCGGTGCAGGAGCTCCGCGCGGGAAACATTCGGGCTGCGCGCGCCATGCTCGAGCGCGTGATTGCGCAGATTCCACTGGAAGAGGCCTCGTATCGGCACTACTCCCAGACGCAGCTCGCCCTCGCCGAGCTACGACTGGGTGAGCTCGACCGCGCGACGGCAACGGCCCGCAGGGCCGCTGACGAAGTGGACCGCTGGCGGGCGAGTCTCGATGACCGGCGACTGCGCCAGACCGCGTTCGACCTTCGGCGCTTCGAGGAACCTTCCTTCGCCGTGGCCGACGTCGTGACTGGGCTCGCGGCGGCCGGGCGGACCGACGTGGCCTTCGACCTGGCGGAGCGCAGGCGCGCGCGCCATCTGCTCGACCGGCTGGTACTGGCGGAGGGGATGGCGGCGGCGCCGGCAGACGTGCCCCGAGCCTCAGCGACGGTGCTCGGGTACCGCGAGATCGCGCAGGCGATTCCCGACGACAGCACGGTCATCGTCGAGTTCGTGCGGGGCGGCAGCCGGTCCGCGACGACGGTATTCGTCGTTTCCCGTGGCCGCCTCGGGGCAGTCGTGCTCCCGCCAGCCCTCGAGCTCGGACGCCGTGTGCGACGGTTCATCGGCCTGCTCGAGGCGGGAGCCGGCGCCGATTCGCTCGCTCGCTCGCTGGGCGAGGAGCTGATGGCGCCGGTGCTGGGCGCGATCCCGACTGCAACCACGCGGCTGGTCATCGTACCCGACCTGGAACTGCATGGACTGCCATTCGAAGCGCTGCGCACTGGAGACGGGGTGCTACTGGCGCGGTTCAGCGTCAGCTACGCTCCCTCGGCCTCGGTGATCGCGCGCCTCTGGCAACGGCACCGGACCGCGGGCGCTGCTACCATGCTCGCCTTCGGCGATCCCCGCTTCGCCGAAGAAGTGGAGCCTGGCTCGGAAGCACAGGTGTTCCGGACCGCGTTCGACCGGAGCGGGGGCCTGCCACGGCTCCGGGCGTCGGCGCGGGAAGCGCGGGCCGTGGCACGATACGCCGACCGGGCCGACGTGCGCCTGCGAGGTGATGCCAGCGAGGCGGGACTCAAGCAGGCGTCGCTCAGGGAGTTTCGGGTGGTGCATCTCGCGACCCACGCGCTGGTGGACGACCGGTCCCCTGTGCGGAGTGCGCTGGCGCTCGCGGCAGGTGACGGCGAAGACGGATTCGTGAGCCCTGCGGAGATCGCGGCGCTGGGGCTTGCGGCCGATCTCCTGGTGCTTTCCGGTTGCCGCACGGCGCGGGGGTTGGTGACGGGTGGTGAAGGCGTGGACGGACTGGCTGCTCCCGCCATGGAGGCAGGTGCCCGCGCGGTGCTCGCCTCGGGCTGGCTGGTCGGGGACGAACGGACGGCGGACTTCATGGAGCGGTTCTACGGCCACGTCGCGGGGGGGCAGCCGCTCGGTGACGCGCTTCGCACCACCAAACTCGAGCTGGTGCGCGCAGGTGTCCCCGCGGGAGCATGGGCGAGCTTCACGCTGCTGGGTGATCCGCATACCCGGATCGCACTGCGGGCACCGGCGCCGGGCGTCCCCTGGGCGCTGCTGTCACCCCTCCTGCTGGTTGCGCTCGCTGTGCTGGCCTACGGTGCCTTGATGGTGATCCGACGCGGGCGAGACGCGACTTCGCCACCCTCCGGCAACAAGGCGACCACCACCCATCGATAGGTCGAGTCGCCACCTGCCGCCCTCACGGCGGGGTACCGCGCGGTCGTGTCCGGCGTTTCGAATGAACTGACCAGCGTGCCGGCGTCGCTCAGCACCTCGACGCGGTAGCTTCGTGCTCCCGGCACCGCCCGCCACACGAAAAGGACCGGGTCAGCGACGGATGCGTCGGTCCCCGGCGCCACGAGCACCGGAGAACCATCGGCCGGCGTCGCGCGCGTTTCCTCCCGCCCACGGTCGCGCCGCGACAGCACGCCGACTGCCACCAGCAGCAGCGACGCTGCAAGGGCCAGCGGGACGGGCGAGCGCCACCATCGTCGGTGCTCGGCCGATCCCGCGGCGTGGGCGATAGCCCGCAGCAGTTCGAGATCCCTTGTCGCTTTCCCGCTCGCCAGCGCGTGGTCGAGTGTCTCCAGTCGCTCGGCCTCGGACCCCTCACGGGCCACCAGCCGCTGCAACTCCTCCGGCGTGGGCTCTGCACCCGACGCCCGCGCCCTCCGGGACTGATACGCCTTCCGAAGTTCATCGTCGTCTGGCTTCATTGCATTCCCTCCGGGCCGAACCCACGCCGCGAGAGTGCCTCGCGCAGGTCGGTCAGCCCCCGGTACACGAGGTTCCGGGCTTTCGCCTCGGTCCATCCCAGCAGTACACCGATCTCGCCTGATCCATAGCCGTCCAGGTACATCCGCACCACGGCACGGCGCGAAACAACCAGCTCGGCCAGTGCCGACTCGATCGCGTCGCCGAGTTCCCGGGCCTCGAACTGTTCGGGTGCGTGCACTGTAGGGTCCTCGATGTCGCGGCCCTTATCGACCGGGTCGGTGCGGTCGTCGCGACGGGCGCGCCGGCGGCGGATGAAATCGAGCGCGACCGACTCGGCGGTCCGGTACACGTAGGACGCAGGGAGCTGGGCGATCCTCTCGTTCGAGGCCACCGCGGTCCAGACCCTGATCCGCACCTCCTGAAAGACTTCATCCACCTCGGCAGGGTCAAGCCGGTGGGCGCGGCCCACCATCCGCACCTTGTCGGCGCAGCGGGCGATGAGGGCGTCGAGCGCGGCGGAGGCCGCATCGGCAGGGGCCATGGGGGAGTGTACGGCGGCGGGGAGCGGGGGGCGAGAGGCGGTGGTGGGTCATGAGCGTGAGAGGATTCGCGGCGCTCGTGCGTCCAAGGGGAGTAGACCCCTTCAGCGAGGATTCACATGCATCGGTTCGCAGTGGTCCGGGCGTTCCTTCGCCTGGCGGTGATGCTGGCGGTGTGCTCGCTCTTCGTTACAGCGGCCTGTTCCAGTACTCCTGAGGAGCAGTGCATTCCAGGCACCGAGCACTGTTCCCCCGTCGGCGACCACAGCACCGTGGTTGTCGTTGGAGCGGGCACCGGGAGCGGGCGCATCCTGAACAGCTTGCTGCCCTTCCCTCCCAGCAACCCGGCCAGCAGCGACCTGGGCATCGACTGCGACGTGGGGGTCAGCAACCCCACGCACACTACCTGCCAGGACGACTTCGTCCCCGTCGTCCGCAACCCGGCATCGAACCAGTACGTCCAGCTCGAGGCCATCGCCAATTCAGGGAGTGTCTTCGCGGGCTGGTTTTCCGGCTGCAGCGAAATAGTGAATATCGGTTTGGGCATCGGGAACGGTTGTGTCATTCAATACAGCGCGGCCGGAGTGGGCATCACCTACACGGTTACCGCGCAATTCAACCTCGTGACAGCCACCACGTGCTCCAACCCGGTCGTCATCCAGGACCAGTTCGACTCGGACGCAGGGTGGACGGCTACTGCCACCACCAGCGGCGGCAGTCCGACACAATCCGTCACCTTCCAGGCTGCGGGCGGCAATCCCGGGGGCTACCGGCAGATGCAGCACGTCTTTGCCGGTGCGAGCGCGATCGCCGTGTACCACTCCTACGGCACCACGACGTACAACCCCAGTACGCAGGGCGCCATCGATCACATCAACTACTTCGAGGACCAGATCGAGCTGAATCCGCCCTTTGCCGGGTGCTGCCGTCGGCACCGGGTTCAGCATGATGCAGGGCGGAACCCGGTACAACATCATCCTCCGGCCGCCGTCGGGCGCGTTCACGAACACCGCATGGGAGACGACGTCGCGGCTGAACCTGACCGCCGCGGACTTCTCCGGTGTCGACTTCTCGGCGACGGGTGGCCCAGTCACGTTCGGCTACTTCCGGAGCAACACCATCAACGGGCGGCAGCAGCCACGATAACCCACGGCATCGACAACTGGCGGGTGGAGATCTGTCGCTGAACCGAAGGCACACCAGCGAAGGTGAGAGGATTCGCGGGTCGCGTGCGTCATCGGAGGAGACCCCCATCAGCGAGGAATCTCCATGTTCAGGAACGATGCGGTCCGGGTGGCCAGCCTGGCGATGCTCTGCGTGCTCCTGGCCGCCGGTTGTGGAAGTGACAGTGGGTCGTGCGACTATACGCTCGGGAGCGAAAGTGGCTGCTCCGGCGGAACGCTTACGGTGGAGGTCGTCGCAGCGGGCACCGGAACCGGGGAAGTGAATGGTGACGGCATCAACTGCAATCTGTCCGAGGGCGCACACACCGGGGATTGCAGTCAGGCATACCCCCTCACTGGCCCTGGAAACGTACTCCTGACGGCGGTCGCCTCCTCGGGGAGTGTCTTCGCAGGCTGGTCCTCCGGCTGCAGCAGGATACTCGGGGCCGGGGGCACGCTCTGCTACATCGACTACAGCGGCGTAGCCACGTACACGTCCACAGTTACCGCGACTTTCAACCTGGCGGGCACGACCTCAAGCGTGACGCTCTACAACAACGCCTCGGTCGCAGCCAATCTTGTCGGCCCGGGCGAAGCGGCGGGCGTGGCGAACCTCGTTCAACCGCATGGCCAGCGGGAGGTGACCATCGTGACGACCGTCGGGAGCCTATCGGAATTCCGCGCCTACCTGAACCCGGCGACGCTGACAGTGTCAACGACCTGCTCGGTCACGGCAACCGCGTGGCAGAACGGCACGCATCCCCTCGTCATGTTCGATAACACGGATGGGAACCGGCTCGTCTGCTCGGAGGGTCTGGTCGGGTTGTAACGGCGACCCACCGCCCTTCTGAATCCCGGCGCCCCGGCCGTCCCTGCCGGGGCGTCACTGCGCATGGCACCACGCCGCCCCGAGGCTGGTACTATTGGGAGAGGCCGGCCCGGGTTTCGGCGCCGGCGTGTTCCACGCAGGGGGACGCATGCGCGCACTTCTGGCCCTTGCCGCTCTCGCGGCACTGGCGACCTCACCCGCCCCGGCGCAGGAACGGCCGGACCGCTGGCAGATCACGCTCCAGAACGATGAGTTGCTGTGGGATATCCGGCTGGTGAGCCTGGACGGGGACAAGTTGACCTACCGGCAGGCCGACTCGACCCAGGTGGTGGCGGTGGGAGAGATCAAGGAAATGCGGCTGTTCCAGGCCTCGGAGATGCAGATGGGCACTGCCGGTGCCGCGTTCGGAGCGCTGAGTGGAAGCGATGATATCGTCTTCGACATGACGCTGCTGGATTTCGCGGAGCGACTGAGGACGGTGCAGCAGGTGTTGCTGAAATACCCACCGGGAAACTGAGTGCTTTCAGACCAATTGCGGGTGGTCTACCGCCCTGTGCCCATTTCCAGTAGTCTCCCCATCAACCTTCCCCGGAGTCCATGTGAGCAACTGGAGTGCGCTCGCCGAACAGGTGCTGGGCGGCAACCCGATCTCGGCGGACGACGCGCGGAGGATCGTGCGATCGAGCGACGACGACTTGCTTCCCCTGCTCGGGGCGGCGTTCCAGATCCGCCAGAGGTACCACGGCCGGGACGTGCGGCTGCACGTGCTCCAGAACGCCAAGAGCGGCAAGTGCCCGGAGGACTGCGCGTTCTGCAGCCAGTCGTCGCGGTACGACACCGGGGTGGACCAATATCGCATGCAGACCGTGGAGGAGCTGGTGGAGGGCGCCCGGCACGCGCGCGCGATGGGCGCCGTGAAGTACTGCATGGTGACGGCCACCCGGGGGCCGTCGGCGCGGGATCTCGACACGATCTGCGAGGCGGTACGGCAGATCAAGGCGGAGATGAACATCAACGTCTGCACGTCGCTCGGGCTCCTCAAGGACGGCCAGGCAGAGCAGCTCGCTGAAGCCGGGGTGACCCGCTTCAACCACAACCTCGAATCCTCCAGGCGGTTCTATCCCGAACTCTGCGGCACCCACACTTGGGACGATCGCGTCGCGACGGTAAAGCGGGCGCGCGCGGCGGGGCTCGAGGCCTGCTGCGGCGGGATCATGGGGATGGGTGAGACGGAGGACGACCGGATCTCGCTGGCGTTCGAGCTGCAGGCGCTGGAAGTGGAGTCGATCCCGGTCAACTTCCTCGACCCGCGCCCGGGCACGCCGATGGGAGGGAACGAGCGGCTGGCGCCGATGGACTGCCTGCGCCTGTTGGCGATGTTCCGCTTCGTGAACCCGTCCCGGGACATCCGCGTGGCGGGCGGGCGCGAGGTGAACCTGCGGCACCTGCAGGCGCTGGCGCTGTGGCCGGCCAACTCGATCTTCGTCAACGGGTACCTGACGACGGCGGGTGCGGGGTACGAGGCGGACGTGAAGATGATCTCCGATGCCGGCTTCCGTGTTGCCGAGCTGGTTCCAGCGTGAGCAAGGCGGGTGAGGCGGGTACGGCGGGTGACGCCGCGGAACTCCGGGCGCTCGACGCGCTGCATGTGTGGCACCCCTTTACCCCACATAGCGCGTACGCCGACGACGATCCGCTCATGGTCGTGGCCGGTGAGGGACACTACGTCATCGACGCCGACGGGCGACGGTATTTCGACGGCATCAGTTCACTCTGGTGCAACCTGTTCGGGCACCGGCGCGCGGAGATCGACCAGGCGATCCGGGAGCAGCTCGACCGGATCGCGCATGCGACGTTCCTGGGAAATGCCACCGCGCCGGCGGTGACGCTGGCGAAGCGGCTGGTCGACAAGGCGCCGGCCGGGCTCACGCGGGTGTTCTACTCCGACAACGGCTCCACCGCGGTGGAAGTGGCGCTCAAGATGGCGCTGCAGTTCTGGCAGCAGGCCGACGGCGGCGCGCAGAAGCAGCGGAACGCCTTCCTGACGTTCGGCAACGCCTATCACGGCGACACGATCGGCTCGGTATCCCTGGGCGGGATCGATCTGTTCCACGAACGCTACCGTCCCCTGCTGTTCGAGACGATCCGGGCACCCTCGCCAGGCGTCAGCGGCTGCGAGCAGGCGCTCGAGGCGCTGGTGAACGCGCACGGCCACACGCTCGCCGCGATCGTGCTGGAGCCGGGCATGCAGGGCGCCGCCGGAATGGTGACGCAGCCGCCCGGGTTCACGCGCCGAGTGCGGGAGCTGGCGGACCGGGCGGGCACGCTGCTCGTGCTGGACGAGGTGGCGGTCGGGTTCGGGCGCTCGGGAAAGCTCTTCGCCTCGGAGAAGGAATGCGTCGCCCCGGATTTCCTCTGCCTCGCGAAGGGCCTGACCGGCGGCTACCTGCCGATGGCGGCGACGCTCACTACCGAGCGGCTCTTCCAGGCGTTCCTGGGTCATCCGTCGGAGGGACGGACGTTCTTCCACGGGCACACCTACACCGGGAACCCGCTCGCCGCGGCGGCCGCGCATGCGACGCTCGATATCTTCGAGCGGACCGACCTGCTCGCCGAACTGCCGGGCAAGGTGACGCGGCTCGCCGCGCTGCTGGACGACCTGCGGGTGCTGCCGTCGGTGGGCGACATCCGGCAATACGGCTTGGCCGCGGGGATCGAGCTGGTGGCCGACCGGGAGACGCAAACGCCATATCCGGCGGTCGAACGGCGCGGGATGAAGGTGTGCGGCGCGGCGCGGAAGCGGGGCGTGTTCCTTCGGCCGCTGGGGGACGTGGTGGTGCTGATGCCACCGCTCACGCTCACGGATGAGGAGCTCACGATGCTGGTGCGCGTGGTGCGGGAGTCGATCGTCGAGGTGTGCGGGGCTCCGGTGGCGGTGACCGCGTGAGCGCCCCGCGCATCGTGTTCGTCACCGGCACCGACAGCGGCGTCGGCAAGACGTGGGTGGGCTGCGCGCTGGCGCGCGCGCTGGTGCTGGGCGGGCACAGCGTCGTGGCGATCAAGGTGGTGGAGACCGGCACCGAGCTGAATCCTTCCGCGAGCGAGGACGGGGTGCAGCTCGCCGCCGCGACGGGACAGCGCTCGCCGCTGCATGCGCTCTACCGATTCCGCGCGGCGGTGGCACCGGCAGTGGCCGCCGAGCTGGAGGGTGCCGACAAGCTCGACTTCGACACGGTGGTGAGCGAGGTGGAGCGGGTGGCGCGGGGCACGGAGGTCACGCTGGTGGAAACGGCGGGCGGCCTGCTCGCGCCACTGGCGTGGGACTGGAACGTGGTGGACCTGGCGGAGGCGCTTGGCGCCTCAGTGCTGGTGGCGGCGGCCAACCGGCTCGGCACCATCAACCACACGCTGCTCACCCTGGGCGCGCTCGAGCTGGGCGGGATCCTCGCAGCGGGCGTTGTACTCTCCGCGCCGGAGGTGCCCGACGCGTCGATGGCCACGAACCGCGACGCCATCGTGCGCCTGTCGGGGCTCGACCGGGTGCTCGAAGTACCGAGGCTGTCGAGTCCCGCGGCCGCGGCGGCCGCGCTCACTCCCGCGCTGCCGTGGATTCTTCCGTCGCACTAGACCCCGAGCTGCAGAAGCTCCTGGCGGAATCGCTGCCGGGAGGCAGTGCCTTCTGGTTCGAGCGCCTCCTTCGATGGCTGCGCGACGCGCCGGTACGGCCGCTGGGTCCGCAGTCGCCACGCACCGCCCGCCTCATCCTGATGCTGGACAGCATCGCGCTGCACCCGCAGCGCGACGCGCTGGTGGAGCGGCTGCACACGGCGTGGAGCCACCCGACGGTGATCCGGCTGCTGGCGGAGACGGGCCTGCCGAGCCAGCTCTCGCTGTCGAAGGAAGTCGTCCACCGCATCGCCAACCAGATCCTTCCCCGCTACCGGACACCGGACAACCTCCCCGGCCTGCTGTTCCGCCTCGCACTGACGGAGGAGGATGCGCAGTGGATCGGGAGCCTGGACGGCACCACCGTCGCGCGGGCGGCGGCGCTGGTGGCTGTACCCCGGGCACTGCTGCTGCGCGCGGCGCAGCTGGTGGCGGTACGCGTCGCGGCGGCGGGCACGTCGCGGAGCATCCTGGACCTGCGGCCGGCGGACGACCTCATCGCCTCCAGCTTCACCGACCTCCCCGCGACCGTGGAGCGGCTGCGGGCCGGCCTCTCCCCGGGCGCGGCGGCGCCAGACTGGCAGGCGGACGTGGCCCGATGCCGCCGGGTGCTGGACGAAGTCTCGACGCTGATCGACAAGCGGGGCGCCCCGACCGACGCTCTCTACCGCCATGAGCTGCTTGGCGCGGAACTGACGCGCTGCGCGGTGCTGCTCAACCTGGCGCTCGACACGGGGGCGCTGCCGGCGCGCGAGGTGGGCATGGAGGTGGTGCGGGCGCTGGCGACGGAGCACAGCATTCGCGCCGTGGGGCGAGCGGAGGCAAAGCGGCTCGCGCTCAAGATCACGGAGTACACGGGCAGCACGGGCGAGCACTACGTGGTGCGCTCGCGGAAGGAGTGGTGGACCACCCTGCGAGCCGGCGCGTACGGCGGGTGCGTCACCGCCTTCACCGCGCTGGCCAAGTACGGCCTCTCGGCGCTACCGCTGGCGCCGGCGCTGCTGGGCCTCGGGCTCGCGGCCAACTACACACTGAGCTTCTGGATCCTGCAGGTCTTCCACTTCTCGCTCTCGTCGAAGCAGCCGGCGATGACCGCGTCGGCGCTGGCCACGTCGCTTGCCGACAAGGACGACATGTCGCACAACGTGGAGCTGATCGCCGCCATCTCGCGGTCGCAGGCAGCGGTGACGCTCTCCAACGTGGTGGCGACCGCGGGACTCGCGATGCTGCTCGACTTCCTGGTGCACCTCGTGACCGGGCGCTGGTTCCTGCCGACGCCGGAGGCGGCGCATGCGCTCAGGAGCATCAACCCGATCGCGACCCTGACGATCGTGTACGCGGCGGTGACGGGCCTCTTCTTGTGGCTCTCGAGCCTGGCGGCGGGTGCCGCGAGCAACTGGAGCGCGTATCGCCGGTTGCCGGAAGCGACGCGCGAGGACGCGCGGATCAAGCGGCTATTCGGCAAGGCGTTCGCGCAGAAGCTGGGCGACTTCGTGGAGCACAACCTGGGCGGGATGATCGGCTACGCGGCCCTCGGCTTCCTGCTGGGCTTCATGCCGGTGCTGCTGGGCCGGTTCTTCGGGATCGCGCTCGAGGTGCGGCACGTCACGCTGCACGCCGCCGCCGCCGCCTATGGCGTCCTGCCGCTCCGGGATGCCGGCGAACTGCTGCTGTCCGACGTGGCGTGGGCCGGCGCCGGGATCGTGGTGATCGGGTTCTTCAACTTCCTGGTGTCCGCGTGGCTGGCGCTCCTCACGGCGGCGCGGGCGCGGGACCTGACGGGCGAGGATCGCAGGGTGCTGTGGAAGGCCTTGCGACGGGCTTTCGTGGAGCGACCGTCGCGCTTCTTCTGGGCGCCAGGCAGGGAGCGGAAGGCGTTTGCCATGCCAGGAGGGTGAGGAGGAACCGCGACTGGGTGAGGAGGAACAGCAACGGCGTGAGCGGTGAGCGGTGAGCGGGGCCTGGTCTACCAGAGACTCATTTGGGCCACGGGGGCAAAGCTTCGGCGGTGATGAATGCAGGGCCCATGGTCGCGAATACCCTGCTGATGTTCCTCGGTACCGTACCCCATGTTGGTCTCCCACCGATAGACCGGATGCCGCCGCGCCAGGCGGCGCATGAGCTCATCGCGGACCTGCTTGGCGACGACCCCGGCAGCGGCGATGGAGGCGCAGTGCGCGTCGCCGTCGACCAGCGCCTCGTGCGGATATCCCAACTCGGGGAACGGCAGGCCGTCCACCAGGATCTGCCAGGCGTCGAGGCCATCGAGCACCCGGCGCACGGCGCGGCGCATCGCGATGGCGGTGGCGACGCGGATGTTGAACCGGTCGATCTCGCGGACGGAGGCGGCCGCGACGGCGATGCGGAGCGCACGCGCGCGGATGCGGGGGATAAGACACTCCCGCTGGGCGGCGCTCAGCAGCTTGGAGTCGCGAAGCCCGGCAATGCGCTTGACGTGGGCGGGAAAGACGACCGCCGCAGCGACAACGGGCCCGGCAAGCGGGCCGCGCCCGACTTCATCGACGCCGATGAGGAGGTGACCGACGGCCCAGCGGGCTTTCTCCTGGCGCAGTGTCGGTCGAGGCGTCGCGGTGCGGGGCATGGGCCCAATGCTATACAGGACGCGGGACGGGGAACAGGTTGCGGAGCGTGCCGTCACGCCCGCCGATTGAACAAACCTTCATCAATCGTTCCCCATCCCTTCAGTCCGCCTTCGCGATGTTCGCTGCGAGACCTGCCTCTCCGCGTGCCAGGTTGCACTCGGTCCATTCAAGTAGTTGCAGTCCAGTTCGCTGGCGGTGGTCGGATCCGGCGGGTGCCGGGGCTTTCCTACTGCTAAGGGTCACCGCTGCTCTCCTCGCCGGAGGTGTTCGTGAAACCGGTCGATCGGAGGACGTTCTTCCTGAAGGTGGCGGCCATGTCGGCCGCCACCGCCGCATCCGCCGCCGTCCCTGGGACGGCGCTTGCCGCCGCTGCCCTGCCCCGCGACCGGAAACCTGCCCCGGCCTGGAAGAAGGCGCCGTGTCGCCTCTGTGGCGTCGGCTGCGGGCTGCTCATCGGCGTCGAGAACGGCCGAGCGGTGGCCGTGAAGGGCGACCCCGACTCTCCGGTCAGCAAGGGGTTGGCCTGCGTGAAGGGCTACAACTCGGTGCAGGCGCTCTCCGGGCCGGACCGCATGCGGCGCGCCCTGGTGCGCCGCAACGGCACCCTGGTCGAGGTGCCGCTCAGCGACGCGCTCGACCTGGTGGCGCGGAAGCTGAAGGAGGCGACCCAGCAGCACGGCAAGGACAGCGTGGCCCTCTATGGCTCGGCGCAATGGTCCATCACCGACGCATACGTCGCGTCGAAGCTCTTCAAGGGTGCGCTGGGCACGAACAACATCGAAAGCAGCACCCGTCTCTTCGGTGCGAGCGCGATGTCCGGCCTCCAGGGGAGCTTCGGCCTGGACGGCGCGATCGGCTGCTACGAAGACATCGAGCATGCCGACGTCATCGTGCTGTGGGACGTCAACCTGTCCGAAACCGACCCGGTGCTCTTCTCCCGGATGCTGGACCGCAAGCGCGCCAACCCCGCGGTCCGTATCGTCGACGTAGCCACCCGCACCACGCGCACCAGCTATGCGTGCGACCATTCCCTGCTCCACGCGCCGCACGCGGGGCTGGCAGTCGCGAACGCCATCTGCAACGAGATCGTGACCCGGAAATGGGTGCAGCGCGAGTTCGTGACCCAGCACGTCGCCTTCAAGCGGGGCAAGACGGACATCGGCTATGGCCTCACCGACGGTGCCCTCGTGTGGGACGACGCCACGGACGCCAGTTGGGACGAGTACGTGAGGTTCCTCGCCGACTACACGCCGGAGCGCGCCCAGGAACTGTCCGGCCTCTCCGCGGCGAGCATCCGCTGGCTCGCGTCGCTCTACGGTGATCCCCAGCGCAAGGTGATGTCCGTCTGGGGCCGGGAGGTCAACCAGGACGTACGCGGCACCTGGCTCAATAACCTGCTCTACAACATCCACCTGCTGGTAGGGAAAGTCGCCTCGCCTGGCAACTGCCCCTTTGCGACCACGGGACAGCCGAGTGGCGGGAACGCCGTTCAGGACGCGGGCACCCTGACCCAGACGCTCCCGCGCGGCGTGGTACAGAACGAGGCGGACCGCCGCCGCGCGGCCGAGATCTGGGGCGTGCCGGTAGAGCGGATCGATGCCAAGCCGACGGCCCCTGCCCTCTCGATGTTCCGCCAGCTCGAGTCGGGCGACATCCGCTTTCTCTGGATCATGGCGACCGATCCGATGGTCAGCCTGCCCAACCTGGACCGCTATCGCCGCGCCGCGGCCAAGGGCGACCGTTTCATCGTCGTGTCGGAGGCGTATCCCACCCCCACGACGGACGTGGCGGACGTCGTCCTTCCCGCGGCGATGTGGCTCGAGCGCGAGGGCATCTACGCGAACGCGGAGCGGCGGGCGCAGTACTTCGAGCGGCTCGTCGCGCCGCCGGGCGACGCGACCGGCGACGCCTGGCAACTGATCGAGGTCGGACGTCGTCTCGGCTTCGGGAATCTCTTCCCCTACGCTCCGGCCAGTCACGTCCAGCAGATCTGGGAAGAGTACGGCCGGTTCCATGCCGAGCCGCCCAGCGCACTGCCTCCCATCGCCGCGCTGCGGGCGCAGCCGGGGGTGATGTGGCCGTACGTGGCGGGACGCGAGACCCGTTGGCGTTACAACACTACCACCGACCCCGCCGCCGATCGCGCTCATGGAGGGTTCGACTTCTACGGTCACGCGGACCACCGGGCGTGGATCTGGCTGCGGCCCTACCAGCCACCCGCCGAGTCGCCGGACAAGGCGTATCCGTCATGGCTCACGACCGGCGCCGTGCTGGAGCAGTGGGGTGCGGGGTCGATGACGCAGCGCATCCCCGCGCTGCATCACGCGCTCCCGCATGCCTACGTTGAGATCAACAGCGACGACGCGCGCGACCTCGGCATCCGTAACCGCGAGACCGTCCGGCTGGTGAGCCGCCGCGGCTCGGTCGAGATCGAGGCCCGCATCGACTACCGCTCCCAGCCCCCGCGCGGCCAGCTCTTCGCGCCGTGGTTCGACGAGTCGCGACTGGTCAACAGGCTTACGCTCGACGCCTGCTGTCCCCTGTCCGGGCAGCCCGATGCCGCGACCTGCGTCGTGCGCCTGGAGCGCGTGTCCGCGCCCGGTGGCGCATGAGCTCGCCGGACCGGGACCCGACCGCGCTCGCGCTGCGACTCTTCCTGATCGCGGCGGCGGTCACAGCGGTGTTCGCCCTGAGCGTCATGGTGAAGCGCGTGCCCGCGGCGCGGCGACCGGAGCCCGCACCGGTCGCCGTCGCCCTGCTGGCGGCGCCGGGCGAGCCGATCCGCGCCGAGGCGCAGGTGTTCCGCACGACGCCCGGCACGGTGGCGATCGACCCCGGCGCCCGACGGGAGCGCACCGCCCACCCGCGCAACCTCAAGACCCATCGGTTCCTGCGGGCCTATCCGGGTGCGCCACCGCGGATCGCGCATGCCGTCACGCCCGAGGAGTTCCGGACCGATGCCTGCCGGACCTGCCACCAACGTGGTGGCTTCTCGAAACGGTTTGACGCGTACGTGCCGGTGACGCCGCATCCCGAGCGGGGCAACTGCCTGCAGTGCCACGTGGGCGAGGACTCGCTCATGGGCGTGGCGATTCCGATCGCGCAGCCAAACGCACGGTGTCCCTTGTGCCACGGTGCGAGCGGCGGCCCTCCGCGGGCAAATGCCTCGCTCACATGGGCCACGTCGGTCTGGCCACAGTTGCCCCCGAAGACAGCGGACGGCAGCCCGCCCCCGATCCCGCACCCACTGCAGTTCCGGGAAAACTGCCTCGCCTGCCACTCGGGCCCCTCCGCGGTCGCTGAAATCCGGACGTCGCACCCGGAGTGGGCCAGCTGCCGTCAATGCCACGTTGCGTTCGACCCCGAGGCGGGGGTCTTCACCCGCCCGGCGCCGGACGCCGCGGCCGGAACCGGAGGCACGCAATGAGGCGGGTGCGTCGGGGTGCCGCGGCCGCCTGCGGCGCAGCGGCGTGGCTGGCCACCGCCTGCCGCGAGGGCCGCCAAGTGCGCTCGGACCAGCCGCCGCTGGACACCGCGATGGCGACGGTCGACTCCGCGACCGCGGCCCGCAATGCGACCCTGGAGCCGGGCATGCTCGGGACGGTGCAGGCAATCCCGGTCGAACGCTGGAAGGGGCCGGGCAACCGCCCGTTCGAGGTCGCCCTGCGCAGCGCCGCTCCAGAGGCCGGCCACTCGCGCATGTTCGGGACCGTCACGCTGCCGATCGCGCTGCGTTCCCGGGCGGCGTCCCTCAATCAGTATCCCTGCACCTCGTGCCATCAGGGGCAGAAGATCGTGATGGAGAACAAGCGCATCGGCGACGCGCATCAGAACATCAAGCCGCTGCACCCGGACCTGACCGGCGCCGTCTGCTCGACCTGCCACTCGAGCGATGATGTCGAGGTGCTGACGCTGGAGCGCGGCGAGCACGCCGCCCTGGGCGAGAGCTACCGGCTGTGCGCGCAATGCCACTTCGCGCAGGTCGACGCGTGGGCCGGCGGCGGTCACGGGAAGCGGCTCGACGGCTGGGAGGGGCGGCGCGTCGTCATGGCCTGCACCGATTGCCACGACCCCCACAAACCGGCCGTCCAGGCGCTCATCCCCTTCCGCGCGCCGCAGATCGAGCGCACAGGGAGCCATGGTCCATGAGCGACGACGCCGCTGCGGAAACGCCGGATCGCGCTGGTGACCGCTCCATGCTGCAGAAACCGGTCGGCCGCCGGGGCGCGCTGGGCATGCTTGTGGGGGGGGTGGTCATCGGCAGCCAGGCGCTGGGTGCGTGTGCCCCGCTCAGCGCCGAGACGGACGAGGAGCGTGAGGTCAAACTCCTGGCCTGGCAGGAGTACATCAAGGGCAACTACCGCTTCATGACGGAGGAAGAGCGGGCGGCGACGATCGCTCGACTCGAGCGTGTCGCCAAGCTGCAGCGCGGCGTGGACGTGACGATCCAGTCCACTGGCGCGCAGCCCGGAGTGGAGTTCGGCTACGCCTTCAACATTTCGAAATGCAAGGGGTTCCGCCGCTGCGTCGAGGCCTGCATCAACGAGAACAACCTCGACCGCCAGGCCGCCACCCAGTATATCCGCATCTTCGAGATGGAGGACGGTGAAATCGATCTGGACCATGCCGATGCGACCTTTCAGCATGAGGTGCCGGCGGAGGGCCACTTCTATTTCGGGACCCAGTGCTTCCAGTGCGCCGATCCGCCGTGTGTGAAGGTCTGCCCCGTCGGCGCCACCTGGCAGGAGCCCGATGGCATCACGGTCGTCGACTATGACTGGTGCATCGGGTGCCGCTATTGCATGGCCGCCTGCCCCTACTGGGCCCGGCGCTTCAACTGGAGCACGCCCGAGGTGCCCGCCGAAGAGGTGAACCCCAACCAGCACTACCTGGGCAACCGCGCCCGCAAGAAGGGCATCGTCGAGAAGTGCACCTTCTGCATCCATCGGACCCGGCAGGGCCGGCTGCCGGCCTGTGCCGAGGCCTGTCCCACCGGGGCACGGGTCTTCGGCAACCTGCTGGATCCCGATTCGGAGATCCGCTGGGTCCTGGCGAACAAGCGCATCTTCCGGCTCAAGGAAGAACTGAAGACGGAGCCTCGCTTCTGGTACTTCACCGACTGAGGCGACCGTGCACCTGAAGCCATTTCTGCTGACCGCGCTGGACTCGGCTACCTCCGGCGACCGCCGCTACCATCTCTGGATGGGGAGCCTGACAGCGATCATGCTGGTCGGGGGGTATGCCTACTTCGTCCAGTTGCGCGATGGGCTCGGCGTCACGGGAATGAGCGATCATGTGAGCTGGGGACTCTACATCTCGAACTTCACCTTTCTCGTCGGGATGGCCGCGGCTGCCATGATGCTGGTCCTGCCAGCGTATATCCTGCATGACGTCGACTTCGGCAGTGCGGTGCTGATGGCGGAAGGCGTCGCCGTGGCGGCGCTGGTCATGGCACTCGGGTTCGTGGTGGTCGACATCGGCAACCCCTTTGCCGGGTGGCACCTCGTACCTGGCATCGGCTATCTGAACTGGCCGCGGTCGCTCCTGGCGTGGGATGTGCTGGTGCTGAACGGCTACCTGGCGCTCAATCTTGCCATCCCGTTCTACATCCTCTACAGCCACTACGCCGGCCGCTCGCCGGCCAAGAAGAAGTACCTCCCGTGGATGTATATCTCGGCCATGTGGGCGGTGAGCATTCACCTGGTCACCGCATTCCTCCTGGCGGGGCTGCCGTCCCGACCGTTCTGGAACTCGGCGCTCCTGGGACCCCGGTTCCTGGCCTCGGCCTTTACGGCCGGGCCGGCATTCGTGATCCTGCTGCTGCACTTTGTCCGGCGGACTACACGATACCCCATCGCCGATGGCGCGTTCTCCAAGCTCGCGCTGGTCGTTGTCGCCGCGGCGCAGATCAACCTGGTCATGCTCATCTCCGAGTTGTTCTACGAGTTCTACTCGCCAACCCATCACAGTATCAACGCGCGCTATCTCTTCTTCGGCCTTGGCGAGCACCACGCCCTGGTGCCCTGGATCTGGACCGGGATCGCGCTGAATGCCGCCTCGACCATCGTCCTCATGATCCATCCGTTGCGGCACAATCCCCGGTGGCTGATGCCGGCCTGTGCCACGCTGTTCGTGGGCATCTGGATCGAGAAGGGGATCGGGCTGGTGATCCCGGGCTTCATTCCCTCGCCCCTGGCCGAGACCGTCGAGTACACCCCGACCTGGGTCGAGTTGTGCGTCACGGCCGGCATCTGGGCCCTCGGCCTGTTCGTCCTGACCGTCCTGGTGCGGGTGGCGCTGCCGATCGAGCTGGGCGAGGTGCGGAGTCCCTACCTGGAACAGGCGCCCGAGGCGCGAGCCGTCCGCCCGCGCGCCACGCGTCCGCGGTACGAGGAGGCCCGGCCCGTCCGGAGACGGTGATACGACCGCTGGCCAGAACGCCGGCTGACTTTTCCTTTCGCGAGGTAAACGCACATGACCAGTCACAGGCCAAGCGCCACTCGATATTCGTTCGCCGCTCTCGCCGCGGGGCTGGTTGGTGCGGCCGGGCTGGCCGGCGGCCTCTTCCTCGCCGGCGTCGCGCCCCCGCTGGCGGCGGTCGCGGGTGCAGGGTTGGGGGTGCTCCTTGCCGCCTCGATCAAGTACACCGACCAGTGGGAGAAGGCGGTCCTCTTGCGGCTCGGCCGCTACCGGGGCCTACGCGGGCCCGGGTACTTCGCCATCGTGCCGGTCCTCGACCGAGTGGCCTACATCATCGATCAGCGGATCCGGACCGCGGCGTTCGGCGCCGAATCGTGCCTGACCCGCGACACGGTGCCGGTGAACGTCGATGCCATCGCGTTCTGGATTGTGCGCGACGCCGAGCGGGCCGCGCTGGAGGTCCAGGACTACAACGAGGCGGTCATCCTCTCGGCGCAGACCGCGCTGCGGGACGCCATCGGCAAGCACGATCTCGCGGAACTGATCCAGTCCCGCGTGGAACTCGGCCACGGGCTCAAGGTGGCGCTGGAGCAGAAGATGGCGAACTGGGGGATCCAGGTGCAGTCGGTGGAGATCCGCGACGTCATCATTCCGGCCGCGCTCGAGGACGCGATGTCCCGCCAGGCCCAGGCGGAGCGGGAGCGGCAGGCGCGCATCATCCTCGGCACGGCGGAGACCGAGATCGCCCACAAGTTCGTCGAGGCAGCGGACGCCTACCGCGACCACCCGGCGGCCATGAACCTGCGCGCGATGAACATGCTCTACGAGAGCATCGTCAAGCGGGGCTCGCTCATGGTGGTGCCGTCGGGCCTGGCCGACTCGCTCAACGTCCCCTCCCTCATGGGCGTGATGGGTGGGGCCGGGCCGGCGAAGGGGGCTGCGTCAGACGTGGCCAAGGGAGGGCCGAATGGCCCGTAACCCGAAAGGAACGCGCGGGCGGCTCGAGCGAACCAGGGACCACGACCAATGAGTACAAACCGCACCCCCGAGATGCCCGGGAGCGCCGACGACGGCACCGTGCTGCAGAAACGGGTCGATCGGCGGGAGGCGATGGGCCTCCTTCTTGGCGGCCTGGCCGCCGGCGCTGCTGCGGTGGGCGCGTGCGCGCCGCTCAACGCGGCGACACCCGACGAGCGCGAGCTCAAGATTCTCGAATGGGAGCAGTTCACCCAGAAGCATTATCGCCGCATGACCGCAGAGGAGCGGGCCGAGACTGTCCAGCGGCTCGAGCGCCTCGCCAAGCTCCTCCATAACCAAGATGTCACCATCGACACCACGGATGCGGTGCCGGGAGTCCTCTTCGGCTACGCCTTCAACATTTCGAAATGCCAGGGGTTCCGCCGCTGCGTCGAGGCCTGCATCAACGAGAACAATCTGGACCGCCAGGCGGACACGCAGTACATCCGCATCTTCGAGAAGGAGAACGGCGTCGTCGATCTCAACAATGCTGATGCGACCTACCAGCACGAGGTACCAGCGGAGGGACACTATTATCTGGGAACCCAGTGCTTCCAGTGCGCCAACCCGCCTTGCGTCCCGGTCTGTCCGGTGGGCGCCACCTGGCAGGAGCCCGATGGCATTGTGGTGATCGATTACAACTGGTGCGTCGGGTGTCGCGCCTGCATGGCCGCCTGTCCCTACTGGGCCCGGCGCTTCAACTGGGGCGTGCCCGAGGTGCCCACCGAGGAAGTGAACTCCAACCAGCACTACCTCGGGAATCGTGCCCGCAAACAGGGCTGCGTCGAGAAGTGCACTTTCTGCATCCATCGGACCCGGCAGGGCCGGCTGCCGGCCTGTGCCGAGGCCTGTCCCACTGGGGCACGAGTCTTCGGCAACCTGCTGGATCCCGATTCCGAGATCCGCTGGGTCCTGGCGCACAAGCAGGTCTTCCGTCTGAAGGAAGAGCTCGCGACGGAGCCTCGCTTCTGGTACTTCATCGACTGAGCGACCATGCATCTCCGAGCTTTCTTCTCGAGCGCGCTGCGTGCGGCGACCTCCGGCGACCGTCGCTACCATCTCTGGATGGGGAGCCTGACGGCGATCATGCTGGTCGGGGGCTATGCCTACCTCGTCCAGGCCAGCCATGGGCTCATCGTCACGGGGATGAATGACCATGTGAGCTGGGGACTGTATATCTCCAACATGGCGTTCCTCGTGGGGGTGGCGGCGGCGGCGGTGATCCTGGTGATGCCGGCCTACATCCTGCACGACGTCGACTTCAGCCGGGCGGTTCTCATCGCGGAGGGGGTCGCGGTGTCTGCCCTGGTCATGTGCCTCTGCTTCGTCACGGCCAACAGCCCGGGATTTCCCTGGAAGTGGTGGCGCCTCACGCCGGTGATCGGCCTGCTGAACTGGCCCAGCTCCATGCTGGCGTGGGATGTGATTGCGCTGAATGGCTACCTGGTGCTGAACCTCGCCATCCCGTTCTACATCCTCTACAGCCACTTCACCGGGCGCGAGCCTTCGAAGAAGAAGTACGTACCGTTCATCTACCTCTCGGTCGTGTGGGCGGTGAGCATTCACTTGATTACCGCATTTCTCTTCGCGGCCCCACCGTCCCGCCCTCTGTGGAACTCGCCGCTGCTTGGGCCCCGCTTCCTGGCCTCGGCCTTTACGGCCGGGCCCGCATTCATGATCCTGTTGCTTGGGTTCATCCGGTCGACCAGCAAGTACACCATTTCGGATGTGGCCATGTCGAAGCTTGCCACGGCCACCACGGTGGCGGCGCAGATCAACCTGGTGATGCTGTTTTCCGATCTCGTCTTCGAGTTCTACTTCCCCACGCATCACAGCGTCAGCGCGCGGTATCTCTTCTTCGGCCTCGGCGAGCACCACGCGCTCGTGCCGTGGATCAGGACCGCGATCGCCCTCAACGTCGTGGCGACGTTTGCGCTCATGATTCACCCGGTGCGCCGCAACCCGCGCTGGTTGATGCCGGCCTGTGCCACGCTCTTCGTCGCCATCTGGGTCGAGAAGGGGATCGGACTGGTGATCCCGGGCTTCATCCCCTCGCCCCTGGGAGAGATCGTCGAGTACACCCCGACCTGGGTCGAGCTGTGCGTCACCGCCGGCATCTGGGCCCTCGGCCTGTTCGTCCTGACCGTCCTGGTGCGGGTGGCGCTGCCGATCGAGCTGGGCGAGGCGCGGAGCCCGTTTCTGGAACCGCCGCCCCATCCGCGGGCGATCCGCCCGCGTGCCGCCCCCCGGCAGTACGACAATGTCCGGCCCGCGCGGACACGGTGATACGACCGCTGGCAGAACGCCGGCTGACTTTTCCTTTCGCGAGGTAAACGCACATGACCAGTCACAGGCCAAGCGCCACTCGATATTCGTTCGCCGCTCTCGCCGCGGGGCTGGTTGGTGCGGCCGGGCTGGCCGGCGGCCTCTTCCTCGCCGGCGTCGCGCCCCCGCTGGCGGCGGTCGCGGGTGCAGGGTTGGGGGTGCTCCTTGCCGCCTCGATCAAGTACACCGACCAGTGGGAGAAGGCGGTCCTCTTGCGGCTCGGCCGCTACCGGGGCCTACGCGGGCCCGGGTACTTCGCCATCGTGCCGGTCCTCGACCGAGTGGCCTACATCATCGATCAGCGGATCCGGACCGCGGCGTTCGGCGCCGAATCGTGCCTGACCCGCGACACGGTGCCGGTGAACGTCGATGCCATCGCGTTCTGGATTGTGCGCGACGCCGAGCGGGCCGCGCTGGAGGTCCAGGACTACAACGAGGCGGTCATCCTCTCGGCGCAGACCGCGCTGCGGGACGCCATCGGCAAGCACGATCTCGCGGAACTGATCCAGTCCCGCGTGGAACTCGGCCACGGGCTCAAGGTGGCGCTGGAGCAGAAGATGGCGAACTGGGGGATCCAGGTGCAGTCGGTGGAGATCCGCGACGTCATCATTCCGGCCGCGCTCGAGGACGCGATGTCCCGCCAGGCCCAGGCGGAGCGGGAGCGGCAGGCGCGCATCATCCTCGGCACGGCGGAGACCGAGATCGCGCACAAGTTCGTCGAGGCAGCGGACGCCTACCGCGACCACCCGGCGGCCATGAACCTGCGCGCGATGAACATGCTCTACGAGAGCATCGTCAAGCGGGGCTCGCTCATGGTGGTGCCGTCGGGCCTGGCCGACTCGCTCAACGTCCCCTCCCTCATGGGCGTGATGGGTGGGGCCGGGCTCGTACCGCGCGAAGGCGCGGGCCGCGCCTCCCTGACGGCCGGCGGCGAAGGAGCCGAGCCTGCCCAACGCGGTGGGACGGCGCCGTAGCGGGGGCCCGCAGAGACAGCGTGGTTCAGTCCCCCTCAGAGTGCGAATCTGTCCCCGGGGGCATTGGGGCGTGGGCGCCGGGCGGAGTCACTCAGCGTCGTCCGCGCCCCTTCGCGTTGATGTCATCCTGCACGATGCGAGCAGTGAGCACCTCAGCCTGCTCGCCGGGGAGCAGCCCGCGCTTCCGGTAGCCGTCGAGCTTGCCGAGCTGGATCCAGGCTTCCCAGCGCGAACCGAGGTGGCGCCGCATAGGCTCGATGAACCATCCGAGGGTGCCTTCGAGCAGGCGATGCACAACGATACCGCCTCCCATGCCGAGGCTGATCACCGCCTCGGCGCTCCAGCCTTCGGGAATCAGGCGCGGCGCTAGCCAAAGCACGATGCCGGATGCCACGACACCCACGGCGGCACCGAACGGAAGGCTCTTGAGCGTGCTCGCGCCGGCCTGAGTAACCCAGTTGAACTTCGCCCGGAGACCGCCACCGACTGGAGCAGAGTTCTTCAATGCCATACTTGCCTCCGGCGGTGGATGTCGAGGACGACGCCCATGAGCAGGATGCCCGCGAGCGCCAGACGCCAGGCGGCATTCGCCGCGGGGGCGGCGGGCGCGGCGGTCCGTACGGTGCTCGCTGACGTGTCGATACGGGGCTGGGGAAGGCGCGCCGTCGCGAGGACGATGAGTGCGGCGGCGTAGACAGCGAGACGGCTGATGGTGGAGAGGAGCGCTGTGCTGGCCGCCATGCGGGCCTCCGGAGTGAGGTAGGAGGCGGAGAAGCATGGGGTATGCCGCGGTCGACAACATCGTGAAGAGGAACACCGACGGCGCCAGGAGGAACAGCGACAAGGCGGGGATGAGGGCTGAGAGGCTGCCGGATGTCACCCACCAGCGACGGGGCGTCACCCGGGATGGACGTGGGGCGACGGCAACCGGTGCCGTCGCCCCCGGTCCTGCGGCGGCAACAAATCAGGGCGCGCGCGTTCCCAGGGTGCTGAGCGTCACCACAGAGTCGGCGGTGCTGACCTGATAGTGCGCCGTTGTGGTGCCCACGAGCTTGCCATCCAGCAGGCGCATGACGCCGTTGGTCGAAACTTTCACGCCCTTGCGCAGCACGCTCGCGTAGGGTCCGGCGCTGGTCATGATGCTGTCGCCGTTCATCGTGACGGAGACCGGGACGGGCGGACGGCCGGGGAAGTTGAACGTCCAGCTCGATGGGTCGCCGGTGGCGTCCAAGACCATCGTGAGAACCATGCTATCGGAGCCAATGCGCGCAACCCGAACGTTCCATTTACCGGCCACATCGGCCGCCGAGATGGCGGCGGGAGCGGGCGCAGCCATGGGCGCCTGGGCGGCCGGCTCGGCGGCCGGCCCCCCGGCCGGCTCCGCGGGCGGCTTCTCCGTCTTGGCGCAGCCGAGTGCGGCGATGGTACACAACGCGAGGACCTGGGTGGCGCGGCGCATGAACCCTCCTGGAACGGTGGATCCGCCTCACGCAAGGCGGCGAGAATGGGCTACTCCCCTTCGGCTTCGCGGCACGCGAAGCCGATGGAGAGTGCAGGATGATCCCGGTTCGCACAAGTCCACGGCGCTTGACGGCCCGCCCCGCGCGGCGCAGGTTAGCGGCAAAGGAGTCCTCTCAATGGCGAAGATCCCGTTCACCAACAACTACCAGGACCTGTCCTCGCAGCGCGGCTTCCAGTTCAAGTTCATGTGCGAGAAGTGCGGCAACGGGTACATGTCGACCTTCGAGGCAAACAAGCTCGGGGCGGCCTCGGCGGCCGCGAACGTGGCGGCCTCACTGCTCGGCGGCATCTTCGGCCGCGCCGCCCAGACCACCGACCAACTGCAGTCGATGGTGGCGGGATCCCAGCACGACTCCGCGCTCGACGCCGCGGTGCGCGAGATCAGCCCCATCTTCAAGCAGTGCACCCGCTGCGGCAACTGGGTGTGCGAGCCGGTCTGCTGGAACAAGAAGGCCGGCCTCTGCGAGGGCTGCGCGCCGGACCTCGACGAGGAGATCGCCTCGGCGCAGGCGCAGGCTGCGCGGGAGCAGGCGCAGGCCAAGGCGCGCAGCGTGGACTACCTCGGCCAACGCGACCTGGCGCAGGTGTCGTCCGCGATCTGTCCGCAGTGTGGCGCCAAGACGCAGGGCGGAAAGTTCTGCCCGGAATGCGGCACCTCCATCGCGGCCAAGCGCGCGTGCCAGCACTGCGGGGCCCAGGCCGACGGCTCACCCAAGTTCTGTCCGGAGTGCGGCAAGCCCTACGGTCCGTGAGATGAGCGACGAGACGCGCCGGGCCCCTGCGGCCTTCGCGCTCCACGATGCCGGCGGCGCCACCACGGCGCAGGGCACGGCCGAGGCGGTGATCGGTGACGACGACCTCAGGGTAGGCCCGGTCACCGTCGCGTTTCTGGATGCCGACGCCATGCGTTCCGCGGACTACCGCATCGAGCTCGACTGCTGGCCCTCGGGCCTCCTCGTGCTCTCGCAACTCGGCCGGCGCTTCGACACGTTCGCCGCAGAGCTGTCCCGCTCGCGAAGCCGGGCCCGGGTCGCGGGGCTGCTGGCCCATGGCATCTCCATGCCGGAAGTGTTCCAAGGCGCCGTGCTCGACGGTGGCACTGCGCGCCCCGCGGAATTCCAGGTGTACCAGACGCACGTGACCGTTGTCCCGGCGGACGCTGACCCATGGCAGCTTCCGCTTGGCGCGCTGAGCGCGCTGGAAACGTCGGACGACCCGCCGGCCGTCGTGCTCCAGACGCGTGACGGTGCGCGCACCGTCGTGGGCCGGCTGGCGCGGAGACGCGACGAGTTCTGCCACGCGGTGGCGGAGCAGCGCCATGCGCAGGGCCAGTTGCTGGCCTCGCTCACGGGGAGTGCAGCGTTCGCCGACGGATTCGGCGTGGCACGACCGCAGTTACCCGGGTTCGACGCGATGGTGGCGCAATGGAGCGCGCCTGCCCGTGCCGGGTGCGCGGCGGCGCTACTCGACCGGGCCCGTGATGGTGAGCCGCGGCTCGGGCTGGTCCAGCTGCTCGATCCCGACCGTGACTCGATGGATTCACCGTCACCGCTGCCCGGGCACTGGGCGCCCTTCCTGCTGGTACCGGTGGGTCCGCTCACGGTGCTCGAGATCCTGGCCGGGCCGAGCGCCGCGACCTATGTGTTCGATGCGGCCGTCGATGCGGTGAACCGGGACCTGCAGCTGCTGCATTTCCGCCGCGGCGCACTGGCACTCCATGGGCCGGAGGCGGAACTCACGCCACAGAATCCCTGGCGACTCGCCCTGCGAAGACTTCAGCCCCTGATCCGGCTCCGGGCGGCGACCCGCGCGCGAATCGTCCACAATGACGGCTGGCCCGACGCCCTGCGGAATGCACTGACCCCGACGTGAGGGGCGCATTGACGACCCTCCCCCCGCGCTGCATTATCGTCCCGTAGCCCCCGACAGTTCCGATCGCTTCCGTCACCGTGCCCCTGGCAATGGGAGGACGAGCCATGCGCCGCGTCTTCATCGTGTTCGCATTACTGCTGCTCGCGGACTGCGGTGACGGCGGCTCCCCGTCCGAGGGCCTCCCGCCCGATGCGGTCGCACTCGCCGACTACACGGAGACCGGCGTCAACGTCATCGTTCCCCGGCTGGGCGGATTCGAGGCGCTCCTGCCCGCGCTCCTCAGTCCGGGCGCTCCCGGCAGCGAGGACCTCAGCTTCACTCCCGACCTGGCGCCCGGCGCACCCGCAAACTCGTACAACTTCAACGTCCCGTACGATGGCAACGGAGACGGATTGAACGAGACAACGCTCTCGGGACACGCGACCTTCAATGACGCACCGGCCAACGCGGGACCGGGCTTCGGCGGCACGGTGACGCTCAGCATCGAGACCCTTGGCGGACTCGGCAGCTTCGCCGGCACGATGAACTTCACGCTCACGGAAACGGGGCGTGAGTTCTCCGGCTCGGGTACTTTCACCGAGGTGCTGACCGGCAACACCACTGCGGTGACGATTGACGCAGCGAGCCCGCTCCAAATGAAGGTCGCGACCGGGACCGGCAACGCCGTCGCCAACGCCTGCGGCTACAGCCTCGACGGTAACGTGGCAGTCGTCACGTCGGGCAACCGGGGCTCACTCGCGTCCATCTGGGGATTTTCATCCTCGCGGTCGCAGGTCGCGGTGACGGGTGCCGTCTTCACCAACACGGGCGGGCAGTCCACCAACTTGCCCGACTCGAACATCGAGATCCCCTGCGGTGACACGGGGAGCATCCAGGACTGGACCGGCACCTTCCTCCAGCGCTGGGCCTGCCTCCCGCCCGAGTACGGTCAGGCGCAGCTCACACTCGCGGTGACCGGCCCGAACACGATCCAGATCACGGACGAGGATCCGCCCGGCTCGGGCGATGTCCAGGTGTATACCGCCACTGCGATCCCCGGGAACCCGCACGTCGTGCGCGGCTTCTTCATCGGGGGAGAGGCAGGAAACCAGTATCGGGAGGATTTCGCCTGGACGCTCGTACCCAACGGGCAGCGCTTCAGCCAGATCTCGCGGTACGTGTATCAGGAGGGAGCCAACCAGGGGTCCGGCGGCATGTGTGGCGGGGCCGCTACCCGCGGGCCGTAGCTGACACCAGATGGTAGTGCAACAGCCCCCCGCCGGCGCGCCCGGCGGGGGCTGTCTCACCTCAGCACCAGCTCAGGTTCCCCTTTGAGGCATGCGCTGACCGAACACGGTCACTGCTTCGGAGGTCCTCCCTGCCCTGCGCCAGGGCCGGCGCCCATTCCGCCCATGCGTGCCCGCATGTCCTCGATGTTCTTGTCGAAGGCCTTCTGCTGCTCCGGCGTGAGCACGGCACGATATGAAGCCAGGTGCTGATCGCGCGTCGCACGCATCGCCGCCATCTGGGCGGAGTCGGGCCGCTGCCCTGACTGCCTCTGCGCGCGCATCGCATCGCGCATGGGCTGGTTCGCCGTCCAGAGGGAGTCGACCTGCTTCTGCTGTGCCGCGGTGAGGGTTATGTCGGTGAATACACCACGGCCGGACTGCGGCGGTCCACCGCCTTGCTGCTGGGCCGCGAGCGGCACGGCGAGCGTGAGGAGGGCGAGGACGGGAATGAAGGAGCGGGACATGATTCCTCCGCGTTGAATTATGCGACTCGCGCCGGCACCCAAACTGTCACGGGTCACCGCAGGACACCGTGAACCTGGCGTGAACATTTCCGCATTACACCGGAGACTCCCGACAGGCGGCCCTACCCGCATCGATCCGGCCGGCGGCATTACGCGACAGGTCGAAGGGGAAGCTCCATGTAAACGTCAGCCCGTGCGTACTCTACGCCTTCCGGGACGGGGGCGTGGCGGAAGCCCAGCGATTCGTAGAGGTGAAGCGCCGGGGCGAGACGGGAATTGCTGAGGAGCATGAGCGTGTGCGCGTCGGTCCGGCGCGCGAAGGCGATGGATGCCTCGCCAAGCAGGCGGCCGACGCCGCGGCCCTGCGCGGCCGGGCTCACGGCCATCTTGGCGAGCTCGAGGACGCCCGATTCATGGGGCATGACGGCGCAGGTGCCGATGACCTCATCGCCGAGGAGGGCGAAGTAGATCATGCCGCCGGGCGTGATGATGGCGGACACGGGATCGACCAGGACGGCGAGGTCCGCTGGCTCGAGGACGAACCAGCGCTCGATCCACTCGCGGTTGAGACGGGCGAAGTGGGGAGCCAGCGAGGGATCGAATGGGGTAATGCGGACGTGCGGCATCAGGGACGTGCGCCGTACCCGCGTGCCATGCCGACCACCGGCAGGGTGAGCAGCGGCGTCAGTCGCGCACGTTGCGCCATGACCAGGCCAGCAGCAGCGCCACGCCAACGTGGAGCGCCACCGCCGGCCACAGCAACATCCCCTTGGTGTGCCAGTGAGCGCCTAGCCGGGTGAGATACAGCGCGATGAGTGCGTTGTAGAGCAGCATGGCGCGCGCGGCGGAGCGGCCGCCGGTGCCATCACCGGCAGGCCAGACCGCCAGCGCCAGCGCGAGTAGCGCAATGCCGAAGCAGCGGGCGACCATGATCCCCGGAGAGGGCAACACCGCGCCCAGGAGCGCCTGGCCCACGAAGACCGGTGTCGCAATCAGCGCGAGGCCGGTTGCGACTTCAACCACCGCTGAAGTGGCCACCACCTTCTGGGTGAACGTCACGGAGAGTCCTACGCTCCGGGCGGCGTGTACTTGATCGCCTTCTTCGCCGCGGCGTCGAGGTCCTCGGGTGAGATGAGCAGTGTCGAGTGAAGGTTCACTGCGCCGCTGGCATTGACGACGAGGCTCATGGCCGCGGCCGTGGCGGTATCGGGGAATTCCGCGATGCCGACCACGTCGTCGGTGCCCAGCGCGAAATGGAAGGAGTGGAGCTTCCCACCCGCCGACTCCACCATCTTCTTCACGGCGTCGCGCCGCTTCGTTCCGCCATCCTTGAGCAGACCCTTCGCCCCATCGGCGGCGTACGATGCGCGCCAAAGGTACATCGGCATGACCGGCTCCTTAACTGATGTGGAAGGTCAACGTACGGGCGGAATCGGGGGTTGGTAAGTGGCACTGGCCCGCCACCACTGCGCGGCCTGCTCCTCGTCCCAGGACACTCCCTCAATCGCCGCGAGCGAGCGCGACAGCGCCAGTGCACCCTGGGGTCGATCCGCCGATTCCTTTTCGAGACAGGCGAGCACCAGACGCTCCAGCTCCGCGGGCACCGCGATTCCGGCCCGCTTCGACGGTGGGACAGGCGTTTCCATGGCGTGCTTCAACATCATCTTGACGCTACTGTCAGCCTCGAATACCAGCAGCCCCGTGAGCAGGTAGTACGCGACACACCCGACGGCGTAAATGTCGGCGAGCGCATCGACGGGCTCGCCGAGCGCCATCTCCGGCGCCATGTAGGCGGGCGTACCGGGCGTGAGCCCGATGCCCGTGGCCAGTGAGGGCGCGGCATCCCCGGCGTGCGCGGCTTCAGCTCCGTTGTCCCTCACCGACTTGACGAGGCCGAAGTCCAGCACCTTCACGAAGTCGTGGGTGAGTCCGAGGCGCCCCACATGAAGGTTCGCGGGCTTGATGTCGCGGTGGATCAGGCCTGACGCGTGTGCCTCGGCCAGTGACTCGCAGACCTGGCGCAGGATGTGGATGGTCCGTCCCGCAGGGAGCCGCCCCTCGCGACTGACGAGTGCCTCGAGGGTCATGCCTTCCAAGTACTCCATCACGAAGTACATCGTCTCGTCTTCCGTGACCCCGAGATCGTAGAGCTCGACCGTATGGGGCGAGCGGAGGCTGGCCGCCGCTTCCGCCTCGCGCCGAAAGCGCTTGACCGCCAGCTGCGCGGCCTCGCCGCTGCCCTCACCGACCATCTCGGGACGGATCAGCTTGATCGCTGCCGGGCGCGCGAGCATCCGATGCGTGGCGTGGTAGACCTCGCCCATTCCCCCGCGGCCGATCAACTCGCCGAGCTGGTAGCTGCCCATTTCGCGCGCCTGCGCGACCTGCTGCCCCAACCGCCTCACGACGGACGCGACCACGACCGACACGCCGACAATCAGGTAGTCGGGATAGTGCATGAGCAGCGCATTCGCCGGGGAGCCAAAGTCCCAGGTTCCTCTCGCCTTCGCAATGAACATTGCGATGGGGTTCATGGAGACGGCGAGGAGGCCGGCCATGAACGTTTTCGCGGGGGTGCTGGGCAGGATCGCCGCGAAGATCAGCACCGCGGCGCCAACCCAGGAGATGACTGGCGACGCCACATAGGACGAGGGCACCGGGTGCCAATGGATCATCATGCTGAGGGTGAACCCGATCAGCACCAGGTAGGCCAGTCCGAGATCGAGGACAAAGGCCGGATCCCGATTGTTCCGGCGGGCAAAGACGAACAGCGCGAGGGATGCGGAGATCCCCAGGGCGGCGAACACCTCGTCCGAGCCCATCGCGAGCCACTGGGGGCCTCCGTTGGTCTGCTGCCGGATCGCCAGGTGGTCCGCGATCGTGGCCAGCGTCCAGAGCACGGCGACGAGGAGTGCCGTGATCCCGAGCCGCCGGGATGCCTCCCTGAGCAGGTCGTTCGGGAGCGCGCGGGGGTGACCGAGCGCTCGCTTGAGCCCGGCGGGAGTACTGCGAATGAGGGGACCGATCAACTTCAGGTCGGGCATGACTCCTTCATGGCGAGCGGCTGCGATGTGGCAACAAGGAACCTAGGCACGTCGCGGGACATAAGCGTCCAGCGCAGCACCGAGGACCGGCCCGCTCCTCATTGGAGGGGAGTGGAGAACGTACGGGCCGGCGCGGGAGACGGTAAGGGCCAGCTCCCGCCCAGGCGCGTCTTTGGGACGGCTCCTTCGGCTCTCGTGCCGGCGCAGCGGAGTCAGGATCGCGCTGGCTCGCGGATCGGGGGCGTTCACGCACGGTTCGCGATTGCGCCGCGCCGAGCAACAGAGCCTCCGGAGCCATCCCCATTCGACGCGCCGCCGCCAGGCTGAAGCGTGACGGGCCGGATGCCCGCGCTCAGTCCATCTCCATTCCCTGGTGCATGTGCTTCTGGCCCGGCGCCCACGGATCGTCGGACATCACGTTCACATGGACCATCCATCCGAATGACTGGGCCCTGAAGCGGCCTCCGGCCTGCACGCACGCCTCCTCGGTGGTGATGCTGCCGCGGGGGCCGAACCTTGCGTTCCGCCCGACGAAGTCGGCGGGATTACGAGCCTCCCTGCCCTTCGGCATGCAGATGTTGGTGTGCAGGTGCCACTGTACCAATCCGAGCGGCACGCGGGCGTCGAGTTCCTCGAGTGTGGCGCTGGCGGGGACAGTGTACATGACGCCAATGAGCTGGAGCTGGCCGTCTGGCGCGCGCTGGTAGAGCAGTGATGTGGGTCGTGCAGGATCGAAGCCCGACCGCGCGCGGAACCCGTTGGACAGGTTGGTGTAGTGCAACACCTTCGCCTGCTTCATCTGCTGCATGCGCACCTTGTAGCCATCCTGCTCCGCGAGCTCGACCGACTGATAGCGGCTAACCGCCTGGCGGGCGACGCGAACGAGGCTGTTGCCGCGGGCGGAATCGGCGGCAGTCGGGGCACGAACTGGGGTAACGCGCAGGTGAGGCGTGGCGTCGTAGGGCCCGCCCGCAGACATATCACCATGGGCGTGCTGCTGGCCCATGAGGGGCGTGGCAACACAGGCGAAGATCAGGGCCAGGCTGGCTGGGGCGCGCATCGTTCCGTCTCCGGAGTGACATTGTGACTGCCAACCCTGCCGACGCGCGGGCTGCCACGGAGTTAAGCGCCACCTTCGCGGTGTGACATTTCGCACGCCAGAATTTGCGCGATTGCGCTGTTGCAGAGAGCTTCCTTCTCCCGACTGCTTCCTCCTGGAGGGACCGATGCAATACGTCGACGGATTCGTGATCGTGGTACCGCGGCGCAAGCTCAAGGACTACAAGCGCGTGGCGCAGAAGGCCGGCAAGATCTGGCGGGAGTATGGAGCGCTGGAGTACCGCGAGTGCGTGGGCGACGACCTCAAGGCGCGGTACGGGTTCCCGAAGCTGGCCAGGTTCAAGGCGGGCGAAACGGTGGTCTTCTCCTGGATCACCTACAAGTCGAAGGCGCACCGGGACCGGGTGAACAAGAAAGTGATGGCCGACCCGCGACTGGCGGACATGATGAGCCCGAACGCGATGCCGTTCGATCCCAAGCGCATGGCATACGGCGGGTTCAAGACCCTCGTGTCGTACTGATCGCACGCTCGACGGATGGAGTCCCCCTCGCGCACCGCCTGGCATGCCGGCCCCACCGAATCGGTGATCGCCAGCCTCGACACGCGGGTTCCCGGCGGCCTGGCCGCTGCGGCCGCTGCGGCGCGGCTCGCCGAGACGGGTCCCAACCTCATCGCCGAGGGCCGCCGCCGCGGCCCCGGTCGCATCCTGCTGGACCAGTTCACCGACGTGATGATCCTGTTGCTGCTCGCGGCGGCGATCGTGGCGGGCACCATCGGCGAGCCCCAGGACACGATCGTCATCATCGCGATCGTGGTCCTGAACGCGGTGCTCGGCTTCATCCAGGAGTATCGCGCCGAACGTGCGATTGCCGCGCTCCGCGCGCTCGCGGCACCGCAAGCGCGGGTACGGCGGGACGGTGTGGACGTGACGATTGCCGGCGCGGACGTGGTCCCGGGCGACCTTGTGCTGCTCGAGGCGGGCAACATCGTGCCGGCAGACTTGCGGCTGGTGGAGTGCGCAAGCCTCCGCCTGGACGAGTCCGCGCTGACCGGGGAGTCCATGCCGGTCGAGAAAAGCATCGACCCGCTGCCCGACGCCTTCCTGCCCATCGGCGAGCGCAGCAACGTGGCCTACAAGGGCACGGTGGTGGTGCACGGCCGCGGATCGGGGCTGGCGGTCGCGACCGGCATGGCGACGGAGCTCGGGCGCATCGCACAGATGCTCCGGGAGGAGGAGCAGGGACGCACGCCGCTTCAGCGCCGGCTGGGGCAGCTGACGCGGCGGCTCGCCGTCGTGGTGCTGGTGCTGTGCGGCATCGTCTTCGGCGTGGGGCTGCTCCGGGGCGAGCCGCCGGTGCTCATGCTGCTCACGGCGATCTCCCTCGCGGTCGCAGCGATTCCGGAGGCGCTTCCGGCCGTCGTGACCGTGGCACTGGCCCTGGGCGCCCGGCGCATGGCCGCGCGGCAGGCGCTGGTGCGCCGGCTTGCGGCGGTGGAAGCGCTGGGCTCGGTGACGGTCATCTGCTCCGACAAGACCGGCACGCTGACGCAGAACCGCATGCAGGTCGAGGCGACCGGCGATGCGCGCGGACTAGCGGGTGCGGGTGACATCGCGGAGCCTTCGGGCGATGCCGCGCTGCTGCTGCACACCGCACTCGCCCTGAGCCACGACGCCGAGCGCGACGCGACAGGCATCGTGCGCGGTGATCCAACGGAGGCCGCCCTGCTCCACGCGGCCCATACGGCCGGGTTTGCACGCGCGGCGCTGCTGGCCCGCCATCCGCGGGTGGCCGAGTTTCCCTTCTCGTCGGAACGCGGCCGCATGAGCACGCTGCACCAGGATGCCGACGGCATCCTGGTGTTCACGAAGGGCGCCCCGGAGCGGGTGCTGCCCCTGTGCGGCGACCGGATGGTCGGCGACCGGGTCGAACCGCTCGACGTGCCGGCGATCGCGGCGGCGGTGGAGTCGATGGCGGTGCGCGGGCTTCGGGTCCTCGCGATCGCCACGCGACGGCTGCCGGGCCTGCCGAGCGACCCGGCGGCCGAGACGGTGGAACGCGAGCTCACGCTGATCGCCCTCGTGGGACTCCGCGACCCGCCGCGGCCGGAGGCCATGGACGCGATCGCGCAGTGCACGACCGCGGGCATCAGGGTGGTCATGATCACCGGAGATCATCCTGCGACTGCCGTCGCCATCGCGCGCGAGCTGGGCATCATGGGCGACGACGCACCAGGGCGCGTGGTCACGGGGATGGAACTGGCCCTCCTCGCTCCGGCGCATTTGGAGGACGCAGTACGGGACGCCCGGGTGTTCGCCCGCGTCGCGCCGGAGCAGAAGATCGCGATCGTGACGGCCCTGCAGACGCAGGGCGACTTCGTTGCCATGACGGGCGACGGAATCAACGATGCCCCTGCCTTGCGCCGGGCGGAGATCGGGATCGCGATGGGGCGGTCGGGGACCGACGTGGCCCGCGAAGCTGCCCAGCTGGTGCTGCTGGATGACAACTTCACGACGATCGTGGCGGCGGTGCGGGAGGGGCGCCGCATATTCGACAACCTCCGCAAGTTCATCCGCTACGCCCTCGCCTGTAATTCCGGTGAGATCTGGACACTCTTCCTGGCACCGCTGCTCGGGCTGCCGTTGCCGCTGCTCCCCATCCACATCCTCTGGATCAACCTGGTGACGGACGGCCTTCCCGGCATCGCGCTCGCGGCCGAGCCGGCGGAGCGCGCCATCATGAGCCGTCCCCCGCGACCGCCTTCAGAGGGCGTCTTCGCGGGGGGATTGTGGCAGCACGTCGCATGGGTCGGGCTGCTCATGGGGGGGGTGACGCTTCTGACGCAGTGGTGGGCGTATCGCACCGGTTCGGCCCACTGGCAGAGCATGACCTTCACGGTGCTGGCGCTGTCGCAGCTGGGCCATGTGCTCGCGATCCGGTCGGAGCGGGACTCGCTGTTCCGGATCGGGCTCCGGTCCAACCTTCCGCTCCTCGGTGCGGTATTGCTGACGCTCGGGCTGCAACTGGCGACTCTGTATGTCCCGGCACTCAACCGCCTGCTCAAGACGCAGCCGCTCACGGCGAGCGAGCTGGGCCTGTGCCTCGCGCTCTCGTCGGTGGTGTTCGTCGCGGTCGAGGTGGAGAAGTGGGTGGGGCGGCTGAGGATGTCTTCCCGCTGACTTCACGGAGGCTTCCGGCGGACTGCCCGAGACTTGAGCCTGGCCCATTCCGCTCGGGGGCCACACAGGCAAGGAGGGGACCATGGCGAACAGAATCGGAATTGGCCGCTGGCATGCCGGCATCGGCGCGCTGCTGACGTTGCTCCTGTCCGGGGCCGCGCTTGCGGCACAGGAGGTTCCGCTGGCCGCAGGGGTGACCGTGGAGGGTGTGGAGCAGGGGATGCGCCTGTATCACAGCAAGGGCGCGTGCGTTCCGTGCCACGGAGAGCTGGGCGTCGGTACCCTCGATGGTCCGGGCCTGCTGACCGGAAAATGGAAGCTCGGAGCGGGGACCTACGAGTGGCTGCAACACATCACACGTCACGCCGGTTGGGGTGCGGCGGGGCGCGCGGGAGATCCGCGACCGATGCGGGGCCCAACGGTGCTCGACTCGACCGAGGTTGTCCAGGTGGCGGCCTACGTCTGGAGCATCAGCCGGGGACGCGCGGCACCTACGTCGCCCTGACCGGGGCTGGGCGCTCAGTCGTCTTCGCCCCGGTGTTCGCCCCGGTCGCCGCCCTCGTGCTCGCGGCCGGTCGCGTGACAGCGCACGCAGTCATTGAGCCGCGCGCCGCTGATGCCCTCTTCCTCGTGCTTGCGCAGTATCCCCTGCACCGAGTGCTCGTGGCACCCGTAGCAGGTGTACTCGCGATACGGGCGTCCCGGCTCGTGGCACACCTTGCAGGCCACGCCCCCGCTTTCTCCGTGATCTAGCGGGAAAGTGTGCTCGAGCGTGGCGGGCTTCCAGGCTTCGACGCCGTGGCAGGCCGCACAGTCGGTGCCGAACTCGCCACGGTGTTCATCATCCTTGCGGTGACAGCTCACGCAGTCGGTCGATGCCTTGTGGTCGAAGGTCGCCGGCTTCCACGCGGTGACGGTGTGGCAGGATCCGCAGTTGGTGCCGAACCGGCCCTTGTGGTCGTCGTCCTTCAGGTGACAGCTCAGGCAGTCGGTCGATGCCTTGTGGTCGAAGGTGGCCGGCTTCCACGCGGTGACGGTGTGGCAAGATCCGCAGTTGGTGCCGAACCGGCCCTTGTGGTCGTCGTCCTTCAGGTGACAGCTCAGGCAGTCGGTCGATGCCTTGTGGTCAAAGGTGGCCGGTTTCCATGCCTTGACGGTGTGGCAGGACCCGCAATTGGTGCCGAACCGGCCCTTGTGGTCATCGTCCTTCCGGTGGCAGCCGACGCACTCGCGGGACGCGGTAGCGAAGCCGGCGAAGGTCCGCACGTCGGCATGGCACGCGACGCACGTGGCCAGCCGGTGCGCGCCCAGCAGCTTGAATGCGGTGGTGTCGTGACTGAACCTTTCCCGGGTGAACCGGTCGGTGCCGTCGTGGCAGGCCATGCAGTCGCTGCCCCACGCCTGCACGTGTGCCACCACGAACTTGGGCTGGTAGTCACGGTGGCATCCTTCGCAGCGGGCCCCGTCGAACCTGTACGTGCCGGTTGAGTGGCAATCGGCACAACGGAAGGCGGTGCCACCGTCGGTCTTTCGGTGCGCATCCAGTGCGAAGCCGAAGCGGGCGTGGTCCCCGGCCCCGACACCAGCCTTGACGAGGCTCGCCGCGGGGCCGCCATGTTCCGTGTGACAGGCCAGGCAGGCGCGCGCCTTGTCGATTGCGCCGTGCAGGGTGGTGCTGTCGCGGAGATCGGCCTGGGTATCCGTATGGCAGGCGAGGCAATGGACGCTCATCGGCTCCCCGCCGGTCAGGGAGGCGTGACAGGCGGTACAGCGCCGTCCGAGGGCGGCGTGGGAGGTGACGCCGCCCAAGTCCCCGGTCGAAGCGGACTTCGTGCTCAGGCCGCCGGGGCTGAAGAGCGCACCGCCCCAAACGAGCCCGGCCAGCAGGACGGCACCGACCGAGAGGGCCGCCGCGACGAGGCCGCCACGCGTGATGTTGGTGGGGAGCGTCATCGAACTACCGGAGCAAGCGGGCGTAGTAGAGCGCCCCGGCCACGTGCATGACGGCGAGGGCGAACATCGCCGCGCTCAACGGCACGTGCAGGACGTACCAGAGCGCCAGGGGCCGCGGCGCCACCGCAGCGTCTTCGGGCTCTGCCGAGCCGGCCGTGTAGGCGAAGCGGCCCAGGATGCCGCTGATCACGACCACGAGCATGAGCAGCGTGAGTACGCCGGCCAGTCCGCGGAACTCGAACGCGGTGTGCAGCAACACGAGGTACGGACCGACAATGCCGACGTACACGTGCGCCTGCATCCACAGCCGCAGTGGACCGGGGCCGCTGCGTTCCGGCCGCTTCCGCCAGGTGTACGCGAGCTCAGCCACGAGCATCAGCAGGAAGCCGAGGATGCCGATGCCGTGGCCGACAAGGCCACTTGCCGCAGGCAGGCCCTCGCGAGCGACGACGAGATACAGGGCCGTCGCGATCGCAACGGTCAGGCCGACCCAGGTCAGTTCAGTCGGCCACGCGCGCGTGATGGTCGTAGGGGGCATGCTCCCAGGGATGCAGCGAGTGCCAGAAATCCAGCAAGGTGGAGGCGAGCGCCTCGGGGTGCTCGATGAGCGCGTCCCGGAGCGACGTGATATCCGCCCGCTCGGCGATGAGCCGGGTGAGCGGCAGCGACAGCGCCTGGTCGCCCAGGATCACCGCGCCAAGGATGGTCCGGCCATCGAGATGGATGCGGATCCGGTCGGAGGTGTCGTGCCGGACCACGCTGATTCCGGTACCGGCGCCGGCCCAGGCCTCGCTTTGGCCCCGGGTAATGGTGACCAGGTCAGGATCGTCGATACCGCCGACGTCACCGATGACCGTGATGACGATGTCGGCCAACTGGGTGACGTTGATCGCCACGTGCCGGTGGAACACGGTCGGGATCCCGGCCATGTTGAGCCCAGCCGCCCTGCCCTGCTCCATGGCGGCCGACCAGAGGGTATCGAGGACCGCGCGGCCCAGGACCGGATCGAACACCTGGGCCACGTCACCGGCGGCGTACACGTCGTCGGCGCTCGTTTCCATGCGTTCGTTCACCACGACGCCGCGATCAACCTCGAGTCCAGCCTCGCGCGCAAGCGCCACCCGCGGCCGGACGCCGATCGCGACGGCAATGAGCTGACACTTGAGCGTGTCGCCACGATTGGTTTCCACGGCCACCACCCTGCCGTTGCGTCCCAGCGCCCGCACGATCTCGGTGCGCCGATGCACGGTGACGCGAGTCCGGGAGACGCCCGCCTCGACCAGCGCAGATTCCTCCTCATCGAGCACGCGAGCCCAGTAGCGGTCGCCTCGCAGGAAGTAGTGCGTTTCCACCCCGCGTGCCTGGAGCCCCTCGGCCAGTTCGATTGCCGTACTGCCACCCCCGACGACCACCGCGGTTTGCGCCTTCTTCGCGCGGCCCACGAAGTCGCGGGCGTCGTCCACTCCGTCGAGTGCGACGACGCCATCCAGGTCGGCACCGGGAAACGCCGGCGCGATGGAGCTGGCACCGGTCGCGATGAGCAGCCGATCGTAGCCGAGCATGCGCCCGTTCGTGAAGCGCAGTTCATGCCGCGCCGGCAACACCTGCTGGACTCGCGCGTTGATGCGCTCGATGTGCAGCGCGGACACCTCGGCCTTGGAACGAATGGACAGCTGCCGCTCGGGGACCGCCCCGGTGAGCAGGTACGCCAAGCCGGGGCGGGAGTAGAAAGGACCCGGCTCATCACTCACGAGCGTGATCCGGGCCCTGGCATCGACGCCGCGGATCGCCTCGGCCGCCGAGAGCGCCGCGATGCCCGACCCCACCAGGACATGGTGCCTCATGCGACCGCCCCGGCGATCGTTCCAAAGCAGAGTACGGCACGGGGGCAGCGGGCAATGCAGGTTCCGCACTTGATGCAGCGGGGATCGTCGACCTTAACACCTCGGCGGGCGTAACCGCGGACGTCCACCCCGGTCGGGCAGTTCCAGGAGCAGAGGCCGCACTGAACGCACCGGCCCGGCACCGGCTCAACGCGGGCCGAGCGGAGCAGCGTCAGTCGTTCCTGGTCGACGGGCAGGTGCTTCGTGCGAGGCATGCGGCTCCTCCATTCCTGACCGGAGCATAGCCGCGCCACATGAACCCACGATGAACGGATGACAGGCTACGTATAGAGCGGGTACCGCGGGTCGTAGCGATTGGCGCGCACGAAGCCCGGGAGGTCATCGGGGCGTGGCAGCGTCGCCAGGCCCTCGCGGTACGCCACCTCTGCCACGGCAACGGCGACCTCCGCCGACACGTCCATGATGCGATCGAGCGGTGGGTAGAGCGCGCCCTGGGCGAGGTCGGCGTCGGTGGCGAGGTCCGCGAGCCGGCGGGCGGCCGCGGCGAACATCGATTCGGTGACGCGCCGCGCGCGCACGAGCGTCACGCCGAGCCCCAGGCCCGGGAAGATGTAGGCGTTGTTCCCCTGGCGCGGCACCCAGGAGCGTCCCCCAAGCGTAACCGGCGCGAACGGGCTTCCGGACGCGAAGATCGCGCGCCCGTCGGTCCACCGATATGCCTCTTCGGCGGTGCACTCCGCGCGGCTCGTGGGATTCGACAGCGCGAAGATGATGGGCCGTTCGTTGTTGGCGGCCATGGCCCGGAGCACGGGTTCGGTGAAAGTGTGCGGCACCGCCGACACGCCGACCAGCGTGGTCGGCCGGAGCGCGCTGACGGCGCCGAGCAGGTCGGGCTGCGGCGCGGTATCGAGCGCATACGGCAGCTTGTGCGCGGCGAGACCGGGGCGATCGCGCGTAACCAGGCCTTTCGAGTCGACCAGCGCGATGCGCGCGCGCGCGGAGGCGGCGTCCAGGCCCTCCTCGGTCATGGCGCGTGCCACGAGGTCGGCAATGCCGGTCGCGGCCGACCCGGCGCCGAGGAAGACGAGCCGCTGCTCACGCAGGGGGTGCCCGGTGATCCGCACTGAGGCGTACAAGCCGGCGAGCGCCACGGCCGCCGTGCCCTGGATGTCGTCATTGAAGGTGCAGGTACGGTCACGGTAGCGCGCGAGCAGGGTGATGGCATTGTCGGTGGCGAAGTCCTCGAACTGCAGGACCGCCGCCGGGAACACTTCGGCGACCGCGGTGACGAACTCTTCCACCAGCGCGTCGTACTCCGCACCTCGAAGGCGGCGCTGCGGAAGCCCCACATACAGCGGGTCGTCGCAAAGCCCGGCGTTCTCGGTGCCGACATCGAGCATCACGGGCAGCGTGCGACCGGGGTCGACGCCGGCACACGCGGTATAGAGGGAGAGCTTGCCGATGGGAATGCCCATTCCGTTGGCGCCGAGGTCGCCGAGACCGAGGATGCGCTCGCCATCGGTGACCACGATGACGGCGACGTCCTCGGTGGCCGGCCAGTTCCGCAGGATGGCCCGGATGTGGCCCCGGTCGCGGGGGCAGATGTAGATCCCGCGGGGCCGGCGGAAGATGTGGGAGAAGCGCTTGCACGCCTCTCCCACGGTGGGGGTGTACAGGATCGGCAGCATCTCGGCAACGTGGTCCATCACCGTGCGATAGAACAGGTGCTCGTTGCGGTCCTGGAGGGCGGTGAGCGCGATATACCGGTCGAGGTCGCTGCTGGCGCCGCGGACGCTTTCGAGAATGCGCGCTACCTGCTGTTCCTGAGTGGCGACACGGGGCGGGAGGAACCCATCGAGCCCGAGCCGATTCCGCTCTTCCACGGTGAACGCGGTGCCCTTGTTGAGGGCGGGATCGTGCAGGTACTCGAGTTGGGCACCGGACGCGTGAGTCATGAATGGATCGCCTTGCATTGGTTGGTGGTAACGGCCCCAAAGATAGGTGTAATGAGCCAGCATTCTCCCGATGTTCAAGATCCCTTCATGCCCGACCAGGCAGGTTGTCCCTCATGTCACCGACCCAGTTGTGCCCCGGCCCCACGACCGTCGGCGTGCGCCGCCAGATCACCGGCATCTTCTCCGCCGAGTTCAACCTGGCGGTGACGTCGCGGGAGGTGGTCATCGAGGATGGATCAGGAGGCGAGGCGAGGGATCACTACAGTCACGATCAACCCCTTCACGATCAGTGCCGGGGTGGGGTTCCGCTTCTAGCGGACCAAGGCGAGGAACGCATCATGACCACGAGAACCGAGAATGAAGTGCGCCTGTCGCTGCCGTTCGCGGAGGCGATGGAGCGGACCCGTGCCGCGCTGCAGGCGGAGGGGTTCGGTGTGCTCACCACGATCGACATGCAGGCGGCCTTCCGGGAGAAGCTCGGCGCCCCGTTCCGTCCCTACGTGATCATGGGCGCGTGCAATCCACCCCTGGCGTACCAGGCCCTCACGGCATCACCCGAGGTCGGGCTGATGCTGCCGTGCAACGTGACGGTGGAGGAAGAAGCGCCCGGCCTGAGCGTGGTCCGGCTCGCGCAACCGTCGCGCATGCTCGGACCGGACCTGCTGGAACACCCACCGGCGCTGCAGCAGGTTGCGAGCGATGCGGAGGCCAGGCTCGCACGGGTGGCCGACGACCTGCGCCGTTCCGCCGCCGGGTAGGACCACGGCATGGCATCCCGGCCGTTCGACCTCCGCTCGCCGGCGTTCAACCCCGGCGCCCCGATTCCGACCAGGCATACGTGCGATGGGCAGGACCTCTCTCCGCCGCTCGCCTGGAGCGGCGTGCCGGCGGGAACCCGGTCGTTCGCACTCATCGTCGATGACCCGGATGCCCCCGATCCCGCGGCGCCGAAGCGGGTATGGGTGCACTGGCTGCTCTACAACCTGCCGATCGACTGCACCGAGCTGCCGGAGGGCGCGGGCAACCTGGACGCACGTGCGCCGGCGCAGCACGCGGTGACCGACGCCAGCGCGCGAGGGTATCACGGCCCCTGCCCGCCGATCGGGAAGCACCGGTATTTCTTCCACCTCGCTGCGCTCGATTGCACACTGCCCGAGCTCGGACGGCGGGCACGACGGGCTGACCTGGAGCGGGCGATGACGGGTCACGTGCTCGCCACCGCGGTACTCATGGGGACGTATGTCCGGGCGGAGGGAGCGGCTGGCTAGATCGGGGAAGGGGGAAAGGGGAGCGGATACGCCCCCGGCGCCGAGCGGCACCGGGGGCGTAACTATGATGTGCGCATGTGCTATTTGAGCGCGAAGCCGTAGCCCAACGTGATCGCGAAGCCGCCGTTCTTGAGGTCCACGCCGCTTTCCTGGGGGACATTGGAGAGCCCGAGGTCGTAGCGCGCCTGCAGCACGAACTTACTAAGCTCGAAACCCAGCCCGAAGATCAGCGAGAAATCAGTGCTGTTGACTGCGTCCGTGGCGCAGTCTTCCGAGGCGCTCTGGCCGGCCGCGCTTGCAGTGATCTTGCAGGAAGTCTTGAACGCAATGGCAGGGCCCACGAACAGGGATGGCGCATAGTCCCTCCCGGCCTCACGATATTCCGCCTTGAACAGCAGCGGCACCTGGATGTAGTCCAGCTTCAGCGTAGCGCTGGCCGATCCGCTGCCGTCGGTGAGTTCGACGTCGTACTTGGCGCCCTTCTGCACGTAGAGCACCTGCGGCTCGATGGCAAACACGTTCCCGAACTCGAACTCGGCGAATGCCCCTCCGATGAACCCGACGCGGCTCCCCTTGCTGAAGTTCGCGCCCAGATCAGTGCCATAGATATCGGCGTCACTTCCGGTGAAGGTATAGAACGACACAGCGGCCATCGGGCCGATGGAGATCGGCGACTGCGCGGCGGCCGGAAGGGCCGCAAGGCGCAGGCGAAAGCGGAGCAAACAATGCGGGTTTTCACGTGCCGAGCAGGGGCGGTCCGCGATTCCGTCTCGCTGCGACCCGAAAGTCTCACCCGCGCTTCACCAGCACCTCACCGTCCTCTTCCTACCTTCCTCACGTCCCCCGTGAATCAGGTGAATCCATGTCACAGATCAGGAAGTTGATTTTCGCGCCAGTGGCCCTGGCGGTCCTCTCGTGCGGCGGTACGGACGAACCGTCCATCGCGAGCGTGTCGGGGTTCTGGACTGCCACCCGCCTGGAATTCGTCAGTGTCGCCGACGCGACCGTGAAGGTGGACGTCATCGCGGCTGGTGGCACGGCGACGATCGACCTCAACGACAACGGGATGTACACCGCCGTCATCACGCCCCCAGGCGCGGCGCCCGAGACAACCACCGGCACCTGGAGCTACACCGCCGACACGTTCACGCTGGTGGAAACCGGCAGCTCAGGCGACATGACGTTCGCCCTGTCCCTCGGCAATGACGCCATGACCCTGACCGGCGCCAACACCGAGTTTGACTTCAACGATGACGGAACGGACGAGCCCGCCAAGCTCAACATCAGCCTGGTGCGTTAGCACCGGGCGTGGTCATGAGGAGGTTCGGATGCGATACACGAATGGATTGTACGCGGCGATAGTCGCCGTGGCACTCGTCGCCTGCGGCGACGACAACGCGAATGGCCCGAGTGGCGGACTGCAGCCCTCCACGACATATGAGGGCTTCGTGGCCGCGGCCAACGGCTCCACGGCCGCGCTTTCGATCACCTTCGCCTCGGCCGTGGCACTCCACACACCCGGTGCCCCGGCGCACCTGATGGCAGCCGTGACCGGGGCGACCGGCACAATCGATGACGGCGCCGGCGGCACCATCGCGCTGACCGGTTCACTCGACGGCACCGCGCTCGAGATGACCGGCACGGGCATAACACTGACCGGCGCGCTATCCGAGGGCCAGATCACCGGCACGGTGACCGGCGCGGGGCTGACGGGTGGGTTCGCGGCCCTTTCGTCGACGACCACGGATCCGGCGCGGCCGTATTGCGGCACGTTCTCTGGCACCTCGGTCGACGTCGATCCCGGAACCCCCGAGGACGGGACGTTCAACCTCGTGGCCGCGGGAACCGTGGTGCAGGGTAGTTCAGTCGGCGCGGACGGGATCTTCCCGTTTACCGGCACGGCCTCGACGACCGGAGGCGAGCTGACTATCACGATCAACGAGTCGAACGCCTCGGGCCGTATCATCGCCTCGGGCACGACCCAAAACAGTTATGCCCGGCTGAGCGGCACGTACGAGACCCAGACGCCCCAGGGGCAGAGAGTCGCCACGGGAACGTTCGTGGGCGTGCCATGCCCCGGCGAGCCCTCGGACGCGTTTGAAGGCACGTGGGACGCAACGAAGCTGGAGTACACGAGCGTGGCGAGTCCAACCACGAAGGTGGACGTGATCGCGCTCGGCGGCAGCTACAGCGTCGTGCTCAACGGCGACGGAACAGTCCAGGCGAGTCTGCGCGCTCCGGGTGAGACGGAGCCGACCGTGGTGAGCGGAACATGGAGCGTCGAGGGCAGCACGTTCACGCTGGCCCCGAACGCCGGTCCGTCGCTGGTGTTTACGTATACCCTGTCGGGCACCACCCTGACGGTCGCCGGCGCGAGCAACGCCTACGACTTCAATGGAGACCAGGTAGATGAGGCGGCCACCCTGGGTGGGGTGTTCGTGAAGCGATGAACAACGTGGAGATTGCCGGCCGGCTCGACGAGTTGGCCCAGCTCCTGACCGAGCAGGAAGCCAACCCGTTCCGGGTGCGCGCATACCGCAACGCGGCTGCGGCCATCCGCGAGCTACCGGTGCAGGTGGCGGAGATCTACCGCGACGGCGGGCCCCCGGGACTGGAGCAGATCCGGAACGTGGGGCCCGCCATCGCGCGCGCCATCGGCAGCCTGATCACGCACGGGACCCTGCCGATGCTGGACCGGCTCCGGGGGGAGGCCGACCCGGTTCGGCTGCTTGCGACCGTGCCGGGCATCGGACCCCGGCTGGCCGAGCGACTGCATCACGATCTCGGGATCAACACGCTGGAGGACCTGGAGCTGGCGGCCCACGATGGCCGGCTGGCCAAGGCGCCGGGGTTCGGTCCCAAGCGGGTCGCGGGCATCCGGGCGGCGCTGGCCGCGCGGCTGGCGCGGCCCGGCAGAAAGGTCGGGTCGGCCGGATCCGCGCCGTCCGTCGCCGAACTGCTGGACGTGGATCGGGAGTACCGGGACCGGAGCGTCGCGGAAACCCTGCCTCGCATCGCGCCGCGCCGGTTCAACCCGGACGGTCGCGTTTGGCTGCCGGTGCTGCACACCAGCCGCGGTGACCGGCACTACACGGCGCTCTTCTCGAACACTGCCCTCGCGCATCGCCTGGATCGCACGCACGACTGGGTGGTGATCTACAGCGACGGACCCAACGAGGATCATCAGGCCACTGTCGTCACGGCCCATGTCGGCCCGCTCAGTGGAGAACGCGTCGTCCGCGGGCGCGAGCGGGAATGCGAAGTCCACTATGCCAGCCGGCGTGCGGTACGCCGACCGGCCTGACCCCGGAGGTTCATATGGCGGCTCCCACTGTCATGGAGCGCGCGGCGCCGGAAGTGCTGGCGCCCGCTCCCGAGACGTTCGCCCAACTGGCGGCACTCGAAGCGGCCCATCCCACGGTGATCACCTGCTACGTGCGGCTCGACATCCAGGACCGCGTGGCCAACCGGTACCGGATCGCGGCACAGGACGCCCTGCGGCCGTTTCATGACCTGCCGTCGGGCCACACCGATCGCGAGGCGGTGCACCGCGACCTGGAACGGCTCCAGGCGTTTCTCGCCGATTCCCGGCACCTGCCTCACAGCCCGGGCATGGCGCTGTTCGCGTGTGAGTCGCTCGACCTGTTCGCAATGCTGCCGCTGCCGCGGGTGGCGCGCACCCGCGCGGCTCTGGACACGCGACCCCGTGTCGCCGAAGCGGCAGCGGTCGCCCCCGAGTTCGCACCGATCCTGCTCGCCGCGCTCGACCGGACCCATGCCCGGTTCTTCCGGGTGACGGTGGACGACGTGGAAGAACTGTCGTGCCTCACACTCCCGGCGACACGCGGCGGCAAGTTCCACAGCGATCGCGCCGATGCCCCCGGATCGGGAGAATACGACTTTCACAACCGGATCCGCGAGGAACGCCACCGGCACGCGGCCGCCGTGGCCGGCCGCCTTGCCGAGCTGCTGGCCCAGGGCACCTGGCTCGGCATCGTGCTGGGCGGCCCGGCGCGCACGATCAGCGACCAGACACGTTTCCTGCCCGGCGCGCTGCAGCAGCGCGTGCTGTACTCGGCGCACATCAATCCAACGGCCGTCACCGAACAGAAGATCCGGGAGGTCAGCCTCGCGGCGCGTGACGCGGCGCGGGAACACCGGACGAGCGTGCGGGTCGAGGAATACGAAACGGCGCTGGGCACCGGCTGGGCGGTGTCGGGCGCGCGCGCCACGCTGCACGCCCTCGCCAATGGGCAGGTGCGGTTGCTGCTGGTACGCGCCGGCCTGAGTGGTCCCGGGTTCCGCTGTGCCACGACCGGACGGTTGACGATGGGGGCGGTGGAGTGCCGGGGCGAAGGCGAGCCGGTGCCGGTGCGCGACATCGTCGACGAGGCGATCGAGGACGCGATGCGCCAGCGGATCGAGGTCGTCGTGGTCAACGATCTGTCCGTGACAGGAAAGCTGGATGGCCTGGGCGCAGTGCTCCGCTTCCGGTCGCCCGCGCGGACCAAGGCCGCACCAGCCCCGGCTGCACGACCCCGGCCGCGGCCACGAACACGGCGATGATGCCGGTTTCATGATTGGGAGGCCCGGGTGCCAGCGAGGTCGGACGAACCGCTTCCCAACACGGATGTCGCGCGACTCCTGCGCGAGATCGGCGACCTGCTCGAACTCGACCAGGCCAATCCGTTCCGCATCCGGGCCTATCGCAACGCCGCGCGGGTCATCGATGGCCTGACGGAACCGATTGCCGTGGTGGACGCCAATCCGGACACGGCGCTCGAGAACCTGCCGGGAATTGGTGAGGACCTGGCCCGCACGATCCGCCAACTCACCTCGACCGGCGGCGTGGCACTGTTGACGAGGCTCCGGAAACGGATCTCGCCCGACGAACTGGAACTGCTCCAGATCCGCGGCCTGGGCCCCAAGCGCATCCGCGCCCTCAAGACCGCGCTCGGCGTCCGCTCGGTCGCGGATCTTCGCCGCGCGATCGAGGACGAGACGGTCCGCACGGTGCCCGGACTCGGCGCTCGTTCGGAAGCAAAGCTCCGGGCGGAACTCTCGGCGCGTCCGGCCGGCCCGCCCCGAATGCTCCGCGCCACCGCGGCCCACCATGCCTCGCACCTGGCCGATCACCTTCGTGCCGTTGACGGCGTACGTCAGGTGGAGGTGGCCGGGAGCTTCCGCCGGTGTCGCGAGACGGTCGGCGACCTCGACCTGCTCGTCTCGTCCACCGCGCCGGCGAAGGTGGTTCGCGCATTCACCGAGGCCCAGGGCGTCAGTGAGGTGCTCCAGCAAGGCGAAGGCGGCGCGTCGGTACGGCTCGACTCGGGCCTGCAGGTAGACCTCCGGGTCGTCCCGGCGGAGAGCTTCGGGGCGGCCCTCTACTACTTCACGGGGTCGAAGGCCCACAATATCGCAATCCGCCGGCTCGGGCAGGACCGCGGCCTCAAGATCAACGAGTACGGAGTCTTTCGAGGATCACGGCGAATCGGGGGACGCACGGAACGCGAAGTCGCGAAGGCAGTCGGGCTGCCGTGGATCCCGCCGGAACTCCGCGAGGATCAGGGCGAGATCGACGCCGCGCGCGCCGGAACGCTGCCGGACCTCGTAACAGTCGAGGACCTCCGGGGCGACCTCCAGATGCACACCACCTCCAGCGACGGGCGCGACGACCTGGAGACGATGGTGCGCGCGGCGGCGAAGAAGGGCTATGTGTATATCGCCATCACCGATCACTCGCCCGCCGTCCGGGTGACACGCGGGCTCGACGCCGCCGGTTTCCGCAAGCAAGGCGCCGCGATCGAGCAGCTGAACAAGAAGTCCCGGTCAATGCGGGTACTGAAGAGTGTCGAAGTGGACATTCTCGCCGACGGCTCACTCGACCTCGACGATCGCACCCTCAGCCGGTTCGATCTTGTGACCGCATCGATCCACTCCGCCTTCGAGCTACCCGCCGAGAAGCAGACCCGCCGGATCATGCGCGCCCTGCGGCATCCGGCAGTGCACGTGCTGGCGCACCCGACCGGGCGCCTCATCGGCGAGCGCACCGGCATGACCTCCGACTGGGAACAGGTCTTTCGCGCGGCCGCGGACCTTGGTGTATGGCTGGAGGTGAACGGCCAGCCGAGCCGCCTCGACCTCGACGATGCGGCCAGCCGTCATGCCGTGAGCCTGGGCGTGACGCTGACGATCGGCAGCGATGCGCATTCGGCCGGGGAGTTGGACCTCATCCGCTGGGGTGTCGATCAAGCCCGGCGAGGCTGGGTGAGCAAGGCTTCCGTCGCCAACACGTGGCCGCTGGCGATGTTGCTGCGGCGACGCCGCCGCGGTTAGTTGCCCTGGTTGCCTGGAGACCCAGTCCCGGAACTATTCACAGGCTCACGATGACCAATGTGCTCGAGATCGAGCGACTCGGCGTCCGGCTGGGCGGGCGCCAGATCCTCACGGACCTGAGCCTGACGGTCCCCGAGGGCGCCACGCTGGCGATCATCGGACCGAGCGGCTCGGGGAAAACCGTGCTGTTCCGGGCACTGATCGGGGCTCTACCCTACACGGGGGAAATCCGCTGGGGGCCGGATGCGCGCATCGGCTACGTGCCGCAGAAGCTGGACCTGGAACGTGATCTCCCAATCACGGGCCTGGACTTTCTGAGAGCCAGAGCGAGGGTGGCGCGAGCGGGCGATGCTGAAGTGCGCCGAGTGCTGGCCCTCGTCAACCTCGACCCGAAGCTGGCCGGGCAACCGATCGGAAGCCTGTCGGGCGGCCAGTTCCAGCGGCTGCTGCTGGCGTTTGCGCTCATGGACCGTCCCTCGGTGCTGTTATGCGACGAGCCGACCGCGGGGGTGGACGAACCGGGGGAGGAACGTCTCTACGTCATGCTCCACCGCCTCCAAGTGGAGGAACACCTCACCGTACTGCTGATTTCGCACGAGCTCAGCCTGATCTACCGGTACGCGACCGCCGTTCTTTGCCTGTCTCTGGGCCAGCGCCCCTGCACCGGTGCGCCGCTCGAGGTACTCACGCCCGAGCGGCTGCAGCAGGTGTACGGAGCCCCCATGCAGTACCACCGGCACGATGGTCCCGTCACCTAGCGTCCTCGCCTTGCCGGTCGCCACCGCGATCGCCGCGGGGCTGGTTGGCAGCCTCGCCGTCATGCGGCGGATGACCCTGGCGTCCGACGCCATGTCGCACGTGGCGCTGCCGGGGATCGGCCTCGCCCTGCTGCTCCACTTCAATCCGGTGCTCGGCGGCGTGGTCGCGCTGGTAATCGGCGCGGTGGTCATCTGGCTGCTGGAGCACCGTACGCGTATTCCGACCGAGGCGATTGTCGGCGTCGTGTTCTCGGCAGCGCTGGCGGTGGGCAGCCTGATGACGTCCGGCCACGAACTACTCGAGGCCCTCTTCGGGACGACGCAGGAGCCCGGGCGGACCGAGACGCTGATCGGCCTTGGCCTGGCGGTGCTGATCGTGGGATTCATGCTTCGTGCGCGGCACCGGCTGCTCCTGGCGCTGGTATCGGCGGACCTGGCACGGACCGCGGGCGTGGACGTGAAGCGTCTCGACTTGAGCTACCTGCTGGCCTTCGCACTGACGGTGGCACTGGGCCTCCGGTACCTGGGGATCCTGCTCATGGGATCGCTCATCATCATTCCGGCGGCCACCGCGCGTCATGTCACCCGGAGCCTCGATGCGATGCTGGGGGCGGCAGTGGGCCTCGCCGTGGCTGCGACGGTCATCGGGACAGTAGGGGCGGGTGTCCTGCAGCTGCCGGGCGGTCCGCTCATCATCACGGTGGCCGCGGGCTTCTTCGTGGTCGGCGTGCTGTTCCGTCGCCCCGCCCAATGAACTCCATCTGCGTCGGGAACCTGCGCCACAAGGTGGACGGCGACCGGATCAAGAGCTACCGGGCCAACTGCAAGGTCCCGTTCGTGCGCGTCAGCCCTTGACCACGCCCAGGGGCCGCAGCCGGGCGACCTTCGTAGCCAGCCCCGCGCGGTCAACCACGTCCACTACCCGTTCGACGTCCTTGTAGGCGACCGGCGCCTCTTCGGCAAGCTCGGCATTCGAGGCACAGCTGACGACGATCCCTCGCTCGGCGAGTTCCCGCCGCAGCGCAGCGCCGGCGACCAGCCGCTTCGCCGCCGAGCGGCTCATCGCCCGCCCAGCTCCGTGGCACGCGCTCCCGAAGCTGCGTGCCTCCGCCTGATCGGTGCCGACCAGCACGTACGAGGCAGTGCCCATGCTGCCGGGAATGAGCACGGGCTGTCCTACCGCGCGATACGCCGCCGGCGTCGCGGGATGCGACGGACCGAACGCGCGCGTCGCGCCCTTGCGATGGACGCACAGCTCCACCGACCCGATGGGCTCGCGCCGCGCCATGTTGTGCCCGACGTCGTAGACCAGGTCGAGCCGGCCTGCGTCGCCGAAGAACGCGTGAAAGGCCTCGCGCACGCGCGCCGTGATCACTTGCCGGTTGGAGAAGGCGAAGTTGGCCGCGGCGCACATTGCGTGGTAATAGCGCTCGCCCTCGGGCGACCGACAGGGCGCGCAGGCGAGCTGGCGATCCGGCACCGCTATGCCGTAGCGGTTCATCACCTCGTCCATCTGTCGCACGTAGTCGGTGCAGACCTGATGCCCCAGCCCGCGGGATCCGGTGTGGATCATGACAGCGAGCCGGCCTCGCGCGAGCCCGAACGCAGTCGCGGCACGCTCGTCGAATACCTCGTCCACGACCTGCAGTTCGAGGAAGTGATTCCCCGCGCCGATGGTGCCGAGCTGATCGGCGCCGCGATGCTTCGCCCGGTCCGACACGGAGGCGGGATCGGCGGCGTCCAGACGGCCTGACGATTCGGTATGCTCCAGGTCGGCCACCGATGCGAGCCCGCGATCGAGCAGGTGGCCCATACCGCGCCGCAGCACGGCGTCCAGTTCGGCACCGCTCCACTCCACCGACCCACCGCGACCAGTGCCCGCGGGAATCGCCCGGGAGAGCTGGTGCACCAGTGGCTCGAGCCGGTCACGAATCGACTCGACCCCGAGCGTCGAACGGAGGAGACGCACGCCGCAGTTGATGTCGTAGCCCACCCCGCCGGGCGAGATCACGCCGCCGTCCATGCGGAACGCCGCGACACCGCCCACGGGAAACCCGTAGCCCTCGTGCATGTCGGGCATGGCGCAGACGAAATCCTGCACGCCGGGCAGGGTCGCCACGTTGCAGAGCTGGTCGAGCGACCGGTCGCCGGAGATCTGCCGCCAGAGGACCTCGTCGGCGAATACGCGGGCCGGCACCCGCATCCCCGCGCGGTGCGTCACGGAGAGCTCGTACCACGGTCGCTCGGCGGTGGGAGTCAGATCAGACATCGAACAGCACTTGCGCGTCGAGACCGCCGCCGCGGTCGCGGATCGTGAGCCCGTGATAGGTCGCCGCCTTGATCGTGACCGGCGGATGGTCGAGGTGTGGCCCCCGCACCCAGGCATGCGCGCGCATGTCCGAGACCTCGTCGATCCGGAACTCGGTCGGCACAATGCGCGCGGTCTCGATCATGTACAACAGCTCGTTGAGCCAGTGAACCAGGAGCGCCTCGCGATCCCGCGCGGTCACGGTCAACTCCATCCACGCAGACAGCGACTCCCGCGGTCCGCCCCCGGTCTCCAGCTCCGCCAGCGCGCGAGCCGCCTCCTCGAGGAGATGCGCCAGCGAGTCCGCCTGCAGCTGGACAGCCACCTCTGAAGTGTGCGGCAGGATCTCGTGGGATGACGTCATGGCGGTGGTTCGGGGATGCGGCCTCCCGGATCTTCTTCAAGTGCCGGCTCAACTTCGAGGCCCAGCTCATAAGCCAATGCCGTGAGTGCGGCCGGCTCCATCCGGCGGAACAGGTCACGCACCGCCGACAGCACCCCAGGCTGCCCGGCCGTGATGTAAGCCCGGTCAACGTGCGCGACGAGCAGGTCCACCAGCGCTGCGTGGGCCTCGGCTCTGGCGGTGGCTTGGCGGGAACGGCGTGATTCGGCGGTCACGGGACGTCTCGGCGATGGGGTGGTCGCAGACAAAGGGACTCCTCCCTATCTAGCGCCACCGTGCTGAAGGGAGCAGGAAGGGGCGGTGACACTGGTTACTCCGAACGCCGTCGATGAACTCCGCTTCACGGGACGCTCAAGCTCGATTCAGGCGCCCGGCGCGACCTTTCCATCCCACATAGGAGGTCCCAATGAGTGTCGTCAAGGTGATCGAGATCATCGCGCAGTCGGACAAGGGGTTCGACGACGCGGTCCGGAACGCCGTCCTGGAAGCCGCGAAGACGGTCAGCGGCATCAAGTCGGTTTGGGTGGAGAGCCTGAGCGCCAAGGTGGACGGCGACCGGATCAAGAACTACCGGGCCAACTGCAAGGTCTCCTTCGTGGTCAAGGGGCGCGACTAGGGCACAGTGTCGCCGAGCGTAGTCGACCACGATAGCACGCGCCAAGGCTTCAGCTGGGCGTCCGCCGGCAGCGAGCTCGATGGACTGCCGGGCGGTGCCGGGCTCAACATCGCCCATGAAGCGGTAGACCGGCACGCGAACGGCCCCGGAGCGGGCTGTGTCGCCTTGCGCTGGCTGGGACGCGACGGCACACGGCGTGATTTCAGTTACGCGGAACTGCGGGATCTTTCCAATCGATTCGCCAACGCCCTGCGCGCGCTGGGCGTCGCCCCCGGCGATCGGGTCGTCAGCCTGCTCGGCCGCGTGCCGGAGCTGCACATCGCCGCGCTCGGCACCTGGAAGGTGGGGGCGATTTTCTGTCCGCTGTTCTCCGCTTTCGGCCCGGAACCGATCAAGACCCGGCTGGAGAAGTGCAGCGCGCGGGTACTGGTGACGACGGGAACGCTCTATCAACGGAAGGTGGTCACGAATCGGGGTTCCCTCCCTGTCCTGGAGCGAGTCATCCTGGTCGGCGGCGGCGAGGCGGGTTCAGCGGATCCAACGGTCCTCGGCTGGTCCACACTCCTCGCTGCGGCGAGCCCCGAGTTCATCATCCCGCCGACGGATCCCGAAACGCCGGCGCTCATTCACTTCACCAGCGGTACCACCGGGATGCCCAAGGGCGCGCTGCACGTGCATGGGGCGGTCCTGGCGCACCACGTCACCGGCAAGGTGGCCCTCGACCTTCGACCCGGTGACGTCTTCTGGTGCACCGCCGATCCCGGCTGGGTGACGGGGATCTCGTACGGTGTCATCGCACCACTCAGCAACGGCGTCACCTGCCTGCTCGACGAGGCCGACTTCGATGCGCGACGGTGGTACCAGTTGCTCGCCGCCGAGCGAGTGAACGTGTGGTACACCGCACCGACCGCGATCCGGATGCTGATGAAGGCCGGTCCCGAACTGGCCCGGGAACACGATCTCCCGGCACTGCGGTTCCTGGCCAGCGTGGGCGAGCCGCTCAATCCCGAAGCGGTCGTGTGGAGCCAGGAGGTGCTCGGCCGCTGCTTTCACGACAACTGGTGGCAAACCGAGACGGGCGGGATCATGATCGCCAATGTCGCCGGGATGGAAGTGCGACCAGGCTCGATGGGCCGTCCGCTGCCCGGCATCGAGGCCGCGATCGTGCGTCGCACTGAAGACGGCGGAGCGGAGGAGATCACCGCACCGGACACGGTGGGCGAGCTTGCCCTGCGTCCCGGCTGGCCCTCGATGTTCCGCGCGTACTGGGGCGAAGCGGAGCGCTATGCGAAGTGCTTCGCCGGCGGTTTCTACCTGACCGGCGACCTGGCACGGCGCGACGGCGACGGCTACTACTGGTTCGTAGGGCGGGCGGATGACGTGATCAAGACGATGGGACACCTCATCGGGCCGTTCGAGGTAGAGAGCATGCTGCTGGAGCATCCTGCCGTGGCCGAGGCGGCCGTGATCGGCAAGCCGGACCCGGTCGCCGGGGAACTGGTCAAGGCATTCGTGGCCCTCAAGGGTGACCGCCAACCCGACGAGGCGCTCCGGCGGGAGCTACTCGGCTTCGCAAGAACGCGGCTGGGTGCGGTCGTCGCCCCGAAGGAAATCACGTTCCTGCCGTCCATTCCGCGCACCCGGAGCGGCAAGATCATGCGCCGCTTGCTGAAAGCGCGGGAACTCGGCCTGCCGGAAGGCGACACCTCGACGCTGGAGGAACCGGCCCGTTGATCGACGCGCCCACGTCCCGGACATGGCTCGGGCAGATGCTGCTGATCCGGCGGTTCGAAGAGAAGGCCGCGGAGCTGTACAGTGCCGGAAAGATCCGCGGCTTCCTTCACCTGAGCATCGGCGAAGAGGCGGTCTCGGTGGCCGTCCTCGGCGCGCTCACCGTGGCGGACAATATCGTGTCCACCTACCGCGAGCATGGCCACGCACTGGCCCGGGGCATACCGCCCGGAGCGGTGATGGCAGAACTGTTCGGTAGATCGAACGGATCGAGCCGCGGGCGGGGCGGCTCGATGCACATCTTCGACGTTCGCCGCCGGTTCTACGGCGGCAACGCCATTGTCGCCGGCGGCCTGCCAATGGCGGTGGGCCTCGCGCTGGCCGACCGGCTGCAGCACCGCGATGCCATCACGGCCTGCCTGTTCGGCGACGGCGCCGTGGCGGAGGGCGAGTTCCACGAGTCGCTCAACCTGGCCTCACTGTGGCAACTCCCCGTACTGTTCATCTGCGAGAACAACTACTACGCGATGGGCACGGCGCTGGCGCGGCACCAGGCGGAGACAGACATCAGCCGCAAGGGAACGGCGTACCGGATTCCGTCGGCCGCGGTAGATGGCATGGACGTGGTCGCCACCGCGGCGGCCGTGCGGCAGGCGGCGGAGCAGGTGCGGAGCGGCGCGGGGCCGTTCCTGCTGGAATGCCGCACCTATCGGTTCCGGGCGCACTCCATGTACGACCCCGAGCTGTATCGCTCGAAGGACGAGGTCGAGGAGTGGAAGTTGCGCGATCCGATCGCGAGCTTCCGTGCGCTGCTTGAGAAGGAGGGGATCCTGACCGGCGCCGAGATGGAGGGTCTCGAGCGGGAGGCGCGCGAGGCGACGGACCGGGCGGTCGCATTCGCCGAGGCGGGTGAATGGGAACCGGTGGCGGACCTGCTCAAGGACGTCTACGCGGGAGACCGGCCATGCGCATGACCTACCGAGAGGCGATGCGCACCGCGATCAAGGAGGCGCTGACGACGGACCCCCGGGTGTTCCTGATGGGAGAGGACGTGGGCCGGTATGGCGGTGCGTACGCGGTGAGCAAGGGCCTGCTCGAGGAGTTCGGCCCGGACCGCATACGTGATACGCCGCTTTCGGAGTCGGCGTTCGTGGGTGCGGGTATCGGCGCGGCGGTGGGGGGCATGCGGCCGATCGTGGAAGTCATGACCGTCAACTTCAGCCTGCTCGCGCTCGACCAGATCGTGAACACCGCTGCCACGCTGCGTCACATGTCCGGCGGGCAGGTCGGCGTGCCGCTCGTCGTGCGCATGGCGACCGGCGCTGGGCGACAGGTTGCCGCGCAGCATTCGCACAGCCTCGAGGGATGGTACGCGCACGTTCCCGGGATCAGCGTGGTGGCTCCTGCCACGGCGCACGACGCCAGGTGGATGCTCCCCGCAGCGCTCCGGGAGCCGGACCCGGTCTTCATCTTCGAGCACGCGATGCTCTATACGGAAGAGGGGGAGGTGGGGGACGAGCCTGGGGCGCTGTCACTCTTCCAGGCGGCCATCCGTCGTCCCGGCCGCGATGTCACGCTGATCGCGCACGGTGGCTCGGTGAGCAAGGCGCTCGCGGCGGCGGAGCAACTCGCCGGGGAAGGTGTCGAGGCGGAAGTGGTGGACCTACGAAGCCTCCGGCCGCTGGACGATGTCACGATCCTCGAATCGGTTCGGCGATGCCATCGCGCGGTCGTGGTGGATGAAGCATGGCGAAGTGGCAGCCTGGCCGCGGAGATCAGCAGCCGGATCAGCGAGGGAGCCTTCTTCGACCTCGATGCCCCGGTGGCGCGCGTCTGCTCCGCCGAGGTTCCCATTCCGTATCCGAAGCACCTGGAGGACGCCGCGCTTCCCCAGCCCGACCGGATCTGCGCCGCGGTGCGTGCCGTCCTCAAGGCGGCCCCAGGCGTGGCTGCATGAAGGCCAGGAGGCGGCGCGATGGGTGAGTTCCGCATGCCCTCGCTCGGGGCGGACATGGTTGCCGGGACGCTCACCGAGTGGCACAAGCACCCCGGTGACCCGGTTCACCGCGGAGACATCATCGCGACCGTGGATACCGACAAGGGATCCATCGATGTCGAGATTTTCGAGGACGGCGTGCTGGAGCGGCTGGTGGTGAGCCAGGGACAGAAGGTACCGGTGGGCACGGTGCTCGCCGTGATCCGCGGCGAGGGCGAGCCCACCGCGGCACCGCAGGCCGCCGCGGCTCCGGTCCCTGCCCCACCTGCCCCGCCCATGGCACCCGTGACGCCAGCGCCGCCGCCCGCCGCCCGGATGCGGGTGTCGCCGCTGGCCCGCCGCCGCGCCGCGGAGCTGGGCTTGGATCTCGCCGGCATCCATGGTTCCGGCGCGGAGGGGACGATCCTCCGTGAGGATGTCGAGGCCGCGGCGACGGCCGCGGCTGCGGCACCGCCCGCCGACGATCGCAAGGAACGGATGCGTCGGGCCATCGCGGGCGCGATGGCCCGTTCGAAGCGGGAGATCCCGCATTTCTATCTCGCGACCAGCATCGACTTCGGCATCGCCAGCGCCTGGCTGACACAGCGCAACGCCGAGCTGAGGCCGGCGGATCGCCTGCTGCCTGCCGTGCTCCTGCTCAAGGCCACGGCGCTGGCGCTGCTCGAGTATCCCGAGCTCAACGCGCGCTGGGAAAACGAGCGGGTGCAGCCGGCGGGAGACATCAACATCGGGGCGGCCACGTCTCTGCGGGGCGGGGGGCTGGTGGTCCCGGCGCTGCATCAGGTCAACACGAAGACGCTGTCGGTGCTCATGCAGGAGCTGCGAGACGTTGTACAGCGGGCCCGGGCCGGCGCTCTGCGTAGTTCCGACCTGACGGATGGCACGATCACGGTGACGAGTCTCGGCGAGCGGGGCGCGGAGATGGTGCTGGGCGTGATCTATCCGCCGCAGACGGCGATCGTCGGGTTCGGCTCGGTGGCGGAGCGGCCGTGGGTGGCGGGTGGTGTCGTGGTCCCGCGGCCAATCGTGACCGTTTCGCTCGCGGCGGATCACCGCGTGTCCGATGGGCATCGTGGCGCCGCGTTCCTGGCCGCCATCGACCGACTGCTCCAGTCACCGGAGGCGCTGTGACGCGGGCCGAGGTGAAACGGGCGGTGCTCGACGCGCTGCTCACGGTCGCGCCCGAAGCCCAGCCGGGCGGGATCGACCCGGCGGCACCCCTCCGGGAGCAACTGGACATCGATTCCATGGATTTCATCAACTTCGTCGTGGCGCTGGACGAAGCCCTGGGCGTGGAGGTGCCGGAATCGGAATACGGCCAACTGGCCACCCTCGACGCGTGCGTCGACTACCTGACCCAGAAGCTCGGCGGGCCCAGCGACGTGTAGCCCGCTCCCACGCACCAGTACCAGTGCCTTCCTGCATCCCCCCACGCGATGAAAGCCTTGTGAAATTCAGATTCACCATCACTTCATGGCAGGTGTGGCACATTGACATCGTGCACTTCCGTGCATCGGCCCCGGCCGGGGGAACTGCCGGGTGAACCAAGGAGGGTACCATGCGCAGCGACAGCGAAATCCAACTGGACGTCACCCAGGAGCTGAAGTGGGATCCGCGCCTTCGGGATGACGACATCGCCGTTGGCGTCCGGGGAGGCGTCGTGACGCTCGGGGGCTTTACGAGGAGTTACAGCGACAAGGTCACAGCCGAGCAGGTCGTGAGCCACGTCCGTGGCGTACAGGCGGTCGCGAACGAGATCGCGGTGAAGCTGCCAACCACGTCGGCGCGGCCGGATCCGGAGATTGCCCGGGCCGCGCTGCATGCGCTCACCTGGCACACGTCGGTGCCCGACGAGAGCCTCCAGGTGGTGGTGGAGGCGGGGTGGGTCAAGCTCAGCGGGCACGTGGACTGGTACTACCAGAAGGAAGAGGCTGAGCGGGCCATCCGGGTGCTGCAGGGCGTCCGGGGCGTGACGAACATGGTCATGGTGAAGCCCCGCCCAATGGCAGGTGACGTGAAAGAGAAGATCACGAACGCGCTGCATCGGGGCGTAGCGTTCGACGCGGCGCATATCAAGGTGGAGGTCGTGGACCATCAGGCGACGCTGACCGGCAGCGTCCGGTCGTTCGTGGAGAAGCGCGATGCCGAGCGCGCCGCGCGGAATGCGCCGGGCGTGACGGACGTGGACAACAAGCTCACCGTGGAGCCGTTCGCGATGGCGACCGTGCTGTAACAGATCCGTACTCGTCAACCTGGCCGTGGCCCAAAACACCGGGCCACGGCCAAGTCGTCCCCGGGATGTTCAGGGCATCAAACGTAGCGGGCGACGGCCATCGCCGTGACAGCGATAAGCAGCAGGATGGCGGTGAGCTTGCCGCCGGTCGCGCCGCGAGCGCGCAGGGCCCCGATGGCGGTGAGTTGAGCGGCGCGTTCGCTGTCCGAGGTGATGGCTCCGAGGCCCTGGCTCAGCGTCGCGGCGCGCAGCATGGAGGGACGCACGACCGTCATCCCGATCGCGTAGCCGACGATGCCCGCGAGTCCGCCGATGCTCAGCGCGATGCCCATGCGCGAACCCATGTACTCCGCCCCGAAGCCATGGGAAACGCGCCAGAAGAGGAAGATCCCCGACAGCAGCGTTATGAGCGCGATGACGGGGAGCATGGTGATGAGCCCGCGCCGCTGCAGCGCGGGCATCACCTTGCTGGCGTCGGGCCCGACGTCCTGGAGTGCGGGCATGAGGTAGAACGGGACGAATACGGCGAAGCCGACCCAGACGGCGCCGAGCACGATGTGGAGGACGCGGCTGAGGATGAGGGGCAGATCCATGTGTGGAGTTCCTGTCAACGCGCGCGGGTGGGATTCAGGGGCGCCTTGCCGAAGCGCTCGAGCGAGCGCTGGCGCAGGCGGGCCGCCTCGACCTCGCGATCGCGTGGCGGGGCGTTGGTGACCAGCGAAGCCAACAGCTTCCGCGCCGCGGCGGTGGTCTCGTCCACGGCGAGGTCGAAGGCGACCTCGTTCGCCTTCGATGGCTTAGTGAAGCCGCTCAACTTGCGGACGAACTGGATCGCGGACGCGCGGATCTCGTCCTCCGTGACCGGTGGCTCGAAGTTGAAGAGGGTCTTGATGTTGCGGCACATGGTAGAGTTAGAGTTAGAGTCAGAGTTAAGAGTCGTGGCGTCGTGGGTCGTGGGTCGTGGGTCGTGGGTCGACCGTCGCAGTGAAGATATCATCATAGAGGAGGCGCGCCATGGATCGCCTTCGGCCACATCCGGAAGACCGCCTCACAGCCCCGGTCCAGGTGGTGGACCTCGCGGCCGCCGCCGCCAAGCTACGGGCCGAACCGCACGCGCCGGTGTCGGGACACCGGCAGATCGCGCTCATGCGGCATGGCCCGGTGACGGTCATCCTGATCGTGTTCGACGCCGGCGGGCTGCTCAAGGAGCATCAGGCGGAGGGCGTGCTGACGATCCACGTGCTGAGCGGCCGCCTGCAGGTGGTGGTGGACGAGGAAGCGCGCGAGATGGCAGCCGGCGAACTGATGGCGCTGGCGGCGGGGATGCCGCACTCGGTACTGGCGCTGGCACCGAGCGAGATGCTGCTGACGGTGCACCGGGTGGCGGTCGAGGAGACGGCCTAGCACCTTGGTCCCGATGCCAACGCTGTCGCTCGCGCTGTTGGCGATGCTGGAAGTCATGGCGCAGGACACTGTGTCGGGCGGAGCCGTGAGTCGTCGCCAGGAAGTGGCATACCGGATTGGGGCGACACTCGGAGGCACCGGCGACACGCTGCACGGCATGCAGGAACTCCGGTACCGCAACCGGTCGCCGGACACACTGCGCGCCATGGTGTTCGAGCTGCCGCTCAACGCCCGGCTCGGCACGCACTTGCCGGCACCAGCATCCGGCGGCGGATTCACCCAGGTTACCAGCGCCCGCCTGGCCGGCCATCCCGTCACTCTCGTCTTTCCGTTTGCGCCCGACAGCTCGGTAATCCGCGTGATCCTCCCGGCGCCCGTCGCGCCGGGTGATTCCCTCACGCTCACGATGGAGTGGATCTCCCGCCCGCCGCCGCGCCCCGCCCCGGATGCGCGGCACCTCGACTTCGCCTGGTGGTACCCGCGCGTTGCGGTCTACGACGCGAACGGGTGGCCGGACCACCCGTTCGATCCCGACGCCGAGTCCTTCGGAGAGCTGGCCACCTATCTCGTGCGACTGGACCTGCCTGCGGACATCGTGATGGGCGCCACCGGCATTCCGCTCTGCGGCGATCCCGGCTGGGCGAGCGCGCGGCGGCCCATCGGGCGAAAGGTCCTGTGGCAGCGCGACTGGTACACGCATCCTCGCGATCCGCTGGCGCAGGCGATCATCGATTCGGATTCCTCGTGCACCGCCGCGGCCCCCGGCCGCAAGACGGTCGTGTGGTACGCGGAGGATGTACCCGACTTCGCCATGGCGTTGAATCCCGGCTTCCGATACGAGGAGGGTGATTTCCTGAAGAAGCCGGTGCGGGTGCTCTACGATTCGGGCCAGGAACGGGTGTGGGGTGCCGGACTGGTGTGGCGCCGATCGGAGACGGCGCTGGGGTGGCTGGAGGAAGTGGCGGGCCGATATCCGTGGCCGCAGACAACGAGCGCGCAGCTCGCGACTGGTGGAACCAGCGCGCCGATGATGGCACTCGGCCCCGGCGGCAGACTGGAGGCCATTGTCCTCCAGCTCGGCAGGAACTACTTCGGCGGCGTGGTATCGAACGATGCCTGGCGGGAACGCTGGCTGGGCGAGGGGATCAATCGCTTCCAGTCGGACTGGTACTTCCATGAGATCGGCCGGCGCGGCGACTACGCACGGCTCGAGCGCACCGTCCTTGGCTGGGACCTCGACGGCCTGTCGCAACCGGTCGCGAACCCGCCCGATGCGTTTCGTGATCGCGCCACCTGGCTCGCGATGAGCTCCGATCGTGGGGAACTCTTCTTCCATCAACTGCGCGCGGCGACCGGCGGTGATGAGCCCGCCCGGGAGATCCTGCACCTCTACTACACGACCTTCGCCTTTGGCCGCGCGAACGAGCAGGCGTTCAAGCAGGTGGCCGAGGCGGTGACCGGCCAGGACCTGTCAACGCTATTCCGCCAGTGGCTGCACGAGACGGTGCTGTACGACTACGCGATCGGATCGGTGCAGCGGACGCAGCAGCACGGCACAAGCGGGAGCAAGGGAACGTGGACGACCAGCGTCGCGGTACGGCGCAAGGCGCCGGGGCAGTTCCCGGTCGAGGTGTGGGTGGTCGGTGTCACCGACACGGGTGTCGCGCGAATCAGTGGAGCCAGCGCCAGCGAGCTGGTGAACGTCACCACGGTGTCGCCGCCGCGCGAGGTGCTGATCGACCCGCTCGTCCGCAGCCATGACTGGAACATGCTCAACAACCGCAAGCGCTTCGGCTTCGGCCTGCCGGGACATACGTACCTGGATACTTACGTCTCCCGCCTGAGCCGGCGGGACGAGCTGACGATCGGCTTCGCGCCCACCGCCTGGTACAACTCCGAAGGTGGCTGGACGTTCGGCATTCGGAGCCGCTCGGAGTACCTGGGGCGGTTCGAGCTCGACGAGGCGTACCTCAACCTGAGCACGGGCTGGAGTTCCGACCCCGAGCCGGGCCGCACCGAGGTGAACGGGAGCCTCCGGCTCAGGAACCCGACGTGGCTGCGGTCGCCGGGGCTCTCGGAGTGGATCGGCGCCGCCTGGGTCGAGGGCCGCGCCGCTGCCGGCGTCGGGGTGGAGAAGTCGCTGCGCCGGAGCCTGGCCGACAGTTCAGTGAAGAGCGCAGGGCTCTCGCTCGAGTGGCTCACGGTGCGGACGCCGTCCTACCTCGACCCCGGGTTCTACAGCGATGCAGGGACGGCGGAACTCACCGGCACCGGGCGGATGACCGGCCGCATGGGCGGCTGGCGGCTCGAAGGCCGCGCGACCGCCGCCGCGGGCTACATGTACCCGAATGCTGCCGCCGCCCTCGAGGTCGTGGAACAGGCCTACTTCCGCGGCACGCTGAGCGGGACGGCGCGTCGTCCGCTCGGGCAGCGACTCAGCGTTGGCATGCGCGTGTATGCAGGAGCGGCGCTCGGCGGGAGCGACGTGGTGCGCCAGCGGCGGATCTACGTGGCGGGATCCGATCCGTACCAGCAGTTCAACGATCCCTTCCTTCGCTCGCGGGGCTCCATCCTCCGGCTCGACGGGGTGAACTACCAGTCGCCGGGTGGTGCCAACGTACGCGGCCTCGCGCCCACCGTCAGCGCCAGCCAGGTGTACGGGGTCAGCCTCGAGCTGGAGAGGAACGCATTCCAGGCCACGGGCGGAATGCTGCGCCGACTGGCGTTCGCCGCATTCGCCGATGGCGCGCTCGCCGACGGCGACGTCAGCGCCGGCCAGTCCGGCTCGATCGAACCGGTGGCCGACGCGGGATTGGGCGTGCGCGTCGGACTCCACGTCGGGCAGACACCGTTCGAGGTCCGGTTCGACATGCCGCTCTGGGTCAGCAAGCCGGCACTCGCGCTGGACACGGGGCCGGGGGGTGCCTGGGGATTTCGGTGGGGGTTCAGCTTTGGCAGCTAAGTGTCAAGAGTCAAGAGTCAAGAGTTATGAGTGAAGAGTGACAGACTCTTAACTACTAACTCTTAACTCCAAACTCACAATGCGGGACGGACCTGGCGCGCGACGGCGCGCTGCAGCGCGGTCGGCGGTGGCAGGAGCTCATCGAGCAGCGTGAGGTCGTCCACCCAGACGCTCAGGTTCACGATGAGGCCGAAGTCGATCAACCCGACCACACCCGACCAGCCGGACAGCAGTACCGACGCCTCGCCATCCATGAACATCGAGCGATAGTCCTGGTTGGCCGAGCCGAGGACGAGGAAGTAGGCCACACGGGCACGGGACTCGGCGCTGAGGTCCGCGGTGAAGGCATCGACCAGTTGCTGGCTCGCCTGGGAGAGCATCTGGGCGCTCTCGCGCACGCTCACATCCTTCGCGGACGGGTCGCGCGCGAGCTGTCGAATGTATGCCTCGAGCACGGGCGCCATCTCCGGCCGCGACACCAGCGAGTCCCATCCCTCCCGGGTGGCGAAGAAGTTGGCCTTCACGTGGAGCTTCGGCGCCAGCCGCTCGGTGACAGGTGAGAGCGGGGACACCGGCATCGCCTGCAGCAGTCCCGCATCTCCCACGTGGGCCAGCAGGGTGTCCACCGCCACATCGATCGGGAAGAGGCGGCGCAGGAACGGCGTCCGCCGGCCGTTCCGGTAGGCAGCGCTGAACCGCGCGGCGACATCACTCACGCCGATCCCGGGATTGTAGATACCGGTCTTGAGCATGCCGCCCGTGGCCTCGAGTTCAGGACCGAACTGCTGCTGCAGCACGATGAGCCGGGCGAAGAGGTCGTGCGTAATACCCATCTGGGGCCAGCCCGAACTCGGCGCGGAGATGAGCGAGGGCGTGACGAACAGCACGCGGACCCCGCGGAAGGCGCTTCCCACGAGCAGCGCGGCATAGATCGAACTGCCCCAGAGCGAATCGGGGACCTTCACCACCGAGCCCGGCGGCATCAGGCTGTAGAGCGTGGCCTTGGCCACGTTGATCGGCTTGGCCTGGTAGCCCGTGAGGTTCTGGAGTTCCATCGCGCGCTGGTCGCGGGAGCCGACCGCAAGCTGCTGGTCGATCTCGGCCTGCACCAATCCCTCGTACATGAGCCCGAGCGGGTGCGGCCGCAGCGGATAGGGGATGCGGTCCTCGGCCATGCCCTGGCTCAGGAGGAGGCGCCGCGCGTCTTCCTTGAGCGGGAATGCCGCGGGACCCTGCACCATTATGGAGCGATCCTCCCACGTCTGGCCGGTGTAGTGCTCACCAATGCCGAGGCCGGTGTAGATGGCGAGCCCGCTGTAGGGGTCGTCCTCGGAAATATCATAGAAGGCGATCTTCCGGTGATCGCGCATGATGTTGTCGGGGAAGCCGATGACGGGAAGGATCCCCGGGCCCCAGAACGAGGGATCGGCGGGATTGGTGACGTTCACCTGTACCTTGACCACGTTCCGCAGCCACGCCTGACCATACTGGCGAGCCTCCGACTGCAGCAGCGCCGACTGCGCCACCGCATCGCGCAACTCGGCCTGGGCCGCGGCAATCCGCGCATTGAACTCCTCGAATCCCTTCGGGAAGTGCGGCTTTGCGTCGAGCGGCCGCTCGAGGATGTCGAGCCATACCCGCCCATCATTCTGCTCGTAGTAGTGCTCGTCGAGGAAGATGAGGTAGACCGGCAGCCGGCCCCGCCCATCGTACCGGCGTACCGCCTCGACGAGGGCACGCAGGTAGGCGTCGACCACGTAGCGGAGGGAGGCGGCGTCGGGCTGGCCCAGGTCGTTGCGCCCGCTGAAGTCGTGGATCCAGAGGACGTGGTACTGTCGCGCGTCGAGGATGGTGCGGATCACCTCGCTCTGGAACTGCTCGTTGATGACGTACCAGACCCGGTTCCCGTCGGTGAACTGCTGCCCCACCGCCGCCTCGACGATGGCGTCGAGTTCCTGCTGCGTGTCGTGGTCCTCCGGCAGCAGCCCGAGCTGGAGCGGCAGCCAGATGACCCGGCTGTCGTTCCAGTCGCGCGACTCGCGAACCTCGACGGAGTCGACCACGGCGAGGAGTTCCTGGAACACGTAGAACACGGCGGACTGCCGGTCGGGCGCGAGGTTGCTCGCAGTGAGCTCGCGCGCGAAGTGGCCACGGGCGTAGGCCGCGAAGCCGGCGAGTGTTCCCGCGGGCTTCCACTGGCCGAGAAGGCGGTTGTAGGGATACAGCTCGTGATCGAGCAGGGCCGTCCGGGCACGCGCGGCGAGTTGCGTGCCCTCCAGGGTGGCGGCGCCAGGACCGAGCGCCTGACCGGATGCGGCGATGGAGAACGCGCGAGCGAGTTCCGCGTGGTAGAAGCGGACGACAGCGTTCACGTCGAGGCCGCTGTCCTGAATCGCGATGGGCAGGGACGGCGCCATCCTGATCCGCGCGATGGCGGGGGCCAGCGCCTTCCCGGGGTCCGCACCGGGCGCGTCGATGCCGGGGACAGTGAGCTGCTGGATGCGGATGGCCGAGACGCGGACGTTCGCGAGGACCCCGGTGAGGCCGGGCGTCGCCACGGGGCCCGGCACGTCGGTGGATCGCCGCGCCTCCGCCACGACGTGATCGCGGCGCGGGCGAGTGCGACCGGCCGCGGGCTGTGCGACGGGAACGAGCACGGAGAGCCGGAAGGCGTCGCCAATGCTCCATTCGGCGCGGACCAGGCTGCCGCCGCCGAAGATGCCGCCGCGGCGCAGCGGCGCGTTCACGGCGAGCATCGGGTAGAAGTGATTCTGCCGAATGTCGTACTCCACGCCACCCTGAAAGCGAAGCGTCAGGAGCGAGATGAGCGCACGCGCGCCACCATCCACGTTGGCGCCGCGGAGCCCGGCATACGCCTCGACGGATACCCCGAGCAGCCCGATGACGGGGTTACCGATGCTGCGACGATTGCCGAAAGTGAGGAAGCCGTTGGGCTGGACGTCGGACGCCTCCTGCCAGCTGACGCCCGCGGTGGCGCCGCCGAACCAGGTGCTCCTGACCGGCTGGCCGAGCGAAGTGGTAAGGCCCCCGTTCCAGGGCGGCAGCGAGTCCTGCGCGGTCCCCGTAGTGGGGAACGCGGCGGCCGCAACCAGCGCGGCGAGGGCCTGCATGACGCCTGCGCGAGGCATTCTCACTCCGTGTGGTCCGGACAGGTTAGCACGGAGGGTGTGAAAGGGCCGTGAAGCTACGACGCGGGAAGGTGCGCAGTCCCATGTGAGCGTTCCTTCATTCGGAATTGTCCGCCATCACATGGCTACCGCGTCAGAATAGACAGCGACGGCAATTGGGCGCACTTTCTCCTGGTGTGCCGGACTGCCTGCCCTGCCGACGCTTTACTGCACTTGAATCCTCCAGATCCGGAGGCCGCATGCATGGTTCTACGCACCACTCACCCCTGATTCCCGGCCAGACCCTGGGGGAATGCCTCCTCGAACGCGGCGTGAGCCGCCGCGATTTCATCGCGTTCTGCCGCAACACAGCCGTCGTGCTGGGACTTGGCACCGCCGCGGGCCCCCGCATCGCGCGGGCACTGCAGCAGGTCCGACGACCCACCGTGATCTGGCTGGAGCTGCAGGAATGCACGGGCTGCGTCGAAAGCATCCTTCGCTCGAACGATCCGACGATCGGGAACCTGCTGCTCGACGTAATCTCGCTGGACTACAGCGACACGCTGATGGCGGCGGCGGGGCACCAGGCGGAACAGGCGAAAGCCGACGCGATGAAGGCGAACATGGGAAAGTACGTGCTGGTGGTGACCGGCTCGGTCCCACTGGAAGAGAACGGCGTCTATACGATGATCGCGGGGCGGACGGCGAAGGCCATCCTGGAAGAGGCGGCGGAGGGTGCCGCGGCCATCGTCGCGCTGGGCGCGTGCGCCCACTGGGGCAGCGTGCAGGCGGCGCGGCCCAACCCGACCGGTGCGGTGGGTGTGCGCGACATCATCAAGAATCGCCCGATCCTGACGATCGCGGGCTGCCCGCCAGTGCCGGAAGTGATCACCGCGTCCCTGGTGCATTACCTCACGTTCGGCAAGCTGCCCGAGGCCGACCGTGAGGGCCGTCCGCTGTTCGCGTACGGCGCGCGCATCCACGACCAGTGCCAGCGGCGCGGCCACTTCGACGCCGGCCAGTTCGTGCACAATTTCGACGATGCGGGGGCCCGGCAGGGCTGGTGCCTCTACGAGGTGGGGTGCAAGGGGCCGCAGACGTTCTCTCCCTGCCCGATCTTCATGTGGAACGAGAAGACCAGCTGGCCCATCGGCGCGGGCCATCCGTGCATCGGCTGCACGGAGCCGCATTTCTGGGATACAATGAGCCCGTTCTACCACCGGCTGCCCGGCGTCGCCGGGTACGGGCTCGAGCGGGACATCGACCGCATCGGCGCCACGCTCGCGGGCCTGACGGTGGCGGGCATCGCCACCCACGCGACGCTGACCGCGGTACAGAAGGCCCGCCGGCGGCGCGAGCTGCCAGTCATCCAGTCACCACCGGGCGGTGGCGGTGCGCCGCCGCAGCGGGAGGAGGTGTAGCATGGCGGTCACCAAGGTCGTCGTCGATCCCGTCACCCGAATCGAGGGGCACCTCCGCATCGAGGTCGCCGCCGAGAACGGGCGCATCCAGAATGCCTGGGCCACGGCCTCGGCGTTCCGCGGCATCGAACTGGTGCTGCAGGGCCGGGATCCCCGCGACGGGTGGGCGTTCGCCCAGCGCATCTGCGGTGTCTGCACGACGGTGCACGCGATCGCGAGCATCCGTGCGGTCGAGGACGCGCTCGACATCACCATCCCGCCGTGTGCCAACCTGATCCGCAACCTCGTGACCGGGATGCAGTTCGTCCACGATCACGTGATGCACTTCTATCACCTCCACGCGCTCGACTGGGTGGACGTGGTCAGCGCGCTCAAGGCGGACCCGGAAGCCGCGGGAAAGATCGCGAGCTCCATTTCGCCGTGGCCCAACAACAGCGGCCCGTACTTCAAGGCAGTGCAGGAGCGGCTGGCGAAGTTCGCGGGTAGCGGGCAGCTCGGCATCTTCGCGAACGGCTACTGGGGCCACCCGGCGTACAAGCTGCCGCCGGAGGTGAACCTGATCGGCGTGGCGCATTACCTGGAGACACTCGACTGGCAGCGCGACGCGGTGCGGCTCCACACGGTGTTCGGCGGGAAGAATCCCCACCCGAACTTCCTGGTGGGCGGCATGGCGTCGGCGATCAACGTCGACGCGCGGGCGACGATCAACGGCGCGCGCATCGCGGAGCTGAAGGACATCATCGCGCGGGCGCGGGCGATCGTGGAACAGGTCTACTGGCCCGACCTCCTCGCCATCGCCTCCTTCTATCCCGAGTGGACGAAGATCGGCGGCGGGGTGCCGAATTATCTCTGCTACGGCGAGTTCCCGGTCGACATCAGAGACACCGACACCTACTACTTCAAGCCCGGCGTGGTGCTCGGCAACGACATCTCGAAGGCATACCCGTTCGATCCGGAGCTCGTGCGGGAACAGGTGACGGCGTCGTGGTACGACTATCCGGCCGACGCACCGGCCGAGGGGCTGCACCCGTACAAGGGCGAGACGATGCCCAAGTACACCGGCCCGCAGCCGCCGTGGGAGTTCCTGCAGGGCCTCGACAAGTACACGTGGATGAAGGCCCCGCGGTACGAGGGTCGCCCGATGCAGGTGGGACCGCTCGCCCGGATCGTGGTGGGCTACGCGCAGGGGCACAAGGACATCCAGGCGATCGCGAAGGAGGCCATGGACCGGCTCAAGGTGGGACCGTCGGCGCTCTTCTCGACGGCGGGCCGGACGCTGGCCCGGGGCATGGAAACGGTGCTGATCGCGCGGCAGATGGACAAGTGGATGGACCAACTCATCGAGCGAATCGCGAACGGTGACGTTGCCACGTTCACGCGGGAGAAGTGGGATCCGTCCACCTGGCCGGCCAAGGCCCAGGGGTTCGGTCGCGCCGACGTGCCGCGTGGCGCGCTCGGGCACTGGGTGCAGATCGAGAACGGGAAGTTCAGCCGGTACCAGTGCGTGGTGCCGAGCACGTGGAACTGCTCTCCCCGGGACGACAAGGGGCAGCCGGGCCCGTACGAGGCGGCACTGATGGACAATCATCCGCTCGCCAAGAGCGACCAGCCACTCGAGATCATCCGGACGATCCACTCGTTCGATCCCTGCCTCGCCTGCGGCGTGCACGTGCTCGACATGGAGGGCAACCCGATCACGGAGGTCAAGGTCCAATGACTTCCACAAGCCATCCGATCGGACCGGGCGGGCCGGCACCGGGGCCCGCGAGCTTCCTCGGGCGCGGCATCCCGCGCCCGGTCGGCGAGTTCCGGTGGGTGTACCTCTGGGGCCTGCCGCTCCGCGCGATGCACTGGATCGCGGCGCTCTGCGTCCTGACGCTCGTCGTGACGGGGCTGTACATCGGCAATCCGTACTTCGTGGGCGGGGCCGAGCCGGGGCTCATCATGACGAAGTTCCGCTTCGCGCACTACCTCGCGGCGGTGCTCCTCGCGACGACCGCGCTGGTGCGGGTGTACTGGCTCTTCGCCGGCAACCGGTTCGAACGGCTCAAGGCGCTCTTTCCGGTGCGACTCCGGGACGTCAAGAACCTGTTCCGGATGGTCAAGTTCTACCTGCTGATGGAGAAGGACAAAGCGCCGCACTACCTGGGGCACAACCCGCTGCAGCAGCTCAACTACACGCTGGTGTTCGGCATCGCTGCGCTGGAGGTCCTGACGGGGTTCATCATGTTCGGGCTGGCCTGGCCCACCGGCTGGATCTACAAGGCGACCAACTGGATGGTCCCGTGGTTCGGCGGCATCCAGAACGTGCGGATCATCCATCATTCGATCACCTGGTTCTTCCTCATCTTCATCCCGGCGCACATCTACCTGTCGTTCCGGGCGGACGTCATCGAGGGAGGCGGCACCGTGTCCTCCATCGTGACCGGCGGGCGCTTCTTCGAGGCGGATGAGGTCTATGAGGACGAGGACGCCTAGTACCCGCGTCATCGGCGTCGGCAGCCCGATCATGGGCGACGACGGGTTCGGGTTGGCGGTCATGGCCCGCCTCGGGGAGCGCTGGGAGCTCCCCGAGGACGTGGCGCTGGTGGACGGCGGGACGTGGGGGATGCAGCTGCTGCCCGAGATCGAGGCCAGCGACTGCGTGCTCTTCATCGACGCGATCAACACCGGCAGCGCGCCGGGGACGATCGCCGTGGTGGAGCGGGCGGAGCTTCCCCGCTATTTCGAGCGCAAGCTGTCACCGCACCAGGTGGACCTGCGCGAGGTGCTCGCCATCTGCGAGTTGCGCGGCACGCTGCCGCGAGTGACGGTGGCCTTCGGGGCCCAGCCCCAGACCATCGAGATGTCCACCGTGCTCAGTGCGGTGCTGCAGGCCCGGGTGGATCCGGTCGCGGACCTGGTGGCCGAGCGGCTCATCGCCCTGGGACACGACGTGCGGCGCCACCAGCCGGCCGCCGCGTAGGCGGGGCCCGGCGATGCACGAGTTCAGCATCGCGCTCGAGATCTGCCGGCTGGCGGAGGCGCGCGCGCCCGCCGGGCGCGTGGCCGAACTGGTCACCGTGGGCGTGGAAGTCGGCGATGATTCGGGTGTCGAGAGGGAGAGCCTGACGTTCTGCCTCGAGACGCTGCTGGCCCAGCCCCCCTTCGGCAAGGCACGACCGGTGATCCGGCACAGCACCGGCGATGCGTTGTTCCTCGAATACCTGGAGTTCGACGATGGCCGTCCGGACGATTGACGTACGCGAGAAGGTGATGGCCCGGAACGACGAGCTGGCGGAGGAAGTGCGCGCGCGCTTCGGCGACACGCAGGTCGCCGCGCTCAACCTGGTGTCCTCACCCGGCTCGGGCAAGACGACGCTGCTCGAACGGACGCTCGACGACCTGGGGGACGAACTCCGGATCGCGGTCGTGACGGGCGACGTGCAGACCCAGAACGATGCCGACCGCCTCGCGCGGCACACGTCGCAGCTGGTGCAGGCGGTGGTGACCAATGGCGCCTGCCATCTCGATGCCCGCCAGGTACTCACGTCACTCGAGGCGGTGGACCTCGCCGCCACGGACCTGCTCTTCATCGAGAACGTGGGGAACCTCGTGTGCCCGGCAAGCTGGGACCTGGGCGAGTCGGCCAAGGTGGTGGTGTTCTCGGTGACCGAGGGCGAGGACAAGCCGCTCAAGTACCCGAAGATGTTCCGGATGGCGGACGCCGTGGTGCTCAACAAGATCGACCTGCTCCCCTACGTCCCGTTCGACATGGCCCTCGCGGAGCGGTACCTGCGCGAAGTGAATCCCGGCATCACGATCCTCCGGACGTCGGCGCTGACCGGCGCGGGCATGGAGACATGGTACGGTTACCTGCTGGAGCGGATCGCCTCCGTCCGATCGAGGTGATCCTCCCGGACGGCGGGCGCGCTGCCAATCACGTGACCGTCACCGGTGTGGTCCAGGGTGTGGGCTTCCGCCCGTTCGTGGACCGCCTCGCCCGCCGGCACGCGCTGGCGGGCTGGGTGCGCAATACGGCGGGGACCGTGGAGATCGAGGTCGAGGGCACGCCGGAGCACCTGGAACAGTTCGCCACGGAGCTGCGCGCCGACGCACCGCCGCTGGCGCGGATCCAGGCGGTGCAGGTCGAGGCGATCACACCGCGCGGCGGAAGCGACTTCGCGATCCTGGAGAGCCATGACGGGCCGGCGGCCACGCCGGCGGTGCCGGCGGATGTGGCGGTGTGCGATGCCTGCCTGGCGGAGTTCCGGGACCAGGGCAACCGCCGGTTCATGTACCCGTTCATCACCTGCACCGACTGTGGCCCGCGGCACAGCGTCATCGAGCGCCTTCCCTACGACCGGGAACGCACCAGCATGCACGCGTTCCGCCAGTGCGCCCAGTGCGCCCGCGAGTACGCGGCGCCGGGCGACCGCCGGTACCATGCCGAGTCCAACAGCTGTCCGGTGTGCGGACCGCGGCTGTGGGCCGAGCGCGCGGGAGACGTTCCGGCGGAGCCGGTGCCCGCGATGTCCGCGTTCTCGGCGCTCGCCGCCGCCGGCTCGTGGCTTCGTGCCGGCAAGATCCTGGCGATCCGGGGCATGGGCGGGTTCCATCTCGCGGTGGATGCCACCGATGACGCCGCGGTGCAGCGACTTCGCGAACGAAAGGGACGCGAGTCGAAGCCGTTCGCCGTAATGGTGCGCTGCGTCGAGGAGGCCCGTGCCCTCGCGGTCCTGAGTACCGGAGCGGAGGCGCTGCTGCGATCCCCGGAACGGCCGGTAGTGCTCCTCCCGGCGCGGGCGGGGACGGGGACGCTCGCCGCCTCGGTGGCACCCGGACTCGCCACCGCGGGGCTGCTGCTTCCGTCGACCCCCCTGCACCTGCTGCTCCTCGAGTGGGCCGGCCGGCCGCTGGTGATGACGAGCGCCAACCTGAGCGAGGAGCCGATCGTCGCCGGCATCGACGAGGCTCGTACGCGGCTGCGTGACGTGGCCGACGGATTCCTGCTGCACGACCGGGAGATCACCGCGCGGGTGGACGACAGCGTGGTCCGCCCCGCGGCGAGCGGGCCAATCCTTCTCCGGCGCGCGCGCGGGCACGCGCCGCTCCCGATCGGCACAGGCGTACGGGCACCCCGACCGATCCTGGCGCTCGGCGCGGAACTCAAGCACACCTTCACACTCGCGCAGGGCGAGACCGCGTGGGTGAGCCCGCACCTGGGCGACCTGAGCCGGCTGGAAACCCTCGAGCACGCGCGCGCCACGCTTGCCCACTACCGGGCGCTGTTCCGGGTGGACCCGGAGGTGGTCGCGCACGACCTGCATCCGGGCTACCTCTCGACGCGCTGGGCGGCGGAGCTGGGGCTGCCCGCGATCGGCGTGCAGCATCATCACGCGCACGTGGCGGCGGTCCTGGCGGAGCACCGCGTGACCGGTCCGGCCGTGGGCCTCGCGTTCGACGGCACGGGCCACGGCGAGGATGGCCATACGTGGGGCGCGGAGGTGCTGGTGGCCGACCTGGCTGGGTACCGCCGGGTGGCGCACCTGCAGTACATCCCGCTCGCCGGCGGCGACCGGGCGATCCGCGCGCCGTGGCGCAGCCTGGCGGGATTCGCCACGCTCGACGCGGGGCTCGCGCGGGCGGTCGAGCCGGCGCTGAGCGCAATCGCGCCCCGGCTTCGCGGCATCTGTGCGGCGCAGCTCACGAGGCGCCTCAACACGCCACTCGCGTCCTCGATGGGGCGGTTGTTCGACGCGGTCGCGTGCCTGCTGGGATTGCGCCTCGAGATGCAGTACGAAGGGCAGGCCGCGATGGAACTGGAAGCGCTTGCCGAGGGTGGCCGGAGCATGCTCCTGCCCTTCCCGCTGCTGCGGTCGGCGGAACCGTGGGTGCTGGACCCAGTGCCGCTCCTGCTGTCACTCGCAGAGCGGAAGCAGCGCGGCGCCGAACCGGCCGACCTGGCCGCGAGCTTCCACGAGTCGGTGGCCCGCGCGGCGATCCGGGTGGCGCGCGCGGCCGCGGATGCCGCCGGCATCGACACGGTCGTGCTCTCGGGTGGCAGCTTCCAGAATGCACGACTGATCGACCGCTGCATGGCGCTCGGCGGCGCCATGGGCCTCACGATGCTCCGGCCGCAACTGCTCAGTCCCAACGACGGCGCCATCAGCTTCGGCCAGGCGGCCGTAGCGGCGGCCCGGCTCTCCCAGGGCGCGCCAGCCGCGTAGCCCGCTTTCCCGGAGGCTTTTCATGTGCCTTGGCATTCCCGGACGGGTCGTCGAGATGCGCGACGATACCGGGCTTCCGATGGGAGTGGTGGATTTCGGCGGCGTGCGCCGGGAGGTGTGCCTCGCATACGTCGCTCATGAGGTGGGGATCGGCGACTACGTGGTGGTGCACGTGGGCTTCGCGATCTCGAAAGTGGACGAGGAGGAAGCGCGGCGTTCCTACGCCATCCTGAAGGAGATGAGCCAGCTGGACGAGCTCGAGTGGATCCGCGAGGTGGCGGAGACGGGCCTGGGTGAGGCGAGGGGAGCGGCATGAGGTACCTGAGCGAATACCGGGATCCCGAGGTGGCGCGGAGCCTGGTGCACCAGATCCGCGAGACCGCCAGCCGGCGCTGGGTCATGATGGAGGTGTGCGGCGGGCAGACGCACACTATCGTCAAGCAGGGGCTGGGCGAGCTGCTGGGCGACGCGGTGGAGATGATCCACGGACCCGGGTGCCCGGTGTGCGTGACGCCGCTGGAGCAGATCGACAAGGCGCTGGCGCTCGCGGCGCGACCGGACGTGATCTTCACGTCCTTCGGTGACATGCTGCGCGTGCCCGGCTCCGAGTGCGACCTGCAGCAGGTCCGCGCGCGCGGCGGCGCGGTGCGGGTGGTGTACTCGCCGCTCGACGCGCTGGCACTGGCGCAGGCCAACCCGGACAAGGAAGTGGTGTTCTTCGCGGTGGGCTTCGAGACCACGGCGCCGGCCAATGCCATGGCGGTGTGGCGCGCCCGCGAACTCGGCGTGCCGAACTTCAGCGTGCTCGTGTCCCACGTGACGGTGCCGCCGGCGATGCGCGCCATCCTCGACGCGCCGGACAACCGGGTGCAGGCATTCCTGGCGGCGGGGCACGTCTGCACCGTGATGGGCTGGACGGAGTACGAGCCAATCGCGGCGGAGTACCGGGTGCCGATCGTGGTCACGGGGTTCGAGCCGATCGACATCCTCGAGGGCATCCACCTCGCGGTGCGGCAGCTCGAGGACGGCCGGCACGAGGTGGAGAACCAGTACGTGCGCGCGGTGACGCGCGCCGGCACGGTACCGGCGCGCAACCAGGTGGAGCAGGTGTTCCGGCTGGCCGACCGGAAGTGGCGCGGCATCGGGGAGATTCCCGGCAGCGGCCTGGTGCTGCGGGAGGAGTTCGCCGCGTTCGACGCGGAACGGAAGTTCGGCCTGGGCGACATGACGGTGGAGGAACCGGCCGAGTGCCGCGCAGGCGACGTGCTGCGGGGGCGGCTCAAGCCGCACCAGTGCCCGGCGTTCGGCGGACGCTGCACCCCGGAGCATCCGCTTGGCGCCCCAATGGTGTCGTCCGAGGGCGCGTGTGCGGCGTATTACAACTACGGGCGGTACCGGGAGATGGAGGTCGTGGGTCGTGGGTCGTGAGGGAGCCGTGAGTCCAGAGTCGAGGGTCGAGGGTCAACTGATGACGCTTGCTACGTCCGGGCTCACCTGCCCCGCGCCCATCGGGTCGAACGACCGGGTGCAGCTGGGGCATGGGTCCGGCGGGAAGCTGAGCGCGGCACTGCTGCGCGATCACTTCCTGCCGCAGCTGGGCAATCCCATCCTCGACCAGCTCGGAGATGCGGCGGTCCTGTCGCTCCCGACCGGTGAGATCGCCGTTTCCACCGACACGTTCGTGGTGCGTCCGCTCGAGTTCCCGGGCGGGAACATCGGCGCGCTCGCGGTGCACGGGACGGTGAACGACCTGGCCATGATGGGCGCCGAGCCCCGCTACCTGACGCTGGGCGTGGTGCTGGAAGAGGGGCTGCCGTTCGAGGTGCTCGACCGGATCCTCGCCGCCATCGCGGATTCGGCGGGGGGCGCGGGCGTACAGATCGTGGCGGGTGACACCAAGGTGGTCGAGCGGGGCCGGGCAGACGGCATGTACATCAACACGACGGGCGTGGGCCTGCTGCACCCCGTGGTGCGCCCGGCGGCGCACCGGGCCGCGCCCGGCGACGCGGTGCTCGTGAGCGGCGCCATCGGCCGTCACGGCATGGCGGTGATGGCGCTGCGCGAGGGGCTCGAGTTCGAGACCACGATCACCAGTGACACCGCCTGCCTGTGGCCACTGGTGCGAGGGCTCCGCGACGCGGTGGGGCCGGAGCTGCGGGTGCTGCGGGACCCGACGCGCGGCGGACTCGCGAGCGCGCTGAACGAGATAGCGGCCGCCTCGCGCGTCGGCATCGCCCTCGACGAGGCGGCCCTGCCGGTGCCCACCGACGTGGGCGCCGCCTGTGAGATGCTGGGCCTCGATCCGCTGTACGTTGCCAACGAGGGCATCCTGGTGGCGATGGTACCCGAGGCGCTGGCGGACGCGGCGCTCGCCGCGCTGCAGGCGCATCCGCTCGGGGCCGGGAGCCGGCGCATCGGCACCGTGGTATCGCAGCACCCCGGGATGGTGGTGCTGCGGACCGCGCTGGGCGGCACGCGGGTGGTGGACCTCCTTCCGGGCGACCAACTCCCCCGGATCTGCTGAACCGAAAGGCGGAAGCGTGGATCCCTGGCTGACGCTGGGCACGGCCTCGGCTCTCGGGCTGCTGCACGCCCTCGAGCTCGATCACATGGTGGCGGTGAGCGCCTTCGTGGCGCAGCGGCCGTCGCCGCGCGAGGCCGCGAGCTTCGGCGCGCGATGGGGCATCGGCCACTCGGCCGCCGTGCTCCTGGCGGGCGGCGTGCTGCTGGCAAGCGGGCTGCGGCTGCCCGAGCGGTTCAATGTCTACGGCGAGATGGCGGTGGGGGCGATGCTCATCGCGGTCGGCGCGTGGGCATTCGTGTCCGCGCGCCGGATGCACCTCCACCCGCCCGCGGAACACGGCGACCACGCGCACCTGCACATGCACCACGACCACGACCACCCGCACAACCACGCGCACGCCCACCCGCACCCGCACACGCATCCGCACGACGATGGGCGTGAACTGAACAAGGGGATCACCCTGGTGGGCCTGATGCACGGCCTGGCCGGCACCAGCGGCGTAGTCATGCTCGTGCCGGTGACGCTGATGCACAGCACCGTGTTCGGGCTGGGCTACCTGGCCGCGTTCGGCATCGGGGTTACGCTCGCGATGAGCTGCTATGCGATGGTGGCGGCGACGGCGATCCGGGGCGCGACCAGGCGATCGATCGAACGGGGCCGCCAACTGGCGATGGGCGTCGGAGTGGTTGGGGCCGCGGTCGGGCTGTGGTGGGTGGTGCGGGCGCTGGCCGGCGCGTAGGCAAGGGCCAAGTCAGGCCGGTACGAGACGATACACCTGTCACACAGCGGATCACCCGGGGCCGCAGGTGAGCGCACTGTCCTCACCAAGTGATTAGAGCGAAAGGAGATCCACCAGTCGACGGCTGGCATGGCCCCTGCGAATCCCATCGACAACTGCCGCGTCGCGGTGGTGTATCCTCGATGGAGGTGAGCAGAATGAGAGGCTTCAAGGGAGGTCGCCTGTGGGTGGCGGCCGGGGCCATCGTCCTCGCGGCGTGCAGCGACGGCACGACTGCACCCCCGGGCGTCGACCCGCAGATCATCAACGCGACCGACAATTTCCAGTATCAGATCAGCAACATCCAGAACTACGGCGGCACACAGACGTACAGTTGGCAGAACACCGGCACGACCGCCACGATCAACCAGTCAGCGGCGATCACGGCCGGTACCGCAACACTCGTCCTGCGTGACGCAAACGGGGCGCAGATCTACAGCCGCTCGCTCGCCGACAATGGCACCTTCTCCAGCAGCGCAGGCGCTGCCGGCACCTGGACCATACGCGTGGTGTACAGCGGAGTCGATGCGACCGTGAACTTCCGGGTCGACAAGGCCAACTAGGGTACGCTAGCCGACGGCGCCGAACAGGCGCCCGACGAGCGAGGTGCAGCCCATCGCCACCGCGCCCCAGAACGCGACCCTCAGTGCTCCCTTGCCAGCGGGCGCGCCGCCGACGCGGGCGGCCACCGCTCCGAGCACGAGCAGCAACACCATGGTGACCCCGACGATGCCGGGGGTGAGGAACCCGGCGGGGAGCAGGGCCGCGAGGATCACCGGCGGTGCTGCTCCCACCGCAAAGGAGCCCGCGGACGCGAGCGCGGCCTGGATCGGCCGGGCGCGCGTAATCTCGTTGATGCCGAGTTCGTCACGTGCGTGGGCGGAGAGGGCATCGCCGGCCATGAGCTGGGCAGCCACCCGCCCGGCCAGGTCCGGCGTCAGCCCCCGCTTGACGTAAATCCCGGCCAGCTCGGCGTGTTCCGCCTCAGGCGACGCGGCGAGCTCCCCGCGCTCGCGCGCGAGGTCGGCCTCCTCGGTGTCCGACTGCGAACTGACGGAGACGTATTCCCCGGCCGCCATGGAGAGCGCACCGGAGGCGAGCCCGGCGACCCCGGCGATGAGGATCGCGGCACGGGACGACTGGGCCGACGCGACACCGATGACGAGACTGCTGGTGGAGATGAGTCCATCGTTGGCGCCGAGCACGGCGGCGCGGAGCCACCCGATGTGTTCACTGCGATGCCCTTCAAGGTGCATGCTCATCCACCTGCTGAAGGTGCGTCAGGACACCCGGGTCGGCGCTCTTCAGGTGCACGTCGCGTTGCGGGAACGGGATCTGAATGCCGGAGTCGCGCAGGGCGCCGTGCACGGCAACCGCGATGTCACTCCGCACGACGATCCAGTCGTTCGAGTCGGTCCAAGCGCGGACGACGAAGTCGAGCGAGTTCGCGCCGAACCCGGTGAAGAGCGCGAAGGCGGCGGGGTTGCCAAGCACGTCGGGATGCGCCTGGGCCACGTCGGCGAGCAGGCCGATGACGCGGGCGGGATCGTTGCCGTACGCCACCCCGACGCTGACCTCGATGCGCCGGCGCGTGCCGGTGCGGGTCCAGTTGATGACATCCTTGGTGATCAGCTCCGAATTGGGCACGATGACCTCCGCGCCCTCGAAGGTGCGGATGACGCTGGCGCGGATGCCGATCTCGCGGATCTCCCCGGTGTTGACCCCCACCTGCACGGTGTCGCCGACGCTCACCGGGCGCTCGAAGGCGAGCAGCAGCCCCGACACGAAGTTGTTCACGATGTTCTGCATGCCGAACCCGATGCCGACGCCGAGCGCACCGCCCAGAATGGCGAAGCGGCTCAGCTCGACCCCGGTGGCGGCGAGCGCCGTGAGGAAGGCCACGGCGATGAGCGCGTAGCGCACAAGGGACCCCACCGTCACCGGCACGCCCCGGCGGACGTTCATGCGACCAAGCACGTCGAGCTCGAGCACGCCGGAAACGAGCCGCGCGATCATGACGCCGGCCCAGAGCACGACCCCGAACAGCAGGATGATGCCGAGTGAGAGCGATGCCTCGCCGACGCGGATGGGCGTACCGAACACACCGGCGAGCCAGTTCCGCAGCGGACCCCACAGATAGAAGGCCTGCAGTGACAGGCTGAGCCAGACGAGGGCGGCCCCCACCTCCACCACCCGATCCACCGTGCGGAGCACCAGGTCTCCGCGAGCCCGCAGGTAGCGCGAGTACGTGCCACCCCGGCGGACAGCCTGCGACAGCAGCACCTCGACCACCCGGGCGACACCCCACAGCAGGATGGCAAAGTCGACCGTGCCGGCGATGGCGGCGTTCATGGCGTCGGCGAGGGTCACGTTGCCGAGGACATTGGCCACCACCGCCAGCGCGCAGCAGGCAAACAGCACCCACGCGACTACCTGGATGGCGTAACGCCACGCCGGCTCCCGCTGGCGCAGCGGTGTCCCGGATCGCAACCCGAGCGAGAGCAGTCCGAAGCCGAGCAGCGACACGCCCAGCACCACCAGGCGGTACGCCGGGCTTCCCATGAGGGAGATCGCGAGGCACCGCTGGACAACGAAGAAGCCGACGGCCACGCGCGCCGTGACGACCAGGTCGCGCGGCACCAGGCTCGGGATGAGCAGGAACAGCGGCAGCGTGGCGCCAAGCAGGGCGAGGTCGTAGACCGCGAGCGGCGCGAGCGGGTAGAGCAGCGCGGCGATCGCGATACCGAGGAGTGCCACCGACGCCACCGGGTGGCCCAGCGTGGCGTAGTAGGGGCCCGTGGGCACCTCGAACTCGGCCGTTCGCTTCAGGTCGGTCCGATACCGCTGCGCCACGAGCATGGCGAGGAGGATGAGCAGCGCATGGACCAGGAGCGCACTCCGGTTTCCCGCCAGGAACCAGGCCAGTTCCTGGAGCGCGCCCGGCGGGCCGCTCCGCGCCGTCCCCATGGCCCCTCCCGTCGAGAGCCCCTTCCAGAGCGGTGGGCTCTCGGCACGGAGCAGGTTGCGCCGCGCCTCGGAGCGCGCGGTGGCCACCGCCTGCAACTCGTTGAAGATCCGCGCACTGGCGTCGGAGATGCCGAGCTCGGCCTGGAGGATGGCCGCGCTCCTCAGCGCGAGGACGCTGTCCACCTCCACGAGTCGGCCGAGGACGTTCTCGGCGCGCTGCCTCACGGCGGGCGGATAGAGCGTGGTATCGGGCTCGGCGAGGGTCAGCCGCCATTGGGCGAGCGAGCGCTGCAGCTCGCGTCGGGCGGAGTCGTTGTGGGTGGCCGCCATCTTGAGGACCCGCCGCCACTCGCGCACCTCCTGATCACGAGCCGACCATTCGAGGCCCAGGCCGGTGAGGCCCCGGCGCGTGAGAAGGCCCCTGGCACTGAGGGAGGCGACGGGCTCCGCGCGCGCCAGCGAGTCGAGCAGGAGGGGAATGCCGGCCAGCGCCTTGCTCAGGTCCGCGCGCGGCGCGGTGCTGGTGAGCAGGTCCATCGCGCTCACGAGGGCGTGATCGGCGACCGAGGGCACTTCGGACGCCGGGATGGGCCGGACGAGCGTGGCCGTGTCGATCGCCAGGCCGCGTGCGGCGGTATCGGCCGACAGCGCCGGCGCCTTCGCGCTGGACTTGCCGGGTGGCGCGAGCCCGGGGATCTGGGCCCCGGCGAGCGGCGGGGCCAGGGCCGAAAGGGCGATCGCGGCGAGGACGGCCGGGATGCGCGTGTTCACGCCGAGGAAGGTATCACGGCTTGTGCGACAGCCGATCGCGGACGAGCTGGATGTGCTGCCGCAGGGTGTAGACCATCGGGGCAAACCCCTTGGTGGTCTGCACCCGGGCGGCGCGGGCATCGAGGGCGTCGAGCCGCGTAAGCACCTCGGCCGGCGAACCCGCCTGCCCTTCCGACATCTCGAGTTCGAGCAGCTTGAGGTCCCCGTACACCCGGCTCACGCGGCGGTGCATGATCGACGAATAGAGCGCCGGCGCGCCGCGCAGCAACGGATAGGCGAGCCCGAGCACCGGAATCAGGAGGAGGCCGAGCTGCGTCAGCACCGCGGCCACCCAGAAGGGCAGGTGCCGCTGCAGGAACGGCGCGCCCGACTTGTAGTACGACCGCGCCGCGCGGCTGAGCGGCAGGTCGCCGGGTTCCGCAGCGGGGAAGTGTCCGGCCGCTTCGAACAGGCCCGCACGACCGTGCACCTCGGCGGCCGCCTCGAGCAGCAGGTACTGCAGGGCGGAGTGGAGCGAGCGTCGCACGGCGAGGCTCACCTTGGGCGCGACTAGCTGCACGTCTGCCGGCGGGATGTTGCGGGCCAGGTCGGCTACCCCTTCGGGCAGCACCAGTTGGGTGAGCTCGGGATGCCGCGCCACCCGCGCATCGGCGCGGAGGAAGGCCGCGAGGTGGATGCCGTCAGCAAGGATCAGCCGTTTCAGCACGGGCGCCTCCCACGCCGAGACGATGGCCGCCATGTCTACTTTCCCCTCGAGGAGGGAGTCGGCGGCGGCGTCCGGTTCCAGCATCATGATCCGGACGGAGTCGAAGTTCACCCCGCCCTCGGCGAGCAGGCGGTGCGAGAGATCGGCGGGGTTGTCCCCCTCGGAACCCAGCGCGATGCGAAATCCTGCCGGCCACGTCTGGCCCGGCTGGGGCATCCGGCCGCGATGGAAGACCCAGACGGGGCGGTAGAAGATGGTCCCGAGCGACACGAGTTCAGGAGAGTCCTCGGGGTTGGTGGTGCCACCCTCGAGCAGGGCGACATCCACGCCGCTGTTGGGGTCCTGAACGCGGGCGAGGTTCTCGAGCATTCCGCGGGTGGCGACGACGTCGAGCACCACGCCTTCCCGGCCGACGATCGCGCGGTAGCGCTGGGCAAACTGGTACGCGGAACTACCGAGCGGCCCCGCGGCGATCACCAGCCGACGCTGCGGGGGATGGAACAGGCGAACGCCCAGCACAAGCGTGCCAAGAAGGGCGAGGGCACCCAGGAACCACAGCAAGCGCGGGCGCCCGAACGCGCGTGGCGCCAACGGCTTCTGCTCCACGATTACCAACCTCCGATGGGTAACCCGAACAACTCAACCGCAAGGGCGGATCCCGGGCCGGGACCCGCCCTGCAGCACAGCGACAGTGGGCCTCAGCGCGTGCCGCCGATACGCTTATTGAGCGCGTCGGTAAACGGCTTCACCAGCGCGGGGGTGTCCTTCTGGGTCGCCTCGGTCTTCATCAACCAGGCCACGTCGGGCGACTTGTCGTCCTTGGTGGGCACCGACGCCGCGGGATAGGCGGTGCGGTTGCCCTTTTCGTCCACCTTGACGCTGCTGCCGGCGAGGGAAACACCGGCGAACAGCCCGGCGCCCTTGGTGGAATAGGAGTAGATCGACGAACCCTTCTTGAAGTCGGTGTTGGCGCCGATGGTGCTGCCGACGGGACCGGCGGCGACGGAGGCCTGTCCGCCGATCTCGAAGTTGGACCCGGCGATGAGCTGCGGCGCATCATCGTGAGTGAAAATGAGTGCCACGTCCGTGGCCGAGCCGCCGATCTGGAAGCCGATCGAGCCGGCCTTGAGGGATATGTAGGTGGGGAGGCTCCATCCGCTACCGACGCGACAGGACGCGAGGCCGTACCCGACCTGACCGCCCACCACGACGGCACCGGTCTTCACGCTGGGAATGATCGCCATGCAGACCGCGCTCCGCAGGAGCTTGTTCGGCGGCGCATTCTTGGGGTCGGAGACGAGGTTGGCGAGGACGTGCGCGGCGGACTTGGCGCGGTCCTCGAGCTTGTCCTCCTTCTTGTCATCCTGGGCGGATGCGGTGGTCGCCAACGCGGCGAGCGCAATGGTGCTGCAGGCGAGCGGGATCAGGCGGCGAGCGAGCATGGCTGACGATCTCCGGAAATTGGTGAAGCGGCGTCCAGGGCTGACGGCGAGCCCTGATGCGACAATCTACACGTTCGCCGCCCAAGCGTGAGAAAGTCTTTAAGGCGGCCATAAGCTTCGCGTAACCAAGCAGGCGAACACTCCCGCTGTTCACTACTCAAATTCCGAGTAGCAGCACCAGGCCCAGATGAGCGTCAGGACCCCAAGCGCACCGACGACGATGCCGGCGGTGAGGAGGATGGTCTTGCCCGTCGACCCTTCCCGGCTGGCCACGCTCGTCACGTCGCTCAACGGGATACCCACGATCCGCGCGGAGTCCGCGCCGGCGAGCAATCCGACCAGAGTGTCCCCACGAACAGTCGGGGAGTCCAGTGTGACAGTGCTGCTGTCGGTACGCGTGACCAGCAGTCGCTCCGGGTGCTCCCGCTCGACGAACTGCGCCGGGGTCGGAGTGCCCACCTGCCAGGAGGTGCAGGCCGGGACATTGCACACGGCGAGCAGGCAGGAGATGACCGACCTGCGAGATCGGACGGCCCGCATGAAGGATGGCATGATGGACTCCGGTCAAGGGCTCCATAATGCCACTTCGTCGCTTAAGAGAGGATGAGGGGTGGATGAGACTCGGGCCGGGGATTCATGAAACGAGGCTGACGAGCCAGCGAAGGTCGACTCATGCGCCATTCCCGGAGATCTCATTTCAAGTGCTGCATGCTACGGTGCGGCCGAGGCTTTGCGCGCTGGGCGGCGCCGAGGCCGGCCGCCAGGAGGTTCTTCCGGAGGAAGCCATGCCCCGCCTCGTTCTTCCCGCCTTATGCCTCGCCGCCGCGCTCGCAGTGCTCCCCGCGTGCGGCGATGGTGGCAATGAACCGGCGCCGCCGGCGGACTACACCGGCACGTGGGCCGGTGACTACACCGTGAGCCTGCAGCCCGGAGTCGTCTACCAGGGGACCCTGATCGTCAGCCAGTCGGGGGGAAATATCACGGGTACGCTCACCACCAACGCCGGCCGCACGGCGAACGTGACGGGTACCATCTCCGGCAATCGGCTGACGGCGACGTTCACGTACACCGATGGCTGCGCTGGCAGCGCGAGCGCGACGGCCCAGCTCTCGGCCGACCAGCAGACCGTGACCGGGGCGTACCAGTCGACCGACTGCCTCGGCAGCTACACGGGAACGTTCGTGCTGCAAAGCCAGTAGGGGAGAATCCAGCCTCGACACGGCAGTGACCCAGCGCGATACTTCCGCGGTGCGTCCGAAGGCGCGCCACGGAACCATGCCCAGCATCGGCCTCATCTTCTCGACATACAACTGGCCCGAGGCACTCGATCTCGTGCTGGCCAGCGTGGTGGCCCAGTCGGTCCCGCCGGCCGAGGTGGTGATCGCCGACGACGGCTCGGGTCCGGCAACGGCGGCCGTCGTCCAGCGCTGGGCAGCGCGAGCGCCGTTTCCGATCGTTCATGTGTGGCAGGAAGACCAGGGATTCCGCCTGTCGCGGGTCAGGAACCTCGCCGTCCTGAACGCCACGGCGGACTACTTGGTCATCCTCGACGGCGACGAGGTGCTGCATCGGCATTTCGTCCGCGACCACCTCCGCGCCGCCCGACTGAACACAGTGCTGCGCGGCTCCCGGGCGTCTCTCTCCGCCGCCCAGACGGCGACGGCCCTCGGGACCGGCCGACTACCTCGCTGGTGGGAGAGCGCCCTGAGGAAGCGTTCGGCGGCGTTCCGCCTGCCGCTACTGTCCTGGCTGCTCCGCGGCTGGCAGCCGCGCGGTACCCAGGGCTACTACCTGGCGTGCTGGCGGGCGGACGCAATCCGGGTGAACGGGTTCGACGAGCGATTCGAAGGGTGGGGCGGCGAAGACGCGGAGTTCGTGATCCGGCTGCTGAATGCGGGACTGGTGAAGCGGCGGCTCCGATTCAGCGGGGTCCTCTATCACCTTTACCACCTGCCGGCGGCGCGGGATGGGACGAGCCGCAACGATGTCATCTACCATGAAACAGTCGCCAGCAAACGAATCCGCGCCGTCGCTGGCCTCGAGCAGCTCGGGTAGCGCACTTTCTCCTCCTGGATCCTTGCCGCCGTGGTGATGCGCCTGATCCGATTGCTCGGTGTACTCATCGCGCTGGCGTGTGCCGGCGCGCTCGTCGCCTACTGGGTGAAGGATCCCGAGCGGCGTACGCTCGACGATGCCGCGCGGGCGGAGGCGCCAGGCCGATTCGTGCACCTGGCTGACGGCATCACGCACTACGAGGTCGCGGGTCCCGACACCGGCCTGGTGGTGCTGTTCGCCTCCGCGTTCTCAGTGCCGGGGTTCATTTCCGATCCACTCTTCCAGCAGCTCGCCGACTCGGGGTTCCGGGTAATCCGGTTCGACTATTACGGACGGGGCTGGTCAGACCGGGCGGACCGGCTGTACGACCAGGACCTGTTCGTGCGGCAGATGGCGGGACTGCTGGATTCGCTGGGCATCACCGCGCCCGTCGCGCTCGCCAGCGTGTCATACGGTGCAGCGATGGTGACGAGCTTCGCCGATCGCCATCCCGACCGGGTCCGCGCGCTGGTGTACCTGGATCCGGTGTTCAACAACCGCCGGCCGCTACCCCAACGGGAACGCTCACGCTTCGCGTGGGACTACTACATGGTGCTGCGCGGCGGATCGGACGAGATGGCGGAGGGACAGCTCTACGACTTCCTGTACCCCGAGCGGCACCCGGACTGGGTGGCGCGCTACCGGGTGCAGCAGCAGTTCAAGGGGACGCGGGAGGCATGGCGACGCACGCGTGCCGCGATCGCGGTGGCGCCGGACCAGATGGAGGAACTCCGACGGGTGGGATCAGCACCCCGTCCGGTGCTGGTGATCTGGGGACGGCAGGACCCGGTCGCCCCGTTCAGCGAGAGCGCCGCGGTGATGAGCGCGCTGCCAAACGGAACACTGGTTCCGATCGACTCCGCGGGGCACATGTCGCATGCGGACCAGCCGGGCATCGTGGCAGCGGCGGTCGTGAGGTTCCTGCGGGCGGAACCCGTACCGTGAGTTGATGGTGCGCGCCGACTCAGCCCGGCGGCAGTGCGTCGACGAACTCCTCCATCGTGGGGAAGCGTTCGGTGGCGACCTTCGCGAGGGCGCGGGTAATGGCTGCATCGACCGATTCGGGGACAGAGGGGTCGACACGCCGCACCGACGGGATGGGGGCCTGCAGCACCCGGATCACGATCTCGGTGAGCGTGCGCCCGACGTACGGCGGGGCACCAGTCAGCATCTCATGCAGGACACATCCCAAGCCGTAGACGTCCACCCGCTGGTCGAGGTGGCGATCCTCGCGGATCTGCTCGGGGCTCAGGTAGTAGGCACTGCCGACGACGACGCCGGTGGCGGTGAGGCGTTGTGAATCGGCGGCGCCGATGGCGCGGGCCAGGCCGAAGTCGGCCACCAGTGCGCGTCCCCCCGCCAGAAGAATGTTCTCCGGCTTCACGTCACGGTGCAGCACGCCGTGGGAGTGGGCGTAGCCGAGCGCCGATGCCACGTCGCGGGTGACCTGGAGCGCCGTCACGAGAGGAAGCCGCCGTTCGCGCTGCAGCCGCGCATGAAGGGACTCGCCCTCCACGTACGGCATGATGTAGTACATCATCTCGCCGACCGTTCCCGAGTCGGTGAGCGGAACGATGAGCGGATGGCTCATTGTCCTTGCCACCCGGATCTCCCGGCGAAAGCGCTCACCGCCAAGCGCGTCCGCGAGGGTGGGATGCATGACCTTGATCGCCACCAGGGTCCCCTGCCCCGCCTCGCGCGCGAGCCACACGGTCGCCATGCCACCCCGGGCGAGCTCGCGTTCCAAGTCATACTGACCGCGCAGCGCGGCGGCCAGCGCCTCGCGTACCTCCGTTGCGGGATCCATCGGTCAGCGCCCGACGGGCCGCGCGGGGCTAGACATACGCCCGTCCGAGCATGGCGGCCGTAGGCTCATCGAGGCGGTCGTCCCAGCGCAACTGGTCGAAGAGCCGCAGCAGGTCGCCTTCCGCCAGGCGCCGGCGGACATCCGTGAGATCGTATGCCACGCGGCCGCGGTGCATGACCAGCACCCGATCGCCGAACTGCACCGCCTGCGTCATCGAGTGAGTGACCATGAGAGTAGTGAGGCCGCTCTGGGCCACCGTCTCCCGCGTCAAACGGCTGACCACTTCGGCGCTCCGCGTGTCGAGGGCGGCGGTGTGCTCGTCGAGGAGCAGCAGCGATGGGCGCACCATCGTGGCCATCAGCACCGTCAGCGCCTGGCGCTGGCCGCCGGAGAGCCCGGCAATCGGCGTGTCGAGGCGATCCTCCAGCCGCATGCCGAGCCGGACGACGCGATCGCGAATGACGGCGCGCCGCTCGGGATCGAGCGCCCGCCGGAGCCACCTCGCGCTGCCGCGCCGCGCCGCCACCGTGAGGTTCTCCGCGACGGTCAGCTCGGGCGCCGTACCCATGAAAGGGTCCTGAAAGACCCGGCCAATGCTGCGGGCGCGTCGCTCCGCCGGCCACCGGGTGACGTCGCGGCCATCGATCAGGACCCTGCCGGAGGAGATCGCGAGGCTGCCGGCGATCGCGCCCAGCAGGCTCGACTTGCCCGAGCCGTTACCGCCGAGCACGACCACGAAGGATCCGCGATCGAGCTCGAGATCCACGGCGTCGAGGGCGCGGACTTCGTTCGGGGTGCCCGCATGAAAGGTGTGCGAGACGGCTTCCAGCCGGAGGGCGATATCAGACACGGCTGCGCGCTCCCGGTAAGGGACGCCAGGCCCGCGCGCGGCGGATGACGACGGGAACGACCAGCACCGCGAGCACGATTACCGCGCTGGCGAGCTTGAGCGCGTTCGGGTTGAGACCGGCCCTGATCGCAGCGGCCACGACCAGCCGGAAGATCACCGCCCCGACGACGGCCCCGGCGATCCAGCGCCCGACGGTGCGCCTGCCCGTCAGTACTTCCCCGATCATGAGCGTCGCCACGCCCATGACTGCCGTTCCCATGCCCATCTGGATGCTCGCGAAGCCCTGGAACTGGGCGAAGGTGACGCCCGCTAGCGCGATCAATCCGTTGGACAGGCCGAGTCCGAGGAGAACCATCGCGTCCACGTTGATGCCGGATGCACGCGCCATCTCCGGGTTGTTTCCCGCGGCGCGCATGGCGAGCCCGAGATCGGTGCGCAGGAACGCCGCGAGGCCGATGGCGAGCGCGATGGCCAGCAGGCTGATGACCACGAGGCTGGCGAGGCTCGCGCCGCTCACCGTGGTGCCGCCGATGCTGAGGCTGGCCGGCAGGCCGAGCAGGCGCTGACCGAGCCGTTCGGCCTGGTTGAGGATGCTGTCCGCCGAGCTGAGCGAAAGATTGCCGCCGCCCATGACGAACAGGCAGACAGAGTAGAGCGCGGTGCTGGTGAGGACACCGGCGAGCAGCGGACTGACCTGGAAGCGGGTCTGCAGGACCCCGGTGATCGCCCCCGCGACGACGCCGGTGGCGGCACCGATGATGGTGGCCGGAAGGGGGGGCATGCCCCGCACCAGGAGCGCCGCCACGACGGCCGCGCCCAGGCCGAACGATCCGTCGGCCGTGAGGTCGAGCGTGCGAAAGAGCCGAAAGGTGATGAGCACGCCCAGCGCCAGCGGTGCGAGGATGAGGCCCATGGTGACCGCGCCGATGAGCAGGTTCACGGCATGCGTTCAGTCGACCTGGGTGATGGGCGCGATCCAGCCGACACCGCGGGCGAAGCTGCTCTCGGGCACGGCGTCGGTGCCGCGATCATCCCACACGAGGTGGAGGACGTCTTCGAGCCGGTGATCGGCGAAGAGGCTGCGGAGCAGCCCGGTGAGTTCCACGGTGCGCTGAGGGATGGGGCGATAGGAGAAGACCGCGGCGTGCAGGTGGCCGAAGATCCTTCCCACCGGGTCGAGACGGCGGAGATGCGCGGCGAGCGGGCCGGTCGGCGCGCGGGCCACCACGCCGGCGACGAGCGTCGTGGTCATGGCACAGGTGCGCTCGGGTGCGAACGAGAGCCAGTGACGCACCCCAGGTACCTCGAACTGCACCGGCGCATCACCGAGCGCCGGAGACCGCCTGAGCCGCGCGCCGCAGAGCCCAGCCGTCTCGGCGATGATCACGATGCCGGCAGTTCGTCCGCCCGCCGCGTCGAGACAGGTGGCGGCGAGCTCCGAAAGTGGCACTGCCTGGGCCTCCGGCCGGGTGCTGAAGCGAATCAATTCGGAGAACCCGCCATCGCAGACGATGCCCGAGGCCAGCACTGCCTGCGGCGCATGCGTGCTCCCGCTCACGATATAGTCGGGCTTCCGCGCTCCGTCGGTGGGGAAGTGCGCCACGCACCCCGCGACAGCAACAAGCTCGCCAAACCGTTCGTGGCACTCCGCGTAGTTCGCGCCGATGGCGCCGACGCCGAGGCCGAACGCGCCGGCCGTCAGGCTCACGGTAGTACAATCGGCCGGTCCGAGGGGGGTCTCCGTCACGCCGCCGGGATCGCCGATAAGCCGACAGGCCAGCGAACCAGGGGGACTGCAGGCGGACATCTCGTACAGGCCACTCGCAGCGAGGCTCTCGCGCGAATGCCACGATGACTTGCGGAGCTCACCGGACCGGCGAGCCATGACCGCCCCAGGGTCGAGCGGTGAATCCCAGCCGGCGACGGCAAATGCGTCGCGCAACTCCGGCGTCACCGACACGAGGCGCACGTCACCCCGCAGTATGGCCAGCTCCTCCTGCCAGCGCGCGAGCACCTCGGTGCCGGCGGAACTCACATACGTGACGGCGGCGAGGTCGATATCGATCGACCGCACCCCATCGCCGATGAGGTCCTGCAGGGTGGTGGAGAGGTGCTCGGCCCACTCGCGATCGAGGCGTCCCGCCAGCTCGAGACGCGCGGAGCCTCCCTCGCGCGCGGTGCCGATCCTCACTTCTTCGCCGAGTCGCCGACGACCTCGTTAGCCTCCTTTACGAGCTCGGGTGGCAGGGTGACACCGATTTTGCTTGCGTCACCCGGATTGACGACGAGCTTCGTGGCCTGCACGCGATAGAACGGAATCGCCGCCGGGCTTTCGCCCTTGAGTATGCGGGCGATCATCTTGCCGGCAACCACTCCGCCCTCCTGGAAGTCGGCGGCAAAGGAGAGCACGGCGCCCTGCATGACCTCGAAAGGCGAGGGGGAGAAGACGGGGATGCGGCAGTCGCGCGCCACCTGGATGAGGCCGGCAAACCCGGCGTGCGCCGCGTTGCCGAACAGCTCGATGGCATCGACCTTCTGGCTGCAGAGCGATCGCGTCGCGTCGCCCACCTCGGCCGCGCTGCTGACCGGCACCGCGGTGACCTGCAGGCCGGCCTGCTGTGCCGCCTTCGTCATCCGGTCCTTGAAGCTGACGGAGAGCTTGTCTTCAGGGCTGAACAGGATGCCGACGCGCTTCGCCCGGGGCAGGACACGGCGGATGAGTTCCACCCGCCGGGTCTGTTCCGCATCGCCCAACCCGGGCGCGTAGACCCCGGTGACGTTGGGGAGGTGGTCGGTGTCGCTCTTGCCGGCGCCGGCGGCGAACGGATCGGAGAGCAGGTGAAACACGATGGGCATCGACTTCGCGCGCTGCACCGCAACCGCCAGCGTGGGATCCTGCAGGGCCACGATGACCGAGGCGCGGGAATCCATGGCCGCATCGATGAGGCTCGGCAGCGTCGCGAGATCGCCCTGCGCGCTGGTGACGCTCAGCTCGTAATCGCGGCCGGCCTCGAGATCCGATTCGAGCAGCCCCACCCGGATAGCGTCCTCGCCCCACTCGCTTCCCATCCAGTCGGCCGCGCGAATGATGGCGATCCGCTTCGGGGCGGGCGCTCGCGAGGCAGGCGCGGCCGCCAGCATCACCAGCGACGCCGCCAGCCCCAGGACCAGCGCTGCCGTTGCGCGCCGGAGGGTACCTCCGAAACGACCATTCATATATGCGCCTCCGAATGGAAGTGTCTGGGGCGCCGGCCCGGGAGATCAGCCGAGCCCCAGCTTCTCCACGAGTACGCCATACCGCGGGTCGGACCGCAGCGGATCAAGCCAGGGGGCCACCTTGAGGAACATCAGGCCGGGCTCGCGCAGCTCGTGGGCACGGTAGAGCTCCTGGAAGGCACGATCCTTCATATCGAGCGCCGTGTACACGAGGGCCGCGAGCAGGGCCATGCGGTTGTCGCCCGCGAGCTTGGATTCCAGCTCCCAGAGCAGCCCGTTGGCCTCCTCCTTGTTACCGGCAGCGGCACAGACGTACGCCAGCATGAGCTTCTTCACGGTGCGCAACCCGGGGCGCTCGACTTCCTTCCGGATGTCGGCCATGGCGACCTCAGGCGAACCCTTCGCGACCCACGCCCACCAGAGCACCAGGCGCGCCCCGAGGAAGTCGGGGTCCATGCTGAGCGTCTTCTGCAGTTCGTCGATCGCCTCGTCGTAGCGCCGGGCGAAGTAGAGCACCCATCCCACGGCCCGGTTCACCGGCACCGCGAGCGGGTCGAGCTGCTGGGCGCGCTTGATCTCGGCGACGGCCTCCTCGTGGCGTCCGAGTGCGGCGAGGTACTCGGCGTACCACTCGTGGGCCATGACGTAGCTCCCCTTGAGCTCGAGCGCGCGCTTGAACTCCTTCTCGGCGCCGGGCCAGTCGAGGTCGCCCAGCCACCGGGCATAGGCGAGCGAGGTATGGGCCTCGGCAAGGGTGTCGTCCATTTCCAGCGCCTTCAGGGCCGCCGTCTTCGCCTTCGCCAGCCACTCCACCGGGGGCCTGGAGCTGAAGCCGATGCTGAGCAGCTCGAACGCGTCGGCGAGCCCGGCATAGGCGACGGCGAAGTTGGGGTCCTTGGCAATGGCACCCTCGAAGCACTCGATTCCCTTCAGGACGTCGGCCTCGGACCACTTGTTGGCGTGGAAGCGGCCGAGGAGATAGAGGTTGTACGCGTCGGCATCCTGGGTGGCCTTCTTCTCGACCCGCTGCTTCTCCTCGGGCGACAGCGCCACCGAGAGCGCCCCGGTGATCTGCTGGGCCACCTCGCTCTGCACCTCGAAGATGTCGGTGAGCTGCCGGTCGAACGTGTCGCCCCAGAGGTGCTGCTCCGTCTTGGGATCGACCAGGTGCGCCACGATGCGCACGCGCGGCCCGGCCTTGCGGACACTGCCCTCGAGCACCGCCGCGACCCCGAGCTCTTCCGCAATCGCGGCAATCTTCTTGGTCGTCTTCTTGTACTGCATGGAGGACGTGCGCGAGATGACCTTCAGCGCGCTGATCTTGGAGAGCTGGGCGATGATGTCATCGGTGATGCCATCACTGAAATACTCGTTCTCCGGATCGGTGCTCATGTTCTCGAAGGGAAGGACCGCGACGGACTTGGCGGAGACGACCTCCTTGACCATGGCCTGTGCCGCGCCCACGGCGATGGCCACAGTGGCGGAAGTGCCGAGCGCCTCGGCGAACTGGCCCGCCGAGGTGTACCGATCAGCCGGCATCGTGGCCATGGCCTTCCGAACGGCGGCATCCACCGCCTCGGGAACCAGCTCACGGTAGGAACGCGGCGACGGGGCCGGAGTCGCGAGACGGTTCGCGATGACGGACGTGAGGGTGCTGCCCTTGAACGGCGGCTCGCCCACCAGCATCTCGAACAGGACGCAGCCGAGGCTGTAGATGTCGGTGCGGCCATCGACGAACTGACTGCCATCGATCTGTTCCGGGCTCATGTAGCCCGGCGTGCCGACGATGTGCCCAGTGGTGGAGTCGCCCGAGCCCACCGCGCGCGCAATGCCGAAGTCGGCGACGACGGCATGGCCGGCATCGAGCAGGATGTTCGCGGGCTTGATGTCGCGGTGGATGACGTTGCAGCTATGGGCGTAGCTCAGGGCGTCGGCGATCTCGCGCGCAATCTGCAGTGCCTCACCGACCGGAAGCTGGCGTTCGCGATCAAGCCGCTGGCGCAGGGTCTCGCCCTCGATGTACGGCATGACATAGTACACCAGGCCGTCGACCTGGTCGGAATCATACAGCGGCAGGATGTGGGGATGGTGCAGGCGGGCAGCGATCTGGATCTCACGCAGGAACCGGGCTGGGCCGACCTCAGCAGCGAGGTCGGGCCGAAGCACCTTCACGGCAACGGCACGCTCGTACTTGAGGTCACGGGCCAGGAAGACTTTCGCCATTCCACCCTGACCCAGCTCTCGCTCCAGCCGATAGCGGGAGGAGAGCGCTGCACTGAGACGCTCAAAGAGTTCCGCCACGACAACCCACCGTCTTGCCGGCTGCCCGGCTCACCTCGAGGTGCACATCGCAGACCTCGCTCCCCTGCCCTTCAGCGCAACGGGATCTCCGATGTACTCAGCCCGCCATTGCCGCGGGTCGTAGCGTCAATATAGGGCTGAAACCGGGTGTCGCCAGTAGCGCAGCGGACGCTGACAGCGCGCGCGGTCCGACCACGCGTTCAGGGCGGAGCGGCGGACACCTCCACGTATAGCAGTCCGGCCATGCCCATGGTCTCGTGGGGGACGCACACGAAGTGAAACTTGCCCGGTACGAAACGGGAGTCGAGGACGACGTCCCAGGTTGCACCCGCCGCCGAGAGCATGGGACTCTCGAGACTGTCCACTCGGGCACCGGGCGGCCCGCTCCGGAAGAGGACATTGTGGGGGAGCGCGCCCTTCTGCACGAAGCGAACGGTATCGCCCGGCGCCGCGTACGTTCGCATGGGCTCGAAGGCGATGCCGTACTGCCCCCGCTCGACCATGGCAACGAGGTGAAGCGTTGGCCGCTTTGCCACGGCGGAGTCCTGGGCCCGGACGGTTGCCGAGACCAGAACAGCGCCGAGGGCGAGGAGTGCAGAGCGAGTAATGGTCACATGGTCGGGGTGAAGCCGTCAGCGCAATTCCGGGCCCGGCATGGGAGCCGGGCCGATCATCTCAATTCACGTATGCGCCAGAATCGCCAATATGAAGGCCGGCTCAGGGAGTCGCTAGGGCGCCTGCGCGGTGCTCACGCGGTGAGCGGGACCTTGGGCGCCTCACGGGCGCCGCTCGCACTCCCGATGCCGGTACCGCGCGCGGTGAGCGGGCCCTGCGCGCCTTACGGCAGCCGCTCGCGCTCCCGATGCCGGCATCCCAAACGCCGCACCCGCTCTCGAACGCTGCCGTCGGCGCTGGGGACCCCACTCACCGCGCACATTACTCGCAACCCGCGCCGGAATGCTCACGTCGGGGCGCATGTGCCGGATCAGCCGGGCGGCTGAACGGTGATCACCCCCGCCATGCCGGTGCCGAGTGGCGTGCCGTGCGCCTCGCAGTAGAAGGTGTAGTTGCCCGATGTGGGGAAGGCATACGAATAGACGAAGGGCCCATTGCGCGGCGCGCCGCTTGCCACCGGTTCGAGCCCAAGCGGCGTGACATTGTGCCCCACTGCACCATCGAACCAGATCCAGGTGACGGTCTGCCCGGCGGCGATGGTCCGCGGCACGGGACTGAAGAAGTTGTTGCTCACGGTCACCACAGCGTTCCCGGCCGGTACAACGAACGCGGTGAACTGCATCTCCGGCGCGTCGGTGAAGTCCACCTCGGCAGCTGCCTGCACTGCGCGCGGAGTGGCCCCGGCGGGAAGTGTCCAGACCGCCGCGGCGACGCCATTGGGGCCGGTGGTGACCACGGAGGGGGTGATGGTGCCTGCCGCCGTGGTGAATCGCACCGGCACCCCGACCTGCGGCGCGCCGCCCCTGACCATCAGCACGCCGATTTCACCCGGCAGCGCCGAGGAGGGTGGCGCCCACTGGTTGTTGCCGCCGAGCGTTACGATGAGCGGATGGGGGCCGCCACCGTCAACACTGGACGTGCACGCGGCGAGCAGGAGGAGCAGGGCGCAGGGTACGCTGCGGGCAGCAGATGTGGGCGCGGGCCGGCAAGCGGTCATGATTCGATCCAGCTCGGAGGTAAGCGCGTATCATAGCGGTATGGCGGGCGGGCATCAGGCCGTCAATGCGACCGTTTGGCGGATGGCGCACGCGGTGAGCAGGCCCCGCGCGGTGAGTGGGCCCTGCGCGCCGTCGGCACGCACGACCCACTCACCGCGCACAGAACACCGATCGGCTCAAACGACGGTGGCGCACACGATCCTCAGGGAAGCTCGCGCTGGCGAAGCGTGACCACGCGTTCCGTCTCGCCGCGTGCGATCACAAGCGTGTCGGTGCGCCCCGGCTGGCGAAAATGGCGGCGCAGCGAGTCGAGACCGGCATTCGCGGCGTCCGCTGCATTCACACTCTTTACCACATCGCCCGCGGCGATGCCGGCCGAGTCGGCGGGCGTCGATGGTAGCACCTGCGCCACCATCACCTCTCCACCGGGCACCTGAACCAGGAACATGCCCGCCCCGTCCCAGGTCTCGCGCTGCGCCGCGTTCGAATAGGGCTCGAGGACGATGCGGCGCTGGGCGTAGTCGAAGGTGACGCGAAAGCGGCCGAGATTCGGCGCGCCGAGCGTGCCGGCATCGCCGACGCGCTTGAGTTCCTCGGACCAGCCGACGACGGGCTGGGGAATAACGACGCCACCGAGTTCCATGGAATCGAGGCGGCCGACGAAGTTGCGGGTGGCACCGCCGACAGCGATGCCCTGCACCGGGCGACGGGGCCAGCCCAGGGGAAAGAGACGGTTCTGCACGACGAACGAACCGTTGAGTCCAAGGCCGCTGAACGAACCGGTATCGAGCTTGAGCTTGGCGGGCACGGTGCGGCCCGCCACCCAGAGCGTACCGAGCACGAACGGTTCACCATCCTCGAGCCAGACGACGAGCTGGGTGGCGCCAGCGGGCGGATTCCATTCGGTGGCCGGTGCCAGGCGCACCTCGCGCGCGGCGTAGTCGATTGTGATGACGTTTCGCTCGAAGAAATCATGGCCGAGGAGCCCGGCGAGCGGCCGGCCCACGACTGGCGACAACGGAGCGAGCGGCAGGACCGCCAGGCTGTCGGGCTGGAACGCGACGCCGCTCACATCGAGCGACACGCCGCGGGCCCAGCCCTGGGCCACCGCCCCGCCGGGCTGGGCGACAGTCTTCGGCGTGGAGACGGTGATGCCGGCGGCCTGTGCGGTGGCGGAGTCGAGCAGCGAGTACTCGTAGCCGGAGTCGAGCAGCCACCAGCCCCGCTTCCCCTCCAGGGTGACTTCGAGGAGGATGATCCCGTCGAGGACCTCGGCGCGGGCGGTGATGCCGGCCTGTGCCGTCGGCTTGCGGGGCGACGGGGCACAGGCGAGCGACAAGGTGACGATGGCTGCGGCGAAGCGGCGCACGGTCAGTGTCCCGTCCGGCGGCCCAGCACCATCCCGGTGACAAACGGAATGAGCCAGATGCCCCAGACGATGATGCTTCCCCGGGGAAACACGCGCTGCGCGCACTCATCGCGGCGGACAAGCACCACCGTCGCCCAGGTGGCATTCACCAGCATGAGGAGCAGGGCGGCGAGCCCCGTGGCGGTGTGCACGTTCCAGTGCAGGCCGCCGGCGAGGCGGCGCATGAGGTCGGTGCCGGCGGTATCGCACAGAAGGCCGGCCCAGAACATTCCCGCGTGCCAAGGCCGCAAGCGGCCGGAGATGACACCGGCCCAGACGCCCACCGTGTAGAAGGTGAGTGCCGCGACCATGAGGAGAATGGCGGCTCGGACGAGAGGAGGCATCGGGACTCCGCTACGGAAGTGGGCGAACCTGGCGCTGGTAATCTTCGCCGTCGAAGTGCCCCTGCGACTCGGCGATGAGGGCATCGGCGCCGATGTGCCACTCCTCGAAGCCGCTGATGCGCACGGAGTGACCGGTGCCGCCTGGTCCGGTGTTGGTTCCGACCAGCGTCCAGTGATAGACGGCCCGGTCACTCCCCTGCACGATGACGCTGTCCATCAGGATCTTGAGATCGGGGAAGGAAGTCATGAATCCCCGCGCCGCCGCGGTGATCGCCTCACGACCGACGGCCGGTGTGCCGCCGTTAATGGTGAGGGAGCCGGTGGGTGCAAAGAAGGCCGCGACCCGGGCGGGGTCCTGGCTGCACCACGCAGCGGTGTAGCGCGTCGCAAAGTCGCGGATCTTCGCCTCCTTGGTTGGCGCACTGGTGCAGCCGTGCAGCACGGCCACGAGAGCTAGCGTGTTCAACGCCTGTGCGCGCATCGGTTCGCCGGGTTGCTGGTGGGTGCTATTAATGTAGGGCATGCGCCCCGCTCATCGCACACTCGCGTTCATCGCCGGCCTGCCGCTGCTCGCGGCGACGCTCCAGGCCCAGACCCGCCCGTCCACCCTGCTCGACCGCGCGATCAAGGCGGCGGGTGGTGAATCGCGGCTCAAGCAGTATCGCGGGCTGGAGTGGAGCGCGCTCGGCGTGGTTCACATCCCCCGCCGGGACATCGTGATCCGGGGCTTCTGGGAGATCCAGCCGCCCGACAGCGCCGTGGTGGCGACGTATGATACGGCTCGGGGCCCGGGTACGACGCGACGGCTGATCGTCGCGGGATCGCGCGGATGGCTGCAGAAGGACACGCTGTTCACGCCACTCCCGGATGATCTCCTCGTCGAGGAACAGCACCAGTACTACCTGTACTCGCTGCTGAGGCTGGTGCCGCTCAAGGAGAGGGGGGTGAAGCTGCAAAAGGTGTTTCCCGATTCGATGGGCAACGCGGGCTTCACGGTAGAGCGCGCGGGCCGATTGCCGGTGACGATGTACTTCGACTCCGCAGGCCGGGTGGTGCGGCTGCTGACGCAGTTCGCGCTGCCGGGACTGGTAGCGGGTGACCTGCAGGTGGTGCGGCTCTACGGATCGACGGAATCGGAAGGGGTGCGCTGGTTCCGTCGGATGGAGATCCTGCGCGCGGGGAAGCCGTACTTCGACCTGGAGATCGACTCGCTCGTGGTGAAGCCGACGATCCGTGATTCGCTGCTGGCGGGCCCGGCGCAGTCGCTCCGACCGGCGCGGTGAGTGGGCCCTGTGCGGCTCAGCGACTGCCGGCCAGCACCGCGGCAAGCAGATCAACCGCATTCCTGATCCTGGCCGGCGACCAGCCGGCGAAGCCGAGCACCAATCCGCCGGGTGCGCGCGGCTCGAGCGCGAACTCGGACAGCGCGAAGGCGGTGAGCCCGCGCTCGGCGGCGCGCTTCGCGATGGCGCGATCACTTCCCCGATGCAACATGGCCGCGAGGTGGATGCCGGCCCCGGCGGGTCCGGGCACCAGCCACGCCGCGCAGCGATTCACCAGCGACTCGACCAGGGCATCGCGACGATCGCGGTAGACGAGCCGCATGCGGCGGAGATGGCGCGCGAGGTGCTCGTCCCGCAGGAAGTCGGTGAGGATGAACTGGTCGAGCAGCGGTGGCGCGCCACCCTCCGCGGCGCGCGCCGCAACAAAGGGCCCCACGAGCGGCGCCGGCAGCACGGCATAGCCCAGCCGCAGTGAGGGAAAGAGGATCTTCCCGAACGTTCCCATGTAGATGACGCGCCCCGATCCATCCATGCCCTGCAGCGCCTGCAGCGGACGCTCCTCGTAGCGGTACTCGCCGTCGTAGTCGTCCTCGAGTATCCAGGCATCGTTGTCGCGCGCCCACTGCAGGAGGCGGAGCCGCCGCTCGAGGGACATGGTGACGCCGGTGGGGAACTGGTGCGACGGAGTGACATACGCGAGCCTCGCACGCGGGTCGCGCTCGACGCCGGCATCGACATCGATCCCCGCGTCATCGACCGGCACGGGCACGATCCGGGCGCCGGCCGCGAGGAGCGCGCGGCGCGCGCCGAGATAGCCGGGATCCTCGATCCAAGCGGCGTCGCCGGGATCGAGGAGGAGTGCCGCGAGCCGGGCGAGGGCCTGCTGGGTCCCGGTCGTGATCACCACCTGCTCGGCAGTGCAGCGCACGCCGCGAGTGAGGCGGAGGTGCTCGGCGATGGCGGCGCGAAGCGCGGCGTGCCCGGCGGGCTCGGGGGGCCGGAGCAGCTCGACCTGGTTGCGGGAGCGCAGGCGTCGCCACGCGAGCCGGCGCCAGACAGAGATAGGAAAGAGATCGAGTGCGGGATAGCCGGGGAGGAACGGCCGGGAGATGTCGAGCTGTCCCGCGCCGGCGAGCGTGGGGGCCAGGGACTGCGCCTGCTCCGAGAGCCGGACGGTGGCACGGCCCTCGGGTGCCCGGCGGGCCGATGCGGGCGCAGTGAGCCGCTCCTCGGGAAGGGTCGCGGTGACGCGGGTGCCCGAGCCGACCTTCGCTTCCAGGTATCCCTCGGACCAGAGGCGGTCGTAGGCCTGGATGACGGTGGCGCGGGAAAGCCCGAGCTCGCCGGCGAGGGTACGGGAGGACGGCAGCCGGGCGCCGGGGCCGAGCCGCCCGGAGAGCACGGCGCAGCGCACCTGCTCATAGAGCTGGAGATAGAGGGGGACGTCGTCATGCTGGTCGAGATCGAGCCAGGGAATGAGCCCGGCAGAGCCCCGCATTGCCGCTCCTCAAGTGGACTGGCTAAAATCTCACTAATTGGCACTTCACGCGCTACCACTTAGATGCGATTGTGACGGTGAAGCCGGGCGCCCGCCACGGGCGCCCTTCACCCGCACCCCAAGTGGAGATCGACCATGCGCCTCACATTCACGCGCTCGCACCTCGTCACCATGGCGTTCGCCGGCCTGCTGGCTGGGTGCGCCGGCGAGCAACCGGCCGCACCGGATCCGACCACGCCCGCGACGGACGGCGAAACTGACGTGCTGCCGTTCGCGGCAGCGAAAGGAGTCTCCAGCGTGCTGCGGCCCTGCCAGGCCGCGGCGTACCGCCAGTTCGATTTCTGGCTGGGCCAGTGGGACATCACCGAGGATGGCGGGCCGGCGGGAACCAACGTGGTGGAGCCGCTGCTGGGCGGGTGCGCAATCCAGGAGCACTATGTGGACCCGTGGGGGACGTCGGCCGGGACGAGCCTCAACAGCTACGACGCCGACACGAAGCAGTGGCGGCAGACGTGGGTGTCGGACTACGGCACGGACTACCGGATGGCGGGCGGGCTCGACGCGCAGGGTACGATGGTGCTCGTGGGAGAGCGGATCAATGCGACCAACGGACGACTGCTGATCGACACGTGGAAGTGGTCGCGCATCGACGCCGACAACGTGCTCCAGACCGGTCGCATCACCGTGCCGTCGACGGGCAGGGACCAGCAGTTCTTCAACGGGGAGTATCACCGGGTGCCGGCGGTGCAGGCGGCGCCGTCCATTTCCTCGGGACTGTGTGATGCGTCGCCGTACACCGACGCGGACTTCCTGGCCGGGTCGTGGAACGTGAAGGGGATGCTCGGCGTGAGCCTCGGCCGCAGCACCATCACCAAGTCGATCAGCGGCTGCCTGGTCGAGGAGCACTTCACGGGGCGGCTGGGCTACGAGGCGATCGCGTTCACGTACCTGGATCCGGTGACGCTGCACTGGTACCGCTCGACGGCTGACAATCTCGGTGAGCGGGTGGAACTGGAAGGGGATTTCGCCGGCTCGGCGCTGGTGCTGACGGGGACGGAGAAGGCACTGGGCGGCGACGTGCAGTATCGCCTGACGCTGACGCCGGTGAGCGGGCGCGTGGAGGCGAAGCACGAGATTTCGCGCGACGGCGGGACGACGTGGGTGAAGCTGCCGACACTGAGCTACCTGCCTGCGTGAGGACGCATGTAGCAGTGGCAGCGGGAACGGTATTGTGAAGGCGCGGGTAGAGCGGTGCTTCCCGTGTGATCCCTAGTCGGGGTCCGTACGGGGCGCGTAGCTTCGGGGAAGCAGTGCGCCATGGATCACCCACATCACAGGTCGCACGTGAGCGAGAACATCGAGGCGGCAGCGATCGCACGAGTGAACCGCCGGCTCCTGCCCTTCCTCTTCCTGCTGTACATCGTGTGCTTCATCGACCGGACGAACGTGAGCTTCGCCGCACTGCAGATGAACCGCGACCTCGGGTTCAGCGACGCCGTGTACGGGCTCGGTGCCGGGGTGTTCTTCCTCGGCTACGCGCTGTTCGAGGTGCCGAGCAACCTGGTGCTGGCACGGGTGGGCGCGCGGCGGTGGATCGGTCGGATCGCCATCACGTGGGGCGTGCTCGCAGCGGGCATGATGTTCGTGCGCAGCAGCACGGCCTTTTACGTGATGCGATTCCTGCTGGGCGTGGCGGAAGCGGGATACTTCCCCGGCATCATCTACTACCTGAGCCTCTGGTTCCCGGAGCGTCATCTCGCACGCGCGACCTCCCGGCTAATGATCGGGATCCCACTGGCGAGCGCGATTGGCGGACCGATAGGGGGCCTGCTGCTCGGGCTCGACGGTGTGATGGGGCTGGCGGGATGGCAATGGCTGTTCCTGGTCGAAGGCGTGCCGGCGCTGCTGCTCGGGGTCGTCGCGCTGCGCTACCTCACGGACAGCGTGGCCCAGGCGCACTGGCTGCCGGAGCCGGAGCGCGCGTGGCTCCACAGTCGGCTGGACGAGGAGCGGCTCACCGCCCAGGCGCGGGCACATACCCGGCTCGGCGAAGTGTTCCGGAGCAGAAGGGTCGGTGTGCTCGTCCTCACCTATTTCCTGTTCTGTGTCATCTTGTACGGCCTGACACTGTGGCTGCCGCTCATGGTGCGTGACGTGACGGGTCTGGGCAACCTGGGTACAGGGCTGGTGATCGGACTGGTGGGCGTGGGCGGAGCTGCGTCGATGCTGCTCAACTCGACGCATTCGGACCGCACGGGCGAGCGGGTGCTGCACACGGCAGTACCCGCCGTGGTGTCGGCCCTCGCCGTCGCCATTGCGGCCGTGCTTGGCGCCCAGCCGTTCGCCATCGTTGCGCTCGCGGTGGCACTCATCGCGCTGAATGCGATGGGCCCCACGTTCTGGTGTCTCCCGCGAATGGTCCTTCAGGGAACGGCAGCCGCGGGCGGGATCGCGCTCATCAACGCGGTGGGCAACCTGGGCGGGTTCGCGGGACCCAACTTACTGGGCATGATCAGGAACTCGACCGCCAGCTATTCCATCGCGCTCTTCATCCTGGCAGGCGCGGGCCTGCTGGCGGCAGCGCTCCTGGCCACCGCCGTCGGACCAGACGCTGAGCGGGAGCCGGTCGACCCGGAGCGCCTGTCGGCGGAGTGACCCCTAGTTCTCCCGGGCGAGAGGACGCACCCGCACGCCATCCGAGATCCGGTCGGACGGATGCCGGATGACCGTGTCGCCCACGGCGAGGCCTTCCTCGATGGCGGTCATGGTGCTTCCGCGCCGACCCAGCTTCACCGGCCGCACACGCGCCCGGCTGCCCTCGAGCGCAAAGACCTGCCAGGCACCATCGTGCTGGAAGAGGGCCGTGGAGGGTATCTGCAGGACCGAGTCACCGTGCCACAGCACGGTGTTGGTCGCCACGCGGAAGCCGTCGCCGAGCGCGGCGGGTGGCCGGGGCAGCGCGCCGACGACGCGGACGCGCTGCTCCTCGATGCCGAGGGCGGACACCTTGGTGAACCCGTGGGGCTCGACGCGCTCGACACGGGCCACGAGCGCGGTGTCGCCGCCCCATCCGGTGACCAGCATGGTGTCGCCGACCGACACGCGAACAGCATCCTCCGAGAGCATTTCCACGACGATGTCGAGGTGGGCGGGATTGCCGATCTCGATGAGCGCCGCACCGACCAGCACCACACGTTCACTCGGCTGCAGCACGTGCAGCACGCGTCCCGACACCGGCGCCCGCACGACCACCGGGGTTCCGCCCCCGGGCCCGGCAGCGACGAGGGCCGAGCGGGCCGCGTCGACTTCATGGCCGGCGCGGTCATTGCTGGCCTCGGCGGCCCGCAACTCCTCTTCCAGTGACTTGACCGTCAGCCGGGACTGCTCCAGCACCTGGGCAGAGATGGCGTTCCCGGCGGCGAGGTGCTCGTTGCGGGTGAGGTCACGCTGCGCCTGCGCCAGCGAGGCCTTTGCGCTGGCGATGCCCGCGGCGGTCACGGCACCCGCGTCGATCGACGCCTCGAGCCTGGCCTGCGCCTCCTCGCGGGCGCGCGGGTCGAGCGGCTGGGCACGAATCTCCGCGATCGGGGCGCCCTCCTGGACGGAATCGCCGGCGAGGAGTCGGATGCGCGTCAGGCGCCCGGTGATCGGGCTCGCCACGACGTAGCGATCGTGCACCTCGGTCTTCCCTTCCTCGTCGATCGTGACCGCGAGCGGTCCGCGGGTGACGGTGACGATCTCGGCCAGCTCCCCGTCGTCCTGCAGGATCCGGAAGATGGCGAATGCCCCGAGCGCCACGGCTGCCACGAGCAGCAGCCACCGGGTGCGTCCCATCTGTTTCTTACTCACGTGTCTTCAGGGCCTCCACCAGATCCAGACGATCGATGCGCCGCACGATGAGCAGCGCCGCCGCGAGTGTCGCGGCGAGGATGACGCCCACGGCCATCAGGAAGGACGCCGGGGGGACCACCAGCGGGATGCGGAACAGATCGGTGACGAAGAAGCGGGTAATCACCCCGCAGAGCAACCAGCCGAGCAAGCACCCGAACGGCAGTGCGACCAGGGTGAGGGCCGCCTGCTCGCCGATGAGGATGTTGGCGACTTCCTTTTGCCCGAACCCCAGGACACGGAGGCTCGCCAGCTCGCGCGCACGCTCGGAGAAGGCGATGCGCAGGCCGTTGTAGACGACGGCCATGGCGATGACGCAGGCGAACCCGGTCAGGAACAGAGTCGAGATCTGCATGCTTTCGACCAGAGTGCGCTCGAAGCTCGCCACGAGGCCCTTCTTGAACCCGACCCCGGCCACGGCCGGCAACTGCTTGAGCACGGCGGCGAGCGCCTCGTCGGCCGTGCCATCGGTGCTGAGGAAGGCGCCGGAGACGATGTGGCCCTCGCGGACCAGGCGCCCGAGGTCGTCGAGTCGCATGTAGCCGGTATTGCCCATCATCTCGTCGAAGACGGCGCCGACCCGCACCTGCCGGGGCAGCCGCTCTCCCTCGAGAGGCTGGACCTCGATGACATCACCCGCCTCGACGGCGAGACGGTCGGCGAGGCGGCGATTGAGGAGCAGGCCGCCGGCGGGAAGTTCCACGATGCCGAGCTTGCTGCTCACCAGGCGGCGCAGGTGGCCGCCCGGCTCGAGCCCCAGCAGCGACGTGCGCACGCGCCGGGCCCCGTGCCGCAGCTGCACGGCGACCGCGCGGAACGGCTCGACGGTGACGACACCCGGCAGCCGCCGCAATTCCGTGACAGCCGCCGCCGGCATGATCTCGCGGAAGGTGACCATCGCGTCCTGCTGCTGGGTGACCCGGAACTCCACGTCGGTCATGTACTGCATCGCGTCGGTAAAGAACCGGCCGAGGACCAGCAGCGAGGTGGCGAACGCGATTCCCGCGACGGCGAAAGCGCTCTTGACCGGTCGCCGCGTGATGTAGCGCGCCGCCATGCGCACCGCAAAGCCCAGCCTCGCGATGCCGAGCCGGTCGAGCAGCCCGCGATGGAAGCGGGCGGGCGCCTCGGGGCGCATCGCCTCGGCGGGCGGGAGAAGCACGACCGACCGGAGCGCCTGCAGCGCCCCCGCGGTCGCGGCGACCACGCTCACCGCACCCGCGAGCAGCAGCGTGCCCGGGGAAGCGACGTACGCAAGGCTGGGAAAGTGGTAGTAGCGCGCGAAAACATTGGTGAAGAGGCGCCCCAGCCACAGGCCGAGCAGGCTCCCGGCAACCAGGCCGCCGAGTACGGGGGCCAGGCCCATCGTGAGGTAGTGCATGGCAAGCGACGCATTGCCATAGCCGAACGCCTTCAAGGTGCCGACCTGCTCGCGTTGAGCGGCGATGAGCCGGGCGAGCACGAGGTTCACGAGAAAGGCGGCGACGGCGAGGAAGAGATAGCCGATCAGGTCGCCGGTGACGCGGTGCTGCACCAGTTCATCGCGCAGGAAGGCGTAGGAGACCTGGTCTTCGCGGCCGTAGCTGCCGGTGCCGCCGTAGGGTGCGAGGAGGTGATCGACCGCTGCGATCGTCCCCGGCTCCGACGCGCCGGGGGCGAGGGTAATCGCCAGATCGTTGAACGAACCTTCCAGATCGAGCGCGGGTGCCAGTGCATCGCGATGCATCCAGACGACACCGAATCGCTCATTGTCGGGGAAGATCTGTCCTGGCCCGACCTCGTAGATGAACTCGGGCGAGAGCCCGATGCCGACGATGCGCAGCCGCTGCCAGCGCCCATTGATGACCGCGGCCATGCTGTCGCCGGGCACGAAGCGATGCGCGGCCGCGAACACCTCGGAGACCATCGCCTCGTCGGCACGCCCCGGTTCGGGAAATCGCCCCTGTTTAAGGTAGATGCCATTGATGCCGCCGGCGGGGTCGGCTGGCAGCGACAGAAGTTGTCCGGTGACCGGCTCCGGGAAGCCAGGCACGTCGAGGATCACGAACGCGGCGATGCGCGGTTCCACCGCCGCCACCCCGGGGAGTTCCGCCACATCCCGCGCAACCGCGTCGGGCGCGCGGCGCAGCCGAACGAAGACATCGGCGAAGCGCCGGCGGTCGTAGTACTCGTCGCGGGAGCGCAGCAGCGAGTCGTAGTTGCCGCGCAGCGAGACCATCGCCGCGATGCCGCAAGCCACCACGGCGCTGATCGACACCATCTGACCGGAGAGGCGGCGGAGGTCGCGCAGCAGCTTCCGTGACAGGGCGTGCATGCTACCAGGACAGCTCGCGCGGACTGGCGCGAACGGCGTTGCGGGTTTCCTCGGCGATACGGCCGCTGCGCATGCGGATGACGCGGTCACCCATGGCGGCGATGGCCGCATTGTGGGTGATGATGGCGATCGTGGTTCCCAGCTCGCGGTTCACCTCCGCCAGCACCTCGAGGACGAGCACCCCGGTCTCGTAGTCGAGGGCGCCGGTGGGCTCGTCACAGAGGAGCACGTCGGGGCGCTTGGCCACGGCCCGCGCGATGGCGACGCGCTGCTGCTCGCCGCCGGAGAGCTGGGCCGGAAAGTGATGCATGCGTTCCGTGAGCCCGACGAGTGCCAGCGCCTGCTCCGGCGGCATGGGGTTCTCCGCGATCTCGGTGACCAGGGCCACGTTCTCGATGGCGGTGAGGCTGGCGATCAGGTTGTAGAACTGGAAGACGAAACCGACGTGCTCCCGGCGGAAGCGGGTGCGTGCCGCGTCGTCATCGACCGTCAGGTCGTGGTCCATGAAGCGCACCGTGCCGCTGGTGGGAACGTCGAGGCCGCCGAGGATGTTGAGCAGCGTCGACTTCCCGCTGCCGGAGGGTCCCAGGATGACCACGAACTCGCCCCGGGAGAGCTGGAGGTTGACGTCCCGCAGGGCGTGCACCTCGACCTCGCCCATGCGGTAAACCTTGCTCAAGCCGACGGCCTCGAAGACCGGACCCAACGGTCCGGATGCTTCCGGCGCCACAGTACACCTCCAACAAGGAGCGACAGAAATACGACCCACCACGGCGCCTGATGTATGGCACCGTGGAGGTGAAGAAATAGTGAATTCGCTGGTTGCGGAGGGCGCCGAGTGGCGCGTCAGAGCTTCTTCGCAGCCGACACCGTGGCGCTGCGCAATGGCTCCTCGTACGTCGGGAGCGGGTTGGGCACCCCTCCGAGAATGAGCGAGAGGACGGAGGAGCCCTTGACCACGAGGTACTGGATGGCCCTTGGCGTATAGACGAGATATCCCTTGTCCCCCAGGCCGGGCGCATCCTTCATGGTGGCCTTCTCTTCGGCGAGCTTTTCGGGCTCCATTTCGGCCGCGGTGCTCTCACGGGCGGCGCCCGCATTGGGGAAATCAAGGCGAATGACAATCAGCATCCGCTGCCCCGCCTGATAGACACAGGTGGTGCGTGTGGCACCGGTGTCCTCGTCGGGCTCGGGGCCCGACGGGTCCATCTTGGCCACCGTGGCACCGAGAAGGGCGCCGGCAGCTGAACGATCCAGCAGGTCACAGGGTCCGGCGGGAGTTGCGCTCATGGCAGCCAGCGCCAGGGACCAGGCGAGGATTGATAGCATGACGTCCTCCAATCCGCAGCTAGGGATCCAGCGCCGAAAGCGTGACCGCGGACACCGCGATTGTGGAGGTCCGATGAGCGACCCTCCGGAGGCAACGGTGTGTGATCCCGACCGTCATTGAGATCAGACCCAGGCGGCCCCAGCGTGCGATACGCGTTGTGCGCATCCCACAGCAACCCTTGTTCAAGGCTGGACGGCCTCAACTCCGCGAAGCTCCTGGCGGCGGCCATCGCCCCACCGATCGCTGCCAGCGCCGCGCCAAAGGCAAGGTTCGACAGAAGACCTTCTTTGCCTCACACTCACCCAGCTCCCCGAAGCAGTTGTCGGCCCGAACCGGCAGGGGAAACGCCAGCGATAGAACCAGCACAAGCAACACGATGGGCAAGGCGCACTGGCCACAACGGCGATCAGGCATCATTGCGGTGTCTCCCCGTGGACCCCGGGTGGCATCTCCGTGGTGTGCGGGCACCGGTGGTGAGTCCGCAGGCACCGGCGGGACAGCAGGGTCAGCGCTCGAGGGCGGAGGCGCGTTCGAGGCAGGAGGAGCGTTCGCGGGCCCTAGCCAACGGATGGATCAACACCGACGCTGACCCACGGAGTCTTGAACGTCCATTGGGAGCCATCGCGCGAGAAGCCGAACCCCGTGGTCCTCTGCCAGCGCCGCGCCGGCCAACGCCAGCGCCCCGCCAATCATCGCGAGGCTCGACCAGAATGCCGCTTTCGCACACTCCCCCACCTCCCCGAAGCAGTTGTCGGCCCACGCCAGCGGCGGAAAGGCCAGCCACCGAACCAGCACGAGCAACACGATGGTCGACGCGATAACCGCCGGTGGCGGTCCGGGATGCGGCCCCGGTGCGTCGCCCGCACTGCGTGGACCCGCGGCTGCCTCCAACAGGAGGCGGAAGATGGGTGCGACCACGGCCAGCGTTATCACCGTAACGAGGAAGTCCCGCGTCGTCGTGTTCTCGAAGCGAAGCAGGATCAACCAACTGATGGCGAGGGAGATCCCCATCGCCGTGATCCATCGGCCCAAGCTTCGCGCGGGCGGAAAGAATCGCGGAAGGCGGACATGCGGCAGCAGGAGGGTGACGACGGGTCCGGCCATGAGCAGGCCACCGATCAGGATGGCGGCTTTTCGTCGGTCAGTGATGAGACCCGCGAACAGCGCCGCCAGGGCCAGCGCCACAACGATCTGGCGAATGATTACCTGACCCATGGTCCTCGGCCCGGCATGCCAGGCACCCAATGCCGAGCGGCTATGCGGCGGCACCCTGGCCGGGGTCGGCCACACGGCAGCCACACCAGCAATGAAGGCAGCCCCGGCCACCAGGATCGGCCAGTACAGCCACGTCGGCACCGTGGCTTCGTAACTGATCTGCTGTTGCAGCGTCCAAGTGAAGACCGGTTGAATCAGCCATGGAAGCGCGCTGGCCCAGAGGAAAACGAGGACCGCCGTGGCACCTGCGGTCGCAGCCGCCCGCATCGCGCGCGAGGGCGCCACGCTCCGGGCGGCGGCAAAACCGGCCACCCAGCGGCGAACCACCAGCGGAATTTCCACGGCCAAAATCCAAAGCACTCCGTAGGTAATCAGCCGCGCGGCGATTCCAGCGGGAAACGGGTCCAGCGACGGGTGCGTCTTCAGCTGGTGCCACTCGCCCACCGACGCGGCAGCCAGATCGGCCGGGATGAAGATGACCATCAACAGCACGCCCAACGCGGGGCTGAAGGCACCGATGCCCGCCACGGCGATCATGAACGGCAGCGATTCCGCGAAGACGATGACGAAGTACGGTTTCATCGCGGACGAGAGCGCGTCGATCGTGCGGGGTTGTGGCCCGATGTAGGCGTGGACGAGCTGCGCGATGATCGGGTAGGCGACGGCGACCAGCGTGAGCACGCCAAACACAACAAGGGCTCGGCCACGGAAGGTGGCCGCATCTTCGTGGAGAGATACACGCAGATCGGTGCGCCAGCGGCTCAGCACGCGCGCGGGCGCGGTGGCAATGCCGAAAAGGCTACGCCAGGGTGGGAGATCGATGGAGGAAGTGCTTCCGTTCACGTGGACCCTCCTGACTGAGGGAGAGGATCGGGCGGGGATGTGCCGGTGTCAATCCCCCGAAACAGAAGCCACCGAACGCCGAGGCCGAGGGTGACGCCATACATGATGTGGCCCAGGGCAGAGATCACCAGGAACTCCTTGAGCACCGTGGTGATGTGCAGCCAGCCGGGATAGAGGATGGACTGGATGAACTCCAGCGTCAGTCCCCAAGCGAGGCCGCTGAGGAGCGCGGCACGGAGTGCATGGGCGCGGCGGCCCGCGAAGATGGCATAGATGACCCCGAAGCTTCCGCCGTTCAGGAAGTGGATGGTGAACCCGGCGGCCAGCACCACGGCTGGAGCCGCACCTTCGGGGAGCATGCCGAGGCCGAATTGCCGAATTGCCTCAAACGGCTTGTAGGGCGAGGGGTCGAGGACGGAGAGTACCGTGCGGCTGACGTCATACACCAGCGTGGCCGCGGCGCCGGCGAGCAGCCCGGCACGAGCGACCCGCCAGACTTCCCGAACGACGGAACGGGGGGCTCGGCGGGCGACGACGATGGCGCCCGCCAGCGGGACGAGGATCATCGCGGCCTCAGTGATCGAGAGCGCGACCCCCGACAGGATGCTCACGACTACCGCGACGCCGCTGAACCCGGCGGCCAGGCCAATGGTGCCAAACGCCCAGCGACGGGTCATCATTCGTCTAGTTGCCCCCTGAGGGGCCGCGCGTCAAGGTCGGCCAATCGCCGCCGACTCACATGTAATGCTCCATGACATGCTGCAACGCCTTGATCCGCATACCGGGCCGGCCATGAGGCACAAAGCCAGCCCATCCCATTTCAGGCCAATGCGTTAAGGGCATCAGACGACCCCGGCACACCCCCTGCCCCGTGAATGGGCGGGACGGTCAATTCATCGGGTATCTCGTGCCCTTACCAGTGAGAGGATCACTAATGCGAAGTTCAGTTCGGTTCAGCGCGCTTCTCCTCGGCAGTACCGCACTTCTTTCCGCGTGCGGCTCCGACTCGGCGCCAGCCGATGGTGGCGTGGTCAAGTTCAGCGTCGCCAGCAGCGCCTTGCCGGCGGCCGTGGTGGCGAACAACGTGGCTCTCGACGTGACGTCACCGGCACCCGGGACGTATACCGACGGCACCAACACCCTGGTCCTGACCAGCGTGCAGATGGTGCTCAAGAAGATCGAACTGAAGCTCGCTGGCGAGGATGCGAACTGCCACCAGGCGGAGTCGGGCAGCAGCGCGTGCGAAGAGATCGAGCTGGGGCCGATGCTGCTCGACATCCCGGTCGGGGCCGGCCCGGAACAGGCGGTTACGGTCGATCTCGCGCCGGGGACCTACGACCAGATCGAGTACGAACTGCACAAGCCGGACGACGGCAACGCCGCGGACCAGGCCTTCGTCGCGGCCAACCCTGATTTCAACGGCGTGAGCGTCCGCGTCACCGGGACGTTCAACGGCACACCCTTCACCTACACCACCGAGGTGGACGCCGAGCAGGAGCATGAACTGAATCCGCCGCTCACGGTCGCCGCGACGGGCCCCGCCACGCTGACCCTGCTGGTGGACGTATCGACGTGGTTCCAGACGGGGGGGACGCTGATCGACCCGGCGACCGCGAACACCGGTGGCGCCCACAAGAGCGTGGTCGAGAACAACATCGTGAATTCGTTCGACGCCTTCGAGGACAACGACGAGGACGGCGCGCACGACTGAGATCGCGCGATGAAGAAGGGGGCGGCCCGCCGGGTCGCCCCCCTTTTTCATTCGGGCATGGAGCCTCTGACCGGGCTCAGTGCCCCTGGTCGTGCGGCACGGTAACCGTCGCGGTCGCATCGGTCGCGTTCCCGGAGGCGTCCGTCACGCGATAGACGAAGGTGTAGACCCGTCCGCTGCCGACACCGGCACGCTCCGAACGGACCTGCACGCTGCGGTCGTCCGCTCCGAGGCTGGCTCCGGCGACGTCCGGCGCCGTGTCGCCGTCACCGAGTCCGTTCTCCTGCTCATTGCTCGTCACCGACACGAGCTGGACCCTCGGCGCGGGATCGCAATCCCGGATGTCGAAGATGGCCTCAACGCTCTTCATCTTGTGGTTAGGCGGCCAGAGACGTTCGGGGCTCATCCGCAGCGTCACAACCGGAGGCTTCGTATCCACGATAGTCACGGTGACCTCGTCGGTGTCCGTCGCTCCCGCCTTGTCGGTCACCCTCAGCGTGATGACGTGCGTCCCGACGGGCAGGTTCACATGGGCCACCTCGCCCTCGGCAATCCTGGTAGCCCCGAGGAACCATGCGTATGTCGCAATGTCATCGTTGGTCCCCGCCGTGGAGTTCGCGTCGGTCGACCCCGATCCATCGAGCGTGACCGGACCCGGGCATTCCGCCGCCTGGTCGGCGCCGGCATTGGCGACGGGGGCGATATCGACGCCCACGACCAGCGTCCTGGTGCCGTTCGGCGACGTCGCGGTCACGGTGATCTGACTGGGCCCGTCCTCCGCCGCCGTGAGCTTGTCCGGGGCGACGCCGGCTGCGTCGGTGGTCACCGGCTGCCCGGTGGACGCGAGCGTACCCGCCGTGCAGGTGAACGTCACAGCGACGCCGGACACGGGCTGCAGCCCAGCGTCCAGTACAAGCGCAGCAAGGTTCGTCGAGCCGATCAGGTTCTGCGTGACCGGATCGCGCGGCGCGCTGGGATCGTTCGGATCGAGAATGATGGTGGCCGGTGTGGCCGACAGGTTGACGCCGGGTTCCAGGACCGCCAGCGCGCCGTTTCCCAGCATCTTGTCGCCGCCGCCGCTCTCGCAGGAGACGGTGATGCCGGTGAGCAGGATGAGCGAAGCGGCCGCGAGCGCGCGCCGTGAGATGATCATTGTGAACTCCTCCGAGGAACCAGGCCCGGTCGCATCACATCGACACGATCGAGAGAATGAATGTCAGAGAGAAAGTACCCCAAAGTCAGTGGACTGGACCATGCTGGACCGTCAGTGGGGCATGCAGATAATTGCACGCCCATGCCCCACCTGGCAGGATGACTTTCAGCATTCGTCATTCTCACAATAGATGAACCACACGGCGAGCATGGCACCGCCAACCACGCCGACGACGATCCCGGCTGTCAGCAGTACCGTCATCCCGGTATCTGACTTTCTCACGGCAACGCTCGAGACGTCGCTCAGCGGCAGGCCGGCAGCCCGCACGGAATCGCCAGTCTTGGCTGCGCCGGCCAGCCCGACCAGGCTGTCACCCCGCACAGCCGGAGCGTTCAGCATTTCGGTGCTGCCGTCGGTGCGAGTGACACGTACCTGTGCGGGGTGCTCGCGTTCGATGAACTGGGCCGGGGTTGGCGTACCGACCTGCCAGCTATGGCAAGCGGTGAGATACAAGGCGCCGAGAAGGGCGGAGATCACCGAGCGGCGTGACCGGAGAACACGCGTCGAGGAGGACATGGCCAACTCCCGTAGCTGCACTCAATCATGCTGCCGCCCGGGTGAAAGCACGGTGAACCGGGGATGAGATGCGGAGGGGTGGTCGATCGGCCTAGTGCCCGAGTTCACGCACACGGGTCGCCAGGCGCTCATCCCCGATCTTCGCCGCCATGGACGGAAACGAGGCGCTCGTGCCGCGCCAGCGCAGTTCCCCTGCGTCGGCAAAGAGGATCTCATCTGTCCGCAGCGTCGCCAGCTGCTTGAAGAGCAGTGCCAACGAGAGGTTGTCCCCAAGGATCTCGGGAGGGAACTGTTCGAGCGGCCCGTGGCGCTGAATGAGCCGAGCGGAGGTTTTGGGCCCCAGTCCCGGGATTCCGGGATACCCGTCAGCAGCATCGCCGACAAGGGCCAGATAGTCGGGAATGTGCGCCGGTATCACGCCGAACTTGGCGAGCACGCCGTCCGCATCGCGCATCTGGCCACTGCGCCGATCCATCTGCACGACGCGATCACCGACCACGCATTGGGCGAGGTCCTTGTCGGGCGTCCAAATGCAGACCTTCTGGACGCGCGCATCGGCGGCCGCGAGGTGAGCGGCGGACGCCAGTGCGTCGTCGGCCTCGAGCTCGACCATCGGCCACACCGCGACGCCCATCGCGGCAAGCGCCTCTTCGAGCGGGTGGAACTGTGCCCAGAGCGCGGGCTCGATACCCTCGCCGGTCTTGTAGCCCGGCCAGAGGCGATTGCGGAACGATTCGATGACGTGATCGGTGGCGACGCCGACGTGGGTCGCGCCGCCCTCGAGCATCTGCACCACGGTGCGGAGCACGCCTGCTACCGCTCCGAGCGGAGGATCGCCGGCCTTGCCGCGACGGATGCCGTAGAAGTGGCGGAAGAGCTCGTAGGTGCCGTCGACCAGGTGAACGATCACGCCCTGAAGTCTCTCCCCTGATGAACAATGAAGGTGACCCAGGCGCGAGGTGCGGCAGAGAACGGCAGGGCGCGGCCGCCGTCCTCGAGCGGCGCCGGCGTGGCTTCGCGTTCGTCGGCGCGCACGCGCACGGCACGGGAGCGAGACGTGCCGAATCGCAGCATGCCCTGCACCTCCCGCGCTGAGGCGTTGTAGCAACGGATCACGACCCCGCCCTCATCCTCCGCGGGCTTGATGGTCGAGAGCACGAGTCCTTCTCCTTCCAGCTCGATGCCGTCGGATCCTGGCGCAAGATCAGTGGCGTCCCGGAGCCAGACCGGCTGGAGCGGCAGGAAGGCATCCTCCCACAATTCTGGGACCGCATTACCGCGCGCGAGCATCGCGGCGTCGACCGGCGCCATTGCAAACACGACACGCGACCGCCCGAAGCACTGCGCGAGCGGCGTTGCTTCCGGCCACGCCGCGTGCCCGGGACGGGTGTCCAGGTCGTCGCGGGAGAGCTCACCGACGGCGCGGAGCAGAGTGACGACAAGATCCCCCTCGCTCCATTCAACCTCGAAGAACCCAGGTGCGAGGAAAGCGAGGCCCCGCCCTGCCCGCGCCGAGGCGGCAAACCGGTGAGCGGGCGCGGTGCTCACCGGGGCTTCCATGTGCGGATACCGGTCTTCTTCTTCAACCGCAGCGCGACCCACCGCCCCGAGCTGGGTGCCGGTGACGAGCTCAGAGCCATCGAGACCCAGGGGCAGGCGGAGACGGAGGCGATGATCCGCCGCGCGATTATCGATCTCGAGAACGCAGCGCACGAGGGGGCTGTCGGCGTATAGCTGGACGACAAGCCGCAGGCCGATTCGTCCCGGGCCCGCGGAGCCGGAGCCCGCGCGCACCGACCACGACGCCTCGAGTGCGCCGAGCAGGGGCCCGGATGCGGTGGCTCGCAGTCGAACTGGCGTGGCCGGCACCAGCGCACGCTCCCGCCCGGTGGAACACCATGTGTACGTGTCGCCCCGGTCGCCGCCCCCAACCAACTGCAGCAGGTCGGCGAAGCGCTCGCCGCGCTCGAGATCGAGCAGTTCCAGAACTCCGCTCCGCGACATCGCGACGCGCACCAGCCCATTGTCGAGCGCCATCCCAATGGCTGTCACGTGTCCGGGCGACCCCGCGCCCACCGCCAAGGCGGTCGTTTCCGCAGGATCGTCCGCGGACTCCGCGGATTCGGCCGGCTGAAGCATGGCCCAGCCGAGCCCGCGCACCGCGGGCGCGTGCACCGCCACGGTCGCCTGGCTGACCTCGTCGAGATCGGGATAGTGGTGGTCGGCGTCGAGCCGCTCCCATGCCACCTGCCGCTGCACGAACTGCAGGGGGAATCGCGCTCCATCACGCGTGAGCACGGCGGGCAACTCACCAGACCCGAGACGTGCGATGCGGTCACCGGGTGGACCCACCAGCACATCACGGCGAAAGGCGGAGATGCGGGCAAGCACTACCCCGTGCCGCGGTCGCAGCGCCGGATTCCAGAGGACGAGCCGAGGCCGGGACTGCATCGGCCTCGCGCGAGCCTGGTCGGGATCGTGCCCGATGATGCGATGCACGGCGCGCCGGGTGATCTCCTTGCCGGTGGCCTCCACATCGGCGAAGCGATTCTCCATCGAGCGGACCACCACATCGCTCACCGTGCCGCAGATTGAGTCATGGAAGTGGTTCGCCAGCAGGGTGGTCCAGGCGAAGGCGAGTGAGCCGCGAAGATCGTCGCCCCCGGCCAGCGCCACGAGCGGCGCCGCGAGCCGCTCGAGCGCCAGCTCGATTTCGCTGTTGCGTCGCTTCTGGGGAGCGCGGGCACTGTGAGTGCCTTGAAGCACCCAGGAGCCTCCGCCCGTCGCGCGGAGCTCACCCACTCGATCGGGGGCGCCGCGCGCCGAGCCGGCCAGTGCCGCGACCGCGGCATCAGCGCGGGAGATCCGGACTTCGTTACCGGGCTCGAGCTCCGCGATGAGGCTCCGCAGCAACGGCAGGTCGCGGTGCACCCAGTGATGATCGGCACCGACGAACACCGGCACGTGCGGACCAGAGCTCCGGGCAAGGAGCTGCGGGCGCAGCCGCTGCCATGCCGCGGGCAGTGCCGCCCGGTCGGCCGGGAGGTCGGCGCCGATTTCGTATCCCTGTGGAGGGAGGTGATACACGAATAGCCGCGCGCCCGCGGGACCGCGCCAGACGAACGCATCGCGTGGCGTTCCCTCGGCGTCGCCCACACCGCGCCACAGCACCGCGTGCCTGAGGCCGAACTCGCGCGCGAGATCGGGGAGCATGCCGGGATGGCCGAAGGCGTCAGGAGAGTAGAGCATCTCGCTCCGCCGGCCGAGCCGCTCGGTCATCCTGCCACCCACGAGCAGGTTGCGGATGAGCGACTCGCCGGAGACGACCTGCTCGTCGGCGAGCACGTACCAGGGGCCGACCTCGAGCCGCCCGCTCCGGATGAGTGCGGCGAGCGACGGCGCCTGCCTGGGCCGGACCCGCAGGTAGTCCTCGAGCAGCAGCGCCTGGCCGTCGAGGAGGAAATGCGAAAGCCCGGGCTCGCGCTCGAGGCGCGCGATGAGATCGTCGAGCATGCCCACGAGGCGAACGCGCAGCGCCGCCTCGGGGAGATACCACTCCCGGTCCCAGTGCGTATGTGGTACGAGGTGAAAGACCAGCCGGCTCACGCCGATTCCCGGGAGAGGATCTCGGCGTTTCCGTGCTCGAGGACGGCGCGGTCGGCGGGAGGCAGGTCGAGCAGGTCGAGCCGCGCGATCGGAGCCTCCGGCAGGCGCAGCGGCATGCCGGTGCCGAAGACGAAGCGCGCGACGCCGATGGTGTCGAGCAGCAGCTCGAGGTGATCCTCGGGCGGTCCCCAGATCCAGCAGATATCCCACCAGATCCGGGACGACTCGCCCGGCGTGAGCGAGAAATGCACTTCCTCGATGAAGGCGCGGTCGGCATGGGTCACCACCAGCCGGATGCGCGGGTCGGAGCGCACCAGGGCGCGAACGGCGGCGGCGGGAAGTTCTTCTGCGCGATCGTTGGGGTGACGCTGCCTCGCATCCTCAAAGCGCCTTCCCAGCAGGAGAGGTACTCGGGCTTCGCCACACCCACCCGCCAGGGAACGCATGGCGTGGCCGGCGGGGTCGAGTCCGTGCACGGTGGGATCGACCCGCACGGCGGGCACTCGCTGATCCACCGCGGTGGCCAGCTCACGCTCCCAGTTGGCGAGGCCGGGCTGGATGCATGGGACCGGCCGAAGGCGTACCTCCCGGGTCGCCGTATCGTAGAGCCACTCGTTGCCCTCGGTGGGATCGCGCCAGAAGATGGCGGGAAGGTGCGAGACCCAGGCCTCGGTGATGCCGGTGCGATCCATTGCCGCCAGGAGGGCCGCGGCGCTGGTGCCCGGCACGCGGCGCCAGGGGTAGCCACCGAGAAACGCATTGACGTCGATCATCAGTTGCCCTGGAACGCAGTGGGAGGAAAGATCCGCGCTGCGTTGCGCCAGCGGACCTGCTCCATGTCGCCGACCGGCAGCAGGTGCTCGAGGTAGCGCAGCTTGGCCCAGCCGGTGCACAGGGTGATGTCCGCGCCCCAAAGCAGGCGCTCCACTCCGACCCGCGCCAGGCACTGCTCCAGCATGCCACCATCCACGCCGCTGCCGGAGAGATCGACGTACACGTTGGGCACCGTGCGTACGGCGTGCAGCGAGTGGAGCCAGTCACCACCGCCACCGATGTGCGCCAGGATGAAGGTCACGCGCGGGTGGCGCGCCGCGAGCTCGCAGAGTTCCACCGCATCCGACGCCTCCTGCCCCGGCCATTCGTGCCGGCGATTCTGCCAGATGTGATGCAACACCGGGAGCCCGAGCTCGCCGGCCAGACTGGCGATGGGGTCGAGCAGCGGGTCATTGGCGCGACGGCTCGCGGCGAGCTTGACGCCGACCATGCCCGCGCCGGACCCGGCGCGGATCTGGGCGAGTGCATGCGCGGTGAAGTTGGGATTCACGGCGACATAGCCGCGGATGCGATCGGGATGCTCCTTGATCAGCGCCCGGAGCGCGGCATTGGCGTGGGTCAGGTCGTCGGGCGAGGGAAAGTAGGTGGGCGAGCGAAGCCCCCAGCTTCCGAGAATGGACGCGACGTGGTACGAGATGCCGATCCGCTCGCCGGCGCGCAGGCGGCTCGCATTGCGGAGAGCAGCGTCGGCCCGCGGCGACCGGTCGGAGTAGAAATGCGCGTGCACGTCGATCAGCATGGGCTCCTACCCGCGAATGTCACGCAGCACCTCCCCCACCGTGTCCAGCACCTGGTCCACCACCCGGTCGTCGTGCGCCAGCGAGACGAAGTTATACGCCGACCGCTTGAAGAGGACTTTCAAGCGAGCCGCGCCGACGGCCACGGCGCTCGAGACAGTGTCGTCGCGGAAAACGAGATGACACATCTCCGGAATCCCTGCCGCATGGGTGACGAGGTCGGGGTACTCGGCGGCCAGGCGTCCGAGCCCGGCGAACAGGCGGGTCCCGACGACGTGCAGCGTGGCGGGGACGCGCTCTCGCTCCATCACACCCAGGCAGGCCCGGGCGGCAGCGAGGGAAACCCACTCGGTGGCGAGGGTGGAGGAGATCCACGTGTCGGCGACGCGCTCCATCACCGCGTGGCGACCGCCTATCGCCGCGAGCGGGAAGCCGTTGGCGAGCGCCTTGCCGAGCACCACCAGGTCGGGCTCGAGGCGATAGCGCTCGGTGGCGCCGCCGATGGCGATCCGGCAGACCGTCTTCACCTCGTCGATGACCCACAGCGCACCGACGCGCAACGTCTCAGCGCGAAGCGTCGCGAGCCATTCGGGATCAGGCTCAGCCCCGATGACGGGCTCGATGATGATGCAGGCGAGCCGGTGCCCGGTTGCGCGGATGAGGCGGCGGGTCTCCTCAACGTTGTTGAAAGGCACGACGTCATACAGGTAGTTCACTTCGGCGGGCACGCCGGGTCCCGAAGCGGTCCAGTCGAGCCAGCCGTGGTACCCGCACCCGAGCACCATGTCACGGCCGGTGTATGCCCGAGCGAGACGCACGGCGGCAGCGCACGCCTCCGCGCCGGTCTTGAGGAAGCGCACCTGCTCGATGCACGGCATGAGGCGTCGCAGGTCTTCCGCCAGCTCGGCTTCGACGACCGGCGCGAGCGGTCCCACGACACCCGACTCGATTGCCGCCACCGCTGCGCGATTGACGACGGGATGCCCGTAGCCAAGCGCCACGGCACCGAGCGCCATGATGCAGTCGATGTACTCGCGCCCGTCGGCGTCCCAGACGCGGCAACCCGCCGAGCGGAGCATGCGGATCGGTGCCCCGGGAACATCGCCGTCGCCGTAGAGCACGCCGGGCCGCTTGCTCCCGGTGGAGGTGAAGCCTGCTATCGGCCAGTCGCTCATGCGGGGCTCAACTCCAGCACGCCGAAATGCGCGGGATCGTGGCGGTCACCGCGAAGCCACACCCAGCCACCATCTGCACCCCACACCAGCTGCCCGGCGCGGCGCTCACTTCCCGGGCGCATTTCGTTGACGACAAGATCGAAGCCGATCGTGTCGCCTGCTGCGAGCAGGTCCCACCCGGGCAGCGCAAACCCGGCAGTGACGCGATAGCCGGCTGCGGCTGGCTCCCAGCTCCCGGTCACCATTTCGGGGGTGCCGGCCGTGCCGCCCGCAGGGCTGACGCGAAGGTTCGATCCGTCTTCGGGCACAACGAGAAATCCAAAGGTCGGGCCAACGGCGAGCGGGCGGATGTAGACCTGCAGGCCGTCGCTGTGGATGTCGTCGGGTTCGTTGTCCAGGAGGAGCGGTGGCGCATCGGGTGGCCGGAAGAACACCTCGGGCTTGGTGACGTCGACCGTGAGATAGAACCGGTCCGCGCTCCAGGCGGGCCAGAAGCGCGCCTCGAACGATCCGTCGCCAGCCCAGGGCTCTTCGCTCCTGCGGTACTGGTCCTCACGGTCGAGCGCGAGCGGCTCGGTGGCCGCGAGTGCCTTACCGGCGGGAGGCTCCGACCCCGGGATCGCGAACCCGCGCGCCTGGAACCCGGGGGTTCCCTCGGGTGCCGCAAGCTTCACCGGTGGACGTCGCCCGCCGAGGTCGACGACCGCGCCGGATGTCTCGATGCGCCAGCCGTCGGGCTCGGGGTGGTGGCGAGTGGAGACGCCGGCCACCTGCACGGTGGTGAGCTCGCCCTCGTGCACGAGACGCGGTGCGTCGTCACCGCGAGTGAGGGCGGCCAGCAGACGCACGGACCGGCCGGAGGAACGGGCCAGGAGGAAAGGCGCAGGTTCACTGCCGGGCACACCGGGCCCTGTTGCGCGGAGCAGTTCGTCGGCGCCGGCGAGCGTCAGCGACAGCGTCGAGGTGCCATCGCGCGCGCGAATCTCGATGGTGCCGGGATGTTCGGGCACAAACCGGGCGGCGTGGGAGGTGAACTCGTCCTCGAACACTGCGCCCTCCCAGCGACCGGGTGACACGACCTCCCATGCGCCAGCGAGATGCCAGGGCAGCTCGAGGGTGTGGGGCTCGGGCGCCGACAGTTCCACGAGATCGAGCAGGTGATCGGGACCGGACACGATCGTCCGGGTCACGTCGCCGAAGCGGCCGCGGACCCAGGCCCATCGATCGCCGGCCTCGAAGTATTCGCAGGTCGCGTCACCGGGAGACTGCGAAACGCCATCGATGCGCGGGGCGTTGTGGGCGAGTGTACCGCGATACCAGAAGAGATCGAGCGACACGTAGCTCCCCGCCCCGGGATCGGGGAGCCAGTGGATGCCATCCTGATGCAGGGTGAGGTGCAGCCGGTCGGGGTGTCCGTGTCCGCCGCCCAGGGCACCACACTCGAGGCTCGCGTAGCGGTGCCCGGTGCGCAGCACAGCCAGCCCTTGCGACTCGAGCAGCGCGCTCCCGGGCGACCAGGGCCGACCGCCGCTCTCGATGGCGGGCCGAGCCACCGCGAGCATCCACCAGGAGAGGTCTTCCCTGCCTCGGCGCGCGGGCGCTGGCAATCCGGCCTCGTGCAGGTACGAATCGAGGAGCATTGCAGGCGGGGCCGGCGACTGGTAAAGGGTCGCGAGCCAGCCGGCGAGATCACCCTCGGTGCCGAGGCCGCCGAAACCAGCTTCCCAGTTCTCGAGATACATGGGCTGCGCGAGCGAGACGCCGAAGCGCGAATCCTTCCGCGCCGGAAAGGTGAGGTCGGGAAGTGCCGTGAGCGCAGGCGCCCGAAGCGCCGCTTCGACGTGCGCCGCCAGCGCCTCGTCGGCAAAGGCATCGAGACCCGCCGACCGCGCGAAGGCGAGGCCCAGGAGAAGGCCGCGCAGCGCAAAGAGGTGGTAGTTCTCGCCCTCGAACCACATGCCGTCTTCGCCGAAACCGCGCTTGAGATGAGCGATGAGTCCGGTCGGTGACTCGAGGGATGTCCTGAGGAGCGATTCGTCCTCGAACCAGAGGGAGAGTCCGGCGAGCGCCGCGTTGTTCCAGGTCTGCCGGTTGGAAAACCCCTCGTTGAAATCGCCGATGAGGTTCGCCGCCTCGTTCGCGATCAGGTCGACCGCGTCCGATGTCTCCTGATCGAGCTGGCCGGCGGACCGGAGCAGAAGTGCCGCGGAGATGACATTGGTGATCCAGATCGACTCGAGGTAGGTGGAGAAGAAGAGGCGCGCGGGGCCGAGGACATTGTCCCGGTTGGGATAGTCGAGGTAACGAGCGCCGTAGTCGACGATGAGCCGGCTCGCTCCTGCCCCGGCGCGGTCATTGTCGCCGAGTGACGCGAGTGTCGCGAGATGCGCAATGCGCTCGCCGAGCCAGAGGTGCTGAAAGCGAGCCCACCAGCGGTGATTCCGATCGCCGCTGAAGGACTCGCTGCACCTGGGACAGCGATGACTGAACGGGCTCCACGGATCGTAGGCGAGCGCAGTCCGGTCGCGGGGGCAGACGCCACCGTCGACCGACAGCAGCGCCTTCACGGTGGGCAGCGGTGGCGGCTGGGTGAGGACCGGCTCCGCGCGCTCCTCGAGCCGCATCAGCAAACGGACGAGATCGGGCGATCCGGCAATGACCTCCCGCCGTTCGGCGAGCTCCTGCTCGTTCAGCACGGGCGGACTCCCTGCGAGGCCCACTCCATGGGGAGAAGGCGCGCACCGCTGGCGGTCGCGGCGGCCCGCGCGGCCGCGACGTCGCGGCCGGCGAGAAAGAACATGCAGCCACCAGCGCCCGATCCGCTGGCCTTGCCGCCGATGGCGCCGGCGTCGCGCATAGCCGCTTCGAGCTGAGCCATTCCGGTGGTGCACATCACGGGATCGAGGCGCTGCTGCGCCTGCCAGTTGCGGGTGAGGAGTGCGCCGACGCGCGCGAGGTCGCCTTGCTTCATTGCCTCGGCCATTTCCAGCGCCACCTCCCTCAGTTCGAACAGCGCACCGGTGACAGCCGGAGTGCCGGACCGGTAGGCCGCCATGACGCGGGCGATCGTGTTCCCGGAGAGACGGGACGCGCCGGTGTAGCAAAGCACGATACGCCGGGCAAGCTCCGCCGAGAAGGCCGGGTCGATGGAAAGTGGTGTCGCGGTCACGTCGGGATCGCGGAAGGAGATGACGTTGAACCCGCCGAGCGCGGCGGCGTACTGGTCCTGCTTCCCTCCGGGCACCTGTGCCTCGAGCGCCTCCAGCCGCCATGCCTGGTGCGCGAGTTCGAGCGGACCGAGCGATTCGCCCTCGAGCGCCGCGAGGGCAGCGACGAGCGCCACGTCGAGCGCGCCGGAACTGCCAAGTCCGGAACCGGGCGGCACGTCGGAACTGGTAGTGAGCGAGAGCGGCCCCGCCGGCGGGCGGACTCTCAGCGCGGCGGCGTGCAGAATCAGCTTCGGATCCGTCACGGCCGCATCGGGCCGCGCGAACTCCAACTCGGCGCCCAGCTCAGTGGCCCGGAGGAGGTATCCGGAAGAGCGCCGAGCGGCTTCGGCCCGGGCAAAGAGACTGATGGCGGCGGTGACCACTACGCCGCCCTCCCGGGCCGAGAAGGGCGGGACGTCGGTCCATCCCCCGGCAAAATCGAGGCGGACAGGCGCGGCGGCGCGGGCGACGTCCCCAGTCATTGGGCGATGTGCCACTGGCTCAGTGTCACCAGCTCGCCACGGGCATCCATCTTCACGCCGAGCACGCGGCGGTTCACGCCCTGCACGCCGCGCGCGTGATAGAGGAACGCAACGGGGACGGAGTCGAGGAGGACCTGCTGGGCCAGCGAGGGATCGCGCGGCACGGTGATGCCGGCGACATCGCCAAGGGGTCCGAGATATCCCAGCGCCAGGTCACCGGGCACGCCCATCACGGCGGCTGTGAAATCGTGCGCCTGACCGTACACTCGATCGAGAAAGGCGGAGAGCTCGAGCTGGCGGATGACGACGTCGAAGCCGGCCTTTGCAAGCTGGGCCTGGAGCATCTGCTCGAGGATATTGTCGCCGCTCCCGACGGTGAGGAGTTCGAACCTGATCGGCGCGTGAAGCGGGTAAGGCGGGTAGGGCGGGTAGGGCGGGTAAGAAACGTCGATTGCCCCCGGGACACCGGGAGGCACCGGTCCAAGGGCAGGCGTGCCGAATCCGTAGACGTAGCCGTCCACCAGTTCCTGCCGGTCGATCGCGGTGGCGAGGCGACGTCGCGCTTCAAGCTGATCGAAAGGCGGGCGCCTGGTATTGAGCACAATGACATAGGTGAAAAAGAGCGGGTAGTCGATCACGTCCAGGTCGGAGTGCTTCCTGACCCAGGGCGCGTGGCCCGGCTGGATGCCGGCGAAGTCGAGTTCGCCATCTACGAGCGCGGCGAGCTTGGTCATCGCCTCGTCCACCACGGCAATGACCAGGCGGTCGATGTGGGGCGGGCCACCGAGTGCCACCGGGAAGTCAGGGTTACGGGCGAAGACCCAGCGGCGGTTGGCTTCGTGGCGCACGAAGCGGAATGGGCCATTGCCGATGGGGTGTTCATTCCACGACGCCTGTCGCAGCCGGTCGCGCGGCACGCTATCGAGCAGGTGGGCCGGCAGGATCGCGAGATCGGTGAGGACGTCGGGAAACCTGTCCTGCGGCGCCGCATACGCAAGGACCAGGGTCTTGTCGTCGGGGGCGTCCACGCGGGAGAGGTCGGTGAGCTCCGCCTGCCGAGGATAGCCGACGACCGGATCGCGGGCGGCGTCGAGGGTCCACTTCGCGTCGCGCGCCGTGGTGGGTATGCCATCGTGCCAGCGCACGCCGTCGTCGAGCTGCAGCGTGAGCTGCTTCCGGTCGGGGGACCAGCTCCATTCGCGCGCGAGGTAGGGTGAGGGGGTCAGTGTGCTGTCGTAGCGCGCGAGCGTCGTGAGCAGGGCATAGCGTTGCACCTGCCGGGCGAGGGGATGTACCGTGAGCAGCGGGTTGATGCTCTGCAGGTCGGCGCCGGAGGCGAAGATGACGACGTCGCCGCGCCGACTGGGGGTGGCGCATGCAACTGCCCCAGAGAGCAGCACAGCCGTCATGAGGGCTCGCGTCACGCCGGATTCTAGCGTGAATTGCCCCGTTCCGGTAACCCGTTCACATTCTCCGCATGGCGCGACACCTGCTCATCCGGGCGCTCATTGGCGTGAGCGTCATGTGGGGCGTGGTCACGCTCGTGTTCCTCCTGCTGCGCGTGGCACCCGGCGATCCGGCGCGCCTGCTGCTCGGGCCGACCGCGACCCCCGTCCAGGTGGAGGAACAGCGGCGCCAGCTGGGACTCGACCGCCCGGTGGCCGCGCAGTACGCCCGCTGGTTCTCCCGGCTGGCTCGTGGCGATCTCGGCACCAGCATCGCCACGGGTCGGCCGGTGCGCGCGATGCTGGCCGAGGCGTGGCCGGCCACGGCGCTTCTGGTCTCCCTTTCCCTGCTCCTCAGCTACGTCCTCGGCATCCTGCTCGCACTGGTACAGGCGAGCGTGAGCGGGAGCAGGACCGACACGTCACTCTCGGTGGCGAGTGTCACGCTCTACGCCATGCCGAGCTACTGGCTCGGCGTGGTGCTGGTGCTCGTGTTCGCCTACTGGTTGCGGGTGTTTCCCGCGTTCGGGGCCGCGGGCCTCGACGCAGAGTTCCTCTCGCCGCTGGGTCGTGTGGGCGACCGGCTGCGGCATTTGGCGCTGCCGCTGGCAACGCTGACACTCATCGGCATCGGCGGCATCGCGCGCTACGTGCGCGGGTCGCTGGTCGATCTTCAGGGCAGTCAGTTCCTCCTGGTGGCGCGGGCAAAGGGCCTCTCTGCGCGAGCGGTGCTCCTGCGGCACGCGCTGCCCAACGCGCTCATCCCGGTGCTGATACTGCTGGGGCTTTCACTACCGGCACTCTTCTCGGGTGCGGTGTTCGTGGAGGCGATCTTCGCGTGGCCGGGGGTGGGTCGGCTGCTGGTGGCGGCGGTGCAGGCGCGGGACTACCCGGTGGTGCTCGCCGCGACGACGATCAGCGCGGGGCTGGTGGTGCTGGGGAGTCTCGTCGCCGACGGCCTGGTGGTGCTGGCGGACCCTCGACTCCGGGAGGAGACTCGTGGCTGACCGCGCACTGCTTCGGGATGGGCGGGCGCGGTTCGGCGTCGCGTGCCTCGTGGTGCTCGCACTGATCGCGCTGCTCGCGCCGTGGATCACAGGTGGGGACCCTGCCCTGCAGCGTGACGTGGTGGCAACCCGGTTCCTGCCGCCGTGGTCGACGGATGTGAACGGGGTGTTCCACCTGCTCGGTACGGACCGGCTGGGCCGAGACGTGTGGACCCGGCTGGCGTTCGGGGCGCGGGTATCGCTGGGAGTGGGATTGCTGGGCGTCTCGCTGTCTGTAGTGATTGGAGTTCTAGTGGGTGGGTTGGCTGGGGCGAGCCGCGGAGTGATGTCACGCGGGTTGCTGGCGGTGACCGACTTCGCACTGGCCTTACCGAGGGTGGTGCTGCTGCTGTTGCTGGCGACGCTGTGGGCGCCGGGCGTGGTCCTGGTGGTGGTGGTGCTGGGGGTGACAGGGTGGATGCCAGTGGCCCGGCTGGTCTATGGCGAGGTACGGCGGCTGATGGCGCAGCCGTTCGTGGAGTCGGCTGTGTCGCTGGGGGCGAGCAAGGGGCGGGTACTGGGGCGGCATGTGCTGCCGAACGCGCTCACGCCGGTGATCGCGGCGGCGGCGCTCGGCGTGGGGAACGCGATCACGCTGGAGGCGGGGCTCTCGTTCCTGGGACTCGGGGTGCAGCCACCGGCGCCATCATGGGGCGGGATGATTGCGTCGGGGCGGGATGCGCTGATCAACGCGCCGTGGGTGGCGATCGCACCGGGGGTGGCGCTGGTGCTCGTGGTGGTCGCGTGCACGCTGCTGGGCGACGCGCTGCAGGCGAAGGTGGGAGGGGCGAGATGAGCAGGGCCGCAGTCCTCAGCCCAGCTGCTCGTACGCCGGGAGGGTGAGGAATTCCTCCGGTGCTTCTCCCAGGACCAGGTGGTCCATCAGCTCCGCCGAACTCTGCAGCCGGGCGGTGGCGCCGGGGGTGGCCGCGAGGAGCGCGGTTTCCTCCTGCCGGAACTGCCGGTAGAGATCCGCGGTGCAGCGCCGGCCATCGGCGATGGTGACGCCCTGCGCGACCCACTGTCGCAGCTGGGACCGGGAGATCTCGGCGGTCGCCGAGTCTTCCATGAGATTGGCGATTCCCACCGCGCCCCGCCCGTCGAGCCAGTTCTCGATGTACTCGAGGGCCACCCGGATGTTGGTCCGCATCCCCCACTCGCTCACCTGGCCCCCGGGAATCATGACGTCCAGCAGCTGGTTTCGGGTGACATGGACATCCTCCCGGAGCCTCTCCTTCTGATTGGGGCGACTCCCCAGCTTCGCGTTGAATACGTCCAGCACGGCACCGACCAGGTCGGGGTGGGCCACCCAGGAGCCGTCGAAGCCGTCGCCAGCCTCGCGGGTCTTGTCCTCTCCAACCCGCATCAACGCGGCAGCGTTCACCTGTGCGTCCTTGCGGGACGGGATGAAGGCGGCCATGCCGCCGATCGCGTGAGCGCCACGCCGGTGGCAGGTGCGGACCAGGAGCTCGGTATACGCCCGCATGAACGGCACCGTCATCGTCACCTGGCTACGGTCGGGAAGCACGAACTCGGGCCGGTGCCCGAAATTCTTGAGTATCGAGAAGATGTAGTCCCACCGCCCGGCATTGAGGCCCGAGGCGTGGTCCTTGAGTTCGAAGAGGATCTCCTCCATCTCGAAGGCGGCGAGCACCGTCTCGATCAGGGCCGTCGCCCGGATGCTGCCCTGGGGGATGCCGAGTGCGTCCTGGGCGTGGCAGAAGACGTCGTTCCAGAGCCTGGCCTCGAGGTGGCTCTCCAGCTTGGGCAGATAGAAGTAGGGGCCGCTGCCCCGGCGGAGAAGTTCGGCGGCGTTGTGGAAGAAGTAGAGCCCGAAATCGAACAGGGCGCCGGACACCGGCACGCCGCCGAGGAGGACGTGCTTCTCGACCATGTGCCAGCCGCGGGGCCGGACCACGAGGGTCGCGATCCGCTCGTTGAGCCGATACTCCCGTCCGTCGGGCGCGGTGAAGGCGATGGTGCGGCGGACGGCGTCCTGGCAGTTGCCCTGTCCGGCGATCACGTTCTCCCAAGTGGGAGAGAGGGCATCCTCGAAGTCGCCCATGAAGACCCTCGCCCCGGAGTTGAAGGCGTTGATCATCATCTTGCGCTCCACCGGGCCGGTGATCTCGACCCGCCGGTCGTCGAGATCGGCCGGCGCGGGCGCCACCCGCCAAGGCCCTTCTCGGACGCTGATGGTATCGCGGAGGAAATCGGGGAGGGTTCCCTCGCGGAAACTGCGGCGGCGGGCCCGCCGGGTCTCGAGCAGCGCTTGACGGCCGGGGCCGAAGCGGCGCTGGAGATCGGCGACGAAGGCGAGCGCTTCGGGAGTCAGGACCCGGGGGGTGTCGGGAAGCGCAGGTCCGATGATTTGGAGCGCTTCAGTGGCGGGAGCGGGTCCGGTAGCACGTGGCAATTGTCACCTCATTCAGTCGAAATGCCGCCCTACGAATCTAGCCTCGCGCCGCCTCCGCGAAGGCGCGAAAGTACGCTGGCGCCCGTGAAGAGACCGTGAGCGGGCGGTGAGATGTTGCTGGCGTGATCGCGTGACCGGGTTTGAGCACAAGTTCCGGGACGCGCGGCGCGGGCGCGGGAATCATCTTGAGGCGTCCATTTACCGCGAGTGCCTGATGCCGATCTTTCGTCATGCGGGGATTCTCACCGCCATTGTCGCGCAGGTTCGCGTCACCATGCGCGCGCGACGGAGGCCGTAGCGTCGCTCCCACCTGCAAGACCGATGGTTCCGATGGCCCGGCGGCGGGCAGCGCCGCTTCCGTGATCGATACGGGCGGGTATGTTCTCCTGTCATCTCGGAAGGAGGTGCCCATGCAGATGAAGACGATCGGCGGCCGCGACATCGAGCTCAAGCCGGAACTGCTCGAGGGCCTGAAGGGCCGGCTGCGCGGCTCCGTGATCCTGGCCGGCGACGACGGCTACGAGGGATCGCGAACAGTGTGGAACGCGATGATCGACCGGCGACCCGCCGCGGTAGTGCGCTGTCTAGGCGTGGCAGACGTGATCGCCGGCGTGCAGTTCGCGCGAGCCAACGAACTCCTGCTCTGCATGAAGGGTGGGGGACACAACATCGCGGGCCTCGCCACCGCCGATGGCGCGCTGATGCTCGACATGTCGCTGATGCGGGGCGTGTGGGTGGACCCCAGGAGCCAGGTCGCGCATGCGCAGGGGGGCTGCCTGCTGGGCGACGTGGACCGCGAGACCCAGCTACACGGCCTCGCGACCGCGCTCGGCTTCGTTTCGCTGACCGGCATTGCCGGGCTCACCCTGGGCGGCGGGTTCGGGTACCTGACCCGCCGCTGGGGCTGGACGTCGGACAACGTACTGGGGATGGACGTGGTGACCGCCGAGGGACGGCTGGTGCGGGCGAGCAACGACGAGAATGCCGATCTCTTCTGGGGGCTCAGGGGCGGCGGGGGGAACTTCGGCGTCGTGACAGGGATCGACTACGCACTGTACCCGCTGGGGCCAGAAGTCGTGGGTGGGGTGGTGGCCTGGCCGGTGAGCGAGGCGCCCGGGGTGCTGGAGCTGTACCGCACGCTGGCCGCGAAGGCTCCGCCCGAGTTCACGCTCGTCGTGCTGATGCGCCCGGCACCCCCCGCCCCATGGCTGCCCAAGGAGATTCACGGGAAGCCGATCGTGGCGCTGCTGGCCTGTCACAGCGGCACGGTCGAGGAGGGCGAGAAGGCGGTGGCGCCCATCAAGTCGTTCGGCAAGCCGGTGGGTGACGTGCTGGTGCGGCGGCCGTACACGCAGCTGCAGGCGCTACTCGATGCCACGCAGCCCAAGGGCCGGCGCTACTACTGGAAGAGCGAGTACCTCCCGCGCATCGAGCCCGCCCTATGCACCAAGTTCATGGAGCACGCGGCGCGCATCCGGTCGCCGCATTCGGCGGTGATCCTGTTCCAGATCGAGGGGGCGCTCAACCAACTGGACGAGGGGCACTCGGCGGTGGGGAACCGGGACGCGCGCTACGTGCTCAACCTGGCGGGGTCGTGGGAGCAGCCGGTGGATGACGCCGCCAACATCGAATGGGCCCGCTCGGCGTGGAACGACCTGAAGTCGTTCTCCACCGGGGGCACGTACATCAACTTCCTGACGGAGGACGAGGGCGCCGAGCGCACCGCAGCTGCGCTGGGCCGGGGGCTCGGGCGGCTGGCCGAGGTGAAGGCACGCTGGGACCCGGATAACATGTTCCGCACCAACCGGAACATCGCCCCCGCGTGACCGGTACGGGCAACCGATCACTCAGCCATGGCAGGACGCTCACGGCCACGAGGATGTCCTCCCGGTCCGACCACCCTCCCACGATGAGCGTGGGCACTTCCGGCCTGGTGAACACGCTCGGCAGTGCCTTCGCCTGCCCGCAGGAGTCCCATGTCGGGTGGGTGCTGAAGTCGATCAACGATGTGAGTCGCGCGACGCCGGTGGCCGTGGCCGACGAGTCGAGCACCGGGAACTTCAGGTAGAAGTCGTAGTAAGGGCGACGGAGCACAGCAGGCGGAACCACGAGCGCACGCAACGTCCCCCAGGAGAATGAGCAGGAGAAGACAAGCGCCACGCCGGCTGATCAAAGATGCGAGGCCGGGTAGCTCTTCTTGAGCGACGCGTGAATGGCGCGGGCGATCTTCTCCCCGCCGGTGGCGGACGGCTCGACGTTGTTGACGAAGTGATCGGGCCGGTTGCAGGCGAGGCGCAAGTCGATGACCGCACAGCGCGTGGCACTGGCGGCGCGGGTGATGACGTCGTTGAACATCGAGACAGCAGAGGTGGCGAAGCGCTGGAAGGCGCGATCGGGAAAGCTGCCGTTGTAGATGGTGCAGACGGTGACCGGCTTGCCGAGCTTCATGACGGAGGAGAGCGCGGCCCGGTAGGCCGGCTCGAACTGTTCCACTGCCGTGGCGAGAAGGCCCACGGCCTCGCCAACGGTTTTCGCAGGACGCTCATACAGGTCGATGTGGCCCAGGGCGTCGTTGCCGCCGACACTGAGAATCAGGTGCGTGGCATCATGCGGCAGGGCCATGAGCTGCCGGTCGAGGGTCCTGGTGGTGGCGCCGTCGATAGCGCAGCGCGTGGCGCGCCAGGGCTTTGGCAGGATGGCGCTGAGATGGGCGGTGACGTCGGGGGCGCCGCTGGTATAGAGCGCGTTGTCGAGGGTCGAGTCGCCCAAGAGGATGACGTGGGGGGTATGGAGTGACATTCCGCCAAGGGGTCGGGGACTGGCCGGTGAATGAACCGCGAATGGTAAGCGGTAACCTGATGAGGAGAAGTGCCATCTGACGGTCGTGGGGGTGCGGCACTCGGACATAGTAACTTTCGACACCGACTGCTATGCTTCCGTTGCGTGGCTGCCTCTACGCGAGCCCTCCTCTCCGGTCTGTCCTGGCGCTTCTTTCCGACGTCACCCCACTCCTGAGATCCCTGCCGCTCACAAACCGGTTGTTTCAGGAGGTGCATGCCATCTTCGATGCGTGTGCTCCGATCACGCCGCCAGGCTATCTCAGCCCTGCTCGGAGTCCTGTCCCTCAGCGCTTGCCACAGCTGGCAGGTCGGCACGCCAACCCCGGCCCAGTTCGTCGAGCGCGAGCATCCTGAGCGCGTGCGCGTCACGCGCACGGACAGCAGCACCGTCACGCTGGACTCCCCGGCGGTGCGTGGTGACAGCCTGGTTGGGCTGTTGGCCGGCGCTCCCGCGGGTGGGGATTCCGCCCGGACTACCGGCTTGCCGCTGAGCAACGTAGAGAGCGTGGCCGTGAAGAAGGCGTCCGCCGGGAAGACGGCGCTCCTGGTGACCGGCATCGTCATCCTCGTCGGCGTTGCGCTCCTCGGGACCGCCGCGATCTACTGCGAATCCGAAGGCTGTTACTAGCAATATGCTACCCGACGAGGGTCCCTTGCACCGTGCGATCTGGTATCTGCTTGGGTGCACAGGCGCGCACTGACCAGGGCCTGCCCAAAGCCGCGTTCCTCGGGTCAACTTCTGGGGGTTTAGCCGCGTGGCTTCGGATCACGGCCAGCCGTGCTGATGCGCCATGAAGACCTCGTCGTCGATCTGCAGCGTCGCCAGCAGTTCCGCCATCACTTCCAGGGGGATTCCCGCCTCGGCGAACAGCGCTGCCAGGAACTCTTCGTCCACAGAGGGTGTGATCCTGGTTGAGCGGGCCAGCGCCTTCTCTGCCTTGGCGGCGTACCGCACATCAACCACTGCCATGAAGACCGCGCGACCCGAGCCATAGCGCTTCACCAGGAGGTTTGCCTTCCTCATTCCTGAGGGCTCCGGGGCCGTATTGCCGCTCATTTCGTGGACCGGGTATACCAGCCGGGGCGCTTCCCGGTGGCCGTTGAACGGGCAGGCCAGCCCGATTCCCACCATCAGCGCCCGCCAGTTCACGGGAGGGAGCGCCAAGGTGAAGGTGACCGGCTCCAGCCAGATCGACGCGGAGGTGCCCATTAACACCCAGGCCAGCATCTCGGACGAGGGCCATGTCTGGATCCAATACGGTGCCTCCGGTGCCCCGACCCCGAACGCCTTGATCACCGTGCACGACGGCGAGCTTGGATTCGGCGTGGGCAAGGGCAAATTCACCGTCACCGCCAGTATCATGGAGGGCGGCGAGGCCCAATGCTCGGGCAAGACCGATGTGACGCCATCCCTGGTGTCTGGCCGCTATACCTGTCCCGGCATCGCCTCCTACGACGCCGCGACGGGCACCATGGGCAAAGTCAGTATCGAGATCAGCTTCACAGCCAAGTCGTAGCGGGACCGGGCGCGCTGTCTCGCCCGCTGGGTTGAAGGCTGACGCGACATCGCCTCCCTTGAGACCATCGGCACGCAGTCGTGTTCTAACGACAACAGTGGTGACCCTCTGCTGTCCGACCCATGGGCAGGCAGATGATCGGCCGCCCATGATTCAGATGATCTCCGGGGCCCCAAGCCGCTGCTTGACGAGGTTGCCGCACTAGCGTACGATATATCGTACGCTATGTCTCACGGTATTTCGGAGGACCAGCATGCGTAAGTCGTGTGATGACTGGGGGTTCGGGGCCGATTTTCCATTCGGCTTGGGATTCAAGGGCTGGGGCAGCGGGCCGCGGGGGCGCCGCAGGACGCAGATGTTCGAGTCGGGAGAGATGAAGTTCGTAATCCTCAAGCTGGTCCGCGAGAAGCCGCGGCACGGCTACGAGGTGATGAAGGCGCTGGAGGAAAAATTCCGCGGCCACTACACGCCGTCAGCGGGAAGCGTCTATCCGACGCTGCAGCTGCTCGAGGACGAAGGCTTCGTGCAGGCCGTGGACACCGACGGCAAGAAGGTCTATCACATCACGCCGGAGGGAGAGCAGTACCTCGATGCGCACCGTGATGTCCTGGATGAGATCTTCGAGCGGGTCCGGGAAACCGTGCGCGACTTCACCGGCGGTGGACTGGGCGAAGTACAGGGCGCGTTTGCACACCTGGCAGGCACCACGTTCCGCCGGGCGTGGCGCCTTGGTCCGGACGATCCGTCACTCAAGCGGGTGGCGGCAATCCTGAAGAAGGCAGCCGACGATATCGACGAGGCTTGGCGTGCAAGGGCAGGGGACACGACCTGACGAAATCCGTCAGCCATGATCAACGCCTCCTGCTTCAGGCGCTTCAGTTCATTGGCGAGGATGGGAGGACGGTCCATGAAGAGGATGCCACTCTTCCAGGCGTGCCTCGTACGGTACATAGCGTTTGCGCATCAGCGGTGCGGACGCGCACGGAACACGCTAGCACGTTGCGATGCATGGTGCTGCGCGCCTGCATCCGCTGCATGCGCTTAGTTATGCGTCTGCAGGCACTCAAGGGGACCTGTTTCTGCAACTTCCTACGGGCGGCACCGCTTCGACTTACGCCTGGCGAAGATTTCCATCAGGAACACGCCGCGATAGCCACAGAAGATACGAGCCGATAACAGCATCAACCACAAAACAGAAGATTGGATACCAACCGGGAACGCCAGTGTTTGTGATGAGCCGACTATGCACCAAGTCGTACAGCCCGTGCAGTAGCCAAAGCACACCGACCACGACTGCTGACTGGCGGAGGCTAACAAACGCGAAAACAAGGCCGGCGACGACGTACGGAACACCGTAGATCAATTCCTTGACGCCCACAGCCTGCTCGTTTGCTTGAAGAGCGAAGAACGCGTAGAGGCCAGGCAGAGTGAGGAGGCCCAACGAATACAACCAACGTTCCCCACGAATGAATCGCGCAAACAAAATGGTAAGAACACCAACCGCTGCACCAATGAGGGCCTCAATCACAATTCTCTCCTCTCTTAAGACGCATAACGCGTTGCACATGTGCTGCGGCCGCGGTACGCGGCGCCAGCGACGCGACTGAAAAAGCTCCTAGCACAGGCGGCGCTGGCGCCGCAGAACCACCCGCGGCTGACAGCACCATGTGCTTGTTATGCCGCCGGTTGCCCCGGACCTACTCACGGCGACAACCCGAATTGCTCAAGTGTCAGCTTCGTCAGCAGCGCCTTGACGATGTCAAATGAGGCAGCGCCGCCCTTCTCTTTCACGAGCTTCTTTACCTGAGCCCAGATCCTCTCGTCCTGAGCCTTCTGCAAGAACTCGTGGCCTTCCCAAGTGAGGCGCTCCACATTCGCGTCATACACTCGCTCGCGCCCTGATCCGGCCCGGACGATATGTGCTTCCAGGAGACGCCGCTCGGCGAGAAGCTCAATGTGCTCTAACAGGACCGCGCGATCGACGTCGTCGAATCCCGGCGGGTGCGGATGCTCGTTAGCTGGCTCCGACTCGTAGTGTGCCAGGATGCGCTTCACGAGATCAAGGTCGAGCTTCATGTCTGCTCACTCGCCGTGGTAGATGGCGGCATAACTCAGAAATGTGCTGCCAGCAGGCCCTCGCACGCTAAGCGTTGAAGGTAAGTGCCTTCGAAGCGGCGACAACGCCACGGGGCGAGGGACCCATGGGACCCCCCCCCACTCCTCTGATCGTCTCGCCTTAATTCCCAACCCCAGCTTCAGCCAGCGTTAAAGGCCCCCGGCGCGCGTAGTAGGCCCGCACGGCGCCCTGCCGGTCGGCATCGAGGTTTGCGCTGATCTCAGCGATGTCGGTCACATAGAGGGACCGATAGTCGGTGAGGTAGAGATGGACTTCGCCTGCGTCATCGGCCCCCGCCTCGATGGCGAGACCGATGGCGAGGATATCCTCCCGGTGCCCCTGCGGCCAGAGACGGTTCTCCGAGCGGACCTTCGGCGTAGGAGGAATTCCAGACGGTGAGCAGGTGGCGGATCGGTGCGGGGGTCGCTCACCGGGGAAGTTTCTGACCCTCTGCGAAGCCTGCGACGATCGACAGGTGGTCGCCCTGGGTCGGGGCGTTTCCGCGATGTGGCACGAGGGTTACGGGGAGGATTGGATGCGGGCGCCCCGGACAGCACCGGCTGGAGTACGCCGGTGCGTTCCGGTTCGCGAACTTGCTACCGCCTCCTCGCCCGGCGCCTCACCGCCTTCTTCACGGCGCGACGCTTCACGGCCTTCTTCGCGACCCGGCGCTTCATGGCCTTCTTCGCGACCCGGCGCTTCACGGCCTTCTTCGCGACGCGACGCTTCACGGCCTTCTTCGCGACGCGACGCTTCACGGCGCGACGCTTCACGGCCTTCTTCACTGCCCGACGCTTGAGGGCCTTCTTCGCAAGGGCCTTCTTCACCAGGCGACGCTTCACTGCCTTCTTCGCAACCCGGCGCTTGACGGCCTTCTTCGCAATGGCCTTCTTCACCAAGCGACGCTTCACTGCCTTCTTCGCAACCCGGCGCTTGACGGCCTTCTTCGCAATGGCCTTCTTCACCAAGCGACGCTTCAGCGCCTGCTGCACGACTCTCCGACGCAACGCATCCTCGAGCTCTCCGCCCCCGTCCTCACCCAACATGCTCATTAAGTCAGCCATGATCTCGCTCCTCTGTTGATTTGCTGCTGGCTGGGCGTGTTGCGACTGCGTCTTGAACCATAAGGGGAGCCAGCCAGATGTCTAGCGGCAAATGGCTACATATCTTCCAAACACCGACCATGGAGGCCTTCTGCCGACTCGGCAGTCGGGTGTTCAGCGTCACCGAGGCGCCATCCCGTTCGCATCGGGTTTGGCTGCTGGTCATGCAAGCGTCAGGACTTTACCAGCCTCCAGAACTGCTCCTCCCCGATGATAGTCACGCGGTGCCCCTTGGCGGCAAGGCGCCGGATCTCCATCAGCTTGAGCCCGCCGGCCTTTCCGGCCACCTGCAGCGCGTTGGGGCGCCCACGTACCAGCACATCGGTGGTCGGACCGGGGCTGGCCTGGAAGCGGGCCCCCGCTCTCCGGGCTGCCGCTATGGCTTCCTTGCGCGGGCGGCGGAGGAATCCGGTGAAGGAGACGCTCCGACCACTGAGACTCGCGATCCGGCCCGTCTTCATCTCCCTGGGGCGATGCTTGAGTGCCGCGATCAGCTCGTCGGCCGCCTGGTAGCGCTTGGCCCGGGCGCCGAGGCAGCGATGGACTACCTCCTTGAGATGATCACTGCAGGGAAGCGTGCGCACGTCCTTGCTCCGCATCGGGCTCTGCACGTCGCCCCGGAGCAGCATCGCGATCAGCTGGCCCACCTGATAGACGTCATCGCGCTGCTGCCACTTCCGGACCTTGCCCCAGGCGATCTCGGTCGGTGCCTGGAGGGGATTGAACGCGTCCGCGGTGACACCGCGCCGGCTGGCCTGATGGGTGGCGATGCCGAAGTCGCCGAGCTTGAGGGCCTCGTCCTTACAGACGAAGACGTTGAAGGGCGTGAGATCGCGGTGCATCGCCTGGCCGCGGTGCACGACATCGAGGGTTCCCAGGATCGCGGCGATCTCGTGGCGGACGAAACGCTCCGACTGCGGGCCGCGGTTCCCCAGCCACGCAGCGAGGTCACCGTGCTCGGCGTACTCCATCACCAGGCAATAGCGGCTCCGCGTCGCTTCGGCTTCGACGAACCGGTCGAAGACCCGGAGGGCCCGAGCCTGGCGGTCGAGGAGCTGGGCAAAGTAGGCCTCCCGCAGCCAGCCAGCGATCGAATGGCTGATCTTGACGCAGACCTGGCTCGGGAGGGTGCCCGCCGGGACCGCGGTGGCGAGGTAGATCTCGCCAAAGCCGCCCCGGCCGATGAGCCGCTCGAGCCGGTAGCTCCGGCCGCTCTCGTTGCTGTAGACCGTCGCGAGCGCAGGCCGCGGTGCCTCGGGCTCGTTCCGCGCTGGCCGAGTGCCGCGTGGACGTCCGGCCCTGGCGCTCGTGCCGCCACGGCGCACCGTTGGGGCGAGTGCGGGTCGCTTCGGCTTGGTTGGCATGGCTGGGAAACTAAGGTCGGGGCGAGGACCCGGCGACCGGCTCGCCTGCTTCTCGGCAACCACGGGCCGCGCCAACCGCTGTCTCATAGTGGAAGACCCGCGCTACCAAGGCGTACCAGTTAGACGGCGTTTCGATCGACCTCCCGCTCAACTTGCCGCTTCAACCATTCGCGGTCGCTACGGCATAGGAAAGAAGGGCTCCACGCGACAGATCAAGCGAGGCGCAGGAATACCCCGTCACAGCCGACACCAAGCAGGCGATTCCGCCATTCGGTGGCCATCGCTCGTTCGACCCGGACCTCGTGAATGCCCGGATTCCGCACCATTGTGAAGGCTGCCAGGATGGGCGGCAGTTGACCGGAGAACCAGCCCTTGTCATTGCGCGCGGTCGTGACTGCGGTGGCCAACCGCTGTTCCTTCATGAGAGCGTGCGCGACCTGGCCGAGCGTGAGCGTACGGTGCTCACGCCCAATCCCCCGGAGCACGCCCAGCGAAGTCCAAGGTCACCTGTCTGCTTGACGGGCAAGCTCACGGCTGCATACTGCACAGGACGTCGTTTGGGTGGCCGGTCGCCCTTCGAGCACGAGGACCACCAGAAGCAGAGGAGGAACCGCCATGCGCTGGATTCCGATCCTGTTCAGCCTCGCCGCCACCTGCGTGCGCTGGGGCACTGCGCGTACCATCGGCAGAGGGGCAGGCCAGCCCGATTCCCACCATCAGCGCCCGCCAGTTCACGGGAGGGAGCGCCAAGGTGAAGGTGACCGGCTCCAGCCAGATCGACGCGGAGGTGCCCATTAACACCCAGGCCAGCATCTCGGACGAGGGCCATGTCTGGATCCAATACGGTGCCTCCGGTGCCCCGACCCCGAACGCCTTGATCACCGTGCATGACGGCGAGCTTGGATTCGGCGTGGGCAAGGGCAAATTCATCGTCACCGCCAGTATCATGGAGGGCGGCGAGGCCCAATGCTCGGGCAAGACCGATGTGACGCCATCCCTGGTGTCTGGCCGCTATACCTGTCCCGGCATCGTCTCCTACGACGCCGCGACGGGCACCATGGGCAAAGTCAGTATCGAGATCAGCTTCACAGCCAAGTCGTAGCGGGACCGGGCGCGCTGTCTCGCCCGCTGGTTGAAGGCTGACACGACATCGCCTGCCCCGAGAAGAAGCGGGGCGACCAGTTTCCTGATCGCCCCGCTCTGATTCCCTACCCTGCCCTCAGTCGAGCCTTACGCGTCCCGCTTCTCCCGGATGCGAGCAGCCTTGCCGCTCAGCGCGCGCAGGTAGTAGAGCTTCGCGCGACGCACCCGGCCGCGGCGCACCACCTCGATGTTCGCGATCGACGGGCTGTGGATCGGGAAGATGCGCTCGACACCAACGCCGGCGCTGATCTTCCGGACGGTGAAGTTCTCGCTGATCCCGCCGCCCCGCTTCGCGATGACGATGCCCTCGAACGCCTGGAGGCGCTCCTTGTCTCCCTCACGCACGCGCACCATGACGCGGATCGTGTCGCCTGCAGCAAAGGCCGGAATATCGGTGCGCAAGCCTTCGCGGCTCAACTCAATCATGTCCTGCATTGTCGGATCCTCGGTCTGGTGTTTCCTGCTGCGGTCGTGGGTCGTGGGTCGTGGGTCGTGACAGCCCCAGTCCCATCCCCCAGCCATCAATATCACTCTTCGTGCGCCGCCCAGAGATCGGGCCGGCGTTCCTTCGTCAACTTCTCGGCCTGCTCGCGGCGCCAAGCGTCGATCTTCGCATGGTTGCCGCTCAACAGCTCCTCCGGAACCTTCATCCCGCGATACTCGGGCGGCCTGGTATAGCTCGGCGGACTGAGCAACCCATCATAGTGCGAGTCGCTGCTCGCCGACTCGTGATCACCCAGCGTTCCCGGCAGCAACCTGACCACGGCGTCGATGATGCAGAGCGCCGCCGGCTCACCACCCGTAAGGACGAAGTCGCCGAGCGACAGCTCCTCCGTTGCCAGCCCCTCCGCCACCCGCTGGTCCACGTCCTTGTAATGGCCGCAGAGCAACGTAACCTGGCTCTCCAGGGAGAGCCGCACCGCGTCGGCGTGCCCGAACTTCTTGCCCCGGGCCGAGAGGAGGATCACCGGTCCGGTACGCGGACCCAGGCTCTCCACCGCCTCGAAAAAGGGCTCTGGCTTCAACACCATCCCGGCGCCGCCACCGTACGCGTAGTCGTCTACGGTGCTGTGCTTGTCGTGCGTGAAATCCCGCAACCGCACGAGACGGAACTTCACCCTTCCAGCCTGCTCCGCTCTTCCCGGAATGCTCGCTGCCAGGTAGGGCGCGAACACTTCCGGGAAGAGCGTCACGATGTCGATCTGCAACGGGTCGTGGGTCGTGAGTCGTGGGTCGTGACTGCCCGCCGTCCCACCGCCCTCACTCATCGATCAACCCATCCGGTGGCGTGACGATCAAACGTCTCGCCTCCCTGTCGACCTCGGGTACGAATTCCTTCTTGAACGGCAAGAGGAACTCACGCTTCGGTCCCTGCACCTCGATCAGGAGCCCGGCGGCCGTTTCGTACCATGCCGTGACGAGCCCCAGTGGCGTGCCGTCTCTCCGCACCACGGCGAAGCCTTCCAGTTCGTGGAGCCAGACCTCGCCAGCACCGGGAGTCGAGAGTCTAGAGTCCAGAGTCGTAAGGAACAGACCGCGAACCCATTCCACGTCCTCGAGGCGATCCATCCCCTTGAACTTGAGTAGCCACTCCCGGTGATACTGGGCGCTCCACTCAATCACCAGGGACTCGTGGACGAATTCTCCGTCCAGGCCCTTCACGCTCAGTTCCCGCCCCGCCGCAAACACCATCTGCGGGTCGCTCGTGATCGGGAAGACCGTCACGTTGCCCTTCAGGCCATGCGGCTTCCGGAGCCGTCCCACCACCAGGTGGCGGACCGGTTCCGTCACTGTCACGCGCCCTGCAGGACCCCGGCGCTCTTCAGGATCGCCGCGACGGTGTCCGTCGGGGTGGCGCCACGGCTGATCCAGTTCTTCGCCTTGTCAACGTCGAGCGTGATCTTGTCCGCTGCCGTTGCACCCTTCGGGTTGTACGTGCCGAGAATCTCGATGAACCGGCCGTCACGGGGCGACTGCTGGTCGGCCACGACGATACGATAGAGCGGGAGCTTCTTGCGACCGACCCGGCGAAGACGAATGCGAGTAGCCATTGCTGTTCAACTTCCTCTCGTGAAATGCTTCCAACCCACGGATCAATTGCGGACGAAACGCATACGACGATCGCAGACCTTCCTGCGAGCTAGCCCGGGAAACCTTTCCCGAATGGAAGCCTCGTACCGGGCTTCCCCGCCGACTTCATCATCTTCTGCATCTGCTTGAACTGCGTTAGCAGTTGATTCACTTCCTGCACGTTGCGCCCCGAGCCCTTCGCCACGCGAATCTTGCGCGGGCCGTTCAGCAGGTCGGGATTCCGGCGCTCCTTGGGCGTCATCGAGAGCACGATGGCCTCGACATGCTTGACGCGTTTCTCGTCGAGATTCGCGTTCTTGAGCGCGGCCGCATTGATGCCGGGCAACATGCCCAGGACGTTCTTGAGCGGCCCCAGCTTCTGCATCTGTCGCATGGCCGTGAGGAAGTCGTCCAAATCGAGCGACTTCTTCTGGCCCATCTTCTTCGCGAGCCGTTCCGCTTCCTTCTCGTCGACTGTGGCCTGGGCCTTCTCCACGAGCGAGAGGATATCGCCCTGCTGAAGGATGCGGCCCGCCAACCGGTCGGGATGGAACGGCTCGAGCGCGTCGAGCTTTTCTCCGACACCGATGTACTTGATCGGCGCCTTGGTGATGCCGTACACGGAAAGGGCGGCACCGCCGCGCGCGTCTCCATCCATCTTCGTCAGGATGACACCCGTGATGCCGAGGGCGTCGTGGAAGCCCTTCGCCACCCGGACCGCGTCCTGCCCGGTCATGCCGTCGGCGACGAACAGGATTTCGTGAGGTGACACCGCGGACTTGAGGCGGCGCAACTCGTTCATCATCTCTTCGTCGATCTGGAGGCGGCCGGCGGTATCGACGATGACGGTGCGCGCGCGCTCCTTCTGCGCTGCGACAATACCGTCCTTGACCAGCCTGACCACGTCCTTCTCGCCCGGCGCCTGGTACACGCCGACGCCTGCCTGCCCTGCCAGTGTCGCCAGCTGCTCGGCCGCGGCGGGACGATAGACGTCGGCCGCGACGAGGAACGGCGCCTTCTGCTCCAGCTTCAACCGCTTCGCGAGCTTGCCCGCGGTGGTGGTCTTGCCGGAGCCCTGCAATCCGACCACCAGGATGATGGTGGGCGGCACGGACGCAAAGGCGATCGGCGCGGACTTCTCGCCGAGGAGCGTGACGAGCTCGTCGTAGACGATCTTGACGAGCTGGTGACCGGGGCGCACGTCCTTGATCTGGAGGACGCCGATAGCCCGCGCCTGAACTCTTTCGAGAAATTCGCGGGTCAGTTCGAAGCTGACGTCGGCTTCGAGGAGGATCCGGCGAACCTCACGCAAACCCTCGCGGACAGCATCCTCAGTGAGGACGCCACGACCGGCCAACTGGCGCAGTGTGGCAGTAAGCTTTCCGGAAAGTTCGTCGAACATAAGCCTAGAAGGATAGCCAGTTTAGGGCATGTGTTCAAGTTCGGAGCGGCCGCCCCACACCGCCCGACTCGTTGGCGATTTCGCCTCCAGCAGCGGAATTGGGCCGGTCGGACAGGGGGCCCTGCCGGCTCGGCGGTACTGAGCGCCGCCATCCCTCACGACCTGTTCCTTGGCTATGTTGCTGTATCAAAAGGAGATAGACATGTCCATGGCTCGTTCGCTCATACTGTTGCCGCTGATCATCGGCGCTACCCGCGTGGCGGCGCAGGCGCCGTCCGCGGCGCCACCGTACCTGTACGTCTGGGCCGCGAGCGCGGACTCGACGCGGCCGGGGGCGTTCCTGGCGGTGTTCGACATCCGCGCGGGCTCTCCGACGGCGGGGCAGATCGTGCGGGTCATTGCGGCCGGCCCGGGCGTGAGCCCGCACCACACGGAGCACCAGCTGGAGCAGGATGGCGTGCTGTTCGCCAACGATTTCGGCGACGGGCGGACATACCGGTTCGACCTGTCCAAGCCGGGCGACCCGAGGCTGGTGGGGTCGTTCACGACCGGGGGGCCGTACAAGGACCCGCACAGCTTCGTGCGACTGGCGAACGGTGACCGACTCGCGACCTACCAGAAGAAGATCGACGGGAGCGAGCCGGGTGGGCTGGTGGAGCTGCGACCGGATGGGACGGCGCTGCGATGGGCGAGCGCCGCGCCGGCCGACGGGGACTCCACGCAGCTGGTGCCGTACAGCCTGGACGCGCTCGCATCAATGGACCGGGTGGTGTCGACGAGCACGAGCATGACCGATCTCATCGGCGTGAACGTGCAGGTATGGCGGCTGTCGGACCTGAAGCTGCTGCAGACGATGGCGGTACCGATCGCGCCCGAGCACGCCGAGCACATGGAGCACACCGCGGATCACCACATGCTGCCGGGTGAACCGAGGACGCTGGCCGATGGAAAGACGGTGATGTTCGGGACGTTCACCTGCGGGCTGTACCGGGTGACGGAGGTGGCGACGGCGCCGAAGGTGGAATTCGTCTACTCGTACCCGGGGAAGTGGTGCGCGGTGCCGGTGGTAATCGGGAACTACTGGGTGTGGACGATCCCGGGGCTGCACGCGGTGGTGGCGCTGGACGTGTCCGACCCGGGCAAGCCGCGGGAGCTATCGCGGCTGGTGCTGGGCGACAGTGTGACGCCGCACTGGATGGCCAAGGACGAGTCGGGGACGCGGCTGGTCGTGAACAGCGGGTCGGGCAAGGACCCGCGGATCTACCTGCTGCGAATCGATCCTTCGACTGGTGCGTTGAGCCGGGATGGGGAGTTGCCGGTGCTGGAGATGGGCAAGGTGGAGGTACCGGGGCTGGGCGAGGTGGTGGCGAAGCCGCACGGGTCGGTGTTCGCGAGGTAGGCGTTCGGAAGGGGGAGGAGTGTGAGGCCGGAGTGCCCGGCCTCACACAACTCCCCCGCCGTTAGCTTTGCTGCATGACTCTGGCGCCTTTCCAGCCCGCCCCGAGGACCCCCACCGCAGCGCCGAACGTGCCGCTCCCCGAGGTGCGGAACGAGACGATCAAGGCCGCCGAGTTGGCGAGCATGAAGCGGAAGGCGACCGGGCTCCTCTTCCTGGCCGCCCTGGTGTTCCTGGTCGCCATCTACTTCGAGCCGCGGCACGCCTGGGTGCAATGGGTGCGGGCCGGCGCCGAGGCGGCGATGGTGGGCGGGCTGGCCGACTGGTTCGCGGTGACGGCGCTGTTTCGGTATCCGCTGGGGATCCCCATTCCGCACACGGCGATCATCCCCACGCGGAAGGAGCGGATCGCCCGGATCCTGGCGGACTTCTTCGAGCGCAACTTCTTCACCCGGGAGGTACTGGCCGAGCGGCTGCACCAACTCGGGCTGGCGGAGCGGCTGGGGGCGTGGCTGGCGAGCCCGGAAAACTCGCGGGCGATCGCGCGGACACTGGTGAAGGCGGCGGCGGGAGCAGCGGAGGCGGTGCCGGAGGACGCGGCGCGCGCGTTCGTGGACCGAAGCATCGTGGGACGGCTCCGGGGCATCCAGGCGGGGCCGGTAGCGGCGCAAGCCATCGAGGGACTGATGACCGGCCGCCGTCACCAGGAACTGCTGGACCGGCTGCTGGGAGTGGTGAGCCAGGTGCTGGAGAAGAACGGGGAGTTCATCCGGCAGCGGATCGGGGAGGAGTCGCCGTGGTGGGTGCCGGACGCGGCGGAGCAGAAGCTCTACGAAAAGGTGGTGGGCGCCGTGGAGCGGACGCTGGAGGCGATCGCGCTGGATCCGGTGCACCCGCTCCGGGGACAGTTCGACGTGGCGCTGGCGGACTTCGTGGAGCGGCTCAAGACGTCACCCGGAACGATCGAACGGGCGGAGGAGATCAAGGAGGATATCCTCGGGTCGCCGGCGGTGCTGGACCTGAGCGCGAAGTTGTGGAGCGACGTTCGGGCGGCGCTGAGCCGGTATGCGGAAGAGGGCGCTGAAGCGCCGCCGGAGCTGGAGCGGGCGATCCAGTCGTTCGGGGCGACTGTGCTGGCGGACGCCGAGCTCAGGTCGCGAATCGACAAGGCGGTGGCCGGCGCGGTGGCTGGCCTGGCCGAGAAGCATCGGTCGCATGTGGGCGAGCTGATCACGGAGACGGTGTCGCGGTGGGACGGGGCCGAGACCGCGCGGCGGCTGGAGCTTCAGGTGGGCAGGGATCTCCAATACGTGCGCATAAACGGCACTCTCGTGGGCGGGCTGGTGGGCTTGTTGCTGCATCTGCTGCGGCAGGTCTTGTAGGGACAGTCGGGCCGGGCGGCAGGTCCTGAGGTCGGCCGGGGCCGTGGCTGCTCGCGGCTCTCGTGGGCGACGACGCCGATGCACTCCTCAGGGCCCGCCCAACAGAGCCGCTCGCAGCCACAACCCCAGCCTCCCCGGCCCTGCCGGCCACTTTCCGGCACGACCGCCCTAGACCTGCCTTCCGCCCGCTTGACCATTGCTGCGACTCTAGGGGATACTTGCTCATGCGGAAGCACCAGACTCACATGACAGGCCGGCGACTGCGGGATGCGCTCCCGCAGGCGCAGGAGTACGCCTGCCTGCTGACGCCGGACGGGTTCCTGGCGCGGGTGAGTCCGGACCTGGAGCGGGATTTCGCGCCCGCCGCGGAGGGGCTGCACGGCCAGCCGTTCAGCACGCTGGTGGCGGTAGACGACCAGGTGGCGGTGCGGGCTGCACTGTCGTGGATCCGGGACGACGGCGCGCCAGTGGTGTTCGAGTGCCGCTGGCACCACAACGACGGGAGCTGGCGCTGGCTGGAGTGGACGGTCGCGCGGCGGCCGGGCGAGACGGTGCTGGTGGCGGTGGGTCGCGATGTCACGCGCTGGCGCGAGGATGAAGCGCTCGCACTCGGGCAGTCGCGGGTGCTGGAGCAGATAGTGAGCAACGCGCCGCTGAGCGAGATCCTCGCGGCGGTGTGCGTCACCCTCGAAGCGACATCCGACCGGATCCGCGCCGCCGTGCACGTGGTGGATCACGCGAGCAACACGCTCCGGCTAGCCGCGGGTTCGGCGCTGGACGAGAACCTGAAGAAGCTCCTCGACACGCTTCGACTCGACGACGGCCCCGGCGCCGCAGTCGCCGCCGCACGACGGCGGGAACTGGTGGTGACCGGCGACCTCGCGGGCCCGACGCTGTGGATCGGGCAGCGCGAAGCGCCGCTCATGTGCGGGCTCCGCGCGGAGTGGGCGCTGCCAGTGCTGTCCCCCACCGGCGACCTGCTCGCCGTGATCGCGGCATACCTCACCGTGCCGGGCGAGCCCCTGCCCCGCGAGCGACAGGCGCTCGGCACCGCAGCGGAACTGGTGCGGCTGGCGCTCACGAGCGAGCGGCGGAGCCTCCAGTCGTCGCTGCTGGGCGACGCGCTCCTCTCGGCGGGCGACGTGGTGCTGGTGCTGGACGCGGCCGCCACGGCCAGCGCGCGGCGGATCCGCTGGGTGAACGCGGCGTTCGAGCGGCGGATCGGGCTCTCGCGCGCGGACGTGCTGGGCCGGACGCTGGAGACGCTCGCCGGCCCCGACACCGACCGCACCGCGCTCGACCGGATCGAGCGCGCGCTCGACGCGGGGCTGCCGGTGCTGCAGGACTTCCTGGCGTACGGCCGCCCGGGCGCGGCGCCGATCTGGCTCGAGCTCGACGTGAGCCCGGTACGCGACGCGCGACACATCACCACGGGCTGGGTGGCCGTGGGCCGCGACATCACCGGTCCCAAGCTGGCCGACGAGGCGCTGGCCCGGAGCGAGGAGCACGTGCAGCGCGCCCTCGCCGCTGCGGGAATGGCGACGTGGGAGTGGGATGCCGAACGCCGCGCACTCGACTGCTCGGAGACGTTTGGCCCGCTGTTCGGCCTGCCGCATGGTGCCGCGTTCGCGACGTTTGCGGAGCTGCTGGAGCGGACACATCCCGACGATCGCGACCTGCTGCTCGAGGCGAAGCGGATCACCTATCGCGGCGGCCGAGTGCGCGAGCTGCAGTGGCGGGTGCTGCTGCCCGATGGCGAGGTGCGCTGGTTGCGGGCGCAGATGCATGCGGAGCGGGAGAAGGGCTGGTGGCTCAAGCGGGTGGCGGGGGTGATTGCGGAGAGCGATGAAGCGGCGGGTAGGACGGGTAGGGCGGGTGCGGCGGAACTGGAGGATGTCGAGGTCAATGAGGTCGGCGTCGAAGCGACGGCGGGGCCGCTGCTCGACCTTTCCTCGCTGGTCGCTGAGTGGAGCCCGTCGTTCCGCAAGTTCACCGTGGGCGCCGCGTCGCTGCACCTCAGGCTCGCGCCGGGGCTCGCGTCGGTGTACGGTGACGCCGAGTCGCTGCGGCTCGCGGTGCTCGAGCTGGTGAAGAACGCCGCCGAGGGGCTGGATGCGGCCGGCGGGGTGATTTCGCTGGCGACGGGCACGGTGGAAGCGACGCGGGCGTTCCTGGCGTCGGCGTACTTCGACGACGGGCTGCCGGCGGGGCGCTACGCGTACATCGAAGTGTCGGACACGGGGCTCGGCATGGATGCGGCAACGGTGTCGCGCCTGTTCGACCCGGAGTTCTCGACCCGTGACCCGGGGCGCGGCGAGGGAATGGCGCGGGTGCTGGACGTGGTGCGGTCGCACCACGGCGCGGTACAGGTATACAGCAAGCCGGACATCGGCACGACGGTACGGGTGCTGGTGCCGACCGAGATCCTCGTACGTTCGGGGCGGAACGGTCACCACGTGATCGGTGACGTGGCCCCGGTGGACGTGACGCGGGAGCGGCTGGTGGCGTTGACCGCGGCACTGCGCAACACCGACCTCGCGAGCTGAGCCGCCATCGAAGTGACCGAGTCCCCGCCAGCGCGCCGCACATTCAGGATCGTGGCAGGCTGCGGCGCACTGCTGTACCTCATCACCGCCATCACCAATCCCGGCATCATCGCGATCGACGATTATGGCGACGTCATCTCGAAGATCATCCCTGCGCAGGCGCACTCGGTGCAGGAGATCGTCGCCAGAACCGGGTTCCGCTCTCCCTTCACCAATCTGGTTCACCTCGCAATCGTGAAGACGGCGTACGCCCTGGGCGTGACGCACCCGCTGACGCAGTTCCGCATCGACCTCGCCGTCATCGGGCTCTTCTCGTTCGGGGTGATCCTCTGGGCCGGCGTCACGATGTTCGCGGCATACGCGGGGCCGGAGCGCGACCGGCATCGTGTCGTGTTCGCGGGGCTGCTGGGCTTCTACTTCCTGGCGCCGCTGGTGCTGACGCGGCCGATGATCGAGTCGATGTCGGCGCCGTTCCTCGCCGCGGCGGCGGCGCTGGCGTGCCGCTACCGGCAAACGGGCAAGCGCTGGCCGCTGGTGCTGTCGATCATGACCCTGACGATCGGGGCGATGCACCGGCCACAGGTCGGGGCCTGCGCCCTGGCGCTGGTGGCACTTGTGATCTGGCTGCGCCGGTGGAAGGACCTGGCGGTGCTGGCGGCCGTCGGCGCCGTTTGCACGGTCGCGTCGGGGATGCTGGACTACCGGCTGATCGGGGAGTTTCACGGGACGCTGCGGCGCTATGTCGCGATCAACGAGCAGTATTCGCACGACTGGGAGCGCTCGCCGTGGTACATCTTCCCCCTGCTATTCCTGGGGCTCAGCATCCCGCCAACCTTCTTCCTCCGCTACCGGGGCTTCGACTGGAAAACGCGCTACGGACCACTGTACGCGACGGTGCTCTTCTTCGCGGTGTTCCTGGCGGCGCACATGGCGATCAGCCACAAGGAAGAGCGTTTCATGATCCCGGCGACGCCACTGTTCCTGGTGCTGCTGACGCCACTGCTCACGTACCTGATCGAGCAGCGCCAGGCCCATCGCTGGCGCGTGTGGTACTTCGCCGTGGTGAACAGCGTGCTGCTCCTGCTGGTGGTGACGAGCGCGCCACAGCGCGCCGGCCTCCAGGTGGCGCGTTACCTGGACGAGCACCCCGAGATCGGGATGGTGACGCGGGTGGGAGACTTCCTGCTGGTGCCGACGGCGTTCATCTCCCATCCGCTGACGATTCGGGCGAGCAAGACGCTGGATGCGGACGCGCTCGAGTGCGGCGGGATCGTGGTGACGCTGGCGCTCAGCAATGCGGGGCGGGAAGTCGCCGCCGACCCGCGCCTCGAGCCGCTGGGGCTCTTCCAGCCGGGACCGCTGGAGCGGCTGATCGTGGCGATCAACCCGAAGCACAATGCGCGGCGGGGGCCGGTCCTGATGCTGGCGCCAAGGGGATGCGGGATGGCGAGCGCGGAGCCCCAGCTGCGTAAGGAGGAATGGAAACCGCGCAAGGAGGAACGGCAACAGCGGGAGGAGGGGCCGAGGCTGCGGCACGTCGGGTGGGCGATGACGTCGCCGGAGTACAAGGGGCCGAGGAAGCCGGTGCGCCCGACGTCGCCGTGCCGAGTGACGAAGGTGACGGATGGCGACTCGATCGTGTGCGCGGAAGCGGGACGGGTGCGGCTGCTCGGCATCGACGCGCCGGAGCTGAGCCAGAAGCCGTTCGGGAACCAGTCACGCGGCGCGCTGACGGCGATGATCCCGCCGGGGAGCAGGGTGGCGCTGGAGCAGGACGTTCAGGCGCGGGACCGGAACGACCGACTGCTGGCGTACGTGTGGCGCGACGGGCGGCTGGTGAACTGGGAGATGGTGCGCGCGGGCTGGGTGGTGACGCTGACGTATTCGCCCAACGTGCAGTACGTGGACCAGCTGCGGAAGGCGGTGAAGGAGGCGGAGAAGGAGGAGCTGGGGTTGTGGGCGGTGAACGGGTTCAGCTGCCTGCCGTTTGATCACAGACACGGGCAATGCTGAAAGGCGTGAGCGGTGAGCGGGCCCTACTTCACCGCCTCGAGCGCAGGGTCGCGACCGGCGACGTAGTCGGCCCAGGTGAGCGGCGCCGGGAGTGCCACGGGAATCCATGGGCGATCGTCGCGGGGGTCGGAGAACTGCCAGTAGAGCGACGACACGCGGAAGGTGACGTGGCTGTTGGGAAGCATGATGCGGTACGAGTCGCCGTAGTGGGTGCCGCGTGAGCTGCTGGGCTCGCCCACGAACACGGCATCGGTGTACTTCTCGAGCTCGGAGATGAGCATCTGGGCGGCGGAGAAGGTGCGGCGCCCCGTGATGACGTAGAGGCGGCCCGTCGCATCGTACCGGGACTTGATGAGGCTCCGCAGAATGTCGCGGTTCCACTCGCCGTTCCCTCCCCCATTCAAGCGCAGGTCGAGCACCAGCCGCTCCGCACCCGCCGAGTCGCCGGAGTGCATTGCGCGCGCAAGGAAGGTGGAGATGGAGTCGTCATGGTTCTGCTGAATCGCGTTGAGCTGCAGGTACAGGGTGCGAGACGCGGGGAGATAGCGATACCAGTAGGTGTCACCCGGGTTGCTGAGCCAGAGCGGCGTGGGCGCACCATCGCGGGCATCGACCCAGCCCGCGCGCGGCATCCAGGTGCGGTCAGTCTCGCCGGTGAGCATGGGGAAGAGGCCCGCCGGCGCAAGGGTGACGTCGCGGCGGCCCTTCGGCGTGTCGAGGGCGAGCGTGACGTGCTGCGGGTCGGGTGCGAGCCCGATGGCGTAGAGTATCTCGGGCATCGCGAGGAGCATCGGGGCGCGGGCGAGGACTCCCATCTCGTTGTCGCGACTGACGAGGGGACGGACGCGAGCGAGGGCGCTGTCGATGGGAACGCCGCCGATGGCGAGGACCCTGCTGCCGAGCAGGTCGGCGTGCGCGGCGGTCGCGGAGCGGATCCGGAGGCCATCATCGAAGGCGTAGAAGGCGACGGGGAGCTCGTGGAACACGGTCGCGGTGTCGCGCCAGGGTCCGACGCTCGAGTGGCCGTCGCCGATCAAGGCGGCAAGACGCTGCAGTTCGACGATGACCTGGGAGCGCGCCATGCGCGGGAGTCGCTGCTCGATGCTGGTGAGCGCGCTGTCGAACTGGGCGCGGGTCATCGAGTGATAGAGACTGGCGTGGTGCGCGGGCGCCTGGGTTCGGAGAACGGCGAGGTCCTCACGCCAATGGCGGCTAACGGTAGTGTCGAGGAGCACCGGGGCCTGCTGGAGGAGGAGGAAGCCGGCGACGAGGGTGAGGGTCATACAGGAATGAGACTGCGGCAACCGTCAATTGGTTGCCGCAGGGTTTCGAGCTCGGAACGACCGCCGCTATGGGCGCGCCATCATCTTCGTGGGGTCGTCGGCCGGGTTGACGTAGGTCATGGCGAACGGGCCCGTGGAGCTGATGGTGACGACGGTCGCACCCTTTGCCATGCCGAAGTGGTGCATGCCAGCCTTGATCTCCCCGGTGGCGCCCGTGGCCATCGGCTTGGCCTTCGCGGCGTCGAAGGTGTCGCCCATGCCCACGAGGAAGGTGCCCTTGTCGATGGTCACCTTTTCATCGGTGGGGTGGGAATGGGGCGGGATCTTGTAGCCCGACGGCATCGATAGCTCGACGACGAATGGGCCGGCCTTGCCGGGGTCGCCGGTGACCACGGCCATCTGTGCCCCGGCGGGGAACACGGCGGGCGCGGGGCCCCACTTGAGCGCGGGCGCAGCCTGGGCCGAGAGAATGCCACTGGTGCCGACGAGCCCGGTGGCGACGAGAATGAATGTGCGACGCATACTTCCTCCAGCGTACAGGGTCGCTCAATGGAACTTCACAACCCCTCCTTGGTAGGGTCCGCCAGTATCCTTGTCAAGATCGGCCGGCGGCGCCTCCGTGACAGATCCGAGGCAATTGCGGTATCATAGTCAGCCGGAATCGCGTGCCTGAGTGGCACATTCAAGCGGGACAACCGGGTGACACACAGGAAAGGCAGGCAGGGATTCATGGCCACAGTGCTCAGCAAGCCGCTCAAGCGGGCGCTCAACATCGGCGGCGCCGACTACGTGCTGACGATTACACCAGAAGGGTTTACGCTCACGCCCAAGGGCAAGCGAAAGGGGCAGTCCTTTTCGTGGGGCGCGCTCCTGAGCGGGGAGACCGGGCTGACGGCGGCGCTCAGCGCGTCGGTGAACCAGGGGTTGGACTCAGCCCCGCCCGAGGCGTGAACGGCTGACCAAGCCGCGACCCGCCCCCGGGTGTCGGGGGCGGGGCTATTCCGCAGTATCCCGCACGACCTCCCGAGACGCGGCGATGAAGTCGGCGTCGCCGTACCTAGAATCCACCGAGTCTCGTGATCCTGCCGCGGGTACCCACGGCCCAGCCCGCGCTGGGCGATGCGAGCCCAACGCTCCAGTAGTTGAGCGTGTCGATGGTGACCCAGGTGGCGCCGTCATCGGCGGACCAGGCGGAGCCACCGGGTCCGACGGCGACGACGGTGGGCTTCTTCGTGCCCGGGACGTAGACGCCGCCCCACGCCCCACTCTTGAACGGAAGCTTGCCGCGAAGCGCCCAGGTGATGCCGCCATCGTGGGTGATCGCGATGTCCTCGTCGCCAGCCTTCGCGGTGGTGCCGCCGCCCAGCGCCATGCCGTGCCCGGCATCGCGAAAGGCGATGGACTGCGCGCCTGATCCGGCGCGGGAGGTGAGGGGGAGCGTCTCGAACCCCCAGGTGCGGCCGTAGTCGCTGGAGAAGAGGACGCGCGAGCGGATGCTGTCGGCGGCAACGATCCAGGCGCGACCGCCCGCACCGGTGACCAGGCAGGTGCCACTCGCGGCGAAGCTGCCTTCGCCGTCGGGCGCGGTGGGAGTGGTGGCCGATGGCGTCGCATTCCAGTGAAGGCCGCCATCGTCGGTAGTGAGGATGCCGGTGTGACCCTTCACGGCGTCACCGACGACGACGGCGCGATTGGCGTCCCAGAAGCCAAAGCAATCGTAGAAGGCGTCGGGGTCCTGGTTGGTGTACTGCAGGGTCCAGTTGGTACCAGCGTCGGCGGTGTAGTAGATGCGGGAGCTGGGGCCGGGGCCGATGCTGAGCACCCAGGCATGGTTCGCGTCGAGGGCGTGGACGTCGCGGAACTGGAGCGAGTCGGCGCCGGGGACCTTGCCGGCGTGCCAGGTGGCGCCGCCGTCGACGGTGCGGAGCACGGTGCCGCCGCTCCCGCTCACCCAGGCGACGCTGTCGCTGACGGCGCTGACGGCGATGAGGAGCGCCGTGGTGTTGCTCTGCTGCGTCGTGCGGGAGACCTGCGCCGGTGAGGGGGGCTGACTGACGACCGAACAGGCGGAAAGCAAGGCCGAGGCGAGGACTAGATGGCGCACGAATGATCCGGGATGAAGTGGGGTCGGAAGATATCCCCGGGCGGGGGCGGGGTGCGGGCGCGCCCGCGAGGTCGGTGCGAGTTGCGGGTCAGTCGCGGCGAGGCGCCGTACGCATCAGCGGCAGGGGCCCGCGCGGGGCGCGGCGCAGCACCGGCTGGCGAATGGCCGAAAGGACGACCAGGCTGAAGCCGACCATCCAGGCCGAAAGCGCCACGAGCGCGCTGCCCCTTGCGGCCAGCAATTGCTGGAATTCGAGAGCGGCCGGGGCGGGCCAGCGGGACATCGCGTACACGAGCCACGCCGGCTGCCTGCCTGGCGCCATGAGAATCGCCCACAGGATGCCGGCGATCGCGAGCAGGAAGGTCCCCCACGCCGCGAGGGCGAAGCCAGGGCGGTTGCGGAGGAGGAGGGCCAGCACCAGCGACGAGGCCGCGGTTGCAGAAAGCAGTGCGGCCCCTGCAGTGACGAGCCGCGGGTCGGGCTGGCTCACGAGGGCCTGGGTGAGGCCGAGTGAGAGCGCGAGCGCGCAGAGCATGATCGTGGTGTAGCGAACAACTGTCAGCATTCGTGACTCCCCGGGGTCGGACGCACCGCACCCTTTCCAGTACCCCGGATCGCTTCCATCAGACTCGCCGGTCACCAGAAACCAACGACCGCCGTGCACGGTATCAGGAGATGGTGATGCCACGATCACCTGACGGCCTTGCATAGTGGTGTTGTGATGCGTGACACCGTGATTGCCATCGACGGCCATTGCGGGCTGGACCATGGCTCACGGCAATGGAGGCGCGGCTCGGGTGACCACCCCGTACCGCGCCTCCTTGCCGTCCTCCCCCGGAATCCACCCGGCTGCGCGATCTCGCCACGCGCCCTCACGGCGAACCGGGATTGGGGGACATGGGTAGCACGAAGAGGGGGTGGCGCGCGGGGGATACGGCGCGCTGCCCCGCATTTTCAGGAGGTTCGCATGCGCATAGTCATTGCCAGTATTGTCCTGTTCTTCCTCGCGATTCTGGTGCTTCGCACGCGGGCAGCCTGGTTGGCGCCGCCGCGCGATGACAGGATGGCGTCCCGTGAATAAGCCGCATTCCCGCCCCGGACCGCAGCCCGGATCCGGGCTGCGGCGTCGACCGGGGCGGCTCCCCAGGGTTCAGTCCCGCCGCAGGACCCGGCCGGCGAGAAAGCCGATCGCAAGCACGGCAAGCAGGGACCGGGTGGGGTGGGCCCGCACGATGGACTCGACGTCGGCGAGCATGTCCCTCGCATCCTTCTCACGGACGTAACGGGACGCACCATCAACCCTGTCGGCCACTTCATGAGTGACCTTGCTCAGTCGCTCCCCACCACCCGCGATCGCGTCGGCCTTGTCGTGCAGTCCCCGGGCAGCGCCTTCCAATCCGTCAGCGGCAGCAATCCGGCGTCCATCGATGGACGCCACGGCCTTCCTGCCCTTCTCCCGGATCCTGCCAGCGACATCGTCAAGGGTGGATTCAACGGCGTTCCCAATGTCTTCGCCCACGTGCGGGCCGGATTCACCAGTCATAACGCCTCCGCTCAACAACTCAGGGTAAGAAACGAAAAGCGGAAGCAGAGCGGTCCACTGCGCCGCCACACTCCCGCAACGGACCGGAACCGCACTTCCGACCGATCGGATTGATCATCGCGGCCGTACCGCGCGACCTGCGGCAACATATCACCGCAGCTTCAGGCCTACAACCGGAGCCCGGCCGCCAGTTCCTAGACCGGTGTCACCGACGCGCGCCGGGGGAACTTCACCATCTGCTCCACTTCTTCCTGCGCCGCGATGAGCCGCTCGACATCATCCGACACGGCAGCGGCAAGACCGAGGTGGGTGGTGAGTCCGGCCACGGTGACCGACCCGGCGTGCAGCCGCAGCAGGTTGAGCCGGATCGTCTCCAGCGCGCCGACGGCGTCCCCGAGTTTGGCGTGCATCCTGTCCCGCGCCGCGCGCAGGTCGGCGTACTCGGGGGAGGCGGCCGCGTCACCGCCATCGCCAAGCACCTCCTGGAGCTCATCGTACCGGGCCCGGAGCGACTGCGCGTCAGCCTGGAGGCGACGCAGCAGTGCGGGAAGGTCCCCCAGGGCCTGTCGCGATTCCTTCGGCAGGCTCTCGAAAAGCTGCTCCGCGGCCATGCCGAGCGAGAGCTCGGTGGCCCGGTGCGTCATGGCCGGCGCGATCGCGCGCGTCCCCAGCAGCTTGCGCGCGACGGAGAACGCGAGCTTGCCGATCCTGCCCATCCACAGCCTGGCCCAGAACTCGGTATCGACGTCGCGGCGCCGCTGCAGCAGGGCGAGGTACGCCACCGACGTGAGGAGTGTCGTTCCGTACGCCAGGCCGAATACCGATGCCGCCGCCTGAAAGAACGGGCTCGACGGGCCGAGAAAGAGTCCAACGGTGGCGAGCACCCCGACCGCGCCGGACGCCTTCATCACCAGTGGCAAGTAGCGCTCGACCGGCGACGGGCCCGACCGGTGCTCGACGGTGAGTTCCTCACGCGCCTGCTCGATTTCACCCTTGAAGGCGGGGTCGAGATCCTGGTGGGTGAAGCCGAGCAGGCTGAGTCGCCGTGCGGCACCCACGAGGTACGCAAACGGCGCGACGGTGACCCCGAGCAGGAGCGTCACGAAGCCGGGGGTGCGCCCGAAGAGCGCCGCGATGACGATGGAGACGCTGAGCAGCAGGAAGAGGGCAACCAGCGTGCCGCCGCCGTCGAGCCGTCCGTAGCGCTTCACGAAGGCGCGCAGCGCCGCCGGCAGCTCGCGCCGCTGCTCCAGCGCGAGACCCAGCTGCTCGGCGAGGGCCTGCGCGCTCGCGGGGCGATGGTCGGGCGGCTTTGCGAGACAGCGATCGACGATCAACGCCAGCTTGCGCGGCACGGTGAGGCCGAGCGAGACCAGCGGCGGCGGCGGCTCGGTGACCTGGCGGGCAAGTACTTCGGTGGCGCTGGTTCCCTCGAACGGCAGCCGACCCGAGAGGGCGAAGAACGCGGTGGCACCGAGTCCGTAGAGGTCGCTCCGCGCATCAATCTGTCCGCCCAGTGCCTGTTCGGGACTCATGAACTCGGGCGTGCCGGAGATGCCGTCGCCGGCGTCACCCGCGGCCGCGGCAATGCCAAAGTCGGTGACGAGCACGCGGCCGGTGGATCGCTCGATGAGGATGTTGTCAGGCTTCACGTCCCGGTGGACGAGGCCCTGCGCGTGGGCGGACGCCAGGGCCCACGCCACCTCGCGCAGAACCCGCGCGGCCTCCGAGGGCGGCAGTGGCCCCCGCTGGCGCACGCGCTCGGCGAGGGTTTCGCCGTCGACGAACGCCATGACGTAGAACACGAATCCTTCCGCGTCCTCCACTGCATGAATCGGGATGATGTTCGGGTGGGACAGGCCTGCCGCGAGGCGTGCCTCGCGAAGGAAGCGCTGCCGGAGCGGCGCCTGCGCCGCGCGCGCGGGCGGGAGGAGCTTGATGGCGACTGAGCGGTCGAGGTGCACTTCGCGGGCGAGATAGACGATGCCCATGCCGCCACGCCCGAGTTCACGATCAATGGAGTAGCGGCCGGCGAGTGCCGCCTGGAACGTGAGGAAGAGCGGATCGACGGAATCGCCGGACCGGGTCATGCCCAACATATACGACCGAACGCGCCGCCGGGGTAGACGGCGCTCGTGCGCCGTCAGGTGGCGGTGGAGACCTACTCCGTACGAGGTTGTGATGGACGACGGGGCACTGCCGGAGTTCGACAAGATCAGTGCGAGCGGCGGGCCTGCACGGCCGGGGCCGGAACAGCCGGTATCACTGCGCCCGGGAGGTGGCTCCACCCACTCCAGCCATCCTTGCCGATGACATAACGCAGGGCGGCGTGCCCGCCCACCGTCATCGTGTCGACCTGGGCCTTGTAGCCGGGCTTCGCGCGGGCCTTGAACTTCCCTCCCGTGGCGGAGAGGAACCAGTCGCGATGGCGGGGTTCGTCCCACACGGAAATCCAGACGAGCGCGGGTCCGCCGTTGGCCTCGTCGAGCCGGAAGCGATCACCGCCCCAGCCGAGCGGGAGGGCGGCATCGCTGGCCTTCCGGCCGGTGAGTTCCTGCATGAGCAACCGGATATCGAACTCGCCGAGCACATCCTCGTAGCTGCCGGGGACGGTGTCGGTGAACTGGATGTCGATGGGCCGGTCGCCGCGCTCGTAGCGCTCGGGGTGCATGATCTGCTCGGTGGAGCGCGGCATGCGCGGGCCGTACGGGAGGGTATCGCGGAAGGGCGACTCTCCCCACCACAGCATGAACTCGGCGCCGGCGAGATAGGGGAACAGCAATCCCTCGCGCAGCACGGCGGGCGCATCACCCATGCTGCCGCCCGAGAGCATCTGGTCACCCGTCTTGCGGAACTCGTCCCAGAAGGCCTGGCTCTGCGCTATCTCCGCGCCCTGGAGCATGACGATGGAGGCGTAATTGGCCTGTCCCTCGAGGATGGCCTGGGCCGCCGCCGAGCGATCGTTGCTGCTCTTGTCCTTGAGGATGGAGTCGAGCGGCATGTACTGATCCTGCAGCGCGTGCACCAGCTCGTGCGCGACGGTGAGGCGCAGCACCGGTCCCTCGGCGCCGGCCACGCCATAGAGCGTCGCCGAGTCGGGATCGTAGTACCCGGCGATCTGCTGGGAGAGCATGTCCTCCATGACGGCGCGGAGATCGAGCGAATCGGGGAGCAGGCCGAGCAGGGTGTAGGCGCGGCCGAGCTGGAGAAAGCGCTCGGGGGGCATCTCCTGCGCGAGCTTGGCGCGAACGAAGCTGCGCACCTCGTCCCGGGTGCGGAGGACCGATTCCGGGCGACGCTTGAACTTGAGCCCGGTGCTCTGCTCGACGGCGGGCATGAGGCTGTCGACGAGGTGTGCGAGATTGCGGTCGGCGTCGGTCTCCCGTGGCTTGCCGCGGCAGGCGATCGCCGCGAGCAGCAGCAGGCACAGCGCAGCGCGCATCAAGCGCCCAGGTACGTGATGGCGTACCACTGCACGAGCTTCGCCCCGAAGAGGTAGGCGACGCCGGCACCGATGGCGAGGAAGATGCCGAAGGGGACGAGCTTTTTCCGTCCCATGAGCGTGAGCGGGAGGAAGACCAGCGTGCCGACGAGCGCGCCGATGAAGATGGTGAGCAGCACGCCGGTCCACCCGACGAAGACGCCGACCATCGCCATCATCTTGATGTCGCCGCCGCCCATCGCATCCTGCTTGAGGATGATGGTGCCGAGCCAGCCGACGACCCAGAGGATGCCGAAGCCGACCGCGCCCCCGATGAAGGAGAACGCGAGACCGTGCACCGCACCGGGGCCGCCATTGAGGATGAACCCGCCGACCCCGGTGAGGATGAGGCCCAGCACGAGCCCACCGATGGTGAACTCATCGGGGATGATGTAGGCGCGGGCGTCGGTGACGAGGATGCCAAGCAGCAGGGTGAAGAACACCGCCGCGCGGACCGCGGCGATCGTCGGACCAAAGAGCCAGACGAAGTAGATCCAGATGATGCAGGTGGCGAGCTCGACCAGCGGGTACATGAGCGAGATCGACTGCTTGCAGTTTCGACACCGGCCCCGGAGGATGAGCCAGGAGAGGACCGGGATGTTGTCGTACCAGGCGATCCTGTTGCCGCACTTGGGACAGCGCGACCGCGGCCGCATCACCGACTCCTTGGGCTCCGCGCCCCAGGAGAGGATGCAGACGTTGAGGAAACTTCCGATGAGCAGGCCGAAGACGCCGGCCATGATGTAGAACCAGGTCAGACCCTGTCCGTCAGTCGGCACGCAAGACCTCGTAGAGAAGTATCCCGGCTGCCACCGCCACGTTGAGCGACTCGGCGCCAGGTGCAAGGGGAATGCCCACGCGCCGGGACGCGCGGGCGGTCATGAACTCGCCCGCTCCAGCGCCCTCGTTGCCCAGCACCAGGAGGGTGGCCGCGGCGCGGGGCGCGCGGGGCACGGCCTCGCCATCGGCGTCGGTGACCCAGACCTCGGCATGACGCGCGGCCGCCCAGGTGGCCAGCGTTTCCGCATCGGTGGCGACGCTGGGGAGGCGGAAGAACGCCCCCATGCTGCCGCGGATCACCTTGGGGTTGCTGAGGTCGGCGGTACCGGGGAGGGCCACGACCCCGGCGGCGCCGAGTGCCAGCGCAGTGCGCAACATGGTACCCACGTTGCCGGGATCCTGCACGGCGTCGAGGACGAGGACGGCGGCGTGCGGGCCGAGGACGATGTCGTCGAGGGTCCAGTCGCGGGGCTCGAAGACGGCGACCACGCCCTGCGGGTGCTCGGTGTCGGCCAGTTCGGCGAGGTCGGTATCATCCACATGCTCGACCTTGATGCCGGCGGCGACCAGCGCTCTTTCCAGCGCCTCACCACGACGGGTACCTTCGAGCGCGGGAGAAACCACCGCGCCACGTACCGGGACCCCGGCGGCGAGCGCCTCCTCGACGAGGCGCACGCCCTCGGCGAGCGCCAGACCCCGGCGCTCGCGTCCGCGGCGACGCTTCAGGTCACGTATCAACGTCTCGAGAGCACTCATGCGTGTTGCGCTGTCGATCGCCGGATCAGACCCCAGTGGGGGCGCAGGCATCCAGGCCGACCTCAAGGCCTTTCATCAGTTCGGGGTGTACGGCATGGCGGCCATCACGGCGCTCACGGCCCAGAACACGATGGGGGTGCGTGGCGTTCACGTGGTGCCGCCCGACTTCGTGCGGCTGCAGCTCGAGGCGCTCGCCGCCGACATGCCGCCCGACGCGCTCAAGACGGGGATGCTGGCCAACACCGACCTGGCGACGACGGTGGCCGATTGCATCCGCGCCTTCGGCTGGACGCCGCTCGTGGTGGATCCCGTCATGATCGCGACGTCGGGCGACCGGCTGCTGTCGATCGACGCCGAGCAGGTGATCCGCAACCGGCTGCTGCCCCTCGCCACGCTGGTGACGCCCAACCTCGATGAAGCGGCGCTGCTGACCGGGCTCGAAGTGCGCGACGTGGCGCAGATGGAGCGCGCGGGCGCGGTACTGCTGGACTCGGGCGCCGCCGCGGTGCTGCTCAAGGGCGGGCACCTCGACGAGGACGCGATCGTGGACCTGCTGTTCACGGCCGATGGCATCCGGCGTTTCAGTCATCCACGGATCCGGACGACGTCGACGCACGGGACCGGGTGCACGCTGTCGGCGGCGATCACGGCCGGGCTCGCGTCGGGGCGGCCGCTCGAGTCAGCTGTCGAGGCGGCGCTGGATTATGTGGTGAAGGCCATCGCGACGGCACCCGCCCTGGGTGCGGGGCACGGGCCGCTCAACCATCACGCAGCACCCTAGCGCCGACTACGGAGCGCTCGAGCGCCCTGATCGACGCGGGCCGGGCGCGTCTCTGAACACGCCGTGCGCGTCTCTGAACGCGGAGGCGCGTCTCTTTTTGAACGCGCAGGGCGCGTCTCTGGGGCGGCTCCTCCGGCTCTCGTGCCGGCGCGGCAGAGTCCAGATCCATCTGGCTCACGGATCGGGGGGGCGCGCAAGGAGAGGTCGATTGCGCCGCGCCGAGCAACAGAGCCTCCGGAGCCATCCCCATTCGACGCGCCCGCGCAGTGCCCGATCGGAGCGCGCGTCAGCCCTTCCCGTCCTCGAACGGCTCCATGTGGATCAGCACGCCCGACACCTCCGGCACCTCGCGCCGGATCGCGCCCTTGACCATGCCGCTCAGGATGTGCGCCTCGTGCAGCGAGAGCACGGGATCGGCCTGGACGTGGATGTCCACGTAGTAGGCGGTACCGGCGCGCCGCATCTTCAGCTTCTCGGTGGCGAGCACACCCGTGACGGAATGCGCGGCGCGCTCGACGCGGATGAGCAGTGCGCCGGCGGGAGCGCGGTCCATCAACTCCCCCAGCGCCGGGCGCATGACCTTGACACCATTGTAGACGATGACGCACGCGGCGAGGAGCGCCGCCCAGTCGTCGGCCCGTTCCCACCCGGGCCCGCCGACCAGCGCAATGCCGATGCCGATGAACGCCGCGAGCGACGTGATGGCGTCGCTGCGATGATGCCAGGCGTCGGCGTGAACGGCGGTGCTACCCGATGCCGTCGCCACCTGCGACACGCGGCGGAAGAAGAGCTCCTTGATCAGCACCACACCCACCAGCACCGCGAGGGTGAAGGGCGCCGGCGCGTGGTGCGGGATGAAGATCTCGCGGATAGCCTCGATGGAGATGCCGATCGCCGCGCCCAGGAGCAGGAGACCCACCGCCGCGGCCGCGAGGGCCTCGGCCTTGCCGTACCCGAAGGGGTAATGGTCGTCGGCGCTGCGCCGGGCGACGCGGAGCCCGCTCCACACGATGAGCGACCCGAAGATGTCGGCCGACGACTCGATGCCGTCCGCGATCAGGGCATACGAGTGGCCAATGAGGCCGGCCAGCACCTTCACGATGGCGAGCACCACGTTGAGCAGCATGCCGACCTGCGCCAACCGCACGCCGTGGTCGAGGTGGCTTCCCCCCGCGGATGGCGGCGCGTTCCCGGTCATGTCTCCAGCCGCTCCACGATCCCGGTGAACAACGATATCATGTCATTCCTCACGGCGCGCGCCGTCTCCATGACTTCCGCGTGCGAGAGGGCGCCGTGGCCGACGCCGCTCGCGAGGTTGGTGATGGTGGAGATACCCATGCAGCGGAGGCCCAGCGCACGGGCGGCGAGGACCTCGGCGACGGTGGACATTCCGACGGCGTCGGCGCCGAGCCGCTCCAACATGCGCACCTCAGCGGGGGTTTCGTAACTGGGTCCGAGCAAGCCGACGTACACGCCCTCCTCGAGCTGGATAGCGCGGGAGCGGGCGACATCGCGCGCGAGGGCGCGGAGGCCGGGATCGTACGGATCGGACATGTCGGGGAAGCGTTCCTCGCCCTTCCGCACCGCACCGACCAGCGGGCTCTGGAACTGCATGTTGATGTGGTCGGCGATGAGCATCAGCGTGCCGGGCCTGAACGTACGGCGGATGCCACCGGCGGCGTTGGTAAACATGACGGTGCGGATGCCGACCTCGGCGGCGGTGCGGATGCAGAGGGCGCTGGTCGCGGCGTCGTGTCCCTCGTACATGTGGAAGCGGCCGGCCTGGGCGAGGACGTCGCGCCCGCCGAGCCGGCCGAGCACGAGTTCGCCCTTGTGGCCCTCGACAGTGGGGATGGGGAAGCCGGGAATGTCGCGGTACGCGAGGCGCGACGGGGCCTCGAGATGGTCGGCGAGGTCGCCGAGCCCACTGCCGAGAACGACAAGGGCGGCGGGCGTGCGAGCGCCGATAAACGCGCGGACGGCGTCGGTCGCGGTCATATCACTGCCCCGCGTGGCTCAGGCTCGAGCGGGGCCGACCGATGATCCCGGAACTGATGCGTGGAGCGACGGCACGAGAGCCGGAGGAGCCGCCCCAGAGACGCGCCCGTCGCCGTCACAGCAGCATTCCGGCAATCGTCGCCGAGAGAAAGTTCGCGAGCGTGCCGGCGAGCATGGCGCGGAAGCCGAGTCGCGCGAGGTCGCCCTTGCGATCCGGGGCGAGGGCGCCGATGCCGCCGATCTGGATGCCGACCGAGCTGAAGTTGGCGAAGCCGGCGAGGGCGAACGAGGCGATGGTGAAGGACCTCGGGTCGAGCGACGGCTTGAGCTGGCCCAGTTCCGCGAAGGCGATGAACTCGTTGAGCACGGCGCGCGTGCCGAGCAGGCCACCGACGGTAGCGCTGTCGGCCCAACTGACACCCATCACCCAGGCGATGGGACGGCCGATCCAGCCGAGCACGACCTGGAGGTTCTCGGGCATCCAGGGGAGCCAGCCGTGCACGAGCCCGAAGATCCCGTTCACCAGTGCCACCAGCGCCACGAACGAGATGAGCATGGCGATGACGTTCAGCATGAGGTGCAGGCCCTCGCTGGTGCCGCGCGCGGCGGCGGCCACGAGGTTCACGTCGGTCTGCGGAATGTCGAGCTTGACGTTGCCGTAGGTCTCGGGGCGGCCATCCTCGGGCTCGAAGATCTTGGCCATCATGATGGTGCCGGGCGCGGTCATGATCACCGCGGTGAGGAGATGTTTCGCATCCACGCCGAAGGCAATGTACGCCACCATGATGGAGCCGGAGATGTGCGCCATGCCGGCGGTCATCACGGTCATCAGCTCGGAGCGGGTCAGGTTGGGCAGGAAGGGCCGGATGGTGAGCGGCGCCTCGGTCTGTCCCATGAAGATCGACGCCGCGACGTCGAGGCTCTCGGCGCCGGACGTCTTCATGAGCCTCGCCATGACGACCGCGAAGGCCCGCACGATGACCTGCATGACGCCGAGGTAGTACATGATCGCGAAGAGGGCGGAGACGAAGATGATCGCCGGAAGGATCTGGAAGGCGAACACGACGCCGACGCTGCTGTGCTGCTTGCCGAGTTCGCCGAAGACAAACTGGCTGCCCTGGTAGCTGTAGCCGAGGATGGTGGTGACGACCTCGCCGAGCTTGCGGAAGAGGACCTGCCCGGCCGGGATGCGGAGGACGAAGATCGCGAAGAGAATCTGCAGCGCGAAGCCCCAGGCCACGACGCCCCAGGGGATCTGACGCCGGTTGCGGGAGAAGGCGACGCCGATGGCGATGATGACGGCGAGCCCGAGCAGCCCGCGGAAACGCTCGGTGAGCGGGACCGGCGCGGGTGGCGGCGGCGTTGGCGGCGCGGGCTCGACGGTGTCGGCCGGCGGTTGTGCCTGCTGCGTGGCCTGGGGTGCCGCCTGAGCGAGCAGGCGGTCGGCGCCGCGTGCGATGAGACCGGGGATCATCCACACCGCCGCGACCGCAACGACCGGCAACACGATCGCGAGCACGATGCGGCGCAGGCCGGCGCTCACGCGATCGCCGCCAGCTCGTCGCGCACCGAGGCGACGAGGCGTTCCCGCTCGGGCCAGGGTAGAAACGCCGACTCGAAGCCATTGAGGATCATGCGGTCGATCTCCGGCCGGGTGAAGCCAAGCGCGGTGTGCGCGAGCCAGTATTCATCGGTGAGCGAGACGCCGCACATGAGCCAGCTGTCGGTGCAGAGCGTCACGTTGAGCCCGCGATCGAAGTAGTCGCGCACCGGGTGCGCCGCCACCACCTTCACCGCGTGGGTCTGCAGGTTGCTGGTGAGGTTGATCTCGAGCGCGATGCGCCGGTCGCGGACGTAGTCGCGGAGGCGCGGATCCTCGTACAGCCTGGTGCCGTGCCCGATACGGCCCGCATGACAGCGATCGATCGCCTCGGCGACCGACTCGGCGCCGGCGGCCTCGCCGGCGTGCACCGTGATGCCAAGCCGGCCATGAAGCGCCACGTCGAAGGCGGCACCATGCACGCCGCAGGGGCGCCCCGCCTCGCCGCCGGCCAGGTCGAACGCGACCACGCCCTGGTCGCGGAAACGCACCGACGCCTCGGCGATGCGCAGGGACACCTCGGGGGCATAGTGGCGGAGCGAGCAGTTGATCATCCGCGTCACGACGCCGAAGTCCCGCTCGCCGCGGGCCAGGCCGCGGAGCTCGGCGGCGATCGCCTCATCGAGCGTGAGCCCGCCCTTGGTGCTCAGGTGCGGGCAGTAGCGCACCTCGAGGTAGCGCAGGTTGTCGCGCCTCGCATCCTCGCACATCTCGTACGCCACCCGCTCGATGGCCTCGGGCACCTGCAGCACCGCGACGGTGGTGTCGAACTTCTTCAGGAACTCCTCGAGATCATGCGCATGATCCGCCAGCATGAACTTCCGGATGATGTCGGGATCGGTGGAGGGCAGCGACGTCCCGGCGGCGCGCGCCAGCTCGATCAGCGTTTCGGGGCGGAGCGAGCCATCGAGGTGCACATGGAGTTCGGCCTTCGGCAACCGCGCGACCAGCTCACGCGTGAGCATCGGACTCGTCGCGGCGCCGGGCGGAGCTGATCACACGAATGATGGCACCGGGGCCGACCGGCTCACCGGGCAGGATGCCGATGCCGCGCGCGTCGGTCGCGGATGCCGCACCGGCGACGAGGCGCGCACCCAGCTCGGGATCGAACGCGGTAACGGCGTCGGCCACGGTGGCCGGCGACGCCATGTCCACAGGGCGCTCGTTCACGAACACGCGGATGGCCGTCACCGCCCCTTCTGGACGAACGCCGTGGTGGTCGGGGCGCGCACCGGCTGGGCCAGCCGCCTGAGGTAGAGCTCGATCACCTCGATGTCCCCCATCGACTCCTGCTGCTGCGGCTTGCCCACGAACATGGCGTAGCCGCTGCCGCCGGTGGCGAGGAAGTCGTTGACCGCGACGCGACAGGTGTCGCCGTCCTTGAGCTTCTTCTTCCCGGGCATCATCACCTGCGTCACGCGCTGGCCGGGCGGGCGCGTGCTGTCCCAGGTGACGGTGATGCCCGACACGTGCGCGGTGGGCGTTCCCGTCTCCAGCACATGCTCCAGGACGGCGCGGAGTTCCTTGCCGCTCAGGAACACCACCACGATGCGGTTCCCGAAGGGCTGCAGGGCGTACAGGTTCTCGTAGGTCACCACCCCCGACGGCAGGCTCGCGCGGATGCCGGTGTTGTTCATCACCGAGGCGTCGGCGCGGAGCAGGTTGCGCTGCGCGTCGGCGACGAAAGTGCCGAGCGGATACTGGCCGTCCTCCGGCTCCTTGGTGAGGGGCGCCGCGAGGGTCGCGATCTGCCGGCTCGCCAGCGGCGCCGTCTGCTTCCGGATCTGGTAGGTCAGCTCGCCGAGCGAACTGTCGGGCGTTACCTGGTCGGCGAAGGTCGGGCGCACGTCGATGTAGCCGCGGACGCCGCCGTCGGGCCGGCGCACCAGGTCGGTGACGCCGATCGCGGTGCCGCTGCTGCGGGCCTGGACGATGGGGATGCCGTTCACCTGGGTCGCCAGCAGTGCGTGGGTGTGGCCGGCGACGATGAGGTCCACCGAACCCGCGGGCAGTTCCTTCGCCAGGTCGAAGACCTCGCCATTGCATCCCGACTGCTCGCAGAAGCCGCCCTCGTGCGCCAGCAGGATCGTGACGCTGGGCCGCTTCGCCTTCACCTCGGCGAGCACGTCGGCGATCGCGGCGAGCCCGCCGCGCCAGGCGAGCCCGGGCGCGTTCCCGGCGCGCACCATGTTCTTGGTGCCCGCGGCCATGTAGCCGATGATGGCGACGCGCAGGGTGTCAACCTGGATCATCGTCCAGGGCCTGACCCAGTCGGGACGCTTGCCCGTCACGGAGTCGATGAGGTTGGCAGCGAGCCAGGGGTACTTCGACTCGCTCATGCGCGCGCGCAGGGTGTCGACGCCCCAGTCGAGCTCGTGGTTGCCGATCACCGCGGCGGCGACCTTCATCTGGTTCATCGCCTGGATGGTCTGCCGTCCGTAAAGGAGGTTCGACTCCAGGGTGCCCTGCAGTTCGTCTCCCGCATCGAGCCGGATGGTGGGGCAGCGGCACTGCGCGGTGGCGCTGTCCATCGTGGCGTCGAGCGTCGCGACGCCCCCCACCTGGCGCCCCTCCGACCAGGTGGTGGTCCGGGGAAAGAGCGCGCCGTGCAGGTCGTTCATGCTGAGCACGCGGAGCAGCACCGAGTCGCGCATGCGCGCGGCGCGCGGCCTCGCCTCGGCGGCGGCGCCGAAGAGGAGCCGCACCTGTTGCTCGGCGGCAGGCGGAATGATGCGCCACTCCTTCTCGGAGTACTCGAGGGGATCGAGCACCTTCTTCTGCTCGACCGCGGCCACGAGGAGATCGCGGATGCCTTCTCCGCGGTCGTAGACCACCGGTGCCCCCACCACGACGCCGTAGCCACCAGCCCCGGTTGCACGGTAGCTGTTGATCGCCATGGTGAAGGAGTCGGCGGGCGCCACGTCGGCGCCCTTGTAACGCAGGTTGCGGATGCGCGACCCGACCGGCTGGGAGAGGTCGATGTCGTAGGCGACGCCGCTCACGATGTCGAAGTTGTAGCCGGCGATGGACCCGTCGATGCCGATCTTCCCGTCGCGCAGGGTGTAGTACTTCGCGCTCTGTTCGAGGTAGACGCGGAGCTGCGCGCCGGTGATGCGAATCGCCTTGAGGGTGTTCTCGTAGGGATAGATGCCGGCGATCTCGCGCGCGGGAGACGTCGCCCTCGGAGATCCCGCCCTCGAGCCGGAAGTCGGAGGTGACCGACAGCTGCGCACCGGTCTTCTGCCGCTGTACCGACTGGATGAAGTTGATGAGCGGCGTCGGACCGGCGCGACCGTAGCGCGCGGGCATGGCGGCGGTGGCGCGCCCGATCGGCGTGCCGAGCCAGCGGCGGGCGTCCTCGCTCGGCCCGGCGAGGAGGTTGTTGATGCGCTGGTTGACGGGGACATCGGCGAGCGGAATGAGCTGCGGGTTGACCGACACCACCTTCCATCGCCCGCTGCCGCTCCGCTCGAGCAGCACGTGGGTGACGCTCAGCGACTGGGCCCAGAAGTTGGGCTGGGTAAAGTGGGTGCGCCCGATGACGGAGTCGCGCAGTTCCCTGTGGCTGTGGCCCACCACGACGAGATCGGGCGCGTCGGCCAGCCGCGCGAGCGCGCCGGCGTCGTTCTCGGGGCCGATACCGGTGGTGTCGTAGGTGGCGGGCGGCCCGAGCCCGCTGTGCACGATCATGACCGAGAGATCGGCATCGAGGCGCATGCTGCGCGCGACGGCCTGCGCGGCGCCGGCGATGGGCGAAACCCGGATCTTCCCGGCCAGCTGCTCCCGGTCCCACAGCATCACGCCGGGCGTGGTGAATCCGCCGACCGCAACCCGGATCGGTCCGCGGCGTATCACGGCATGCGAGGGGAAGAGCAACGTGTCTGCCGGCACCGTCCAGATGTTCCCGCTCACATAGCTGAACTTCGCCCCGGCGGCGGTACTTTCGAGGAAGGGCACACCGAAATCGAAGTCGTGGTTGCCCGGGGTGGCGGCATCGTAGCCCATGGCGTTCATCGCGGCCACGAAGGGATGCGGCGTGCGGGGCTCGTGGGCGAGAAAGGCGGCGAAGGGGCTGCCCTGGAGCATGTCGCCGGCGTCCACCAGCACCACCTGTTCGGGGTAGAGCCGGCGGAGGGAGTCGACGATGGTGGCGGCGCGGGTCAGTCCGCCCTGGAACGGGCGCTCCAGCGCGTAGTCCCAGGCGGTCGCGTTGCCGTGCACATCGGTGGTGGCAACGATGATGACGCGGGCGGTGTCTGCCGGAGCGGCGAAGCTGAGGCAGGCCAACAGGATGGCTTGGACCATTGGGTGGTAATATCCCCGGGAAGGGGGGCAGTTGGAAGCCGCCGGGACGCGCGGGCCGGGGACAGCCCCATGTCGCAATCGTGTAACCGCACTTGCGACAAACTCGGGAAGGAGCGTATTCGTTTCCGCGCATATGGCGAAACCCACACCCACGGAACTGCTGCAGGCGGTCGCGGAGCCGACCCGCTTGCGGATCCTGAACTGCCTGGCGGCGGCGCCGCTGTTCGTGGCCGACCTGCAGGAGGTGCTGGCCCTGCCGCAGCCGACGGTCTCGCGTCACCTGCAGGTGCTGCGGAAGGCGGACCTGGTGCGGGACACGCCGATCGCGCCGTTCGTACTGTACCGGCTCAAGCGCGGTGGTGCCGGGCCGCTGACCCGGATGCTGGACTCGATCCTGTCGGCTCTGGCGGAGTTGGAGCCGACCCGTACTGAGCGGACCCGTGCGCGCGAGCGCAGCCGGGCCGAGTATACGACACGCGTGAGCGAGCCGGATCTCGAGTGAGCCGGCTGAGAGGAGTGCCATGACGCATCGGATTCTCGTAGTGGATGACGAGCCGGACATCACCGCGCTGGTGGCGTACCACCTGGCCAAGACCGGGTACCGGGTCTCCACCGCGACCAACGGCGCCGACGCGCTGCGGTCGGCGCGAGAAGAGCGGCCCGACATCGTGGTGCTCGACCTGATGCTGCCGGGATTGTCGGGCTACGAAGTGCTGGCCGAACTGCGGAAGCGGGACGAAACAAAGGATGTCGGCGTGATCCTGCTGACCGCGCGGCGGGAGGAGGCGGACCGGATCAAGGGCCTGTCGCTGGGCGCCGATGACTACCTCACGAAGCCGTTTTCGCCGCACGAACTGGCGCTCCGGGTCGCGGCGCTGCTGCGGCGGCTGGCGTCGCCGGCGGTGTCGGGCGGCTCCACGATGACGGCCGGCCCGATTACCATTGATCGTGCGGCCCACAAGGTGACGCTTGATGGGCAGGAGCTGCAGCTCACGTCCACCGAGTTCAAGCTGCTGCTCACACTCCTCGAGCGCCGCGGACGGGTACAGACCAGGCCGCAACTCCTCGAGACCGTGTGGGAGGCACAGCCCGACATCCAGACCCGCACGGTGGACATGCACGTACAGCGGCTTCGCACCAAGCTCGGTGAGCACGGCCCGCTCATCGAGACGGTACGGGGCTTTGGCTATCGCTTCCGGGGCACGGACAAGGTGAGCAAAACGCGGTGAAGTTCGCCGGACGGCTCGTCGCTGGTACCGTCGTCGTCCTCTTCTTTACCGTCGCCATCCTCGTGTGGACCGCGGGGCGGTCGCTGCAGCGCAACCTGGAGGACGAACTCGAGCGGAGCCTGCAGCTCGAGGCGCGCCTGGTCGACGCCGCCGCCACCGCATCCGGAAAGCCCACCGATGTCCTCCGCGGCCTCGAGAGCCGCAGCTCCCATCGCATCGCGTTGTTCAATCGCACCGGCGACATCATCGCGACGGGCGACACCGCGCGCCCGGGCACCTCCACCATCGATGAGGCGGCGTTCCCCGAAGTGCAGGCAGCGCTATCGGGCGGCACGGGGCGCGACGTGCGCCGGGCGGATGCCATCTCGCCGATGGAGATGCACGTCGCGATCCCAACGGTGGACGGGGCGGTGCGGGTATCGGCGAGCATGGCGCAGGTGGACGACATCGTGCGCAAGGCACGCCGGGCGATGCTGGGCGCCGCCCTCGTGGCGCTGCTGGTGGGATCGGGTCTCGCGTTCATCGCGGGGCGCTCGATCGCGCAACCGCTCAGCGACCTCGCCGCCGCCGCGCGCGCCATCGCGAGCGGTTCCCTGCCCCGTTTTCCCCGCTCGGGGATCCCCGACATCGACAGCCTGGTGCAAGCGGTGCGGCAAATGCACCGACAGCTCGACGAGCGCTTCGCCCAGCTCAAGAACGAGCAGTCGGCATCGGCCGCGCTGGTGGAGTCGATGCTCGAGGGCGTGATCGCCGCGGACGGGCGGGGGCGGATCACCACGGCCAATGCCGCGGCGCGACGGCTGCTGGGCTACGAGGCGGAGCATGTCCTGCCGGACGTGCGCCAGCTCTTCCGCTCCAAGTCGGCGCGCGAGATCGTGACGGCGGTGCTGGAGGGTGAGGCGGTGCAGGATCGCCAGCTCGACCTCGATGGCAACACGCTGCTGGTGAATGCGCGTCCGCTGGAGAACGAGGGCGCGGTGCTGGTGCTGCACGATCTCACGGAGTTGAGGCGCCTCGAGACGGTGCGGCGCGATTTTGTGGCCAACGTGTCGCACGAGCTCAAGACGCCGCTCACCAGCATCTCGGGGTACGCCGAGACACTGCTCACCGACACGCCCGACGTGGCGACCGGCCGCGAGTTCCTCAAGATCATCCTGAGCAACGCGCACCGGATGCAGCGCCTGGTGGACGACCTGCTGGACCTGTCGCGCATCGAGTCGGGCCGCTGGCAGCCGAGGGTGGAGATGGTGGACGTGACCGGCGCGGCGCGCGAGGTGTGGGCGACGCTGGCGGAGCGGGCGGCATCGCGGCAGACGCGCTTCGTGGTGAAGGTGGAGCCGGGCGCCGCGAGCATCGAGGCCGATCCCGATGCGGTGCGCCAGGTGCTGACCAACCTGATCGACAACTCGCTGCGGTATGTCGGTGCGGGCGGGACGGTGACATTCACGTCGCGCGAGCATGAGGGCGGCCTGGAACTGAGCGTGGCCGACACCGGTGTCGGGATCACGTCGGATCACCTGCCCCGGATCTTCGAGCGGTTCTACCGGGCCGATCCGTCGCGGTCGCGGGAAGAGGGCGGCACGGGGCTGGGGCTGTCGATCGTGAGGCACCTGGTGGAGGCGCACGGGGGCCGGGTGTCGGCGGAGAGCGAACTGGGGGTGGGGACAGTGATCCGGTGCTGGTTCCCGCGAAATGCGTGAGAGTGACAGGAGCGTGCGCAGGAACAGCGACGGCGTGAGGAGGAGCTGCGACGGCGGTGAGACTGTTACATGAGCATCAAGTAGTTGTCGTCGTTGGTTGTGACCTTCCCTCGCATGACAAATCCAGCGAACGCCACTACGTCGTCCCGCCCCGCAGTGCTGATGCGGGGCCCCCTCGACACCTCAGCCGTGAATCATCTGCTCGACCGCATCGCCCGGGCGCCGGACGCCGACCAGGTGGTGCTCGACTGCTCCGGGGTGTCGAGCGTCGACCCGGTCGGGACCGCGCGGCTCTGGGTGCTGGCCCGCGACCTCGAGCTCGCGGGACGGATGCTGCGGATCATCGGGTTGCCGGAGCGGTTCATCCGGCGGCTCCGCCTGCATCCGGTGCTCCGGTTCGTGGAGCAGGAGGAGAGCGTGTTCACGGACCCGTTCTGCGCGGTGGGGAGCTCACGCTAGGAACTGCAACGGCGTGAGGAGGAACTGAACAGCGTGAGGAGGAACACCCCCTCCTCACGCTGTCGCTGCTCCCCCTTACGCTGTCGCAGTTCCTAGTAATTGAACTGCGCCTGCAGTCTCAGCGTCTGCCCCTTCTGCGGGTTGTTCGGCTTCAACCCGTCATTCTGCGTGCGATTCGAGATCATGTATGCCGCCGTCAACTCGAATGCCTTGACCGGTAGAAACTCCGCGCCAAACTCGATCTCCTTCACGAGATATGAACGGGCATCGAGCTCGTTCTTCTTGCCGCCATCGTAGTATTGCGCCCGCACGTACGGGTAGAACAGACGCTTCTTGATGAACGTCCGGTAGTACGCCATCACGTAGCCACCCTTCAAGTCCTGCTCCGTGATCGCGTTCGACACGTTGTCGTATTCCGGCCCCGTCCCCCAGTTCCATTCCGCCTGCAGGCCGAACGGGCGCGGCATCAGGATCGCCGAGAGGGCGAAGCGCTTGTCGCGGAAGTCGGTGCCCCCGCCGACGCCAGGCGTGCGGTCGGATGTCGGGATCACGAAGATGCCGGTGTACGCCTGCGCGGCCGCGACGATGACCTGGTTGTGCGGGAGCTCGAACGGGTAGGCGACGCGGACCACGACATGCTTGTTGCCGTTGAGTTCGGGGCGGTTGGAGGACTGGCCGTTGTAGACGCCCATGCTCAGGATGCCGAAATCCGCCGCGCCCTTATAGAGGCTGTCGACCAGCATCCGGAATTCCTGATGCACCTTCGCCGGCGCCCAGATGCCCCAGATGCCGACGTCCCGCTCGCCGGGGGCGGCGCTGGCGATTGCGTCGTCGCGATCGAAGGGGAGCCGCACCGCGCTCGACTGCAGGTTCTCGTAGCCGTACGGCACCCGGGCAAAGCCGATCCGCAGGACGGCTTCCTTCTGCTTGTCGAGATAGAGGTCGCCGAAGAGTTCGCGGAGCTGGAGGATGAACTGCGATGTTCCGACGGCTTGCGTCAGTTCCACCTCGACCACGGCCGCGACGCGCTCGACCGGCGCCGCGCGCACCACCAGGCGGGCCTCGCGGAAGGAGAATCGCGGCACGCCGCCCAGACTGACATCACAAGCTTGGCAGACGAGGAGCTCGTTGGTCTGCAGCAGCTGGTTGTACCGGGCCTGGAAGAACCCGCCGATCGTCACCCTTTCGTACCAGGCCTTGGGCTTGGGGGCAGGCTGGGAATCCGGCTTCACGACCGGCGCCGGCTGGGAATCCGGCTTCTCCGCCTGCGCCGCGAGCAACGCGGGTGTCGTCAAGGCGAGGAGTATGGCGAGGCGGGCAGCGCGAAGCGCAACCATCGGGGCCATCGTGAAGATCTCCAGAGATTCGTAGATTGCGTTACTGGGACGTGACAAGCTGGCGCGCCGTCCGTGACGGTGCAACTTACGCTTCACACTCGTTACATGGCCTTCACCACTTGGCCCAGTCACCTCAAGGAGCCCCGATGCGGGTCCACTCTCGCAGTCGCCAGCCGTTTGCCGTGCTCGCCGCCGTCTCGTTCACCATCGCCGCCTGCGGCGGCGACAAGACGAAGGACCAGGCCGCGGGCACCACCGCCGCGCCGGCGGCGTCCTCGGGCGTGGCGCTGACCGGCGCCGGCGCCACCTTCCCCAACCCGATCTACACCAAGTGGTTCGACACCTACGGCAAGGCGACGGGGGTCCGGATCAACTACCAGTCGATCGGGTCGGGCGGCGGCATCCGGCAGTTCACCGAGGGCACGGTGGACTTCGGCGCCACCGACGGGCCGATGTCGAACGAGCAGATGGCGGCGGTGAACGGCAACGTGCTCCACGTGCCGACGGTGCTCGGCGCCGACGTGCTGACCTATAACCTCCCCGCCGTCAGCGGCACCAAGCTGGTGCTCGACGGCGAGGCGATCGCGGGGATCTTCCTCGGACGCATCACCAAGTGGAACGACGCCAAGCTGGCGGCGCTCAACCCGGGCCTCAAGCTTCCCGCGTCGGACGTGATCGTCGTGCACCGGTCGGACGGCTCGGGCACCTCGTTCATCTTCACCGACTACCTGTCCAAGGTGTCGCCGGAGTGGAAGGCGAAGGTGGGCGCGGCGACGTCGGTGAACTGGCCGATCGGCCTGGGCGGCAAGGGGAACGAGGGGGTGACCCAGCAGGTGAAGCAGACCGAGGGGGCGATCGGGTACGTCGAGCTGATCTACGCGGTGTCAAACGGGCTGGCGTTTGCCGACATCAGGAACGCCGCTGGGGCAGCGATCACGCCGAACTTGAAGTCGGTGACTGCCGCCGCCCAGAGTGCTAATTTCACGCCCGACACCGACTTCCGGGTGTCGATCACCAACGCGCCGGGCGCGGAGGCCTATCCAATCGCCTCGTTCACCTGGCTCCTGATCAAGCCGTCCGGTATGGACCCGGTCAAGTCCAAGCAGATCAAGGACTTCATCAACTGGATGCTGTCGCCCGACGCGCAGCGGATGGCGGCGGATCTCCAGTACGCGCCGCTGCCGGTCCCGCTGATCGAGCTGATCCAGAAGCGGGCGGGAGGGGCGTAGTTACGCATCCGTTACGTGTCCGTGACGGAATGAGACCCGGCGGCGGGTAGGTTCTCCCCCGATGACTACCGCCGTTTCCGCCTCCCGTGCGGCAGCCGCTCCGACCGGGGGAGCGTACTCCCTCGAACATGCCAGCCGCGGCGACCGGGTCTTCAAGGCGCTGCTCACCCTGGCCGCCGCCGCGATCCCGGTCCTGCTCGGCTTCCTGGTCTACGAGCTCTGGGTCGGGTCGGCGCTGGCCCGGCAGACTTTCGGCGTCACCTTCGTCACGACCAGCGAATGGGACCCGGTCGCCGACCGGTTCGGGGCGCTGCCCCTGATCTTCGGCACCCTGCTCTCGTCGTTCATCGCCCTGCTCATCGCCGTGCCGCTCTCGCTCGGCGTCGCCATCTACCTCACCGAGTTCGCCCCCCGCGGGCTGCGCCAGCCGATCGCCAACATCATCGGCCTCCTCGCGGCGATCCCCAGCGTGGTCTACGGCCTGTGGGGCATCTTCGTCCTGATCCCGTTCCTGCGCGCCTCGGTGTTCCCGGCGCTCAAGGGCGCGTTCGGGTTCCTGCCGTTCTTCGAGGGACCGATCTACGGTCCCTCGATGCTCTCGGCCAGCATGATCCTCGCGATCATGATCATGCCGTACGTCATGTCGGTGTCGCGCGAGGTGCTGCTCGCAGTGCCGGGCAGCCAGCGCGAGGCAGCACTCGCGCTCGGCGCCACGCGCTGGGAGGCGGTGGTGACGGCGGTGGTGCCCTATGCGCGCACCGGCATCATGGGCGCGATCATCCTGGGACTCGGTCGGGCGCTGGGCGAGACGATGGCGGTAACGATGCTGATCGGGAACCGGCACGAGATCGCCGCGTCGCTCTTCGCGCCCGGCTACACCATGGCGGCCGCGATCGCCAACGAATTCGCCGAGGCGGCGACGCCGATGCACTTCTCGGCGCTGACGTACGTGGCCTTCACGCTCTTCGTCGTCACTGTGCTGGTGAACGCCGGCGCGCGGCTCCTCATCTGGCGCGTGGCCCGCGGGTCCGGCGCCGGCAGCTCGGCGCTCTGAGATGAACCGCCGCATCTTCCGCCGCCTCAAGAGCAACGTCATGACCGGCGTGCTCATGGTGTGCGTGCTCGCCGCCGTGCTGCCGCTGCTGTGGATCCTCGGTACCCTGCTGCTCAAGGGCGCCGGCAGCCTGTCGCTCGACTTCTTCACCAAGATGCCCGCCCCCGCGGGCGAGACTGGTGGCGGCGTGGCCAATGCGATCGTCGGCACGCTGCTGATGGTGGGCACGGCGTGCCTCATCGGCATCCCGGTGGGAATCGGCGCGGGCGTCTTCGCTTCCGAGTATCCGGGCAACCGGCTGTCGATAGTGAGCCGTTTTGTCGCCGACGTACTGAACGGGACCCCCTCGATCGTGATCGGCGTGTTCGCCTGGACCTGGGTCGTGGCGAAGCAGAAGCACTTCTCCGGTTTCGCGGGCAGCGTGGCGCTCGCAATCCTGATGGTGCCGATGGTCATGCGCACCACGGAGGAGATCATCAAGCTGGTGCCCCACTCGCTCCGCGAGGCGGCCCTCGCCCTCGGCTACCAGCGCTGGCGCACCACGCTGCAGATCGTCCTCCTCACCGCGTTACCCGGCATCCTCACCGGCGCGTTGCTGGCCGTGGCCCGCATCGCCGGCGAGACGGCACCCCTGCTCTTCACCGCCCTCGGCAGCCAGTACATGGGGACCAACCTCAACCAGCCGATGGCCTCGCTGCCGCTCACCGTCTACACCTATGCCACCGGCCCCTATGAGCAGTGGCATCGCTACGCCTGGGCCGCGGCCCTGGTCCTCATCCTGCTCGTCTTCATCCTGAGCATGGGCGCGCGCTTCGCGACGCGCCGGATGGCGAGGCTCGGTGGCTGAGGCGACGGTGGCCCCGATGATGACCGGTGAGGCGCCGATCGCGCACGTCGCGGTGCGCCCGCGCATGGAGACCGACAAGCTCTCGGCGATGTACGGCAGGTTCACCGCGGTGAAGAACGTGTCGGTCGGCTTTGCGCCCAACCAGGTGCACGCGCTGATCGGCCCGTCGGGATGCGGCAAGTCCACTTTCCTCCGCACGCTCAACCGGATGCACGAGATGTCCGAGGGAGGGTGGATCACCGGCCGGGTCCTGCTCGACGGCGAGGACGTTTACGCGTCGCGCGTGAGCGCGATGCAGCTGCGGAAGCGCGTCGGCATGGTGTTCCAGCGGCCGACGCCCTTCCCCACCATGACGATCTTCGGCAACGTCGCCGCCGGGATGAAGGTGAGCGGCCGGATGAAGGGCGCGGAGCTGCACGACAAGGTGCAGCGTGCCCTCGAGCAGGCGGGACTCTGGAGCGAGGTGAAGGACCGGCTGCACCAGAGTGCCATGGCGCTCTCCGGCGGGCAGCAGCAGCGGCTCTGCATCGCGCGCACCATCGCGCCGGCGCCCGAGGTGGTGCTGCTCGACGAGCCCACGTCGGCGCTCGACCCGCAGGGCACGCAGCGCATCGAGGAGCTGCTCTACCAGCTCAAGCGCGACTTCACGATCGTCATCGTCACCCACAACATGCAGCAGGCCGCCCGGGTGTCCGACACGACCAGCTTCTTCTACATGGGGACGCTGGTCGAGACCGGTGTCACCCGCCAGATCTTCACCGCCCCGCACGAAGAGAAGACCGAGGCGTACATTACGGGGCGATTCGGATGACCATAGCGATCGAGACCCCAGCGATCATGACCACGGCTCCCAGGCCCACGTTCACCCCCCGCGCGCCCTCCGTCATCGAGGGTGCGGCGGCCCCCGCGATCACCGTGCGCGATTTCCACTTCGCCTACGGCAAGCGCGAGGTGCTCAAGAACCTGAACTTCGTCATCCCGCGGCGCGCGGTGACGGCGATCATCGGGCCCTCCGGGTGTGGCAAGTCGACCTTCCTCCGCTCGGTCAACCGGCTCAACGACCTCATCCCGGGCACGCGCCACCGCGGCGACATCCTGGTGGACGGGATGTCGGTGTTCGATCGCGACACCGACCTCGTCGTCCTGCGGCAGCGGGTCGGCATGGTGTTCCAGCGCCCGAACCCCTTCCCCAAGTCGATCTTCGAGAACGTCGCGTACGGGCCGGCGCTCAACGCGCTGGTGCCGAAGGGTGACCTCCCCGACCTGGTGGAGAAGACGCTGCGCCAGGCCGCCCTCTGGGACGAGGTGAAGGACCGCCTGGAATCCCCGGGTACCGGGCTCTCCGGCGGGCAGCAGCAGCGGCTCTGCATCGCGCGCGCGCTGGGCAACCATCCCGAGGTGCTGCTGATGGACGAGCCCTGCTCAGCGCTCGACCCGATCGCCACCCAGCGGATCGAGGAACTGATCCGGACGCTCAAGCGGGACTACACGATCGTCATCGTTACGCATAACATGCAGCAGGCTGCGCGCGTCTCCGACTTCACCGCCTTCATCGACCAGGGCGAACTGGTCGAGTACGCGGGGACCGAGCACATCTTCACGGCCCCGTCCAGTCCGCGGACCGAGGCCTATATCACCGGGAGATTCGGATGAGTTTCGAGACGCACCGCCACTTTCACGACGAGCTGAGCGCCGTCAAGGTGCGCCTGCTGACCATGTCGGGCGAGGCCGAGGCCGCGCTGGGCCTGGCGGTGGAGGCGCTCCTGGAGCGCGACGCCGAGAAGGCGCGCCAGGTCATCCTCAACGACCGCGCCATCGACAACATGGAGATGGAAGTGGAGGAACAGTGCATCAACCTCCTCGCCCTCCAGCAGCCGATGGCGCGCGACCTGCGCATGCTCACCTCCGCGCTCAAGATCGCCAACGACCTGGAGCGGGTGGGCGACCACGCGGTCAACATCGCCCAGTCCGCCGAGCGACTCGCCGAAGCCCGGGCCATCGCCCCGGAGCCGGAGATCGTCGAGATGGCGCGCCTGTCGCGCGAGATGCTCTCCGACGCGCTCGAGGCGTTCATCCGCGGCGACGCCCAGGGCGGCCGCGACGTCTGCCTCCGCGATGACAAGGTCGATGCCCTGCACCGTTCGGTGTTCCGCATCCTCCTCACGCACATGATGGAGGACCCGCACACCATCAGCACCGGGATGGAGCTCTTCCTTGTAAGTCGTAACCTGGAGCGCGTCGCCGACCTCGCCACCAACATCGGCGAGGACGTTGTCTTCCTGGTCGAGGGCAAGTCGATCAAGCATCACGCGGAAGACCGGGGCGAGGATCGCCCTGTCGTGGCGCGGCACCTGGTGCCGGAGTGAACGAGGACACCCTCGCCGTCCTTCCCGAGCCCGACGCCGGACCCGCACCGGCCGCCGCAGGACGCGAACGCCTCGCGGCCCTCGACGTCGGCTCCAACTCGATCCGCCTCCTCGTCGCCGAATACCATCCCGTTGCCGGCCTCACCGTCGTCGACGAGGTGAAGGACCAGCCCCGCCTGGCGCATGGCGTCGCTACCACGGGGGAACTTGACCCTGCCGCGGTGGAGCGCGCGATGGCCGGCCTGGCGCGCATGCGCGTGGTCTGCCAGCGGCGCGGCGTGCGGCGCATCGCCGCCGTCGCCACCTCCGCGGTGCGTGAGGCCTCCAATGGCGAGGTGTTCGTCCAGCGCGTCCGCGACGAGCTTGGCATCCCGCTCCGCATCATCGACGCCGAGACCGAGGCCGCCCTCTCCTGGCGCTCGGTGGCGCACCATTTCCGGATGGACGGCGCCCGCACCATCGTCGCCGACATCGGCGGTGGCAGCCTCGAGCTGATCGGCGCGGTGGACGGGCTGGTGGAATCGACCATCTCGCTCCCGCTCGGCGCCGTGCGTCTCACCGAGACGCATCTCAGCCGGGGCAAGGACCCGCGCCGGGAAGTCGAGACGCTGCGCAGGCACGTGCGGAAGGTGCTGCGGAAGGGCTTCCCCTGGCGCGAGTGGACCAACCCGGTCTTCGTCGGCTCGGGCGGCACCTTCACCAACCTCGGGCGGATGGCGATCGGCCGGCGCGGGCTCCCGGTGCCCGACAGCATCCACGGCACCAGCGTCCCCACCGGTGAGGTGGAGCAGCTGCTCGAGTGGCTCTGCACCCGAACCGCGGAGCAGCGCCGCAACGTGGTGGGCCTCAACCCCGAGCGCGCCGACATCATCCTGGCCGGGCTCGCCGTCACCGCCGAGCTGCTCGATCTCGCCGATGCGCGCAGCGTCACCGTGAGCGCCTTCGGCCTGCGTGAAGGCCTCCTGCTCGAGATGGCGGGCGCCACCACCCCCGCCGGCAACGATCCCCTCCGCACGCTCCGCGAGTTCGTGGAGCGCTGCCAGGGCGACCGGCGCCACGTCGAGCAGGTGCGCTACCTCGCCCTTCAGCTCTACGACCAGCTCGGCGAGGTGCTCGGCTGCACCGCCGAGGAGCGACCGCTGCTCGAGGCCGCTGCCCTGCTCCACGACGTGGGCCAGCTCGTGAGCTACCGCCGCCATCACAAGCACAGCTACCAGCTCATCATGCACGCCGACCGCCTGCCGCTGGCGCCACGCGATCGCGCCATCGTGGCCCTGGTGAGCCGCTATCACCGGAAGAGCGGGCCCAAGAAGAAGCACGAGGAGTTCGGCGAGCTCGAATCGCCCGATCAGGCGATCGTGCGGCGCATTTCCAGCATGCTTCGCGTGGCCGACGGCCTCGATCGCGGCCACACCGCGGTGGTGGAGACGGTGCAGAGCGAGCTCACCGACGATCGGCTCACGATCCGCGTGGGGCCGCGCCTGTCGAATGCCGACCTGTCCCTGGAGTTGTGGGGCGCCAGCCGGAAGAGTGAGGTGCTGGCGAAGCTGCTCAGGCGTGAAGTCGAGGTGGTTACCGCGAGCTAGCAGACAGCCGGGATCAGCCGAACGGTTTCACCCGGGGCCACGCGTGCACCGCGAACGCCGCCGCCGCCAGCGCCTCCGCGCACCGTCCCCAGAACTGGAGCCCCGCCCACGCGAACCCCGCCCCGCCAAGCGCCGCGCTGACGACTCCAGCATTGAGCAGGCCGTAGGCCAGCCACGCCGGCCGCTCGTTGCCCCGCTCCGCGCCCGACCGGAAGCGGGGAAGAATCCAGAACGCCACTCCCATCGCCAGCTGCACCGTCCATCCCAGCAACAGCAATTCGGCGTGCGCCGGTCGCAGCCGCGGAATCAGCGTGCTCAGCGCCACGCCCCGCTCGGCCAGGAGCAGCGCGCCGATGGCGAAGCCGATCGCGAGGTGGAGCAACGCGGTGCGGATCATCCAGATGCTCAGGCGCGGCATCCTCAGCGCTCCCTGGTCCTGGGCCAGGTGTTGGCCAAGAAGGCCATGCCGGCGAGGAACTGCGCCACGGCCGAGGCGACGAGAAGTCCGCCGGCGTTGTGCCCCAGTGCCGTCGCAGGTTCGCCGATGACCCGCAACACCAGCCCCGCGTTCAGCAGCACGAAGCTCGCCCAGCCGAGTCGCTCGTGGCCGCGCGGCAACTCGGCGGAGTAGCGGGGAAAGAGCCAGTATGCGACGCCGAAGATGAGCTGGGTGAGCCAGCCGACCACGAGAATGTGGACGTAGGTGGGCCAAGCAACCTGAAGCACCGGCAGTGCTCGCGGCGGACCCGCCTGGAGGAGGATTCCCAGGAGCAGGGCGGCCACGAAGTACACCAGTGCCGCCCTGACGAACCAGCGGGTCAGTGGCGGCACGCCTCAGTACCCCGGCGGAGCCGGCGCCGGATCCGGCAGCTTCGCGAAGAGCTCGGTGAGCGTCGGCGCATTCGCCCCGACGATCCCCGCCATCTCCACCGTCGCCGACGTCCCCAGCCGGTTGGCTCCGGCCGCGAGAAACCGGATCGCCATCTCGCTGCTCCGCACTCCGCCCGACGCCTTCACTCCGATGCGCGTGCCCACGCTCCGGCGCATCAGCCGCACCGCAGGCTCTGTCGCCCCGCCGCCGCCGTGAAATCCTGACGATGACTTCACGAACGCCGCGCCCGCGTCCATCGCCACGAGCGACGCCTGCACGATGTCCGCCGGCGCCAGCAGGCCCGTCTCCAGGATCACCTTCACCGGCAGCGTCCCGGCCGCCACGATCACCTCCGCGATGTCCTTCGCCACCAGGTCCCAGTGCCCCGCCTTCGCCTCGCCCAGGCTCATCACCATGTCGAGCTCGGTGGCACCGTCGGCGATCGCCTCGCGCGCCTCGTCCGCCTTCACCGACGTCGCCATCGCGCCCAGCGGAAAGCCGATCACGGCGCAGGTCTTCACCCCCGACCCCTCCAGCGCCTTCCGCACCCGCGAGACCCAGCGTCCGTTCACGCACACCGACGCCGTACCGAGCTCGCGCCCCTGCTGCGCCGCGTGATCGATCTCCGCCGGCGTCGCCTCGGCCTTGAGCAGCGTGTGATCGATGAAGGCGCCGATGCCGCGCTGTGCCGGATCGCCCAGCCACGGTGGCACTGCCCCGGTCCACGTGTGTACGTCGGGGAGCGCCAGGATCTTCGCCACGCGATCGGAAGGAGCGGTCACGGACTCGGGCTCGCTGGTGATGTGTGGGACGGTGCGGCCTGCCACGGAATCCGTGGGGACCGGTAGAAGTCTATCCCCATCGCCGTCATGCGCGCGTCGTGACGGCCAAGGCGCCGGCTGAACTCGTTCCACTCCCGCGCGCCGGCCGGCGACCACGCCACTTCGGCGATCGCGACGAGGCGCGGGAAGAGCAGGTACTCCGCGTCGTCCAGCGTCGACACCGTCTCGGTCCAGAGCGGCGACACGATGCCGAGCACGTCATCGGCGCCGAGCGCCGGGATGCTGGTGACGGGATCCCACACATAGGCAGTGTCCACGTCTATGTAGCCCGCCCAGTTCTGGCCCAGCACCGTCGCGGAGTCGTACTTCATATCGAGGTACACGTGCACCGAGGGCGACATGACGATGCTTGCTCCCTTCGATGCCCCCGTCACCGCCATGTCCGCCGAGCGCCAGTGCTGCACGATGGTGCCAGAGTCGATCGGCGCCGACGCGATCTCCTCCCACCCGATCATCGTCTTGCCCTGGGCCCGTACGATCCGTTCGACGCTGTCGATGAACGCGACGTAGTCCCTGGGCAGCGTCACGTCGGCCTCGTCACCGCCGATATGGATGTACGGCCCCGGCGTGATCGCGGCCAGTTCCCGGATGACGTCGGCCACGAACCGCATCACCACCGGTCTCCGCGTGCACAGCGAGCTGAACCCGGTCTCGATGCCCGTATACGGCACCGGCACCTTGCCGTTGCAGTTGAGTTCGGGGTAGGCCACGAGCGCCGCGTTGGTGTGCCCCGGAAGGTCGATCTCCGGAATCACGGTGATGAAGCGCTGCCGAGCGTACTCCACGAGATCCCGGTACTGCGCCTTGGTGTAGAACCCGCCCTGCCCGCCACCCACCTGAGTCAGCCCGCCCACCTCGGCGAGTCGCGGCCACGACACGATCTCGATCCGCCAGCCCTGGTCATCACTCAGGTGCAGCTGCAGCACGTTGAGCTTGTAGGCGGCGTACAGGTCGATGAGCCGCTTCACCTCGTCGACGCTGAAGAAGTGCCGGGACACGTCCAGCATCGCGCCGCGCCACCGATAGCGCGGATAGTCGCGGATGACCCCGGAGGCGACGCGCCAGCGCGCCCGCTGCCGATCCGGCCGCTCGATCGCCGGCGGGAGCAGTTGCCGCAGCGTCTCGACCCCGTAGAAGAGCCCCGCGGGCGAAGCCGCCTCGATGCGGACGCCCTGCTCCGTCACCGTGAGCTCGTAGCCCTCACCTCCGAGCGCGGAATCGCCCCCGGGCACGAGCACGATGGCATTCCCGGTCGAGTCCGGCCCGACGGGAAGCGCGAAGCCGGTCGCGGCACCGAAGCTCTCCGAGAGATGGTGCGCGACGTCCACTGCCGCCTGCGAAGCAGGCGGCGCCACGATGACGGTGGCATCTGTAAGGGTGAAGTGACCGGCGCCGGGAACCACGGACACCGGCTTCGGGATCACGCCCGCGAATGCCGCCGCCGGGTCGGGACCGTGCTCACACGCGGCGAGGAGCGCAGGCAGGATGGCCCACGACCCACGACCAACGACCCGGTGCAGACTCACGACTGCCGACTCACGACTGTTCCCTGAACTGCCCCCGCGTCCAGTTCTGCAGGCGCGCGCGATGCTCCGCCACGAGTTCGGGATTGCGGAACAGCATCACCAGGAGCGCTCCCGCCGCGAACCCGCCGGTGTGTGCCCAGAACGCCACGCCGCCTCGGTCGGTGCCGAGCGTGCCGTAGCCGCTGAACACCTGGATCAGGAACCAGTAGCCGAGCATCCAGTAGGCCGGTACCACGATGCGGGTGACGAACACGAATAGGAAGATCAGCATGTGGATCTGCACGCGCGGGTACAGCACGACGTACGCGCCCATCACCCCGCCGATGGCACCCGACGCGCCCACCATCGGCACCGCGCTGCTGGGGCTCAGGAACGCCTGCGTCAGCGCCGCGGCGAGGCCGCACAGGATGTAGAACACGAAGTAGCGCACCCGCCCCATCGAGTCTTCCACGTTGTTCCCGAAGACGTGCAGGAACCACATGTTGCCGATGAGGTGTAGCCAGCCGCCGTGCAGGAACATCGACGTGAGCGGCGTCCACCAGGTGTGCGCGCCGCCCAGGACGCACGCGACCCCGTTGCCCGCAGGCACCTCGGTGCCGGCCGGGAGAGTCTGGAACAGTTCGCCGGGGATCATGCCCAGCGCGCACACCGACTGGATCAGGCGCGGCTCGGTGCCCATCCCCTGCACCAGCACCCAGACCGCCACGTTGAGGGCGATGAGCCCGTACGTGACCACCGGCGTGCGCAGTGTCGGGTTGTCGTCGCGGATTGGAAACATGGAGATTCAATATAGGTGACTTGCGACGGCCGGGAGCCCATATTCTCCGCATGAAACAGGTCCGGATTCGTGCCCTCGTGGCCGCACTCCTCGTCGCCTCGGCCTCCCCCGCGTCGGCGCAGGAACAGCTCGGCGTCATCGTCTTTCCCAACTCCGGCAGCGAGGCGGCCCAGCCCGCCTTCCTCCGCGGGGTGAAGCTCCTGCACAGCTTCGAGTTCGACGACGCCGCGGCCGCCTTCCGCGAGGCCCAGCAGCAGGACCCCGGCTTTGCCCTGGCCTACTGGGGCGAGGCGATGACCTACACCCACGGCCTCTGGAACGAGCAGAACCTGGACGCGGCCCGCGCCGTCCTCGCCCGGCTCGGCGCCACCCCCGCCGAGCGGCAGGCGAAGGCGCCCACGCCGCGGGAACAGGCCTGGCTCGCCAGCGCCGAGATTCTCTACGGCGACGGTCCCAAGGCGAGGCGCGACACCCTCTTCTCGCACGCGCTCGAGCAGCTCTCCGCCGCCGACCCCGCCGACAACGAGGCCCTGTCCTTCTTCGCCCTCTCGCTCATGTCACTGAGCCAGGCCGTGCGCAACGTGCCCACCTACATGCGGGCCGGTGCCCTCGCGCAGGAAGTGCTGCGAAGGAATCCCGAGCATCCCGGCGCTGCGCACTACGTCATCCACGCCTTCGACGATCCGGTCCACGCGCCCATCGGCCTCTACGCCGCCCGGCGCTACTCCGAGATCGCGCCCAGCGCCGATCACGCGCAGCACATGACTACGCACATCTTCCTGGCGCTCGGCATGTGGCCGGAAGTGGTGAAGCAGAACGTCATCGCGTCCGGCCCGGACAGCGCCAGGTGGCGCCCGGGACACTACACCAGCTGGATGCAGTACGGGCTGCTTCAGGAGGGACAGTACGCCGATGCGCGCCGGATCATCGAGATGACCCGCGCCAACATGCCCGCGCAGCCCTCGCCCGGGTCACGGTTCTACCTGGTGCTCATGCGGGCGCAGCAGGTCATCGACGCCGAGGAATGGAACGACCCGGTGATCAAGTGGAAGCTGGATACCACCGCGCTCGGCACCGCGCCCCAGGCGATCGATGTCTTCACCACCGGCTTCGCAGGCTGGAAGCGAGGCCATCTCGAGACGGCGGCAGCAGCGGTCGACCAGCTCGCCCGCATCAACTCGCAGGGCATGTCCGACCGCTATGGGCGGGTGGAGACCGGCGTGGCGCTGGAGAAGGAACTCCGCGGCCTGGTACACATCGGTGCCGGCAGGCAAGCGGAAGGCATGGCGCTCCTCCGTGAAGCCACCACGTTCGAGGATGGCCTCGCCGCGGAGTACGGCCCGCCCGATATCGTGAAGCCGACGCATGAGCTGCTGGGAGAACTGCTGCTGGCGCAGGGACAGTCCGCCGAGGCGCAGAAGGAATTCACGCGCGCGCTGGCGATGGCGCCCGGCCGGTCACTCGCGCTGCTGGGACTGGCCCGCGCCGCCCGCGCCGCGGGAGACACCAGCGTCGCGATACAGGCGGAAGCGACGCTGAAGCAGAACTGGAAGGATGCGGATCCGGCGGGGCTGGCGAAATACTCGGCAAGAGGGCCCTGACTCCAGGGCCCGCTCACCGCTCACGCAACGCTGTTCGTCCTCACGCGTTACCAGCCATACCCCATCGGCACCGACGTCTCGATGGTCGCCGCACCCCATGGCGCCGGCGCGCCGAACCCGACGCTCACCGACATCGTCGTACCTACGCCGGCGCACGCCGCCCCACCCAGCAGCAGGAACGCGAGCAGCAGCAGGGAACTCCGCGATCCGGCGCGGTTCATCGACATCCCTCCGGCGACGTCTCGCATCCCGTCCGCTCCTGCAACGCCAGCGCTGCGCCCGTCGGGTCCGCGATGATCGCCACCGTCCCGTTCCGCACATCCGCCCGTGGCGCGAGAATCACCCTCCCGCCCAGTGCCACTGTGCGCGTCACCATCGCGTTCACGTCGGCCACCCGGATCGTCGGCAGCCAGTTGGGGCGCACATCTTTCACCGGGATCTTGAGCAACCCGGCCATCGGCGTCGCGTCCTGCTGGAACAGCGTGTAGTCCTTGCCCGCGACCGTGACCGCCCTGCGCTCATAGCCCAGCAGGTTGCCATAGAACGCCGCGGCCGCGGTCACATCGCTGGCCCACAGCTCCACCCAGAGCCAGCCATTGATCAGCGTCGCACTGTCGTCCGGTTCGCCTCCCGGCTTCATCAGCGCGAACGGCGCGCCCTGCGGATCGGTGAGCAGCGCGCTCTCGTCGTTCCAGCTTCCCGTCCGGGTCGGCGGCACCACCAGCTTCGCCCCTGAGTCCACCGCCGCCTTCGCCGTCTTTCCGACGTCGTCCGTCCCGAAGTAGGTGATCCACTGTGATGCGTTCACCTTCCCCTCGCGCGACTCCCCGATCCCCGCCATCGCCACGCCCGCCATCTCGGCCACCACGTACCTGACGCCCTTCCCCGACGACGGCGCACGCCACGTCCAGCCGAACAACCCGCCATAGAACGCCTTCGACACCTCGAGGTTCCGCGTCACCAGGTCATGCCAGACGACGCGGCCCGGCGTCACCTGGGTCGCGCCCGGCGATGGAGCCGCGGCCAGCACCATCATGGCGCTGAGCGCCGCGGCGTGCAGCCTCACTCCTTGGTCGTGGCGCAATTGAGGTTGACGCCGTGCCACGTCACCATCGCGTCGCGCCCTTTGTTCCAGAACATCACCCCCGACCCCTCGTACTTGGCGCCGCTCGCCGAGGGCACCTGGGGCAACACGATGGTCTTCCTCTGCCGTCTGAGCGACACCCGGTCGGGCTTGGTTCCCTCGAAGCTTGCGAAGATGCGGCTCCGCGCCCCCGTCGAGTCGCTGCAGGAAAAAATGACTTCCGGCGCGGCGTCTCCAACACCCCATTCCACCGCGACGTCCACCTCCGGCGCGAACTCGTAGATGCCGCCGTCGGCCATGAGGCTGATGTAGAGATGTCCCCCCACCAGCTGGTACGATCGCATGTACTGGAAGTCGCCCAGGTAACGTGCCGACAGCGATTCCGGTGGGCACATCGCCCGCGTCGTGGCCAGGGGACCGAAGGTGAGCCCGCTGGGCAGTGTGGCAGTCCAGGTGCCGGTGCCCCGGTTGCAGCCACCCACCACGGCCACCTTCCCGTCCCGGCCGAACGCCACCGTGTAGACGGCCCGTGACTCGGGCGTGAATACCTTGTCATCCGACGACTGCAGCCGCACCAGCCGCCAGGTCGAGCCCGCGAGTTCGCTCGGCGCCGCAACCGCCGCGACGTCGGCTTCCCTGCGCGCACTATCGAGCGCCCACCGGGCTTTGGGGTCGACTACCCCCTGCGTGGATGCCTTGCTTCGGTCCTTGCCGCATGCCGCCACCACAACCACCACACTCGCGCCCAGCGTCCACCACCGTGCACTCCGACCGTTCATTGAACTCTCCCTTGAATCAGCAGTGCGCCCCGCGCCACCTCGATCACCGCGCGCGACTCACCCATCAGTTCGCCATCTGCCGTCATGAATACCGGGCCATCCGCCTCGATTTCCAGCTGCCGCGTCTGCACCATCTCCACCTCGGCGTAGCGGCCGTGACTGCCCGAGTAGGTCTGCGGCAGCAGGGCCAGCGCGCGCACCCGCCAGAGGTCGCGGATGAGGCAGCAGTTGAGCAATCCATCGTGCGGCGACGCCCCCGGCGTCATCATGATGCCGCCACCGTAGCGCGTCGTGTTCCCCGCCGCCGCGAGAAGATAAGGCCCTTCCCGCTCGCCGAAATCACCCCGGATGCGGAGGCGGGGCGCCGGCCACGACGGCAGCATCCAGAGCGCGCACGCCAGGTACGCCTGGCCCCCGAACATCCGGAACCCGCCCCCGTGCACCCGCCGCGCTACCGCCGCGTCGAAACCAGCCGCTGCGACGGTGAGGAAAAGGTGACCATTGATGACGCCGAGATCGGTGGCGGTCGAGAGCCCCGACAGCACCGAAGTCGCCGCGGACGCAGGGTCGTGCGGCAAGCCCAGCGCCCCCGCAAAATCATTCCCCCGGCCCGCCGCAAGCACACCCATGGCACAGGCGGTGTGAGCCAGTCCGCTCGCGATCTCGTTGAGCGTTCCGTCCCCGCCCACCGCCAGCACACAGTCGGCACCACCCTTTGCGGCCGCCCGGGCCAGTTCGCGCCCGTGCCCCGGCGCCGTCGTCTCCTGCAGCACCACCTCGACGCCCTGCTTCTCGATCAACGCCAGCGCCGACCGCGCCGCCGCCACCGCGTGACCCCGCCCCGCCACCGGGTTGGCGATGACGACGACGGTCATCTCAGCAGCACGGCGAAGTCGCTGTCGCACACCGCGAGCGCGGGCTTGGGCACGACCACGGTGTCCACCAGGCCCGCCCGCGCAAACGGCACGAGCCGCGGATCATCCGAGAGCCCCGGCACCGTCACGAACGGGAATTCCTGCAGGTCGGTCGCGCTGCCGGCTCCGTGATGCTCCGCCCTGCCGCGGTCAGCGCCTCCGCCTCCGTGGTCCGGTCGACCGGGCCCATGCGGAAGCTGCGCGCCGGGGCCGGCCCGTCATCGCCTCCGCACCCCGCCATCGCTCCGAGTACGCCCAGCATCGCCAGGAACATTCGCATCCCCAAGGTTAATCAGTGGACGCCATGGCGGCCCGCTGCGTGTCACAGCATCTTTGCCGGGTGAGCTTCGAGCCGAATCCCGCCGACATCGCCGGCAAGATCACCCATATCTCCGACACCGCCCTGTGGGTCGCCTGCTATCGCGCACTCGAGACCGAGCGTCCCGACGCCATCTTCCGCGATCCATACGCCCGGCGCCTGGCCGGCGAGCGCGGCTTCCAGATCCTCGAGCAGTTGCCCGGCGGGCGGAAGCTGTCGTGGCCCCTCGTCACCCGCACCGCCGTGATGGACGAGATCATCCTCCGCTGCATCAAGGCCGACGGCATCGACACCGTGCTCGATCTCGCCGCCGGCCTCGACGCACGTCCCTGGCGCCTTTCATTGCCGCCCACGCTCCGCTGGATCGACGTCGACCTCCCCGACATGCTCGACTACAAGCAGTCGATCATGGGCGCGGAGCGGCCGGTGTGCCGCTACGAGCCGACGCGGGTCGACCTCGCCGACGGCTTCGCCCGGCGCGAACTCCTCCGCGCCGTCGGCGCGTCCGCGAAGCGGGTGCTGGTCATCACCGAGGGCCTGCTCATCTACCTGCAGCCGGAGCAGGTGACGAACCTCGCGCGCGACCTGCACGACATTCCCGCCATCCAGTTCTGGCTGTCCGATATCGCGAGCCCCGGCCTGCTGAAGATGATGGAGAAGAGCTGGGCCCCGTCGCTGCGCGCCGGCAACGCCCCCGTCCATTTCGGCCCGGCCGACGCACCCGGGTTCTTCGCGGCACTCGGATGGCGCGAGATCGAGCACCGCTCCACGTTCTTCGAGGGCCGCCGGCTCGGACGCACCATGCGGTTCGCGTGGCTGTGGGAGTTCCTCGACCGGATCTCGCCGCCCGCCAGGCGCGAGGCGTTCCGGCGCTTCTCGACCATCGTCGTCTACCAGCGCGCATGAGACCGTACAGCGTCCTTGCCGCGTTGCAGGTTGCGGTTGCAGCTGGAGGGTTGGGCACGCCGTCACGGGCGGTTGCGGGGAGGGTGCAGGGAGCGTCGCAGATGGAAGGGGTGTTCATCCTGCACAAGATCGGCAACCCCATCGGCCGCGAGACCTGGCGCATCACCCGTGAACCCGACGGTGCGCGCCGGCTCAGCACCGACTTCACCTTCACCGACCGTGGAACCCCCGTCACGCTCACCGCGACGCTCGACTACGCCGCCAACGCGCGCCCCATGCATTTCACGCTCGGCGGCCAGACCTCGCGCATGTCCACCGTCAGCCTCGACGTCACCATGCTCGGCGACTCGGCGCGGATCCGCGAGGACAGCACCACCGTCACGGTACTCGCGAAGGGCGCCTTCCCCGCCCGCGGCTACGCGCCCATCGCCGTCCAGCAGGCGGTCATGCGCGAGTGGCTGCGCCGCGGCCGGCCGACGACACTCCCCCTGGCGCCCGCGGCCAGCCTCCATATCACGGCGCGCGGCACCGACACCATCACCGTCGCCGACCGCTCCGTCATCCTCCAGCGCTACAGCGTGGCGGGACTCATCTGGGGACGGGAGACGCTCTGGCTTGATGCCCGGGGCGACCTGATCGCTGCGGTCACCATCGACGCCGAGTTTGATCCGGTGCAGGCGGTGCGCGAGGGCTTCGAGTCGGCGACCGGCACGTTCGTGAAGCTTGCCGCCGGGGACGCCATCGCTGCCCTGTCTGGGTCCGGTGCCGCGCGCACCACCGACACGCTCATCGCCTTGGTCGGCGGCACGCTCATCGACGGCACCGGGGCACCGCCGGTACCCGACGCCGCCATCGTCATCCGCGGCACGAAGATCGTCGCGGCCGGCCCGCGCGCCGAGGTGCGCATACCCCGCGGCGCTCGGGTCGTCAATAGCACCGGCACCACCATGCTCCCGGGGCTGTGGGAGATGCACGCGCACTACGCCCAGGTGGAGTGGGGCCCGATCTACCTCGCCTCCGGCATCACCACCGCCCGCGATGTCGGCAACCAGCTCGAGTTCCTCCTGGGCGCGCGCGAGGTCCTCAACAGCGGGCACGGCATTGGCCCCCGCCTCCTCGCCGCCGGCATCATCGATGGCGACGTGCCCACCGGCATCGGCCTGGCCCGCGCCGCCACGCCCGAGCAGGGCGCGGCCTGGGTGCGCCGCTATCACGACGCCGGGCTCGAGCAGATCAAGGTCTACAGCAGCCTCTCCCCCGAGGTGCTCCAGGCCATCACCGCCGAGGCGCATGCCCTTGGCATGACGGTGACCGGTCACGTGCCCCGCGGCATGGACGGGTATCAGGGCGTCGCAGCGGGAATGGACCAGATCAACCACATTTCGTTCGTCTACCGGATGATGCGCGCGCCAGGCGACTCCACGCCCCTCGCGATGGACTCCCCGGAGGCGCAGAAGGCCATCGCCTTCCTGGTCGAGCACCATATCGTCATCGACCCCACGATTGCGCTGTTCGAGCTCAACGCGCATCCTGCAGATGAGCCCGTGAGCGCGTTCGAGCCCGGGGTGGACAAGGTGGCCCCGGAACTCCGCCAGGCGCTGACCCATACCGGCGCCGAGCCCGCCGAGGCCGCGAAGGCCCAGGCGCGGTTCCGCACCCTGCTGGAGATCATTGGAGCCCTGCACCAGGCCGGCGTCCCGATCGTCGCCGGCACCGACCTCACTGTGCCAGGCTACAGCCTGCACCGGGAAATGGAGCTCTATGTGCAGGCGGGGTTCACGCCGATGGAGGCGATCCAGGCGGCGACCATCGTCCCCGCGCGCGCCATGGGGCTGGAGAAGGAAAGCGGCACCCTGCAACCGGGCATGCGTGCGGACGTACTGGTAGTATCCGGCAATCCACTCGAGCGCATCAGCGATACGCGGAACGTCCGCTTCGTGATCGCCGACGGCCGCTACTTCGAGCCCGCGCCGCTCTGGCGCAGCGTCGGGTTCACGCCGTGATGCAAGGGGCAAACGAGGATCCGTCCATGACCGCACCCATCGATGCCGCGACGGCCGCGGAGCTGGCCCGCAGGCCGACCGACGAGGAACTGGACATGTTCGGCCTCACCCATACCGGCAGGGTGCGGAAGACCAACCAGGACCACTTCCTCATCGCGTCGCTCCGGCGGCAGGTGGAGATCCACCTCACGAGCCTCCCGCCCGACACCCACTGGCCCCCGGCCAAGCGGCTCGCGTTCATGGCCATGGTCGCCGATGGCGTCGGCAGCACCGAGTCGGGCGAAGAGGCGAGCCGCCTCGCCGTCGAGCGCGTCACCGACTATGTCACCCAGTGCGTCAAGGCCTACCACACCCACGAGAACAACCGCGAAGCCGCTTTTTCCGATGCCATCGCCGACGCAGCGATGCAGGTCCACGCCGCCATCCTCGAGCACGCGCACGACGACGAGGAGCATCGCCGCATGGCCACCACCCTCACGCTGTGGATCGGCATCTGGCCCCGCGCCTATCTCCTCCAGGTGGGAGACAGCCGCTGCTACATCATGCGCGACGACAAGCTCATCCAGATTTCCCGCGACCAGACCATGGCCGAGCAGCTGGTGGAACAGGGCATCCTCACCCGCACCGACGCGCCGCGCACGCGCTGGGCCAACGTCCTCTCGAGCGCCATCGGCGGACACCAGGCGGCGCCGGTGGTCACCCAGATGGATCAGTTCTGGGGACAGGTGGGGCTCCTCTGCAGCGATGGCCTTACCAAGCACGTCTCCGACGAGCGTATCGCCGAGCGGCTCCGCACCATGACCTCGGCGCGGCAGGTCTGCCAGGACCTGCTCAACGATGCCCTGGAAGACGGCGGCTCCGACAACATCACCATCCTGGTGGGCCGCACGGTTCGCAAGCCGTCCCGGCCGTCGCTATCCTGACCGAAGCAAAGGGACCTGCTTGACCAGCGCACCCGCCCGTCTCGCGTCGGCTCTGAGCGATCGTTACCGCATCGAGCGCGAACTCGGCTAGGGCGGCAGGGCCACTGTCTACCTCGCCGGAGTCATACAGTGAAACAAACGAAAAGCGCGCTAAGGACGGTGTTGCACCACCTGGCCTTTACCAAGCCTTTTCTTGAGACTGCCTTTTCGATTGAGGCGTGGCTGGCAAGCCGTTGGGTGTCAGGAGCACATAGGCGGCTGATGGCGGTTCAATGGGGACTTCCACCCCAGCCGGAGCATTTCGACCATCAGATTGACTTGTTCTATGGATGGCTTGCATCGAGAAACTCATTGTGGCAAGAACGCGGTGTGTTTGGAAGTCTGGCGCTGCGAGGGGGTGACGTACTTGAACTGGCATGCGGCGACGGGTTCAACGCAAGGAACTACTATAGCCTTCGTTCAAGGCACGTCATAGCCTGTGATTTTGATCCTAAAGCTATTGAGACAGCGAGAAGGAAGAATAGTGTATCCAACGTCAGCTTTGTGTTGGCCGATATCCGTACGGCTATGCCTGCGGGCGAGTTTGACAATATCGTTTGGGATGCCGCGATTGAGCACTTCACGCCGGACGAGATAGAGCAGCTGCTCAGACACATCAAGTCAAGGCTGACGAGTGAGGGCATCCTCAGCGGATACACAATTGTCGAGAAGTCCGATGGAACGAAATCGCTTTCACATCATGAGTATGAATTTAAGAGCAAGGAAGACCTGTACCGTTTCCTTGCTCCTCATTTCACGAATGTGACGGTTTTTGAGACCATGTATCCAACCCGCCACAATTTGTACTTTTGGGCATCCGATGGCAGTTTGCCATTTAGAAGTGACTGGCCCGAAGCCTTAAGCAAAGGCAGGGAGTAGCCGTTGATGTGCACCAGGCGTGGGGAGGTTCAACCTTGAGGACCACTGTGGCCCTAGTCGCCCGCATCGCGGCCATGCACTTTTCAGGATGATCACGACCCTCGACCGCCTCTCATCCGCCCTCAATGACCGCTACCGCATCGAACGCGAGCTTGGCCAGGGCGGCATGGCCACCGTTTATCTCGCCGAAGACTTGAAGCACGGCCGCAAGGTCGCCATCAAGGTCCTCCACCCCGAACTCAGTGCCGTCATCGGCGGCGATCGCTTCCTCGCCGAGATCAAGGTCACGGCCAACCTGCAGCATCCGCACATCCTCGGATTGATTGATTCAGGAGAAGCGGACGGGCTGCTGTACTACGTGATGCCGTTCGTGGCCGGAGAATCCCTGCGGAACCGCCTCACCCGCGAGAAGCAGCTCCCCATCGACGACGCCGTGCGGCTGTCCAAGGAGGTCGCCTCCGCTCTCGACTACGCCCACCGCCAGGGCGTCGTCCACCGCGACATCAAGCCCGAGAACATTCTCCTCCAGGAGGGTTCGGCCCTCGTCGCCGACTTCGGCATCGCACTCGCGGTACAGCAGGCCGGTGGCTCCCGCATGACCCAGACCGGCATGTCCCTCGGCACACCGGCCTACATGTCACCCGAACAGGCCATGGGCGAGCGCGACATCGGGGCGAGAAGTGATGTGTACGCGCTCGGCGCCATGACCTACGAGATGCTCACCGGCGAACCCCCCTTCACCGGCCCCAACTCGCAGGCAATCGTGGCCAAGGTGCTGACCGAGACACCGCCGCCGCTCCGCCCCAAGCGCCCCACGGTGAGTTCGTCCGTGGAACACGCGGTGCTGACGGCGCTGCAGAAGCTTCCGGCCGATCGCTTCGGGACGGCGAGGGACTTTTCCGACGCGCTCGACGGCACCGGCAAGGGTGCGAGCTATGCTCAGACGGTCGTCACCAGCGCCGCCCGCCCTGCCCGCCTGACCCGCCCTGCCCGCCTCGGATTGCTCGTTGCCACTGCTCTCATTTCCGCCGCCGCGGGCTTCGCCGGCTGGTTCCTCCACGGAGCATGGCGCGCACCCGCCGCGCCCCCGGCGCGTTTGTCGATCACCATTCCCCCTGAGCAACGCGTCACGCCATGGGCCGAGCCCGGCGCCACGTTGTCGGCCGACGGGCAGCTGGTGGTGTACAACGTCGACGTAGGCGGCGTCACCCATATCTACGCGCGCCATCTCAGCGACCCCGTCGGCACGCCGATTCCAGGCACGGAAGGCGCCATCGGACCGGTCCTCTCGCCCGACGCGCAGTGGATCAGCTACGGCAACGCGAGCAACACCTCCTGGAGAAAGCTGCCAGCGAAGGGCGGCGCATCGGTCGAGATCCCGCTCCCACGCGGCATCAACGTCACGGTGCTGCGATGGAACGGGAAGGATGGCTATGCCGTCACCCTGAGTTCCGGGCATCTGGCCCTGCTCCACGCCTCGGGGGTGCTCGACACGGTCGCTGCGCCTGACACTTCGCTGCACGAGCAGAGCCTCGAGGTCATGGAAGTGGAGCCCGATGGCCGGCTGCTCGTCATCGGCACCGACAATTGGCCCGCCGGGCACCTGGTGCTGGTTGACCCAGCCTCTGGCAAGAGGACCGCGCTGACCACCCAGTCGGCGAGCTGGGCCGCGGTGGCCAACGGGTACCTCGTGTGGACGGACCCGGTCGGCGTGCTGTACGCTGCGCGGTTCGACGGCAAGCGTGTCACTGGCGCGACGCGTCCCCTCGCCGCCCAGGCGCAGACGACGCGCGGCGGCCGGCCCAAGGTGGCCCTTGCGCGCAACGGGAGTGCGCTCGCATACATCTCCGTGCAGCCAGCGAGCCTGGCTCGCGTCGATCGCGACGGCCGGGTACGCACGCTGCTCGCGTCGCCCAGGTCCTATCACAACCCGCGCGTCTCTCCCGACGGGCGGCAGGTATCGCTCGACATCGCCGATACCGAGCGGGACGTCTGGCTCCTCGACCTCGTCGACACCACCCTCAACCGGCTCACCTTCGAGTCCAGCGGGCACGACGCTGTCTGGACTCCGGATGGCCGGCGCATGGTGTTCGCCGTGGTGGGCAACAACCGGATCGGGACGCTCATCCGCAACACCGACGGCACCGGCGGTGCCGACACGGTCCTGTTCCTGGGGCCGCAGTTCTCCATCCACGCGGTGACGCCCGACGGGCGCACCGGCATCGGCGTGGAGGTCACCTCGGTGTCCAATGGCGGGTTCGACATCGTCGCCGTGCCCCTCACTGGCCCCGACCGCAAGGGAACGCCGCTCCTCGACAGCCGGTACAGCGAGGCCTTCCCCGCCCTTTCGCCCGACGGACGCTGGCTCGCCTACGTCGGCGATGAATCCGGCCGCACCGAGGTGTACGTGCGCCCCTACCCGGGGCCTGGCGGCAAGGTGGTCGTTTCGCAGAACGGCGGCACCGAGCCGATCTGGTCCCGCGACGGGCGCGAACTCTTCTATCGCGGCCCGGTCAACGGCTCGCCCCAGCTCATCGCGGCACAGGTGGAAACGAAGCCGGGATTCCGCGTCGTCGCGCGCATCCCGCTCTTCGACGACGCCGACTTCGAGACGTCCACGCCACACGCTAACTATGATGTCATGCCCGATGGAAAGAGCTTCATCATGGTGCGCCTGGGGCGCGCCACCGAGTTCCGCTATCTGCAGAACTGGCCCGCGCTGATGGAGTCGCAGGCCTCGGCTGGCACACCCTGACCCTCCCGCGCATCTAGGTCATCATGCCGGACGCCGCGTCCCGCCTCGCTTCCGCCCTCGCCGACCGCTATCGCATCGAGCGCGAGATCGGCGCGGGCGGCATGGCCACCGTCTACCTCGCGACGGACCTCAAGCACGGCCGCCAGGTCGCGATCAAGCTCCTGCGACCCGAACTCGGCGCCGTACTCGGGGCCGAGCGCTTTCTCGCCGAGATCCGCACTACCGCCAACCTCCAACACCCCAACATTCTCGGCCTGATCGATTCAGGGGCGGTTCCCCTCTCGCCCGACCCACGACCCACGACCCACGACGGCAGTGCAGGACCCGCGACCCACGACCTGCTGTTCTACGTCATGCCCTACGTCGACGGTGAGTCCCTCCGCGCGCGCCTCGCCCGCGAGAAGCAGCTCCCGCTCGGCGATGCAGTACGCATAGCGACCGAGGTCGCCAGCGCGCTCGACTATGCCCATCGCCACGGAGTGATCCACCGCGACATCAAGCCGGAGAACATCCTCCTGCACGATGGTCGCGCAATCGTCGCCGACTTCGGCATCGCGCTCGCCGCGAGCCGCGCCGGCGGCACCCGGATGACCGAGACCGGCATGTCGCTCGGCACCCCAGCCTACATGAGTCCCGAGCAGGCCATGGGCGAGCGCGACCTCACCGCGCGTACCGACATCTACGCGCTGGGGTGCGTCACCTACGAGATGCTCACCGGAGACCCGCCGTTCACCGGATCGACCATGCAGGCCATCATCGCCCGCGTGGTCACCGAGCAGCCGCGGCCGCTGGTCCAGCAGCGCCACACCATACCGCCCAACGTCGAGGCGGCCGTCCTTGCCGCCATCGAGAAGCTCCCGGCGGATCGCTTCGGCACCGCGAAGGAGTTCGCCGACGCGCTCGGCAGCGCGACGTTCACCCATCGTACCCCGGGTGCCATCGCCGCGACGGACGCGCGCCCCTTGGGTCCGCATTCGCTCACGCCCTCACGTCTCGGCGCGATCATCGCCGCGACCGCCCTCATCGCCGCCGCCGCCACCTGGTTCGCTGCGCGGCGCCCGGCCGCGACCGCCGCCTCACTGGTGCCGCCGGCGCGACTCGCCCTCATCGCGCCCGCACTGGGCGGGCCGGCCCTGTCCGTTGGGGGCCGCCTCATCGCGATCACCCCGGCCGGCGACGCCATCGTTTACGTCGGCACCCGCGACAGCACCACCACGCTCTTTCTCCAGCGTCTCGACATGCCGACGCCGGTCGAAATCCTCGGTTCGAAGGGCCTGCGCGACCCGATCATCACGCCCGACGGGCGTTCGGTCATCGGCGCCTCGCCCAGCGGCAGCTTCCGGCTCCCGATCGAAGGCGGAGCGCCCCGCGCGATTGCCCTGCCGGGAACAAGCTTCGTCGGCGCCTGGGCGCCTGACGGCGACTACTGGTTCACCGGAGTAGGCGTCAGTGGATTGACACGTCTCACACCGACCGACTCGCTGATTCCCCTCCTGAAATGGCGGGAGACGCGGCAGGGGCTTCGTGTGGCGCAGATATTGGACGACGGCCACACCGCGCTCGTGGTGCGCGCACCGGCCTCGACCGCCAGCGGACCCGGCATGGTGTTCGATCTCCGGACCGGCGAACTGACGCCGCTGGTCGACGGGCCGATCCTCGAGTTGCGGGCAGCCCAGGGCGAACTTATATGCGCCCTGCCCGATGGCTCCATCACCGCCGCCCCCTTCGACGCGCAACGCCATAAGGTCCTGGGATCAGCGGTGCAGGTGGCGACCGGAGCGGCCCTCAGCGGCAACTTTCTCCCCAATTTCGCCGTCGCGAGGAACGGAACGCTCACGTATGTGCAGGAAGGCCCGCCGTCGCTGGTCCTCTCGGACATGCGCGGCACCATGGAGGTGATTCTCGCCGATCAGCCCGCCATCCACGCGCCGAACTTCTCTCCCGACGGCCGACGAGTGTCATTCGACATTACGACGAGCGAAGGGCGCGACGTCTGGATTTTCTCGCTCGACCAGCATTCGCGTACCCGGGCGACGTTCGTGAAGGATGGGCACGACGCAACCTGGAGCCCCGACGGGCGCTCCATCATCTACACCTCCTTTCTGTCGAACCAGGACCACCTGCAAGGGATCTATCGCACCCGGCCCGGCAGCACCGAACCACCCGAGTCCCTGCTGGTGTCGCCGCACCTCAACTACACCGGAACGTGGCTCAGCGACGGAAGTACGCTGATCACCGAAGCCAACGACCTGAGCGGCCAGTCGGGTAGCGACATCGCCCGGGTCGGGAAGGGCGGACACGGTCCGATCGAGCCACTGGTGGCGAGTAACTACCTCGAACGCTACGCGACGCCCTCGCCCGACGGGCGCTGGCTCGCCTTCACCTCCGACAAGTCGGGCCGGGAAGAGGTCTATGTCCAACCGCTCTCGGGCGAGGGAGACCAGGTGCAGGTGTCGCAGGAAGGGGGCGCCGAAATCGTGTGGGCGCCCGACAGCAGGGGCGTGTACTATCGCGGCGCCAGCAGCGCGAGCAACGTCATGATGTTCGCCCAGCTCAGCACGGCACCGGCGCTCACCGTCGTGTCGCAGCGCGTGCTCTTCCCCATTCCCGAGATCGTCGGCACTGGTCCGCACGCGAACTTTGACATATCTCCTGACGGCAAGACCCTGGCGCTTGTGCGGCGGAGCTCGAACCGGCACATCGTCGTGATCCAGGATCTTCCCGGGCTCCTGCGCGAGTTGCGCAGCGGGGCTGGCACCCGGCCATGACGTTCACCCGTCGGCGTGCCTGGCGGTTCCGGTGACACCACCCGCTACCCTGGCCCCTGCCCGCCCCGTATAGTTCTCATCCGCGCCACGCTCGTCATCACAGCCCCCGGAGCCCATGACGGATCGACACGAAGACCTCCAGAGAGGCTTGGGCGACCAGTACACGCTGGAGCGCGAGATCGGGCGCGGGGGCATGGCGACGGTCTGGCTCGCCCGCGACGTGAAGCACCAGCGCCCGGTGGCGCTCAAGGTGCTGCTCCCCGAGCTCGCGCACGCGCTCGGCCCCGAACGCTTCCGACGCGAGATCGCCACCGCCGCCCGCCTGCAGCACCCCCACATCCTCAGCGTCCACGATTCCGGCGAGGCCGGCGGGCAGCTCTGGTTCACCATGCCCTACGTGAGCGGCGAGAGTCTGCGCGAGCGCCTGCGGCGCGAGAACCGCCTGACCGTGGACGAGGCGCTCCGCATCACGCGAGAGGCGGCCCAGGCGCTGTCGTACGCCCACGCCGAAGGGGTGGTTCACCGCGACATCAAGCCCGAGAACATCCTCATCTCGCGCGACGGCTCGACGCTCGTCGCCGACTTCGGGGTGGCGCGCGCACTCGGCGCAGGCGATGACAGTGCGGAACACCTGACTCAGACCGGATCCGCAATCGGCACGCCCACCTACATGTCGCCCGAGCAGGCCACCGGCGAGCGCGAGGTCGACGGGCGCGCCGACCAGTACGCGCTCGCGGCCGTCTGCTACGAGATGCTGGTGGGCGAGCCGCCGTTCAGCGGCCACAACGTGGCGGCCCTCATGGCCGCGCGCTTCTCCACGCCGGTGCCCGACGCGCAGCAGAAGCGCGCCGAGGTGCCGCCGCGCGTGGCGGGCGCCCTGAAGAAGGCGCTCGCGCTCAAGCCCGACGACCGCTTTCCCGACATGGCGGAGTTCGTGCGCGCGCTCACCGGCTCGCAATCGGGCTTCACGCCGGTCAACACGCAGACGCTCTCCACCAGGACCGTGAAGCGGCCCCGGCGCGGCCTGTACGCGGGTGCCGCCGTCGCGGTGGTGGTCGCGGTCGTCGGTGTGGCGTTCGCGACACGTGGCAAGGCGGGCTCCGCGGGCGTCCCCGCGGCGGCCTCGCCGTCGGGCGTCACCCGCCTTGCCGTGCTGCCCTTCGAGAACCTCGGCGACTCCGCCGACGCCTACTTCGCCGAAGGGCTGAGCGATGCGGTGCGCGGAAAACTTGCCGCCGTGCACAGCATGCAGGTGACGGCCCGGACCAGCTCCGTTCAGTACCGCAACGCCACCAAGCCGCCGCAGCAGATCGGGCAGGAGCTCGGTGTCGATTACCTCCTCACCGGCACCGTGACCTGGGCTCGAAACGCCGACGGCACCAGCCGGGTACAGGTCAACCCCGAGCTCGTCCAGGTGAGCACCGGGTCCACCAAGTGGCAGCAGCCGTTCGACGCGTCGCTGACCGACGTCTTCAAGGTGCAGGCCGACATCGCCGGAAAGGTGGCGAGCGCCCTCGACGTGGCGCTGGGAACATCCGAGCGCACCGAGATCGTCGAGCGGCCAACCGATAACCTGGCGGCATACGACGCCTTCCTGAAGGGCGAGGCCGTCTCGCAAGGCCTCAGCGTCAACGATCCCGCGAGCCTGCGCGCCGCCGCCGGCTACTACCGCCAGGCCGTGGCGCTCGACGGCAACTTCGCCCTCGCATGGGCCCAGCTCTCCCGGGCACATTCGCTCCTGTACACCTTCGCGTCCTCGACCCCGGTCGAACTCCGCAATGCCCAGGACGCCCTCGCGCGTGCGCAAGTGCTCGCGCCCGATCGTCCGGCGACGCTGCTCGCCTTCGGCCAGTTCAGTGGTTACGTCCGGGGCGACTGGAAGGCGGCAGCGGAGGCATACGAGAAGGGGCTGCAGCTGGCGCCCACGCAGACCGACCTCCTGAGCGCCGCCGCACGCGCGGAGCTGTCGCTCGGCCGGTGGGACCAGGCCATGGCGCACCTCGAGCAGGCCCAGCGACTGGATCCGCGCTCGGTGGTGACGGTGGACAACATGACCCGGACGCTCGTCGTGCTCCGGCGCTGGCCCGAGGCGCGTTCCGCCGCCGACCGCGGTCTCGCGGTGGCACCGGCCACGTCGCAGGTCATCCTGTGGAAGGCCCTCGCCTACCTGGGCGAGGGTGACCTCGCCGGCGCACAGCGGGTGCTGCAGGAGGCCGAGCGCGTTATCGACCCCAGGGCGCTCGCGGTCTTCTTCGCCACGTATCACGATCTGAGCTGGGTGCTGGATGAGCCGCGTCAGGCGCTGGTGCTCGCCTCGCCGGTGGAGGCCTTCGACGGCGATCGCGGCAGCTGGGCGCTGGCGCGCGCAGAGATCTACTGGCTCCGCGGCGACAGCGCCCTGGCTCGCGCGTGGGGCGACACCGCGGCGGCAGCCTTCGACCAGCAGTTGAGCGGCGCCCCGGAGGAGGCCCAGTTGCATGCGTTGAAGGGCGTGTCGCTCGCGTACGCCGGGCGCAAGGCCGACGCGATCCGGTCAGCGCAACGCGGGGTCGCCTTGATGCCCCTGACCCAGGACGCCTACAACGGTCCGTACGTCATGCACCAGCTCGCGCGCGTCTACATCATCACCGGCGACAAGGATCAGGCCGTCGCGGAACTCGAACCCCTGCTCCGTGTTCCCTACCTGCTCTCGCCGGCACGCCTGCGGATCGACCCGAACTTTTCGAGGCTCCGCGGCTTCCCGAAATTCGAGAAACTGCTTCTGGGTAACTAGCGCGGGAACGCCTCCGGCAACCCCCCGTCCACCGTCAGGATGTCCCCCGTCGTGTACTTGAACCGGTCACTCGACAGCAGCACCGCAAGGTCCGCCACCGCGTTCGCCGGGATCAGGGATGCTCCGAGGAGATTCCGCTTCCGGTACACCTCGAGCTGCTCGTCCACCGAGATCCCCTTCCCCGCCGCGCGCTCCGCCACGAACTTGAGGAACAGCGGGGTCTCGACCTGGTCCGCGTTGATCGCGTTCACCCGAATGCCGTCCCCACCCAGCTCCACCGCCGCTACCCTGAGCGCCTGCAGCATCGCCGCCTTGCTCCCGCCGTACGCCGCCGCATCCTTGCCCGGCACGAGCGCCGCCTTCGACACCGACGCCACGATGCTCCCGCCCAGCCCCTGCCGGCGCATGATCGTCGCCGCACCCGAGATCGCCATCACCGCGCCGAGATAGTGCACGTCGAGCTGCTTCTGCAGGTCGTCCCGCGTGAGCGCGGTGAGTGACGCGAACCGAGGCGCCAGGCCCGCCGTGTAGAACAGGCTGTCGAGCCCGCCGAACTCCCGCACGGTGCGCGTGAACAGCAGGTGCAGGCTGGCGTCGTCCCGCACGTCCACCACCACCCCGATCGCGCGCCCCGGCGCCTTCGCCACCACCGCGGCTGCCACCCTCTCCGCCGCCGCCCCATCCAGGTCCGCCACCACCACATGCGCACCCGCCTCGGCGTACGCATGCGCCGCCGCTTCGCCGATCCCGCTTCCGCCCCCGATTACGACCACCACCCGCCGCGCCAGCAGCAGCGTCTTCCGCTCCCGCTCGATCTCCTCGTCGATCTTCCGGCGCTCCAGCGGCCAGTGCTCGAACTCGAACACCTCCGGTTCCGGGATGAACCGGAACCCGTCCACCGACTCGGCGTTCTCGATCGCCTTGAGCGTCGCGCGGTAGCACACGTTCGCCGTCACCGCGTTCTTCTTGTCCTTGAACACCGTCACCATGCCGAGCCCCGGCACCAGCACTACCTTGGCCCAGTCGGAGAGCGGCGCTTCATCCTTGGCCGCGTGCCGGCCGTGATACGCCACGTATTCCGCATGCGCCGCTGCGATCTGGGTCCGCGTCGCCATGCCGAGCGCCTCCGCCGGCGCAGCGAGGTCGAGCTCCAGCCACACCGGCCGCGTCCCCGCGCGCAGGATGTGCTCCGGTGTCGCCACCCCGCGACCCGTCAGCTCCGGCAGCCGCTCCGACGCGAGCGTCGTGAGGATCTCGTCACTGTCGTCCAGGTGAAGGATCATCCGCTCTGACACACCCAGTGCGCCCCGAATTGCCGGCAGCACCGCTTCCGCCGCCCGCGAGCGCACCTCGCTCGCCGTGTTCCCCACCCGTGGCGGCCCCAGCACCAGCCGCCCGCGGCGGCTCGCCTTGAGGAACTCCTCGGTCGCCCCGATCGCCTTCATCAGCCGCTCGTGGCACTCGTCCGCATCGTCCGCCCAGATCACCAGGCCATGATGCGCCAGCGCGAGCCCGATCGTCCCCTTCGGTATCCGGTCCGCGATCAGGTCCACCGAGCGCGCCAGCGGAAACCCCGGCCGCGCATACGGCACGTACGCCACCTCGCCCTTGAAGACCTCCTTCACCAATCGCTCCGCCAGTTCGTCCTTCACGTTGGTGAGGCTCATCGTCGCCACGTCGTGCGTGTGCACGATCACCCGGTGCGGCAGCAGCGAATGCAGCGGCGTCTCCACGCTCGGCGCCGGTCCCTCGCGCCCCAGCATGCAGTCGCCCATGAACCGCATCATCTCGTGGTCACTCATCGACGAGACGCCCCGCAACCCCGCTAGCCCCTCAAGCGACAGCCGCGAGAAACCCGTTCGCCCGATCGTGCGCAGGTCCGTGCCGCTCCCCTTCACGAGCAGCGCCGGTACCAGGCGCCCGCTCGCATCCGGCAGCGTCGTCTTGATCGAACTGTTGCCCCCGCCCGGCTGCACCAGCCGGGTCTCTCGGCCTATCAGGTTGGACAGGGTGACGAGCTGGTCCAGCTCGTCTGCTATGGGTGTGGGATTGGGTGAAGTCATGGCCGAGAAGATACGCGCTTGGGCGCGAAGAGGGGTGCCCCTCCGAAAGGGTCTGGCTGCCGGGTGGACCTGAGCGTGAACCTCAGAAACCCGGCCCCGAGGACCCTTGAGGAGGGGCACCCCTCGAACGCCATGCTGGCTCCGTCCGAACCCACCCACAGCGCGGTCTCCTACCGGGCAATCGGGCGTTCGCTTATGGTCGTGTGCATGAACCCTGCTGCCCGCATGGCCGGTGTCTTTGCGCCGGTAATCACCCCCTTCAGGCCCGACCTCTCGCCCGACCCCGATCGCCTCATCCGCCATTGCCGCTGGCTCCTGGCGAATGACGTCGGCCTCGCCGTCTTCGGTACCAACTCCGAGGGCAACTCTCTCTCGGTCGACGAGCGCATCGCTATCCTGGACCGCCTGATCGACGCCGGTCTCGACCCCGCCCGCATGATGCCCGGCACCGGCTGCTCCGCCTTCACCGACACGGTCCGCCTCACCGCACACGCGGTCAAGCGCGGCTGCGGCGGTGTCCTCATGCTCCCGCCCTTCTTCTACAAGAACGTGAGCGACGAGGGCCTCTTCCGCACCTATTCGGAGATCATCCAGCGCGTAGGCAACACTCGGCTCCGCGTCTTTCTCTATCACATCCCCCAGTTTTCCATGGTACCGATCTCGCTGGGCCTTACCGAGCGCCTGCTCGCCGCCTACCCCGAACAGGTTGCCGGGATGAAGGACAGCAGCGGCGACTGGTCGAATACGGTGGCGTTCCTCGATGCCTTCGCCGCCGGCGGTTTTCAGGTCTTTCCCGCCGCCGAAACCAAGCTGCTGCGCGGACTCCCCCTGCGCGCCGCCGGGTGTATCAGTGCCACCGCCAACGTGAACCCCGCTTCCATCGCCGACGTCTACCGCACCTGGCGCGATCCCGGCGCCGATGCGAAGCAGGCCAGTCTCGACACGATCCGCGGCATCTTCGCAAGGTTCCCCATGATCCAGGGCCTCAAGACCGCCGTCGCGCACTGGAGCCGGGACCCCGAGTGGCGCAACGTGCGGCCGCCCCTCACGCCGCTCGAGTCCCAGGTGGAAAAGGAGCTGCTGTCCGTCCTGGAGGCTCAGGGCTTTGACATGCCCGGTCTCTAGCGACACAGTTCCTGGCGCCTTGCCGCCTTGCCGCCGATCTATCTTCCCCTCATGACCACCTTCAAGTCGCTCGGCATCGCCCCGGCACTGGTCGAGGCACTCACCGCGCTCGGCTACGAAGAACCCACCCCCGTGCAGCGCGAGGCGATCCCGCCGCTGCTCGAGGGCCGCGACCTCCTGGGGCAGGCCGCCACCGGCACCGGCAAGACCGCCGCCTTCGCGCTCCCGTTCCTGCAGCGGCTCTCCACCGAGGCGCCGGCCCCCTCCCGACCCGCAGTACTGGTGCTCGTACCCACCCGCGAACTCGCCATGCAGGTCGCCGAGGCGTTCCATCGCTACGGCCGCGCTGTCGGTGCCCGCACGGTTCCGATCTACGGCGGACAGTCCTTCAGCCAGCAGATCTCCGTCCTCCGCCGCGGCGTGCACGTCGTCGTCGCGACGCCGGGCCGCGCCCTCGATCACATCCGCCGTAGCACGCTCGACCTCGGCGGCATCTCCGCCATCGTGCTCGACGAGGCCGACGAGATGCTCGACATGGGCTTCGCCGACGAACTGGAAGCCATCCTCGAGACCGCACCGGCGAAGCGGCAGACGGCTCTCTTCTCCGCGACGCTCCCCTCACGCATCGCCAAGATCGCCGAGCGGCATCTCGACGATCCGGTCCGGGTCCTCGTGCTCAGCGAGAAGACCCCGGCCGGCTCGCTCCCCAAGGTGCGCCAGACCGCCTACGTCCTCGCCCGTGCACAGAAGGTCCCGGCCCTGGGTCTCGTGCTCGATCTCGAGGCGCCCACGCTAGCCCTCGTCTTCTGTCGCACGCGCCACGAGGTCGACAGCCTCGCCGAGAGCCTCTCCGGTCGCGGCTATCGCGTCGAGGCGCTCCATGGCGGGTTGAACCAGCTTCAGCGCGACCGCGTCATGAAGCGCGCCCGTGGCGGCGCCGTGGACGTCCTCGTCGCCACCGACGTCGCCGCCCGCGGGCTCGACATCGAGCGCGTCACCCACGTGATCAACTTCGACGTCCCCGAATCGCCCCAGACCTACGTGCACCGCATCGGCCGAACCGGCCGCGCCGGGCGCGAGGGCGTCGCCATTACCTTCGCCGAGCCGCGCGAGCACCGCCTGCTGCGCAGCATCGAGGCCCTCACGAAGCAGAAGATCGTCGTGGCGCCGCTCCCCACGGTGCACGACATCAAGGCCAAGCGGCTGGAGATCACCCGCACCGACATCCGCGAGACCATCGCGGCCGGCGGGCTCGACCGGTACCGGGTCGTGGTGGAGACGCTGGCCGAAGAGTTCGACATCATGGACATCGCCGCGGCCGCGGTGCAGCTGGCCCATCAGGCGGAGGCGGGGGAGGAACCGATCGAGATCCCCCCGGCGCCAATGCCGGCGAAGCGCGAGAAGGCGGAGAGGCCCGCCCGACACGCAGAGGGGGCACACAAGCCCGCGAGGAAGCCTGCACCGCGCGGCCCGAAGATGGTCCGCGTCTTCATCGGGTCGGGCAAGACTGCCAACATGCGCCCCGCGGACCTCGTCGGCGCCATCGCGAACGAGGCCGGTATCGAGGCGAAGAGCATCGGCGCCATCGAAATCGCAGAGAAGTTTTCGCTGGTGGAACTGCCGGAGGAACTGGTGGACGACGTGATCAAGGCACTGCGCAGCACGACGATCAAGGGGAAGAAGCAGACCGTCCGCCGCGACGCCGCCAACCGGCGGGGCTCCTAGCCCGGCGCGTTCGCGATCGAACGGCGAGGTCCCGGCAGGTGCCCGGAGCGACGGCACGAGAGCCGAAGCAGCTGCCCCGGAGACGCGCCCCTGAGAGTCGCCGCCGCACAGGGCATCAGCCGGGCGACAGCGTCGCCTTGTACTCCTTCCACTCCTCGGCCGTGATCAGACGCGACGGCACCCCGCCCCACCGTTCCCGCGCGCCGACCCTCGTGCCGGGCAGCAGCACCGAATGCGCCATGATCGTGGCACCCTCGCCGATCACCACGTCCCCCATCACCGTCGCCTTCTCGCCGATCGTGGCCCGGTCGCCCACCACCACCGGCGCGATCACCAGCCGACCGGCCCCCCCGTAGTGACCGAACAGCGTCGCGCTGCCCCCGATCACCACGTCGTCACCCAACGTGATCATGCTCGGATCGGAGAAGTTCTCGCTGGAGATCCGCACCCGCCGGCCCAGCTTCATCCCCATCGCACGGAGAAAGAGGATGCCGAATGGCGTCATCGTCACGAAGGGGAGGAACGTGAAGCGCACCAGGTAGAACAGCGCGTTGTGCAGGTACCACGGCACCGCCGCGACCGTGAAATAGCCCCCGTCGAAGTGTCGCAGGCGGGTGGGGAGCAGGAGGTTGTAAATGGGCACCACGACGAGCAGCGCGAACCCGGAGAGGAACAGCGCGCTCCCGCCGAGCACCCCGAGCGCCGGCCACCGGAGCCAGTTCTCCCACGACCAGAGGCGCGGGCCCGCAGCAGTCACCAGCAGTAGCGACGGCACCAGCGCCAGGCCCAGGGCACTGGCCGCCAGCACATACACCACGAACACCGCCAGCCCGTAGCTCAGCGATGAGAACCGGCGGATGAACCGGTCCACGGCGCCGGTCGGTGTCGGGTTGTCCTTTTCGTCGAAGAACTTCAACCGCTCACCGGGCTCGGGGCATCACCACCAGCCCGAGCGCCACCTTCCGCCACCCCGTCCACATCTCCGTCCCGTCCGGCGACCGGAGCATCATCTGGCTCGAGATCCCCCCGTCCAGCAGGACCGCGCTCGACGCCCCCAGCGCTCCCATCACCGCCGCCATCTCCGGCGTCGTGAGCCCGAGCGGGATATTGGCGAGCACGCCGCCCAGCGCCTCGAATCGTGTCATCGCGATCAGCACCTTCCCGTCCCGCTGCACCCCCAGCGCGAGCCGCGCGTCTCGGTGCGTCCGGTCCACTCCGAGCCCATCGGTGCGGAGCGGCAGCGGTATCTCACCGTCACCGGAGAGCAGCGTCGGATACGACTGGAACGCCACCCGGGCTGACCGCTTCACCAGGCCGATCGAGTCCGGCGACACCAGGCGCAGCGCGCCAGTGGTATCGACGACCACGGCGGGTGCCAGCGGGCCCGTGCCCGGCACCTGACGCTCCACGCCATCCTGCACCATCCAGCCCCACGGCCGGTTGTCCGTGAACTGGCCCGCGTTCACGGCGAACACCGCCTCCTCCGGCGCCTCGTCCACCGCCCACCGCCCGGCGAACACCCGCCCGTCTGCCGGCTTCACCAGCCGGAACTCGAGCTGCGCCGGATCGAGCCGCGCGACGATCACGCGCACGCGGAACGCCTCGCCATCACCCGAGAGCGAGAACTCGCCCCGTTCCAGTCCCGGGGCCACCTGCCGCCACGCCACCCGGTCCGTCACCGCCGGCAATGGCGCGCGCCACGCACTGGGCGCGGCATCCGCGTGCCACCAAGTCTCCCACCCGCTCGGCGCGCGTACCGCGAGCGACGGACCAGCCCCGATGTTCGGGGCCGGCAGCCCGGCGACGGCGAGTGCGAGACCGACCAGGGCAGCTCTCACATCAACGGCACGTTCGCCTTGTTCGCCTCGTCTATCAGCGCGCGGGTCTGGGCCAGGGCCTGGTTGATCGCCTTCGCTTCATCATCGGGCGTATCGCTGCCACCCTGCACCTCCGTATTGCTCAGCGCGAAGCCCTTCGCCTTCTCCCGCGCCAGCCGGTACTCACTTTCCGACATCCCGGCCGCTTCCGCCGACGCCTGGTTGATCTCTTCCGACGCGCTGGTAGGCGCCGCGCCGCCTGCCTTCCCGGCCCTGCTGCCTGCCGACCCGCCGAGCGAAGGCGGCTGCGGCTCCTCACCGCACTTCTTCTTGATGCTGTCCGCCACCTCCTTGTGCAGCGCTGTTTCCTGCTGCATCGCCGCCATCGCGGCGTTGGAATTGCCCTGCACGCCCGCCATCGTCTTCTGGAAGTCCGCGAGCGTCTGCCGGTCGGCCGCCGTTGCCGTGCCGTTGGATACCCGCTCCGCCGCCGCTTGGGCCTTCTCCGCCTGGGCGACGATTGTGGTCGTGTCTGTCTCCTTCTGGACCTTCTCGGTCGCGGCGCCGCTCTTCTTGTTGGCCGCCTCGAGCTTGCTCTCGGCCTTCTGCTTCTCCGACTCGATGCAGGCGTCGTACTTCTCCTTCTTCTTCGTGTAGTCAGCGTAGGCCTTGTCGTATGCCTCCTGCGCCTTCTCCCACTTCTTGATAGTCTCCGGCCCCATCTTCACGGCCGTCTCCAGGCCCTTGTTCACCGCCACGATCTGCGCCGAGGTCATGTCGATCTTCTTGACATACCGGGCCGAGCCCGAGGTCTGCACTCCCGCCTTGCTGGCGGCCGCATCGCTGGCCTTCTTGGTGAGCTTGCCGAGTTGTCCCTGCGCGACGGACGCGAGCAGGGCGCAAACGAGCACGGTGACGGCGGCTGGCCGCAGGCAGGGGAATCGCATGTGACGCTCCAGGGAGGGTGATTCGACCACAATCGATATCATAGCTCAAAACGGGGCTCCGGCAATGTTTCGAGCGAGCCACGCCGGGGGCCGGCTCGCTGCTCGGGATGTACGCCCTGTTCGGTCTCGTGGGGTAGCTCCCCAGGCCCCGGGTCACGGGGCCCCGGGATGGCCGCGCAAAACGGAGCATCACCATGCTCTCACCCCTGCTTAACCCTCCCTTCACACCCCTCCCCTGAACTTCTCCTCAAAGAGCAGTGCCCGGCGTCCCCGCCCCGCACGACCTCCGACAACTATGACGACCCGGCCCCCGAGCCATCCATGACAGACATCGCCCCACCACCGTTCCACCCCGTTGAAGAACTCGAGAGCGTCGTGATCCGCTTTGCCGGCGACTCCGGCGACGGCATGCAGCTGGCCGGCGACGAGTTTTCCAAGTCGGTGGCGAGCGCCGGCCACGACTTCGCCACCCATCCCGACTACCCCTCCGAGATCCGGGCGCCGGTCGGCACCCTCTTCGGTGTGTCGGGCTACCAGCTGCAGTACTCCGCGCACGAGGTGTTCACGTCGGGTGACGCACCCGACGTCCTGGTGGCCATGAACCCGGCCGCGCTCAAGGTCAACCTGCACGACCTGAAGTACGGCGGCATGGTGATCGCGAACACCGGCGCGTTCACCCCCGCGAACCTGGCGAAGGCCGGCTATCAGGCCGATCCGCTCGAGGATGGCTCGCTGGCCCACTACCGGGTCTTCCCGCTCGACATCGGCGCGCTCACCGCGCAGGCACTGGAGCACTCCGGGCTGGGCCGGAAGGACGTGGCGCGCTGCAAGAACTACTATGCACTGGGGCTGATGTTCTGGCTGTATCATCGTCCGCTCGAGGGCGAGATCGCGGACATCGAGCGCAAGTTCGCCAAGGAGCCCGCGCTGGCCGCCGCCAACATCGCCGCCCTGCGCGCCGGATTCGCCTACGGCGATACGAACGAGCTGTTCCCGGTCACCTACCAGGTGAGGCAGGGGCCGCGGCATCCGGGACGCTACCGCAGCGTCACCGGCAACCAGGCGCTGGCCCTGGGCTTCGTGGCCGCCTCCGAGATCTCGGGGCTGCCGCTCTTCCTCGGCAGCTATCCCATCACTCCGGCCTCCGACATCCTGCACACCCTCGCCGCCCTCCGGCACTTCAACGTCACCACCTTTCAGGCGGAGGACGAGATCGCCGGCGTCTGCAGCGCCATCGGCGCGAGCTTTGGCGGGGCCCTCGGCCTCACGACCACGTCGGGCCCCGGCATGGCTCTCAAGACCGAGGCGATCGGCCTCGCGGTGATGACGGAACTGCCCCTCGTGATCGTGAACGTGCAGCGCGGCGGCCCGTCCACCGGGCTGCCCACGCGCATCGAGCAGTCCGACCTCCTGCAGGCGATGTACGGCCGGCATGGCGAGGCGCCGGTGCCCGTGCTCGCCGCCAGTTCACCCGCCGACTGCTTCGACTGCGCGATCGAGGCGTCGCGTCTTGCCGTGCGTTACATGACGCCCGTCATCCTTCTCTCCGACGGCGGCATCGCCAACAGCACGGAGCCGTGGCTTATCCCCGACGTGGAGTCGCTCCCGCCCATCGACGTGACGTTCCGCGTGAACCCCGAGGGATTTCAGGCGTACGAGCGTGACGAGCATCTGGCCCGTGCCTGGGTACGCCCCGGCACGCCGGGGCTGGAGCACCGCATCGGCGGGCTCGAGAAGGACGCCCTGACCGGCGACCTCTCCGGCGACCCGCTCAACCACCAGAAGATGGTCGAGGTCCGCGCCGCAAAAGTGGCGGGCATCGCGAAGGAGTTGCCGCCCCTCACGGTGCAGGGCGCGCAGGTGGGCGACGTGCTGGTGGTGGGATGGGGCAGTACCGCCGGAGCGATCGCGCAGGCGGTGGAGCAGCTGCACGGGGAGGGCCTCGCGGTCGGGCACGTGCACCTGCGGCACCTGAACCCCTTCCCCGACGACCTGGGCGAGATCCTCACGCGGTTCCGCACGGTGCTCGTCGCCGAACTCAACCTGGGCCAGCTCTCGCGCCTGCTGCGCGACCGCTACCTCCTCGACGCGGCGCAGCTCAACAAGGTCCAGGGACGGCCCTTCAAGGTCGCGGAAATCGCCGCGCGTATCCGGGAGCTCCTGCCATGATCCAGATCGGCCACGCGCCGCTGACGCGCAAGGATTTCGAGACGGACCAGGACGTGCGCTGGTGCCCCGGATGCGGTGACTACGCCATCCTGGCCCAGGTCCAGAAGCTGTTGCCCACGCTGGGGATCCCGCGGGAGAACTTCGCCTTCGTGTCGGGCATCGGATGCTCCAGCCGGTTTCCGTACTACATGGAGACCTACGGGATGCACACCATCCACGGCCGGGCACCGGCCATCGCGAGCGGGCTCAAGGTCAGCCGGCCCGACCTCTCGGTGTGGGTCGTGACCGGTGACGGAGACGCGCTCGCGATCGGCGGCAATCACTTCATCCATGTGATGCGCCGGAACGTGGGGATCAAGGTGATCCTGCTCAACAACCAGATCTACGGCCTCACCAAGGGGCAGGCGTCACCCACCTCGCCGATCGGCGCCAAGTCCAAGACCACGCCGCTGGGCTCGATCGACCGGCCCTTCAATCCCGTCTGGATGGCATTGGCGGCAGGCGCCACGTTCGTGGCGCGCACCGTGGACGTGGAAGTGGCGCACATGGCTGAGGTGCTGCGTCAGGCCGCCCTGCACGAGGGAACGGCCTTCGTGGAGATCTACCAGAACTGCGTGACCTTCAACGACGGCGCCTTCGACTTCATCACCGACAAGGCCACCAAGGAAGACACGCGCATCCTGCTCGAGCACGGCAAGCCCATGGTGTACGGCAAGGGGCGGAGCCGCGGCATCCGCTTCGTCGGCGCCGAGCCCGCGGTGATCCCGCTGGATGACGGCCGGTTCTCGGAGGCCGACTGCAGGGTGCACGATGCCCATTCTACCGGCACCGCCTCCGCGTTCCTCCTGGCACAACTCGAGCGGCGCCACTTTCCCCTGCCGCTCGGCGTGTTCCGGGCCGTGCACGAGCCGACCTACGAGGAGCGCAATATCGAACTGGGTGAGGCCGCGCGCGCGAAGAGCGGCGCCGGCCGGCTCGAGTCGCTGCTGGCGAGCGGGACGACCTGGACGATCGAGCCCGAGGCGGGGTGACGACACAAGTCTCGACTTCGCCCGCCGGCTCGCTGCACGGCGGCGGCCGCTCTGGTTCCCGTTCGTGCTGGTGCCGGGGCTGACCGACGACATGGAGGACTTGACCGGGAGCGGAATTCGCCGCCGGGCTGGGCGACGTGGAGCGCGTCGAGGTCCCGCACCGCAATGAACCGCCCGATTGAGAGCGGCGTGGATGGGATCGTGCCTTCCGGCACGATCACCAGGGTGGTCGCCGCTGGCCTGGTCCTGCTGGCGCTCTTCGCCGTGCCCGCCCCGTTGCTGCCACCCCTTGGACTCGCGGAGGCCGCGCAGTCCCTCCTCGGGGCCAGCTGGACGACCGCTTACCTCGTGGCCGCCATAGGATTGCATTCCGCCTTCTACGGGTCACTTGGCGCGCTGGCGACGTTTACGCTGCGCCGGGCGTCCACCCTGCGCGGGCGCTTTCTGCAGGTCGCGCTGATGCCCTGGGCCGTGGTCGGGGTGGCGGTCGTAGTCCGCTCGGTGAAGGTGGGGCATTCGCCAGTCTGGACCAATGCCATCGTGCCGATCGTTGCATGCCTGGCTGGCGTCGGGCTCGGACTCGGGCTGCTCTATCGACGCTGGAAGGCGACCCTGGTCATCAGCGTGGTTGTCATCGGAGCGACGCTGTGGGGATGGCGCGCGGGTCCTTCGTCGGCGCTGAGTCTCGCTACGGCGACGCGCCTGCGACGGCTAGTCGCCACGGATTCGCTCCCTCCCGCCGGCGACGCACGGTTTGCGCTCCTGCTGCAGACGGCCTTCACGGCCCTGCCGAACGAGGTCGCGCGCGCAAGCGCGATCGACCACAACCGCGCCGCGATCCTGGCGTTGGGCATCGCCGTCGGGGATGCGCGTCTGGCGCGGCTGGTCGGACTGGAGCGGGATACTGCACTGGTGCGCCAGGCGGTGCAGGTAGGCACCGGCGCGACGCTGCGCGGGCGGGACGACTGGTCGAAGCACTACACCGTGAGCGCGGCCCTGGCGGTGCTGGAACACCCGTTCGTCAGCGATGCGGCCGGCCTGATGAAGGAACAACTGGATGCCCTGACGCAGGGCAGCGGTTTCTCATTCGGGGACATGGCGGCCGATCGCGCCGGCGTCAGGTTTGCGGCCGCTGCCACACATTCCGACGCCGCGGCGCAGGCGATGCAAGCCCGGCTGCACGGCGGCTTCGCCGTGGCTGATTTCTTTCCGTCGGCTGCCGATCTCCCTGAAAACCTCACCGTCGAACAGTTCCGCCGCGACTACAGTGGCGTCGGCGCCCCCAGGTACCGCCAACTCACCGCGGAAATCGAAGCGCGCCTGGACAGCTGTCCTGGACTCTCGCCACAGACATCCCGCGGAATCAAGGATCCTGCACCACCTGCCACGTGGAGTCGGGGTTGTAGCGCTCCATCGCCTTGAACACCTCGAGCGTCTTCTCGCCGAGGTCCTTCTCGTACACGATGCCCTCGTAGCTCACGATGAAGGTCTGTATGCCGGTCACCCCGTAGTCCGCCGGTGCCGCGACGAGCGCGAAGCCCCCGATCATCGCCCCCTTCACCATGAAGTCCATTTCGCCCAGCGGCGCCGCCGGACCCTGACCCTTGAGGACCTTGTAGTAGTAGCCGTGGAACGGCTTGCTGCGATCGGAATAGCCCTCGGTGATGTAGCCGGCGACCTCCTCGCCTACCGGACCATGCCATGTGCCGTCTGCGGTGCGCCACGCCAAGCCATCCTGCTTGCCGGGCGTGCTGATGACGCGCTGGGCGTACTGGTTCACCAGAGCCCCGTCGTGCCTCACGCGCGCGTAATCGCGCTGCGCCTCCACGTAACCACGACACATCGTTATCGCATCGAGCTCGTTCTGCCCGACGCGCCGGCGCAGGATCTCTTCCTTCCCCACGGTGGCATCGAAGTACCACTTGCCGCCGTCCTCGACGATCGGGACCGGCATCGGCCAGTCCTCGGCGCCGACGTTGAGAACCGCTGACGTCCTCGTGGAATCGAACTCGAGCCGCTGGTGCACCCTTGCCTCCGCCGCGAAGGCGGCGGCGTGGTTACGGTCTGCCACCGTATCAGCGGACGCCACCAGCGGTTCCCCCTCCGGGCCCAGGATCGCCTTCAACTCGGGGACGTCGAACCGCTCCGCCGCGGCGACCAGCGCGGTCACTGCCTCCTCCGGAGTGGCAAACGTCCGCTCGGGCACCGACGCCGGGCTCTTCCGGTCGCCACACCCGGCGAAGAGGCCGCACAACGCCGTAGCCACGCCGAGTCGGTAGGTGATACGCATCGTCATGGTGTTCATCGCCGGCGCCCTCCGCCACCACCACCTCGTGAACCGCCGCCACCACCCCGCGAGGCGCCCATGCTCGACGCGCCGCGCGAACTGCTCGCGCGGGCGCTCGAGCCGCTGTAACCGCCCTGGCCACCACTGAAGCCGCTCTGGCCACCGCGCGAGCTCGGAACGTCGCGGCTGCCGATCTGGTCCCCACGGGTGCCGCCGGCCGGCTGCGTGCTGGCGCCGGGGCTTCGCTGGCCCGCGCCACCGGCCGGCTGCGTGCTCGGGCCCGCGCCCCGGTTTCCTGCGCCACCAGCCGGCTGCGTGCTCGCGCCCGCCCGGTTCCCTGCGCCACCGGCCGGCTGCGTGCTCGCGCCCGGGCCGCGCTGACCCTGCCCCGCGCCCCCCTGCCGGTTCCCGGCGCCCGCCCCCCCGCGATCGGACCCTCCGTACTTGTTGGCCGTTCGCTGGTCCGCGTATGGAGCCCCTCCGCGATGCTCGGGGTTGTGCTGCCAGTTGTTGTTTCCGCCGCCGCGGTTGGTGTTGTGGTTGATCTGGTTGAAGTTGTTGTTGTTGTTGATGTAGACGTTGTTGCCGCCCCAGCCGGCGTGACAGCACGAGCCACCCCAGATCGCCGCCCCCCACATCATGCCGACGGTGAACGACACCATCGCAGCGCCCGGCGGATACGGGGGGTAGTAGATCGGCGGATAGGGATAGACCGGCGGACCGTACACCACCGTCGGGCTGTACGTCGGCACGTAGATCACCTCGGGGTTCGTGGGCTGCACGACGATCACCGTCTTGTTCTCGACGGTTTCCGTCGCGACCTTCTGCTGCTCGTTCGATTCGAGGGCGCCCTTGTCCTTCGCCTTCTTCCGCATCCGCTGCACCGCGTCCATCAGGTCGGCCTGCTGTGCCAGGAAGGCATTGCCGAGCTCCGTCGTCCACTGGATGTCGTCGGCGAGCCGCTTCACCGCCTCGGGTACCGCGGCCATCGACTGGACGGCCGGGTCCCACGGCTGCTTCGCGACGGAATCGGCGAGCGCCTTGTCCTTGAGCCCTGGGTGCCTCGCCATCCACTGCTGGAGCTGCATGATCTCGAGCGGGTAGGTGGACGCGACAAGGACCTGGGCAAGGAGGGGATCGGCGTACAGGGCAATCGGAGCCACCAGCGCGTCGAGCTGCGCCGCGGGTATCTTCGCCCCCGTGTCCTGGGCAGCCGCTTGAACCGGCGCCGTGGAGGCTGTGGCCGCCGGTGCCGTTGCGGCCGCCACCGGAACCGTGGACGGGATCGTCGGTGCCGGCAGGGGCGTCATCGCCTGTGCCAGGAGCACGCGGCTGACCGGAGCGAGGACTACCGCTCCGAGTAGCACGGTAAGGGTTCGCCGGATCCGCGTCACGGATCGGGAGTCGATGGTCGTTGGCCGCATGGGATGACTGCCTTTCTTGCCGATTGTCACAAGTCTACCATGCTTGGCCGGGTCGCCGGAATCCAGGCCATCCACGAACGAGACTTCAGGGGCGGTTGGCGGGCCGCGCGCGCGCCCGTATCATCCCACCGTCCCGTCACTTCGAGCTCAGTCTGACCGACCCCGTCTCCACGCTCACGTCCGCCCTGAGCGATCGCTACCGCATCGAACGCGAACTCGGGGCGGGCGGCATGGCCACCGTCTACCTCGCCGAGGATATCCGCCATCGCCGCAAGGTCGCGATCAAGGTCGTCCACCCGGAACTGTCGGCCGTCATTGGCTCCGAGCGCTTCCTCAAGGAAATCGAGCTCACCGCCAATCTCCAGCACCCCCACATCCTCCCGCTGTTCGACAGCGGCAGCGCCAATGGCCAGCTCTTCTACGTCATGCCCTTCGTCGAGGGCGAGTCCCTCCGTGACCGGCTCTCCCGCGAGAAACAGCTCCCCATCGACGACGCCGTCCGTCTCGCCAAGGAAGTCGCCAGCGCACTCGACTACGCGCACCGCCACGGCGTCGTCCACCGCGACATCAAGCCCGACAACATCCTGCTGCACGACGGCCAGGCCCTCGTCGCCGACTTCGGCATCGCCCTCGCCATGCAGCAGGCCGGCGGCGGCCGCATGACCCAGACCGGCATGTCGCTCGGAACGCCGAGCTACATGTCCCCCGAACAGGCGATGGGCGAGCGCGAGATCGGCGCTCGCAGCGACGTGTATGCCCTGGGCGCCGTCACCTACGAGATGCTCACCGGGGAGGCGCCCTTCAGCGGCCCCACCGCGCAGGCCATCGTTGCCAAGGTGATGACCGAGGAGCCCGCCTCCATCATCCTCCGCCGCAAGACGGTGCCGTCCACGGTGGAGCAGGCAGTCCTCACCGCGCTGCAGAAGCTTCCGGCCGATCGCTGGGGCAGCGCGAAGGAGTTCAGCGACGCGCTGGATGGGAAGGGTACGCAAGCCACCCGCCTCACCCACCCTGTCCGCCTTGGCAGTTCACCCGCCCTGGCCGCCCTACCCGCCGCCCTACCCGCCCTGCTTCTCGCGGTCTCCGCGCTCGCCCTGTGGGGATGGCTGCGTAAGCCCCCAGCGGCACCACGGCCAATCGCGCGGTACGAAATAAGACTTCCCTACTTCGCGAGCCAGCGCCTCTCCTACTCCGGAGGCTCGCTCGCCATTGCGCCCGATGGCGCCACCATCGCCTACATCGCCCGCCGGGAGCAGGGGGGGCGCTCCCTCTGGGTCCGCGACCGCGACGCCCTCGACGCGCGGGCCATCGATGGCACCGAACAGGCCGACGCCCCCTTCTTCTCGCCCGATGGGACGTGGATCGCCTACTTCGTGGACGGCAAGCTCTTCAAGGTCTCGGTGCGCGGCGGTCCGCCGGCGCTCATCACCGATTCCGCCAACGTCAACCTTCCCTCCGGATTCTGGCGCTCGGACGGAAGCATCGTCTTCCTCGGCGACGCGTTCGACATCCGCTCGATCTCGACCAGTGGGCAGGCCGGCGCGATCCAGCTCGTGAAGCAGCCCGGTGCCATCGCGTGGGCCTTCCCGTCCGAGCTTCCGGGGAAGGATGCGATGCTCGTCACGTCCTGCACCAACAACTGCGCCAGCATGACGCTGTATGCGCTCGACGTGAAGAGCGGAAAGCAGGTCGAGCTCGTCCAGAATGCGGCCAGGGGATGGTATGTCCCGTCCGGGAAACTGATCTACGTGCGCCAGGATGGTGGCGTGTTCGCGCAGCCGTTCGACCCGCGCACCTTCACGCTGAGCGGCGCGCCGGTGCCGGTCGTCTCCAATGTGCGCATGCTGCTCGGCATCACCGCCGAGATGGCGTTCAGCCGGAGCGGCACGCTGGTGCACCTCGAGGGCAGCGCCGCCCAGGACCTGCGCGTCGCGCGGATCGATCGCGCCGGCCGCCGCCTCCCCGTCGACCCCGACTGGCAGGGGCGGTTCAACTTCTTCGCGCTCTCGCCCAACGGCCGGCAGCTGGCCTTGAGCATCATCCAGGGCGGGCATACCGATCTCTGGATCAAGCAGCTCGACCGGGGACCGCTCACCCGACTCACCTTCGAGGGCAACGTCAACTATCGCCCCGCCTGGACGCCCGATGGACGCTCCGTCGGGTTCCTCTCCGATCGCACCAGCCGGACGCTCCCCTATGTGGCCCGAGCCGACGGCAGCGGCCCCGCCACGCGTGTCGCGATTCCCGATACGAGCCAGATCGACGAGATCCAGTGGTCGCGCGACGGCCAGTGGATCCTGTACCGCACTGGAGTCACCGCGGGAGCGCGCCGCATCGCGAAGTACCGCATCGGCGACTCCGCGGGAGTCGCCATCGATCCGGGCCGCTTCGACCAGTACATGCCCACCCTCTCGCCCGACGGACGCTGGCTCGCGTACGTCACCGTCGAGTCGGGGCGCGAAGAGGTCTACGTGCGGCCATTTCCCAACACCAGTGACGCCCGCTGGCAGGTATCCAATGCTGGCGGCTCCACGCCGGTGTGGTCCCCGTCCGGACTCGAACTCTTCTTCGCGGACAGCGCCAACAGGCTGGTAGCGGCACCCGTGATGCCCGGAGCGACATTCGAGACGGGACCCCTCAAGCCCCTCTTCGCCATCGCGGGGCTCGTGCTGCCGCCCTATCACCAGGGATTCTCGGTGTCGCCCGACGGGCAGAGCTTCATCTTCCTGGAGGATCGCGTCAGTACCGAGGCGAGCGGCCGCTACGCCGTGCTGACGCTCAACTGGCTCGCCGACCTCGAGTCCGCAGGCAGCGGCCGCCGCGCAACTCCTTGAGCACCCGTATACTTCAATTGCACCAGGCCATCCGGTGCTCCACCCGCTGAGAAAGGACGGTCCTCGTGGCCGATCGCGTCAGGAAAGTCAGCTACGCCCATGTCATGGTGCCGAATCGCGCCGGCCAGGGCGTACAGGTGCTCGAAGCACTGCGCGCGTCCGAAGTGAACTTGAGCGCCTTCACCGCATTTCCCGCCCGCCGCCGCAACTCCCAGATGGATCTCGTCACCGATGACCTGGCCGGTCTCAGGCAAGTCGCACGGAAGCACGACTGGCGCCTGAGCAAGGTGAAGAAGGGTTTTCTGGTACATGGGGAAGACCGCGTCGGTGCAGTGCATCGCCACCTCGCGAAGCTGGCGGCCGCGAAGGTCAGTGTCACCGCGGCCGATGCCGTGACCGCCGGCCAGGGCCGATACGGCATGATCCTCTGGGTGAAGGCGAAGGATTACGCCCGCGCCGCACGCGCCCTCGGCGCTCGATAATGGCGACGGCTCTCATCACCGGGTCCAGCACCGGCATCGGATACGAAACCGCCCTGGCCTTCGCCCGCGCCGGCCACACCGTCGCGGCCACCATGCGAAATCCGAAGCGCGCGCCCCAACTCGCCGAAGCAGCGGCGCGCGAGAAGCTGCCGATCACCGTCTTCACCCTGGATGTCGACAGCGACGCTTCGGTCACCGGCGGCATCGCCGCGATCGTGAAGGCGCTGGGACCGGTCGATGTGCTCGTCAACAATGCCGGCATCGAGCGGAGCGGCACTGTCGAGGAAATGCCGCTGGCGGAGTTCCGCGCGGTGATGGAGACCAACTACTTCGGCATCATCCGCTGCCTCCAGGCCGTGCTCCCATCCATGCGTCGGCGGCGCAGCGGCTCCATCATCAACATCGCCTCCGTTGCCGGGCACATCGCCGCTACGCCCCTGGCGCCGTATGCCGCGTCGAAGTTCGCGCTGGAGGCCTTGAGCGAGGCGCTGGCGCAGGAGGTCCGGCAGTTCGACATCCACGTGGCGATCGTCGAGCCCGGCATCATCGACACCGCCATGGCCCATCGCATCGCCACAGCCGGGCCGCCGTCGTCCTATCGCGGGCAGCACCGCTTCGCCGCGATGTTCACCGCCATCCTGACGGCACCGGTGCCGCCGTCGCTCGTGGCCGGCAAGGTGCTCGAGGTCGCTGAGAGCGGCACCTGGCAGCTCCGCCATCCCGTGGGTCCCGACTCCGAGCCGTTTCTGGCGTGGCGGAAGGCGATGAGCGATGAAGACTGGGTCGACTGGGGCGCACTGGACGACGACTCGTGGTACGACCGCGTCAGGGCCGACTTCGGCATCGATGCGCGGCCCGTCGCGTCACACCCGAGCGCGTGAACCGTCAGCAGATCCCCATCGCCCGGTGGGAGAGCGCTTGAGCGGGATGCCCCTCCTCAAAGGTCCTCGGGGCCGGGCACATGGACGTCACGCTCCGGTCCACCCGGCAGCCAGACCTCTTCGGAGGGGCACCCCGCTCGCCGCGCTCCCGTCGATGCTCGCCGGGCGCGTCGAATGGGGATGGCTCCGGAGGCTCTGTTGCTCGGCGCGGCGCGATCAAACCTGCATGCGCGCGCCCCCAATGATCGAGCCTGCGCGATCCGGACTCGGCCGCGCCGGCACGAGAGCCGAAGGAGCCGCCCCAGAGACGCGCCCGACGGCGGCCCTGTCGCCCATTCGCAAATCGCTCTGGCGTCCGACTGTACGCCGGCCCATTCTTCAGACGATCCTTCCTGCTTGAGCGGCTGTCCGCCCCATCCCACCGGGGTCGCGACACCCCATCCGTGAGGTGCATGCCCGAGATCCCCGACCGGCTCGTCAAAGCCCTCGCCGGGCGCTATCGCCTCGACCGCCAGGTGGGCCAGGGCGGCATGGCTACCGTCTACCTCGCCGAGGACCTGAAGCACGGCCGGCGTGTGGCGGTCAAGGTGCTCCGGCCCGAACTCGCCGCGGCCCTGGGACACGACCGCTTCGTCCGCGAAATCGGCATTGCCGCCCAGCTCCAGCACCCCCACATCCTGCCGCTGTTCGACTCGGGCGAAGCCGAGGGATTTCTCTACTACGTCATGCCGTTCGTGGAAGGCGAATCCCTGCGTGAGCGACTCACGCGCGACGGCGGCATTCCCATTCACGAGGCGGTACGCATCATCCGCGAGGTGGTCGACGCCCTCGCACATGCCCACCAGCATGGCATCGTTCATCGCGACATCAAGCCCGACAACGTGATGCTCTCCGGACGCCACGCCACCGTCACCGACTTCGGCGTGGCCAAGGCGGTGAGCGCCGCCGGCTCCGACAAGCTCACCACCGTCGGCATGGCACTCGGCACGCCGACCTACATGTCGCCCGAACAGGCGATGGGCGAGACCGATCTCGATGCCCGGGCCGACATCTACTCCGTCGGCGCCCTCGCCTACGAACTCCTGAGCGGGCACCCGCCGTTCGAGAAGGCCACCGCGCAGCAGATGCTCTCTGCCCACGTCCTCGAGCGGCCCGAGCCACCGACGGTGCGCCGACCGGAAATCTCCGCTGCTCTCTCCGACCTGGTGATGCGCTGCCTCGAAAAGGAGAAGGCGGACCGCTGGCAGAGCGCGGAGGCGATGCTGGAGCCGCTCGAGATCGCGGGGACGCCGAGCGGCGGCGTCACCCCGACCCATACCCGCCCGCTGCCCGCCACGACGAAGCCGAAGCCGCCGGGGAAACGGTGGCTCGGCGTGGGTGCGGCGGCAGTGGTCGCGCTCGCCGCACTGGGTGGCTGGTTCCTCTTCGGCCGGAGCGCAGGAAGCAGTGGCGGCCGCATCAGCCAGATCGCCGTGCTTCCCTTCCAGGACCTCTCCGGCAAGGACAAGGTCTTCGTCGACGCCATGCACGACGCGCTCATCGGGGCGCTGGTGCGGAAGTCGGTGGTCGGCGTGGTCTCTCGCAACGAAGTGCTGCGCTTCAAGGACGGCAGCAGCACCACCGCGGAGATCGCCAAGGCGCTGCACGCAGACGCGGTCATGGAGACCACCGTCTTCCGCGATGGCGAACGGATGCGGATCAACGCCCAGCTCGTCGAGCCGGTCTCACTGCGCTACGTCTGGGCCCAGACGTACGAGCGGGATGTGAAGGACGTGCTGCAGGCCCAGCGGGAAATCGTGGACACCATTGCGGCCGACGTGGCCGGAACCCTGAGGAAACCGACCCCATGACGTACCGCCTTGTCCTCGTCGCGATGAGCATGGTGGCCCTCGCCGGCTGCCGCGAGAAGGGCTCCGCGCCCACGCGCACACTGCTGACACCCGGCCCGGGCGACTACCACCAGGCCGAGTACTCGCCCGATGGGACGCGCCTCGCCTACCGGGCCGACAAGGGTGGCAAGTGGGCAGTCTTCACCTCCGCCCTGGACGGCAGCGGTGCGGTCGCCGTGAGCCCGCAAGCGAGCCTGGTGCTGACCCCCCGCTGGTCGCCCGATGGGAAATCGATCACCTACGTCTCCACCGCGGCGGCGCTGCATGACGTGTGGGTCGTGCCCTCCGTCGGCGGCGACCCGCGGCGGCTCACCAGCGATCCGAGCATCGAGGTCAACCCCGAGTGGTCACCCGACGGTTCCCGTATCCTGTATTCCGGCAACCGGCGCGGTGACTTCGACCTCTACTCCGTGGCCCCGGAGGGCGGCGCGCCCGATACCGTGGAAGCTGGACCGGGCAACGAGTTCGGCTGGTGGTCACCTGACGGTTCCCGCCTCGCGATACAGCGCACGGTGGGCGAGAAGTCCACGATCTGGGCGAAGACGCTCGATGGCGGGGCCGACCGTCAGCTCACCACCGAGGGACGGGAGACGCCGGTGGCATGGTCGCCCGACGGGCGCGAGATCCTCTACACCACCGATCGCACCGGGAAGAGCGACATCTGGGCTGTTCCCTTCGACGGCGGTCCGCCCCGGCAGCTCACCCGCGAGGTCCGCGACGACTGGGAGCCGGTGTACTCGCCCGACGGGCGCTGGGTAGCCTACCTCTCCGAGGCGGGAGGGCAGCAGGATGTCTGGGTAGTGTCAGCAGCCGGTGGCCAGCCCAGTCGCATCACCAACGACGCCGGCACGGAACAGGACCTCACTTGGACCCGCGACAGCAAGGGGCTGACCTTCTCGTACACGGAGGCGGTGGGCCAGCTCTTCGTGCAGCCGGCAGCGGGCGGCCCGGCCCGCCAGCTCACGTCGGGCCGGAAGGGTTCCTTCGACGCGCGGGTGTCGCCCGACGGACAGTCGGTCGCCTACACCTCGGACGAGGCGGGCAGCAACGATATCTGGATCATCCCCCTCGCCGGCGGAGAGCCCCGGCGTCTCACCACCAGCGATGCGCACGACCGTTCGCCGCGCTGGTCGCCGGACGGGAAGAGCATCGCGTTTCTCTCCACCCGCGGAACCGACCAGGACATCTGGGTCGTTCCTGCCGCGGGCGGCGAGCCCACTCAACTCACCTCGCTGGCCGGCGATGAGACCGATCCCGCCTGGTCCCCCGACGGCCGCACCCTGGCGTTCGTCTCCTCCCTGGAAACCGCCACCGGCGACGTGTGGACCGTCCCGGCCGCCGGTGGCATCCCCACGCGTTTGACGCGCGTCGGCCAGGCCCAGCAGCCGAGTTGGAGCCCGGACGCGCGGACGATCCTCTTCACCTCGGGCAAGCAGGGCGAGGGCCGGCTCGTGACCGTGAGCGCGGCGGGAGGCGCCCCCCGGACCGTGCCCACCGGCGATGGCTACTCGTTGCAGGGCGATTGGTCGCCCGACGGTCACCGCATCGCGTTCATCCGCTATCAGACCCAGGCTGATCTCGGCGTGGTAAACGCCGATGGTACCGGCCTCCGGATGCTCACCGACGATGCGGGGCTGGAGTTCATCCCGCTGTGGTCGCCGGACGGGACCCTCATCGCGTTGCGCACGCAGCACGCGGGCAACTGGGACGTCGCCGTCGTGGACCCGAAGACCGGCGAGATGCGCGTCCTCACCACACCGCAGAACAACGACGTGCTCGAGGACTGGACACCGGATGGCAAGGCCGTGCTGGTGACTTCGGGAGACTACTCCCACAAGCTGGTCACGGTGCGGGTGGACGCGCTGCTGCCCAAGACGCCCTGAACGCCCGGCACTACAGGGGTCGGAACAACTCCGCGCAGGAGATGACCAGTGGCTCACTCACCCCCTCGGGGTGCCACACCAGCCGCTCGCGCTCGAACAGAGGGAACGTCGCCTCCGGTGTCCACACTTCCACCACGCGCTCGTCCGCGTCCACCATCCAGTAGACCGGAATCCTCATCTCCTGGTACAGTCGCCGCTTGGTGAACCGGTCGGCGCGTGCGCTCGACGGGCTCAGCACCTCGACCGCGAGCAGGAGGTGCTGCATCCGCGTCCAGTCGAGTGTGCTCGCCTCGTCGAGCCGCACCACGAACAGGTCCGGCTGGACGAGGATGTCGGCCGCCGGGCTGATGTCGGCCGGCGACCAGAAGAGCTCACCAAGCCGCTGAGTGGCCAGGTAGTTGTCAATGGACGTGCCGAGCCGGCGCGCGACGCGTTGATGCACGGCGCGGGGCGCGGGGGTCACCAGCAGTTCCCCGTGAACCGTCTCGTACCGGTTCCCGTCGTCGGGGAGCGCGCGGACCATGTCGGCGGTGTGGTAGAGCGGCGCGGCCATGCCCATAGTGTCGGCTCGGCGGGAGTGGAAGCGCAAGGGACCATCGGACAACCTGCCGACGTCCTGCGAACGCTCCATCATCCCCGCAACGCGGCGAGACCCGGCGCGCCGCAGAGATCACGGTAGCTGCGCGCTGGCATGTCCGTCTCGACAGGCGCACGCCTGTAGGCCATACTACGGTCGGCCCATGCCCCGCAGGTTGCGCTATGCTGGCCCGGCGTCCTCCAGTCATTCGTCGTCGGGACGGATTCACCATAAGGAGGTTCTTTGCCCGGCATATCTCCGAGTCGGGGCCACTTTCCGGGTCGGTCGGCCCTCGCAATGCTCGTCATCGGGCTGGCGGCATGCAGCAAGCAGCCGCAGGTGGTTCAGGGTGAATGCCGTCCAGCCAATGGCGCCGATCTCTGCGTCTGGGGCGAGACATCGGGAAACGCCCTCGTGGCGTTCGGGGTAACGGTGCCAGTCAGCTCGATCGAGAACGCCCCGGAGGACGCGCCGATGGCCTGGCCGCCGGTCTCGGCCGCTGTCATTCCGCTGCCCGAAGCCGTGAACTCGGCGACCGGCTTCAAGGTCATGACCCTGTTCTGGGAGCCCCACGGCCATCCGCCGGGTCCGTACCTCACGCCGCACTTCGATTTTCACTTCTACACTTCCACGACCGGTGAGGTGGACGCGATCGACTGCGCCGACTCGACCAAGCCGGCCCGGCTCCCGGCCGGGTACGAGCTGCCCGATGTGAGCATCCCGCAGCTCGGCACACTTCTCGGCCTGTGCGTGCCGAAGATGGGGATGCACGCGCTGCCCGGGACGGAGGTGCGCGCGGCGACGCCGTTCGAAAAGACGATGGTCGTGGGCTATTACGGCGGGCGGCCGATCTACGTGGAGCCGATGATCACGCGCGCGACGCTGCTCGAGCGGCGCAGCTTCAGCATAGCCGTTCCGGACGTACCGGACCGGCCGGCCGGCGCGCGCTATCCGACGACGTTCAGGGCCGACTACGACAGCGCTGCGCAAGCGTACCGGTTCGTGTTTTCCGGCCTGACGGCGCCCGGCTCCTGACGGCGGCCGTTCCCCGGCGCGTTCGACCGGCGCCGGGGGTCGCGCACTGACGCGCCGTGGCACTGAGCAGGAAGGGGCGGCATTGCGCGGCTACCTCAACCCCATGGAACACTACACTCCGCTCGATTTCACGCCCGACGACAAGCGCTTCGAGGACTCTTACGGCGGGACGCCAAATGACCGAAGACGTCGCAGTACGCCTGACGTCGGCCCTCGCCGACCGCTACCGTATCGAGCGCGAGCTGGGCCAGGGCGGCATGGCCACGGTCTATCTCGCCGAAGACCTGAAGCACGGCCGTAAGGTCGCGGTCAAGGTCCTGCGGCCCGAGCTCGCCGCCGTCATCGGCGCCGAGCGCTTCCTGAGCGAGATCAAGACCACCGCCGGCCTGCAGCATCCGCACATCCTGGCGCTGCACGACTCGGGTGAAGCCGACGGCTTCCTGTTCTACGTCATGCCCTTCATCGAGGGCGAATCACTTCGCGATCACCTCACCCACGAGCGGCAGCTCCCGGTGGACGAGGCCGTGCGGATCGCGACCGAAATTGCCGGGGCACTGGACTACGCGCACCGGCACCACGTCATCCACCGCGACGTCAAGCCCGAGAACATCCTGCTGCATGACGGCAGCGCGCTGGTAGCCGACTTCGGCATCGCGCTGGCGGTGACCACCGCTGGCGGTGGCCGGATGACTGAGACCGGCATGAGTCTCGGCACCCCGCACTACATGAGCCCCGAACAGTCCATGGGGGAGCGGGAGATCACCGCCAAGAGCGACGTGTACGCGCTGGGTTGCGTGCTGTACGAGATGCTGGTGGGCGAGCCGCCCTTCACCGGCCCCACCGCCCAGGCGGTCGTGGCCCGGTTGATGACCGAAGAGCCGCGCTCACTCACCATTCAGCGCCGGACCATCCCGCCGCACGTGGAGGCGGCGGTCCACCGGGCGCTGGCCAAGCTCCCCGCCGATCGCTGGGCATCGGCGAAGGAGTTCGCCGACGCCCTCGCCGACAGCAGCAAGAGCGCGGGCTACGCCGCGACGGTGGCTACCCGTTCCGCGCGCCCTGCACGCCATAAGCGCCCTGCGCGCCTCGTCGGACTGCTCGCAACAGCCGCAGTGCTCTCCACCGCCACTGCACTCTGGGCATGGCTCCGCCCCAGGCCCCCTGCTCCGGCTCGACCCGTGGTCCGGTTCGACATCCAGTTGCCCCGCGACGCCCAGGCCGTCGGGGCCACGGGATCCACCATCGCGCTCTCCCCCGACGGATCGCAAATCGTCTATGTCGGCAAGGCGCCCGGAGGGCAACGGCTCTACGTCCGGCGCATGGATCGGCCCGATCCGGTCGCGATTCCCGGCTCGGAGGGCGCCTCGCTGCCGTTCTTCTCCCCCGACGGACTGTCGCTCGGCTTCCGCCAGGGCGACAAGCTGGTCAAGGTGGCGTTGGCTGGGAGCCCGGTCACCCCGATCGCCAAGGTGCCCGGGATTACCTACGGTGCCACCTGGGCCCGGGGTGACACCATCATCTTCGCGGCGGACTCCGGACTGATGGAGGTGCCGGCGGCGGGTGGCGTTCCCCGGCTGATCGCCCGGCCGGACAGCGGGGAGGCGTTTCACTTCCCTGAGGTCCTGCCCGATGGCCAGGCGGTGTTGTTCGGCGTGGTTGCTGGCGGCACCCTCAAGCTCGCCGCCCTGACGCGGCGCACCGGCAAGGTCAAGCGCTTTCAGCAGCAGGGCGGGTATCCCCGCTACGTCAACGGTGGCTACGTGGTGCTGAGCGACCCGTCGGGCATTGTCTCGGCGGTCCACTTCGACGCGGGGCCCCTGGAAGTTACTGGAGCGGCCGGGCCACTCACCGACAAGCTGCTCGCATCGCCCGACGGCGACGTCAATCTGGGTGTGTCGCGCTCCGGTGACTTTGCCTTCCAGACCTCCCCCAGCGAGGGAAACCGCCTGGTCCTGGTGGACCGAAGCGGCACCGCGCGGGCGTCTGGCGCGGATTCAGGCTTCTACTTCACCCCACGTCTTTCACCCGACGGCCAGCGGGTGGTGCTCACCCGCGCGACGACCATCGACTTCACGGCCTCGGACGCGTGGGTCTTCGACCTCAAGCAGCACACCCGGACCCGGGTCACCTTTGATACCACGGTCTTCGCTCCGGTGTGGACTCCCGACGGCCGATACATCGTGTACGCGAAGGGCATTCCGGGGTCGGCGGCACACATCTACCGGGTCATTGCCGATGGCAGCGGCACCCCGGAGTCCCTGCTCGTGCGCCCGGGTCGCTGGGTGCCCAGCAGCGTCCAGCCCGACGGGAAAGGCGTGGTGTACTTTGGCATCGACTCGCTGGGCGCCAAGCCCGCGATCTGGCGCTTCGTCCTGGACCGGGGCGCCGCCCCCGTCCAGCTCCTGGCCAACGGCTTTAACAATGCCTCTCCGATGCTCTCCCCGGACGGCCGCTGGTTTGCCTACGTCTCCAGCGAGTCGGGAAGGAATGAGGTCTACGTCCGGCCATACCCCGGCCCCGGGGGACGCTGGCAGGTGTCGCTCGATGGTGGCACCGAGCCGTTCTGGTCTCCCAGGGGCCAGGAGATCTTCTACCGCGACGGCGACAAGATGATGGTCGTGGCCGTACGCACTGCGGGTGCGTTCGAGATCGGCAACCGGACCCAGTTGTTCAGCGGCGTCTTCAGCACGTCGCCGGGCACGACGGCCAACTACGACGTGACCCGCGACGGCCAGACCTTTCTCATGCTCCAACCCATCGTGGGATCGGCCCAGGCCGTCACCGTCACGCTGAACTGGTTCGAGAATCTCACGCGGCCTCGATGAGCCCGATGGCCGCTACAGGGGGCGGAACAGCTCCGCGCAGGATATGACCAGCGGCTCGCTGGCCGCCTCGGGATGCCACACCAGCCGCTCGCGCTCGAACACCGGGAACGTCGCCTCGAGCGTCCATACCTCCACCACGCCGTCATCGGCATCCACCATCCAGTAGACCGGAATCCCCATCTCCTGGTACAGCCGTCGCTTGGTGAACCGGTCCGCTCGGCTGCTGGACGGGCTCAGCACCTCGACCGCCAGGAGCAGCGAGCGTATCGCCGCCCAGTCCAGCGTACGGGCCTGGGCAAGCGGCACCACGAACACGTCGGGTTGCACCAGGATGTCCGGCCCCCACGAGATGTCGGCCGGCGAACTGAACACGTGGCCCACGCCGCACTTCGCGCAATGGTCTTGGAGGGCAACGTGCAGTCGTGCCACTATCTCCTGGTGCCAAGGGCGTGGCGCGGGGGTCACCAGCAGCTCCCCGTGCACCGTCTCGTACCGCTTCCCGTCGTCGGGGAGCGCGCGGACCATGTCGGCGGTGTGGTAGAGCGGCGTGGCCATGCCCATATACTCGGCTCGGCGAGAGAGGGGACGCAAGGGGACATGGCCCAGCATGTCGGACCGGCACTTCCGCCGCGTCATCTTCGCAACGCGGCAACGATCCGTTCGCACCGCAAAGCCCGGGCGGGCATCGGGCCGGAGGGATGGGGCGCCCCGCCCCGACTGGCCCGATCACCGTGCCCAGCGAGACGCGCTCGGCATGGAGGACACCCCGCCCAGCGCCACCACCCGCTCACCGCTTACCGCTGACCGCTCACGCCGTTCACTCCACGCGCCCGGGCCCCATCAGCTTCTGGCTGAAGTACGTCATCTGCAGCGCCTGCAGCCGCGCCCCCTGCGCGATGTCCGCGTCACCCGAATGCCCGCCTGCCGTGTCCTCGTAGAACAGGTACGGCATCGCGTACTCGCTCATCCGCGCCGCGAACTTCCGCGCATGCTGCGGTCCGACCCGATCGTCCTTGGTCGTCGTCCAGATGAACGGTTCCGGGTACTTCGCCCCCGGCTTGAGGTTCTGGTATGGCGAGATCGTGCGCAGGAACGCTTCCTCCGCCGGTACCGACACCGATCCATACTCGTCCACCCACGACGCCCCCGCCTGGATCAGCTCGTACCGCAGCATGTCCAGCAGCGGCACCTGGATCACCACCGCACCCCACAGGTCTGGATGCTGGTTCAGCTCCACCCCCATCAGCAATCCACCGTTGGACCCGCCGTAGATGCCGAACTTCGACGGGCTCGAGAGCTTCCGGGCGAAGATGTCCTGCGCCACCGCGGCGAAGTCGTCGTAGATCACCTGCCGCTTCGTCTTGCGCCCCGCCTCGTGCCACGCGGGGCCGAACTCACCACCGCCGCGGATGTTCGCGAGCACGAAGCTGCCACCCCGCTCGAGCCACAGCTTCCCCGTGGTACCCGAATAGTAGGGAGTGTACGAAAGCTCGAATCCGCCGTACGCCGTCATGATCGTCGGCGTCGAGCCGTCCAGCGGGATGTCCTTTCGGTGCACGATGAAGTACGGAATCCTCGTGCCGTCCGTCGAGGTCGCCTCGAACTGTTCCACCACGTCGTTCGACGCATCGAACCTCGCCGGCATTGCCTTCACCTGCGCCGCCTTCCCCGTGGTGGCATTCACCGACCAGAGCGTGGTCGGGACGATGAAGCTGGTGACGCTGAAGTAGAGGTCGTCGCTCCGTTCGGTCGCGGCAGCGAGGTCGATCGCCGCATTGTCCGGAAGCGCCACGGGTTGTGACGTCCAGCCTTTCGTCCGCGGCGTGAGGGTCAGCACCCGGCTGCGCACGTTGTCGAGTATCACCGCGACCACCCGGGTCCGCGTCGCCGCGGCGCCATCGAGCGACTGGCGTGCGGTCGGCTGGAACAGCACCGTCGGCGACACCGGTCCCCCGTTGAGCTGCGTGCGCTCCACCGACACCAGCGCGCCGGCCGGGATCGTGCGGCCCCCGGCGGTCCAGTCCTCGCTCGTCTTCATGATGACGTGCCCGTCCACCATCCCGCGCATGTCCGACTTCTCCGGCAGCGGCAGCTTCACCGTCCCCTTGGGCATCCACGCGAACGTCTCGTGCCCGAAGAACGTGGTCCCCCGCACGATGAGGGGGAGCCGGTGGCCCTGGCCATCAATGAGCACCGCGGGCCACGACCCCACTTGGTCAGCCTCCTCGCCGCGGAAGACCTCCTTCGCCTGGTCGATCGACTGGCCGCGCGACAGCGTCTTGACCACGAACGGATACCCCGACGCCGTCATCGTCCCCGCACCCCAGTCGCGCGATACCAGCAGCGTGTTGGCATCGAGCCACGAGGCACCCTGCTTGGACAGCGGCAACACGAACCCGTTCGCCACGAACTCCCCGGTGCCGAGATCGAACTCGCGCAGCGTCACCGCATCTTCGCCGCCCTCGGACAGCGCCAGGAGACAGAGGCGCTCCCCCGGGCTCTGGCAGTCCGCACCCTTCCACACCCAGGTCTTCCCCTCCGCCGTGCCCAGTGAATCGATGTCGAGCACCGTCGTCCACGCGGGCTGCGGGGTGCGATAGCTGGCCTCGGTCGTCCAGCGCCAGATGCCGTGCGGATGCGCCCCATCGCGCCAGAAGTTGAACACCCGCCCATGAACGAGCGTCGGGTACGGAATCCGATCCTCGGCCGACGCGATCGCGTACGCGTCCTTGTAGAAGCCCGCATACCGTGGATCACCCTCGAGCCGCGGAAGCGTCTTTCCGTTCTCGACGGCGACCCACTCCATCGCCTGCGTACCGTCCTTCTCCTCCAGCCAGATGTACGGATCGTCCACGACAACGGGTGACTGGGTCTGCGCAACGGCCGGACGGATGGCGGCCGAAGCAAGGAGGACCAGGGCTGGTAACGAAATGCGCATGTGTTTGGCCTGTCGTGGGACGCCCGAGTTGGACTGATCCAATCTACGCTGCGTGGGCTCGTGCCCCACCGCAAGCGCTTGTGGGCCAGGAGGGATGGGGCGCCCCTCGAGGGGATCGTGGAACGCACCCATGCCTCCGATCGAAGGGGAACTCCGGTGTGCGTTCCCCTTTCCCCGAGAGGGGCGCCCCACCCGACTGACCCCGAGAACCCCGAGGACCCCGTGCGGCTCGACAGGCACGTGCTCTCAGGCGATACTTGGGTCGGCCCATGCCGCTCCCCCCCATTCGAAACAACCTCGAGTGACGAACGCCCAGCCCCGCCTCACCGCGGCCCTGAGCGACCGCTACCGCATCGAGCGCGAACTCGGCCAGGGCGGCATGGCCACCGTCTACCTCGCCGAGGACCTCAAGCACCACCGCAAGGTCGCCATCAAGGTCCTCCGCCCCGAGCTCGCCGCCGCCCTCGGCGCCGAACGTTTTCTCCGCGAAATCGAGACCACGGCCAGCCTCCGCCATCCCCACATTCTGCCACTGTTCGACAGCGGTGTCGTAGACCCACGACCCACGACCCACGACCCGCAGTTGCTGTTCTACGTCATGCCCTTCGTCGAGGGTGAATCCCTCCGCACCCGCCTCGACCGCGAGAAGCAGCTGCCCATCGACGACGCACTCCAGATCGCCCGCGAGGTCGCCGACGCGCTGAGCTACGCCCACGCGCACGGCGTCATCCACCGCGACATCAAGCCGGAGAACATCCTGCTCGAGAGCGGGCACGCCGTGGTCGCGGACTTCGGGATCGCCCGGGCGATCAACGCCGCCGGAGGTGAGCAACTCACCGAGACGGGAATGGCGATCGGGACGGTGCAGTACATGAGCCCGGAGCAGGCCGCGGGACAGAGGGATCTCGACGGGCGGAGCGATCTGTACGCGCTCGGCTGCGTGCTATTCGAGATGCTGGCCGGTCAGGCACCGTTCACGGGTCCGACCGTCGAGAGCATCGTGCACCAGCACCTCATGGCGACCCCGCCGCCGATCACCCAGCTCCGGCCCGCCGTCCCCGCCGACGTGGCCGCGGCACTGCAGCGCGCCCTCGCCAAGACCCCCGCCGACCGGTTCAACCCCGTGGCCCAGTTTGCCAGCGCGCTGCGATCGCCCACGGGCACCGTGGCGACGCCGGCGGCGGCGAGTGCACCGCGGTCCAGCCGCGCCATCCTGGTCGGCGGCGCCGTCGTTGCCCTGGCCGCGGCCGCCCTCATGTTGCTTCGCTCCCGCGGCTCCGCCGCCGCAGCGCTCCCAGTGATCGGACGCACCACGCAGGTCACTCGCGCCGACGGGCTCGAGGTCGATCCTGCCCTGTCGCCCGATGGCGAGAACCTGGCCTACGCCGCTGGCCCCACCACCGCGATGCAGATCTACGTTCGCCAGGTGACTGGCGGGCGCGAGGTCGCCCTCACGAATGACACGACCGACAACTTCCGCTGGCCCCGCTGGTCGCCCGACGGATCACAGATCGCATATCAGTCCAATGACGGCATCTACCTCGTGCCCGCGCTCGGCGGGGTCCCGCGACGCGTAGCTCGCGCGGATACCGCCACGCTTCGTCATGGCACGGGATCGGTCACGCGCGCTCTCCGGGCTCGACTGGTCGCCCGATGGGTCACAGTTGGCCTGGACAGTTGGTTACAACGGCGACTCGGTCAGCGTGCTGACGCTCGCGAGCGGCGAGACCCTGACACTTCCAGCCCCCCTCGCTGCCTTCTCCCCAGCATGGTCCCCAGACGGTCGCAGCATCGCGGTCGCAGCCGGCGACCCCGCATTCATCTTCGGAGCCGGCTACTTCGGGAACGCCGGCGCCTCGGCGCTCTGGATCGTCCACCTCGACGGGAAGGGCCCGACCCGGATTACATCCGACAGTTCGCTGAACGTCGCACCCCACTGGTCACCCGACGGGCGCGCCCTGTTCTGGGTCTCGGATCGCGACGGCAGCCGGGACATCTATCGACAGCGCATCGATGCTGACGGGGCGATGGACGGAACGCCCCAGCGTCTCACCACCGGTACCGACGCGCAGGGGATCAGCCTGAGCCGGAAGGGCGGGCGAATGGCGTATTCCCGGCTCACCACGTATTCCAGCGTCTGGTCCATTCCGGTGCCCGCCCGCGGCCCCGTCTCCATTCGCGGCGCAACCCGTATCACGACCGGGAACGAGACCATCGAGGATGTGGACCTGTCGCCTGACGGTCGCTGGCTGGTCTTCGACTCCGACCGGGGCGGCAATGCCGACTTGTACGTCATGCCCGCGGCCGGTGGCGACGCGCGGCAGATCACCACTGATCCAGCCGGTGACTTCAGCGCCGCCTGGTCACCCGATGGCCGAAGGATCCTCTTTCACTCACTCCGCAACGGCAACCGCGACATTTATTCGGTGGACGCCGACGGGACCGGACTGACCCGGTGGACCTCCGCTCAATTCGAGGAACTCGATCCAGCCTGGGCACCGGATGGCGAGACGATCCTCTTTCAGGTGTTCGGGCAGGCGGTGAAACCGGGATTCGGCATCCTGCGCCTGGTTGCCGGTGCGCCCACGGGGTTCATTGAGGCGAGCCCGGCCGATTACGGCCTCTGGTCGCCCGACGGCAAGAGCATCCTCTATCACGGCGCTGACGGGCTGCGCCTTCGGCGAGTGGCTGGCGGGGCAGATACCCTTCTCGTCTCCAACGCCGCGGAAGACGCCGAGGTGGTCTACGCCGACTGGTCACCGGACGGGTCGAAGCTCTACTTCCTGGCACGATCCCCCAGGGGCTGGTCGATACGGTCGATGCCCACGACCGGCGGCACCAGCACCGTGCTGGTAGACTTCGACGACCCCAACCGCCAGCACGTCCGCTACGGTTTCGCCACCGACGGCAAGGTCTTCTACTTCACGATCGGCTCTCCCGAAAGCGACATCTGGGTCGCGGATCTGGCAAAACCATGAACGACCAACTCCCGGATGGACGCTTCCTCAGGGTGAAGTCGCGCGGCGGCGAGCGCGTGGTGATCGACCTGGTGCTCAACTGGATCGCGGAAGTCGGGCTGAACTGGACGGCATCAGGAATGAGCGTCACACCCGACCGCCTGCGCACTGCCCTCGCCGACCGCTATCGCCTCGAGCGGGAGCTGGGCCAGGGCGGCATGGCCACCGTCTACCTCGCCGAAGACCTGAAGCACGCCCGCAAGGTCGCCATCAAGGTCCTGCATCCCGAGCTGAGTGCCGTCATCGGCGGCGACCGCTTCCTCGCCGAGATCAAGGTCACCGCGAGCCTCGCAGCACCCGCACATCCTCGGCCTGATCGACTCCGGTGCCGTTGCTCGGACGACTCACGACTCTCTGACGACTCACGACTGCCGAGCGGCTGCTGTACTACGTCATGCCCTACGTCGCGGGCGAGTCCCTCCGCAACCGCCTCACCCGCGAGAAGCAGCTCCCGATCGACGATGCGCTCCGCCTCTCGAAGGAAGTGGCCTCGGCCCTCGACTACGCCCACCGCCAGGGCGTCGTCCACCGCGACATCAAGCCCGAGAACATCCTGCTGCAGGACGGCTCGGCCCTGGTCGCCGACTTCGGCATCGCCCTCGCCGTCCAGCAGGCCGGCGGCAGCCGCATGACGCAGACCGGCATGTCGCTCGGCACCCCGGCCTACATGTCGCCCGAGCAGGCGATGGGCGAGCGCGACATCGGCGCCCGCAGCGATGTGTACGCGCTCGGTGCCATGACCTATGAGATGCTCACCGGCGAACCGCCCTTCACCGGCCTCAACTCCCAGGCCATCGTCGCCAAGGTGCTGACCGAGACGCCACCGCCGCTTCGCCCCAAGCGCCCGACGGTGACCCCCGCCGTCGAGCATGCCGTGCTCACCGCGCTGCAGAAGCTCCCCGCCGATCGCTTCGGCACCGCGAAGGACTTCGCCGACGCCCTCGACGGCACCGGCAAGGGCGCGCAGCTACGCCGCGACCGTGGTAACGACACGTCCTCACGCCCTCACGCCTTCACGTCAGCCTGTTCCCGTCCTCGCGACTGATCGCCGCCGCCGCACTGATCGCCACCGCCGCGGGCCCGCGGGCTGGTCATGCGACGGAGGCGCGCGCGCCGCCCCGTAACACGCTTTCAGCTCCTCCCCACCCCCGGCACTCAGATCGCCTTCCCCGTTGCCGGCGTCGCGACCTACGTCGCCCTGTCACCCGATGGCAGGCAGGTGCTGTACGCCGCGAGCCGCGGCGAGCGGAAGCAGCGACTGGGCGCTCCACATCAGGGACCTCGATCAGCTGAATGGGAGGGCCCTGCCGGGTACGGAGGGCGCATCCTCTCCTGAGTTCTCGCCCGATGGCCGCTGGATCGCGTTCGGCGCGCCCGACGGCACTCTCCGGAAGATCGCAGTCGACGGGACCTCGCTCGCCACGCTCGCTCAGATCGGCGCGGGTGGGGTGGAGGGACTCACCTGGATCTCGGACCGGGAGCTCGTGTTCAGCAGGACGAACCTCGCGTCACGCCGGCCTGTGGCGCGTGTCGTCCGAGGGTGGCGACGCCAACCCTGTTCTCGCAGTTCGACAGCACGAGCGGGGAGCGCCTCCAGCTCTCGCCGCGATCGGCGGACAATGGCCGGCTGGTGTTCTACAGCAGCACCAGGGCCAGCAACCTCGACCTCACGATCGGAGTGGTCTCCAGCGCGACTGGCAAGGCGAAGGTGCTGACGGGACTGCGAGGCGCGCGCGCACTTGGCCTGGCCGCCGGGTTCCTGGTGTACACCCGTATCGACGGCGCGCTCATGGCCGCACCCTTCGACGTGCGGACCCTGACCGCGGGTGCACCGCTCCAGGTTCTCGACAGCATCGCCGCACGCGGGTGGCTGACGCCGGCGGCACTGTCGGCCAGCGGATCGCTGCTGTATCAGCGCGGCGGACTGGCGAGCCAGCTGGTGAGCGTCGACCAGCACGGCGCGGCGCGCGCCCTGCTCGATTCGGCGCGGGTGTACCTGCATCCGCGACTCTCCCCCGACGGCAGGCGCATCGCCTTCGAATCGCAGGCCGGTGCCAGCAACGAGATCTGGATTGCCGAGCTTGCCTCGCAGGCCGCGGAGCGGCTCACGCGAGAGGGATTCAGCGACCGCCCGGAGTGGACCCCGGATGGTCAGCAGGGTCCTGTACGTCAACGCCAGGAAGCCCATCAACGAGCTCTGGTGGCAGCCGGCTGACGGCAGCGGGACCGCCGAGCTGGTATACCAGCCCACGGACGCGATCCGCGAAGGGGTGTTCACGCCGGACGGCGACACCATCGTGTTCCGCATGGATACACCGGACAGCAATCGCGACCTCTACCTGCTGCCGCTGCGGGGGAAAGGAAGCCGGTGCCGCTCCTGACCGGCATCGATGACGACAAGCAGCCCCGCGTGTCGCCCGACTCGAAGTGGCTCGCCTACGTCTCCGACCAGTCGGGCCGTGAGGAGGTGTACGTCCGGCCGCTCACCGGTGGGGGCGCCCGCGTCTCCGTCTCGACCGGTGGCGGCGGCGAACCGCTCTGGGCCCCCGACGGGACGCGCCTGTACTATCGCGTCGGCGCACGGCTGATGGCTGCCGCGTCGTCACCTCACCCACCTTCGCCGTGGTCGCGCGTGACACGCTCTTTGAAGGGCCGTACATGACCGATCAGTGGCACCCGAACTACGACGTCGCGCCCGACGGCAAGAGCTTCGTCATGGTCCGGCCGGTGGCGCAGGATCGCCAGTTGATCATCGTCATGAACTGGCTCGAGGAACTGCGGCAGCGCACCCGGGGGAACAGGTAAGCACGGACCCGCGCACGAACGGACGCGACTCAGAGCGGCTTGAAGAGTTCGGCCAGTGCACTGTTGAGGGCGCGGGGAGCGCCTTCAGGATCCCCGCCGACGTGTTCCCGATCGAACGCGGGGAATGTCGCCTGCGGCGTCCAGACCTCGACCAGTTGCGGTCGCATCCACCACCCAGCACGGGGGAACGCCCACCTCCTGATACAGGCGCCGCTTCGTCAATCGATCGGCCCTGGTGCTGGACGGGCTCAGGACTTCAACCGCCAGGAGGAGCGACTTCATCCGGGTCCAGTCCAGGGTACGGGCTCATCGATCGCCACCTCGAACAGGTCCGGCTGGACGAGGATGTCGTCGCCCCAGGAGATGTCCGCCGGAGAGGCAAGCACCTCGCCTCAGGCCGAGGGGCTCGCCATGGGCCACCAGGTATCTCGCGAGACGCAGCACGACCCGCAGATGCAAGTGCCGGGGCACCGGGGTCACGAGGAACACCCCACGCACCGTCTCGTAGCGGTTGCCGTCGTCCGGCAGCGAGCGCACCATATCGGCGCTGTAAGAGTGAGGCACTGGCCATGGCCATATATTCAGCTCGGCGTGGTGGGGTGCGCAAGACGGCATCGCCCATCCTGGCACCGCCGCAACCAGTGAGCGTCATCCAAGTCACACAGGATCTCCTTGAATAGCGCACAGACTCGCCTCACTTCAGCCCTCGCTGACCGCTACCGCCTCGAGCGTGAGCTCGGCCAGGGCGGCATGGCCACCGTGTACCTCGCCGAGGACCTGAAGCACGCCCGCAAGGTCGCCATCAAGGTCCTGCACCCCGAGCTGAGCGCCGTCATCGGCGGCGATCGCTTCCTCACCGAGATCAAGACCACCGCCAGCCTGCAGCACCCGCACATCCTGGGACTGATCGACAGCGGCGAGGCCGACGGCCTCCTTTACTACGTGATGCCCTTCATCGAGGGCGAGACCCTGCGCGCCCGCCTCACCCGCGAGAAGCAGCTCCCGGTCGACGACGCGCTGCGCCTCACGAAGGAAGTCGCCTCCGCGCTCGAGTTCGCCCACAAGCGCGGCATCGTCCACCGCGACATCAAGCCCGAGAACATCCTGCTGCAGGACGGCCAGGCCCTCGTCGCCGACTTCGGCATCGCCCTCGCCGTGCAGCAGGCCGGCGGCTCGCAGGATGACGCAGACCGGCATGTCGCTCGGCACACCAGCGTACATGCGCCCCGAGCAGGCGATGGGCGAGCGCGACCTCGGCGCCCGCAGCGACGTCTACGCCCTGGGTGCAATGACCTATGAGATGCTGACCGGCGAACCCCCGTTCACCGGCCCCAACTCCCAGGCCATCGTCGCCAAGGTGCTGACGGAACAGCCGCCCCCACTCCGTCCCAAGCGCCCCTCGGTGCCGCCCGCGGTCGAGCACGCCGTGCTGGTCGCGCTGCAGAAACTCCCCGCCGACCGCTTCAGCACCGCGAAGGACTTCGCCGACGCCCTCGACGGCAAGGGTGGACGCGCGAGCTACGCCGCGACGGTGGCGACCGGAGCCGCTAGTCTTCCCCGCCCTCCCCGCCTTCCCCGCCTGGCAGCGATTGCCGCCGCCGCATTGATCGCAGCTACCGCCCTCGCCACGGGCTGGCTCATGCGCGGGAACGCCGCGCGCCCCAACCTCCCGCCAGCACGTCGTCCTCTGGCAGCACACGCGTGGCAGGTTCGTCTCGGCAGGCCTGAACCGGCTCGTGACGCAGGCGGCCATCGCTCCAGACGGCTCGAGCATCGTCTTCACCGATTCGACCGCCGATGGCATCCGGCTCATGCGCAAGGTTCGGAACGAGCGCGAGCCGCTGCCCATCGCGGGCACGGAAGAAGCGGTGTCGCCCTTCTTCTCGCCCGACGGGAAGTGGATCGGCTACGTCACCACCGATGGCAGGATCCGCAAGGTCAGTGTCGATGGAGGTGGCTCGATCACCATCGCCGAGGACGCGAATACCACTCAGATGGCGGCCGCATGGCTCGATGATGGTACCATCGTCTTCGTCGGCGTGACGACTGACCTCCGCAAGGTTTCCGCCGATGGCGGAGCCAGCGCATCGGTGCTGACGGACAGCACGATGCGCCGCCACACCACCCTGACGGTCCAGCCCCTCCCCGGCAGCAAGGGCGTCCTCATCACGAGCTGTCCCGGGAACTGCGCCATCGAGTCTGCCGTGTACGTTGTGGATCTGAAGGCAGACAGTGCGCGACTGCTCGTCCCGAATACCGCCGGTGTCTGGTACTCGCCCACGGGCCACCTGCTCTATACCGACCGCGCGGGCGGCCTGTACGCCGCGGGTTTCGACCCGGACCGGCTCGTGATGACCACCCCGGCCGTGCCGGTCATCGAGGACGTCGTGCCGACCACGCTGGCGCTGTCGGCATCAGGGAGCCTGCTCTACTCCGTCGCCACCGGCAAGCAGAAGCCATCCGAACTCATGTGGGTCGCGCGCGACGGCAGCACGGAGCCCGTCGACACGAGCTGGCAAGGGGAGTTCGATTATCCCGCGGTGTCGCCCGACGGAAGGGCCCTGGCCGTGAGTGTGCGCGACGGTTCGACCCAGATCTGGATTCGCCGGGCAGACGGGACCCGACAGAAGCTCACCCAGGACGGCACCGTCAACTGGAGGCCCTCCTGGTCGGCCGACGGACGGTCCATCGCGTTCATCTCCAACAAGCGTGGTGGCGGGACCCAGGACGCGTACGATGTCTACCGCATGCCCGTGGACGGCAGCGCGCGGCCCGAGCTCCTCCTGCGCCACGCCTTCGGGCTGTGGGAGGCGGAGCTGTCGCGCGACGGGCAGTGGCTCGTCGTCCGCTCCGACGAGGCAGTGGGCGCCTCGAACATTTACGGCCGGCGCCTCACCGGTGATACCGTCCTGGTGCCGCTGGTGGCAGACAAGTACATCAGCCTGCAGGCGGCCATCTCTCCCGATGGCCGATGGCTCGCCTACACCTCGGATGCAACCGGGCGCTTCGAGGTCTATGTCGCACCGTTCCCCGGCATGAGTTCCACCCGCCTCGTCTCGACCGGCGGCGGCAACGAACCGCGCTGGTCCCACAGCGGCAGGGAATTGTTCTACAGGGGCGGTGGCAAGCTGATGGCCGTGGACGTCATGCCGGGAGCCGCCTTCACGCCCGGCACGCCCCACCCGCTCTTTTCACTGGCGGGCTACCGGGCGGCCCGGAATCGACCGCAGTACGACGTCGCACCCGATGACCGTCGCTTCCTGATGATCAGGGAGTACAACGATGGCTCGGATCAGGAACTGGTGTACGTGGAGAACTGGTTCCCCGAGCTCAAGTCGAAAGCAGGGAAAAAGTAGATGGTCTATCTCGCCGAGGACCTGAAGCACGGCCGCAAGGTCGCCATCAATGTCCTCCACCCCGAGGTCTCGGCCGTCATCGGCGGCGACCGCTTCCTCGCCGAGATCAAGGTCACGGCCAACCTGCGCGATTCCGTGATCGCCGGACGCGCGGCCCTCCTGACCAGCGCTGGTACAGACTGACTCGATCATGCCCGACATCCTGCATGAATTACCCATCAAGGCGCCGATCGACCGGGTGTTTCGACGCAGTGAGCACGCCGGCGGGGCTGGACACCTGGTGGACGAAGCACTCGGCGGGAGTTCCCGAGGAAGGTGCCGCGTACGAGCTCTCGTTCGGGCCGGAGTACCAGTGGCGCGCCACGCTCGTTCGGGCCGGAGTCCAGTGGCGCGCACGTGACCCGGTGCATCCCGAACGTCGAGTTCGAGCTGCAGCTGGTGCACGCCGACACTGATTGGCTCGACACCCGCGTAGGAATCCGGCTCGAGTCCCGTGCCGGCGCGACCTGGCTCCAGTTCCACCATACCGGCTGGCCGAGCCTCAACGAGCACCACCGGGTATCATGCACCTGCTGGGCCATGTATCTCCGGATTCTTCGGCGCTCCCTGGAGAATGGGGAGGCGGTTCCGTACGAGGACCGGCTCGACGTGTGACCGCTGCCGGTCTTGCCATGAACTTCGACCGTTCCCGCACGACCTGGGCAAGGGCAGCATGGCCAGCCCGCCGTCGTCCTCGAGGACCATGATGTCTGCAGGGATGCCTCCACCTCCCACCCCGGAGACCGGATGACCGGTTCCTTCCCACGCTTCGCGCACGCCGACGCGAGCGCCACGCTGACGCTCGCCACGCTGGCCGTTCTCGCCCTCGCCGGTTGCGGCGGTACCGGGACGCCCGCGACGCCCACGACACTCATTGTGGCCAACACCAACGGGGTGCCAGCCGGGGTGCTCGCGAACGACACGCTCATGGTCCGGCTCGAGGCGCGCCCGGGCCAGTGGCAGCCCGAGGGGGACAAGGGAAGGACGCTCGAGGTCTTTGCCTGGGCCGAGGAAGGCAAGGCCATGCAGGACCCCGGACCGCTCCTGCGTGTCACTGAAGGCACCGAAGTGCGCGCGTCGCTGCGCAACACCCTGCCGAAGCCGCTGACCGTCTACGGATTCGGTGCCACCAGGGGCGCCACGGACAGCATCATCATCGCGCCTGGCACGTCACAGGACGTGCACTTCACGGCCGCCGCCGCCGGCACCTACTACTATGCCGGGAAGACGTCGGGCGGTCCGCTCCCCGCGCGGGTCGACGAAGACACCCAGCTGAACGGGGTGATCATCGTTGATTCGGCCGGCACCGCGAAGCCGGCGCCCGACCGCGTGTTCGTCATCTCATGGTACTTCACCCTCGACTCGACGAGCGCCACCGGGCTTGGGCACGGCACCATGACGATCAACGGCCTGTCGTGGCCGCACACCGAGAGGCTCGAGTACGCCCAGGGCGACAGCGTCCGGTGGCGGGTGGTGAACCTGACCGGAGCCGATCACCCGATGCACCTCCACGGCTTCTACTTCCGCATGGATGCGAAGGGTGATGGGGTCAGGGATACGGCGTACGCGCTTGCCGACCGACGCCTGGCGGTTACCGAGGTCATCCAGCCGTTCCAGACGATGGCGCTCGCCTGGACGCCCACTCGTCCCGGCAACTGGATCTATCACTGCCACTTCGCCGGTCACCTGTCGCACCTGGTCTCGCTCGATACGGAACATGGCGTTGACCTGCCGGATTCGATGGCGGCCATGCGCCATCCGTCGGACAAGCCGCACCAGATGTACGGCCTCGTGATGGGCATCCGCGTCGCGCCGAAGGGCACGCTGGCACGATCGACCGCTGACCCGCGCCCAATCCGTCTGCTCGTGCGATCGAAGCCAGGCGTGTACGGCGCGGATCCGGGGTATGCGTACGTCCTCGGCGGATCACCCGAGGAGGGCGACCCCGACGCGTTGCCGGTCCCCGGGCCGATGCTCGTCCTCGAGAAGGACCAGCCCGTCGCCGTGACCATCGTGAACCAGTCCCGCGATCGCGCCGCGGTCCACTGGCACGGAATCGAGCTCGAGAGCTTTCCCGACGGCGTGCCCGGCTGGAGCGGATCTGGAAAGGACATCCTGCCGTCGATCGCGCCCGGCGACTCGTACACGGTGCGCTTCACGCCGCCGCGGGCCGGCACCTTCATGTACCACTCGCACTTCAATGAATTCCGCCAGATCACGTCGGGCCTCTACGCGCCGCTCGTGGTTCTCGACCCGGGTCAGACGTTCGATCCCGAGACCGATCGCATCCTGCTGTTCAGCGATGGCGGGCCCACCCGGAACGTGGTCGCCGGTCCGGCTGCACCGGTGTTCCTGAACGGAAAGGTGAAACCCCACCTTCAGGACCTGCGCGCCGGCACGGCCTACCGGTTCAGGGTAATTGGCATCGGCGGCGACCAGCCGACCCTGCTCACGATCACGCAGCGCGGCACCCCGATCGCCTGGCGCGCGGTCGCGAAGGACGGCGCCGACCTGCCCCCGAACCAGGCGGTCGTGCACGCGGCGAGGATGGTATTCGATCCCGGTGAGATCTTCGACTTTCTCTACACGCCTGCCGCCTCGGGTGAGTTGAAGGTGTCCTACGGTATCCCGCCGGAGTTGCGGCCGCCTGGGGCCACACTGACCACCGTTGCGTTGCACGTTCGACCGTGACCTTCGACCTCGCCCGGGCCACCGACGTCCTTCGCCGCACCCCCGCCGTGCTTCGGGCGCTCCTTCACCGCATCGACCCGACCTGGGCCAACGCCACGGAAGGCCCGGACACCTTCAGCCCCTTCGATGTCATCGGTCACCTCATCGACGGCGAGGAGACCGACTGGATCCCGCGCGCCATGATCATCCGGGCGAGGAATGGCGCGGTGTTCGACCCATATGACCGCTTCCGGCACCGCGAACGCAATCCCGGCCGCACGCTCGATTCGTTGCTGGACGAGTTCACCCGCCTCCGCGCCACCAACCTCGAGCTCCTCCGCTCCTGGCACCTCACCGACGCGGAGCTCGATCTCCGCGGTGAGCACCCGTCGCTCGGCGCCGTCACCCTGCGCCAGCTCATCGCCACCTGGGTCGCTCACGACCTGGGCCACCTCGCCCAAGTCTCCCGCGTCATGGCCAAGCACTATGGTGATGATGTCGGACCCTGGAAGGCGTACCTGCCGGTGCTCACCGTCAGGACGTAGCGCGTCGAACGGGTGTGGCTCCACCCCCTCCTCCTTTCGATCTACATCTCCCAGCAGGCTGATCTCGGGTAGACTCCTACCCCCTCGGGATCAGCGATTGCTCGGGACACTATGAAATCGGCCCGTTTGCTGCCGGTTCACACCGACTACATGTCGATCACGAGGCTTCATCTCAGCATCTGAGCCCGTCACATTTGCCTCAGGTGAGACCCAGACCGTCAACATTGTCTTAGTCCCCGCACAGTCACCTTGTTGCCGCTTGGTGGGCATGTGGGGCATCGCACTTGTGATGTGGCGTACCGACGCGGCCAAGCAGTAAGCGCGGCCGAAGCACATGTGCCACGCGTTATCCCGCCAGGGAGGGCGAGTATGGGAGTGACTCACGGCACCCCAGGCCATGCGCGGATGACGGCAGCGAGCTCACTCGGCCGGTGGGTCGCGTCCCGCGGCGATTCCCACCAGTGTTCGCAGCGCCGTCCACGCACGCTCGGGTGCGAGCGCCGCCGGCGAAGCTCCGGGGTGGTGGCGAGCGATGCGACAGCGCAGGACGGCTGGACGCACGCGGAAGCGCAACGGCGGATCGATCACGAGCGCCTCGCCGTCGACACCTGCTGGCACTGGAGCCTGCGCCGCGATCTCGAACGATGGTGTCGCCCATGCCCGCAGTTCCGCCTCCTTGCCCGGCGCGCCCACCACCGCCACGCCGAGGACACCCTGATCCAGTCGTGGCCGTCCGCCTGCACCGATCGGGCCTTCGAAACGGTACGGGTTGTTGGATACCACGATGGCGACGATGCCCTCATGCCCGGCGCCGTCGGGCCCGCGCCATCGCAGGTCGGTTCTCGCGTTGGGACCGAGGACCTCGGGCACGGTGTCGAGCAGGGTGCGAACCTTCGCGTTGCGATAGGTCCCCTGCTGGACCGCCTGACCGTAAAGCCCGACCGACACGTTGTTCACGAAGATGCGGCCGTTGACCTCGCCGAGATCCACCACCCGTTCGCCCCCGTCGACGAGCGCGTCGAGGGCCCCGACCACGTCATCGCGGTCGACGCCGAGGTCGAGGGCAAAGTGGTTGCGCGTGCCGGCCGGGACGCACGCATAGGGGACGCCCCGCTCGGCCGCGATGGCGGCAACGGTGGCCTGCGAACCGTCACCGCCGGCCATTCCCAGCGCGTCGGCGCCGGCGTCGAGCGCCTGGTGAACCAGCTGCGCAAGGTCCGATCCGGGTGCGAGCTCGATCGCCTCGATCCCACGCGCGCGAGCCTCGTCGACCAGGTGGAACCGTGTTGCCTTCCCTCCCCCCGACCGAGGGTTATAGAAGACGACGGGGTGCCGCGGTCGCGGCGCCGTGGGCAGCGGGGCCCGTGCCCATAAGGCGTATCGGCCGGCCATCATCGCGAGGGCCAGCGCCCCCAGGAAACCGATCGCCAGCACGGGCTGGCGGGCGATGAACAGCACGAGAAAGCCGGCCAGCATCAGGCCGGCGGCGCCGAGCGCCAGGAGGCGCAGTCGCCCCCGGCGTCGGACGCCCCGCCACGCGACGGCGAGCGCCGAAAGGACCAGGATGAACGCCAGGATCCCGCGCCAGTGATCGCGGATGCCCAACACCACCAGGATCGCGATCGCCGCGAGGGCGAGCACCAGCGCGCTGAGGGCCGCCAGCCGACGCTCCCGCTTCCGGCCCGTGCTCACGGCCGGTCTCGAGCCTGATGCCACCGCTCGCGCTCCTCCCGGACTCAGGTCCACGGACGCCTGTTCACCGCGAAGCGCTGAAGACGGCCAGGCGGTTGGCGGCAGAGCAAAGAAGGTCGGCGCCGTCGCCCTGAAGGTCGTCCTCTGCCGCGTCGCTTGCAACCCGGCAACGGTCAACGTGCAGCGTTGACGCTCGCCCGCACCCCCTGCCCAGCGGCAGCAACCGAAGCTGGCCGCACCAATCCCACCCGGTGCCGTGCCATCGCATCACCGCGATTCAGGTTGGCAAGCATGAGCGCCGCCGCATCGGCATACGGCACCGTCATCCGCGGGACAAGCGACATGAAGACCGGCAACAGCGATGGACTGGATGGCTCCGTCACCGGCACGGGCACCGTGTCCAGCACCACCTGCATACGGTCCAGGCCAATCGCCGACCCCTCGACCATCGGCCCCGGGCACAGCAGGCGCCAATCCAGGCCCGACCGGCTCAGCCGCTCGAGGTTCACCCGGTGGGGCCAGTACGTCGACTCGATTCCTGGCAGGTCCACCCCCCTGCGACCCGACGTGCCGATGTCCAGGAGCGCTGCCCCTGCCAGGAACCAGCAGACCGGCTGCTCGGCGGAGGGCACCAACTCCACCGCAGTGATGAGCCGCTCGACGATGTCCACGAAGCGCGGCCCATCCGTGACGTGGCCGGCGCAATTGATGGCCACATCGTGGCCCCTGATGATCCGTGCAAGGTCTGGCGCCGCGACTGTCGTGAGGTCCCCCTGGTGCACCGCGACCCGGGTCAGGGAACTGTGCGAGAGCTTCGAGGGACTCCGGAGATGGACGGTGATCTCGTGCCCGGCAGCCAGCCCGAGCCGAAGCACGTGGCTCCCCAGGGAGCCAGTTGCACCAAGGAGAATGAGGCGAGCCACGGAGAATCCTCAACTGTGAGCCCGCTCCCCGGTGCGCGGCCTGCGCGCCGGCACCGGAAAGCAGGGATGCTGGTGGACGTGAAGGCGCCGGCGCGGAACCGCGCGCCGGCGCCCACGGGTGGGTCTTCAGGCTCCGACCTTCGGCGCCTTCAGGGTCTGCTGAACCTTCGCGGCCTGCACGGGGTCCAGCCTGGTCTTCAGCACCGTCCCGCCGTAGCCGCGGAACTTCTCGGCAACGCCGTGCGGGTCGTTCACCGTGATGAGGGCCAGCACGGCCGACGTGCCCGGCTGCACCATGCCGCCCACCTGCTGCACGTAATCTTCCGGAACGCCGTACAGGGCCTTCCACTCATCGGCGTCCGACGCGCCGATCACCGCGCCGGCGCCGCCGAAGCTCGCCGCACCGACGCCCACGGCCGCGGCCGCGGTTGCCGCGCTGACGCCCGCCGTGAACGGCGCCGCCAGGATGCCGCCCAGCATCGCACCGAGCAGCCCGCCTATGGCCGCTCCCTGTCCGGTCGTGGGCTGCACGCTCTCATCAACCCGGAGCTTGCCGCTCTCCGTCCGGTAGATGGCGACCGCATCGGCCAGGTCCACCTGGCCTGCCCAGTTGAGCCCCTCGAGCTGTCCCAGCACCTCTGCCGCGCGGTGCTTGCCTGGGAAGCCTACTGCGATGAGATCCCGCATGTTCTCCTCCTGTCAGGGTTGATCGAATCGGTTTACGCCCGGGATGGGCGTTCCATCACCTGCCGTACGTCCTGCTCGAATGACTGCATCTTGCCGGCGCCAATCAGCATCGCGATGCCGCCGACAACGCCCACGGCCGCCAGTGTTCCCATCAGTCCGGCCAGCGTGATCCCGGGATAGAGGACGGCGAGCACGCCGGCCACAAGCGCGAGGATGCCAAACGTCATCGTCCATCCCCACGAGACGCCCGCCTTCTTCTCCTGCAGCGCCGCGTGGATCCCGAACCCGCCGCTGGTCGTGAGCCACAGCGCCGTCCACAGCACGGCATAGCTCAGGGAGAGCACCGGGTAGTAGTAGAAGGCGGCCACGCCGAAGCCGACGCTGACGACGCCGGAGAGCAGCGCCACCCACCAGTTGTCCACCACCGGTCGCAGCTCGAAGGCCTGCACGATCGAGACGAACCCGTCGACCAGGGCCCAGATTGCCACGACGAGCGCGAACGCCGCGATGGACTCCAGCGGCCGCACGACGATGAAGACGCCCAGGGCGATCCAGAGCAGCCCGCGGAGCACGAGGCCCCACTTCGCGCGCTTGTAGACGCGCTTGATGTCGTCGGTGATCATGACACGCTCCCCCCGACTGTGTCGTAACGCGCCGACGCGATCGTGACCGCCTCGTTGAAGCGGAACGCCGCTTCCTGCAGCGACGCCTGCGCCTTGGCGCTGTACTTCTGGTGCTTCGCCTCGGCCGAGCGCGCCCGCGCAAGGGCAATGGCCTCCTTCAGCTCGGCCAGGTCCTTGTGCTGCTTCATCCCGCGCTCTGCCTTCCGCTGGTCGGCTTGCGCCTTCCACACGGCGAGCCGCGCCTCCGCCTTGTCCAGCTGCGCATTGAAGCGGCGATCGGCGGCCTCGTCCCATGCCATCAGCCGCTCATCCAGCCGCGTGATGGCTGCCTGAAGCTTTTCCGTGGCCTTCTTTACATCTGCCTGCGCCCGGGCGTAGTCCTGCGCGGCCGCGTGCTTCAGCTCGGCAATCTGCCCGGCGATGCGCGCCTGGATCGCCGTGAGGCCGGAGATCTCGTCCATGTCCGCCCGCGCCTGCCGCGCCGTCGCGTCGGCCTGCAGCACCTTCAGCCTGGCCTCCGCCTCGCGTACTTCCGCCTCGAGCTTCTCGAGGGCGAGGTTCCTCTTGGTGTCCCCCTGTGTCATCGGCATGTTGACTGCCCCTTCTTGTTGAGTTGTGTGCCGGAATGCCCCGCGGCAGCCGCATCAGGCCCGCGCTCTGCCTCGTCGAGGGGCCAAGCTAGGCGCCGCGCCGGCCGAAGTCGTTTCGGAACGGTTTGGTTTTGGTTACGACTCGGTTGGACGTCTGGTGGGCGGCGTTACGGAGTGGAAGGTTCCCTCAGGCCGGCAGACTGCTGGCGGGATCGAGCACTCGGACAACGGCGGGAGAAACGAGGAATGTGCGCTGCGAGGCCTCGTGGCTATCCAGCGACGCGGCGAGCTGTAACACAATTCCCCGGCTGGCCTTGCGATGCACTTCCGCGCTGGTGGTCTGTCCCAGGGTGGCCGCCGTGTCCGCGGCGGTGGCATGCAGCTGCCAGCCTGCCACGGGTGCCTCGACACCATCAATCGCAGCGAGGCCGCACTCGATCTGGTCCCGTGCCTGCTGCACGTCCCCGCGAGCCAGCGCCACCCTGGCGTTCACGTCCCAGGCCAGTCCCTGCCACGTGCGCTCCGCCGTCGCACACGCATCCGTGAGCAGCCGCTCGCCTTCCTCCCGGGCACAGTCCAGCTCGCCCCGCGCCAGCCAGAGGCCGGTGAGCGTCCACCGCCTGGGCAATTGCCAGTACCAGTCGAGCAGCTGCGGCTGCCGCTCCATCTCCTCGCCCGCCATTCGCAGCCCCTCCAGAGCGCGCTCCACCTCGCCCAGCCCGGCTGCGGCGGCGCCCTCCACCGTGAGCCAGAAGTGCCGCGGGAAGGCGGGTCGCAGGTGCTCGGGACCCGGTGCAACCACGGCGCAACCTGCATGCGCACCAGCGAAGTCCTGCCCCAGGATCTGAGCCAGGCAGCGCAGCAGCCGCAGCGTGCCGCCTCCGTACCGGTCGGCATTCCGTTCCGCCAGCGCAAGGGACGCGTCGAGCTCCCCGAGCGCTGCGCCCCACTCACCCGCCATCATGAGGCTCCAGGGCGCCACATACTCGCACAGCCGGTGGGCGGCGATGTAGCTCAGGTGATGGTGTGGATCGCCCGACGCCTTCAGCAACGCAAGCGACTCCCCCGTGTCCCGGTGCGCGGTGCGGTACTCGGAGGACAGGAGCTCCACCCACGCACTGTCGATCGTGTCCCATGCCGCGTCTTCCCGGCTTCCGGCACGCCGGATCTCGGCCAGCGCCTTCCGGCAGTCGTCGGCATCGGCGGACTGCCAGCCCCCCGCCGTGATCCGCCGCACCATGCAGCGCGCACGGGTCCGGGCGCGCATCAGGGGATCCTGCTGCGCCTCACCCAGTCGGAGCGCCTGGCCGATCACCTCGATCGCCCGCTCGCTCGCCGTCCACGAGAGCGGGTAGGCCATGTCGACCAGCGCCCGCACTTCGAGGTCGATCAGCCCGTGCTCCGCGGCACGCTCGCGCAGGCGCATGGCGGTGTCGATCGCTCCGGGCTCCATCAGCGAAAGGGAAATGCCGAGGAGGGCGTCGAGGATCTCCACCTCGGCCTCCGCCCGCTCCGCTGGCGGAAGCCTGGCGGCCAGCGTCAGCGCATGCTCCAGTTTCGCTTTCGCCTCCGTCGTCGCGCCGCCCTTGCCGGCAACCTCGGCCACCAGGCCCAGGTACCGCACGGCACGCCGCCAGTCCGCGCCCAGTTCGAAGTGATGGGCCAGCTCGGGCGCGACCTCATCGAGGCGCGCAGCAAACAACTCGGCAATCCGCTCGGCCCCGCGGCGATGCAGCATCGCCCGATGCGCCGGTGCCTGACGCTCGTAGAGCGCCTCGCGGTAGAGCGCGTGCACGAATTGGTAGCGTTGAACCACCTGCCCGTCTGGCAGCGTCTGCGTGCCCGCCAGGCGCACGATGTGGTTCCGCCGCGCGAGCGCGTCGCAGGTTTCGTCGAAGGCCGCGATGTCGAGGTAGGCCGTGGGTGCCCTGATCGCCGGGGTGAACGTCATGCCCGCGATCGCCGCAACCTCCAGGACGCGCTGTTCCATTGCGCCCAGCCGCTCGATCTGCGCCCCGATCATCTCCCGCAGGCTGTCCGGCACCTGCAGCGTGATCTCGGTGGCTGGACGCCGAAGCCGCCAGGTACTGCGATCGCGCTCCACCAGCCCGGCCTCCAGCAGGTGCGACAGCACCGCGGTCATGAACAGCGGGTTGCCCTCGGTGTGGAGGTGCAGCAGCGCGGCCAGCTCCTGCGGCACCGCGGTCGTGGACTGCCCTTCCACCAGGTACTCTGCGATCTCGGACTCCGACAGCGGCAGCAACACGATTTCCCGGCCCAGCTGCCGGGCCACCAGGTCCCGCTTGACTCGATCCAGCGGCAGAGTGGATTCCGCCAGTTCCGTTGCGCGGTACGTGCCGAGCAGCATGACCCTCGCGCGATGACGGGCCAGCACGGACATCAGGTCGAGCGTGGACGTGTCCGCCCAGTGAAGGTCCTCCAGCACCAGCAGCATCGGGCTCCGGGCCGAGAGCACGGCCAGGGCGTCGCAGATCTCGCGCAACATCCGCTCTTTCGTGGCGCCCAGGATCTCCTGCCGGAGGGTCTCCCGGTGCTGGCGCGTGAGCAGCGCCGGGAACTGCACCAGCCAGGTCGGCGCCGCCGTGGCCAGCGTGTCAACCACGCGCGCGCCCTCGGGCCCGCGGCACAGCCGGCCCACCGCCTCGAGCACCGGAAAGAACGCTTCCTTTCTCCCGAACCCCTCCACACATTGGCCCCTGGTGAGCCGCATCCGGCTCGAGGTGGATACCTGCCGCTGGAACTCATCCGCGAGCGCCGTCTTCCCGATGCCAGGCTCCCCTGTGATGAACACAACCTGCACCGTCCCGGACGATGCCTTGCCCATGGCCTGCCACAGCTCGGCCAGCACGCTGTCGCGACCCACCAGTCGGGCAGGGGGCGCCTCGCGGACCCCCTCTGCCGGTGTGCTTCGCTCAAGCCGACCGATGAACCGGTATCCCCGCCGCGGCAGCGTCTCGATGTAGCGAGGCTGCTTCGGGTCATCCTCCAAGACTTTCCGGAGGTGGAAGATCTTGTTCTTGACGACTTGGGGCTCGATCGCAACGCCTGGCCAGATCGCGTCGAGCAATTCCCGGTGGGTTACAAGTTGCCCGGCGTGTTCGACGAGGTGGTCGAGCACGCCAAACTCCGTGGGCGTCAGCTGAATCTGCGTCTCTCCGGAGCCGCTGCGGCGCCAGAGGCACTGGTTTCCGGGATCGAAGCGGAACGGAGAGAGCTCTGCCATGGGGGAGCTCCTGGGTCCTCGGTGACGCCTCAATATAGCCCGCGGCCCGGGCCCGCCTCGGCTTCCTTGACGCCGGCAGGGTAATTCTGGACGGCGAATCACCCGGGGGCTGGCACACCGCCACCGGTGCCGGATTCTGGATCGGGGTGCTGGACCCGTCGACGGCCGTCAGCGTCGCGCTGACCAGCACGTCCGGGCAGACGCCGGTGCTGATCAGGGCAGGACTCGTTTCTAGCGATGTACCGCCGCGAAGCGGCCACGCCTCACCTCGACCACGAGTCGCCAGCATGCGTGTCATGTTATCTGCCCTTCCGTTCGTCGTATTCCTGGCGGCCCTCTCGTGCAAGCCACCCGTCCAGATGACGCCACCGGTCGCCACGGCGTCGGCCGCGCAGGTCGCCCTGAGCGGCGCGTCCGTCCTGATCGGCACCGGCGACATCGCGGACATCGCGGTGTGCGGCACTTCCGGGGACGAGGAGACCGCAAAGCTGGTGGACAGTGTGCTCCGCGCCGACAGCGCGGCCAAGGTCCACGACGAGGTCTTCACGCTGGGTGACAACGCGTATCCGGACGGCTCCGCCCGCGACTTTGCCCTCTGTTTCGCCCCGTCGTGGGGCGACTCCGCCAAGCTCATCATGAAGAACATCCGCCCCGCACCGGGCAACCACGAGCACGAAACGAATGCAGCCGCCCCGTACTACCAGTACTTCGGGAGCCGCGCCGGTTCACCGAGCAAGGGCTATTACAGCTACGACCTGGGGGCGTGGCACGTCATCGTGCTCAACAGCGAAATCGTGGTGAACTCCGCGTTCACCCCGGCGGACCGGCTGGCCCAGGAGCAAAGGCTGGCCCAGGACCTCAAGGCGCACAACCAGAAGTGCACGCTGGCATACTGGCACCACCCCAGGTTCAGTTCGGGTTGGCACGGCAGCGATCCACTGCTCGCGCCATTCTGGGCCATCCTCCATGACGGCGGTGCCGACCTGGTGCTGAACGGCCACGATCATGACTACGAGCGGTTCCTGCCCCAGACGCCGGCCGGAATCGTCGATTCGGTGAAGGGCATCACGGAGATCATCGTCGGAACGGGAGGTGGCGACCTGCGCGGCTACGGCAAGATCGTCCCGAACAGCGAGACCCGCATCCAGGAACACTTCGGCGTGCTGAAAGTCACGCTCGGAGCCGCGGAATGGAGGTCAGCCTTCCTGGACGTCAATGGCAGGGTGTGGGATCAGACCGGAGGGAAGTGCCACTAGCGCCGCCTTGCCCTTCTCCCCTCCACCGGTAGATTCGCCCTGGCACGTCCATGCTGACCCCCCTCACCCCCCTCGCCTTCTCCGAGCGCGCCCGTTCGCTGTACGGCGGCCGCGAGGCCGTCGTCGACGGCGACGGGCGATGGACCTACGCGCAGTTCCTCGATCGCTGCGACCGCTGGTCGAGCGCCCTCCAGCGCCTCGGCGTCGCCCCCGGCGACCGCGTGGCCTACATCGCCCCCAACACCCACGCGCACCTCGAGGGGTTCTGCGCCGTCCCCCAGCTCGGCGCCGTCATCGTCCCGCTCAACTACCGCCTCCTGCCCGCCGACTGGGCCTACATGGTCAACCACTCGGGAAGCCGCGTGCTCTGCGTGCACGCCGACTACCTCGATCTCGTCGACAGCGTGCGAAACGAAATGCCTGCCGTCGAGCACTTTGTGGCGCTCGAGGGCGGCGGCGAGGGATGGCTCGACTACGAGCGCCTCGTCGCGGAGGCGTCGCCCGGGTTCGTGCGCCCCTACGTCGCCGAGAACGACCTGCTCGCGATCAACTACACCAGCGGGACGACGTCGAAGCCGAAGGGCGTGATGATCACCCACCGTAACGCGTGGGTGAACGCCGTCGGGTTCCTGGTCCATCACCCCATGACGTGCGCCGACCGCTACCTGTGGACGCTGCCGATGTTCCACGCCAACGGCTGGGGCTTCGTCTGGACCGTCACGGCGGCGGGTGGGACGCACGTCTGTGCCCGGAGGACGGACATCCCTACGGTCTATCGGCTGCTCGAGGCGGAGCGCATCACGATGCTGTGCGCATCACCGACGGTGCTCATCACGATCGCAAGCGCGCCCGACGAGTTGCGCGCCGCCGCGCCGCGGGGCGTCCGGGTCCTCACCGCCGGCGCACCACCGGCGGCCCACACCATCGAGCGCGTCGAGCAGGGGCTCGGCTGGACCATCCTGCAGGTCTATGGCCTGACCGAGACGTCGCCGGCCATCAGCGTGTGCGAACCGCGCCCGGAGCATGCCACGCTGGATGCGACTGAGCTCGCGCGGGTCAAGGCGCGTCAGGGCGTCGCGATCATCACGGCGGGCGAGATGCGGGTGGTGGACGAGCGCGGAGAGGACGTGCCACGCGACGGGGCCACCATCGGGGAGATCCTCATTCGCGGGAATGTCGTGATGGAGGGCTACTACCGTGACCCCGAGGCCACCGCGCACGCCTTCGAGGGTGGCTGGTTCCACTCGGGCGATGGCGCAGTGGTGCACCCGGACGGCTATGTGGAGATTCGCGACCGCCTCAAGGACGTCATCATCAGCGGCGGCGAGAATATCTCGTCGATCGAGGTCGAGGGCGCGCTGCTGCGGCATCCGGCGGTGCAGGAGGTCGCGGTGGTCGGCCTGCCCCACGAGAAGTGGGGCGAGGCCCCGCACGCGTTCGTCGTGATCCGGCCCGGCATGACGCTCACCGAAGAGGAGCTGCGCGGGTTCGCGCGCGAGCGGCTCGCCGGCTTCAAGGTGCCGAAAGGCATGACCATCGTCGCCGAACTTCCCAAAACGGCCACGGGCAAGGTCCAGAAGTACGTGTTGCGCGGAGGGCGCTCGGCGATAGCCCCACAGTGACGGACGTTCGAATTGCTGAGCCGCCTCGGTACGTTTACATCACCCGCAGCTCCGCAGGCCAGTATGCAACCTGCCACCACCGCCACGATGATACTGCTGCTCGTCGTGGCTCTCGCCCACGCTGCGCGCCTGGTCTCCCAGGCCACGGTCACGATCGCTGGGGCTACGGTGCCGATGTGGATCAGCGTTCTCGGCGTGGTCCTCGCCCCGGTGCTGGCCCTTGGGCTCTGGCGCGAAAACGCTCCGCGTGGAAAACCCGGCACGTCGAACTGACGTTGGCCGAGCACAGCCGCACTGGCGGGGAGGCCGGGACGGACGCATTATCGCGCACACAGGCGTACCGTGTCCTCCGGACCGAAAGGACGTGTCGCATGAAATTCCTCGTTTCCTGGTCCCTGCCGCAAGCCACTTTTCGACCGGCCGTAGCACGCTTCCTCAAGAGTGGCGGCATGCCACCCGCCGGAGTGAACCTGATTGGCCGCTGGCACGGAATGAGTGGCGCGGGAGTCGCCGTCGTCGAAACGAACGACGCGAAGGCGCTCTACGCCTGGATAGCGGAGTGGGGGGAGTTCCTGCCCCTGCAGACAACGCCGGTCCTCGAAGATGCCGATGCCGGCGCGGTCCTCGGGGCCATATACAAGTAGGCCCCGCAGCCGCAGCACATTGCCAACGCGTTGGGCAGACCAAGCCGACGACTCGGAAACTGAGGGGCAATCCGCCTGCGGAATTACGAGGAGAGACACATGAAGCGGTTCTTGTTGCTGCATTTCGGATTTCAGAAGCCCACGCCGGAAATCATGAAGGCTTGGGGTGCGTGGTTTGAATCGATCTCCGACAAGATCGTCGACCAGGGCGGGCATTTCAGCAAAGGTCGAGAAATCTCGAGAAGTGGAACCAGGGATCTACCAATGGACATGCAGTCGATCACTGGTTACACAGTCATCGAGGCCCCAAGCCTCGATGCTGCCGAAAACCTTGCGCAAAGCAATCCGTTCATTACGAGCATTCGAATCTACGAAGTGATGAAGTGATGTTGATGTAGCCCCGGTTTGCTCGGTCTGAAGGCCGTCTGGCATTGGAGGTGCCCATGGTCGATGTGAATTCCGCGCTTGCCGCGAATCGTGACGCGATCGCCGATCTGATCGGCGCTGCCGAACAGTCTGAAGGCGTGTGGACAATGCCGCGGGCTCCAGGCAGGTGGTCGCCCAGCCAGGTCGTCGAGCATGTCGCGCGTTCGCTGGACGAATCGACGAACGTCATGGCCGGAGCGCCCTCGAAGTTCCCAAATCTGCCCTTCTTCCTGCGGCCGGTCGTGAGAGGTCTTCTCTTCAACCGTGTTCTGAAGAGGGGCACCTTCCCGAAAGCGAAGACCAACAAGGCCTTGGATCCCGCCGACGGACCAGCCACGCCGGCCGAAGCGCGCGTTCGTCTCGATGGCGCCTTGACGCGGTTCGACCGCGCGTGTCGGGCCTGCGCTGAGACTGGCGGAACCGTCGCAAGCGCAACGTTCGGCAATGTGCCGGTTGTGGACTATGCGCGATTCATGGAAGTCCACACACGACATCATCGCAGGCAACTGCCGCATGTCGAGTGACGATCCCGGTGGCGCTTGCGGCTAGCGCTGCCGTTAGGCCGCACGCGCAGACCCGCGAAGGGTCATCCGCCTTCTCAGCGCCACCTCGGGGGAGTCCCCATGCGCGGCTGGTCCACCGTCTGCCTTGCGCTCGTTCTCGCCGCGTGCGCCCGCGAAGTGCCGAAGCCGCGCATCCCGGAAAGCGAGGCCCGCCTCGCGGTTCCGGGCGGCCACATCTGGTACAAGGTCTCCGGCACCGGTACCGGGACGCCGGTGGTCCTCCTCCACGGTGGCCCGGGCCTGTCGAGCTTCTACCTCAAGGCCTTCGAGGCACTCGGCAATGAGCGGGTGGTTGTTCGCTACGACCAGCTGGGCGGTGGGAAGGCCGATACGACCACCGATACCACGGTGATGAACATCCCCCATTTCGTGGCCGAACTGGACTCACTGCGGTCGGCGCTGGGCATCGAACGGTGGCACGTGCTGGGCCATTCGTGGGGGACCATCCTTGCCGTGGAGTACTATCGCGCCCATCCGGACCGCGTGGCCTCGCTGACCTTCGGCGGACCCGTCTTCGACTTTCCGGCTTACGCGGCCCATGCCCGCCAATTGATACCGACCCTCTCCGATTCGGCCCAGCGAGCGATCCGGATGGCCGAGGCCACCAGGACGTACACAGATCCGCACTTTCAGAACGCCATCAACGAGTTCTACGGTCTGTACGTCTTTCGGCATCCGGTCCCGGCGGATCTCGACAGCACCTTCGCGACGTTCAACCAGACGATCTACAACTACATGCAGGGGCCGAGCGAATTTACCATCACGGGCACACTCAAAAACTACCGCGCGACCGTGTTCTTGCCGGGGATTCGGGTGCCGACATTGGTGACGGCCGGAGAATTTGACGAAGTCGGGCCCGAACTCGCTCGTGCGCACACGACGCTGATTCCGGGTGCCCGGTTCGTGCTCCTTCCGGGATCGGCGCATTTGACATCCTGGGATGCCGTGGATGCGAACGTGAGCGTGGTTCGGGCCTTCTTGCTGCGGGCTGACTCCGTAGCGGTGCGGGCCGACTAGTGATTGAACCGGTCAACTTCCACCTTCGGCTGCCGCGCCCGTCCCCGGCCAGGCCCCCTGGCGAGTGAATTCAGTTTCGTCTTGACGCTGCATATGTGGGAGTGTCTCATGGCCAGTCCCGACCAGATTCGCACGAAAGTCGAGCTCAGCGTAGACGAGGTTGCCCGCCGGCCGTCGGCAGGACGGGGCACCGCGACCACGCGCGTCACGCTGAAGCCGGGGCTCGAGTGCGAAATTGAGGACGGTACCTGGAAGCTGACCGCCGCCATGAGTGACAAGTGGGGCGGCACCAATGCCGGTCCGAACCCGGGAATCCTCGGACGCGGTGCGCTCGGTTCATGCCTGGCCATCGGGTACGCAGTGTGGGCCGCACGCCTCGGCGTACCGATCGACGAGCTCGAAGTCGTGGTCCAGGGCGATTATGACAGTCGCGGCGAACTCGGCATCGCCGATGACGTGCCACCGGGATACCTGCGGGTGCGCTACCACGTCACGGTCACGAGTCCGGCACCCGAGGTCGATGTCCAGCGCGTGCTCGACATCGCCGACAAGTGCAGCCCGTACTTGGACGTCTACGCGCGGGCGCTGGAGGTACGGCGGGAAACCACGATCATCGCTGCTGCCAAGTCCTTATCGCGCTAGCAGCTGGCCGATGATCGCGTCGGCCACGTCGATCCCCGTCGTGCGCTGCAGGCCCTCCCAGCCGGGAATGCCGTTCACTTCGAGGACGTAGACCGTCCCGTCCTCCGTGGGCAGCAGGTCCACGCCCGCATATTCCGCCCCCACCGCCTCGGCCGCGCGCACCGCCAGCTCGGCCCATTCCGGCGGCAGCTCGAACGCGCGCACCTTGCCGCCCCGGGAGAAGTTGGTGCGCCAGCCGGGTGCGCTCCGCTCCATGGCGCCCAGGACCTTGCCGCCTACGACGAAGACGCGGATGTCCCGCCCCCCGTGTGGAATGAACCGCTGCAGGTAGAAGACGCCGCGCACCGTCTCCACCACCCGGAACACCCGCCAGGCCATGTCCTCGTCGCTCACCCGCGAGATGCCGAGCCCCATCGATCCGAAGATCGGCTTGACCACCACGTCGCCCATGGCGCGAAAGGCCGCAAAGGCGTCGTCCGCGCGCTCGCAGGTCACGGTTTCCGGCGTCGCCAGCCCGGCCCGTTCGAGAATGTCCGAGGTCCAGGCCTTGTCCACCGTGCGTTCGATCGCGCGCGCGGTGTTCATCACCCGCACGCCATCCTCCTCCAGCCGGTGCAGGGTATCGACCCGATAGATGATCTGTTCAAGCGAGCCGCCCGGGATGATGCGCGCGATCACCGCACGGGCGTCCCGGAGCAGGTGGCCGCTGTTGCTGACCCCGCGAGCCACACCCATGCGTCCGATGTTGGCCTCCCACGGGAGCAGAAGCGGTTCGAGCCCGCGGGCGCGGGTGGCGCGCGCGAGCTCGTCGGTATGCCAGCCCGGCTCCGAGGCGAGGATGACGACGTGCATGGCCGCCGGCCTCCCTTACGCCATGACCAGTATTTCGCCGCGCCCGTCGTTGGCGACGTCGCCCATGTACCGGCGGACCCGGAGGCCGCTATCGGGGAGGTTGGAGTACTTGCTGCGCAAGGTGCGCCAGGAGCGCACCAGCAGCGTGAGGAAGTTGAGCGGATACACACCGCAATCGTTGAACGTCGGCGGCAGCGCACTGGGAGTCCGCTGCAGGAGGAGCGTTCCCCGCCGCATCCCGAGTCCGGGCATCGTCCCCACACTGCCCCAGACCGCGATCGTCCCGGCCACCATGCGTGAGGCACAGTAGTCACCGGCGTTCCCCTCGATCAGCACCATCCCGCGACGCATGCGGTCCCCCAGACGGTCCCCCGTATCGCCATCGACCAGCACCAGGCCGCCCCGCATGCCGTGGCGTTCACCGGGCCTGGCGGCGGCCAGGAAATCTCCCGTGCTCCCGTAGACGTGAATCCTGCCGCCTTGCATGGCCGTGGCGGCGTACGCGCCCACATTGCCGCGGACCACGATGCTCCCGCCGGTCATCCCCGCGCCCAGGAAGGCACCCGTGTCACCCTCGACGATGATCCGGCCGTGCGTCATCCCCGCACCGATGCCGTCCAGCCGGTCGCACGAGCCGTGAATCTCGAGTTCGGAGGCGAACGTGCCGGTCACCGCAAACAGGCTGTCCAGCCGGACCTTCCGGTTCCCGGTGGCGAGCTCCAGGGCGGCCACGTGCTCGAGGGCCCTCCCCATCAACTGGCCTGCGGTGAGCGGCGACAGGTCGACGCGCTGGGCCGGCGGTTCGCGCAGGGTAAGGCAGAGGGTGCTCACGCGATGCTCACCGTTGGTGACGGTTCGAGCAGCAGGACTTCGCCCCGGTTCAGCTCGACGGCATCCCCGCACCAGCGCTGGTAGCTGCCGTCCATCTCCACGTCGCTGAGGGGCAGGCCGAGACTGCGAAGGTGCGCAAGATACAGGCGCAGGAAGACCGGGCGGTAGGAACACGCGTAAGTGAAGGTGGGGAGCATCTCCGCGTGATGCATGCTGACGATCGAGCCGCGCTTCATCCCCGCCCCGGTGCGCGCGCCCAGCTGGCCGAGCACCACCACCGTGCCGGCCAGCATGTTCACGCCCGTGAAGTCGCCGGTGTTGCCGCCGATCGCGATCAGCCCGCGCCGCATCCCGCCACCGACCTCGTTGCCGGCGTTGCCCAACACCACGATCTCGCCGCCCTGGAGTCCGGCCGGGCTTCCGCGCGAGGCGCTGCCGACCAGGTGGCCGGCATTCCCCTTGATGATGATCCGGCCGCCCGACATCTCCGGCCCCACCCAGTCGCCCGCGTCACCTTCGACGACGATCTCTCCCCCCGTCATTCCCGCGCCCAGGTTCATGCCGACGGGACCATGCACCACGATCGAACCCTCCGTCATCCCCGCGCCGATCAGCTTCACGCGGGACAGATCGCCCGTGAGGCTGATCTCGCCGTTGGCCGCCCCGGAGACGCGGAAGAATTCGCCCACTTCCGCGGATTGGTTGCCGTGCACCACGACGAGCTTCGCCACTTCGAGGGCGGAGCAGCCCGCGAGCTTGGCCGGGCTGAGGACATCCGCCTCCAGCGGAACCAGCGGAGCCGTGTGCAGGGCGAGGTCGAGGCTCACGGCGCGCTCGCCCAGGGCGACGGCGTCCTCATGCCTGGGCCGCTTCCAGGATGGAGTGCAGGCGGATCTGGTACTGGCCGAGCCCGCCACCATAGTTGCCGGCCGAGATGCTGAGGGCGCCTGCACCCGCCGCGGCGTGGATGCCGCGGCGCATGGCAGTCTCGACCGCCGCCAGGTCGAGTCCGTCGATCACGATCTCGAGGACGCATCCCGCGTCCACCCCCACCTGTGTCTCGGGTGCCACCGCCCGCAGCGTCGGGCAGAACGCGTCGTTCGTCGACGCGTGGAGAAACTTGTAGCGCGCCGACGGCTTGCTGCCGCTGCGCACGACGCCGCCGGGAAACGGCAGGATCGCCCCGGGCGTGCCGCGCATCGCCGCGACTGCCGCCCCCGCGGCCCGGAGGGTGGCGCGCTGGTCGCGCCCCAGGATCAGGATGTTGCCGCCGCCCACCGCGGGCTGGACCCCGAACTTGTCATCGACCAGGAATTCGCCATCCATCACCGGGATGCGCCACAGCCGGCGGCCACCCAGTACCTTGGAGATCTGGTACTTGTCGCCGAAGAAGCGCAGCTGGCTTCCGACCGGCACCTTGGACTCTGCTGCCAGGCCGTCGTAGCAGGCCGTGCTCGGGCAGGTCATGATGCACTGCCCCACCCGCTCGACCAGCCGCTTGCCAAGCCCCTCCTCGTTCATCGCGAAGATCAGCACGCTCACGCCGGGCCGGGCGTCGGGGGTCTGGTCCGGGGAGATGTCCGCCTCGATCCCCGCCTCGCACTTGCAGCCGATGATCGAGGTCGCGAAGCCGGTCACCGACTGCGCGGCCGCCATGGCCCACTCGGCCGTGTCCGCCGTGATCACCAGTCGTGCCGCCCGCATCGCGAACGCTTCGGCGAAGGTGTCGGCGACCTCGGTCTCGTGAATGCGCATCGTGCCCGCGCTACCCGGCCACCGGCAGGGTGGCGCTCGCTGCCTGGAGCGCCGTCGGGACCACCTGGTGGTGATGCAGGTAGTCGAGGTTCACCGCGTAGTTGGCGAACTGGAGGGTGTAGAAATCCTCGAAGAACGGCTGGATGACCTGCTCGATGGCAGGATCGTAGTCAGGCGCGACGTGCAGGACGCGGCCCTCGGTATCGATGCGGAACTCGTGATCCTCGATGATGAGCGCCCCGTCCTTGATCACGTACCTGGGAGTCGAGAACATCTTTTCCTTGTCGCCGTCCTCCTCGTAGATCGTGATGTCGGCGTCCGCGCCCACCCCCAGGTGCCCCTTGGCGGTGAGCCCGAGCAGCCGGGCCGGGCCGGCGCGCGTGATGATGGCGATCTCGTAGAGCGAGTACTCCCGTTCCTGGCAATCCCGGAGCCCACTGTTGTCGAGGGCCTTCTGGTTCACCTTCGCCATCTCCTCCTTGCGGAACTCGCGGTCCATGAGCAGCCGGATCAGCTTGGGATAGCTCATGAACGACCCGCCGTTGGGATGGTCGGTCGAGAACACCATGCGCCATGGGTCGTCCGAGAGCAGGAACAGCTCGAGCCCGATCGCCCACTGCAGGGCATTGGTGTAGATCTTGTCCTGGTAGGTGAACGGCACGATCCCGCACCCGCTCTCGTTCTCGACGTCGGCATTGGTCCATTTGGGGCTGCCGAAGCGACGCAGCATGTAGGCGAGCGGCGCGTCCGCGGTCATGCTGGTGGAACGGCCGAACATCACGGCACCCACGTCCGCGCTGATGTTGGGATGCGTATTGATGTACGCCGAGATCTCGCGGGCCATGGACGTCGGGTTGTCGGTGGTCTTGCCGGCCACCGAGCCATAGCTGTGAAACTGGATGTGGGTGATGTGCGCCCGGAGGCCATCGGCGAGCCGCATTGTCTCCAGCGTGGTCGCGTAGTTGCCGGAGTGGCCCAGGTTGTTGCAGTGGATGTGCACCGGGTGGGGCAGCCCCAGGTCGTTGGCGGCCTGGATGAACGCGCCGATGACCTTCCGCGGCGTGAGGTCGAACGGGCCGATCTTCTGGTCCAGCGTCGTGATGTTGGCGTTCCGCTCGCCCTTCCACATCTCGTCCGCGCCGGGGTTCACCAGCTTGGGCGCGTAGGCCTTCGTGGCGCTGATCCACCACGCCAGCACATGACGGAACTCCTCGATCCGCCCCTCCTGCAGCAGCCGGAAGAGCAGCACGTTGTTGCCGACCAGGATGAAGAATCCCTTGTCGATGATCGGCGTGTCCTGGAGTTCCTCCAGCGTGCTGCGCGTGCCGAGCGGCGTCACCGCGGCCTCCATGGCCGCCGTGTAGCCGAGCGCCGCGTAGCGATAGCCGGTCGTGAAGGTGGAGGGGACGGTGCCGCCGGTGCCGGAGCGCGTGATCCGGGTGCGCAGGTGCACGTCCCGCCGGTGGTCCTCCGGCTGCAGCTTCCTCGCCAGGTTGACCTTGGAGCCCGCGATGTGGCAGTGAATGTCGACGCCGCCCGGCATCACCACCATGCCTCGGGCGTCGATGGTCTTCGCGTCCGCGGGGACCGCGGCGACGATCCGGCCATCCAGGATGCACACGTCCTGCACCACGCCGTCCAGGCCGTTGGCCGGATCGTACACCCTGCCGTTGACGATGCGGAGCGTCGCTCCCACGGGTCTGCCTCCGGTTGGGAGCGTCCTACGTGAAGTTGGCGGCGAGTGGCGTGCCGGCCGGGACCCGGTTGCCGCCCAGCAGGGACCGCACCCGCTCGCGGATCGCGGTCAGCACCTGCAGGTCGCTCGGGTACGGCGATTCGAAGGCGGGGCGCAGCGTGATTGGTACGTTGTCCATCCGGTAGACCGTGCCCGGGACGTTGATGCCGTAGGTCGCCGTAGTGAACGCCACCCGGGCCAGCTGGCTGGTCACCGTCGTCTTGGGATCGAGAGTGATGACCGGAATGCGCTTGAGGTGCTCGATCGCTGCCTGGGCAAAGTTCGACCCCGGATCGCTCGCGATGATCATCGCGGCATCGACCTCGCCCCGGGCGAGCAGGTCCGCCGTGGTCCACTCCCCCGGGTTGAAGCGGGGGTAGCCCCGGCTGAAGTTGACGCCGAAGGGATAGCCCGTCTGCCACGAGACGACGTTGTCCGCGCCCGTCACGTTGCCGTGCCCGCGGACCGGGGCCGCCACGAAATGGGTGAACTCGTTGAGATCGGTGGCGAGGGCCAGCAGCGCGCCGGCGTTGAAGTGCCGGCCGCGGGTCATGGTGAGGCCCATCCCGAAGAGCAGCGCCCCGAACCGGCAGCTCTTCATCCGGGCGGCCAGGTCCTCCAGGACCGCCAGCGAAATGCCCGTCCGCTGCTCGATCGAGGCATCGACCTTTCGTCCCTTGACCAGGGCCCGGAGCGCCCACAGGACCTCGAAGTCGCTCCCCGGCTTCACCTGCAGGAAGATGTCCGCCACCGGCGTGCTGGGGGTGCGTCGCACGTCGACCAGCACCACCGTGCGGTCCTTCTTCCCGTTGGGCGTATACATGCCCTTCGGGGTCACCGCGTAGCGGGTGAACAGCCTCGGGTGCGCCTCGGCGGGGTTGCCGCCCCAGAAGATCACCAGGTCCGCCCGGTTCCTGATCTCGCCCAGGGACGCGGTGCTCTCACCCAGGTTCTGGAACGCCATGCCCGTCGGCCCGTGACACACCGAGGTGGTGGTGTCGACGTTGCCGCCGATCATGTCGCCGATCGACACCGCCACGCGCTGCGCCTCGCACGTGGTGTCCGACAGGCCATAGATGACGGGGAATCGGGCCTCGGCGAGGATCTGCGCCGCTGCCTCGACCGCTTCTTCGGTCGTGGCCTCGCGCCCGGCGATGAGCGCGAACGGGCGCTCTTCGATGCCGTGCTCCTTGAACCACGCCTTGCCGAGCACGCAGGCGTTCTGGGACTTGGTGATTTTGTGCTCGGCGACATCAATGGTCAGGTTGATGTCATCGCAGACGCACCCGCAGAACGTGCAGGTCGCGTCCATCACCGTGCGGATGTTGTCGTCACTCATCGCGCAATCCTCCCGGGGACTAGGCCGGCCCCACGGCCTCGACCTCGACTATCAGATTCTTGGAGAGTGGCATGCCGCTGCCCGCGGTGTCTCCCGCCATGAGCTGGCTCGAAGCTGGCCCGTAGGCCATGAAGAGGAGGCCCTTCGGCAAGTCCTTGGTTTCACGGCCCTTGCAACGCAGGATGGTCTCGCCCGAGGGGGTGCGCAGCCGCACCTTGCTCTCGTTCTGGAGACCCAGGCGCGCCATGTCCTCGACGTTCATTTCCACGGTGGTGGACACGTCGAGGTATTCTGCCTCCAGCTTGCCGGCACAGAGCGCGGTGCCCTGCCGGCTGGAGCGCCCGCCGATCAGCGTCATGATTTCAGCCATGGGGCGTCCCCCTCTCTCCCGTACTATAACGCCTTCGGCCCGCAACGGCGAACGATCCCTTCGGGCGCGCCGGGCCGCCGGCGGGAGGTCAGGCCATGATGTCGTGCAACCGGAAGTGGTACTTGCCCAGCTTCCCGCCGTAATCCCCGGCGCTCACCCGCCGCACGCCATGGGCCGCGCCCAGCGCGACCACGGCGTCGATCCCCACCCGCATCGCCACGGTCACCGCGGCGGGCGTCAGCCCGTCGATGACGATCTCGAGCACCGCCCCGACGTCCGGAGTGAGCTGCGTCGTCGTGACACCGCGAATCGTGGGGCAGAACGCGTCGTTGGTCGAGGCCCGCAGCGCCGGATACTTGGAGCCGACCTTGGAGCCGGACCGCACCACCCCGCCGGGGAAGGGCATGATGACGTTCGGCACCCGGCGCATGGACGCCACCGCCGCCTCGCAGGCGGCCAGCGCCTGCTCCAGGGACTCCGCCAGCACCAGGAAATTGCCGCCCCCCACGCCATTGACCATGTCGGTCGTATCCTGGATCAGGAAGTCACCGTCCATGACCGGGATCCGCCAGTATCGGTGGCCGCCGATCAGCTTGGACGTCTGGAACCCGTCGCCGAAATAGCGGAGGTTCTTCCCCAGCGGCAGCGGTTCCCCGTGCTCCGCGCCCGCGAAGACGGCGCTCGTCGGCGACGTCAGCACGCACTGGCCGACCCGCCGCTCCAGTTGCTTCACCAGTTCCTTGCCCGACGTGGCGAACAGCAGCACCGAGAGCCCCGGGCGCCCGTCCGGCGTCTCCGCCCGGCCGAGTTCGCGCTCGATGCCGGCTTCGCAGCCGCAGGCGATGACCGAGGTGGCAAATCCGGTCGCGGCGTTCGCCGCGTGATAGGCCCACTCGAGGTTGTGCGCGGTGATGACGATGCGGGTGGCCTTCATGCCGAAGGCTTCGGCGAAGGCATCGTCGATCGTGACGCCGTTGAGGATCACGCGACTCAGCGCCGGCAGGGATGGGTGACGACGTCTGCACCGTGCCCGAACGCGTCATCTCGTCGGGCGTGATGCGCGGTGATTGGCCCGCATGCTCTGGTAGCGGTCGAAGTAGTCCCCGAGGCGCCGCTCGATGCCGGGGTCGTAGTCCGGCTGCACCCGGTGGTACCGGCCCACGACCTTCACCACCTTACCGTCGCGCACGACGACCTCCCCGTCCTTGAACACGTACTCGGGGCGGAGAAGATCCGCTCCCGGTCCGGTCAGTTCTGGTAGACGGTGATGTCCGCCCGGGCGCCCGGCCCCAGGTGCCCGAGGTCGGCGAGACCCAGGATGCTGGCCGGGGCGGCGCGGGTCAGGATCGCGATCTCGTAGAGGGTGTACTCGCGATCGAGGCTGACCACGGTGGTGAGCGCCTGCGCGTCGGCGTGGATCAGGGCCAGCCGGTCGTTGCGGAAGGTGCGGTCCATCAGCAGCCGGATCAGGTGCGGATAGGTGGTGAAGGGGGCGCCGTTGGGATGGTCCGTGGTGAGGAAGACCCGCCACGGATCTTCACCAGGAGGAAGATCTCCAGCCCGATCGCCCACTGCAGTGCATTGACGAAGTTCTGGTCGCGATAGCGGAACGGCACCACGCCGCAGCCCGCCTCGCACTCGATGTCCATCACCACGTCACTTGCGGGGGTTGGCGGAACGGAGTTGCGCTGCTGGCTCATGGTGTCGGCGGAGACGGTGACCGTCTGGCCGAACAGGACCTGGCCCACGTCGCATCGAGACATTCGTCTGCGGTTGACCGCCTCGGCGACCCGCGCCGCGGCGGAGGAGAACTTGCGGTCCCCCTCGGTGCCGTAGGTGTGGAACTGGATGTGGGTCAGGTGGATCGGCAAGCCCTCGGCCGCGCCCATGGTGGCGAGCTGGTCTCCACGTTGCCCGGCACGCCGAGGTTGCTGCATGCACATGGAGCGGGTGGGGGACGCCCAGCTCGTGCACGGCGCGGCTCAGGATCCGCAAGATGTCCCGGGGCGTCACGCCGTAGAGCGGATGCTGCTCGTCGAGTTGCATCGTGCGGGCGTTGAACTTGAAGGCGTTGATCCCGCCCGGGTTGACCACCTTGATGCCGATGCAGTGGGTGGCGTGCAGGGTCCAGGCGACATAGTCGTTGATGACCTCCTGGTCTTCCCCCGCCGCCATCAGCTGGAGGAGGAAATCGTCGTTGCCGAGCATGGCATAGCCGCCCGTGTCCAGGATCGGCGTGTCGGCCATCTCGAGGTGGGCCTGGCGCGCATTGACCGGGAGGACCGCGGGCTCGAAGGCCGTCGTATAGCCCATCTCCGCATAGCGGTAGCCGGCGGCAAGGGTGGAGGGCGCCGCATGGCCGCCGCCCGAGCGGGTAAGCGCGGTGCGGCACCACATGGGCCCGCTGGTCGTCCGGGAGCATGGTGCGGGCGATGTTGACCTTGCCCCCGCCGATATGGGTATGCAGGTCGATGGCCCCGGCCATGACCAGCTTGCCGCGCAGGTCATAAGTTCGTACCGGCGTCTCCCGGGGGGCGGGCCGCCGAGGATGACCCCGTCGCGGACATAGAGATCGCGGACCACGCCGTCGACCCCGTTGGCCGGGTCGTACAGCCGGCCGCCTTCGAGCTTGGTCAGCACTGAGCCTGCACTCCGAATTGTGGCGGCCCCACCGCGCGGTCATCTGGCGGACGACCTGCGCCACCGAGGGCGGGCGGCCTCGGCGTGCCTGGCCCAGCGGGAGCGGGCAGAACCGTGGCTGCGGTACCAGTGACCCGGGTGGTCGATTCCGGGCAGGCCCACGGGGAGATAGACCTCGGGCTCGCGCTCCAGCCGGATCCCCGGGTGGCCCAGGACCAGTGTGGGGGAATCGGCGACCGGACGCCAGCGGCGGTGGGGAGCGACTGGACCCAAAGCAGCAGGTCGCATTCGCCCCGCTCAAGCACCGTCTGGTGTCGGTAGAGCGCGGGCTGGTAGTCGAGCGACCGTGCCCGGGAGCTGCGCAGGGGATAGCCGGTCTGCCAGGTGCAACTGGTTGGCGGTTAGGTCGCCGGCGGCCGGCCAACGGGAGGGCGGCGGCCCGGGTGGTCCGGTTGAGGTCGCGGACCAGCTCGGCCACCGCCTGGACCGTGAGCTCCGCGTGTGGGAAATCCAGCTCCGCGGCGGACCAGCAGAAGACCGCATAGCGGGCCGCGCGCAGCCGCTCGCAAGGGACTCCAATTGGGCCCCGGGCACGCCCGGGATGGCGCAGCTGCGCACCGGTCGCCCGGCAGGTGACGAGGCGCGAGGATGCCGAAGATGCCTGCCAAGAGCGTCTCGCAAAGGGGTTGGATCGCTGTCGGACCGCACGCCTCGATCTCCGCCGGCACTGGTTCCGGCCGGTCCAAGGACCGAGCAAGACCAGACCCCGCTCCGGCCGGCGGCGAAAACAGCGCCTCCGGCGGCAGCAGGACACGCTCCACGAGTCGGGGGAAGCGCCGCAGGGATTGGCTGCCCACCAGGACAATCAGGTCGGCCCGGTTGCGCACCTCCGTCAGCGTTGCCGTCATCCAGCCGCTGTCCTGAAGCACCATCGTGTTGCGCAGGAACGTGGCGGAATTCATGTGATCGAGCACCCCGCCGAGCCGGTCCGCGAGTCGGCCCGCGGCGCGCGCCCCTTCAACGTCGGTCGCGAGCCCCCCGATCAACGGCAGCCGCGACCCGAGCAGCAACCGCGCCGCGGTTGCCGCCGCGTCCGACAGGCTCGCCGCAACACCGTCGATCCTCGGCCCGGCCCCGCCGGCGCCATCGGCGCGCTCGAATGCGGTGACGGCCAGCGCGCAACCGTTGGCCTGCACTGTCAGTCGGCCAGCCGCAGTGCCGACCTCGAGGTCGTCGCACACCAGCCCACAGAACGGGCAGGCGACATCGAGGAAACTGCGTCTGGTGTGATCGGGGATGTGGGCATGGTCAGCCGAACATTATATCCGCTAAGATGTTGGCAATGCCTACATTTCCCCATGCGGACTGATCCCGAACCGATACTGGTGACGGCCGTGAGCGGCCGCGCGCTCGCCGAGTCGGCCGCACGTGGCAGCCATCCGGTGGTGGTTCTCGACTACTTCGCCGACCGCGACACCTGCGCCCTCGCGTCGGCCTGCCGGTCCGTCGTGTCCCCACGCGGGCTCCGCTTCGATCGTCGCCGCCTGCTTGCCTCCGCCGCGGAACTCGCCCCACCGACCCACTCGGCGGGCCTGGTCTACGGTTCCGGTTTCGAGGGTCGCACCGCGTTGCTGTCCCGGCTGGCCGCTGGGCGTCGGATCTTCGGCTATGTCCGCCATTGTTGCCGCCGTTCGAGATCCAGCGCGATTCTTTCCTCTGCTCGATCGGCTTGGCATCCACCATCCCGAGGTGCGGTTCGTTCCACCTGCCGATCGGCGCGGCTGGGTGGTGAAGCAGCCCGGTGGCTCGGGTGGTGCCCGCGTCCGGCCGGCCGAAGACCGCCAGGCCAGGGGCGGCGCCGGCGCCTACTTCCAGCGCATCATGCCGGGTCGACCCTGCTCGGCGCTCTTCCTGGCCGATGGTCGGCGGACTCTCATCCTGGGCTTCAACGAGCAGCGCCACAGCCCGGCTCGCGCCGGCCTGCCGTACCTCTACGGCGGCGCCGTCGGGCAGATCCCCTCCCCCCCCACGGTCGAAGCCGATCTCCGGATCCGCCTCGACGCCCTCGTGGCGGCGACCGGCCTCGTCGGCCTGAACGGGATCGACTTCCTGCTGCACGAGGAATCGTGGTCCGTGCTGGAAGTGAATCCGCGCCCCACGGCGACGATGGAACTCTGGACCTTTACCATGATCGAGGTCTCTCGATGCCACCTGCGCGCGTGCGATGGCGCGCTTCCGCCCGGCGCAGCACCCGCCCGCGCCGCACGGGCCAGCACCATCGTGCATGCCACGCTCCCTTGGCAGCTGCGCGACGGGTTCGGTTTCGCATCGTGGTGCCACGACATTCCCCAGCCCGGCACCCGATTCGCTCCCGGCGACCCGGTCTGCTCCGTGCTGGCGGAGGGCGTTGATGCCAGCAGTGCCCTCGCGCTGGTCCGCGAACGTCAGCTCGCGATCGAGCGGATGATCCTCGAAGAGGCGGCCTGTGCCGTCGACGCGTGAAGATCTTCGTCTACGAGCACGTCACCGGCGGGGGGATGGCAGGCACGCTGGTCCCACCGGGCCTGCTTCGCGAAGCGGACCTGATGCTGCGCTGCTTGATCGAAGATCTGGCCGTCTGTCCCGGGGTCGAGCTGCTCAGTAGCCGGGACGCGCGACTGCCTGCGATCCCCGGCATCGAGACGATGCGCGTGGGAGTTGATGACGATCCGGGTGCCACATTCGTGCGCGGCGTCGAGGCCGCCGATGCGGTCTGGCCCATCGCGCCGGAGACCTGCGGCGCCCTGGCGCGTCTCGCCACCGAGGTCGAGTGCCTCGGCAGGACTCTGCTCGGCTGTCGGCCTGCCGCGGTCCACGTTGCGGCCAGCAAGCGCCGCACCGCTCTGACCCTCGCGGCCGCCGCGATTCCCGTCGTGCCGACCTTCGCCGCGGATGCGACCATTCCGGACTGGCCTGGACGCTGGGTCACCAAGCCGGACGACGGCGCGGCGCCGAGGGCACACTGGTCACGCCGGACTGGCGCACCGCGTCCCGGCGACTCGATGCCGATCCCAGCCTCGTGGCGCAGCCCTGGCTCGAGGGAACGCCGCTCAGCCTCTCCATGCTCTGCCTGGATGGGCAGGGCCTCCTGCTCAGCTGCAATCGCCAGCACGTCCGGATCTCGGACGGGTGTGTCGCACTCGCGGCGATCGAGGTCAATGCTCCCGTGGAGGATTGGGATGACCTGGCCGCGCTCGCCGGACGCATCGCGACGACGCTCCCCGGCCTGTGGGGCTACGTGGGCGTCGATCTGGTGATGACCGATCGCGGCCCGGTGGTTCTCGAGGTGAATCCCCGCCTCACCACGTCCTACTGCGGCCTCGGACCCGCACTCGGGACCAGCGTCGCGGCCATGGTGCTCGATCTGCTTGTGCCTGGTGCATCGGCTCGCTGGCGGCGCCCCGCCGGAGGAACGATGGTGGAACTGACCCTGGAGACGTCCCTTGCAGGATGAGGCTGTGATCGGGTGGGACTTGGGCGGCGCGCATTTCAAGGCGGCTCGACTCGATGCGTCGGGCGGGGTGCTCGAGGTGCTGCAAGTCGCCTGTCCGCTGTGGCAGGGGATGCATCACCTCCACCGGCCGTCGATCAGGCGCCCTCGCCCTCGGGCCCGCGCTCCGTCACGCCGTCACCATGACCGGCGAGATGGTCGACCTGTTCGCCAACCGCGGGGAAGGCGTCGCCCGCCTGGTGACGGCGATCACGGAGCGGCTTGCCGGCCCGGGTCGTGCGTTTCTATGCGGGGGACGCGGTTTTCTCGACGCCGCTGCGGCAATGCGCGATCCGGCGGCCGTTGCGTCGGCCAACTGGGTCGCGACCGCCGCGCTGGTCGCGGCGCGGCAGTCGTCCGCCTTTCTCGTCGACATCGGCAGCACCACGACCGACCTGATTCCGGTGCACGACGGGCGGGTCAGGGCCGTCGGACAGGATGACGCCGGCCGATTGGTCACGGGAGAGCTGGGCTCAGTACCTGGCGCGGGCAATGCACCCCGGTCATGGCGCTAGCCGAACGTGCGCCATTTGGGGGGAGAATCGGTCCCCCTGATCGCTGAATTCTTTGCGACCTCCGCGGATGTCTACCGGGTCCTCGAGCGATTGCCCGAGGGCGCCGACCAGCATCCCGCGGCAGACGGCGGCGAGAAGACGGTCGAGGCCAGTGCCCGGCGTCTGCTGAGGATGCTCGGGCGCGACTTCGACGTCGCCATGCTGGCCGACTGGCAAGAGCTTGCCGGGTGGCTCGCCCAAGTACATCTCCGCCGCATCGGGCACACCGTCGCGGCACTGTGGTCACGCGAGCAACTGCCCGACAATGCGCCCATCATCTACGAGGGGGTGGGCCGCTTCCTCATTCCTGACTTGGCAACTCGGCACAATCGCCGATGTGTTGAATTCGGGAGCCTGGTTCCCTGCCGCGCGGCGTTAATGGTCGAGTCTCGGATTGCGCGCCGGCCGTCGCCGTGG
>CAVYZY010000011.1:0-74023 GCA_963773095.1 uncultured Gemmatimonadales bacterium
GCCGCGCCGCTGTTTCTCTCCTATCGCGGTGCTTCCAACATCATCCTCCCGGGCGATTCCTCCAGTTCGGTATCCGACCTTCCGGCCGGGCACTACCTGCTCATCTGCTTCGTTCCCGATCCCGCTGATAACACCATGCACGCCATGAAGGGGATGACCAGGGAGCTCGTGGTCGCGGGCCAGAGACACGAGGCCCCCCTGCCGACCGCCGATGCCGAGATCCGGCTGAGCGACTTCGCCTTCACCTCCGGGGAAATCGCCGCGGGCACGCACACGTTCCATGTGGTGAACGACGGCCCGCAGATCCATGAGATCCAGCTGGTCCGCCTGAACGACGGCGCCACCACCGAGCAGTTCCTGGCCGGGCTTGCCCCCGGTGCCGCGGGCCCTCCTCCAGGCGCCTTCCTGGGCGGACCGGGCGCGCTGAGCAAGGGCGAGAGCGACTACTGGACCGTGACCCTGAAGCCGGGCAGGTACATTTTCCTTTGCTTCGTGCCGGACACCGCGAGCGGCGCGCCACACTTCGCCAAGGGAATGGTCCGCGAGCTGACGGTGAGCTGAGCACTCCGGCGGTCATCGCCAGGCTCGCTGCAGCTGAGTCTTCCCTTTACCAGCGATGTCTCGCCTGCGATCTCGCCTCTCACTGGGCGTGCCCGGCCTGGACCCCTGACCACCAACCCCCGAAAGGCACGTTGCCATGATTCTCGGATTGAGTCTCCCGGCGTTCGCGCTCGTTCATGTGCTGCTGAGTCTCGTGGGGATCTTCGCCGGCCTGGTCGTGGTTGGAGGACTCATGTCGGGGAAGCGGCTGGACGGCTGGATCGCCCTCTTCTTGATCACTACCGTCCTCACCAACGTCACCGGCTTCCTCTTCCCGTTTGCGAAGCTGCTTCCATCCCATGTCCTGGGGGGCCTGTCCCTCGTCATCCTGCCCATCGCCATCGTCGCGCTCTACGAGAAGCACCTCGCTGGAGGCTGGCGCAGGGGCTTTGTCGTCGCGACCGTGGTCGCCCTTTACTTCAATGTCTTCGTCCTGATCGTGCAGCTCTTCTCCAAGTTCCCCCTGCTGACCGCCACCGCGCCGACCCAGAAGGAGCCGCCGTTCGCCATCACGCACCTCGTCGTCCTCGCCCTGTTCATCTGGCTCGGCAGGGCCGCCGTGAAGGGGTTTCACCCTGAGCGGACAATGGCCTGAGGCCCTTGCCAGCCGCGCCGAGGGAATGCACATAGGGGTAGCGCATGTGACCTGATCGGGCCTGGCATGCGCCTGGATGACTCGCGCGGCCCACCGCACACGGAGGGAATCATGATTATCGTCCGCAACACCTTCATCGCGAAGCCCGGCAATGCAAGCAAGCTGGCCGCCCAGCTCAAGGCCGCTGCCGCCGCTGGCAAGATCCCGAATTGTCGCGTGCTCACCGATCTTACCGGCGACTTCAACCGGGTTGTCATGGAATACGAAGTGGAGAACTTGAGCGGCGTCGAAGCAAACATGAAGACCTACCAGACCGACCAGGCTGTTCGCGCCGCCATGCAGGGCTACACCGACTTGTTCATCACGGGAAGCCGCGAGCTGCTGCAGACGGCCTGATCGGTCTCCGCCCTCGTCCCCCATGACGGTCTCACCCGCTTCCCCCCAACACGCTGACGATGATTCGATTCGTGCGGCTGGTCACTCCTGCGCTGGCGCTGTTGACGCTCGGCGTTTCATCGGTACAGCTGTTGGGGGCGCAGCAGGTGCGCCATGGCACCGGTCAATGGAGCCCTGATTCGCTCGGGAACCATCGCGTCGTGGTCCGGGTGGCAGGCTCGGCGGCAGCGGTGCGCGTGCACATCCCCTGGCGCCGTCCCGACGCTCACCCGGAGGCTGTCGAGATCATCGCGGTGAGCGCGGCCGGTGGCGCGCGCATCACCAACGTCTACCGCCGCCGAATCACCCGCGAGTATGGCGACGTCGCCTTCCAGCCGGTAAGCGGCGCTGGCGACTACTACCTCTATTACATGCCCTACCGCGGGTCGATCACCTCCAACTACCCGCGCATTTTCTATCCCGCGCCGTCCGCGACCGTCGACTCGGCCTGGCTCCAGGCTACGGAGTCGCGGTGGGCCGCGCTCCCCGCCGCGACGGCTGTCGCCATCGAGTCGATCGACGAGTTCAACAGCTACTCACCCATGCAAGTCATCGCGACTGGCGCGGAAACCCGGGCACTGGTGAAGGCACGCGACAATGCGCCGTTCCTCCTCTTCTCGGAGGACCGCACCCGCCCGATTCGCATGCGGCACGACCTCCCACAGCGCTGGACCGCCGCTGGAACCGGCCGGATCGTCACGGGAGAGGCAAAGCGCGGCGAGTGGTACGCATTCCAGGTCGGCCTCTACGCGAGCAAACAGGCGCTCGACAGTGTCCGCGCCACCGTCACCGTCCTGCGCGGACCCGGCACCATCGCGGCATCGGCGTTCAGTTGTGTCAACGTGACCGGCGTCGACTGGCGGGGCCACCCCTTCACCCGCCGCGTAACCATCGCGAAAGGCGAGGTCTTTCCCCTCTGGTGCGGCGTGCAGATACCGAAGACCGCCGCGCCTGGTCGCTACATCGGTAGCGTCACGGTACACGCGACCGGTCACGACCCGCGACCCACGACCCACGACCGCAGTTCACGACCCACGACCCACGAACTTCAGAGCCTGCCCGTCAGCCTCACGGTGCTCCCTGACACCATTGCGGCAAACGGCGACAACGAGCCCTGGCGCCTGTCACGCCTCCGCTGGCTCAACTCGACGCTCTACCAGGATGACGGCGTCGTCCCGCCCTACGCTCCCGTCACCGTCGCCGGCACGACGCTCGGCGTGCTCGGCCGCGATGTTCGGCTGGCGCCCACCGGCCTCCCCGAGTCAATCCGGAGCTTCTACACCCCCGAGATGACCTCGATCGGCACGTCGGCGCGCGAACTGCTCGCCCAGCCGATCGCACTGATCGTCGAGGATGCGCACGGCAAGGTGCTGCCATGGCAGTCGGGCCCCGTCACCTTTACCAGGCGCGCAGAAGGCGACGCCGCCTGGACCGTTACCAGCACCAGCGGCCCGCTCACGCTCCAGCTCACCGCGCAACTCGATTTCGACGGCACCATCGAGTATCAGGCCGCCCTCGGCAGCACGACGAATGTCAATCTCGCCGACGTCCGCCTCGAGATCCCGATGGACAACAGTGCGGTGCGCTACTTCATGGGGATGAACCTCAGGGGCGGCCGCCGCCCGATGGCGTACGACTGGAAGTGGGAAGTGACCCGCAATCAGGATGCTGCCTGGCTCGGCGATGTGAACGGCGGGATCCAGTTCACCCTCAAGGACGACCGGTCCTACGTTCGGCCGCTCAACACCAACTTCTACCAGCAGAAGCCGCTGGTCATGCCCGCCTCATGGGCCAACCGCGGCCGCGGCGGCTGCAGTTTCCATGAAACAGGCGCCATATATAGGACAGTGTGCTTCAGCGGTGCCCGCGCCATGCTGGCCGGCGAGACCCTGCACTACGACTTCCGGCTCATGATCACCCCGTTCCACCCGCTCGATCCGGCGCTGCACTGGAAGGAGCGCTACTTCCACGCGTACGTGCCGCTCGACTCGGTGGCGAAGATGGATGCCAACGTGATCAACGTGCACCACGCAACGCCCATCAACCCGTTCATCAACTACCCCTTCCTCCGGCCTGACACCATGCGCGCCTACATCGACGCGGCGCACGCCCGGCAGATGAAGGTCAAGATCTATTACACGGTGCGCGAGCTTTCCAGTCGCGCACCCGAGCTCTGGACTCTTCGCACGCTCGACGACGAGGTCCTCGCCGATGGACCCGGCGGTGGGTGGTCCTGGCTCCAGGAGCATGTGGAGGGGAGTTATCTCGGCGGCTGGTTCGTCCCCGAGATCACCGATGCGGCGCTCGTCACCAGCGGCGTGTCCCGCTGGCACAACTTCTACGTCGAGGGACTCGACTGGCTCGCGCGCAACGAGGGCGTCGACGGCCTCTACCTCGACGACGTCGCCTTCGATCGCACCACCATGATGCGCGCGCGGAAGGCGCTCGAGCGGAACCGCCCCGGCTCGCTCATCGACCTGCACAGCGCGAACCAGTATAACCCGCGCGATGGCTTCGCCAGCAGCGCCAACCTCTACCTCGAGCATTTTCCCTTCATCGACCGCCTCTGGTTCGGCGAGTACTTCGACTACAATTCGGCGCCCGACTACTGGCTGGTCGAGATCTCCGGGATTCCCTTCGGCCTGATGGGCGAGATGCTCGAGGGCGGCGGCAATCCCTGGCGCGGCATGCTCTTCGGCATGACCAATCGCCTCCCCTGGTCCGGCGACCCGCGTCCGCTCTGGCGCGAGTGGGACAGCTTCGGCATCCAGGACACGAGGATGATCGGCTGGTGGGTGCCGGAGCCGCCGGTCACCACCGGCCGCAGTGATGTCCTGGTCACCACCTACGCCGGCCAGGGGAAGGCCCTGCTGGCCATTGCGAGCTGGGCCACCGACACCGTCGATGCCATGTTGCAGGTTGACTGGAAGGCCCTGGGCCTCGACTCGGCGACCGTCACCATCACCGCGCCGGCCATCGACAGCTTCCAGGTGGCCCGCGAGTTCACGCCCGGTCAGGCGATCCCGGTCCCCCCTGCACGTGGCTGGCTGCTCGAGTTGCATTAGCGTTCGTCAGCGGAGGATCACCTCATGACAGTCGACGCCGAACCCGAGACCCTCTCCCTCGTCCGCGGTGACGTGCTGTTCCGCCTGCAGCGCGCCGTGGGGCTCATCCCGCCCGACGGCCTGGGCCTCATCCGCCGGGCACTGTTCTACGCCCTCCTCACCTGGCTCCCCATTGCCGTGTGGGCCTTCTGGCGTGGGCGTGCGCTCAACGGCGCGCTCGACGAACCACTGCTGCAGCACTTCGGGGTGCACATCCGCTGCCTCATCGCGATCCCCTTCCTCATCCTGGCGGAGGGCCCCGCGCACGGGGTGGGGGCCCGGTTGCTTCCGCAGTTCAGCCGCGCCGGCATCGTGGCCGATGGCGCCGCCCTCCGGTCGGTGGTGCACGACGTGGCCCGGCTGCGCGACCGCACCCTGCCGTGGGTCATCATTGCCGGGCTCGTGCTGGCGTGGACCTTCCTCGCGCCGCACACGCACGAGTCGCATCAGGTGCTCTGGGCCAGCGGTCAACCCTCGGACCCCGGCCTGGGGTTTGGCGGGTGGTGGTATCTCTACGTGGCACGACCGATCTACGTGGCCCTGGTGATCGGCTGGCTGTGGCGGCTCGTGCTCCTCGCCGTCCTCCTGCGCGGCCTGTCGAACCTCGAGCTGTCGATCGTGCCGACTCATCCCGACCGGCACGGGGGACTCGCGTTCCTGGCGCGTGTCCCCGCCGCTTTTGTGCTCGTCATCATGGCCCTCTCCGCGGTGCTCGCCTCGGGGTGGGCCCACGACGTCGTCTACCACCAGCTCGATATCAGGTCGCTCACTCCACCGGCGGCGCTGTTCCTGGTGCTCATGCTCATGCTGTTCCTCGCCCCGCTGCTCTTCTTCACGCCGGCCCTGCAACGGGCACGGAAGGCCGCACTGCTCGACTACGCCGCCCTCGTCGCTCGGCACGGGCGGGAGGTGCGCACCCGATGGATCGAACGGCAGCCCGTCGCGGACACCGACGGCCTGCTCAGCGCGCCCGAGATCGGTCCCGTGGCGGACACGCTGTCCATGTACGACGCTGTCACCCGCATGAGCAACCTGGCGTTCGACAAGGTGAGCCTGATGGCGGTAGTGGTGCCCGCCATAATTCCCATGCTGGTGGTGATTTCCATCAAGGTCCCGCTCAAGACCATTCTCATCTCGCTGCTCAAGGCTGTCAGCTGACGGGAGTCCTGCGTGTCCGGCGCCCACGACTAGGGTGGGTGTCCGACGGGCGGGGACTCGGACGTCTCCATTGAGGCGTCACCCGCCTGAGTGACGTCCCATCTAGCAACATGAGGTCCGACATGCGCCCGCTCCTCGCCCTCTCGCTCCTCGCCGGTACCGCCTCCCTCGCCGCCACCGCCGCCTGCAGTTCCGATAGCGGACCCAACGTGACCGCTGATGTCTCCATTGTCGCCGGCGCCAGCGGTCTCGGGGCCAACGCCTTCGACCCCAATCCGCTCACCCAGAGCATCGCCACCAAGGCGACAGTCACCTGGGTCAACAATGACGGTGTCACCCACCGCGTCATCTCGGACGCGCCTCTCTTTGACTCCGCCAACCTCAGCGGTGGCGACAACTACACGTTCACGTTCACTGCGGCCGGCACCTACACGTACCACTGCTCCATTCACCCCACGATGGTCGGGACGATCACGATCAACCCGTGAAGCGCGACGCGAGGCGGTAGTAGGCGAGGCCAGGCCTGAGTTCAGCGCGCGCGGACGGTGGCTCCTCCGAGAAGGTCTGGCTGCCGGGTGGACCGGAGCGTTACGTCCATGTGCCCGGCCTCGAGGACCTTCGAGGAGGAGCCCCGTCCGCGCGGCGCTCAGAGGCTGGTGCGCCCGCGGCCGCGCTGCCATCTTACGTCCCTTGACCGACGCCACCCGCCTCGCCAACGCCCTGGAAGACCGCTACCGGATCGAGCGCCAGCTCGGGGCCGGAGGCATGGCCACGGTCTACCTGGCCACCGACCTCAAGCACGACCGTGAAGTCGCCCTCAAGGTCCTGAGGCCCGAACTCGGCGCCGTCCTCGGCGCCGAACGGTTCCTCGCCGAGATCAAGATCACTGCCCGGCTCGACCACCCCCACATCCTCACCCTGATCGACTCGGGCGAGGCCGGCGGCTTCCTCTTCTATGTGCTGCCCCTCGTACGGGGCGAGTCGCTCCGCGACAAGCTCAATCGCGAGCAGCAGCTGGGACTCGAGGAGGCACTCGCCATCACGAAGCAGGTCGCGAGCGCCCTCGACTACGCCCATCGCCAGGGCGTCGTCCACCGCGACATCAAGCCCGAGAACATCCTGCTCTTCGAGGGCGAGGCGATGCTCGCCGACTTCGGCATCGCCCTCGCCGTGAAGGAAGCCGGCGGCAATCGCCTCACCGAGACTGGCCTCTCCCTCGGCACGCCGCAGTACATGAGCCCGGAGCAGGCCACCGGAGACCGGCTCCTCGACGCGCGCAGCGACGTCTATTCCCTGGCGGCCGTGCTCTACGAGATGCTCGCCGGCGAGCCGCCCGTCACCGGCCCCAACGCCCAGGCGATGATCGCCAAGCTCATGACCGAGCGGCCGGTGCACCTCCGCGTGGTCCGCGGCTCGGTGCCCGACAACATCGACGCGGCGGTGGCGAAGGCCCTCGACAAGACCCCCGCCGACCGCTTCGCCTCCGCTGGTGATTTCGCCCGCGCGCTCGAGCTCAAGCCGATCACCGGCACCGTCCCGATCGCGGCCGCAACCGGCACCGGCGCCGCTCCCGCGAAGTCGAAGCGCGGCCTGCTCATCGGCGTTGGAGCAGCGATCCTGGCGGCGTCAGCGTTTGGCGCGTTCAAGGCGAGTGGCAAGACCGGCGGTCGTGAGGCGCCCTTCGCCCTCCGCGACCGCACCCAGCTCACCTTCACCGGTAATGTCTACGCGTCGGCCATCAGCGCCGACGGCAAGCAGCTCGCCTACATCACGCACAACTGCGGGGATGCGGGCTGCAGCTACGCCGTGGAAGTCCAGGACGTGGGCGGAACCGCCACGCACCGCATCCTCGATGGGGCGAGCGCCGCGTACGGACTCGAGTGGAGCCCAGACCGCCGCAACCTGATATTCGTCGGGACCCTGAAGAGTCGCTGGGGCTGGTACCTCATCTCGGCGCTTGGCGGCACGCCGCGCTACCTGGGTTCGGCCGCTGCGATGTTCTGGGCCGGTGGTGACTCGCTGCTCGTGGCTCCTCCACTGACCGGCGCGGACTCGGTCTTTCAGGTGAAGGTTACGTCCATCGACGGCACGGTTCGCGACAGCATTCGGGTCGCCGGACCCGGCACCGGGATCAGCGGCCTCAGCGTATCGCCCGGCGGAAAATGGATCGTCGCGCTCGTGGTGCAGGCTGGTCGCGGATTCTGGCAGGTGTTCGATCGCAGCGGCAAGGTGGCCGACCAGGTCATCAACTCCTGCACCTGTCCCGGGCGCATCACCAGCGACGCCCTCTGGCTCACCCGTTCGGGACAGGGGTTCGAGTCCATTGTGCGCCTCGGGATAGATCCCGCCACCGGCCGGCTGGCGAAACGACAGGACACCCTGCTCTCCGGCAACTTCAACAACTTCAGCGTCACCGCCGACGGCAGCACGCTCGTCCTCGATGATGGCACCTCCGAGTTCGGTGTCTGGGCGCTCCAGTTTCCCGCAGCCCTGCAGGGCGAGTTTGCCGATTCCGATCGCCGGTCCAAGTCCACCACCAGAGTCGGCGCTCAGGTTTCACCCGATGGCAGCCGCCTCCTCATGGGTCGCAACCTGCCGTCGGCCTCCGGACGCAGCGAGCGACGTTTCACGGTGCTTCCCTTCAAGGGCGGATCCGAGACGCAGCTCAGTACCCGGAGCGATGTGCGTGGGGCGCGCTGGATCGACTCGGTGACGGTCGCCTTCACGAGCCCCACGGCTGCCGGCATCCAGGTCGGACTGATCGACGTGCGCACTGGTGCGCCCGGTCCGTCGGTGGACATTCCCGACTCGCTGGCCGTTGGCGTCTCGCGACTTCCCGATGGCTGGGCGTGGGTGCCGTCATCCGCCGACAAGGTCATTGTCGACCGTGGTGGCAAGAAGATCGAGATTCCCCGCCCGGCTTGGTTCGGTGAGCTCACCGACCTGGACGTTGATCCAGCCGGCACCCGGCTGGTACTCGTCGGGTGGAATGCCGGCACCTTCGACTCGCTTGGCGTCGCCGTGGTCCCGGTGGACGGCGGCACGCCGGTCTTCTGGGCCGCTGCGGCGGCGGAACGCGGCAGCGCCCGTTTCCTGGGCGATGGCTCGGTCCTCTTCGCCCCCTGGGACACGCCCGAGTCGATCGTGTTCTACCGCCTCTCCGGCTCCGGCAAGGAGGAGCGGCTCGGCAAGGTGCCGCGCTCCGTCGCCGGCATCACCGTCTCCGACGACCTCAAGCGCGCCGTCGTGATCGAGTCCGATTACCACGGCGACGCCTACATGAGCAGGATCGTCCGGCCCTAGCGTCCGCAGTCACACATCAGCTGCCACCCCTCGCCGGCGCCATCGCCCGTGACGAACCGGTCACGGAATCGCGAGCGTTCGGTTCCAGTCGTGCTCCATTGACGTCACGTGCCCGATTTGCCGTTGTGCCCGCCGCTCGCGTCTGTAGCTTGTGCGCATGACACCAGCGACCGGAGAACACGATGGCGAAGTCGCCTGAAATCCGACGATGGCGCTCGATCTGGATCTCCGACGTCCACGTCGGCAGTCGACACGCCCAGGTCGACGCGCTGCTCGAGTTCCTCAAGGGCACCAGGTCCGACTACCTCTACATTGTGGGGGACCTGATCGACGGCTGGGAATTGAAGCGCAACTGGCGCTGGGAGGACAGCTACAACACCCTCATCCAGAAACTCCTCCGCAAGCAGCGCAAGCACACCCGCATCATCTACGTCACCGGCAACCACGATGAGTTCCTCGAGTCCTTCGCCGGGCTGAAGTTCGGCGGACTCACCCTCGTGAAGGAGGCGATCCACGAGGCCGCCGACGGCAGGCGGTACCTCGTGATCCACGGCCACCAGTTCGACGGCCTCACCCACTTCAATCGATTGCTGGAGCGGCTGGGGTCCCGGCTGTACGACTGGGTGCTCAACCTCAACCAGTACGTCAATCGGCTGCGCCGGCGCCTCGGCCTGGGCTACTGGTCCTTCGCCGCCTTTCTCAAGTCGAAGGCCAAGGGCGCGGTGCAGTACGTCACCGAGTACGAGTCCTCCATGGTCCGTCTCGCGGCCACACACCACGTCGATGGCATCATCTGCGGCCACATTCACCGGGCCGAGATCCGGAACATCGGCGGCCTGGCCTACCTGAACGCGGGTGACTGGGTCGAGAGTTGCACGGCGCTGGTCGAGGACTTCGCCGGGACCTTCAGCCTCATCCACTTCCATGAGAATCCTGTTCACGGTGCAGGGCGAGGGGCGGGGTCACATGACCCAGGCACTCGCAGTGCACCGGTACCTGTCTCGCTGGAAGCATGACCTGGTCGGGGTCGCGGCCGGTCGGCATGACGACCGGTCGCTGCCCGACTTCTTCGTGAATGCACTTGGCGTCCCCGTCACGCCGCTGGACAGCCCCGGGTTCGTTTTCCGGGAGAGCCGATCGATCGACGTGCCGGCGACCCTCGCGACCACCTTGCGGCGTCTTCCCCTCTATCGCGAGAGCATCGCCCGGCTCCGCGCCCTGGTCGAGGAGACCAGGCCCGACCTCGTCATCAATTTCTTCGAGCCGCTGACCGGGCTCCTCCAGCTGATCAGGCCCCTGCCGGTCCCGGTGCTCGCCATCGCCCACCAGCACATGATCGCGCATCCGTCATACGTGAAGCGCCCGGGTGGCACGGTCGACCGGATGGGCCTCGAGCTCTTCGCAGGGCTGGTCGGTGCACGGTCCTGGAAGCTGGCGCTGTCGCTCGCACCCGCCGCCGACCTCCCGGACCGGCGGCTGCTCGTCGGGCCGCCGCTGCTCCGGCGCGAACTGTTTGACCTCACGCCCACTTCGGGAGAGTACGTCCTGGTGTACTTGGTCAACCACGGCTACAGCGACGAGCTCCGCGCCTGGCACCGGGCCCATCCGGACGTTGCGCTGCACTGCTTCTACGATCGCCCCGGTGCACCCGACGATGAGACCGTCGACGCGACCCTGACCTTTCACCGGCTCGATGGCAGCAAGTTTCTGCGGTATATGGCGGGGTGCCGTGCCCTGGTCAGCACGGCGGGCTTCGAGTCCATCTGCGAGGCGGCCTGGCTAGGCAAGCCGGTGCTCGTGGTTCCGGTCCAGAACCACGCGGAGCAGATGCTGAACGCATTGGATGTTGTCGGGGCAGGATTCGGCGTTGCCGACACGACCTTCCGGCTCGACCGGCTTGCGGACCTTCCCGCATGGCTCGACAACGACGCCTTCCGCGCCTGGGTGAACCGGAGTGAAGAGGCGCTCCTCCGCGCGCTCGACTGCGCAACCCGGGACGTGCGCGAGTGTCTGGGCGCCGAGTCGGGTTGACGCCTTTCGCGCCAATCGCCAGCTAGGTGATGCCGGAGGTCGATCGCTGGGAGGTACGCCTGGTGGGCGGATGCAACTGCTTGGGGAGAGCGACGTAACGCGGCCGATCCTCGGATCCGATGGCCCACCATTCGATGGCTTCCAGCCACAGCGCAGCATACGTCTTTGCCAGCCGCGTGGCCGATTCCAGCGAATAGGGCTCCGGTATCTCTTCCACAACGCCACTGCGAGCGCCCCGCACGACAATCCCGTCGGGAAACCACCGGTCTACGAGCATGGCCCAACCTGCAGCGTGGGGCTGGATCCGTCCAGTAGCGCCACGTAACACTCTCTTCCTCCTTCTTCCCTGTCCCCTGTTCAATGTTCCCCGTTCCCTCTACGGCACGCGGAGCGGCTCGGCAAGGTGCCGCGCTCCGTCGCCGGCATCACCGTCTCCGACGACCTCAAGCGCGCCGTCGTGATCGAGTCCGATTACCACGGCGACGCCTACATGAGCAGGATCGTGCGTCCGTAGCCATCTGCACCGACCGCCTCAACGCACCGACTCGACCCAGATCCCGCCCTTCGCACCGCCGGCCACCACCACCTGTTTCCTCATCGCGCACGCGAGCGTGTCAGGAAGCGCGCCCCGCAGCACGGCAACTTGGCCGTGATCGAGATGCAGCTGCGAGGGCATCAGCTCGATCACCTCGGCATCAATGATGCCGCGAGCACGCTCCTGCTCTCCCGGCCTGTGATCGTGAGTCGCCGCCGGGCTCGGCGGTGGCCCGCTCCGGCGCTCCCGTAGCCCGACCAGTCCGCGAACCACTATCGACGCGGAGTCGGGAGCGAGCCGGTCACGGAGGGGAGCGACTTCCACAACCGCATACTGTGCCAGCGAATCCGTCCGCTGGCGGAGTCTCGCCCAGGCGGGCCGCGGCCGAGGCGACCGGAACGTCGAGTCGCGCTCTTTGCCGACGGCTGCGATCACCTTCTCACCAAACCCCAGCACCCGGAGGCCGGGCGCGTCCAGCCCCGGGACCGGGACGGAGTTCTGCGCGATCAGCAGCCGAAGCGCGGGTGCCTCGTCCGACGTCCCGCCGCCAATCAGGTGCCCCGCGCAGACATCGATGGTGGTGAGGGTGGCAGGCGCTGCCCGTTCCCGTCCGGCCGAAACGAGCACGACCACATTCGCCGCAGCTGCGAGCGTCATGGCGCTCACGGCCCACCTCATCTCGCCTCCGCTTGCGGGCGACGCAGCCGCCGCAACACCAGGAGAACCGCCAGGGCGAACGCGCCGACCAGCAGGAAGAAGAGCCACTTCGGTACCAGGTCCCAGAACCAGTCCACTAGCCGCATATACAGATAGAGCACCGCTCCCGCCGATCCGATCTGCATGACAATGCGCTGATCGCGCCGGATGCCCCACACGATGAGGGCCGGGAGTGCAGCCGCGCCGAGGAGTTTGTAGCCGAGTTCGATGGCACGCGGGTCGGCGGGCGCGAAGGCGCTGAGGCTGCCCGCAGTCGTCGCCATGAGCAGTCCCGCCACGAGCGCCGTGGCGCCCGCCCCGCGCCACCAGGGGGTGAACTTCGCCGGATCGCGAATCCAGCCGGGCACCACCAGCGCCAGCACCCCGACGACCAGCAGCGGCTCGATCACGGTGACGCCGTCGCGCCACCACAGGCCGAGCGGAATGGCCGCGAGCGTCCAGAGCCATCCGCCAACGCCGGCGATCCCGATGAGGAGCGGAAGCGTGAGGCCATACCCATAGGCGAGCAGCATGGCGAAAGCGCCGACGGCGAGGAGCGCGCCGCGGGAATCCGGGAGATTGAAGAGCTGACCCAGGGTACCAAGATTGACGGCAAACGCAATCGCGGCCACGGTCGCGATCAACGAGGCGACGTACCCCGATCGTTCCCGGGCTGCGGCAACGTGAGTGAGCGGAACGAGCAGGAGCGGAGGGAGGGCAACGAGGGTCAGCTGCAGCGGAAGCGCAAGTGCACCCCAGTGCGAACTGACGAAGAAGCCATAGGCTGCCGAGAGCGCGATCGTGCCGAGAAGCGTGGCGACCCGCATCCCGGCGGAGAGCCGGGCCGCGGCGGCGCTGAGGTCCACGTCGCCGCTTGCGGCCAGGGCCAGGAGGGTGGCGTCGTGGTGCGCGCGAATCCGCTCGCGAGTGGCTGGATCGAGGGCGACCACCCCTTCCGCTTCGAGGCGCGCGAACTCCTCGCGGAAGGCGACGATGGCAGACGCCCGCAGTTGGTCGGGGGAGGCCATGCCCCAAGCTAGGACCGACGACGGCAGAGAGTAAGCGTTGGACTCGTGGAAATGCGATAAGTCTTGGAGCAATTGGCATGGGTACTCCCATGCAACAGCTCGCCAGCGCCGTCGCCGACCGCTACCGCATCGAGGACGACGCGCCCGCCATGGACTGAGCCATTCGAGTAAGTTCGGGACTAATGGCCGACAACTCGAACACCCCTTCCGCCTCACTCGTCATCAGTCTCGCCGACCGCTACCGCGTCGAGCGCGAACTGGGGCAGGGCGGCATGGCCACCGTCTACCTCGCCCACGACCTCAAGCACGACCGCCCCGTCGCCATCAAGGTCCTCCGTCCCGAACTCGCCGCCGTCATCGGCGCCGAACGGTTCCTGAGCGAGATCAAGACCACCGCCAACCTCCAGCACCCGCACATCCTGCCCCTGTTCGACAGCGGCATCGCCACCCTCAACGCTGAACTCTCGACTCCAAACTCTCAGCTGCTGTTCTACGTCATGCCCTACATCGAGGGCGAATCCCTCCGCGACCGGCTCGTCCGCGACAAGCAGCTCGCGATCACCGACGCCGTCCGCATCGCCACCGAGGTGGCGAGCGCCCTCGATTACGCCCATCGCCGCGGCATTGTCCACCGCGACATCAAGCCCGAAAACATCCTGCTCCACGACGGCCAGGCCCTCGTGGCCGACTTCGGCATCGCCCTGGCCGCCGTCAAGGCCGGTGACAGCCGCATGACCCAGACCGGCATGTCCCTCGGCACCCCCGCCTACATGTCGCCCGAGCAGGCGATGGGCGAGCGCGACATCGGCCCCCGCAGCGATCTCTACGCGCTGGGCGCCATGACCTACGAGATGCTGGTGGGCGATCCCCCGTTCACCGGCAGCACCGTGCAGTCGATCGTGGCCAAGGTGATGACCGAGAAGCCGGTGCCGCCCACGCGGATCCGCGACACCATCCCGGCCAGCGTCGAGCACGCCGTCCTCACCGCGCTGCAGAAGCTCCCCGCGGATCGCTTCGCCTCCGCGAAGGAGTTCGCGGACGCGCTGGTGCAGACGGGCAAGCCGTCGGACACCTACGCCGCGACAGTCGTCGCGCGCCCTGCACGCCCTCAAGGCGCCATCACGTCCCTAGGCGCCTAGGCACCCTGCGCGCCGTCGCCTCGGCGCCGCGGCATCGTGGCTCGTCGCGTGGATGCGTCCCGCCGATCGCCCGCCGGCCCGACCGTCTACGACGCCGCCCTCCCGGACAGTGCGCCGATGACGTTCGCCGCGACCACGTCCTCGACGGCCTATGGCACGGCGCTGCGGAACCTGTCGGTGTCGCCCACGGGCGACTTCGTGGTGTACGCGGCCCAGCAGGGTGACTCGACCCAGCTCTGGTACCGGAGCCTGAAGGACGCCGCGGCCCACCCCATCAACGGGACGCGGGGCGGCACCGGTCCGCGCATCTCTCCAGACGGGTCCCGTGTGACGTACTTGGTCTCCAACCAGGTCATGCTGATCCCCATCGAGGGAGGCGAGCCGCGCAAGCTGCTGGATGCGCAGATTGCCGGAAGCATGGAATGGCTTTCCCCCACGGAGATCCTCGTGAACCAGCTCGACGGGAACCGCCTGAGCTGGCTCGACCCGGAGGGTGGCGCGACACGCACGAAGGACGTGACCCGCTGCGTCGTGTCGCACTGGATTCCCGAGGACCGCCAGATGATCTGCTCGTACAACGGCACGGCGACGATCATGGACCCCGGTTCCGGCGAGGATTGGACGATCCGGGTGGCCCAGCCGGGCGGTGCCCCGGGACCACCGCTCTTCGGTAGCGGATTCCAGGTGGTGGAGGGAGCGTACGTCCTCTACATGTCGGTGAACGGTGAACTGCGCGCCGCCCCCTACGATCGCAAGCGCCGCCTCGCTGGCCGGTCCGTCACGCTCAATACCGGCGTTCGTTCCGAGGTGCTGAGCGACGCCCAGATCGACCTGTCTCCGACCGGCACGCTGGTCTTCGCCCCGGGGGTGAACGCCGTGGTGGGACGCATCGTGCGGCTTCGTCCCGGACATGCGCCGGAACCGCTCCCGACCGAAGCGGCCGCCTTCCAGCGATATGACCTGAGCCGTGACGGGCGCTGGCTCGCGGCGGCCGTGCAGACGGCAGACGGACAGGAATTGCGCATCTACGACCTGCGCGACGGACAGCAGACCACCCTGCTCCAGGCCGAGATCATCCGTCACCCGCTGTGGAGCCCTGCCGGCGACCGGCTCATCTTCGGCATGCGCGATTCGACGCAGTACTCGCTGCTCTCGGGAACACCCGGTTCCGGCCGGCGCCCCGACACGCTGCTCACGATCGAGTCGCGGACATTCCTGCCGAACGTGGACCCCCAGGACTACTCCGATGCGCACACCCTCCTCGTGCAGGACTGGGTGAAGAACGTGACCCGCCGTCTCGACCCCACCGTTACACCCCTGCAGTTCGATACCGTGGCAACGGCCGCGCGGTTCACCTCGCTCTCCCCCGACGCCAGGCATGTCGCGTGGCAGTCCGCCGGCAAGTCGGGCGTCATCGTCACGTCGTATCCCATCGTGGGCCGCCTCTGGCAGGTGGCCGCCGACGGCGTCGAACCGATCTGGCTCTCCTCCACCGAACTGCTCTATCGCACCGGCGTCGCCTGGTACCTGGCGCGCATCAACCCGGCTACGGGTGAGCCGACGGGACCCGCCACGCTGTGGGGCCGCGACCCGCGCTTCTCCGATACCTCCGGCTGGTCCAACCGTCCCTCGCACGATGGCGGCATCATCTACGTCCAGGGCCCGGCCGAGGTGAGCGCCTCGTATCTCCGCGTCATCCCCAACTGGATGGCCCGGATGAAGGCCGCCGTCGCCGCGGCAAACCGGTGACCACCGCCCTCGACCGCCTCACGGCATCTCTCACCGGGCGTTACCGCATCGAGCGGGAGCTCGGCGCGGGTGGCATGGCCACGGTCTACCTCGCCCACGACCTCAAGCACGACCGAAAGGTCGCCATCAAGGTCCTCAAGCCCGAACTCGGTGCCGTCATCGGCGCCGAACGCTTCCTCGCCGAGATCAAGGTCACCGCCAATCTCCAGCACCCCAACCTCCTCCCGCTGTTCGACAGCGGCTCGGTGTCACTGACGACTCACGACTCCCTCACGACTCACGACTCACGACTCACGACCACCCAGTCATTGCTCTACTACGTGATGCCGTTTGTCGAAGGCGAGACCCTTCGCGCCCGCCTCGAGCGCGAGCGGCAGTTGCCCGTTGATGAGACCGTGCGCCTCGCCACCCTGCTCGCCGGCGCGCTCGACTACGCCCACGCCCGCGGCGTCATCCATCGCGACCTCAAGCCCGAGAACGTCCTGCTCCAGGCCGGCCAGCCGGTCATTGCCGACTTCGGCATCGCCCTCGCCGTCGCCAACGCCGGCGGCAGTCGCGTCACCGAGACCGGCCTGTCGCTGGGTACGCCGCACTACATGAGCCCCGAGCAGGCTACTGGCGATCGCGCTCTGGATGCGCGCTCCGACCAGTACTCCCTCGGTGCCGTCACCTACGAGATGCTGACCGGCGAGCCACCCCATACGGGTGCCACCGCCCAGGCCATCATCGTCCGGCTCATGACCGAGACGCCGCGGAGCATTCGCCTTACCCGGCCCGCCGTGTCCCCGGCCATCGACCTGGCCGTCAGCCGGGCCCTTTCGAAGACACCGGCTGATCGCTTCGGCAGCTGCGGCGACTTCGCCCGCGCTCTCGCGCAGAGCAGCACCTCGGGGAGCTACGACGCGACGGTCATCACTTCCCGTCCGCCCGTCCTCGCGCCCTCACGCCTGCGGCGCCTCGCCCCGGTGCTGGCTCTCGTGGCCGTGCTCGCCCTCGCCGCCATCTGGGCCCTTTCCCGCCGCGCCGGCGTGCCGTCCGCCGCCATCGATTCCATCGTCGTGCTGCCGTTCGAGAATCGCGGCAACAATCCCGATGCCGACTACATCTCCGACGGCATCACCGAGAGCATCAGCAACAGCCTGACCCGGCTCCCCGGCCTCAAGGTGATTCCGATCAGCAGCGCGTTCCACTACAAGGGCAAGGCGATGAGCGCGCAGCAGGTGGGCAGGGAACTCGGCGTGGCCGCCGTCCTCACCGGGCGCGTGGCACAGCGCGGCGACAGCGTCACCGTCAGCGTCGAGCTCGACGATGTGCAGCAGGGCAGCCAGCTGTGGGGCACGCAGTACAGCCGCCCGCTGGGTGACCTCCTGTCGGTACAGCGTGACATCACCACGGAGCTGTCCCACCGGCTCGGCAGCCAGCGGTCCGGGGAAGATCAGCAGCGGCTCAAGAGCGGCTCCACCGACGACCCCGAAGCGTATCAGTTGTACCTGAAGGGCAACTACTTCTCGAGCCGGCTCACTCAGGACGGGTATGAGAAGGCCACCTCCTACTTCAAGCGGGCGCTGGCGATCGACTCGAACTACGCCCTGGCCTGGGATGGCCTGGCGTTCAACTACATCAACGCCGCTGACTGGTACACGGCGCCGAGGGAGGCGTTGCCACTCGCGCAGGCCGCGGCCAACCGGGCGGTGGCCATCGACTCGACCCTGGCCAGCGCACATCTGTCGCTCGCCCTGCTGGCGCAGTGGTACGACTGGGACTGGGCTGTCGCGGAACGGCAGTACACCCGTGCCATCGCGCTGCGTCCCGACGATCCTCGGACCCACGAGTTCTACGGATGGATGCTCGCAACCCTTGGACGCTACGACGAGGCCGTGGCGGAGGCCACCCGGGCCCACCAGCTCGATCCCGTGTCGGCAGAAGCGGCCAATATCCGGGGATTCGTGCTCATGACGGCACACCGGTACGATGAGGCGATGGCGCAGTTGCGCACCGCCATCGAGCTCGACCCGAACTACTGGTATGCCTACGACTTTCTCGGCCAGGCCTACGAACGGACAGGCCGGATGCCTGAGGCGATCGCGGCGTACCAGAAGGCGCTCGAACTCGAAAAGCCCAACGCCGAGAACTGGTCGAATCTCGCCCATGCCTACGCCCTGTCGGGCAGGGCGGCCGAGGCACGCCGCATCCTCGAAGAACTGAAGGCGACGTCCGCGCGCAGGTACGTTACGCCCTACAGCGTCGCACTCATTTACGCTGGCCTCGGGGAGAGGGACCAGGCGCTCGCCTGGCTCGAGCGGGCCTACGCCGCGCGCTCCGACATGCTGGTGCTCTACATGGGCGCCGACGGGCGCTGGGATCCACTCCGCGCCGACCCGCGCTTCGTGGACCTCGTGCGGCGCATCGGCCTGCCTGTCTTGCCCGCCCCGTGAGCGACGACCTTCGCCCGCAGCTGCAGGCCACCCTGGGCGGTGCCTACAGGATAGAGCGTGAACTCGGCGGCGGCGGCATGTCCCGCGTCTTCCTCGCCGAGGAGACGGCGCTCGGCCGTACGGTGGTGGTCAAGGTACTCACCCCGGCACTCGCCGCCGGCGTCAGCGCCGATCGCTTCGCGCGTGAGGTGAAGCTCGCGGCACGTCTCCAGCACCCGAACATCGTGCCGCTGCTCGCCGCCGGCGAGGCGAGCGGCCTTCCCTACTACACCATGCCGTACGTGCGCGGCGAGTCGCTGCGCGCGCGCATGTCGTCGGGCGGCATGAGCCCCGGTGACGCCGCGAGTGTGCTCCGAGACGTGGCGCGCGCCCTTGCCTATGCCCACGCCGAGGGCGTGGTGCACCGCGACATCAAGCCCGAGAACGTCCTCATCTCCGGCGGCGTGGGGATGGTCGCCGACTTCGGCATCGCCAAGGCGGTGAGTGACGCCCGCACCATGGAGGGGCCCGGCGCCGGCGACACCATGCTGACACAGGATGGCATGTCGCTCGGTACCCCCTCCTATATGTCTCCCGAGCAGGCCACCGGCGACCCCGCTATCGATCACCGCGCCGATCTCTACGCCTGGGGCGTGATGGCCTGGGAACTCCTCGCGGGAGCCCATCCCTTCGCGGGACGCACCGGCATTCCCGCGATGATCGCCGCCCACATCGCCGAGCCGGCCCCCTCGCTCGCCGCGCGACAGCCTGCGGTGCCGAAGCCGCTGGCCGACGTCGTCATGCGCTGCCTCGCGAAGGATCCGGCGCAGCGCCCCACGTCGGCGAACGAGCTGCTCGCCGTATTCGAGGGCGTGTCATCATCGGGGGTGACGACCGTCATGGCTCCGGCTGCGCCGAAGCGCCGTACGCGCGAGGCTGTCGTGGCGGGCGTGGTCGTGCTGCTCGCCGCCACGGCTGCCTGGGCCTGGACCCATCGAGGCGCATCGGTGACCCCGACAGCCGCACCGCGATCGCTCGCCGTGCTCCCCTTCGAGACCGTCGGCAGCGACACGGCCGACGCTTACTTCGCCGAGGGCATCGCCGACGAACTCACCCGGGCACTCGCACGCGTGCCCGAGCTGCGCCTGGCCGGCCGGCGCTCGGCGGCGCGCTTCAGCGGACGGACCAGCACGGTGCAGGAGATCGGCGAGGCGTTGAACGTGGGCGCGGTGCTCGAGGGCACGGTGCGTCGCGCCGACAAGCGTATCCGCGTGAGCGCCGAACTCACCGGGGCGTCGGACGGCCTCGTGCTCTGGAGTGACACCTATGAGCGCGACGCGAAGGACGTGTTCAAGGTGCAGGACGATATCGCGAATGCCATTGCCGGCGCCCTCAGCGTGCGGCTTGCCGGTGGCGCCGCGGCGGGCACGACCACGGCCAGGGGCACCAGCGACCTCGAGGCCTACGACCTCTACCTGCGCGGCCTCTATCTCTTCCGCCGGCGTGGCCCCGGGCTCGTGCAGGCGCGCGAACTCTTCGAGCAGGCCATCGCGCGCGACAGCAGCTTCGCGCGCGCCTATGCCGCACTCACGGCGACCCTGCTGACCACGCCCTACTTCCTCCCCGTTCACATGGGCGAGATGCTGCCGCCGGCCCGCGCGGCCGCCGAGCGGGCGCTTGCGCTCGACGGCAACCTGGCAGACTCGCACGTGGCGATGGGCTTCGTGTACGCGGAATCCTTCGAATGGCCGAAGGCGGAGGCGGAGTATCGGCGGGCGATCGCGCTCGATCCGGGGAACGCGGAGACGCTGTATCGCCTGGGCAACATGCTGGTCGTCACCAGCCGCGCGCAGGAGGCGATTCCGGTGCTGGAGGGCGTCAGGACTCGTGATCCGCTCTACGCCGTCTCTGCCTCGTACCTCGCCTGGGCCTACGCCGGTGTGGGGCGAAACGACGATGCCATCGCCGAGGGGAGGCGGGCGCTCGACCTCGAGCCCAGGGGCTTGCCGCAGCTGGGAATTCTCGGCGTCATCTACAACAATGCCGGGCAGCACGACAGCGCCGTCGCGATGGCGCGGCGCCTTCTCACGCTCACCAATGCCCCTTCCCGCGTCGGCGGAGCGGCGCGAATACTCGCCGACGGTGGTCAGGTGGCGGAGGCGCGGGTGCTCGCGCGGCAACTCGAGGCCGTGCCACCCGGTACCTGGGGACGGGAGGCGGCCCTCGTCTACGCCTGGATGGGCCTTGGTGACACGACCCGTGCACTGGCCGCGATGGAGCGCGCGGCGAGCGGCGACGGCGACCTGCTGTACGCCTCCTTCGCCCAGCTGTTCCTCTCGGGCCGGATGGAGGCTCTGCGCACCAACCGCCGCCTGATCGCGGTGATGAGGCGCTACAACCTGGAGCCGGAGCGGTTCTTTCCGGCGCAACCGAAGTGACGACGCTCGACCGCCTCACGCAGGCCCTGGCCGACCGCTACCGCGTTGAGCACGAGCTCGGGCAGGGCGGCATGGCCACCGTCTACCTCGCGCACGACCTCAAGCACGACCGCCTCGTCGCCATCAAGGTCCTCAAGCCCGAACTCGGGGCCGTCATCGGCGCCGAGCGCTTCCTCGCCGAGATCAAGGTCACCGCCAACCTTCAGCACCCCAACCTGCTGCCTTTGTTCGACTCCGGAGAGACGAGCGGGTTGCTGTACTACGTGATGCCGTATGTAGAGCGTGAGACCCTGCGCACACGCATGACACGTGAGCGACAACTGCCGGTGGATGAAACCGTGCGCCTCACCGCCCTCCTCGCCGGCGCCCTCGACTACGCCCACGCCCGCGGCGTCATCCACCGCGACCTGAAGCCCGAGAACATCCTGCTCCAGGCCGGGCAGCCGGTCATCGCCGACTTCGGCATCGCCCTCGCCGTCGCCAACGCCGGCGGCAGTCGCGTCACCGAGACCGGGCTCTCCCTCGGCACGCCACACTACATGAGCCCCGAGCAGGCCTCCGGCGATCGCGCCCTCGACGCCCGCTCCGACCAGTACTCGCTCGCCGCCGTCACCTACGAGATGCTGACCGGCGAGCCACCCCACACCGGTGCCACCGCGCAGGCCATCATCGTCCGCCTCATGACCGAGTCGCCCCGCCCCGTGCGGGCCTCGCGGCCGGCCGCACCCGAGGCCCTGGATCGGGCCATCGGCCGGGCGCTCTCGAAGACGCCCGCCGATCGCTTCGGCACCTGCGGCGACTTCGCCCGGGCCCTGACCGAGAGCAGTACGTCGGGGACCTTCGCCGCGACCGAGGGCACCTCACGTCCTCACGTCCTCACGCCCTCACGTCCCCGGCGCGCCCTCCTCGCCGTTGGCGCCCTTTGCGCCCTTTTACTTGCCATCGCCGCCGCCTGGGCCCTTTCCCGCCGCGCCGGCGCGCCGTCCGCCGACAACAGCGTTGGCGTCATGGCGTTCGACAACCTCACGCACGACACCGCCTACGCCTACCTCGCGGAGGGACTGTCCTCCGAGATCGCCACCAGTCTCGCCCGCGTGCCGCGACTCGAGGTCCGGAGTCCCGGCTCGGTGCGGAGCGCCCAGCGCGGCAATGAGTCCGACCCCCGCGAGGTCGGCCGCAGGCTGAACGTGCGTAACGTGGTGGAAGGAGAGTTCCAGCAGGGCGGCGACCGCATCCGCATCGCCGTGCGCCTGGTCGCCGTGCCAAGCGGCACCCAGCGCTGGAGCGAATCGTGGACCCGGCCCGTCACTGACCTGCTCACGGTGCAGGAAGAGATCGCCCGCGCCGTGGCGAAGGCCATTGCCGGACGGTTGCTCCCGGAGGAACAGACCTCGCTGGCGGTGCGTCCGACGGACAACCCCGAAGCCTATGACCACTTCCTTCGCGGCAACTTCCATCTTGCGCGCCGCAGTTCGGTCGGGGTCACCCGCGCCATCCAGGAATATGAAACCGCCGTTCGGCTCGATTCCTCCTTTGCCCGGGCCGATGCCCGCATTGCGCTCGCGTACGGCATCTATGCCGGGTGGGGCTGGGACTTCCCCGGCGTGCCGCGCGACAGCCAGATCGCATTGGGTTTCAGTGCCGCCAATCGAGCGCTGATGCATGACTCCACACTGGCCGACGGATGGATGGCCCGCGGGGTGCTGCTCTACATGCGCTATCCCCGCACGCTTGACGGCGCCGAGGCGGCCTTGCGGCGCGCGACCGCGCTCGATTCCGGGAACGCCGAGGCATGGCACCAGTACGGGGCCTTTCTCCAGTACGCCGGTCCATGCGACAGCTCGCTCGCACCGATGCGACGGGCGCTGGCGCTTGAACCGGGGCGCGCGGTCACCTGGACCGAGATCGCCGACTGCCACGCAGTGCGACATCGCGACGGGGACGCCCTCGCAGCGTACGACAGCGCGCTCGCCTCGAGCCCCGACTTTTACCCGGCCTCAACGGCGCGTGCATGGCTTCGTGTGCGACTCGGGGACAAGGCCGGTGCGCGGGCCGACGCCGAGGCGGCGCTGCGGTCGAGCCCTGAGGGCGCCGAGTACTTTGGTCTCGCGGCCCGGGCGGCCGTCGCGGCCGATGACGGCGACTCCGTGCTGGCGCGGCGACTCATGCAGCAGGCAGCGGTGCCCTTTGTGGCGGCACAAAACGAAGGACGACCCGCGACCGCGGTGCAGGCGGCGATGCTGGTGGACGGCCTTGCGGCCTCCGGCCAGCGGAAGCTGGCGCTGGACTGGCTGGAACGGATCGAGCCCCGCGGGGCCTTGCTCTGGTGGCTGATGCAGTCGCCCCAGATGGACCCGCTCCGCGAAGACCCGCGGTTCAAGCGCGTGCAGGATGACAGCCGGGCGCCGGGTGCCCATGAGTGACGTGACGACTGACTGATGACTCTCTGACGACTGCCGACTGACGACTGATGACCACGCCCGAAGCCATCCGCCCCATCACCCTCGACGACATCCGTGCGGCACGCACCCGCATCGCCGACACCATCGTGCGCACACCCCTCGTCCGCCTCGAGCTCGGCCCGGACCTCCCCGACATCCGGCTCAAGCTCGAGAACCTGCAGCCCATCAACGCCTACAAGCTGCGGGGCGCCGCCAATGCCGTGGCCATGCTGTCCGAGGCGGAGCGGAAGCGCGGCGTCTGGACCATCAGCGCCGGCAACGCCGGTCAGGGCGTCGCCTATGCCGCGCGGAAGGCTGGCATCCCCTGCACCGTCGTCGCCATCGAAACCGCACCGGCCTCGAAGCTGGAGCGCATGAAGGCGCTTGGCGCGACTCTCGTCCTCGTCTCGTATCAGGACGCGTGGAAGGCCCTCGACGAACGCTCCTATCCCGGTGTCGAGGGCACCTTCATCCACCCCTTCGACGACCACAACTTCATCGCCGGTCACGCCACCATGGGCCTCGAAATCCTCGAGGACGCCCCAGACACCGCCGCCGTCATCGCCGGCATCGGCGGCGGTGGGCTCATCGTCGGCCTGGCGAGTGCGATCAAGGCGTTGAAGCCCGGGCTCAAGGTCTTCGGCGCCGAACCGGAAACGGCCGCACCCATGGCGCTCTCGATCGCGACGGGATCAGCCCAGCCGTTCAAGGACTGGACGGCATCCTTCGTCGATGGCGCGGGCGGCCAGAGCGTGTTCCCGCGCATGTGGGAGCGCATGCAGGGGCTGGTCGACGGCAGCATCGTGGTCACCTTGGATGAGACGAAGCGCGCCATGCGCCTCATGGCCGAGAAGGCCCGCGTCATCTCCGAGGGCGCCGGGGCCCTCCCGCTTGCCGCCGCGCTCACCGGCAAGGCCGGCCGGGGGCCGATCGTCGCGATCGTCTCCGGTGGCAACATCGACCTGAAGAAGTTCTTCGAGCTGATCGATTGACCGACGCCGCTGCGCGCCTCGCTGCCGCCCTGGCCGACCGGTACCGCATCGAGCGGGAACTCGGCGCCGGCGGCATGGCCACCGTCTATCTCGCCCACGACCTCAGGCACAATCGCCCCGTGGCGATCAAGGTGCTCCGGCCCGAGCTCGCGGCCGCACTCGGCGCCGACCGATTCCTCCGCGAAATCGAGACCACGGCGAACCTCCGACACCCCAACATCCTGCCGCTCTATGACAGCGGCACTGTCTCACTCACTGACGACTCACGACTGTCGACTGTCGGCAGCCAGCTCCTCTACTATGTCATGCCGTACATCAACGGCGAATCCCTCCGCGACCGGCTCAACCGGGAAAAACAGCTCTCCATTCCCGACGCGCTCCAGCTCGCCCGTCAGGTGGCCGACGCGCTCGGATACGCGCATAGCCGTGGCGTGATCCATCGCGACATCAAGCCGGAGAACATCCTGCTCGAGCGGGGACACGCGGTCGTCGCGGACTTCGGCATCGCGCGCGCCGTGAGTACCGCCGGCGCCGACAAGCTGACCCAGACGGGGATGGCCATCGGTACGCCAGCCTACATGAGCCCGGAACAGTCAGTCGGTGAGTCCGGCCTAGATGCGCGGAGTGACCTCTACGCGCTCGGCTGTGTGCTGTACGAAATGCTGGCAGGCGAGCCACCCTACTCCGGACCCACGGCGCAGGCGATCATCGCCAAGCGCTTCATGGAGCCGGTGCCGCGGGTCTCCACCCTCCGGGACACGGTCACGCCGGCGCTGGAGGCAACCATCACCCGCGTGCTCGCCAAGTCCCCCGCCGACCGCTTTGCCAGCGCAGAGGAATTCGTCGCCGCGATGCAGGCTCCCACCGGTTCGGGGGCCGTGCGACCCGTCGGGATCGAGGAGTTCTGGGTCGCGGTGCTGCCGCTCAAGTACAGCGGCGCCAACGCCGACCTCACTGCGCTGGCCGAAGGGCTGACCGAGGAGATCGTGACTGGCCTGGCGCGCTTCTCCTATCTCAGGGTCATCGGCGCCACGCTGCAACCCACCAGCGAGGCAGTGGACGTCCGGTCCCTCGGCACGAAGCTCGGCGCCCGCTATGTCATCGAAGGGAGCCTCCGTCAGGCCGGCTCGGCGCTGCGTGTGTCGGCACAACTGATAGACACAAACTCGGGCGCCCACCTTTGGGCCGAGTCCTACGATCGCCCCTTCCACCGGGAGAACATCTTCGCGCTGCAGGATGATCTCGCCCCCCGGATCGTCTCCACCGTCGCCGACGCGCATGGAATCCTGCCGCACACCCTGAGCGAAGCGCTGCGGAGCCAGAGCCCTGAACAGCTCACCCCGTACGAGGCCGTGCTGCGCGCTTTTGGCTACGGCTATCGCATGACGCCCGAGGAGCATGCCGCGGTGCGGGCCTGCCTCGAACGGGCCGTCCAGCAGGCGCCTGGCTATGCTGATGCCTGGGGCATGTTGTCACTCTTGTATACGGAAGAGTTCTCCAACGCCTTCAATGCCCAGCCCGATCCGCTCGGGCGCGCACTCCAGGCGGCGCGCCGAGCGGCCGATGCCGCACCTTCGAGTTCACTCGCGTACAACGCCCTCGCCCGCGCGCTGTTCTTCCGCAAGGAGTTCCAGGCCTTTCGAATCGCGGCGGACCGGGCCCTGGAACTCAATCCGCTGAATGGACCCACGGTGGCCGGCCTCGGTGGCATGATGGCGTATGCGGGTGACTGGGAGCACGGCTGTGCCCAGGTCGAGCGGGCCCTGCGGCTCAATCCGCGGCATCCTGGCGGGTACTGGTTTCCGCTGTTCTACAACGCGTATCGCCAAGGCGACTACCGCGGGGCGCTGAGTGTGGCGCTCAAGATCAACTTGCCGGATTTCTTCGCCAGCCACGAGGCGCTGGCGGCTGCATACGGGCAGCTCGGGGAGCGTGACGCGGCCGGCAAGAGCCTGCGGCAACTGCTCCGGCTGAAGCCGGACTTCGTCCTGACGGCGAGGGAGGAAATCGGGAAGTGGTTCGACCGGGACCTCGTCCAGCACCTGATCGACGGGCTCCGGAAGGCGGGGCTGGACATCTGATCCGCTGGCGGCTCACGGGCACGGGCCACGCCGTCGGCACCAGGAGCGCCGCAGTCGATCGGCCTGACTCACTGACTCAGGCGAGCCACCGGTCGAGGTTGCCCCTTACGAAGGAATCGTCCGCAAGGGGCGGATAGGCCGCAAGCACCCGGTCGATCGCGGCCATCTGCCCCGGCGACAGCTCCTCCCGGGGATCGAGGCACCAGCGCCCTCGCAGCAATCCCTCGCGCCGCAGGATCTCGTGGATTCCCGGGATGCAGCCGCGGAAACAGTTGGCGGCGTCGAAGATCGCACCGTTGGCATCGGTGGTTTCTGCGGCCAGCCTGAGGAGGTCGCCCGGAACGCGGCGCTGCCCCAGCCGCCTGATCCGTCCGAGCAGCGAAACGGCACTCCGGGTCCAGTACGCCCAGTGACCCAGCAGTCCGCCGACCATGCGCAGCGTCGCGTAGCCGTCACGCCTCCGCCGACGCACGCGATATGCGGTCAGGAGGTCGGCCACGATGTTGTCGTCGTTCCCGGTGTAGAGCGCCACCTCCCGCTCCCGTCCAGCGTCGGCCACCGCGCGGATCACGTCGAGCGTCGCATACCGGTTGAACGGCGCGATCTTGATGCCCACGACGTTCTCGATCTCGACGAAGCGGCGCCAGAACCGGTACGACAGCTCGCGCCCGCCAACCGATGGCTGCAGGTAGAACCCCATGAGCGGGATCGTCTCGGCCACCGCGCGACAGTGGGAGATGAGCTCGGCGTCCGTGGCGCGCGAGAGGGCGCCGAGGCTCAGAAGCCCCAGGTGATAGCCGAGGTCCCGGGCGATGCGCGCCTCGGCGAGCGCCTGGCGCGTCCCTCCCATCAGGCCGGCCACCCGGAGTATCCGCCGGCCCCGGCGCCTCTCCCACTCGGCAACCGTCTCCGCCGCCAGCGCGAGTACCGGGCGGTACAGGGCGACCTTGGGATTCCGGATCGCGAACTGGGTGGTATGCACGCCCACGGCGACGCCACCGGCGCCGGCGTCGAGGTAGTAGCGCGTGAGCGCCCGCTGCCGCCGCTCGTCGAGCTTCCGCGCGGCGGTGAGCGCCAGCGGATGCGCCGGGATGACCATCCCGGCCCGGAACGCCCGTCGCATCGGCGAAGGGATGCTCAGAACATTCCCTCCCGTGACTCGAAGTGCGTCGGCTTGTTGAGCGACCGCCCGCCCTGTTCCACCCACTCGGCCACGCGCGCGATCATCTGCTCGATGCCCACGTCCGGCGGCCCGAACAGTATCTCCATTCGGGAGGCATCGCTCAGCAGCGCGGTCGGCGCCTCGGTGCCCTCGAAGCGGGGTTCGATACGCCAGCGCTTGCCGAACTGTTCGGCCAGCCAGCGCGCCGACACCGCGGGTCGCCCGGTGACGTTGAGCACCAGGGGCGGCGAGGTGCATACGCCCAGGGCCCGGAGCGCAACGGCGTTGGCATCACGCTGCCAGATCACGTTCACCCAGCCCATGGCCAGGTCTACCGGGCGTCCCTCGCGTACCCGGTCGGCAATGTCGCGGAGCACGCCGTATCGGGGCTCGATGGCGTAGTTGAGTCGAAGGATCACCATCGGCGTCCCGTTCCGCCGGGAGAAGAACTCCAGTATCCGCTCCCGTGCCAGGGCCGATTGCGCGTATTCGCCGACGGGACCCGTCGGGTCCGATTCGGATGGGCCGTTCGTGTCGGTGGATGTCAGCGGGTAGACATTGCCGGTGGAGAACGCGACGATCCTCGATCGCGCGTAGCGCCCGGCCACGGCACCCGGCACCCACGCGTTCAGCGCCCAGGTGCGCGCTTCGTCACCCGTGGTGCCGAACTTCTGCCCGACCATGTAGACGATGTTGGGAGCGTCGGGGAGCGCCGCGAGCTGCGCCGGATCCACCAGGTCACAGCGAAGGGTCGGGATACCCTCGGCCTCGAGGGTGGCGCGCAGTTCGGCATTCGAGAATCGCGCGACCGCAATCACCCGGCTTCGCCTGCCGGCCTCCTGCAGGCTGCGGGCGGCCAGTCGGACGAGGCTCGGGCCCATCTTGCCAGCCGCGCCGAGGACCACGATATCTCCCTCGAGGGCCGACATTACGTCGACCACCGCGGGCACCGGCTGCGCGAGAAGTTGTTCCAGCAGGGTTTCGTCTGGCACGAGCCGGGGATTGAGGTGTGGGGATAGCGTACCCTCAAATGGGGAGGGATGACAAGCGCCCATGGATACCGACGTCCTCGTCGTTGGGGCCGGACCCACCGGGCTGATGCTCGCGAATCAGCTCGGCCGCCGGGGCGTGCGGTCGATGATCATCGACCGGCACGCAGGACCGTCGCGTGAGACGAGGGCGCTGGGCGTACAGGCCCGCACCCTTGAGATCTACTCGCATCTCGGGATCGCCGATTCAGCGCTCGCCCTCGGCAAGCGCTCGACCGGAGCCAACATCTGGTCGCAGGGTCACCTCGCGGCGCGCGTTCCGCTGGGAGACATCGGGCGCGACATCAGTCCGTATCCCTTCCTCCTGATCCTGGGCCAGGACGAAAACGAAAGGCTCCTGGGTGAGTCCCTCCGCAGGTGGGACATGGCCGTACAGTGGAACACCTCGCTGGTCAGCCTCGAGCAGGATGCCGGACAGGTGAAGGCAATCCTCAGGCAACCGGACGGAGCGCTCCGCGAAATCACCGCCGCGTGGGTCGCGGGGTGCGACGGAGCGCAGAGCGCGGTGCGTGACCTGAACGGGATCGCGTTCGAGGGCGCGCCGTACGAGCATGTGTTCTTCGTCGCCGATACGGTGGTCACGGGAGCGATGGTGCCGGACGAGCTCAATGTCTACTTGTGGCGCGAGGGCTTTCACCTGTTCTTCCCGATGCGCGGCACCGATCACTGGCGGCTCGTCGGTATCCTGCCACCGGACATGCGCGGAAGGGACGATCTCACCTTCGAGGAAGTGATTCCTTCGCTGCGACATGAAGCGGGAACCGGGCTCTCCTTCAGGTCGTGCAGCTGGTTCTCCACCTATCGCATTCATCACCGGCGCGCCGCGCGCTTTCGCGATCGGCGCTGCTTCCTCCTCGGCGACGCGGCGCACATCCACAGCCCGGTCGGCGCGCAGGGCATGAACACCGGCCTCCAGGACGCGTACAACCTGGCGTGGAAGCTTGCCATGGTGACGTCGGGACTCGCGGGCACGGCATTGCTCGACTCCTACGAAGACGAGCGAGCCCCGGTCGCCCGGCGATTACTGAGCACCACCGACCAGGTCTTTTCGCTGATGGTCTCGGACAGTCCGCTGGTGGGCCTGCTGCGCACGCGGGTCTTCCCGAAGGTCGCTGCACTCGCCATGCGGACCGAGCGGCTGCGAAGACTCGCGTTTGGCACCATCTCCCAGACCGGCATCCGGTACCGCGACAGCCGGCTGTCGGAAACACTGGCGGGCCTGCCTGACGCGGCGCCCCGGGCCGGCGACCGTTTCCCCTGGCTGCAACTCAAGCTGCAGGCGGGCGGTCCCACCGAGGACCTGTTCGCGATCCTCGACGACACGCGATTCAACCTGCTCCTGTTCGGGCAAGGCTCGCCGCCGGGCGGGCTGCCGGAACTCGGCGACCTGCTCCGCATCCATGCCATCCCCGCCGATCTCGCGAACACCACCGAGCTTGCCCGCGCGCAGATTTCGCGGCCCTCGTTCTATCTCCTGCGGCCCGACGGTCATGTCGGGCTTGCCGGCACCTATTTGGACGCCGCCGCCGCAACGCGTTACATAGTTGAGCGCTTGCAAATTGGCGCGGGAACCGCGTGAGCACAGTGCACGACCCACGACCCACGACCCTAATGCCCGAACCGCCGGTGCGCCTCCCGCTCGAGGGACTCCCGCACTGCCGGCGCCGCGATGGCGGTGAGGGCCTTCGCCCTCTGCCGCAGGTTCTTCCCGTAGAGATCGGCCACGCCGTGCTCGGTTACGACGTAGTGCACGTGAGCGCGCGTCGTCACCACCCCGGCGCCGGGCTTGATCTGCGCCACGATGCGCGACTCGCCCTGCGAGGTCGTTGACGGCAGGGCAATGATCGCCTTGCCGCCTGGCGACAGGGTCGCGCCCCGGATGAAGTCCATCTGGCCGCCGACACCCGAGTAGATGCGCTCCCCGATGGAATCGGCCACCACCTGGCCGGTGAGGTCCACCTCGATCGCGCTGTTGATGGCCGTCATCTTCGGTTGCTGGCGGATGATCGAGGTGTCGTTGACATAGCTGCAGTCGCGCATCTCCACCGCCGGGTTGTCGTCGACGAAGTCGAACACCCGGCGCGTGCCGATCACGAAGCTCGCGACCGTCTTGTCCTTCTGTCGCCGCTTGTGCTCGTTGGTGACAACGCCGCTCTCGATCAGCGGCATCAGCCCGTCGCTGAACATCTCCGTGTGTACCCCAAGCCCCCGGTGCCCCGCGAGCGAGAGCAGCACCGCGTCCGGGATCGCGCCGATGCCCATCTGCAGCGTGGCACCGTCCTCCACCAGGTCGGCGATCGCCTGGCCGATGCCGCGCTCCACCGGGCCAATCGCGGCCGGAACGTGCTCCGGCAGCGGTACGTCCACCGGCACCAGGGCCGCGAACCGGCCCACGTGCAGAGAACTGTCACCCAGCGTCCGCGGCATGCGGGGGTTCACCTGCGCGATCACGGTCTTCGCCGACTCCGCCGCTGCCAGTGCCGTATCGACGGACGTTCCCAGCGACACGTACCCATGCTCGTCGGGCAGCGACACGTGCAGCAGCGCCGCGTCGAGGGGCAGCACGCCGTTCCGGAACAGCAGCGGAATCTCGGACAGGAAGACCGGCATGTAGTCGGCGCGCCCATCGGCCACCGCCTGGCGCAGGTTGGCGCCGCAGAAGAAGGCGTTGGGCCGGAACGCCTTCGCCACCGGGGGCTGTGCATGCGGCGCGTCACCCTCGAGGTGCAGGTGCACCGTCTCGACTTCCTCCAGTTCGTCCGCCCGCCGCACCAGCGCATCGAGCAGCACCGTTGGCGTGGCGGCGCCACCATGCACAAACACCCGCGTGTGAGAACGGATCAGCTTCACGGCCTCGTCTGCAGTCATTGACTCCCTCGCTGGACCCTCATGCTGACTTCATGACCCGGTCACGCCACGCCGCGTAGACTGCGACCAGGAGTTGGCGGAGCAATTCTCACGTCGCTGCCCTCGTGCACGGGGACTATCTAGCATGCGCTTCAGTATGGCAATGGCTGCGCTGGTGCCTGGCCTCCTCATCCTCGGCTGCGGCGGCCAGCGCCAGGCGTCACGTCAGCCACCCGCGGCCGACGCGGCCCAGGTCACACGGGCTCGCGCGGCCGCAACAGATCTTGGCAGCGACCTGATGGGTATGCTCTCCAGTGAAATGGCCCGCGGCGGGCCCGTGGCCGCGGTCGCCGTCTGCGCCGATTCCGCGCAGCAGCGAACGGAACGGCACCAGCAGGCCGGCTTGCACGTTCGACGCATCGGCACCCGCGTCCGCAACCCCGCCAACACACCGGACTCCCTCGAGTCGCTCGTGCTGGCCGCTTTCGAGGCCGCCCTCGAGAGCGGTCGGCTCCCGACCGACACGATCCTCGTGCAGGCCCGCCCCACCGGCGGCTGGGAACTCCGGTATCTGCGCCCCATCCAGGTCCAGGAGAAGTGCCTGGCCTGCCACGGGCCCGCCGATCGCCTCGCCCCCGGTGCCAGCAGGCTCATCGCGACTCGGTACCCTGCCGATCGCGCGACAGGCTATGCTGTCGGTGACCTGCGAGGGGCATTCTCGGTACGGGCAGCGATGCCGGCCGCCGAACCCTAGCCGCCCGCGGCGCAGCCGTGCACCTTTGCTGTATGTCCTTCCATGCGCTGATGTAGATGGCCACCACCGCACGCCGCCTGTCATCGGCGCTCAGCGACCGCTACCGCATCGAACGCGAACTCGGCCAGGGTGGCATGGCCACCGTCTACCTCGCCGAAGACCTGAAGCACGGCCGCAGGGTCGCCATCAAGGTCCTCCATCCCGAACTCAGCGCTGTCATCGGCGGCGATCGCTTCCTCGCCGAGATCAAGGTCACCGCGAACCTCCAGCACCCCCACATTCTCGGGCTGATCGACTCCGGGGAAGCCGACGGCCTCCTCTACTACGTCATGCCGTACGTGGCCGGTGAATCCCTCCGCGCGCGACTTGCGCGGGACAAGCAGCTCCCCACGGACGACGCGATCCGGCTCGCGAAGGAAGTCGCCTCCGCCCTCGACTACGCCCACCGCCAGGGCGTCGTCCACCGCGACATCAAGCCCGAGAACATCCTGCTCCAGGAAGGGTCGGCCCTCGTCGCCGACTTCGGCATCGCCCTGGCTGTTCAGCAGGCCGGCGGCTCCCGCATGACGCAGACCGGCATGTCCCTTGGCACGCCAGCCTACATGTCACCCGAGCAGGCGATGGGCGAACGCGACATCGGGGCACGCAGTGACGTGTATGCACTGGGCGCGATGACGTATGAGATGCTGACCGGCGAACCCCCGTTCACCGGTCCCAACTCCCAGGCGATCGTCGCAAAGGTGCTTACGGAACAGCCGCCGCTCCTCCGCCCCAAGCGTCCCACCGTGTCACCGGCAGTCGAAGGCGCCGTGCTGACCGCCCTGCAGAAGCTCCCCGCGGATCGCTTCGGGACGGCGAAGGATTTTGCCGACGCGCTCGACGGCAAGGGTGGGATCTACGCCCCGACGGTAGTCACGGCGGCCACCCGCCCTGCCGGCCTTACCCGCCCTACCCGCCTCGGACTGATCGTCGTCACCGCTCTCATCTCCATGATCGCGGGTACGGCGGGTTGGCTCTTGCGCGGCAGGCCGCGCGCGCCGTCGCTTCCACCGTCGCGACTCGCGATTCTGGCCCCGGGCGTCGGCGGATCCGGGGGCCCGTCGCTCAATCGCCAGATTGCGCTCACGCCCGACGGCGGCACGGTGCTCTTCGTCGCGGTTGGCTCCGACGGCGTGAACCGCCTGATGACGCAGCCCCTCTACGCCACTGAGGCCATTGTCATTCCCGGCATCGAGGGGCTCTCGAGCCCGGTGGTGTCGCCCGATGGACGCTGGGTTGTCGGCTTGATCCCCGGGAAGAGCCCCATGCGATATAGCATGACCGGTGGGGCCGGCGTTCAGTTACCCGGGCCCGTCACTCCCGCCTTCTCCGCCTGGGACAATGATGGAACCTTCTGGTTCAGCGGCGCGAACGATCGCGGGCTGGCGCGAATGAAGGGTGATTCCATCATACCGGTGTTTCCCGACAAGACGGCGCGGCTCCAGCTGGATCAGATCCTCCCTGATGGGCACACGCTGCTAATGCAGCGAAGGCCGGGTGGCGCCTCCTCGTCACCGGTGCTCCTGTTCGACCTCAAGTCCGGGGAGGAGACACCACTCATCGACGTGCCCGTCGTCGAGGTGCGCTATACCTCGGGGTACCTCGTGTACACCCAGGCTGACGGTACCATGCACGCTGTAGGCTTCGATCCGAAGAGCCGTCGAATCACCGGCAGCAGTCTCCCCATCGCGATCGGGGTGTCGGTCACCGGCACCGGCATTGCGCAGATGGCCGTGGCGCCCAACGGCACGGTCGCCTATGTCCCCGAGGAACCGCGCAGCCTCGTCTTCACCGATCGCGGCGGGAACGCGCGGCTCGCGACGCCGGAGCGGCACAACTTCCACGCCCCCAACTTCTCTCCCGACGGGCGGCGCATCTCCCTCGACTTCAATTCCGCCGATGGCCGCGACGTCTGGATCCTCACCCTCGACCAGGGCACTCTCTCGCGTGCCACCTTCGACCGCGACGGGCACGACGCCACCTGGACTCCCGATGGGCGCTTCATCACCTACACATCCTCGAAGAGCGGGGCCTTCGGGATCTACCGCACCCGGCCCGGCAACGCCGAGCCCGCGGAGTCGCTCTTCGCGTCGGCGAGCCTGAGTTACACCGGCCTCTGGCTCCCTGACGGCCGCGGCATGGTCGCCACCGCCGACAACCTGCGACCCTCGTCCCGTACCGACATCGGGCTCGTGCAGAACGGCGGCCGTGGCCCCGTCGTGCCCCTCGTCGCCTCGCCCTTTGTGGAGTCGTATCCGGCGATTTCGCCCGATGGGCGCTGGCTGGCCTTCGTCTCGGACCAGTCCGGACAGCAGCAGGTGTATCTCCGTCCAATTGATGGGCAGGGTGACCAGGTGCAGGTATCGCAAACAGGCGGCAGCGAACCGGTGTGGGGACCCGACGGGCGCGAAATCTTCTTCCGGGGGCTGGTGGATGGACAGGCCGAGTTGATGTCGGCCGCCGTGCGGACATCGCCCCAGCTCGAGATCACGGGGCGGCGTTCACTCTTCCCGGTGCCCGACATGGTCGGCACCAATCCGCACACCAACTACGGCATCTCGCCTGACGGAAAGACCTTCGTCATGGTGAGCCGCAGCCCGGCCACGAGGATCATGGTGATCCAGAACCTGCCGGCACTGGTGCAGCGAATGCAGGGCGCAGTCACTGCACCCTGAAAACCCGCGTCATCCCCCGCTCCGCGTGATTCTTCTCCTCGCCGGCGGCCTGGAAGAAGCAGAACATGCGATAGGTGCCGGGGCTGAATGCCGCCGTCATCACCGTCGTGTCCCCCGGGGTCAGGTCGGCCACCCCACCGTAGTTTTCCCACGGCGAGAGCCCCTTCGGCTCGGCGCTGTCCGCGCGGGCCTTCGCCTGTTCCAGCGTAAAGCCGTCCTTGAGCCGCGAGATGATCATCTCGTGCGGCTGGTCGCTCGGGTTCACGACGCGAATGATGCGCGTACCCGCCGTGACTGGCGCTGAGATCCCAAAACCGAAGCTGACGAGTTGAACTTCAAGGTCCGGTTGGGGTGGAGCGGCCGAGGGCGCCGTACCCCGCACGATGAGCTCCCTGACCATCCCCTTGGCGAAGTGCGACTGGTGGTCGGGGGCGCTGAAGTAGCAGAGCATCACGTAGACACCCGGGACGAGCCGCAGCGTGTACGTCGGGCTCGTCCCAGCCTTCGACGTCACCCCGCCCCCCACCGACTTCACCCATGACGAGTCGAACGCGTCCTCGCCCGCCGCCATGAGGTCCCCGATGCGCTTGCCCTGCTCCAGCCGCACGAGGTCCAGCACATGCGACGCCTCGCTCGCCAGCTTGAGCCGGAACGTGACCGTCCCCGCAGGCACCGTGTCCGGCCCCTGGAAGAAGTAGTCGCCGAGCGTGTACTCGATCACCGGCACATCCGGCGCCGGTTTGGGTTGGCAGGCGAGCGATGAACCGAGGAGGAGCAGGCAACACCGTACTCGCGCGAATCCCCGGCTCATCATTCCCCCTTGGCTGGCCCACCCACCCCGCCCTGTGCTGCTTACTTCTTCCTGCCCTTCTCGGTCTTGCTCGTCTTCCGCATGTCGGCAGCATGCGCCCGCTTGTATGTCTGGATGTCCTTGAACCGGCCCTTCGCGTCACGCACGGCATAGAGTTTGGTGCCACTCACGCTGCGATGCGTCGTCCGCTTGCTTGCCATGGAAGCCTCCTGCTCGAGGGACCGCACGACCGGCCCACTCACGGTCGCATGAGGAATGTGGTGACCGCGTGCTTGAATCGTAAGCCCGGCGATGGCGGGCGCCGGGACCGCGACGCATCTTCCGGCATGGATTCTTCCCGCCCAACTCGCGCCGCCGCCATCCTGTCCGACATCCAGTTCTGGGTCCCCGTCGCGGTCCTGGCCGTCGGCGCGCTGATCCTCTATTGGGTCAGTCGTTGAGCACCGGGTCGGTCGACCTCGCCTCACGTCGCCGCGCGTTGCGCACCGCCGGCCTCCTGAGCGGCATCGCTGCCGGCGCTTGGCTCGGTGCCGCCGAGGCTCCCGCCAAGCTCGTCTCCACCGGCCTGAGCCCGGTCGTGGTCTCGCTCGTCATGGTGTGCGGCGTCTTCCTCGCCCGCTGGAGCCTCCCCGCCCTGCTGCAGGGGACCTCCGCCGTGGGCGCCGACGTACGCCAGGCCCCGCACCTCGTCATCTGGGCCATCCTCGCCGGCAGCCTCTGGTCCATCGCCAATACGCTCACCGTCTACGCCATCCGCGATGTCGGCTTGAGCATCGCCTTCCCGCTCTGGAATTCGAACAGCCTCCTCGGCATCCTCTGGGGCGCCCTCTTCTTCGGCGAGCTGCGCGGCGCCACCGGCCGCCAGCGGACCAGCGTGCTCGGCGGCACCGTGGCCATGTGTGTCGGCGCCACGCTCCTGGCACTCGCCTCCACCCACGAGGCCGCGCACGGCTCGGCGGCGCGCGGCGTCATCGCGGCACTGGGTGCCGGCGCGCTCTGGGGCACGATGTACATCCCCTATCGCAAGGCGTACCTCACCGGCATGTCGCCGCTCGCCTTCGTCACCTTCTTCACCGTGGGTGAGCTCGCCTGCATGGGCATCATCGCGCTCACCATCAACGGTGCATCCGCCACCGCCAACGAGCTCGCCGCCGCCCGCGGCGTGCTCTTCTGGCTCATGCTCGGCGGGTTCGTCTGGGTCATCGGCGACCTCTTCCAGCAGTACGCCGCCAAGTACGTCGGCATCAGCCGCGGCATTCCCCTCTCCAACACCAACCAGCTCTGGGGGCTCCTCTGGGGCACGCTCGTCTTCGGCGAGCTCCGCCGCAGTGGCGTTTCCCTGCCGCTGGTAATCACGGGGTCGCTCATCATGGCGATCGGCGCCGCCGCGGTGGCGCTCGCCACCACCGGTGACACCGAGCATGACCAGTGGCGTGACGCCGCCGAGCGCGAGGCACGTCGCTATGGCGTGGACATCGAATGGGTCCGCGCGCGCCTCGTCGGCACTGCCTCGGCGCCGGCCCGGCGCACCTGGATCGACTGGACGCTGGTGGCAATTTCTACGGCGGTGTTCGTTTTGCTCGCACGCGCACGCCGAGGCCCCCGCACTGGCCATGGACCTGCGCTGGGTCGCCGTCCTGTGTATCGTGTCTGTCGCGCTGCTCGCGACCGCCGGATGGAACCTGTGGCGCACAACGCGGTTCAATTGATTGGGCCGGGTAAGGCCAGGAGGGATGGGGTGCCCCTCGAAGGGATCGTGGAACGCACCCATGGACTTCCGATCGAAGGGGAACCCTGGCGTGCGTTCCCCTTTCCCGAGAGAGGGGCGCCCCGCCCGACCGACCGGCCTCGCAGCCGCAACCAATCGACACAGGTCCAACGTGATCGATATCGCCCAGTTCCATCCCCAACTCGTCCACTTCGTCGTCGCACTCGGCGTTGTCGGCGTGATCCTGCGCCTCGTCTCGCTCACCGGCAAGGTGGCGTGGACCAGTCCCGCCGCCACCACGCTCCTCCTTGTCGCCGCCGCCACCAGCATGGCCGCGGTCAAGTCCGGGGCCGAGGCCCACGGCCCCGCCGAGCGCGTGCCTGGCGCCCGCGACGCGGTGCAGGAGCACGAGGAACTCGGCGAGCGTACCCGCAATCTCTTCCTCCTGGTGGCCGCGCTCGAGCTCGCCGCCATTGCCTTCAAGCAGCGCCAGCGCATGCAGCGCGGATTCCGCATCGCATCCGGCATTGGTGGCATCGCGGCCGCGGTGGCCCTCTACCAGGCCGGAGAGGCGGGCGGGAAGCTCGTCTATTCCTACGCCGGTGGCGTCGGTCTCCGCAGTGGTGATCCCGCCGACGTCCAGCGCCTCCTCGTGGCGGGGCTGTACCACCAGGCTCGTGCCGCACGTGCGGCCGGCAATCACGCCGAAGCCGCGCGACTCATCGATGAGCTCGCCCTGCAGCGCCCCGATGATCCGACGATCGTGTATCTCTCGGTCGAATCGATGATCCGCGACCGGCGGGATGCGGCCGGCGCACTCGTCATCCTGGCCGCCCAGTCTCCGCCGTCGGAGAACGTCCGGCTCAACATCCAGAAGGGCCTGCTCACCAGCGAGGCCTTCGACTCGCTCGGCCAGCCTGACTCTGCGCGCGCGACGCTCCAGGCCCTGGCAACGCAGTTCCCCAAGAACCGCTTCATCGCCGAGGCCGTCGTGAAGCACCGGTGAGGCCCCGAGAACCCCAAACGAATGCACGAATGACTGCTCCAGGCACCAGCTGGCGTGACAACCTGCGCGCGGACCTCCCCGCGTCCGTCGTCGTCTTCCTCGTAGCGCTCCCGCTCTGCCTCGGCGTGGCGCTCGCCTCCGGTGCGCCCCTCGTGGCCGGCCTCATCGCCGGCATCATCGGCGGACTCGTCGTTGCTCCCCTGAGTGGCTCGAATCTCATGGTCAGCGGCCCCGCCGCCGGCCTCACCGCTGTCGTGCTCTCCGCCATCGGCAAGCTCGGCGGGTTCGACGTCTTCCTCACGGCGCTCGTCCTCGCCGGTGCCATGCAGCTCGGTTTCGGCCTCGCCCGCGTGGGTTTCATTGCCAAGTACTTCCCGTCGTCCGTCATCAAGGGGATGCTCGCCGCCATCGGCATCACCCTGGTGCTCAAGCAGGTGCCCCACGCCATGGGCTACGACGCCGAAGCCATGGGCCTCGAGCAGTTCAAGGCGGTTGGCGACGAGAACACCTTCACCGCCATCACCCACCTCGCCGGCCGCATCAATCCCACCGCGGTGGTCCTGTCGGTCTGTGCGCTGCTCATCCTCTTTGCGTGGGACAACCCCCGCCTCGGTGCGTTGAAGCGCATCCCCAGCGCCCTGCTCGTGGTGGTGCTGGGCACGGTGGCCAATGAGGTCCTTGTCCGGCGCTGGCCCGCACTGCAACTCGCCGGCGACGAACTGGTGCAGGTGCCCATCGGCGGCGTGGCCGGCTTCCTCGGCGAGATCACGCTCCCGCGCTGGGACGCCATCATGCAGCCGCAGGTCTGGGTCGTGGCCGCTACCATCGCCCTGGTCGCGAGCCTCGAGACGCTGTTGTCGCTCGAGGCCACCGACAAGATCGATCCCCTGAAGCGCCACTCGCCGGCCGACCGCGAGCTCCGCGCTCAGGGCGTCGGGAACCTGCTCTCGGGAGTTCTTGGGGGACTGCCGCTCACCGGCGTTATCGTACGCAGCGCCGCGAACATCGAATCGGGTGGCCGCACGCGCACCAGTGCCACCCTCCATTCGGTATGGCTGGCCCTCGCGCTGCTCACCATTCCCGGCGTGCTCAATCGGGTGCCACTCGCGGCGCTGGCCGCCATCCTGATCCACGTCGGCTGGAAGCTGGCGCACCCGGTTCACCTGCTGCGGGCGTGGCGCATAGGGCGCGACCAGTTCATCCCGTTCACGGTCACGATCGTCGCCATCCTGTTCACCGACCTGCTGGTCGGCGTCGTCATCGGGCTCCTGGTGGGGGCATACTTTATCCTCAAGGAGCACGCTGATGCGCCGGGCCTCACCGTCGTGAGCCCGCCGGGCGCCGTGCTCACCCGCTATGCGCTCGGGCAGCAGGCCACCTTCCTCACCAAGGTGCGGATCGAGAAGACCCTCAACGATCTCTCCCCGGGTTCGCGGGTAGAAATTGATGCCCGCGGTTGCCGCCGCATCGACCCCGACGTGCTGCAGCTGCTGCACGATTTCGTGGACACGGCCGCCGAGCGGGATATCGACTATCGCCTGGTGGGGCTGCCCCAGCTCGCCGTGAACGGCGCCAACTCTCACTGATCCGGAGCGCCCGTGGACGACTATCACCGCCTCTTCGAGAACAATCGCAAGTGGGTGCGCGAGAGCCTCGAGGCAGATCCCGACTACTTCAAGCGGAACGCGAATCAGCAGACACCTGAATTTCTCTTCATAGGATGCTCCGACAGTCGCGTCCCGGCCAACGAGATCACCGGCACGCGTCCCGGCGAGATGTTCGTGCACCGCAACATCGCGAACCAGGTCTTCCCCAACGACATCAACGTCCTCTCCGTGCTCCAGTACGCGGTCGAGGTGCTCGACGTCAGGCACGTCATCGTCTGCGGCCACTACGAGTGCGGTGGCGTCAAGGCAGCGGCGCAGAAGCAGGTCCACTACGGCCTGGTCGACAACTGGCTCTCCGAGATCCGGACCATCGAGCGCCTCCATGGCCGCGAGCTCGAATCGATGACCGACCACCGGGCACGCATCAACCGACTGGGGGAACTCAACGTCATCCACCAGGTGTACAACCTCACGCTGACTCCGGTGGTACGGCAGGCCTGGGAACGCGGCCGCCGCCCAGTGCTGCACGGGTTGATCTACTCGCTGGACAACGGCCTCCTCAAGGAACTCGTGAAGGCGGTCGACACGCCGGAGGAAGCGGACCGGCTCTTGCCTATGCTCTAGGGCGTGCCGGCTGCAACGCGGGGGTTACGGACTGGGAGAACCACGGACTTCGGAAACGGGCCAGACGGCGCTATTTTCCCTGCTTGACCCCATGAACGAACGAGGACACGAAATGAGCACGGAGACAGCCGAGCAGGAAACCACTGCGGTCCGGAAGATCGACTGGAACGCCATGCTGGCCCCCTACCGCCGCCCGGTCATGTGGAAGAGCGTCTTTCAGCTCGCTTCCACGGCGGCTCTCCTCGCGGGGTTCTGGTTTGCCATGCTCTGGAGCCTCGAGGTCGGCTACTGGCTGACGCTCCTCCTGGCCGTGCCCGCCGCCTTCATGGTCGTCCGCCTCTTCATGCTTCAGCACGACTGCGGCCACGGCGCCTTCTTCAAGTCCCAGAAGCTCAACAACCTCGTCGGCACGGTGCTCGGCGTCTTCACGCTGGTGCCCTATGACTACTGGCGGAAGACCCACGCGATCCATCACGCCACGTCCGGCAACCTCGACCTCCGGAGCCTCGGCGACATCGATACGCTCACGGTCAAGGAGTACCTGAGCCGCTCGAAGATGAAGCGCTTCCTGTACCGCCTTTATCGCCACCCCGTGGTGCTGCTGGTCATCGGCCCCACGTGGCAGTTCGTCCTCAAGCATCGCCTGCCACTCGACATCCCGCGCGACTGGAAGCGCGAGGCCATCAGCGTGCAGGTCACCAACATCATGCTCGCGGCGCTCCTGGTCGCAATGTGCATGGTGGTGGGCGTGAAGGAGTTCTTCCTGCTGCAGCTGCCGATCACCCTCATCGCGGGCTCCATCGGCGTCTACCTCTTCTACGTGCAGCACCAGTACGAGGATACCTACTGGCGCTATCGCGAGAGCTGGAACTACTTCAACGCCGGTCTCGAGGGCGCCTCACACCTCGTCATGCCGAAGCCGCTCCAGTGGCTCACGGCCAACATCGGCCTGCACCACATTCACCATGTGTCGAGCCGCATCCCGAACTACAACCTCCAGCGCTGCTACGATTCGCACCCGGAGCTTCGCGACGTGACGAAGCTGACGCTCTGGCAAAGCGTCAAGACGCTGCGGCTCACGTTGTGGGATGAGGACGATCGGAAGCTGGTCGGCTTCCGCGAACTGCGCTCCATCCGGCACCGCCTCGGGTCGCCGGTCCAGGCCACGAAGCCCGAGGTGGTTCCGGCAGTCTGGCGCTAGCGAACGTTCCCCCCGCCACCACCGCAGCGCGCGCGCTGCTTCCCGGCCTCGCACTCGCGCTCGCCGTGTCGCTCGCGGCGATACTCCTGGCCCGGGCCGAAACGGTTGGCCTTGGCCGCCCGTGGGTGGATGTCATCGTGCTCGCCATCGTCGTAGGCATGGGCATCCGCTCGATGCTCGACCTCGGGAAACGCTGGCAGCCGGGCATCGACTTTGCCGCCAAGCCCGTCCTCGAGCTCGCCATCGTCCTCCTCGGCGCGTCAGTGAACCTGGGCCTCATCGCCGCCGGCGGACCCCGGCTGCTGCTCGGCATCGCCGCGACCGTGCTCGTTGCCCTCGTCGCCGGTACCCTCATCGGCCGCGCCCTGGGCCTCGAGCCCAAGCATGCGACGCTCGTCGCCTTCGGGAACGCGATCTGCGGAAATTCCGCCATCGCCGCGCTCGCCCCGATCATTGGGGCGCGCCGCGAGCACGTCGCCTCCGCCATCGCCTTCACCGCCGTGCTCGGCGTGGCCGTGGTGCTGGGCCTCCCCTTCCTGATTCCGCTTCTTCACCTCAGCGACTATCAGTACGGCGCGTTGGCCGGGCTGACGGTCTACGCCGTACCGCAGGTGCTCGCGGCCACCCTGCCGGTGAGCGCAACCAGCGGTGACATCGGCACCCTGGTGAAGCTCACCCGCGTGCTCTTCCTCGGCCCCCTGCTGATCGCCTTCTCGCTCATGCAGGGCGCTGCCGGGCGCGCCCCGCTCTCTCCCGGCGCGCTCAGGGCCGCGCTGCCCTGGTTCATCGTGGGATTCCTGGCCCTCGCCACGCTGCGCAGCATGGGCCTCCTTGGCGAGCCGCTCACCACGCCGATGCGCTCGGGCTCGCACGCCCTTACCGTGCTCGCCATGGCGGGCCTCGGCCTGGGCGTGGACCTGCGCACCTTGCGCAGTGTCGGCCGCCCGGTGACACTCACCGTACTCAGTTCGCTCGCCGTGCTGCTGGGCCTGAGCCTGCTGGTCATCCGGTGGATGGGCACGACGCCGTAGCCCACCGGGGGTTGCCTCTGTTCCCAACCGGAGGAGGTCGCTTGGGAGTTCTCAGGTGGCATCGCGGCCTGTCGTCGGGGATGCTCGTCCTGCTGGCCGCGTGCCAGCCTCGTACCATGGCGAAGGGCGGCGCAGGACCCGACTCGGCCCCGGCCGCCGCGGTGGTCGACTACGGTCTCGCGGGCTGGGCGCCACCGTCGCTCGATCACATCCCCGACGACAGTCTCGGCAGCTCCATCCGTCGCGGGCTCGCCCTGCTCCGCCATACCCGAGACAGCCTGCCCCAGTTCGCAACCAGCAAGCTGAACTGCATCAGCTGTCATCTTCAGGACGGTTTGCGGGTCGAGGCCGCCCCGCTCACCGGTGCTGCGGCCCGCTTCCCCAAGTACATGGAGCGCTCTGGTGCGGTGATTCCGCTCGCTGACCGGGTCAACTACTGCTTCACCCGTTCGGTCTCCGGAAACCGACTTCCCGTCGACAGCCGCGAGATGCAGGACATCCTGGCCTACATCACTTACATCTCGAAGGCCGTGCCCATCGGCGCCAAGATCGCGGGCACGCGGGGCATTCTCGACGCGCCCGACACCCTGCCCGGCGACCCGGCGCGGGGAGCGACGCTCTTTGCGTCGAAGTGCACCACCTGTCACGGCGCCGATGGGCAGGGCCTGGCCGCCTTCCCCGCGTTATGGGGACCCGGGAGCTACAGCATCGGTGCTTCCATGGCGCGCCTCGAGCGCGCCGCGAGCTTCATCCAGCACAACATGCCCTTTGGCCAGGGCGGCACGCTTACCTGGCAGGAAGCGTTCGACCTCTCCGCGTTCATCAACAGCCACCCGCGCCCCGACTCGCCCGGCAAGGAACACGACTGGCCTACGGGAGGCGCCCCCGCCGATGTGCCCTATGCCACCCGGGGACACGAGGCCTTCAATCCGCCGCCCACGCTGGTGCCGCGCAAGAACCCGAAGCTGGCCCTCGTGCCGCCACCGACATCGGTGCGCGCGGGCCCGAGTTGAGAAGAAACAATGACCCATCCCACTGACCCCTCCGCCGACCTGCCTCCCGCGCCGGACGCGGGCATCTCGCGCCGCGCACTGCTGGCGGGTGCCGCAGCCACTGCCGCTGCCGCGACCGTCGGCGCGCACCCCTACCGGCTTCTCGCGCAGGCGGACACCGCAGGCCCTGCCATCCCAGCAGACCCTACCGCCGTGCCCGGCGTGCCCAGCACCGCCCTCGGCATTCGATCGCCCTTCGTCCATCCGGCGCGCGCTCCGGTGGGTGTGCTGAGCGGGCCCTCATTCGCGCCACTGCAGGACATGTCGGGCACGATCACGCCATCCGACCTGTTCTTCGAGCGCAACCACGCCGGCGTGGCCATGGTGGACCCGCAGAAGTGGAAGCTGATGATCCACGGCATGGTGAGCCGGCCGCTGATGATCGACCTCGAGCAGCTGCTCCGGTATCCCACCGTCACGCGCACCTACTTCATCGAGTGTGCCGGCAACGGCCGCACGGCGTATCGCACGCCCAAGGCGGACATGTCGCCGCAGCAGGTGGATGGGCTACTGAGCAACGCCGAATGGACCGGCGTACCGCTCGCGACGCTCTTCCGGGAAGTGGGCATCAACCCCAAGGCTACCTGGTTTCTCGCCGAGGGCGGCGACGCGTCCCGCCTCTCGCGCAGCATCCCGGTGCAGAAGGGCCTGGATGACGCTCTCCTCGTCTGGGGCCAGAACGGTGAGCCGCTCCGGCCGTCCAACGGCTACCCGGTGCGGCTGCTGCTGCCGGGTTTCGAGGGAAACTCGTCGATCAAGTGGCTGCGCCGCATCGAGCTGATCGACCAGCCCAACATGTCGCGCGACGAGACCTCGAAGTACACCGATCCGCTTCCTGACCGCACGGCCCGGCAGTTCAGCTTTGTCATGGACGTGAAGTCGGTCATCACCTCGCCCGTCTGGCCGCGGCGCCTCAGGGACAAGGGATGGTGGCCGGTCCGCGGACTGGCATGGAGCGGTCGCGGTCGCATCACCCGTGTGGAGGTGAGCACCGACGGCGGCCGCACCTGGCAGCCGGCCCGCGTGGAGGGCAACATCCTCCCCATGGCACCGGTGCGCTTCGAGCACATGTGGAATTGGGACGGCAAGCCGGCCGTGCTGCTGAGCCGCGCCACGGACGAGACCGGGGCCGTCCAGCCCGCGCGCGCCGAGTTTCAGCGGGCGCGCGGCATCGGCACCGACTTCCATTTCAACTACATCCGCGGCTGGAGCGTAGCCCGCGACGGCGCGGTCACCTATGGGGTGGACGCATGACCCGCCCCGTCCTGCTGTCGCTGACATTCGCCGCGGGACTCGTGGCCTGCGAGGGCCGCAGCGCCGCGCCCGCGCCGGGGACACCCCCGGCGGCTGCGGCCACACCCACGCCAGCCGCGCCCGCCAACTACGCACCGGTGCCCGACGGGCCGTTCGGCCTGGGCCGGAACCCGACGGCGCAGGAACTGGCTGCCTGGGACATCGACGTGAATCCCGAGGGCCGCAACCTTCCGCCCGGGCGCGGCACCCCCGCCGAGGGCGGGCTGCTCTATGGCGAGCGGTGCGCCGCCTGCCACGGCCAGAAGGGCGAGGGCACGCCGCCGCTCTACCCCCAGCTCGTCGGCCGTGAGCCGACCGACTTCAGTTTCGCGGATGACTTCAAGAAGCCACACACCATCGGCAACTACTGGCCGTATGCCACCACGCTGTACGACTACATCAACCGCGCAATGCCGCTCACAGCGCCCGGTTCGCTGAAGCCCCCGGAGGTCTACGCGCTCGTGGCGTACCTGCTGGCCACCAACGGCGTCATCGCCGAGGACGCCATCATCGACGCGAAGACGCTGCCGGCAGTGAAGATGCCGGGTCGTGACCACTTCGTCCCCGACAACCGCACCGGCGGGGCCACCTTCCGGTGACCGTCGCCGCCCGTGCGCGCGGAGAATCGACCCGATACTGTTCAGGCAGGTTCTTGCCCAGGAGGCTGTATGAATGACGCGACACCGGGCCCGTTGCGCCGCAGGCGCTGGAGCCCGTACGTAGTCGGCGCGCTGATTGGCGTGCTCAGCTGGATCACATTCCTCACCATGGACAAGGCTCTCGGCACCAGCAGCTCGATGGTGCATGCGGTCGGCGCGCTCGCGTACCCGGTGGCCCCGGGTAGCGTCGCAGGGCCGGAAGCGAACACCTACCTGCTGAAGGAAATCAACGAGAAGACGCCGCTCATCGACTGGCAGGTGATGCTGGTAATCGGCCTGCTCATCGGCGCGTTCGCCTCCAGTCGCCTCTCGGGCGACCGTAAGGCCGAGCGAGTACCGACCCTCTGGCAGTGGCGCTTCGGGCCCAGCGAGGCGAAGAGCTATGCCTGGGCCTTCGGCGGCGGCGCCGTGATGCTGTTCGGCGCCCGCATGGCCGGTGGCTGCACCTCCGGTCATGGCATTTCAGGCAGCCTGCAGCTGGCGCTCAGCTCGTGGGTGTTCTTCTTCTCGATGTTCGCCTCGGGCGCGCTGACCGCGTTTGCCATCTTCGGACCGGGAGGCCGCCGTCATGTCCTGGATTGATACTCCTTACCTGCTGGTGACCGGTCTCCTGACTGGCGTGGCGTTCGGCGTGCTGCTGCAGAAGGGCGGCGTGACCCGGTACGCCACCATCATCGGCCAGTTCCTGTTTACTGACTACACGATGCTCAAGATCATGCTCAGTGCCGTCGTGGTGGGCGCCATCGGCGTGTACGGCATGCTGCAACTGGGGCTCATCACGCACCTGCTGGTCAAGCCGGCGCTGCTCGCGGCCAACGCGGCGGGTGGGCTCATCTTCGGGGTGGGCATGGCTACCCTGGGCTACTGCCCCGGTACTGGTGTCGGCGCCTGCGGTGAGGGGTCGCGTCGCGCCATGTGGGGCGTGGCCGGCATGGTCGCCGGCGCGGGCGTCTTCACCGCCATGTACCCGGCGCTCGCGCGCACCTTCATGAAGATCGGCGATCGGGGCAAGGTGACGCTCGCTGACATCTCCGGCGTTTCGCCGTGGGTGTACATCGCGGCGCTCGCAATCATCTCGCTCGTCGTCTTCAGCGCCATTGGCCGCTGGGAGCGGCGGCAGGTCGCCTAGTCGCCCGGGAGCACCGGCAACAAGAAGGGGCCGCCCGAATGGGCGGCCCCTTCGTCATCGCTGCGTCCCCCTTCCGGGTTCCCCCGCCCCTCAAGCCGGCGTGGATGCCGACGCCATGTCGAACCAGCCACTCATCGATGGCGTGCCGATCGCGCGTCCCGAGCGATGGACGAACTCATTCGTCTCCGGGGAGTACACGTAATCCTCGCCCCAGCGTTTCGCGTTCCGCGCGATCTCCCCGAGCGCGTCGGTGCAGAAGTCGATCTCGGCATCGGTGCTCGTGGGATGGAAGGACAGGCGCACCCAGCCCGGCTTCTGGGACAAATCGCCGTGGTCGATCAGGTCGGTGATCGCGCGGGAGCGCGCCGGATCGACGTGCAGCAGGTAGTGACCGTACGTGCCCGCGCAGGAACAGCCGCCCCGCGCCTGGATGCCGAAGCGGTCGTTCAGCAGACGCACCACCAGGTTGTAGTGCACGTTGTCGACGTAGAACGACAGCAGCGGCAGGCGGTGCCGGGCATTCGGCGCCAGGAGGTGCACGCCGGGGATCGCCTCCATCGCCGCCATCGCCCGCGGCACGATCGCCGCTTCCCGGCGCCGGATCGCCTCGACCCCCATCACCTCCTTGAGCTGCACCGCGAGCGCCGCCCGGATGGCCTGGAGGAAGCCCGGGGTGCCCGCGTCCTCGCGGGCCTCCACATCCTGCAGGAAGGCGTACTGGCCCCACGGGTTGGTCCAGGCCACCGTGCCGCCGCCGGCGTCGTCCGGCACGGTGTTCCGGTACAACTCTCGACGGAACACCAGTACCCCCGACGATCCCGGCCCCCCCAGGAACTTGTGCGGTGAGAACATCACTGCGTCGAGGCCCTCCTCCGGATCCGCCGGATGCATGTCGATCGGCGTGTACGGGGCCGAGGCGGCAAAGTCCACGAACGCCACGCCGCCCGCCCGGTGCATGAGTTTCGCGAGCGCGTGGTACGGCGTCGCGATGCCGGTGACGTTGGAGCACGCGGTGAAGGCGCCGATCTTGACCGGCCGCCCGCGATGGACGTGCAGCAGTTCCTCCAGTACAGCGAGGTCCACCAGACCCTGCGCGTCGGGCGGGATCACCACCAGGTCGGCGACCGTCTCGTACCACGACGTCTGGTTGGAGTGGTGTTCCATGTGAGTCACGAATACCACGGGCCGCTCGCGCTCCGCGAGCTGAATGAAGTGCCGCAGGCCCTCCGGGGCCTTGAGTCCCAGGATGCGCTGGAACTTGTTGACCGCGCCTGTCATGCCCGAGCCGAAGGTGAGGATGACGTCGTCGGGTGCGGCATTGACATGCGCCTTGAGGAGCCGGTGAGCCTCGTGGTAGGCGAGCGTCATCGCCGTGCCGGTGGCGCTCGACTCGGAGTGCGTGTTGCCGACGAAGGGGCCGAACGTGTCGAGCAGCCGCGCCTCGATGGGACGGTACAGTCGCCCGCTCGCCGTCCAGTCGGCGTAGACGATCCGCTGCTCGCCATATGGCGTCTGGAAGACCTGGGCCCATCCAACGGTGTTCCGACGGAACGGCTCAAAGTGCTGCTGCAGGTCGTCCATGCGGCTCTCCTGCCTCCGGATGCTCCGAAAATAGCCCCGTCGCGCGCCGCTGGCCCCGACCGGTGCGCGATGGGCGTGGTGCCCCTCAGCAAAAGGTCCGGCTGCCAGGTGGACCGGGAGCGTGACGTCCACCTGCCCGGCCCCGAGGACTTTGAGGAGGGGCACCCCGGTTGAGCCGCTGCCCGCCGGATATCTAAGCCCTTATCAGTCAGAATCTTGCGCCCACCGTCCCACCTTGCCTGAACGCGGCCCACGTGGCCGCGTTCTTGCTTTCTGCTAGCCCGGATAACCCTGTGCCTATCGAGCCGTTGCGGTCTGCAACTCCCGGAGCCTGATGACCTCGTTGCGCCACGAAGACGCTCTCCCCCCTGCCCTCCGGACCAGCTCCAACCAGGTCGGGGTCGTCACCGCGCTCGCCGCGGCGTACGGCCTCGCCTACCTGGTCTTCGAGCGCGCCGGCATCGGCAGTCAGAGCCTGCGCGACCTCCTGGGCAACGTCGCCTTCATGCCCCTCAATCTCGCCGTCGCGGCCCTCAACTGGCTCGCTTCCCGCCAGCAGATCCTCGACGCCGGCGTCCGCCGGGCGCTCCGCGTCTGCGCGTTCGGGGCAATGAGCGTCTTCCTGGGCAACTGCATCTCGGTCTGGTACCTCCTCGTCCTCGGGTCGAAGACCACCGCCACGCCCGCCGATTTCTTCTACCTGGCCGACAGCGTCATCCTCCTGATCGGGCTGCTGATGTTCCCGCTCAGCCGGCGTATCCGGGTCGAGCGCTGGAAGCTCATCCTCGACGCCGCCATGGTCCTCGCCGGCGGCGCGGTGCTCGTCTGGTACTTCGCGATCCGGCCCACGCACGACGCCCACGGCGACAGCGCGACGCTGACGCTGCTCACCTATGCCTTCCCGCTGGCGAGCTTCATGCTGCTGCTCGGCATCACCACCGTGCTGCTGCGTGGGCCACTCGACCGGAACCGTGAGGCGTTCGGCTGTCTCGTCGCCGGCATCCTCGTCAGCATCGTGAGCGACCTCGCCTTCGACCTGGTGCTGCTCGAGACCGGCGAACGCAGCGCAAGCTGGACCGATGCGGTGTACATGCTCTCCTATCTCCTCCTCATCGCCAGCGCCGAGCTCTACTGGCGACGGCCGCAGCCGAGGGGATGGACCAACGCCGACCAGGAACCGCGGCCGCAAGTGCTGAGCCCGCTGCCCTACCTCGCGGCGCTGGCGGTGTTCTGGCTGCTCGTGGCCAACACCGCCCGTCCCTGGACTGACCCCGTCAGCGGGCTCGTGGTGGGAGCCACCGTGGTGACGCTGGTGATGGTGATCCGCCAGGTGGTGGCCGTGCGCCAGAACGTCCGCCTGCTCGAGGAGACAGCCGCCCGCCAGGGCGAGGCGCGCTTCCGCTCGCTGGTGCAGAACTCGTCCGACGTGATCATCCTGGTTGACGTCGAGGCCAACGTCACGTACGTGAGCCCCTCCGCGTCGCGAGTGCTGCGTCATGACCCCGCCACGCTGGTCGACCGGTCGCTCTTCACCCTGATCGACCCCGACGATCGCGCCCGTGCCGAGGCCTTTTTCCGTGAGGCCACCGTCTCGCGAGGGGTCAGCGCCCCGGCCGAGTGGCGCTTCCAGCAGCCCGATGGCGCCGCGCCACTCCATGCCGAGGTCATCGCCACCAACCTGCTCGGCGATCCCATCGTGAGCGGCATCGTGCTGAACACCCGCGATGTCTCCGAACGGAAGCGCTTCGAGCAGCAGCTGCTGCACCAGGCCTTCCACGACCCGCTGACCGGCCTGGCCAATCGCGCCCTCTTCCGCGATCGCGTCGATCACGCTCTCAAGCTCGCGAAGCGGCAGCGGCACACGATAACCGTGCTCTTCCTCGACCTCGACGACTTCAAGAAGGTCAACGACAGCTTCGGCCATGGTGAAGGTGACAAGCTGCTCGTACTGGCCGCCGAGCGCTTCCGTTCCTGCGCCCGCGCTGCCGACACCGTGGCACGGCTGGGCGGTGACGAGTTCGCCATCCTGATCGAGGATTCCACCGGTCCCGAGGAACAGCAGGCCCTGATCGAGCGGCTCACCAGTTCCATGGCACAGCCCTTCATGCTGAGCGGCAACGAGGTGTTCGTCACCGCCAGCGTCGGCATCGCCGCCGCCGTGGCAGGCGAGACCGTGAGCGAAGTGCTCCGCAACGCCGACACCGCCATGTACGCCGCCAAGCGCGCCGGCAAGGGTCGCTTCGAGGCCTACGCCTCGCAGATGTCCTCCGATGTGCGTCATCGCCTCGAGCTCGAGCGCGCCCTGCGCCGCGCGCTGGAGAAGGGCGAGCTGGTGCTCCACTACCAGCCCATCGTCTCCCTCAAGAGCGGCGTCATGACCGGCGTCGAGGCACTGGTGCGCTGGGAGCATCCGCAGTTCGGCCACCTGCTGCCCCAGCACTTCATCCCGCTCGCCGAGGAAACCGGGCTCATTACCCGCGTCGGCAGCTGGGTACTCCACGAGGCATGCCGTCAGGTCGGACGCTGGCGCCGCGAGTACCCCGCCCTCCGCCTCACGGTGGCGGTGAACCTGTCCGGGCGCGAGCTCCACGAGCTCAACATCGTGGGGGACGTGCGTGTCGCCCTCGAGGAGACCCGCATCGACCCCGAGGCGCTCGTGCTCGAGATCACCGAGAGCGTCCTCATGGAAGAGACCCCGATGGTGCTCGATCGCCTGCGGCAGCTCAAGGCGCTCGGTGTGCAGCTCGCCATCGACGACTTCGGCACCGGCTACTCGTCGCTGAGCTACCTCCAGCGCTTCCCCATCGACATCCTCAAGATCGCCAGGCCGTTCATCGACGACGTGGGCTCGGATCCGGACAAGTCCGCCCTTGCCCGCGCCATCATCGGCCTCGGCAATACACTCAAGCTCCGCACCATCGCCGAGGGCATCGAGACCCCCGCCCAGGTGGCCGCCCTGCTCGAGCTTGGCTGCAACATGGGCCAGGGCTATCACTTCTCCACCGCACTCACCGCCACGCAGCTCGAGCACGCGCTGTCCGAGCGCACCTTTCCCGCCCCGCCGACCCTGATGGCCATGTAGGTCGCCCGACCGGCGGACCGGCGCTATTCTTGAGCGCCATGAGCCGATCCGTTCCGGAACTGTTGTCCCCAGCCGGCACCCTCGACGCCGCACGTGCCGCCCTCGCCAACGGGGCCAACGCCGTCTATCTCGGTGCCGAGCGGTTCAACGCCCGCGACGACGGCGCACAGCTCACCATGGACGAGCTGGAACAGGCCTGCCGGCTGGCCCATGCCCGCGGCGCCCGCATCTATCTCACGTTCAACGTGCTCATGAAGCCCGCAGAGCTGCACGAGGCGCTGCTCCACCTGGGCGACTGCATCGACCGCGGCATCGACGCGGCCATCGTGCAGGACGTGGGCGCGGTGCGGCTCATCCAGCGCGTCTACCCGGAACTGGAGATCCACGGCTCCACCCAGATGACGGTGCACGACCAGGCCGGCGCCCGGGTCATGCAGGAGCTCGGTGTCGACCGCGTCGTGCTCGCCCGCGAGAATACCCTGGAGGACATCCGCGCGATCCGCCAGGCGGTGCCGGGGCTCGGCCTCGAGAGCTTCATTCACGGGGCGCTCTGCATCGCCTACTCCGGGCAGTGCTACATGTCCGGCATGATCTCCGAGCGGAGCGCCAACCGTGGCGCCTGTGCGCAGTCCTGTCGCAAGGACTACGTGCTCACCGACGCTGCCGACGGCGCCGAGCTCGATCGCGGGTACCTCATCTCGGCGAAGGACTTGTCGGCCGCGGAGCACCTGGAGGGGATCGCCGACGCAGGCATTGGCTGCATCAAGATCGAGGGCCGCAAGAAGAAGCCCGAATACGTCGCGACTGTCACGCACACCTACCGCGACTTCCTCGACCGGCTGGCGGAGGGACGCTGGGCCCCGCCCACCCCGGTGGAGACCCAGCCGCTGGTGCAGATCTTCTCCCGCGGATTCACCGGCGGCATGTACGGCGGCCGCGCGGGACGCGACTACATCACCCGCAATCAGCCCGACAACCGCGGCGCCGAGCTGGGCCGCGTTATCGGCATGGAGGGCACGGAGCTCATCATCTCCGTCACCGAGCCGATCGGCGTGGGGGATGGCCTGGGCTTCGAGCATCCCGAAGGCGCGGCACGGGGCAACACCGGCTTCGCCGTGAGCCGTGTGCGCACCATCGCCACGCGCGACGGTCGCATCACCCAGGCCATCCCCGCCGAGGAGAAGGTCGCCGCCGGATGGGTCGTGGTGCGCTCTTCCCAGGCTTCGCTGCTCAGCGAGGCCCGCGCCTCGTTTGCGGCCGTGGAGAAGCACCCCGACGCGCCCCGCGTGCGCCTCGATGCGACAGTGAGCGGCGCCGCCGGTTCGCCACTCACGTTCACCTGCACTGCGGGCAGCGACACCGTCACGCTCCAGAGCGCGATGCCGCTCGGACTGGCGGAGAAGCGGCCCCTCGACCCCGCCCGCCTGCGCGAGCAACTCGGCCGCCTGGGCGAGACCCCGTTCGTCCTCGGCGTGCTGGATATCTCCGGCCTCGCAGAGGGCGTGTTCCTGCCCGTCAGCGAACTTAACGAACTCCGCCAGCTCGCAGTGCGCGAACTGTTGTCCCGCCGCGATGCGGCCGCGCAGGCCCGCCTGGTGAACCGGGCACTGGTGATCGACCTCGCCGTCGGGCGACCGGCTGTCGCGTCAGCCCACGACCCGCGACCCATGACCCACGACCGTCCCCTCCTCACCGCCGAGGTCTTCACCCTCGACGATGCCCGCGCGGCCGCCGCGGCCGGTGCCGACGAGATCTCCCTCGATCTCCTCCTGCGCCACCCCACGCCGCCGGCCACCCGCGTCCGCGCCCTCATCGACGAGATGGCCGCGGCCGGAAAGACGCTTCGCCTCCGCACGCCCACCATCGTGCGACCGGAAGAGCGGAAGACGCTCGACAAGTGGCTGGCCCTGGGCACGCCGATCGCGAGCGGCCACCTGGGCCTGGTCGCCGAACTCGCGCGCGAAGGCCGCGATGTCGTGGCCGATTACGCCGTGAACTGCTTCAACCAGCACACCGCCGCCGAGATCTTCCGGCTGGGCGCACGCCGCATCGTGCTGTCGATCGAGCTGACCGTCGAGGAGATGGCGCAGGTTACGGCGCCATGGCAGGGGGCTGGATTCGAGGTGTTCGTGTATGGCCGGCCCGAGGGGATGACGCTGGAGCACTGCGTCCTCTCGGCGGCCTTCGATCGCGTCGTCGCGACCTGCCGCGACCTCTGCGTGCAGAAGCACCCGAATGTCCAGCTCACCGATCCCGCCGGGTACGTCTTTCCGGTCGCCACCGATTCCGCCTGCCGCAACCGCCTGCTGCACTCGCGGCCGGTCGATGCGTCGGAGTATCTCCCGGCGCTCTGGCGCGATGGCGTGCGTGCCTTCCGCCTCGTGTTCAACGTTCCCGGCGATCCAGTCGCTGGGGTGACCGCCGCCTATCGCAGGGCACTCGACGCCGTCGCAGCCGGGTCCCGGCCCGATGCCCGCGCCATTCGCGCGCTGAATGGAGGCGCGTTCACCCGTGGGCACTTCGCGCGGGCAGTGTAGCGTGCCGCGGCTCGAGGTTGACTGCGTCTGATGGATGACGCCGCAATTCGGGAGGTCGCGAAGCGCCTCGCCGCTTCGTTCGCCGGGCGCCTGGAGGTTGGGGAGCTTCTCGGCGTCGGCGGATTCGCGGCCGTGTTCCGCGCGCGCGATCCCCTGCTTGGACGCGACGTGGCCGTCAAGGTGCTCGACCCGTCGCTGGCACAGGGACGCGGCACCGATCGCCTGCTCGACGAGGCCCGGCTCATCGCGGCCACCGAGCACCCGCACATCGTGCCGGTCTACGAGGTGGATCGGGAAGGCGACCTGATCAGCCTCGTCATGCGCTACTTCCCGCACGGATCGCTCGCGGAGCGGCTCGAGCGGGAGGGCGCCCAGCCACCCGCCATGGTGGCACGGCTCGGCACGGAGGTCGCCGATGCGCTCGCCACCGCGCACGCGCGTGGCGTGGTGCACCTCGACGTGAAGCCCGACAACATCCTGCTCGATGCCGACGGACATGCCGCGGTCACCGACTTCGGCATCGCGCGGCTGGCGGGAGAACACGACGGTGCCACGCCGGGCCTCGTGAGTGGAACCCCGCACTACATGAGCCCAGAGCAGGTGGTCGGCGACCGCGTCGATGGCCGGGCCGATGTGTACGCGCTGGGCGTGGTCCTCTATGAAATGGCCACCGGGCGTCGTCCGGTCACCGGCGCCTCGGCGCCCGAGGTCATGGCCAACCAGGTCAGCACCGCCCCCGCGCCACTGGCCCAGGTCGCGCCGGAACTGCCGGCCGCACTCGCCGCGATCGTCACGCGCGCGCTCGCGAAGGACCCGGTCGCACGCTGGCAGTCGGCGGCAGACATGGCGGAAGCGCTGCGGCGGGCGAGTGCGGCCGACCAGTTGCTCACCCCGCGCGAAATCCGGCGGCGCGCGCGGCGCCGGTGGTATGGTCGCACGGCGATCCTGGTCGGGGGACTGCTGGTTGGCGTGATTGGCGCGGTCTGGCTGGCCGTGAAGGTCTGGCGGATGACGTACTCGGGCGAGCGGCCGGCGATCGACGCCATGGCACCGCGCATTCCGGCCGATATTATCGATTCGGCGATCGTGCTGGGTGCCGTGACGCCGGCCGATACCGTGCAGTACGTCTTTGCGCCCGCGGGCAAGGGCATGACCGACGCTTTGATCGTCACCACGCGCGAGATGGTCGCAACGGTGGGCGGGACAACGCGGCGCTACCTCATTGCCCGCGACTATTCCATCGACCTGCGCCTCACCCCTGACGGTGGTTTCCTGGTCATTTCGGACACCGCCAGTGGCGTGGTCGATACCATCTACCGCACCATGTCGGGACAGGAGCAGCGCATTCTCATGCAGGCGCTCTCGACGACAATGAGGACCGCAGGCGACTAGACGTACAACCGGCGCAGCATGTCCGCCGCCGACTCGTCCAGTAGCTCCATGCTCCGCAACTGGTCGAAGGTCGCCAGCAGGTTCTCTACCCGAAGGTGCTGCTTCTCCCGCCCGCGGATTTCCCGCACGATCCGGCCCCGGTGCATCATCAGCACCCGGTCGCCCAGCCGTACCGCCTGGTGCATCGAGTGCGTCACCATCAGCGTCGTGAGCCGCTGGCTCGAGACCACCCGCTCCGTCAGCTTGACCACCTGCTCCACGCTCCTCGGGTCGAGCGCGGCCGTGTGTTCATCGAGCAGCAGCAGTGTCGGCTTGACCAGTGTCGCCATCAGCAGCGTCAGCGCCTGCCGCTCGCCACCCGACAGCATGCCGATCCGCGTGTCGAGACGGTCCTCGAGTCCCAGCTGTAGCGTGCGCACCCGCTCGCGCAGTTCCTCACGGCGCGATCCGGTGAGCGCCCACCGCAGGACGAACGGGTTGCGCGTGCGATCGAGCGCGAGCGAGAGGTTCTCCGCCACCGTGAGGTTGGGTGCCGTCCCCTTGAGCGGATCCTGGAACACGCGCCCGACGTGACGCGCCCGCCGGAACTCGCCCTGCCGCGTCACGTCCTCGCCATCGAGGAGGATGCGTCCCGAGTCGGGCAGGAACGCCCCCGCGACGGCGTTGAGCAGCGTCGACTTGCCCGAACCGTTCATGCCCACCACGGTCACGAAGTCGCCCGGCGCGAGCGTGAGGCTCACGTCGCTGAGGGCGCGCACCTCGTTCGCGGTGCCCCGCTCGAAGGTGTGGCTCAGGTCGCGCATTTCGAGCGTCGGGGGAGCCACCGCCTTCGGCGCGCCGTGAACGAAGGCGTCGCTCATGTCGATCGCCTCGGGGGCCGGCTCAGCCATCGGCGGCCTCCGGCACGAGCCGGCGGCGCCGGATCAGGTCGGGCACGACCAGCACCAGCAGCACCAGTCCGGCCGTGACCAGTTTGAGCGTGTTGGCCGGGAGCCCCGCGGCGAGCGCCGCCGCCACGACCAGGCGGAGCAGGATCGACCCGCCCACCACCCCGGCGATGCGCGAGCCCATCGATCGGCCCGGCAGCAGGCCCTCGTCGATCGCCACCGCCGCGAGGCCCATCACCAGCATCCCCACGCTCATCTGGATGGTGACGAATCCCTGGTATTGCGCGAACAGCGCGCCGCTCAGGCCCACCAGGCCGTTCGACACCGCGAGGCCGGCGATGAACACCCGCGCGTCGTCGATGCCCACCGATCGCGCCATCTGCGCGTTGTCGCCTGTGGCACGCATCGCGAGACCGAGCGACGTCCGGAAGAACCGGTCCACGAGGAACACTGCCGTGCCCACCGCCGGCAGCATCGCGAGGAAGGTGGCGAGCGTGCGGGCGCTCACCTCGATGCCGAAGATCCGCGCCCCCGACTCCGGCCCGCCGAACCGCTGCCACAGGTCGAACGCCTGGGTTGGCAGCGTGCGCGTGGATGCGAGTGAGATGTCGCCCCCACCCATGATCAGGAGGTCGAGCGAATAGAGCGCCGTGGCCACCAGCAGCCCCGACAGCAACCGGCTCACCCCGAGCCGGCGATGGACCACCCCCGACACCGCACCCGCCGCCATCCCCGCGACGAACCCTGCCGCCGAGGCCCAGAACGACGCCATCCCGCGCGTCAGCAGGACCCCGGCGATCACCGCGCCGAACGCGAACGAGCCGTCCACTGTGAGGTCGAACGTGTCGAGGACCCGGTACGAGATGTAGACCCCGAGACCGAGCAGGGCCAGGACCAGGCCCATCGAGAGCGCGCCGAAGAAGAGGTTCAGGCGCCCTCCTCGATCGACTTGATCGGCGACACCCAGCAGATGCCCCGTTGGAACGCGCTCTCGCCGGCCCCCACCGGCCCGCGATCATCGTGCAGCAGGTGCATCACCGAGCGGAGCGGCTGTTGCGAGAAATACTTCGTCATGAGGGGACGGAGCGCCACCGTGCGGAGCGGCACCGGACGGAACTCGAACACCGCCGCGTGGAAGTGACCCACCAGGTCGCTCGAGATGCCCACCGGCCGCAGCAGCGTCGCCAGCCGTGGGTCGGGCTTCCGCGACACGACGCCCGTCACCACCGCTACCGTGCCCTCGTGCACCCGCTCCGGCGTGATGCCGAACCAGTCGCGCACGTCCGGCATCGTGAAGTCCACCGGGTGGGCCGCGTCGGTGGGCGTGCGCCGGAGCCGCGCACCCACGAGCCCCGCCACCTCCACCAGCATCACGACGCCCACGGTCGCAGACGAGGAGTGATCGAGGCAGACGCGCGCCAGCTCGGAGAGCGGCACCGGCTGGCCCGCCGGCCGCTTGGTGAAACGGCTCAGTGTCTCGAAGCCGCCCTCGCACAGGAGCCCGGTGCCCAGCACCACCGGTGCCGGCTGTTCCGCCGTGCCGATGAGGTAATCCGGAACGCTGCCGCCCTCGGTCGGCTGGTACGCCACCACCCCGGCGGCGGCGATCAGTTCACCCATGCGCGGTGCCGCGTCGGCGAACTGGTGCCCGATGGCGCCAATGCCGAGCCCGAACGCCTGCTCACCCACCTGCACGGTGCTGGCGCGCTCGGGCTTGATGACGCCGTGCTCGAGCCAGCCGGGATCGCCAAGCACCCGGCAGGTGAGGTTTGCCCCCGGGTTCCGTGCGGCACTCTCGTAAAGCCCGTGCAGCAGCACCAGCTTCCCCGCCACCCGCCACTCACTGGTGCCGCGCAGCGAGTTGAGCCCGCCGGACGACTGCCGCATCACCGTCGGCTTCGGTGCCTCGGCGCCAAGCACGAGCGAACGGGTCAGGTCGGCGGCATCGAACTGGCCCTGGATCGCCTCGCTCGGCGCGGTCACCTTGAGGGACCCCTTCACCGTCGCGAACTCGTGACCGCCCCGCGCCAGCACCTGCAGCGCCGGCGTGCTCATGTACGACACCCGGCTCATGTCGATGGTGGCGGTGCGCACCCCCTCGCGCAGGAACTGCGCGAGGATGTCCTCGAGTGCCAGCGCCCCCTCGGCGTCGAGGCGACCCTCCAAACGAACGACGGCGCCACCGGCGCCGTCGTAGGAAGGGACAGCGCGCACCGTTACTGGGCGGGCGCCGGCGCCGCGGCGGGCGTCTCACCCGCAATGGACGTCTTGGTCGTTTCCAGCTTGTAGAACGGTACCGACGCGAGGCTCTCACCCTTGAGCGCCTTGGCCACCATCCCGCCGGCCACGACGCCGCCCTCCTGGAAGTCCGGGAAGAACGCCGCGCTCGCACCCTTCATCACCTCGAACGGCGAGGGTGAGAACACCGGTACCTTGTTCTCCTTCGCCACCTTGATGATGCTCTCGAACGCGGCGTGCGCCGAGTTTCCGTAGATCTCGATGGCATCGACCTTCTTGCCGATCAGCGCAGTGGTGGCTTCCGAGCCCTCGGTCGGGCTGCCAATGGGCATCGCCACTACCGTCATGCCTGCCTTCTTCGCCGATGCCGTCATCTTGTCCTTCATGCTCACCGCCAGCGGCTCGAGCGGGCTGAACAGGATCCCGAGGCGCTTGGCATTGGGTACAACCTTCTGGATCAGCGCCACCCGGCGCGCCTGCTCCGGATCGCCCAGGCCCGGCGAGTAGACGCCGGTAATGTTGGCCAGGTGCGACGAGTCGCTGGTGCCGGCGCCGGCCGCGAACGGATCGGACAGCACATTGAACACCACCGGGGTGCTCTTCACCCGCTCCACCGCCGACTTGAGCGTCTCGTCCTGCAGGGCCACGATCACGTCCGCCTTGGCGTCGAGCGCCGCGTCGATCAGGCTCGGCAGGGTGGCCAGGTCGCCCTGGGCACTGGAGATCGTGAACACGAAGTCCCGCCCCGGCTCGAGCCCCGCCTCCTGCAGGCCCACCTTCAGAGCGTCCTCGGCCCATTCGCTGCCCATCCAGTCAGCGGCACGGATGATCGCCACCGTCTTGGGCTTGGGCGCGACGGCTGCCATCGCGGCGCTGTCGGCCGCCTTCCCGGCGTCACCTTTCCCGCAGGCACCGAGCCCGGCGGCAAGGATCAAGGCCGACGCCGCCAGCGCGCGCGCCGGAAGGGAACGTGAACCAGACCGCTCGAACATTGGAAACACTCCCGGGAAAGAACGTGGCACAATCACGACGAGAAGCAATCTAACACGACCCGCGACCTACGACCTTCAACTCTCGACTCTCGACTCTCGACTCCTAACTCATTTCTGCAGCAGCTTCTCGAACCTTGGGTTCCCCTTGAGCGACGCGAAGGTGGGATCGACCGCCAGGTACTGCGGGGTCAGGAACCCCCCGTACTTTCGTATCTCCTCGATGAAGTCCAGCGCCCGCGCCGGGTTCCCCAGCACCAGTTCGGTGCGCGCCGCATTCAGGAGGATGTAGTTGTGCTGCACGGCGGCGGTGAGGTCGAGCGTCAGGGCGCGCCCGTAAGCCGCGCGCGCCTCCGCCGCCTTCCCGGTGTACGCCAGCATCAGCCCGTAGAGCACCGTAAGTTGCGCGTCCTTCGGAGAGGCTTCCGCCTGCGCCTTCGAACCCGCGAGGGCCGAGTCTGCATAGGCACGCGCCTTGAGCGGCTCACCGTGCTGCCAGTATGCGGTGGAGAGCGACTGCCCCCAGAAGGCCCGGTCGTTGTCGAATGCCGAAGGCGTCAGGCGGAAGACCAGCTGCCGTTCACGGTCCTCCAGCATCCACGACGTTTCCTGGAATCCCGCAAAGTGCGCCGCGATGGCGGGTGCGGGAACGCCGGACTCGATGGCGGAGCGGATCCCGGCCCGGGCCTCGTCCATTTTCCCCTGCGCCACCCGCGCGATGGCCACCCACTGGATTGCGTTCAGGTCGCCGGGCCGGACCAGCAGCGCGGTTGACGCGGTGGCCTCCGCATCCGCTGCGCGGCCCAGGTAGACGTAGACCTGGGACAGGCTGTACAGGGTGATGTAGGATCGGGGGTCGATCTCCCGGGCCCGCTCGAGCTTGGCCAGCGCCGAGCCCAGGTCGCCGCCTCCCATGTCGGCGAGTCCGGCCGCCGACAGCACCTCGGCGTCGGTCGGCGCCGCACGCAACGCCAGGTCCATCTCCCCCCGCGCAAGGTCCCGGTTCTTCCCCACGAGCGAGTTGTATCGCGAGGCCGCGAGGTGAGTCTTTGCGGCATCCGGGTCGAGTGCGACGGTGCGATCCAGCGCCTCCTTTGCTCGCCGGGCGATCTCCGGGCTCGCGAAGCCGTTCGAATAGAGTCGGCTCGCCGTGATGGACAGGGCGGACCAGGCATCCGCGAACGTGGAATCCAGCGCCACCGCCTGCTCCAGGTAAGCCATGGCCTCCCGGAGGCTGGCCGGATCGGCGCCCTGAACCGCGCGTCCCTTGAGGTAGAGCTGGTAGGCCTCCACGTTATCGGTCGGTCGCCGCGCCACCTGCTGCTGTTCGGTGCCGCCAAGTGCCACGCCCAATGCCCCCGCCACCCTCGTGGCGATCTGGGATTGCACCTCGAACACGTCCGTGATGTCGGTGTCGAAGCTCTGTTGCCACTTCACGTCGCCCGAGCGCGCGTCGATCAGTTCCGGCACCACCTGCACCCGGCGCTTTCCGCCCTCGGCCCCCGCCCAGCGCACCGTCCCTACGAGCAGGTAGTCCGCGCCCAACTCGGCGGCGATCTCCTGCGGCTTCTTGGTGGTGCTCTTGTACTGGCTGGCGCTCGACGACGCGATCACCGCGAGGCCGCTCACCCGCGACAGCTTTCCCCGCACCTCGTCGGCGATACCGTCGGCGAAGTACTCGTCGCTCGAGGCGCCCTGGTTCTGGAATGGCAGTACCGCAATGCGATTGCCCGCCTTGCCCGAGGCCTTAGGCGACGTGCCGCGCGAGGCGATCACCGTGGCCGTCACCGCCCAGACCACCAGGGCACCGGCACCCGCCATCGCCACGTTGCGGAGCGTCAGCCAGCGTTTCGGCATCGCGTCCATCGCCGCCGACACCGCCTTGGCACTCGCCGGCAGCACCGCCGTGGCGGGCGGTGCCACCGCCGGCGACGAGCCCGAACTCATGCCCGCCTGCCGCACGCCGTCGAGGGCCACGACCAGTGCGTCACCCGTCGCGTACCGGTCCGACGGGTTCTTCGCCAACGCCTTCTGTACCAGGCCGTCTATCGCCGGCTGTAGCCCCTGCCGCGCCCCGGTGAGCGCACGCGGCGACTCGGTCAGGCTCCGGGTCAGGATCACCCGCGCGCTCGGTCCGGTGAACGGCGGCTCGCCCGCCAGCATTTCGTAGAGCACCGCGCCCGTCGCGTACACGTCGGCCCGGCCGTCCACTTCCTTCTCGCCCGTCGCCTGTTCCGGGGCCATGTACTGCGGCGTGCCGACCGCGATCCCGGTGCGGGTCAGCTGCTCCCCGCCACTGTCGCCCACCGCGCGGGCGATGCCGAAGTCGGCCACCAGCGCATGGCCCTCGCTCAGGAGGATGTTGGCCGGCTTGATGTCGCGATGGACAATGCCTTGCCGGTGGGCATAGGCGAGCGCCTCCGCCACCTCACGGGCCAGGCGCAGCGCATCCTCCACCGGGAGCGCTCCATCACGCTGGAGCTTCTCGCGCAGCGTCTCACCCGGCACGTACGGCATCACATAGTAGAGGAGGCCATCCGACTCGCCCGAGTCGTACATCGGCAGGATGTGCGGGTGGCTCAACTGCCCCGCGATCTCCACCTCACGCAGGAACCGCTCGGCGCCCAGGGTGGCCGCGAGTTCGGGCCGCATCACCTTGACGGCCACCTTGCGCCTGTGCTTCTGGTCGGTGGCCAGGTACACCGTCGCCATGCCGCCCTCGCCGATCACCTTCTCGACCTTGTAGCGACCCGCGAGCGCCTCGGTCACTTTCGCGACCTCGAAGGAACCGGTCGTGGCCATGCGTTGCGGCACCCCCGGGTCCGTGGGAGTGGCGACACCGCAGTGCATGCAGAACTGCGCTTCGAGCGGCAGGGGGGTGCTGCAGGCCGGGCAGGAGCGTTCGCTGGTTTTCAGGGTGTTTCCGTGGCGCTGGGGAGTGCTGTTCAGGAACGTGAAATAACGTGCAAGGGACCCGGCCTCGCAACGGGCACCTCCCCCCGGCCCCCCGGCCCTCACCCCCGGGACGGATTCGGGGTATGATGGGAAGGGAGGATGAGCCATGACCAGCATCGATCACGAACCCGCTGCCCCGGCCCGCGAGGCCGACCAGGCCGCCATGCGCAAGCCCCTCGACTCCGAGATCGACGTCTACGGACTGACCCACCAGGGCAAGGTCCGCAAGACCAACCAGGACAACTTCCTCGTCGCCACCCTCCACAAGCGCGTCGACGTGAAGTACAGCAGCCTCGCCGAGGGCGATGACAACATCTCCGGTGAGGAGCGCCTCGCGTTCATCATGATGGTGGCCGACGGCGTCGGCGGCACGGAGCACGGCGAGGCCGCGAGCCGCCTCGCGGTCGAATCCGTCTCCACCTACGTGAGTGAGGCGATGCGCTGCTACTACGGGGTGGGCGGCGGCGGCAGCGAAACAAGTCTCTCCGAAGTCCTCGAGCAGGCCGCCCTGCAGTGCCACGAGCGCGTCTGCCGCCACGCCGAAGAGCAGACCATCCGCAGCATGGCCACGACACTTACCCTCTTTCTTGGTGCCTGGCCCTGGATCTACCTCCTGCAGGTCGGCGACTCCCGCTGTTACCGCTTGCGGCAGGGAGAGCTCGCCCAGGTCACCCGCGACCAGACCATGGCGCAGGAGCTCATGGATCTGGGCGTAATGGCACCAAACGAAGCGTCGCGCTCGCGGCTCTCCCACGTGCTCTCGAGCGCCATCGGCGGGCAGAGCTCCATGCCGATCGTGACCCGTATTCCCGCCGAGTGGCACAACGTGCACCTGCTCTGCAGCGATGGCCTGACCCGGCATGTCGCCGACGAGCGGATCCGCGAGGTCCTCGCCACCATGACGTCGGCGCGGCAGGCCTGCGAAACGCTCCTGCAGGAGGCGCTCGATGACGGCGGCTCGGACAACATCACCATCGTGATCGGCCGCGCCGTGCCTGCGCAGGAGCAGTCCGCAGCCTGATCCGGAGCTTCCCCGGAGGAGTTGGCGACGGCGCCGTACCGGCAGCCCAACTTCCCGGCTGTGCGTATCGGGGCAGTCGTCGCAGCCCAGCCGCGGTCCCCCGCGCTACATTCCCGACCATGACCACCATCGGCTTGCCCGATCGCCGCGAGATCGTCCGGCGCGGCCAGCGGCTGACCTGGGCGACCATCGGGTATAACAGCCTCGAGGCCGTCCTCGCCATCGGCGCCGGTCTTGTCGCGGGCTCGGTGGCCCTCTTGGGGTTCGGGTTCGACAGCGTGATTGAGCTGGGGAGCAGCGTGGCCGGCCTCTGGCGGCTGCGGGCTGATGCCACGCCAGTCAGACGGGTGCAGGCTGAACGCCTTGCGCTCCTGGTCATTGGTATCGCGTTTCTACTCCTCGCGGCATGCGTGCTCGTCGACGCCAGTTGGACGCTTCTCACACGCACCCCACCCGACGAATCTCCGCTCGGGCTGCTCGTTGCAACGGGGTCCCTGATCGTCATGCCGTTTCTGGCTCGCGCCAAGCGCCAAGTCGCCGCGCAACTCGCCAGCCGAGCCCTGACAGCCGAAGCCAGGCAAACCCAGATCTGCACTTACTTGTCGGCGATCCTGCTTGGCGGGCTCGGGCTCAATGCTGCCATTGGCTGGTGGTGGGCGGACCCAATCGCCGCGCTACTGATGGTCCCCCTGATCGGCTGGGAGGGCCTCGAGGCCGTCCGTGGCCGGACGGTGTGTGCGGACTGTTGTCCACCCATCGACGGCGCGGCCTGACCAGCGGCAGGCAGCGGCATCGGTGCGAACGCTGGAGCGGGGTTCATGGTACGCACGGGTCGACTTCTCGTCAGCATCGCGTTCTTCGCCCTTTCATGCGACGGTGACAGCATCGCGCCCACGTCGCTCGACGGCACCTACACCCTCGTGGCCGAGAACGGTCAGCCGCTGCCGTCTGACCCCGGGGCGCCAGGCGGCTGCTGCCTCACGCTGAGCGGCTCGGTCAGTCTTGCGGCGGGCACTTACGACCTCAGCACCTCGCACCGGAACAAGAACAACGGGATCACCTTCGACAACGCCGAGCAGGGCACCTACACCCGGCAGGGCAACACGTTGAGCTTCACGCGCACTGGCGGCGGGGGCGAGGGCTTTCCGTACCTGCTCGGCCCGGGGACCGTGTCGGCCGACAACACGACCGTCACGCTGCTCTACGGCGACGAAGGGCCCGGATCGAATCAGATCCGCGCCACCTTCCGGCGCTGACAGGCCCCTCGCCCGGCGCCTGAAGGCCGCCGCGCGACAGGAGACCGCATCCATGACACGCTCATCATTTCGGGGTACGCTGCTTCAGGCCGCCGTCGCAGTGGTCGGTACCGGCGTCGCCTTCGCCTTCCTGGAAGCCGGAGCCTTTGCCGACCTTGGGGTGAGCACTCTGCACCGAATGGTCGCGGGGCCGGGGCTCCGCGCCGCAGCGCTCGGCGCCGGCGTGACCGCGCTGCTGCTCGCGCCCGTGCTCGTCTGGAAGCATCGGCGCGCGCGCAACGGGGTCGCATGACACTGAAGCGACCTGGCGCCCCCATGTTCTACGACGAACTCGCCGAATGGTGGCCGCTCATCTCTTCCGCGGACGACTACGCCGAGGAGGCGGCCTTCCACCAGCGCCAGCTGCTGGCGCGGTGCAACGGCCCGTGCGAAACGATGCTGGAGCTTGGAAGCGGCGGCGGCAACAACGCGTCACATCTCAGGGCGCGATTCCGGATGGTCCTCGTGGACTCTTCGCCCGGCATGCTCGCAGTGAGCCGCGTGCTCAATCCCGGGCTCGAGCACATCCAGGGTGACATGCGGACGGTACGGCTGGACCGGACCTTCGACTGTGTGTTCGTGCACGACGCGGTGTGCTACATGACCACGGAGCGGGATCTCCGGCAGGCAATGGCCACGGCGTACGAACACTGTCGGCCAGGTGGCGCGGTGCTCTTCGCGCCCGACTACGTGCGCGAGACATTTCGGCCCGCGACCGATCACGGCGGCCACGACGGACCCGGGCGGAGCGCGAGGTACCTCGAGTGGGCGTGCGATCCCGATCCCGCCGACTCCACGTACACGGTGGATTATGCGTTCATCCTGCGTGAGGGTGATGTCAGCGTGCGGGTGGCACACGACCGCCACATCGAGGGACTGTTCCCGCGAGACACCTGGCTGCAATTGCTCCGCGACACGGGCTTCGACGCCTCGGCGGTGCCGCTCGAGCATTCGGAAGTCGAGCCCGGCGTGCATGAAGTCTTTGTCGGCCGGAGGACTCGCTGACCATGAAGCTCTCACACGTCGTTCCTGTCCTCGCCACCGCCGACATCGAGGCCGCACTCACCTTCTGCGAGCAGAAGCTCGGCTTCCACCGCGAATGGTCCGAGGGCAATCCGCCCACCGATGCCGGCGTGCGGCGCGACGGTGTCGGCCTCATCTTCGCGCTGGGCCCCAGCCTCGCCGAGCGCGCGCGGGACACGACGGTCATGGTATTCCTTACGGGCATCGAGGAACTCTACGCCGAGCATCAGGCGCGCGGAGCGCCGATCGTCGAGCCGATCCGGGATGAGGATGGCCTGCGCTCGTATACCGTCCAGCTGCCGCCGGGCTACCGGCTGCGGTTTGCGGAAGGTCTCGGGCTGATTCGACAACGTGGCGGGCGCGCCTGAACCCCTGAGTACTGCTTACCTTCTCCCTGGTTCCCTGTTCCCCGCTCCCCGTTCCCTGTCGTCCTGCTCCCGGAGCCCTGAACGCATGCGCACCTCAGTCCTGTTGGTCACCCTGCTCGCCCTCCCCGCTGCTGCCGTGGCCCAGGCCGCGCCGGCCGCTGTTCCCAGTGTCGCGGCCGTCCGCAAGGCGATCGACGCGCGCAACGCCGAGTGGGTCGCCGCGGCCAACCGGGGTGACGTGAAAGGCATCTCGAAGATCTACGACAAGGGCGCGATGATCATCCCGCCCGAGGGCGAACCCATAAGCGGCACGGCGAACATCGAGAAGGTTTTTGGCGACCTGGCGGCCGTGGCCAAGAACCTGAAGTTCAAGACCACGTCGCTCGACGTGAACGGGAACTACGCCTATGAGCTGGGGACGGCCACCTATGACGTCGCCGACAAGGACGGCAAAGTGACGCATGGGGCCGACAAGTACCTCGTCATCTGGAAGCTCGGCAACGACGGGATCTGGTACTACCACATCGACATGTGGTGGGTTCCCTCCGCGCACGAGAAGAAGCACTAGCACCAGTCAGGCCTCGTGAAAAGCTTCCTGCACTGGCTTCGCGTCGTCTGCGTCACCACGGTACTTCTGGCCGCGGTCTGGTTCGGCATCAAGGAGGGCTTCGACGGATTCACCGACGCCGAAACCCCATCGCAGCGCGCCGCCGGTGTGCTGCAGATTCTCTACGGCATCTGTGCGGCGACCGCGCTGGTCGCTCTCTTCACCCATCGCACCTGGCTCCGCTGGCCCCTGCTGGCGTGGGCGTTCACTGTCACCGCGACCGGCACGATTGCTCCCATCGTATGGACCAGCGCGCCCTGGAGCGAGGGCGCGCTTGCCGGTGCCGTGACCGCGGCGGTGGCAGGCCTCGTCGCATGGGGCGCGTTGGCCCACGCACGAAGTCGCCGACGCGCTGGCCGACATATCCGTGTAGGCTGACGAATGCCACTTCACCACGCCCGTCGCCACGCTGTCACCGCCATCACACTGGCGCTGGGCATCGGCGCCTGCGAAAAGTCCGACGCGCAGAAGACGCAGTACGGCACCGGCTCGCTCGCCTTCGCGAACATCTCCGTCTTTGCAAAGGGCCTGGAGTCGCCGTGGGGCCTTGCCTTCCTGCCCGATGGCCGAGCCCTCGTCACCGAGCGCCCCGGACGGCTCCGCCTCGTCGCTCCCACCGGTGCGCTCTCCCAGCCCATCGCCGGGGTGCCTGCGGTCGTGTCGCGTGGACAGGGCGGCCTGCTCGACGTAGCCATCGATCCGGCGTTCGTCACCAACCAGCTCGTCTATCTCTCTTACGCTGAAGCTGGGCAGGGCGGCGCCGGCACCGCGGTGGCGCGGGGCAAGCTCACGGGCGCGGGCATCGAGAACGTCGAGGTGATCTGGCGTCAGGTGCCGAAGGTGAGCGGCGGAAATCATTTCGGCTCGCGCCTCGTCTTCGCCCGCGACGGCACCCTCTTCGTCACGACGGGTGAACGCTTCGAGTACCGCGACAGCGCCCAGACCCTCACCAACACACTGGGCAAGGTGATCCGCATCAATGCCGATGGCACCATCCCGTCCGACAACCCCTTCGTCGACCGGAAGGGAGCGCTGCCGGAAATCTGGTCCTACGGCCATCGCAACATGCAGGGCGCCACGATCCATCCCGAAACCGGCCAGCTCTGGACCATCGAGCACGGCGCCCAGGGCGGCGACGAGCTCAATCACCCGGAGGCGGGAAAGAACTACGGCTGGCCCGTGATCACCTGGGGCAAGGACTATTCCGGTGACAAGATCGGCGAGGGCACCACGAAAGCGGGAATGGAACAGCCTGACTATTACTGGGTGCCTTCCATCGCGCCATCCGGGCTCCTCTACTACACCGGCGACGCCTTTCCCCAGTGGCGCGGAAGCTTCCTGATCGGGGCGCTCAAGTGGCAGGGACTGGTGCGGGTCGAGCTCGGCCCCGCTGGCGCACGCGAGGAACGCTTCCAGGACATCAAGCGCCGCATCCGCGATGTGCGCCAGGGACCCGATGGTGCGGTCTACCTGCTGATCGACTCCGGCGACGGGGAGATCCTGCGCATCTCCCCCAAGCCCTGACTGACGACTGACGACTCACGACTCGCTATCCTTCACCCATGACCGCGACCGCCGTCTCCGACAGCTACTCTGATGGCGCCGCGGATCCGCCGATCTGGGCCCCACCCGATCCAGCCCTGGCCGCCGCCGGTATCGAGGGAGAATTCGTCGTCGCCCGCGTCCGGCTCCTCGCCATGGCGTTCCTCCTCATCGCCCCCAGCTGGAACATCATCCGTTACGCCGACGAACCCGTTCACCTCACCGGCCTTGCCGTGACCGTGGCTGCCGCAATCACGGCATTCGGCATCTGGTTGACGCTCCGCCGCGGCGGCTGGCGCCCCTGGATCGGCTTTGCCTCGAGCGCCCTCGATGTGTCGCTCGTCAGCACCGCGCTGGTGACATTTCTCTTCGTCGGCTCCCCGATGATCGCGCTGAACTCGAAGGTCACCTTCGAGATGTACTTCCTCGCCATCGTCGCGACCAGCCTGCGCTATGATGCACGCATCTGCATCGTCGTGGGCCTGCTGGCGCTGTGCGAATACGGGGCACTCTGGGCCTACGCCGGCGCCAACTACAGCCTGGACGATCCCGCGTATGTCAGTGCGGCTGGCCTCTACTCCGGTGTTGACCTCTTCACCCGCCTCGTCCTGCTCGGCATCGCGGTGCTGCTCTCCGTCACCATCGTGCGACGGGCGCAGCGACTGCTCTACCTCGCCGCGCGCGACCGGCTCACCGGCCTCTACAACCGCGGCCACCTCGACCGGGCCCTCGCGGCCGCGATGGAAGCCTCGGCCCGCGACGGTCAGCAGATCTCACTCGCCATCCTCGACATCGACCACTTCAAGGAGATCAACGACATCTACGGCCACGCACTGGGTGATCGTGCCCTCATCGAGGTGGCCCACCTCCTCGCCCGCGCCATGCGCCGCACCGACATGGTGGCCCGCTACGGCGGCGAAGAGTTCGTGATCCTCATGCCCAGCACGCCCAGGGATGCCGCCCTCCTGCGGGTGGAAGCCCTCCGGCAGGAGGTGACGGCATCCCCGATCGACCTCGGTGAGAACCGGAGGCTCACCATCAACTTCAGCGCCGGGGTCGCCGGCGCGCCCGCCGACATCACGGCCATCACCCCCAAGGCCCTGCTCTCCTGCGCCGACGTACGCCTCCTCGCCGCCAAGCGCGCGGGACGCGGCCGCTGCATCGGATCCGACCTGCCCATCGAGGATCCCGTCAGCCTGGTCAGCTGACCAGGGCGGCATTGTGGTGACGGCAACCGCCGTTCACCTTTGATCCATGAACGCTCGATCCGCCCGCGTCCGCTTCGTCTGCCTCCTGCACCTTGCCGCCTGAGCTCGAACGCGTGCTCCGCGACCACGAGCGCGACTGGCGGGCGCGGAGCGCGCAGCAACTCTCCCTGCAGTTCACCGAGGATGGCTTCGTCCTGAGCGACGGGCGCCCGCCCGTGCGCGAACGGGCCGCCATCGCCGAGGCGTACACCTTCTTGACCCGCTGCTGAGCGGACCCAGGAGGAGGCTCGTCATGCCCGCTCGTCGCCTTCCCATTCGTCCCGACCTGGATCAGCTGAAGCATCAGGCCAAGGATCTGCTCCGCGCCATCAGGCAGGGCGATCCCGCAGCCATCGCGGACCTGTCGGCCTTTCACAGTGATCCGCCCGACCCCGCGAGCGCGAAGCTCGCCGACGCGCAGCTCGTGCTCGCCCGCAGCTACGAAGCGCCGAGCTGGCCCCGGCTGGTGCTCTGCTGCCGCCTGATCGATGCCATCTGGGACGACGACCTGGAGGCGGTTCGAGCGATGATACTCAAGCATCCCCGTCTGCTGCACGAGAACGCGCTCGTGCGGAAGACCAACTGGGGTCCGCCCATGTCCTACGCCGCCAACCTCGGCCGCGACCGGATCATCACCATGCTCCACGAGCTGGGCGCCACCGATCACATGTATGCGCTCGGCCGTGCGACGCTGCAGAGCCGCATCGACACCGCGCGCTCGCTGCACACCATGCTCGGGGACCCGCGGCCGGATGAGCACGCGCTCGACGGACCGGCATACACCCTCAGTGTCTCCGGTACGGCGCTGATGCTCGAACTGGGTGCACCGGTTACGGACGCGGATGGGCGCTGCATCGCACCCGTAGACACCGTGATCCAGTCCGACAGCAGGAACCCCGCCGCCAAGCACGAGATCATCGAGATGTACGCGCGGCATGGCTGCCCCCTGCCCGACACGCCGATGGTGGCGCTGCATCGCGGCCGCATCGACCTGCTCGAGGACCACGTGCGCCGCGATGCCGCGCTGCTGCGCCGCACCTTCAGTTACGAGGAGATCTTTCCGCCGGAGTTGGGATGCCACGATGAGCAACTCCCCCGCACGACGCTCGACGGAGCCACACTGCTGCACGTCTGCGTGGAGTTCGACGAACTGGAGATCGCGCGCTGGCTGCTCGATCGGGGCGCGCCGGTCGATGCGCCGGCCGCAACCGACGCGCAGGGATTCGGGGGACACACCGCGCTGTTCGGTGCGGTGGTGTGCTATGCCAACTTCTGGGGCAACTGTCGCGGGGGACTGACGGATTCACCGTTCGCGCGGCTGCTGCTCGATCACGGCGCCGATCCCAACGCGCGCGCATCGCTGCGAGAGAAGATCGAGGTCGATGGGGTATGGACGATCACCGAACGACGCGACATGACGCCGCTCGCCTGGGGTCAGGCCTTCGGCTATCGGTTGGTCGTGAGTGAGCCGGCGATGAAACTGGTCGCCGAGCGTGGTGGACAAGGGTGAACAGTCATCACGGGCGATAGACTTCCAGCATGCCGAGCCCGCTCGACCCGTTCATCGCGAAGCCCGACGCGCGCGAGCGCTACGCCGTCACGGTGCACGCTCCCGCCCCTCTGGTTTACCGCGTGGCGAGCGAGTTCGACATGCAGTCCGTCCCGCTCGTCAGGGGGATCTTCCGGCTGCGCGAACTGATGATGGGGTCCCGCCCCACGGCCCGGGTGGCCCGCGGATTCCTCGACGAGCTCCAGGCGCTGGGCTGGGTGTGCCTGCTCCAGCGGCCGGGTGAGTTGTGGGTGGGCGGCTCTGCCTGCCAGCCCTGGCTCGCCGATCCGGCGTTCCGGCCGGTCCCGCCCGAGCGTTTCGCCAGCTTCGCCGAGCCGAGCCTGGTCCGGATCGCCTGGACCCTGGAGACCCGTGCCTTGGGCCCCAACCTGACCGAGCTCGTCTCCGAAACCCGCGCGGCCGCGACGGATGAGGCCGCCCGCCGCCGCTTCCTCGCCTACTGGCGCTGGGCCCGGGTCGGGATCTACTCCATCCGCTGGCTCCTCCTCCCGGCCATCCGGCGCGAAGCAGAGCGTCGAGCGTCACGCTGATAGGCCCGCTTACCGCTCACTGCTTACGCTTTATCGTCCTGCCTCAGCAATGCCAAAGTGGCAGTTTTTCCGGGTACAGCCGTTGCTCATGCACTCATCGAAATCGTAACTCCCGGCAACACAACAACCTGCCGGCGCCACCCGGGAACCCCAGAGCGGACCCGAGGGCGTTTTTCGGTCCGAAAGAGGAATAACCAATGGCATCCAGCAAGATCATCGGCATCGACCTCGGCACCACCAACTCGGTAGTCTCGGTCATGGAGGGCGGCGACCCGGTCGTCATCCCCAACGCCGAGGGCGGTCGCACCACGCCGTCCGTCGTCGCGTTCACGAAGGACGGTGAGCGGCTCGTCGGTCAGGTGGCCAAGCGGCAGGCGGTCACCAACCCCAGGCAGACCATCTTTTCCATCAAGCGCTTCATGGGGCGCCGCATGGATGAAGTGAAGGAGGAGTCGTCCCGCGTGCCCTACAAGATCGACACGGGCACCAGCGGCCTCGTGGCCGTCGAGATCGCCGGCAAGAAGTACACGCCGCCCGAGATCTCCGCGATGATCCTGCAGAAGATGAAGCAGACCGCCGAGGACTACCTGGGCCACACGGTGGAGAAGGCGGTCATTACCGTGCCCGCGTACTTCAACGACGCCCAGCGGCAGGCCACCAAGGACGCCGGCAAGATCGCCGGCCTCGACGTGGTGCGCATCATCAACGAGCCGACGGCAGCGGCCCTGGCCTATGGTCTCGAGAAGAAGAAGGACGAGAAGATCGCGGTCTTCGACCTGGGCGGCGGCACCTACGATATTTCGGTGCTCGAGCTGGCCGAGGGCGTGTTCGAGGTGAAGAGCACCAACGGCGACACCCACCTGGGCGGTGACGACTTCGACCAGCGGCTCATTGACTGGCTCGTGACCGAGTTCAAGAAGGATCAGGGCATCGACCTGTCGAAGGACGCGATGGCACTCCAGCGGCTCAAGGAAGCCGCCGAGAAGGCCAAGATGGAGCTGTCGAGCACCACGCAGACCGACGTCAACCTGCCGTTCATCACGGCCGACCAGTCAGGCCCGAAGCACCTGAACCTGACCCTCACCCGGGCCAAGTTCGAGCAGCTGGTGGATGACCTGATCAAGCGGACCATCGCGCCGATGCAGCAGGCGCTGAAGGACGCGGGGCTCAAGCCGTCGGAGATCGACGAGATCATCCTGGTCGGTGGCTCCACGCGTATCCCGAAGATCCAGGAGATCGTGAAAGAGTTCTTCGGCAAGGACCCGAACCGCTCGGTCAACCCCGACGAGGTCGTGGCCATCGGCGCGGCAATCCAGGGCGGCGTGCTGGGCGGCGAGGTGAAGGACGTGCTCCTGCTCGACGTCACCCCGCTCTCGCTCGGCATCGAGACGCTGGGCAGCGTCACGACCGTGCTGATTCCGCGGAATACCACCATCCCGACCAAGAAGTCGGAGGTGTTCTCCACCGCGGAAGACAACCAGACCACGGTCGAGATCCACGTGCTCCAGGGCGAGCGGCAGATGGCCGTCGACAATCGGACCATCGGCAAGTTCCAGCTCACCGGGATTCCACCCGCTCCGCGGGGCATGCCGCAGGTCGAGGTCACGTTCGACATCGACGCCAACGGCATCCTGCACGTGTCCGCCAAGGACAAGGCCACCGGCAAGGAACAGAAGATCCGCATCGAGGCCTCGTCGGGCCTGTCCGATGCCGATATCGACAAGATGGTGAAGCAGGCGGAGTCGCACGCCTCCGAGGACAAGGCGCGGCGTG